>CP081102.1:1229166-2458333 GCA_025141835.1 Rhodobacteraceae bacterium M385 | reverse complement strand
GCGTTACCGGGCCTGTTTCACGCTGGATGACACGGGCCCCTTGGCCGATGCCACACCCTACGCCGACCCCACGCCGCTGTTCCCGCCCGCGTGGTTCGATTGCTTTGATGCATCGGCAATTGGCGAGGCGCTGGAAAGCGGCGCGGCGCAAGCCTACTTGGGCCAATTCGACTTCGCCCGTGGCGTGGACCGCGTGGTTGCCATTTTCCCCGACGGGCGCGGCTTCGCCTGGACCCAACTCAACGGCACGCTTGAATAGGTGCCGCCGATAACCCCATTTGCGCGATTGCCCGCGCCTGACGATCAATAGGACGCTTCCCATGCCCGACCTTCTGCTGGAACTCTTTTCCGAAGAAATCCCCGCCCGGATGCAGGCCCGCGCCAGCGCGGACCTCAAGCGGATGGTGACCGATGGTCTGGTGGAGGCCGGGTTGACCTACGCCTCTGCGGGTACTTTCGTGACGCCCCGCCGCCTTGTCCTGACCATTGAGGGGCTGACAGAATCCTCCCCCACCACGTCCGAAGAACGCCGTGGCCCCAAGGTGGGCGCGCCGGAAAAAGCGTTGGAAGGCTTCCTGCGCGGGGCAGGGGTGTCGCGTGATGCGCTGGAAGAGCGCGAAGAAAAGAAGGGCACCTTCTACTACGCCAAAGTCACGACCGAAGGCCGCGAGGCGCAAGCCATCATCGCCGAGTTGATCCCGCAAGTGATCCGCACGTTCCCTTGGCCCAAGTCCATGCGCTGGGGCTCGGGTAGCCTGAAATGGGTGCGCCCGTTGCAGTCGATCCTGTGTCTTTTGTCGCGCGAAGATGGCTCGGAAGTGGTGCCATTCGATGTGGACGGCATCGCGGCAGGCAACACGACCGAAGGCCACCGTTTCATGGCGCCGGGCCGCTTTGCGGTGTCGTCTTTCGATGATTACTCCACCAAACTGCGGGCCGCCCATGTGGTTCCGTCAGCCCAAGACCGTGCCGATGCGATCTGGCACGACGCCACCAACATGGCCTTCGCGGCGGGCCTGGAGGTCGTGGAAGACGCGGGCCTTCTGGCCGAGGTCGCGGGCCTTGTGGAATGGCCCGTCGTCTTGATGGGCGAAATTGCCGAGGATTTCCTGGGCCTGCCTGCCGAAGTGCTGCAAACCTCCATGCGCGAACACCAGAAGTTCTTCTCGGTCCGTAATCCCGCCACGGGGCGGATTGAGCGCTTCATCACCGTCGCCAACCGCGACACGGCTGATTCCGGAGCTACGATCATCGCGGGCAACTCCAAGGTTCTGTTCGCCCGTTTGGCGGACGGAAAGTTCTTCTGGGACAACGACTTGCGCATTGCACGTGATGGCATGGGCGCGTGGCGCGAGGCGTTGCAAAACGTCACGTTTGAGCGCCGCTTGGGCAGCCAGTCGGAACGGGTGGAGCGTATCGCCGCCTTGGCCCGCGAAATCGCCCCCATGGTCGGCGCGGACCCAACGGCAGCCGAGACCGCCGCCCGTATCGCCAAGGCCGATCTGTCGTCGGAAATGGTCTATGAGTTCCCCGAGCTGCAAGGCACGATGGGCAAGTACTATGCCTTGGAAGCGGGCCTTGCCCCCGAAATCGCCGCCGTCGCCGAGGAACACTACGCCCCGCTTGGCCCCACCGATGATGTCCCCACAGCCCCCTTGAGCGTGGCCGTGGCGCTGGCCGACAAACTGGACCTGCTGACGGGTTTCTGGGCGATTGATGAGAAGCCCACAGGCTCGAAAGACCCGTTTGCTTTGAGGCGGGCGGCACTGGGGGTTATTCGGATTGTTTTGGATGGGGACACTCGATTTAATTTGCTGCCGCTGATGAACTCAGCAAGCGATGCTCACTATCAGCCACATCTATTGAGCATGCTTGATGATGCCCGAGATCAAGATGAGCGATTGGCGAAAAGCTTAGGCATTTCGATCCAGAACTTGCCTAAGGCACGAGAAATTTTGCGCCAAGCCCTTCCTAGGGTAGAGACACAACGCAAGATTTCGTTGGAGTTGGCGCTGGAGGAAATATCTGATCCTGATGAAGATCTCCTCTCCTTCTTCCACGACCGCCTCAAAGTTCACCTCAAGGCCGAGAACATCCGCCATGATGTGATCGACGCGGCGCTCTCGATGGAGCCCGCCGACGACCTCACCCTCGTGGTGGCCCGCGCCCGCGCGTTGCAATCCTTCCTCAACACGCCCGACGGCGAAAACTTGATCCAAGGCTACAAGCGCTCTGCCAATATCCTGGCTCAAGCCGAGCAGAAGGACGGGGTCAAATATCGCTACGGCGCGGATGCCAAATACGCCGAAACGGCTGAGGAAACGGCCCTGTTCGACGCCCTTGAAGCGGCGAGGAAAGCCATCGCGCCAGCGGTGGCCGAGGAGCAGTTTGAAGCCGCCATGGGCGAAATGGCCAAGCTCCGTGCCCCCATTGATGCCTTCTTCGAGGCCGTTCAGGTGAACGCCGACAGCGATGTCATCCGCCGTAACCGGTTGAACTTGCTGCACGATATTACGCAAACCTGTGGCTCTGTGGCGGATTTGACCAAGATCGAGGGCTAATCCGCCTACGCCGCGCCGCAGCAACACTCTGCACAAAACTGTCACATGATTGCCCGGTTAACTGGACAGTCATGTCTCCGACTGTATCGTTCGCGAATGTTAACCCGGAACCCGGCTCATGCTTACCACGCCTGACTTCACCGAGATCACGCCCACCGCCGATATCCGCAAGGACCGGCATGGGAACCGTGCGAAGTGCCTTCAGCGGTTGGTGCGGCTGGATATGCCGGTGCCGCCGACCGTGGCGCTCAGCTTCGATACGGTGCGCGCGATTGCGGAAGGGCGTATGCCCGATCTGGAATCGCTGGTGGGCCTGTTTGGCTCTGGTGCGCTCTTGTCCGTGCGCTCGTCGTCGGAAACGCCCGATTGGGGCGGGCCGGGCACGATCCTGAATGTCGGCATGTGCGACGCCACCCATGATGCGCTGGCGCAAACCCACGGCCCCGACGTGGCGGGCGCGGTCTATACGCGTTTCATCCGGTCCTACGCTGTATATGTCCATCGCCTTGATGCCGATGATTTTGAAAACCCCATCACCCCAAGGCTCGCCAAAGCGGCCTATGAGGCCGAGATGGAAGAACCTTTCCCCCAGGACCCCACGGTGCAATTGGCCGAAGTGCTCCGCTCCATGGCGCGGGCTTGGGAAGGCACGACTGCGCGGCTCTTGCGTCAGGCCCAAGGGGCGCCTGCCGATGCGGGGCTTGGCCTTGTGGTGCAGAAAATGGCGCTTGGTCCGGCGCAGGGGATTTCCGGGGCGGGGGTGGTTCAATTCGTCTCCTCCGACACTGGGGAACCTCAGGTCACCGGGCGATATCTGCCGCGCGGGCAGGGGCGTCAGGCGCTGACAGAAGGGGCGGCGCAATTCATCGAAAGCGACCCCCGTGGTGCAGCCTTGGAAGACGTCGCGCCCGATCAGGTGCAGGCCCTGCGCGATGCCCATGGGGTGATGCGCCAACGGCTACGCGAAGAAATGCAGATCGAGTTCACGTTGATGGATGGGGAATTGTCGATACTCGACGCCGTGCGCACGCCCCGTTCCGCGCGTGGTGAGGTTGAGATCGCCGTCGCCCTCTCCGAGACTGGCGTTATCCCTCGGGAAGAGGCGTTGACCCGCATTCCGCCCTATACGCTCAATGGATTGCTACACCGGCAGGTCAAGCCCGGTGGGGACCGCGATTTGCTGACGACGGGTATTCCCGCCGCGCCCGGTGCGGCGACGGGCAAGATCGTGTTCTCGACCGCTGCCGCCACCGCTGCCGCGGCCCAGGGGGAGCCGTGCATTCTGGTGCGCCGCGAAACCTCGCCCGAAGATATTCGCGGGATGCACGCGGCCCAGGCGATTTTGACAGAACGCGGCGGCGTGACGTCCCATGCGGCGGTCATTGCCCGCGGTTTGGGCCTGCCTTGCGTGGCGGGTGCGACCAGCCTGCAACTGGATACGCGCAAGAAGACAATCACCGTGCCCGGGCGTCGGGTGTTTCATGAGGGTGACATCATCACCCTTGATGGCTCTGCCGGGGAAGTGCTTGTCGGCGCTGCCGAGATGATTGAACCCGCCCTGGGTGGTGCCTTCGCCAAGCTGATGGATTGGGCCGATGACGCCCGCGATATTGGCATTCGCGCCAATGCAGACACGCCCGAAGATGCCGCCATGGCGCAGCGTTTCGGGGTGGACGGGATCGGCCTGTGCCGGACCGAGCATATGTTCTTTGACGCCACCCGCATGACGGTGATGCGCGAGATGATCTTTGCCGAGAACGCCCAAGATCGCGCTGCCTCACTTGATCGTCTGCTGCCGATGCAGCGCGAAGATTTCACCAAATTGTTCGAGTTGATGAAGGGCCAGCCCGTCACCATCCGCCTGTTTGACCCGCCTTTGCACGAATTCCTGCCCCGTGACCGTGAGGGTATCCGCGCCTTGGCAGAGGCGCTGGACCTGCCCGTCAGCCGTGTGGCGCAGCGGATTGAGGCGTTGCAAGAATTCAACCCAATGTTGGGGATGCGCGGTGTCCGCCTGGGCATTACCGTGCCTGAAATCTACGAAATGCAGGCCCGCGCGATCTTTGAGGCGACGGTTGCGTCCTCGAAGAAGGGGGCGCCGATTGTCCCCGAGATCATGATCCCCCTCGTCACGGCCCGCCGTGAGGTGGAGATCGTGAAAGCCGCCGTTGACGGTATTGCCGCCGAAGTGCGCAGCAAGACTGGCGTGGATTTCACCTACCGCCTAGGCGTAATGGTCGAAACGCCTCGTGCCGCCCTAAGGGCCGGTGAAATCGCCGAACATGCTGCATTTTTGTCGTTCGGCACCAATGACTTGACCCAAATGACCTATGGCCTCAGCCGGGATGATGCAGGCCGGTTCATGTCGGCCTATGTGCAACAGGGGGTCTTCCCTGAAGATCCATTCCGGCAGCTGGACATTGATGGTGTGGGGGAGTTGGTGCTTCTGGGCGCTGAACGGGGACGTTCGGTGCGTCCCGAGCTGACTTTGGCGCTTTGTGGCGAACATGGTGGCCATCCAGAGTCGGTTCAGTTCTCTCGCAAGGCGGGTTTCGACTATGTGTCTTGCTCTCCTTACCGGGTGCCGGTAGCGAAACTTGCCGCCGCGCAATTTTCTATCCAAGACAAGGGCTTGTCCGGGGACGCTAAGGTATAACTTTAAGAGTTGCCGTCTAAATCTAGTGGCCGACATACGGGGCAACACATGATTCAGGGCCGATTTTGCCGTTCCTACAATTTGAGTTAACTACCCCCCCAACGAGATCAGTCAGGACCCGCAACAGAATGGGACCGGCTTTTTCCCTTGGAAGGGTGCAGTGATGAAACTACGGATATTGTCCGCGTTTGGCGCGGGCTTTTTGGCTGTTTATGCCACCACAGGTGCCAACGCGCAGAACATGACGGCCACGGATGTGACGCTGAGTACCTCGACGGCGGCCAACGGGCTTTCTGGCGTACTGGATCAGTTGATGGGGATGGAGGCCGCTTCTCTGTCGTCCCTGACAGCTACACGCCTGCGCCAAATTGGTTCTGCCTATGATGCGAACTTGGCGGGTGACGACCCCCGGATCATGGATACCGCAGAGTTGGACAACTTGCGCGCGCCTCGTGGCAACGCCCAATGGCAATGCCTGACGGAAGCGCTCTATTTTGAAGCCCGGGGGGAGCCGATTGCAGGTCAGTATGCTGTCGCTGAAGTGATCTTGAATCGCGTCGATGCGGATAATTACCCCGATACGATCTGTGGTGTTATCACCCAAGGCACGGGCCGCCAGTTCGCCTGCCAGTTCACCTATACCTGCGATGGACGCTCGGAAGAGATGACGGACGAGACCGCGATGCACCGTCTTGGCCATATCGCGCGGATCATGATCGACGACGCCCCGCGCGACCTGACGGCGGGGGCCACCCATTACCACGCCGATTGGGTAAACCCCCGGTGGGCAAGCGTTTATCCTCAGACTGCCGCCATCGGCATTCACCAATTCTACCGCCAGCAATACTGACTTTACGTCGGATTTGGCGGTATAGTCGCCGCAAGCTGGCCCTTGCAGCGCGAATTTCCCGTGTTAGACGAGCCTTGTCCCAATCCAAGGCGCACGCCCATGTCTGACGAGATTTCCCAAGCCTTTAGTCACCCTTCTGAACGGGCCAAGGCGACCGCCGATGGCACGCCGCGCGACCGTATTTCGATGACGGACCATGTGCGCGAGGTCGAGATTGGGGCGTTTCAGGCCGAAAGGGGCGTGACCCAGAAGATCCGGTTCGATGTGGTGGTCGAGGTTGAGACCCGCGCAGAAAGCGCCACCGATGATGTGGACCGCATTCTAAGCTATGACACGATCGCCGAGGCGATTGACGCGGCCTTGGCCGCCGAACGGGTGAACCTGCTGGAAACCCTTGCCGCGCGAATTGCCGATAGCATTCTGGAGCACCCCTTGGCCGCGCGGGTATTCGTGCGGATCGGCAAGCTGGATCGAGGGCCGTACACCTTGGGCGTCGAAATCCTCCGCCAAGCGCCCGAAGGCCGTCGCCGCCTGCGTTTGTTGGCCGATGCCGCCCCCCATCCCATTGTCGTCTACCTTTCGGATGCGGCCATTCACCGGCCCGACCTCCCCACCTTGTTGGACGCGTTGGAGAAGGCCGAAGCGCCTTTGATCCTTTGTGTAGACGCCCCCAAGGTGGCCGCCCCGCAAGCGGCTCACGCCATGCCCCAGCGGCGGATCGCGCTGTTGGCGATTGAACAATCGGCCTGGGTTTTGGCGGCAAGGGACGCCCGATGCGTTGTGGTGGATAGCCGTACCGAGCTTGATTGGGCGATGAAGCAAGGGAAAATCAGCGTTTGGGCCCCATCCAAACTGGTCCTTGATGCGGTAGAAGGGCCGGGCACCGATGTGACCGATCCTGTTGCACTGGCCATGTGGCTTGGCGATGCGTTTGAGGCGCAACGGGTCATTACCCTTGGGGCCGAAGGCGAAACGGGCCGCGATGCTTTCGCCGCCGATGCGATGCCCGATCTTACGTAAGACGCATCAACAGGCGCTTGTCTGCCTCGTTCGGGGCGGGAACGAACCCTGCTTTCTCCATCACGCGGACAGAGGCGCTGTCGTCGCGCTCTACATAGCCAAAGAAGCGATCTTCACGCAGGTCAACGCGCCCATAATCAAGGGCGGCATTCAGGAACTCGCTGGCAAGCCCTTGGCCCCAAACCTCTGGTACAAAATGAAAAAGCACCTCTAGCCCATTGTCGGCGAAGCCAATGCGGAAGCCGCCGACGCCCACTTCATTGCCCGCGTGGGACAGGCTCCAAGGTGCGATTGAATGGCGCTTCCAGTCCTGAATATCACGGCTCAGGTCATTCTTGGCGCTGTCGCCGAACAACCGCCCATAAAGCGGCGCCGCTTCTGGAACAGGGGGATTGCCGGTGAGCCGTTGGGTCCGAAAGGGGAGTGTTTGTGCCATGCCACTTGGTGCCAGAGAACCGGGCAGAGCGCGACCCCGCTTTTGGTCTTTTACAGCACATAGTTTGTGCAGACTTGTATCGCGCCGCATCGGGCGATATTTCGCGCCATGACCTATTATTGGCGAGCCATCCCCAGCCTTGATCCCGCGCGCCCTGCCACTGCCTTGCCTTTGGCGGGCGGTTGGGCTTGGTTTGACCGGGTTGAGCGGTTGACCCGTGGGGGAACCGCGCAGATCGTGCCCTTGTCCGACGTGCCGGAAGACGTGTTGCACCGCATGAGTGCCCCGCGATCCCCGCTTGGCGCATTGTCGCTTGATGAACCTCGGACCATGGGAATTCTAAATACGACTCCGGATAGTTTCTCGGACGGAGGACGCCATATCGGGCTGGAGGCCGCAGTGGCGCGGGCGCGCCAAATGGTGGCCGAGGGGGCCGAGATTATCGACATCGGCGGCGAGTCTACACGCCCCGGTGCAGTCTTCGTGCCGCCCGACGAGGAAATCGCCCGCACCGCGCCGGTGATCGACGCGCTGCAAAGCGTTGGCACGGTAATCAGCCTTGATACCCGTAAATCCGCGGTGGCGCGGGCTGGAATGGCGGCGGGCGCGCATATTCTGAACGATGTGTCGGGCCTGCGGTTTGACCCAGAGCTGGCCGATGTGGCCGCCACCACAGGCGCACCACTGATCCTGATGCATTCCATCGCCACCCCCGACACCATGCAGGCAGAGGCCGCATCCGCGTATTCGGACGTTCTGTTGGATGTCTATGACGGGCTGCAAGACGCCATTGAAATGGCCGTGACTGCCGGTGTGGCTCGCGACAGGATTATCGTCGATCCGGGCATCGGCTTTGGCAAGACGCAGCCGCAGAACCTGGCGCTCATCCAACGGGTGTCGCTGTTCCACAGCCTTGGCTGCGCCATCCTGCTTGGGGTGTCGCGCAAGGGGTTTATTGGGACGATTGCGGCTCAACCGCAGGCAGACCGACGGGGGCCGGGGTCGGCGGGCATCGGCCTATGGGCCGTGGGGCAGGGCGTACAGATATTGCGCGTCCATGATATAGAGATGCACACTCAGATGATCGCGCTTTGGCGCGCGGCTCATCGTAGCCAGTAACTTAATTGGTTAATGTGAAGGTATTGGAACTAGAATGACGCGCAAATTATTTGGCACCGACGGTGTAAGAGGCCAAGCCAACACCTATCCAATGACCGCCGAAATGGCGCTGCGCATGGGCGCGGCGGCAGGGCGCTTCTTCCGGCGCGATGGCTCGGCGGCGCATCGGGTTGTGATCGGCAAAGACACGCGGCTATCTGGCTATATGATCGAAAATGCGCTGACGGCGGGGTTTACCTCGACCGGGATGAATGTGCTGTTGCTGGGGCCGGTGCCAACACCTGCGGTGGGGATGCTGACACCGTCGATGCGGGCGGATGTGGGCGTTATGATCTCGGCCAGCCATAACCCGGCGGTTGATAATGGCATCAAGTTTTTCGGCCCCGACGGCTTCAAACTGGATGACGATGCCGAACTGGCGATTGAGAAGATGACCCTTGAGGGCGTCGATCCGGCGCAATCCACCAACATTGGCCGCGCCAAGCGAATTGATGATGGGCGTTTCCGGTATCTGGAGCGAGTTAAATCTACTTTCCCCAGCGATTTGCCCCTCGACGGGATGAAGGTTGTGATTGATTGCGCCAACGGTGCGGCCTACCGCGCGGCGCCAGAGGTCTTGTGGGAATTGGGCGCCGACGTGGTTGCTATTGGGGTGGAGCCGAACGGGTTGAACATCAACCTGGGCTGCGGTTCGACCAAGCCCGAGGCGGCAGCGGCAAAGATCCGGGAAGTGGGCGCAGACGTGGGCATCTGCCTTGATGGCGACGCTGACCGGGTCATTTTGATCGACGAGAAGGGTAATGTGGCTGACGGCGACCAGATCATGGCCCTGTTTGCCAAGCGCTGGTCCGATGAAGGCCGCCTGAAGGGGCGCACTCTGGCGGCCACGGTCATGTCCAATCTGGGGTTGGAACGGTATCTGGCGGAATCTGCGATCACCCTGCATCGCACCGCCGTGGGCGACCGCCACGTGGTGGAAGCGATGCGCTCCAACGGGTTGAACCTGGGCGGAGAGCAATCGGGCCATATCGTGATGACTGATTATGCGACGACCGGTGACGGCTTGATCGCGGGCTTGCAGTTTTTGGCGGAGATGGTCCGCACGGGGCAAAAAGCCAGCGCGTTGGCCCATAGTTTTGAGACCGTGCCCCAACTGTTGAAAAACGTCAGGTTCGAGCTCGGCGCAACGCCCTTGGATGCGCCCGGCGTGAAAGCCGCGATTGCAGCGGGCGAGCAGAGGTTGACCGGAACCGGGCGCTTGTTGATCCGCAAGTCCGGCACAGAGCCCCTAATCCGCGTGATGGCTGAGGCAGAAGATGAGGCGCTGATGACGGCGGTGGTCGATGATATCGTCGGCGCGGTTGAGGATGCGGTTTAGGCGATAGCCGAGCGAATTGTTACGGGGTGACGTGTGCGGGAACGCGGCTTTGCCGCGTGCTGGGGGCGCTGCCCCCATTGCGGAGATTTGCAAGCAAATCCCCGCCCCCCGGGATATTTCAAGAACGAGGAATTATTGGACCGAGGTGACCGGTGTGCCTGCGACATAGGTTTGCGTAATGGCGCGGTCGTCGCCCATCATGATGGTGGGAAAGATCGCCTCCCATATCGTGGTGGCGCGGGCGGATCGTTGGGCAATGGCAGGGGTGGAGGAGAGGGAGAGGACGCAGAGATCCGCTTCAAACCCCGGCGCGACGCGGCCGATCTTGTCCGACAGGTGGAGCGCTTCGGCAGAACCGCCGGTGGCGCGCCAGAGCAGCTCTGCCGGGTGCAGCGGCGTGCCGCGAAGCTGCCCGATCTCATAGGCGGCAGCCATGGTGCGCAGCATCGAGAAACTGGAGCCGCCGCCGGTATCAGTCGCGAGGCCCACGGGCATCCGATCGGCGAGGGACATGTCAAACAGGCCCGAACCGATGAAGGTATTGGAGGTCGGGCAATGGACCAGCGCAGCGCCGACCTCCTCCAAGCGGCTGATTTCGCGGGGTTCAAGGTGGATGGCGTGGCCGTAGAGGCCCTTGGTCCCGAGCAAGCCATGGGCCTCGTAGGTATCAAGGTAGTCGCGGGCATTGGGGTAGAGGTCGCGCACCCAAGCGATTTCATCCACCTGTTCGCTCAGGTGGGTTTGCATCAGGCAATCGGGGTGTTCGGCCCAGAGCGCCCCCAAGGCGCTGAGTTGTTCGGGCGTGGAGGTGGGCGAAAAGCGCGGGGTGATGATGTAGCCGAGGCGGTCTTGCCCGTGCCACTTTTGCAAGAGCGCACGGCTATCGTCATAGGCCGATTGCACTGTGTCGCGCAGGTTATCGGGCGCGTTGCGGTCCATGCAGGTTTTGCCCGTCAACGCGCGCATGTTGCGGGCTTGGGCTGCCTTAAAGAAGGCCTCGACGGAGGCGGGGTGGATCGTGGCGTAGCTGGCGACCGTGGTGGTGCCGTTAGATGTGAGAAGATCCAGATAGCGGCCCGCAATATCGGCGGCATAGGCGGGGTCGCTAAAGCGGGCTTCTTCGGGAAACGTATAAGTGTTGAGCCAGTCAATCAGCCGCTTGCCCCAAGAGGCGATCATTGCCGTTTGGGGGTAATGGGTGTGGGCGTCCACAAAGCCGGGCAAGATCACGTCGGAGCCGTGGTCTATGACGGGCACCGATGGATGGGCGGCCCGCAACGCCGCGCCATCGCCGACATCGGCAATCATGCCGTTGCGGATCAGGACGCCGCCAGTGCTTTCGTGGCGCACTGCGTCTAGCCCCAGTTTGCGAGGGTCGCCGTCAAAGCACAAAACTTGGCCAAGGATCAGATGTTCTTGCACGGTCGCCTCCGGTTTTTACTGCTCGGTGATAGCCCTTCTCGTGCCCTCATGTTAGGCGGTTTATGAGCGAAAAACAGGGGGCGCCCCATGGCCGTAGATGTAGACCAGTCCACCGACGATGCACGCGACACCTATGCGCTGGATAAATCCTTGCGCGCCCGCCTGCGCGACGCCCTAGAAGCCCACGATGTGGCCGCCATCGATGCCTTGATGGAACCGCTTCACCCCGCTGACATTGCCGACTTATTGGAACAGGTGACCAGTGCCGAGCGCGAGGATTGGTTAACGCACTGGTCCAAAGGCATCGACGGCGAGGTTCTGTCCGAGCTTGAGGAAGGCCTGCGCGAAGAGGTCCTGTCTCTGCTGCCGGACACGCAGATTGCCGTTGCCGTGCGCGAGTTGGACTCGGACGATGTGGTCGATCTGCTGGAAGACGCCGGCGACGATCAGGCCGAGGTTATCCTTGAGGCGTTGGAACCGGCGGATCGGGCCGCCGTTGAAGCGGCACTGAACTACCCCGAAGATACCGCCGGCCGCTTGATGCAACGCGAGATCGTTGCCGTGCCCGAGCATTGGTCGGTGGGCGAGGCGATAGATTACATTCGCGGTCAGGCCGGGAATCTGCCGGAAGAATTCTACCATGTTATCCTGACAGATCCCCGTATGAAGCCAACGGGTTACGTGATGTTGGGGCGCCTTTTGGCGACGGTGCGCGGGGTTAAACTGCACGACATCACAGAAGACAGTTTCCGCCCGATCCCGGCAAACTTGCCGGAGGAAGAAGTCGCCTATGCGTTCAACCAGTACCACCTGATAACGGCTCCTGTCGTCGATGACGATGGCCGTTTGGTGGGCGTCATCACCATCGATGACGCCATGATCGTTCTGGATATGGAAGCCGAGGAAGACATTCTGCGCCTTGCCGGTGTGGGCGAGGAATCGAGCCTTTCTGACGGGGTGATCGAAACCACGAAACAACGTTTCCCCTGGCTATTTGTGAACCTTGTGACCTCGATCATCGCCTCGCTCGTGATTGCGCAATTCGAGGTTGCTCTGGCCACCATCGTGGCCTTGGCAGTCCTGATGCCGATCGTGGCATCCATGGGCGGGAACGCGGGCACTCAATCGTTAACGGTCGCCGTGCGAGCGATTGCGACGAAGGATTTGACCCCCTCCAACCTGATGCGCGTGGTAGCGCGGGAGGCGGGCGTCGGCCTGATTAACGGCGCCATCTTCGCGGTCATCATGGGGATCGTGGGCGTCGTGTGGTTTGAAACAATGATGTTGGGCGTCGTGATCGGCGCGGCGATGATCATTAACCTGTTGGTGGCGGGCCTTGCGGGCATCCTTGTGCCCGTCGTATTGGACCGCCTGCGGATTGACCCGGCGCTGGCGTCGGGGGCCTTTGTCACCACGGTGACAGATATCGTTGGTTTCTTTGCGTTCCTGGGCCTTGCGGCGCTACTGCTTCTGTAGGGTAGCGAGCGAGGTCAACGGCGGCGCAATTCCAGCAGCTTAGCCCGGAATCTCCAGCGTCACAGTGCGCCCGCTGCGCACGTATTGCAGGGTCGTTTCGCCAATGGCAGCGACCCGGCCACCGTCCAGGCGATCACCGACTGTGACTCGCACAAAGCGGCCCGAAGACAGACGCACAAGGGCGCGACGGGACGAAGAAGTGCCGCTGACGCCGATCAGGTTCACGTTGCGCAGGCGGATCACGTTCCGCTCGGTCGCGGCGCGGCTGACATCGGCGTTGGATGGGATCGTGGGACCGGGTGAAATGGCGGCGGCTGCCACTGCGGTGGGGGCCTCGGTCGGGGTGCGGTCCGCGGCTGCCACAATCTGGGCGATATTGCCGGGGCGGGTGCGCGGCAGAAGGGAGCGCGCAATTGCCAGATCCGTGCCCGCAAGCGCCAGTTCAACGGCCTCTTCCACGGCGTCGGGGTCTGTCGGGGAAGTTTCTTCTTCTGCCGGGAAAAGAGAGGCCTGCGCCGCGGTTTCCTGCGGCGAGGCGGGACGGGCCGAGGGGCGACGTTCGCTCAACTCTACCTGTGTCAGGCCGCCCAAGATTTGCCGCTCGCGGCTTTCAGAAAGATCGCCGGGCCGCTCTGCCGGGCGGAAGGCGGCAAGGATTGCGTCGTCGGCGTTGATCGCAGGCGCTGCCGAGGCCACCTCACGCGGGCGCTGAACGGCAACCCGAGGCGGCGCCCCTAAAACGACGAAAGCGCCCTCGGGCGTCAAAACGCCTTCTGGCGTCGGGGCGATCAGGCCGTTCTCTGTCAGGTTGAATTCGGTCCCAAATGCCGGAGGCGGGGGAAAACGGCGTAAGATTTCGCCAGGGTTCACGCCCGGATCAGGCAAGGCAACGGCGTCAAAGGCGCTGACCTCGGGATCAATCGAGGCGGTGTAGACGCGGTCCAGCAAATCAAAGGGACGCAGGTCTGGCCGTTCAGGGGACCGGGCCCAGATACCGTCTTCTGCGTAAAGGGCTTCGGCTTCCTCAATCGAAGGATTGCGCCCCTGGTCGATAACGGGAAGCGGCGGCAGATCAAGGTCGGCGTCGATGTCCGGCAGCTCGGCGATATCTTCGTCCGTGGCGGGGTCACTGGCGGCCAAATCGGCCACCTCCGGCGTGTCGCTTTCCAGAACAATGCCGTCGGCCGCGGCCTCATCGGCAAAGGTCGGTTGCTCTGTCTCGGTCTCTCCGAAGACCGGCGGCGCAGACCCCACTACGGGTGCGGGTACGCCGCTGGCGATGGTGGTGGTATCGTCCTGACCGACCCCAAAGAAGCGGGCGACGGCGCTGTCGGGCAGGAACAAAACGGACCATATCGCCACAAGCGCCAGCAAGAGAAGCAAGATCACCGTAAGAACCAAGCCGGTCTTGAAAGAGCCGCCCGTGGGTTTGGTTGCTTTGCGCGCCAATAGGCCCGAGGCAAAGGTCTTGTCGCTTGCAGTTTCGCCCTCAACCGCGGGAGAAGCGGCCTTCTGACGGCGCCGCAGACCACCACGGGCCGGGGCCGCCGCCTCTGCCGTTTCCGGCGACGTCGCTGCATCTGAAGCGCCAGTGTCGAGGGTCGGGGCAGCTTGGGCAGGCTTCGCGCCGGAGCCACGTTTCAGCATCCCGGCTAGGCGCCCGCCACGGGACGCGGATTTCGTCGCACCCACAGGCGGTTCATCAAAAGGAGAGGGCTTGCGCAACGCTGCAACGCCGGTGTCCCCCAACGGGGGTTGCGGCACAATTTCCACGCGCGGGCGCGGCGCTGGCGTGTCGCCCGAAGCGGCCTCGGGGCGGGCCTTGCTGGCGTTGCGCACGCGCTGCAATTGCTCGGCCAAACGCGGCATGGGAGAGCTGGAGGACGCCGCTGCTGGTGTCGATGGGCCGGGCGTTTTCTCCGCTGGCGCAGGCGTCGGGGCGCTGCGGGCGGGGCCATCGGGATGAGCCAACCCAAGGCGCGAGCTGCGTTGCCCAACAAGTGAGCCGCGCCCGCTGTCGGGTGCTGGAACCGCTCCGCCGGTCTCAGATGGCGTTGCAATCGCGCGGCCAGAGCCTGTGGGCGCAGTCGTCGGCCCCCGTCGCGCTACGAATTGCCCGGCAGCTGGCGCGTCCGGCTTTGGCGCTTCCTCTTGCGGAACCGCAACCTTCTTAGGAGCCTCTGCCGTTGGCGGCGTTTCGCGTAGTTCCCGCGCCCGTTGCCGCGCCTGCAAAGAAGCGGGCGAGGGAGCAGGGGGCAACAGATCGTCGTCGTCGCCTGAGTCGCCAATGGTTTCCAACGGCAGTTCTGGCGCCACGTCGGGCACCTGCGCCGAGGAGTCATCTGCTGGCAATGCCGTGATCGGGCCAGAAACGCTGGGGTCTTCAATGGCTTGAATGGTGGTTTCTTCTTCAGCCTCTGCTGCAACCTGCAATGCCTCGGCCAAGGCGGCATTCGGTTCGGCTACGGGGTCTTGCGGTTCCGTAGATGCCGTTTCCGGTAGGGGTGCCTCGATCTGCGGCTCTAGCGACAGTTCAGGCGCGTCATCCTCGGGGGCAGCCTCGGGAACGGGGGCGTCGGTCGCCGTGCTCTCTTCGGCGTTTTGCTCAGCCTCTGCGGTCGCCTCTTCAACAGCTGTCTCAACTACGGACGCCTCAACTACGGGGGCGTCCGGCTGGCCATAGGTATCTGGCCCGAAGGCGATCCCCTCGGCGCTGAAGCCCATTGTTTCGGCCTCTTTCCCAAGCCCGAATGTCGGCACGCCGGGAAAACGCTCCATCGGCGGCATTGCGGCGAACCCCTTGCCGGCAAAGCCATATTCCGCAGCAAACCCGCGGGCTTCGTCCAGCGTTTCACGGGCGACCACGGCGATCTTCACCCGGTCCTCTTCCAGAACCTGCCAGTCGTATTCCAACTCGGTCACGGCATAGGGCGTTAGTCCCTCCAACCCTTCTTCAATCCGAAAGGCGGTCAGCTCCGGGTCAGAGGTCGGCGCGGTAAGCGAGGTGTACAGGATCTGGTCGTCAGGCAGCACCAAGAGCGCCTCAAAACCATCGCCCTCGCGTTCCACCGCAAGGTCGCGCAGGCCCGCAAGCGTGGCGCTTAGATCGGGCACGTCCAGTGCCGTCTCTCCGATCATCGCCCAATGACCTGCGGCTTGGCGATGGGCCAAGGCAATGCCATCGGACGAAAGGAAGAGTGCGATATTCACAGTCAAGTCAGGCCTCAATATTCCGTCTGCGCCGTGGCTCAGGTGCCACAATCGCCCCCTCTTACAGGGGAATCCAGTTGGGGCAAACCATTCACAGCGCCCCGGACCGTCGATCGGCAAGATTTAGACTAAACCTTTTGAGGGCTTGGCAAAAGGGGGAGGGTGCCTGTGAATAAAAAGGGGACGGCACGGATTGCTCCACACCGCCCCCTTTTAGGGTCGAATTGGTTAACGAAGCCCTTACGCTGTTGCCGCCGACAGGGCGCGGTCCAGATCAGCGATCAGGTCGTTCACGTCTTCGGTGCCAATGGAAACGCGTACAACATTGGGGGCCGCACCGGCGGCCTCCTGCTGTTCAGGCGTCAACTGGCGGTGTGTGGTCGAGGCCGAGTGAATGATCAATGACCGTGTATCGCCCAGGTTCGCAACGTGGCTGAAGATCTCCAACGAATCGACGAGCTTCAGGCAAGCGTCGTAGCCGCCCTTTACCGCAAAGGTGAACAACGCGCCCGCGCCCTTGGGGCAAACGTCTTTCACGCGGTGATAGTAGGGAGAGCTCTCCAACCCCGCATAGGTCACGAAATCAACGCGCGGATCATCCTCCAGCCACTTGGCGATTTTCTGCGCGTTCTCCACATGACGCTCCATGCGCAGGGACAGCGTCTCGATCCCCATCAACGTGTAATGCGCCGCCTGTGGGTTCATCGTCATGCCCAGATCGCGCAGACCAATGGCAATGCCGTGGAACGTGTAGGCCAGCGGACCAAAGGTCTCGGCAAACTTCAGCCCGTGATAGGCAGGCTCCGGTGCGCTCAGCGAGGGGAACTTGTCCGAGGCGCTCCAGTCAAACTTCCCCGAATCAACAACACAACCGCCAGTGACCGTGCCGTTGCCTGTCAGATACTTCGTCGTGGAATGCACAACCAAAGTCGCCCCATGCTCGATGGGGCGGTGCAGATAAGGCGTCGCCGTGGTGTTGTCGATGATCAGTGGAATGCCCGCTTCATCGGCAATATCGGCCACCGCGCGTACATTCATGATATAGCCGCCGGGGTTGGCAATCGCTTCGCCAAAGACAGCCCGCGTATCGTCGTCAATCGCGGCCTTCACCGCATCCAGATCGTCAAAATCGACAAATTTCGCATTCCACCCAAACCGCTTGATCGTCTGGCTAAACTGCGTGACCGTGCCGCCATAAAGTCGTGTGGAGACAACCACATTGCGCCCCGGTGCCATCAACGGGAACAACGCCATCAACTGCGCCGCATGCCCCGAGGAACAACACACCGCCCCCGCGCCGCCTTCCAGTGTGGCAATCCGCTCCTGCAAAACGGCAACCGTTGGGTTGGTCAGGCGCGAGTAGATATACCCCACCTCTTGCAAGTTGAACAAAGCCGCCGCGTGATCTGCATCGCGAAACACATAGGCCGTGGTCTGGTAGATCGGTGTCTGCCGTGCACCCGTCGCCGGATCAGGCCGTGCGCCGGCGTGAATCTGAAGGGTGTCAAAGCCGTAGCTGGGGCCATCTGTCATCAAGTCTCTCCCAATAAATTTGCCCGCTTGTAGGTCATCCGGCCCGCGTCCCGCAATATCTGCGCCCAATCGAAGACCAAATGTTCTGCGCAACGGCCAATGAAGAAACGCCTGGCCCGCTCCTTCATCTTGGCCAATACAACTCAATCCACCCTCTCCCCCAAGCGCGACGCAACGCGCACTGGACGCCGCCGCCGCAACAGGGCAAAACCCCCTCAAACGACCCAACCGCGCGGATCACAGCCCATGGCCAGCCTCATCAATCGCCTTTTCACTTGGTGGAACGGTCAAACCATCGGAACTCAGCTTTTTACCGCCCGTAAAGGCGAAAAAGTGGGGGAGGATGCTCAAGGCAACATCTTCTATCGCACCTCTGATGACAGCAAGCGCTGGGTGATCTTCAATGGCGATGTAGAGGCGTCTCGCATTGACCCTGAATGGCACGGCTGGCTTCACCGCACCTGGGATGAGGCGCCCTCTGACAAGCCCGTGGTCCACAAGGCTTGGGAAACACCGCATCTGCCCAACCTGACCGGCACACCCCTGGCCCATGCGCCAGCAGGCTCGATCCGTCGCGAGCAACCCGCCCCGCGTCGTGATTATGAGGCTTGGACGCCAGAGTAAGGCGCCCAAGTAACCGCCTCAGCCTGATCCTCATACCCCGCTCTATTCCCCCTTGGCGACAAGCCGCGGGCAGGATACCTACGTCCCATGGCTGAGACTGATTATTCCTTTACCGAAATCGCAACCGGCGGCGCCGTTCTGGCCGCCGCTGTTGGTTTTTTCCTCTATGCCCAAAGCCCCGGCACCGCGTCCGGCACGGGCAGTTATGAACTCTTGGCCGCCTTCCGCTCGGCCGAGGGAATTTCCGTTGGCACCGAAGTGCGCCTTGGTGGTGTGCAAATTGGCACCGTCACGGGGATGGAGCTGAACCCTCAAACCTTCCTCGCGGAAACCACCTTTTCCGTCGATAACGCCATCGTCCTTCCCGATGACAGCGCCATCGCGATTTCTTCTGAAAGTCTTCTTGGTGGATCGTATGTAGAGGTTATCCCCGGCGGCTCTCCCTTCAATCTTGAGGCAGGGGGCGAGTTTCTCGACACGCAATCCTCGGTCAGCCTCATCACATTGCTCCTGCGGTTTGTGGGCGGAGCGGCGGATAACTGATGAACCTTGCATCCACCCTTTGCCTCTCTGCGCTGTTTCTTGCCGCTCCCGCCATGGCGCAACAGTTTGACGTCATCGACGGTGATGGCACGTTTGATGAATTCCAACTGGACACGGGCGAGGGCAACGGCACCGGCCTGACTCTCTCTGAAGGGGCGGAAAACGGCGATATCCAGCTGAACCTTGGTACAGGCGCGGCCGGCACGTTTGAAAGCTTCCCCGGTGTTAGCGGTCCCGTCACCTCGGTCAGCCAACCCGCCACGGGAACCGGCACGACCGTATCGCTACGCGCGCTTGATAAGATGCTGGGGCAGCCCACGGATATAGAACTTTCCATGGGTCAAACCGTGGTTTTCGGGCGCATCGCGATCCGCGCGATTGAATGCCGCTACCCCACAGCGGACCCGGAAGGCGATGCCTTCGCCTTGCTGGAAGTTCTTGATCTGGAAGGGGAATCCCTGTTTTCGGGTTGGATGATCGCTTCGAGCCCGGCGCTGAATGCGTTGGAGCATTCGCGCTACGACGTATGGGTCTTGGGCTGCTCGGCCTAGCCTAGATTGCCAGCGGCGCGTCTTCGGGCAGGCGCAAGAAATCCGCATCCTGCTCCAGAGCTTTCTCCAATTCCTCGCGGTATGTGGCCCTTGGTATTTCGATCGCGCCGAGGCTGATCAGATGATCGGTGACAAATTGCGTATCAAACAACG
This sequence comes from Rhodobacteraceae bacterium M385, assembly GCA_025141835.1. Classification (NCBI taxonomy): domain Bacteria; kingdom Pseudomonadati; phylum Pseudomonadota; class Alphaproteobacteria; order Rhodobacterales; family Paracoccaceae; species Rhodobacteraceae bacterium M385. The sequence continues at coordinate 2,438,801 of CP081102.1, read as the reverse complement.
TGAAGCCCCCGGCGCGTAGGCGATGAACCAGATGGGCAAGGGCCAGTTTCGATCCTCCGGTGCGGCGCGAAAACATGCTTTCGCCAAAGAACGCGCCCCCAAGCGCGATGCCGAATACCGCCCCTGCCAGCCCCTCGTCGTCCCAAATCTCCACCGAATGGGCAAAACCATGGGCGTGAAGTGCGCCGTAACAGGCGTTAAGGTCGGCGTTGATCCAGGTCTCGTCCCGGTCGGCGCAGCCTGCCACGACGCCTGCGAAGTCTCGGTTCACGTGCACGCCGTAGTCGCCACGATTGATCCTGCGCCGCAAAGAACGGGAGATGTGGAAGCCATCCAACGGGAAAACGCCGCGCCGTTGGGGATCGACCCAAAAAACCTCGGGATCATCAGCGCCTTCTGACATCGGAAAAATGCCCGAGGCATAAGCGCGGATCATCAGGTCCGGGGTTAACCGGGGCCGGTCGTCAGAGATCATATCATGGGCCATGCCTGAATTTTACGGGGCCGTGATGCAAAAGCCCATTGAAAATCCCCCCATTCTGACCGGGAAGGGATTGAATGCGTGTTTTCGCAAGTCGCTTAACCCGGCCTTAAGATTGTTATGATTAATTCTTGCCCGTCAAAGCTCCGTTGCGACTCTGTTCTAGGGCAGGGGCTTGCAGGTGCAACTGCCGGTTAAGCAGAAGCTTCCGGCTGCACCCCACGCGCCCTTTGTGGGCCGCTTATGCAGGATGAATTGCATTGCACCGTTCGTGGGCCTCACCCCGCCGGACGCTTCAACGCCTCATCGTGTTCGTGAAGAAGGCGGCCAGCCGATTCCCCTCAAATAGGGGGCGTCGGCTGGCCGCCACATCTCAGAATAACCGGTAGGGGGGAGGCACCGTGCCCCAGAAACGGCAGCACGCAAACCGTAGGATCGGGCCAAATCAAGTGATCCGGCCCGTTACCTTCTTACGACATGTTTTCTTCCAGCCAGTGTTCCAGCCAGTGGATGGTGTAATCGCCGGTTTGCACGGCGTCCGCTTGCAACAACTCGTGAAACAGCGGGACCGTTGTGTCGATGCCATCGACGATCAATTCACCCAAGGCCCGGTTCAGACGGGCCAAGGCTTCAGGCCGGTCACGGCCCTGGACGATCAGCTTGGCAATCAACGAATCGTAGTACGGCGGAATGCGGTAGCCATCGTAAAGCGCGCTATCCATCCGCACACCAAGCCCGCCGGGGGCGTGGTATTGAGTGATCGTGCCGGGGCAGGGGGAGAAGTTTGGCAGCTTCTCGGCGTTAATCCGCACCTCGATCGCGTGGCCTTGCACCTGTAGATCGGCTTGGTTGAACGACATCGGCTCTCCGGCGGCGACGCGGATCTGTTCGCGGACAAGATCCACACCCATGATCGCTTCGGTCACGGGGTGTTCCACCTGCAAACGGGTGTTCATTTCGATGAAATAGAACTCTCCATTCTCGTACAAGAACTCGATCGTGCCCGCACCCTCATAGCCCAATTCGGCCACGGCGTTGGCGCAAATCATGCCGATCTGGTCGCGCAACTCAGGCGTGATGGAGGGGCCGGGGGCTTCCTCGAACACCTTTTGGTGGCGGCGCTGAAGGGAACAATCACGCTCGCCCAAATGGACCGCTTTGCCTTTACCATCGCCAAACACCTGCACCTCGATGTGGCGCGGGGTGCCGAGGTATTTCTCGATATAGACCTCGTCGTTGCCGAAGGCGGCCTTGGCCTCTGAGCGGGCAGATTGGAACGCGGTGTCAATCTCATCGGCGGATTTAGCCAGTTTCATGCCACGCCCGCCGCCACCAGCGGTGGCTTTGACAATAACAGGATAGCCGAATTCCTCGCCAATGGCGCGGGCCTCTTCCACCGTGGCGACACCACCGTCCGAGCCGGGAACGCAAGGGATGCCTAAACGCTTCGCGGTTTCCTTGGCAGTGATCTTGTCACCCATCATCGAGATATGCTCAGCCGAGGGGCCAATGAACTTGATGCCGTGGTCTTCAACGGCGCGCACGAAATTCGCATTCTCGGACAAGAAGCCATAGCCCGGGTGGATCGCTTCGGCGCCGGTGATCTCACAGGCGGAAAGGATCGCGGACATGGACAGATAACTATCGGTGCCGGGGGGCGGGCCGATGCACACGCTTTCGTCGGCCATGCGCACATGCATCGCATCGGCGTCCGCGGTGGAGTGCACAGCAACGGTTTCAACACCCATTTCACGGGCCGCGCGGATGACGCGCAGGGCAATTTCGCCCCGGTTGGCGATCAGGATCTTACGGAACATGGGCCAGGACCCTTTCAGTTATTCGATGATCATCAACGGCGCGCCGAATTCGACGGGGGCGCCATCGCCCACAACAATCCGCTTTACGGTGCCAGCATGGGGGGCGGGGATCTGGTTCATCGTTTTCATGGCTTCGATGATCAGCAGGGTCTGGCCTTCCGAGACCTTGTCACCAACGCTGACGAAGGCGGGCGAGCCGGGCTCTGCCTGCAAATACACGGTGCCGACCATGGGCGAGGTCACAGCGCCTGCGGCCTGAGAAGGATCGTCAGAGGCTGGCGCAGCAGCCACAGCCGCCGGTGCAGCAGCGGCAGGGGCCGCAGCGACAGCAGCGGGTGCAGCGGCCGGGGCCTGCATAACTACAGGCGCGGCCATGGCGGCCTGTTTGGCGACGCGGACGTTCAACCAATCATTCTCGCCGTATTCGCGTTTCACATGCAGTTCAGTCAGCTCGTTCTCTCGCAATACGTCTGCCAGTGCCTTGATAAAGGCTACGTCGTTGTCATGCGTCTTTTCTGCCATGTTGCTCTCACCGTCTGTCATTGGCCCACGTCTATGGGTCTTCGTGTCCTATCGGCTATAACGCAGCGTTGCCGTGGGGAAAACCCGCCGCGTGCGGTGTCCTTCTGAAGGAACCAATGCGCCATTTGCCTAAAATGACAGCAAAACGGCCTGATTGCGGGCTTGGGGGCAAAAACCGGCTATTTAAAAATTTTACCATTTGATAAATTTTTGAACTCGTGCCAGCCTGATTCCTGACCAAGCCATGACTTCAAGCGAGGCCCTATGCGTAACACTCCCTTTACTCCCGGTATCGCGCCTGCGCGTCTTGATGCCGCCGAGCTGGCGCAGAATTTCACCGACCTGCACGCTCCCCTCGATGGGCACGAGGCCCTCGTGGCCGCGGATCGGTGCTATTTCTGCCACGATGCGCCCTGCATCACGGCTTGCCCCACCTCCATTGATATTCCTCTGTTCATTCGGCAAATCGCCACCGGCACGCCCGAGGCCGCGGCGACGACCATCTTGGAGCAGAACATTCTGGGCGGCATGTGCGCTCGGGTTTGCCCGACCGAGACGCTCTGTGAACAGGCTTGCGTGCGCGAAACCGCAGAGGGCAAGCCGGTGTTGATCGGCCAATTGCAACGCTACGCCACGGATACCGTGATGGCGGCGGGCAAGCATCCGTTTACCCGGGCGGCCGAAACCGGCAAGCGCGTGGCAGTTGTGGGGGCGGGGCCTGCGGGACTTGCCTGCGCACACCGCTTGGCGATGAAGGGCCACGATGTGGTGATGTATGACGCCAAGCCCAAGGGCGGCGGCCTGAACGAATACGGCATCGCCAGCTACAAAAGTACCGATGATTTCGCTGCCGCCGAGGTTGAATGGCTTCTGAAAATTGGCGGGATCACCTTGGAAACTGGCAAAGCCCTTGGGGCGGACCTGACGCTTGAGGGACTGCAATCAGACTTTGACGCTGTGTTCCTTGGCATGGGTTTGGGCGGCGTCAACGCCCTGCGTGCCGAAGGTGAAGACCGCGACGGCGTGATGGATGCCGTTGAGTTCATTGCTGATCTTCGCCAAACGGGCGATCTTGGCGTGTTGCCCGTGGGCCGCAATGTGGTGGTGATTGGCGGCGGTATGACGGCGATTGATGCGGCGGTGCAGTCCAAACTTCTGGGCGCGGAGAGCGTTACGCTGGTCTATCGCCGTGAACGGGATGCCATGCCTGCCAGCCGGTACGAGCAAGACCTCGCGGCCTCCAAGGGGGTGCGTTTCATCTTCAACGCGATGCCGGTTGAGGTGCTTGGAAACGGTGCCGCCACGGCTCTGCGCTGCGAATACACCAAGGCAGAAGGCCGCAGCCTGACAGGCACCGGGGAAACCTTCGATATCCCCGCCGATCAGGTGCTGAAAGCCATCGGCCAAACATTGGAGGGCGCGCCGGACGCGCTGGCGATCGACGGCGGCAAGATCACCGTGACCGACACGGGCCGCACCAGCGTGGACGGCGTTTGGGCGGGCGGCGATTGTGCGTCTGGCGGCGAAGACCTGACTGTCACCGCGGTGGCCGAGGGGCGCGACGCCGCCGAAGATATGCATGCAACACTGATGGGTAAGGAATAAATCATGGCTGACCTGACCTCTAACTTCATCGGCATCACGTCGCCCAACCCCTTCTGGCTGGCCTCCGCGCCGCCCACCGACAAGGAATACAACGTCCGCCGCGCGTTCGAGGCGGGGTGGGGCGGTGTCGTCTGGAAAACGCTCGGCTCCGAAGGGCCGCCGGTGGTAAACGTGAACGGCCCACGTTACGGCGCTATCTATGGCGCGGATCGGCGGCTTTTGGGGCTTAACAATATCGAGCTGATTACCGACCGTGACCTGTTCACCAACCTTGAAGAGATTAAGCGCGTTAAGGCCGACTACCCGGACCGCGCGATCATAGTCTCGATCATGGTGCCTTGCGAGGAAGAGGCGTGGAAAGCCATCCTGCCTCTGGTGGAAGATACCGGCGCGGACGGGATCGAGCTGAACTTTGGCTGCCCACACGGCATGTCCGAGCGCGGCATGGGCGCGGCTGTGGGCCAAGTCCCTGAGTATATTGAGATGGTGACCCGCTGGTGTAAGCAATATTACTCCAAACCCGTGATCGTGAAACTGACGCCAAATATCACCGACATCACCAAACCGGCGGCCGCGGCCAAGCGGGGTGGGGCCGACGCAGTGTCGTTGATTAACACCATTAACTCTATCACCTCGGTCAACCTCGACACGATGTCGCCCGAACCATCAATCGACGGAAAAGGCTCTCACGGGGGGTATTGTGGTCCGGCAGTAAAACCGATCGCCATGTCGATGGTGTCGGAAATTGCGCGGGGCGCTGAAACACACGGCTTGCCGATTTCGGGCATCGGCGGCGTGACCACATGGCGCGACGCGGCAGAGTTCATGACCCTTGGCGCAGGCAATGTGCAGGTCTGTACGGCGGCGATGACCTATGGCTTCAAAATCGTGCAGGAAATGATCTCGGGCCTGTCGCAATTCCTTGATGAGAAAGAGATTTCTCTGGATGAGCTGGTGGGCCGCGCGGTGCCGAACGTGACGGATTGGAAGTATCTGAACCTGAACTACGTGGCCAAGGCGAAGATCGACCAAGACGCCTGCATCAGCTGTGGCCGGTGCTATGCGGCCTGCGAGGACACCTCACATCAGGCGATTTCGATGTCCGAGGACCGCGTGTTTGAAGTGATGGACGACGAATGCGTCGCCTGTAACCTCTGCGTTAACGTTTGCCCGGTTGAAAACTGCATTTCGATGGTAGAACTTGAAGCTGGCGCGATGGATGAACGCACAGGTGAAAAGGTCAGCAAAGACTATGCAAACTGGACAACCCACATCAACAATCCGGGCCGGGTTGAGGCAGCGGAATGATTGAACGGCTCGACCATGTGAACCTGCGCACGACGCAGCTTGATAAGATGATCGCGTGGTACGAGCATATTTTGCAGCTGGAAAGCGGGTTTCGGCCCGGTTTCCCGTTCCCCGGCGCGTGGATGTACGCGGGCGACGTGCCTGTCGTTCATCTAGTAGGCGTGGATCAAACGCCCCCGAAGGCCGACGATCTGGCGCTGGAACATGCCGCGTTCAGCGCCAAGGGCCTGCGCGAATTTATTGCGCGTCTGCAAGCGGCGGGTGAAGGAATGCGCCTCGTGCGGGTGCCCGATGTGCCCTTGGTTCAGGTTAACGTCTGGGATCCGGACGGAAACCATTTGCACATTGATTTCCATGCGTCCGAGGCCGAGGGCCTAGACTTGGAAGAGTTCAACACCACCCAGATCAGGGCGTAAGTAGCCGCGAAAACAGCGTTTCCAGAAACCCTTCCGCCTCTTTCAGCGGATCGCGATTTTCTCCCAGGACGGCCCGGACTTGCACGTCAAAATCGGCGTAATGTTGGGTCAGCGACCAGATCGAAAAAATCAGGTGGTGCGGATCGCTCGGCGCGAGTTTTCCCGCCTCCATCCAGCCCTGAATGACTGCCGCCTTTTCATCCACCAGTTCCCGCAAATCGGTGGAAAGACTGCCGCCCATCCGCGGCGCCCCCTGCACGATCTCTTGGGCGAACAGCCTTGATTCACGGGGGAAATCTCGGCTCATCTGCAATTTCCGACGAACGTAAGCCAGCAATTCTTCCTGTGGGTCACCGTCGTCGCGAAGCTCTCTCAGCGGGTCCAGCCAAGTGTCTACCAAGCCCGCAAGAAGGGTGACGTGAATCTCTTCCTTGGAGGCGAAATAATATAGAAGATTGGGCTTCGACAGCCCCGCTTCTGTTGCAATCGCATCCAATGTTGCGCCGCGAAAGCCGTGTGCGGAAAACACCTCGAGCGCGGCCCCCAACACCAAGGCACGGTTCTTTTCTTGGATGCGGGTCCGGGGTTTTTGCGCAGTCATCTCTCCGCCTGTTTTTTTGGTGCCCAATGGGGCGGCATTTTTCGGTTCGGATTGCCTAATTCGAGCCATCGAAGACAATAAATTCAGAGTTTTGATGCGGTTTGTGCCCGCGAATGGATCGTTAGCGTTGACTGCTACGATTCATTTGCTAGCGTGCTCTTGACCATTTGGTCAAAAGATTTCGCGCAACAAGCGTGTGACATGAAAATTATGCTGCCGAAATGGGCGGCGGGGGGAAATAGCCATGGCACTTGACCGCAGCAACCCGGTTCCCAACGACCTTAGCGCATTTTGGATGCCCTTTACATCCAATCGCCAGTTCAAAAAACAGCCCCGTATGTTCGTCGGCGCCGACAAGATGCACTACACCACCGCCGACGGGCGGCAGGTGTTGGACGGCACGGCGGGTCTCTGGTGTTGCAACGCGGGCCATAACCAGCCCCGCATCGTTGAAGCGATCCAGAAGCAAGCCGCCGAAATGGACTACGCGCCCGCTTTCCAAATGGGCCACCCCAAGGCGTTCGAGCTGGCCAACCGCCTGCGTGACATGGCCCCGAAGCCGTTTGAGCATGTGTTCTACACCAACTCTGGCTCGGAAAGTGTTGAGACCGCGTTAAAGATCGCCATCGCCTATCAACAAGCCATCGGGCAGGGGACGCGGACCCGGCTGGTGGGGCGCGAGCGTGGCTATCACGGGGTCAACTTCGGCGGAATTTCCGTCGGCGGCATCGTGAATAACCGCCGGACGTTCGGCTCCCTCCTGACCGGGGTGGATCATCTGCCTCATACCCATCTGCCCGACCAGAATCGCTTTGTGAAAGGCCAGCCCGAGCATGGCGCCCACTTGGCTGAGGAGTTGGAGCGCATCGTGGCCCTGCACGGCGCGGAGACCATTGCCGCCTGTATTGTTGAGCCGATGGCCGGGTCCACCGGTGTTCTCATGCCGCCTAAAGGCTATCTTGAGAAGCTGCGAGAGATCTGCACCAAGCACGGAATTATCTTGATTTTTGACGAGGTTATCACCGGCTTTGGGCGCTTGGGTTCCAGCTTTGCGGCGGAACACTACGCCGTCATGCCGGACTTGATCACCACGGCCAAGGGGCTGACCAACGGCGTCATTCCCATGGGCGCAGTGCTGGCCACCAAGCAAGTTCATGACGCCTTCATGTCCGGTCCCGAACATCTGATCGAGCTGTTCCACGGCTACACGTATTCGGGCAATCCCATCGCCTCCGCCGCCGGTCTGGCGACGCTGGAGACCTATAAGGAGGACGGCCTGTTTGAACGCGCCGCCGAGCTTGCGCCTTATTGGGCCGATGGCGTGCATTCCTTGCGCGACTGCCCCCACGTGATCGACATCCGCAACGAAGGTTTGATCGGCGCGGTTGAGTTGGAGCCGATCGCGGGCGAGCCCACCAAACGCGCGTTCCAAGCCTTCCTTGATTGCTACGAAAAGGGCGTTTTGATCCGTACCACGGGCGATATCATTGCGATGTCTCCGCCTCTGATCATCTCGAAATCTGAAATAGATCAACTGTTTAGCACGTTGCGAGACGTCTTAACCAACTTGGACTAGCGCGCCGCAGCGCCGCCCCACTCCAAGCCAGCATCCGAAGGACGAAGACTATGCCAGCCCCCGTAGAAAACATGAAAATCGACGGCGCCCGCCTGTGGGATAGCCTGATGGAGATGGCAAAAATCGGCCCCGGTATCGCGGGTGGCAACAACCGCCAAACCCTGACCGATGAGGACAGCGAGGGCCGCCATCTGTTCAAGGATTGGTGCGACGCAGCCGGCTGCACCATGGGTGTGGACCAGATGGGCAACATGTTCGCGCGGCGCGAGGGCACGGACCCGGACGCGCTGCCGGTTTATGTGGGCAGCCACCTGGATACGCAGCCCACCGGCGGCAAGTATGATGGCGTTCTGGGCGTGCTCGGCGGGCTGGAAGTTATTCGCACAATGAATGACTTAGGGATCAAAACCAAACATCCCATCGTCGTCACCAACTGGACCAATGAGGAGGGGACGCGCTACGCGCCTGCCATGCTGGCGAGCGGCGTTTTCGCCGGGAAACACACGCAGGAATGGGCCTACGATAAGGTCGATGCGGACGGCAAGCGTTTCGGGGATGAGCTGGAGCGGATCGGTTGGAAGGGCGACGAAGTCGTCGGCAACCGCAAGATGCACGCTTTCTTCGAGCTGCATATCGAACAGGGTCCGATCCTAGAGGCCGAAGGGATTGACGTGGGCGTTGTGACCCACGGCCAAGGTTTGCGCTGGATCGAATGTACGATCACGGGCAAGGAAAGCCACACCGGATCCACGCCCATGCACATGCGCAAGAACGCGGGCCGGGGCCTCGCGCTGGTGACGGAATTGGTCCACGAGATCGCGATGAAAAACCAGCCCGGCGCGGTTGGTGCGATTGGCCATGTGGATGTCTACCCGAACTCTCGCAACATCATTCCGGGCAAGGTTGTGTTCACGATCGACATGCGCACGCACATCCTCGACAAGCTGGAAGCCATGGTGGCCGAGCTGATGGAGCGCGCGCCAAAGCTGTGTGAAGACATCGCCGTCACCTTTGAAGCCGAGATCGTCGGCCAGTTCAACCCGCCCGCCTTTGACGACAAATGTGTCACGGCGATTAGACAAGCGGCTGAAAGACTTGGATATTCGCACATGGATATCGTATCCGGGGCAGGGCACGATGCGTGCTGGATCAATGATGTGGCCCCGACAGCGATGGTGATGTGTCCCTGCGTGGACGGTCTAAGTCACAACGAGGCCGAAGAAATCAGCCCGGAATGGGCAGCGGCCGGTGCGAATGTTCTCTTTCACGCGGTCGTCGAGACGGCGGAGATTGTTACATGAATTCAAAGATTTGGTTGGCCTTAGGCGCGACTTTGGCGCTTGCGGGATGTGTGTCACCTACGCCTGAGGGGCAAACGGAGACATTGCCCGAGGAAGTGCTGGTGCTTGTCGCGCCGGGCCAGGATACCTCGTCTGTCCGTCTGCAAGATGACGGCTGCTACTGGTACCTGCACAACAACGTGGTCGAAAGCGTCTACATCCCGCTTATGACCCGCGACCAGCGGATGATCTGCGTGGTGGCACAGTAATATGAGAAAATAGGGGGTTTCATGAGCAAGGTTATCAAGGGCGGCACAATCGTGACCGCGGACCGTCAATGGAAGGCGGACGTACTGATTGAAGGCGAAAAGATCGCTGAGATCGGTGAGAACCTGAAAGCAGATGAGGTGATCGACGCGGAGGGCGCTTATGTGATCCCCGGCGGGATCGACCCCCACACGCACCTAGAGATGCCCTTCATGGGCACCACAGCGGCGGAGACCTTTGAAACGGGCACCTTCGCGGCTTCCGCTGGCGGCACGACGATGCTGGTGGATTTCTGTTTGCCCGGTGAAGATGGCTCCCTTCTCAACGCCATTGATGAATGGGACCGCAAATCCAAGGACCAGATTTGCGTCGATATTTCCTACCACATGGCAATAACCGGCTGGTCTGAAGATATCTTTAACGAGATGGACGCCGTGGTTAACCAACGCGGCATCAACACCTTCAAACATTTCATGGCCTACAAAGGCGCTTTGATGATCGAGGACGATGAGATGTTCGCCTCGTTCAAACGCTGTGCCGAACTGGGCGCGCTGCCGCTTGTCCATGCCGAAAACGGCGATATCGTTCAGGAATTGCAGCAGAAATATATGGCAATGGGTGTGACGGGGCCGGAAGGCCACGCCTATTCCCGCCCGCCTGAGGTTGAGGGCGAAGCCGCCAACCGCGCCATCATGATCGCAGACGCCGCCGGCACGCCTTTGTACATCGTTCACGTGTCCTGCGAGCAGGCCCACGAAGCGATCCGCCGCGCGCGCCAGAAAGGCATGCGCGTCTATGGAGAGCCTCTGATCCAGCACCTGACGCTGGATGAGTCCGAGTATTTCAACAAGGATTGGCAATACGCAGCGCGTCGCGTCATGTCGCCTCCGTTCCGGTCCAAGGACCACCAAGACGGGCTTTGGGCGGGTCTTGCAGCGGGATCGTTGCAGGTTGTGGCCACTGATCACGCGGCCTTCAGCGACGAACAAAAACGTATGGGCGTCGACAACTTCGGCATGATCCCCAACGGCACCGGCGGTCTGGAAGAGCGCATGGCGATGCTCTGGACCAACGGCGTGGAAACTGGCCGTTTGACGCCCGAAGAATTCGTCGCGGTGACGTCCAGCAACATCGCCAAGATCCTTAACATCTACCCGATGAAGGGCGGCATCAACGTGGGCGGCGACGCCGATATCGTGGTGTGGGACCCGAAACTGGGCCGCACAATCACCACGGCGACGGCGAAATCTATTCTTGATTACAACGTGTTCGAGGGAATGGAAGTCAGCGCCTCGCCCCGCTACACGCTGTCGCGCGGCGACGTTGTTTGGGCCGCTGGACAGAACAGCCAACCGCAGCCGGGCAGGGGCAAGTTTGTAAAACGCCCCCCAAGCGCCAGCGCCACGCAGGCTCTGTCCAAGTGGAAGGCGCTCAACACGCCCCGCAAGATCGAGCGTGATCCAATGAACATTCCGGCGGGGGTTTGACCGCACCCGTGTTTTCTGTGTTTCGCCCGGCCACACGCCGGGCGGCCCCCGACCGCCCCCCCGGGCGGGGGCTTCTCCCCCACCCGCGGCCGGGGTCCGCCCTATGAGCAATGTATTGACCGATCAGCTTCATACATCCGTTGCGACAGATGCGGGGTCCCCCGTTATCCAAGCCAAATCCCTTGACCTCACGTTCCAAACGAACGATGGGCCGGTTCAAGCTCTCTCCGATGTCTCGTTGGACATCAATAAAGGCGATTTCGTCTCGTTCATCGGGCCGTCTGGTTGCGGGAAAACTACATTCTTGCGCACGATTGCGGCGTTGGAGCAGCCCACCGGTGGCATTGTCACCGTGAACGGCATGTCACCGGACGAGGCGCGGCGGCAGCGAGCTTACGGCTATGTGTTTCAGGCCGCCGGCCTCTACCCGTGGCGGACGATTGAGAAGAACATCAAGCTCCCGCTTGAAATCATGGGTTATTCCAAAAGCGACCAACAGGCGCGGGTGGATCATGTCTTGCAGCTTGTTGATCTGGAAGGGTTCGGGAAGAAATTCCCTTGGCAGCTGTCCGGCGGGATGCAGCAGCGGGCCTCCATCGCGCGGGCGCTGGCTTTTGACGCCGATATCCTGCTGATGGATGAGCCCTTCGGCGCGTTGGACGAGATCGTGCGCGATCGTCTGAATGAAGAGCTGTTAAAGCTGTGGGCGCGCACCGAGAAGACAATCGGGTTCGTGACCCACTCGATCCCTGAGGCGGTGTATCTGAGCACCAAGATCGTGGTGATGTCGCCGCGCCCGGGGCGGATCACCGATGTGATCGAAAGCGATTTGCCCCGAGAGCGCCCCTTGGAAATCCGTGATACGCCGGAATTTCTGGCGCTGGCCCATCGGGTCCGGGAAGGGCTGCGCGAGGGTCACGCATATGAGTGATATCGCGGCCCCGGCACCCTGCGCGTTTTGCGTGACGATGCGCCGGATCACCGGGGCGGTGTTGCCGGTACTGGTCGTGGTCGGTGTGATCGTCGCGATCTGGTACGCGGCGGCCTATAACATGAACCGCGCGTGGACCTTGGATCAGGCAGAGCGGCGGGGGCTGGAGGTCAGCGCCGGAGAGCTGTTTACCGACACCATGTGGCAGGAGAGGCCGCGGCTGCCCGCGCCCCATCAGGTGGCGATCGAGCTGTGGAATACCACCGCCGGAGAGGCGATGTTCCGTGAGCGCCGCGGAGAGCTGCGCCCGAACCCCAGAAGCCTGTGGTTCCATGCCTTCCAAACCCTTGCGCCGACGCTATTGGGCTTTGTGATTGGTACACTATCGGGGATGTTTTTGGCGGTAGCGATTGTTCATAACCGGGCGATGGATATGAGTGTGATGCCTTGGGCGATTGCCTCGCAGACCATCCCGATCCTGGCGATTGCGCCCATTGTGATCGTGGTTTTGAACGCCATTGGTCTGGTCGGACTGGTGCCAAAGTCCCTGATCTCGGCCTATCTGTCGTTTTTCCCGGTGGTGGTCGGCATGGTGAAGGGCCTGCGCAGCCCCGGCGCGATGGATTTGGACCTGTTGCGGACCTATTCGGCCAGCCGGGCCGAGACATTCTGGAAATTGCGGTTGCCGGCCTCGGTCCCGTTTTTGTTCGCCTCTTTGAAGGTGGGCATCGCGGCGGCACTGGTGGGCACCATTGTGGCTGAGTTGCCGACGGGGGCCCGCTTCGGGTTAGGGGCGCGGTTGCTCACGGGAAGTTACTACGGCCAGACGATCCAGATTTGGAGCGCCTTGTTCATGGCGGCGCTTTGCGCGGCGGTATTGGTGAGCATTTTAGGGTTCGTGGAGCGGACGACGTTGCGGCGAATGGGCCTAGATCGATGAAGGTGCATGGGGCGGGTGTTGGAGTGAGTTGTATTTGCCAAGATGAAGGAGCGGCGCGGTGAGTGAAGTTCAGGCACGCCAATCAGTCGGGCCCATGGTTTGGATGGGCGGTGCGGTTCTGGCTGTCGTATTAGTGGCGATTTTGGACTGGCGGGCGGCTTTGTTGTTGGCGGTTTGGCTCGGGGCTTGGGCGTTGAACGCTTGGATGGCCCAGGCAAGCGTGGCGGGCGCGCGCATTTTGGTGCCGGTGGTGTTTGGGTTAACACTATTAACGCTTTGGGAACTGGCGGTGCGGCTATTCGAGGTGAGCCCGGTGATTTTGCCCGCACCAAGCGCCATTGCGCTGGCGTTCGCAGCCAATATTCCGACACTTTGGGTGGATTTCGTGCAGACGATCTTGCGTGGCGCCTTGGTGGGCTATGTGCTGGGGTGCGGCATTGCGTTTCTGGCGGCACTGGCGATTGATCGGTCGGCTTTCTTGCAGAAGGGGTTGTTGCCGGTCGGCAATTTCATCGCGGCGCTGCCAATCGTGGGCACCGCGCCAATTCTTGTCATGTGGTATGGGTTCGGCCCATCGTCCAAGGTGGCGGTTGTGGTGGCGATGGTGTTTTTTCCCATGCTGGTCAACGCGGTGCAGGGGATGAAGGAAAGCGACGCCATACAGCGGGACTTGATGCACACCTATGCGGCCAACTATTGGCAAACACTGCTGAAGTTGCGTCTGCCCACCGCGATGCCGTTTTTGTTCAACGGGTTGAAAATCTGCTCAACCCTTGCGCTGATCGGGGCGATTGTGGCTGAATTTTTTGGCTCACCCACGGTGGGGATGGGCTTTCGGATTAAGATCGAGGTTGGACGACTGGCCATGGATATGGTCTGGGCAGAAATTACTGTTGCGGCACTTGCGGGCTCGGGCCTGTATGGGTTGATGGCATTGATGGAGCGTCAGTTGACGTTCTGGCATCCGTCGCACCGGAGTGTGCGCAACTGAAGGTCGCACCGGAGCGTGCGCAATTGAAGGCCGCACTGGAGTGTGCGCTGATAGGAAGATGCGAAGTCGAGCGCGAATGAAGTAGCGGTCGCCGAAGAGATTGCCTGAGGCACAAGTGCACCGGAGAGTGCCGCTGAGGGTGAGAAGAAGAAGTTAACGAAAACAATACCTACGCAACTTGGAGGGAATATTATGAAACATCTGACACTTAGCGCCGCGGCGCTTTTGGCGAGCGGCGGCATGGCGCTGGCGGATGGCCATGCGGCCGAGGTGAACTTGCAGCTTCAGTGGGTCACGCAGTCGCAATTTGCGGGCTATTATGTGGCGCTGGAGAACGGCTATTACGACGAAGAAGCGCTAACGGTGAATATCATTCCCGGCGGCCCCGACATTGCACCGCCGCAGGTGTTGGCCGGTGGCGGCGCTGATGTGATGTTGAACTGGATGCCGTCGGCTTTGGCGGCGCGCGAGAACGGCCTTCCGGTCGTGAACATCGCGCAGCCGTTTGTTCGCTCGGGCCTGATGCTGACCTGTTGGGCCGATAGCGGGATCACCGAGCCTGCCGATCTGGCCGGGCATACCGTCGCGCATTGGTTCTTTGGTAACGAATACCCGTTCCTGTCGTGGATGTCCCAATTGGATATCGGTGTGGAGGGCGGCGATGATGGCGTGACGCTGTTGCAGGCTGGCTTCAACGTCGATCCACTGTTGCAGCGCCAAGCGGACTGCATGTCCACGATGACGTACAACGAATATTGGCAGGTCATCGACGCGGGCGTCACGCCGGATGAACTGGTAACCTTCCGCTATGAGGATTACGGCGTTTCCACCTTGGAAGACGGTATCTGGGCGTTGGAAGAGAACCTAGAAGACCCCGAATTTGTCGACCGCATGGCCCGTTTCGTACGCGCCTCCATGCGCGGTTGGGCATGGGCGGCTGAGAACCCCGATGACGCGGCGATGATCGTGCTCGACTACGACGAGACCGGCGCGCAGACTGAAGAGCATCAGCTGCGCATGATGGGCGAGGTTGCTTTGCTGGTTGAAGGAGGCGATGGCCGTTTGGACGAGGCCGCGTATCAGCGAACAGTCGACACGCTGTTGGCGGGCGGTTCCGATCCGGTGATTTCGGCCGCGCCCGAAGGGGCCTTCACCCATGTTGTGACAGACGCGGCTTTGGCTGAGTAAGCCTCGAGCCAAATATCTGTTTGGATCAAGAATTGGCCCCGTGTGCGATCTGCTTGCGGGGCCTTTCTTTGTTTAAGCCCATCCTTACAGACCAGCACGAAGTCGTCGCAGCGAGTTCCCAGGGCAGGGTATCTCGGTGCGGCCGTTAGCGACGAATATCAACGGTTGGGTTTTCAGTTTCACCATCAATATCGCGCAGTGTGGCGATCATGGGGTCTTCCACCTCCACCGGTTCGGCAGGCTCTTCAATTTCTGGCGCATCGGCGATGACGGCAAGCACCGTCGCTTCGCGTGGCGGTTCGGGGGGGACGGGGACGTGATCGTTGTCGCCCACCTCAAACGTATCGAGTGGTTGAAACTCCCCATCGGTTTTGGCCCGGGTCGGATCAGCCCCTGCTGCCGCCAAGACCGGTCGCTGGGTTTCAGCGGCGGTGCTTAGGGCATTTGGCCCGTGGGATAGTTGTGTTGTTGCGGCAAGGCCCGCGGCATCCGCCCTTGGCGAAAAACTTGAGTATTCCATTTCTCACTCCTCACACGAATTTTCGTACAGAGACACCCGCGACTAAGATGCCTCCATAGAGGTTTCCGACGCGTTAACAGCGCGCTTTCAATGCGGAAAACTTGAACAAAATACGGCGAGGAGCGTAGGGAGGAGCCGTCGCCTGCACCCATTGCTCTACGCCTCGCATTGTGTAAATTGCTTGAAAATTCTGTAAAGAAGATCTCCATGGCGCAGCACAAACCGGACCATCTTACAGGCAGTCGAATCCGCGAACGACGCTTGGCTTTGGGGGTCAAGCAGGGGGCTTTGGCGTCAGAAGTGGGCGTGTCGCCCTCATACCTGAACCTGATCGAGCATAATCATCGGAAGATCGGGGGTAAGTTGCTGCTGCAACTGGCCCATGCCCTAGAGGTAGACGTCTCGGCCCTGACGGAAGGGGTGGACGCGGGCATCAGCGAATTGCTGGATGCGGCGGCAAGGGCGTTGGGCGGTGTCCCCGCAGAAACCGCACGGATCGACGAATTGGTCGCCCGCTTCCCCGGCTGGACCGCGCTGATCGCCGCGCAAGAGGCCCGTGCCCGTGCGCTTGAGGGGCAGATTGATGCCCTCAGGGATCGGCTGGCCCACGATCCCGCCTTGGCCGAGGCGATGCACGAAGTGCTTTCATCCGTAGCAGCGATCCGCACCACGGCCGATATTTTGGTGAAAGAGACTGATTTGGACCCCGCCTGGCGGGGCAGGTTCCACCGCAACCTGCACGAGGACGCAGAGCGGTTGTCGTCGCGTGCCACGGGCCTTTTGGCGCAGTTTGAAGCACCGGGGGTAGGGGCGGAAGTTTCGGCGCCGGAAGAAACCGTGGAGGCGATGTTTGAGGCCGAAGACCATTACTTCGCCGAGATTGAGGCCGCCGATAGCAGCACCCTGGATACCGCCATTGCCGCCGTCTTGGCCCGCCACGCTGGCATGGTAGACGGGCCCGCCCGCACCAAGGCCGAGGCGCGTTTGCGGGCCTATGCCCGTGATGCGCAGCGCCTGCCCATGGCTGACTTTGCCCCCTTGGCCCAAGACATGGCCTATGATCCGGCCCGTATTCTGGGCGCGCTTGGGGGCGACGTTGCCCTGATGCTGCGGCGCATGGCGAGCCTGCCGTTTGGCGCTGGCGTACCGCAGATGGGGTTGGCGATTTGCGACGCTTCGGGCGCGATGTTGCACCGGCGCAGGATGCAGGGCTTTGCGCTGCCTCGCGTGGCGGCGGGTTGTCCCCTATGGCCTCTCTACAAGGCGTTCGCGCGCGTGGGTCAGCCCGATATCGCTGTGATCGAGACGCCAAGGGGCACAAGGTTCAAGGCTTGGACCGTTGCTCAGCCCGTGACGGAGGAGGGCACAGCAAGCCCCCGCTTTGGCTCGCCCGCACGGGTGGAGGCAACCATGTTGATTATGCCGCTCACCGCAGCCTCCGACCCGCTCGAGGTTATCGCCGCAGGCCCCGGTTGCGGCACTTGCCCAAGAGAGGGCTGCACGGCCCGGCGTTAGGGAAGGGGCGGTTCTGGCAGGAAGTCATTGCGCGGCGGCACAAGTCTATGCACACTTGCACCATCAGGCTTAGGGCGCAGGCGAACGGGAGGGTTCGCGCACCCTGAAGAGGAGGGCTGATGACCGGAGAACATAAAGGCACGGCTGCTATGGGCAGCCCGGTGGCCGAAATGACTGCACATAATGCCGGGCCCGCAATCGGGCTCGATACGATGAACGGCGCGGAACAAGGTGCTAAACCTGTCGGGACGCGCGCCTCTGTCGGGCGCATCCTGATCGTGGAAGATGAATCCAATATCCTAGAGGCGATCAGCTTCATCCTTGGCCGTGCCGGGTGGGATGTGCGCGGCCATGGCAAAGGGGGCGACGCACTGGAAGAAATCGCCCGCCTGTCGCCGGATATGCTGGTGCTGGACGTGATGCTGCCGGGGCGCTCGGGCTTCGAGATCTTGGCCGACCTGCGTGCGCGACCCGAAACCAAAGATCTACCTGTGCTGATGCTGACCGCGAAAGGGCAGGCGAAAGACCGGGATCAAGCGATGGCACTGGGGGCCAACGGCTTCCTGACCAAACCTTTCGCTAACACAGAACTGCTCGACGTGATTACCGCGATGCGAAAGAGCGCCGCAATCGGAGAGGGGTAACCCCGTGGCCCGCCGCCTGTTTCTGGAACGCCGCACCTATCGGCAATACCGACTGCAAGACGCGGCGCGGCTTCTGCCGTTCCTCTGCGCGATCCTCATCTTCGGCCCCGTGTTCATCCGCGACGGCGCGGGAGAGGGCGCAACTTTGGCCGGGGAGCTGGTCTATTATTTCGCCATTTGGCTGGCCATGATTGTGCTGACCGCCCTCGTCAGCCGCGCCCTTGTGGGCAGTGTAGCGGCCGAGGCAGAGCCACCAACAACGCCCGCACCGCCCGCACGCCCCTCAACCGTCCCTTCTGAGCGCGACTGATATGCGCAGTCTCGACGGGTTGATCGCGGTTTGCGTGCTTTATGTTCTGGGCCTGTTTGCCATTGCTTTCTGGGCCGAGAAAAGCGCCCGTAGGGGCGAGGCCCGCTGGCTGAATTCACCAATCACCTACACGCTCAGCCTATCCATCTATGCGACCGCTTGGACATTCTACGGTGCGGTAGGCTCTGCGGCGCGGTCTGGGTTGGAATTTCTGACTATCTATCTGGGGCCGACCTTGGTTTTCGTGGGCTGGTACTGGCTGCTACGCAAAGTGGTGCGGATCGGTCGGGCGCAGCGGATTACCTCCATCGCTGACATGATCTCCAGCCGCTACGGCAAGTCTGGCGGCTTGGCGGCGCTGGTCACTGTGCTAGCGGTTATTGGCACGACGCCCTACATCGCGCTGCAACTGCAATCGGTGACGCTGTCGTTTTCGGTTTTTGCGCAACCCGGTGCTTTTGGCTCCGCCGGATCAGGGGCCACGGCGGTCTGGTTGGCGGGGGGGCTTGCCGTCTTCACCATCATCTTCGGCACCCGATCCCTTGACCTGAACGAGAGGCACCCCGGCCTTGTCAGTGCCATCGCGTTCGAAGCCATCGTGAAGCTCGCCGCGATCCTGAGCGTAGGCATCTTCGTGGTCTGGGGCGTGGCGGACGGGCCGGGGGATATGTTGGCGCGGATCGAGGCCTCTCCCATCGCGCGGGAGCCTTTGAACGGGGCCCGCTGGTTGGGGCTGACGGTGCTGGCGGGGGCGGCGATCTTGTGCCTGCCAAGGATGTTCCAAGTTCTGGTGGTCGAGAACTCGGACGAACGGCACTTGGCCGTCGCGGGGTGGGCCTTTCCACTGTATTTGTTGCTGATATCGCTTTTCGTGGTGCCGATCGCCGTGGCGGGGATGAGCTTGCCCGGCACCGGCACAAACCCCGACCTTTACGTGCTGACAGTGCCTTTGTCTTTGGACCAGGACCTTCTGGCGCTTTTGGTGTTTCTGGGCGGCTTTTCGGCCGCCACATCCATGGTGATCGTAGCCGCGCTTGCGCTGTCCACCATGGTTTCGAACCACATTATCGTGCCCTTGTGGTTGCACATCAGCCCGCGCGGCGATGCGCGCGGGGGCGACATGCGGAGCATGGCGTTGATGGCGCGGCGGTTCTCTATCGCAGGGGTGCTGTTGTTGGGGCTGCTGTACTATCGGCAATCGGGGGGCAATGCGGCGCTGGCCTCCATCGGCTTGATCTCGTTTCTGGGGTTGGCACAGGTGTTGCCGGCGTTGGTGGGCGGTATCCTTTGGCGCGGCGCCACACGGCCGGGCGCCGCCCTGGGGATCGGCTTCGGCTTCGCGATTTGGGGTTGGTTCCTGCTGCTCCCCAACGTGGTTGAAACCGGCGGTATGATTGCCCCCATCCTGTCCGAGGGGCCCTTCGGTATCGCCTGGCTATCGCCCGCGACGCCTTTGGGGCTAGAGGCTACGGACCCGCTTCTGACGGCAATGGTTCTGTCGCTTGGGGTGAATGCGTCGTTGTTCATCATGGGGTCGCTTCTGACGTTCCCGACGCCGTTAGAACGGCTGCAAGGGGCGCAATTCGTCAATGTTTTCGACCATTCCCGCGCGTTGAAGGGATGGAGGGGGGCGGCGGGCACCGCCGATGACCTGTTAATCATGGCGCAACGTATCCTTGGCTCGGGCCGTGCGGGGCGCCTCTTTGCCGAGGTTGCCGCCGCCCAAGGCCATGAAGGCGACGTCCCCGAACCCACGCCGGATTTTCTACAACGGCTAGAGCGTGAGCTTGCAGGCTCGGTCGGGGCAGCCACGGCCCATGCGATGGTGGCCCAGATCGCGGGCGCGGCCAGCGTTTCCGTGCGTGACCTTCTGGCGGTGGCTGACGAGACGGCTCAAATCATGGAGTATTCCAGCCAACTCGAAGCCAAATCCGAAGAACTGGCCCAAGCCGCCCGTAGCCTGCGCGAAGCCAACGCCAAGCTGACAGAGTTGTCGGTGCAAAAGGATGCCTTCCTGTCGCAGATCAGTCACGAACTGCGCACGCCCATGACCTCGATCCGGGCGTTCTCGGAAATTCTGATGCAGTCGGACCCGGTAGATGACGCCGCCCGTGCGCGCTTCAGCCGGATCATCCACGACGAGTCCATGCGCCTGACCCGATTGCTCGATGATCTGTTGGACCTGAGCGTGTTGGAAAACGGCCGCGTGACGCTGAATATGGGCAGCGTGAAGCTGAGCGACGTGATGGACCGGGCGATTTCAGCAGCAGGCGCGGAATCTCAAACCCGGCTGGTAATCAAGCGCGACCGGGACGCGGAAAATGTGCGCCTTTGGACCGATGCGGACCGTCTGTCGCAGGTGTTCATTAATCTGATTTCCAATGCGCAGAAGTATTGCGACGCGTCGGTGCCGGAATTGACGATCTCTGTCGTGCGCTCAGACCATGGGGTGGCGGTGGATTTCCGCGACAACGGATCGGGGATCCCCTCACGGCAAGAGTCTTTGATCTTCGAGAAATTCTCTCGGCTTGATACGGCTCGGGGGGCGCCGGGGGCGGGGCTTGGATTAGCGATTAGCCGCGAAGTCATGAGCCGCTTGGACGGGCGGTTGAGTTTCCTTGCCAGCCCCGGAGGCGCGTGGTTTCGGGTGCAGCTTCCTTCAGCGGCTTTGGAGGCGGCGTAAGGGGTTTGTTAACGGGTTTTGTGCGATGCCCTATCTTATGTGACCTGCCAGAAGGCCCCGCACAAAGATGTCCGCTACCGACACGCAATCCGTACTTTCCCGCATGATCGCGGCTCATCTCGGCCTTGGGGCCGGGAAAGGCGATATTGTGCCCGGTTTGCAAACGGGGTTGACCCGCGCGATCCGTCGCTCGGCCATGCCTTACGGCACCTTGGCCCCGGAAGTGGCTGAGGTCAGCGTGACAAGCGACGCCACCCTTTCGGAATCGGTGGCCGGATTGCCGGAACATGGTCTGCTTGCTGCGATCGAAGACGACAGCGGGCGGCGCGGGCTATTCGCGCTGGATCACCCCCTTGTCGATGCCCTGATCGAAGTGCAGGCAACCGGGCATGTGGAAGAAGTCCTGCAACCACCCCGTACGATCACCCGCATCGACGAAGCCCTTTGCCGCGACTTCGTGGATTTGGTTCTGGGGGCCTTTGCCTTGGAAACCGCCACACAGCCGGATCGCGACTGGCCGGACCGGATGAACTACGGCAGCAGCATTGCCGAACGGGCGCAGTTGAACCTGTTGATGCCAGAACGGGGATATCACCTGTTGAAAGTGTCTGTCACGATGGGTGGCCATAAGACGGGTGAGTTGGCAATTCTAATGCCCAGTGATCCAGCCATTGCCCGGCGCAACGCGCTTGCCGCACCGCAGGGCGACGTGCCGGAGCAATGGGGCGACAAGATGTTAGGCGCACTCCGCACCGCCCCCATGGCGCTAGACGCGGTGTTGATGCGCGTGACCATGTCCCTCGGCAAGGTTGAGGCGTTGAAGGAGGGGGACTTAATCCCGTTCGAATTCAGCGACCTCGCAGCGGTGACATTAGAAAACGAAAGCGGCCATGTGGTTGCTTCTGGTGGGCTTGGGCAATTGTCTGGGCGCCGCGCCGTCCGCCTTGGGGGCGCGACGCCCGGCGTGGCCCCTGATGCGGGAACGGGTGCAACAGCGGACGCGGGCCCGGCAAAACACGCGTCGCTGCCCGCCAGTGGCTTGGCGGACTACCCGATGGCGCAAGCAGACGCCGGAGTCGGCGTGCCCTTGGATGAGATGCCGATGGCAGCGGTGCCCGATATCGCAGTTAGCCCCGCCATGGTGCCCGGGGGACTAAATATGGCAGCAGGAACCGGTGGGATGCCGTCCGGCCTCGACGGGCCTGACCCCGCCGCTGCCATAAGCAAGCCAGACCCAAGCACCGCTGTGGGATAAGGCCCAAAAATCGCGCACCTATCCTTCTCTCAACCCGTGGCCGCCTCCGTCAGCGTCCCACCTGAACAGTGACATCGAACCGGAGCGAGCCCGCTTGGATGTCGAGCGGCACAAAGGCCAAAATCGCGACCATCCGAGAGGACGACTGACACGACGTTCGGACAATTTGCCTCAATCCTGCCTTAATCTGGGCCAGAAATCTCCCGCTAATTACCTTGGAAAGGGCGCGCCCTGCGCCTCATTTCGCCGTGCTCACAGCCGAAAAACCACCTGTCTCACCGGCAAATGAGTGGGACGCGCAGCAAGCGCAGACAGTTTGGCAATTCGGGCTCTGATGGCCCTCACGCAGGAGAAGTCCCATGATGAAGTCCCGTTTCATCCCCGCCGTTATTCTCGGCGCCGCTCTCGCGGTTTCCGGCTGCGTCAGCAGCACCGACGTGTCGCGCGACATTGGCCCCGATAGCATCCCCGTGATCGAAAACATCGTGGTGCAGGATTGGGACGTTGCAGAAGTTGTGGTTAACGTGCCGGAATCGCTGACATCTTCGGAAGCCAATACCATTAAGCCCCGCGCTGATATCGTTTGGCGCGAAGACCCAATCGGCGACCGTCACGCCCAAGTTGCCGCCCTCATGACCTCCGCGCTTGAGCCAGCCTTCGCCAACGTATCGGGTGCGGTTTCAGTGATCGTGTCCCTCGACGTGACCCGTTTCCACGCTCAAACCCAGCGTGTGCGGTATTCCAACATTCCGTCCGAGCAAGAGATCGAGTTCGTGATGACGATCCGCCACGCCACCACCGGAGAGATCCTTTCCGGCCCCACCGACGTGGACCTGACGTTCCCGGCACTGGGCGGCAATGACGCCGTTATCGCCGACGCCGAAGGCGTGACACAGCGCCTGCGCATCACCCAGCGTTTGCAGGCTTGGGTCTCGGAAGAGTTCATCGGCCCCGCAAACGCATCGCTTCTGGTGGCCTCGAACTAAGCCTTAACGGCACTTTCCATCTTACGAACGGGCCAAGAACCCGCTAGAGGGGGCGCTATGACAGCGCCCTCTTTTCCCGTCCTCCGCCTTAAACCCAAGGCCGACGCCCGCCGCATCCGCCATGGCCACCCCTGGGCTTGGGCCGATGACCTCGTCCTTGACCGCCGCTCCAAAGCCGTGCCTGCGGGCGCTTTGGCCTTGCTGGAGGATGCCGAACGGCAGCCCATGGGCATTGGCGTGGCCACCGTTAACGCACGCATTGGCCTGCGGGTTCTGGACCGTGCCCCCGATGCCGTGATCGACACAGACTGGCTGCGCGCCAAGATCACCCGCGCCGTGGCCCTGCGAAACGCGCTTTACGACGCGCCGTTCTACCGCCTGATCCATGCAGAGGGCGATGGCCTTCCCGGCCTGATCGTGGACCGTTTCGGCGATACCTTGGTGATGCAACCCAATGCGATCTGGCTCGAAGAACGCCTTGATGTTCTGAGCGCACTGCTGTTGGAGGCCACCGGCGCCACCACGCTGATCAAAAACGGCACCTCTCGCGCCCGCGCTTTGGAAGAGCTGCCCGAAGAAATGCTCACCCTGGCCGGCACCGCCCCCAAAGCCGCGATTGAGGTGCCGATGAACGGCGCCACTTACATGGCCGACGTCATGGGCGGCCAGAAAACCGGCCTGTTCTACGACCAACGCCCGAACCACGCGTTCATGGCGAACCTCTCTAAGGATGCGCGCGTGCTGGACGTGTTCACCCACGTGGGCGGCTTCGCCCTTGCCTCGCTCGCGGCGGGCGCAAAAAGCGCCTTGGCCGTCGATGCGTCCGAACCCGCGCTGACGCTAGCCGGGCAGGGGGCCGCCGCCATGGGCTGCGCCGACCGCTTCGAGACCCGCCAAGGGGACGCCTTCACCGTGATGGAGGCTCTCGCCGCAGAGGGCGCAAAATTCGACGTCGTAATCGCCGATCCCCCCGCTTTCGCGCCATCGAAACCGGCGCTCGACAAGGGCCTGCGTGCCTATGAACGCGTCGCCCGTATCGCTGCCTCGCTGGTGGCGGAAGGCGGCACGTTGATGTTGTGTTCTTGCTCTCACGCGGCCGACCTGACGAAGTTCCGCGCCTCCTGCATCCGCGGCATTGGTCGCGCGGGCCGCGATCCCCGGATCATCTACACCGGGTTTGCTGGCCCCGATCACCCGGTCCACCCTAGCCTTAGTGAAACAGGCTACCTCAAGGCGCTCGCGTTTACCTTATGACTGCGGGCGCTCCGTTGCCGGTCGTCGTCATCGACGCTTGCGTGCTCTATCCCACGGTGCTGCGCCAAATCGTCTTGGGCTGCGCCGAGCAGGGCCTTTTCACGCCGATCTGGTCCGAGCGTCTGTTGGAAGAATGGACCCGAGCCGCCGCCCGCAACGGCGGCGCGTTGGATGAACAACTGGCCAAATCTGAGGCCTCAAGCGCCAACCTGCGCTTCCCCAAGGCCCTCACGCCCCCCGGCGATGAAGCACCCTTATGGCTTCCCGATCCCGCCGACATCCACGTGCTTGCCACCGCGGTCCAAAGCGGCGCGACCACGATCCTGACCCAAAACCTCAAGGATTTCCCGGCCCGCGAACTTTCCGGCTACGGCGTCAAGGCCATCGCGCCCGATCCCTTCTTGATGGACCTCTGGCTCACCCACCCCAAAGCCGTCGCCCAATCCGTCGCCACCACCCACGCCGAGGCCGAGCGTCTCTCAGGCCAAACCTTCCCTCTGCGCGCGCTGCTCAAACGGGTTCGGCTTCCCCGCCTCGGCAAAGCGCTGTCGGCCTAGCTTCATCTTTTCAAAAGTATCGCGGGGGTAGGCGCATCTTTAGATGTGCCAAGGGGGCTGGCCCCCTTCCTTCCAACCAACACCCCCGTCACTCCGATGGCAATTCGGACCGCCACCGAGCTTCCATCGCTTCAATCGCCGCGATCCGTTCTGCTGTTTTGGGGTGGCTCATTAACCATGCTGGCGCGCCACCGCCCTTCAATCCCGCCAGATGCTCGAGCTTCTCGAACAACGCTTTCTGCGGCGCTGCCCCAAGCCCTGCTGAAACCATCAAGGACGTGGCATACGCGTCTGCTTCATACTCGTCCTGACGGCTCAACCGCGCCGCCAATAATGCGCCCACCGCGTTGCCAATCATCGGACCAATGCCGGGAATGAACCGCCCCAGAACACCCGCCAACACCGCTCGCACCGCATTTTGCCCCGAAAAGTCAATCATTCGCCGCCGTGTGTGGCCCAAGGCGACATGTCCCAACTCATGGGCAATCACGCTGGCCAACTCCTCTGCCGTAACCTCACCTGCGCGGTAGCGGTTGTAGAACCCGCGTGTCAGAAAAATCCGTCCATCGGGGGCAGCCAAACCGTTGACTGCATCCACCTCGTAGACGTTCACGCGGATGCTATCGACGCCCAGAACCTTCGCAAACTTCTCAGTAATTTCTCGCAACCGGGCGTCGGCCAACTCGGTCGAGCGTGCATCAAGGTCGCGATTGGTGCGCCAGGCCGAGAACATGTAGCTCACAAGGCCGTAACCCACGGCAATAAGGATAGGGGTCAGTTTCAACATATCCTAGATATGGGGCGCGCGGCTCGGTGCGGCAATGGCAAATGCCACGGGCTAAGAAGTGGCCCTTATCCGGCGTACAAGGGCCACGCCCAAACCCACCGTCACCAAGCCCGCCACCAGAAAGCCCGTCGCGTTGCTAAGAAGGGTCGCAAGGTCTTCCACCCGGTCCCCAAACAGGTAGCCGAGGCCCAGATAGAAGCTGACCCAAATCGCCTCTCCCGCCGCATCCCACAACAAGAAGCGGGGCCAGCGCATCCGAACCGAGCCTGCCACGATATTAACGTAAGGCCCCAGTGGCGCGAACAACCAGGTCGAGAAGAAAACCCCAAGCCCGGCCTTCTGGCGCAGGGTTTCTTGCGCTTTGGTAATCACTTTGCCTCGGGAAGGGCTTCGGCCCAAACGCGCCAAAAGCGCGGCTCCGCTGGTGCGCCCCAAAAGGTAGCCCGTGTTGTCGCCCAACACTGCCGCGGCCCACGCCGCAAGCCATAGCTGCGCCGCCTCCAGATCGCCTGCCGCCACAAAGGCACCCGCCGACAGCATCACGATCGAGGTCGGGATCGGCACCAGCAGGCAGGAAAAGAAAGCACAAAGTGCGACAATTATCGCCCCGTAAGAAGCCACAAGCGCAAGGGCGGTTTCGGTCATTGGCCAGACGCCCGATGGGCCGCGATTGCCGTGTTGATCTGGGCAATGATGTCTGACAGAGGCACACCGCGTTGATCGGCGAGGTCTTGCAGCCGGATCGGTCCCCGGTCGGCTTCGGTCAGGTTCAGGGCGTCGCGCATGAAGTCCCTTGGAACGCTCCATGACATGCCGACGTAGCCGGGTGTCATCCAGCCTGCGATGGGTTGTTCCACATGACGCGGATCGGCCCAATAGATCGCCTCTCGCGCGGCATTCACGCCAAAGAACAGCGTCGTAAGCAGCGCCAAGGTGAAGGCGGTCATCAACAACGGTGCCTTGGTCCAAGCGGCGCGAAGGCGCGCGATCAACGGCCCAATTCCCGCATACCCCGGTCGATGCCCTCAAGAGTCATGGGGACCATACGCCCCTCGAATATCTCATCAATCATCTGGGTTGATTGGGTGTAGCGCCAGTGCCGTTCGGGCGTTGGATTGATCCACATATGGTCCGGCCATTGGGTGCGGGCCCGCTGCAACCACGTGCTGCCCGGTTCCTCATTCCAATGCTCATTCGCGCCACCCGCAAAGGCGATCTCGTAGGGGGACATGGCAGCGTCACCCACGAAAATACATTTATAGTCAGAGCCGTAGGTGTTCATCACCTCGAAGGTCGGGATTGTCTCTGTCCAGCGCCTACGGTTGTCGCGCCAGACGTTTTCATACAGGCAATTGTGGAAGTAGTAGTATTCGAGGTGCTTGAATTCGGCCTTCGCGGCGCTGAACAATTCCTCCACCACTTTCACATGGTCATCCATCGACCCGCCCACATCCAGAAACAGGATCACCTTTACAGCATTGCGCCGCTCGGGCCGGGTTTTCACGTCCAGATAGCCGTTTTCAGCCGTGGCGCGGATGGTCCCGTCAAGGTCCAGCTCCTCTGCTGCGCCATTCCGCGCCCATTGCCGCAGCCGTTTGAGCGCGACTTTGATGTTGCGCGTGCCCAGTTCCACGTCGCCGTCCAAGTTCTTGAAATCGCGCTTGTCCCAGACCTTCACCGCTTTGCGGTGGCGGCTTTCGTGCTGCCCAATGCGCACGCCTTCCGGGTTGTAGCCATAGGCCCCGAAAGGGGATGTGCCCGCCGTGCCGATCCATTTAGAGCCGCCTTGGTGGCGCTTTTCCTGTTCCTTCAGGCGTTCGCGCAGGGTCTCCATCAGTTTGTCGAAGCCGCCTAACGCTTCAATCTCGGCGCGTTCTTCCTCGGACAGGTGCTTCTCGGCCAGCTTATCTAGCCACTCCTGCGGGATTTCAGTGGCTTCCAGCACATCTTCTGCACTTATCGCTTCCAGCCCGGAAAAGGCGTGGGCGAAGGCTTGGTCAAAGCGGTCCAAATGCCGTTCATCCTTCACCATCGCCGCGCGGGCGAGGTAGTAGAACCCGTCGATATCGTAGGTCACCAGCCCCGCAGAGACGCCTTCCAGAAACGCGAGGTATTCGCGCAGGGAAACCGGGATGCGGGCGGCGCGTAGGGTTTGGAAGAAGGGCAAAAACATGGGCGTAGCCTAGCTACTGGGGGGCAGGGACCACAAGCATAAGAAGGGTGCCGATCAGAAAACCGATGATCGCAATCACCGCGCCATATTGCGCCATGTCGGCCGCGTTGCCGCCTTTGCGTCGGGCCAGAAATACGCCGATAACTGCGCCCAAAGCGGCGCCAATGAAGTTCAGCATGGGGTGTCCTGCCTTTGGCCTGTTTACCTGCCGGGCGACAATGCCGCGACCTCGGTCAGCCGTGCGCTGACGGCTGCATTCGAGCCGAAGCCATAGCGGCCCCAAGCGAGGCTATCAAGCCGAACGCTACGGGCCTCCGAAGCGCGGCCGGTGTCGTCCAGCGCCTCGGCGCGGATCATCAGAAGCGTCGAAAGAAGCGAGGCGTTCTGCGCCTGAGTGGCAGCGGGCATGGCGCGTTCGGTAAGGCGCAACGCCTCGGTCGTGCGGCCTGCGGACAGCGCGAAGGCGGCCAATTGCATGTCTACATGGGCCGATTGGATGCCACCGGGGGCGACCCTTTCAAAGATGGTCGAGGCCGATTGAAAGGCTTGGATCGAGGTCTCCACATCGCGCGACAGGGTTAAACGGCCCAAGGCGAAGTAGCTAAAGGCAAGGCGCGTGTCGGTCCATTGGCGTTGCTGTGCCATGCGAAGGGCGCGCTCCGCCGCCGTGATACGTGCCTCGTCCGACGAACCCGGCCCAAGGGCTGCTTCAATCGCGGTGATCCACGCGCGTGGCGTCTCTGATCCTTGGCCCCCCGCAACCGATCCGCCGCGCGGGTTGTTGCGGGCCAAAATGCCGGGCAAGGCGGCGGCAACCTGACCGCGCGTCATGCCAGAGCGGAGCGCCCCATCGTAATACGTGCGCAGGATCAGCATATCGAAGCCGGTCAAGACAGCATTGAAATTGTCGTCGTTGAAGACCGAATCCGACAGGCGGTAGAGGTCGTTCAGCGGCCCGAGGGCTTGGGCGATTTCTTCGTGCAAACAATCGCGCACCTCTTGCGGAGACACGTCGGAGGGGATGAAAACGGCGACCCGCTCGCGGGTGTCCAGGGTCGTCCAATCCAGCGTGCGGCCCGAACGGGCGCGGCGGAACTCGGACCAGGAGCTAACCCGCGGCACCACGAAACACGCGGCTTGCGGCACCACACGTTGCATTCGGGCACGGGGCATAGTCTCGATCGTGATGGAGGCCGTGGCGCTGGAGCTGCGGGAAATGTCGATCCCGGCCTCAGTCCGGAGCCTGCTAAGCAGCTGATCGAGGTCCGCGTTCAACGAGGCAGGCGCGCCAGAGGTCACCGCAACGGTGATCGGGCCTTCAAAACGGCTCATCCGGTCAATGACACGGCCCGATTCCATCTGGAACGTCAGATCAAGGAAATCTGCCGCGATAGAGGTGTTGGACCTTGACGGTGACGCCACGCGGGGGCTGCCAAAGGTGTTCATCGCGGGCAGGGTCGCAGGTGCCGCCGACGCCCCACGGGCCGGAACGTCCGTGGCGGTCGAGGGCGCGCAGGCCGAAAGGGCGAGGGCGAAGAGGGGGGCCGAAAGGGTCAGAAAACGGAACAAATACGTGGCTTTCAGGTTCGAGAGTATTTCATAAAATCAGTAGGTTGCGCTATGCGATCATAAAGCGTGCGCGCGGTGGTGTTAGACGTCTGGGTCATCCAGTAGACGGTGCCGCGCCCTTTGGCATCGGCATCGGCGTAGACCGTTTCAATCAGCGCCCGTCCCAACCCGGTGCCACGTGATTGCGGAGCGGCAAAGAGGTCTTGCAGATAAGTGACCTGCTCGGCCCGCCAAGAATGGCTGTGGACAACGATATGAACGAATCCCACCAGTTTGCCATCTTGTTCTGCGACCCAGCCTTGCAGGTCTGCCCGTTCCGCGTCGATCAGGCGCGAAAAAAGCAAGTCATCATGGTCGTCGGCGACATTTGCCCCATAAAAATCAAGGTAGCCACGCCACAAAACGCTCCAAGACGTTCGGTCCGCTGCCCGCAGGGGGCGAATGTAGAATGAAGCGGTCAAATGGGGGTCTGCCTTAACCTGAGAGTGGTGCTTTGCGCGCAAATTGCCCCGCGATTATGGCAGGAATCAGGCAGCCTTAAAGGCAATCGCGAAACAATAGCGGCGAATGCCCGCCTACCGTTGCCCACGCGCCATAAATGCAAGCCTTTCAAACAGCGTAACGTCCTGTTCATTCTTCAGCAATGCCCCATGCAGCTTCGGCAAGGCCGAGGCACCATCGCGGCGCAAATCTTCGGGCTGCAAATCCTCGGCGAGCAACAATTTCAGCCAATCAAGCACTTCAGAAGTAGAAGGCTTTTTCTTCAAACCTTGCTGATCGCGGATCTCGTAGAATTGGGTCAAAGCGGTGGTCAGAAGGGCGGGTTTGATGCCGGGGTGGTGAACCTCTACGATCTTCTTCATCACCTCGATTTCAGGGAAGCGGATGTAATGGAAAAAACACCGGCGCAAAAACGCATCGGGAAGTTCTTTTTCGTTGTTCGAGGTGATGATAACGATGGGCCGCACGATGGCCTTAACGGTTTCACCGGTCTCGTAGACGAAGAACTCCATCCTATCGAGTTCTTGTAGAAGATCATTTGGAAACTCGATGTCCGCCTTGTCGATCTCATCAATCAGTAGAACACATTTGTCAGTGCGTTCAAAGGCTTGCCAGAGCTTCCCCTTGCGAATGTAATTGGCAACATCGTGGACACGTTCTTCGCCCAATTGGCTGTCGCGCAGGCGAGAGACAGCGTCATACTCATAAAGACCCTGCTGCGCCCGAGTGGTGGATTTGATGTGCCATTCGATGATCGGAAGATCCAACGCGCTGGCCACTTGGCGGGCCAATTCTGTCTTTCCGGTGCCCGGCTCGCCCTTCACCAAAAGCGGCCGTTCCAGCGCTACAGCGGCGTTCACGGCTACGGTCAGGTCTTGGGTCGCAACATAGTCGGCGGTGCCGTCAAATCTTAACAAGGTGTTTCCTCTCAACCGGGCAGGGGTGGTTTATAAATTGGCTACCTCACACACTATCTAGGTGACAAGCCACCTTTGCGGGTGTAATCGACCGCCACGGGGATACATGGACTGGCGGAGGTTAGACACCATGGTTGAAAAGAACCCCATCGAGGGGAGCGATATGAAAGCAGAAGTTTTTTTACCCGATGACTATCGTCCTGCCGAGGACGAGCCATTTATGAATGAACGTCAGGTGGAATATTTCCGCCGGAAGCTATTGAACTGGCGCGATGACCTGCTCGACGAGAGCCGCTCAACGGTGACAACGCTGCAAGACGGAACACGCAATATTCCTGATGTGGCTGACCGCGCGTCTGAAGAAACCGATCGGGCGCTGGAACTGCGCACGCGCGATCGTCAACGCAAACTGATCGCTAAGATCGACCAGGCGCTGCGGCGCGTGGAAGAGGGCGAGTTTGGGTATTGTGAAGTGACCGGTGAGCCGATTTCGCTCAAGCGGTTGGATGCACGGCCTATCGCCACGATGAGCCTTGAAGCACAAGAACGGCACGAGCGCCGCGAAAAAGTGCACCGCGACGACTAAGATGGCCGCGACAGCTGGCCGCTTGGCGTTTTGGAATTGAAAGGGGCACCCATCGCGGGTGCCCTTTTTGTTGGGAGATGTGCGATGTTGATTGGCAAACGGATTACGGTGATTGGCGGCGGCATTGGCGGGTTTGCAGCGGCTTTAGCTTGCGCGCGTCACGGAGCCTCGGTCACAGTATTGGAACGGGCTGAAACCATTGCCGAGGTTGGCGCAGGGTTACAGATTTCGCCCAACGGTTGGGTCGTGTTGAAGGCGTTGGGGCTGGCCGATGGTCTGGCCACAACCGCCACGAAAGGTGAGGCGGTTTGCCTGCGGGACTTCCGCCACGGGGCAGAGGTGTTCCGGATGCCCCTGCGCGATCCGTTTCATTTCGTCCATCGCGCCGATCTGATTGACGCCTTGCAAAGCGCCGCGATGGATGCGGGCGTACAGGTGCGCCTTGGTGTTCAGGTCACGCAAGTCGTGGCCGAAGAACATGAGGTTCATCTGACCCTTGCCGATGGCACGACAGAAGTTCATGGGCTGACCATTGCCGCCGATGGTCTGCACTCGGCGGGACGCGCGCACCTCAACCCGCGCTCAAGGCCGTTTTTTACCGGGCAAGTGGCGTGGCGCGCGCTGGTCCCTACAGAGGCGCTACCACCAGAGGCTCATGTCTTCATGGGACCGGGCCGGCATTTGGTGCGCTACCCACTGCGCGGCGGTGCGCTGACCAATATCGTCGCGGTGGAAGAACGCGACGCTTGGGCGGCAGAGGATTGGGACCTGACCGACACACCGCGCAACTTGCGCGCCGCGTTCACGGATTTCTGCCCTGAAATCAGAGATATACTGGCCGACGTTGAGGCGCCGAACCTTTGGGGTCTGTGCCGCCACCCGGTGGCTAGCCAATGGTACAACGGCCCCTTGGTTCTGCTTGGCGATGCCGCGCATCCAACCCTGCCGTTTCTGGCCCAGGGGGCGAATATGGCGCTGGAAGACGCATGGGTTCTGGCCGAAAACCTTGCGGGAATCGCCGATGTGGGGCTTGCGCTGCACAGCTATCAGGCGGCCCGCAAATCCCGTTGCGCAAGGATCGTGGAGGCGGCCAATGACAATGCCACCAACTACCATTTGCGCCCCGGTCCCTACCGGTTTGCGGCCCATACGGCCCTGCGTGCGGCAGCGCGTTTTGCCCCGCACGCGGTGACCAATCGGTTCAACTGGCTCTATCATCACGACGTAACGCGGTAGGTTAGGCGGCGGTATCCAGCCAGATGGTGACGGGGCCGTCGTTGATCAGGTGAACGTCCATATCCGCGCCGAAAACGCCGGTTTCCGTGGCAATTCCGAGGCTGCGGAAACACTCGGCGGCGTGCAGATACAGTGCCTCTCCGACCTGCGGGGCGGCGGCGGCGGAAAATCCGGGGCGGTTCCCACGGGAGGTATCGGCGGCCAGCGTGAACTGGCTGACAACCAGCGCCCCGCCGCCCACATCAATGAGCGAGCGATTCATTTTGCCCGCGTCATCTTTGAATATCCGCACCTTGGAAATCTTGGTCACCAGTTTTTCGGCGTCGGCCTGCGTGTCGCCTTCCATGGCGCAAAGCAGGATCAGCAGACCGGGACCGGTTTGGCCGACCACTGCGCCGTCCACCTCGACCCGCGCTTCATGGACGCGCTGAAGAAGCGCTCTCACAAAAGCTCATCCCGGCGCGGGGGATTGGCGCCCGCACGGGTGACGGTGACAGCCGAGGCCCGCACCCCAAGGGTCAGCGCGGCCCGAAGGGTATCTTCGTCCAACCCACTGACGATCTTGTCTTTATCCAACGCTCCCGCATCATCAAGCCCGGCCAGAACGCCCGCGTTGAATGTGTCGCCCGCGCCCACTGTGTCCACGACCTGAACCTTGTTGGCATCGACGTGGATGTCGCCGCCATCATAGAAGGCGGTGACACCGTCGGAGCCTTGGGTGATGAGCACGATGGAAGGGCCTTTGGCGCGCAGTTGCTCGGCCAGAACCGGTAGGGAATGGTCCCCGAGAAGCCAACGGAGATCCTCGTCGGAGGCTTTGATAATATCGGAATGGGCCAGAATTTGATCGAGCCGGGCGCGGAAGCGGTCCTCATCGGCGATGAAGCCGGGACGGATGTTGGGGTCGATCATTACGACACGGTTTTGCGTGTGGGCTTGTTGGATCAACGCGGCGTAGGCGTCGGCGCAGGGTTCCACAGCAAGGGAGATACCGCCAAAGAAGCAGGCTTTGGCCGCGTCCGGGATGGTGGGCAGGTCGGCCTCTGTCAGCATTCTTCCAGCGGTGTTTTCGTCGTAGAATGCGTAGCTGGCCTGACCTTCGGTGAGCGTCACAAAGGCCAGCGTTGTGGGGCGGTCGTTGCGGTGGGCCAGCGCGCTGCCGACACCGTTGGCCATCAACACCCCATCAAGGCGTTCCCCGAAAAGGTCGGTAGAAAGGCCCGAAAAGAACTCGGTCTGCGTCCCAAGACGAGAGAGAGCAATTGCCGTGTTAAAAACCGAGCCGCCGGGGTAAGGCGCAAAGGCGGCCTCGTGGGCCTCGGTTTGACGGGGCAGCATGTCGATCAGGGCTTCGCCAGCGCACAGGATCATGGGGTCTCTCCATCTTGGTTGCGGGTGAGTGTTAGCGGTAACAGGCCCGTGGGGGAAGCCTGTTGTTACCGCAATCGCACGACAATGGCCAAACGGCTCATCCGCGCAGCGTCTTCGCCGGCGCGGATTATAACGGCGAAGACGCCCTGCGGATAAGCCGTTCGCCTATCGCAACGAGATCAGCGGTCCATCAGCTCCAGACCGTACAGAACGGCGCCCGCGATCACGATGGCACCAATAACGGCCAGCGCGATCTTGCCCCAGCTGTAGGGGCGTTCGCCCTGCACCTTGCCGCTTTGGGCGTTCACCACGAAACGATAGCTTTTGTCGCGATACTTATAGGCGGCGATCCAGACGGGCAGCAGGATGTGCTTGAAGGTCACGTCATCCACATGGGTATTCATCGCGTCGATCTTCTGGGCATCCCCGCCGATGTCGCGGCGAATGTCGCGTTCGATCTGGGCATTCATAATCGCCCGTGCCTCAACCATGCCTTCGTCCAGCTCGACTGTATAACCTTCGGCGCGAAAGCCCGACAGGAACTCGGGCCGATATTCCGCCAGCGCGCTCAGATCCCAAGGGGCCAGCGCGTCGGTGTAGCGTTTGGGCAGCGATTTGGAGGCCAGCACGAGGATATCGTCAAAGAACCGGCTAACCCGCCCGAACGCGCGGGTCCAACGGATGCGACGTTCCTGCCGGGGCTTTCCATCGGGGCCTTGCACCGTCACGTAATAGGCCGTGCCCTTCTGGCCGCGATAGCTGGTATTCGTGTCGGCATCATATGTCCAATAAGGCACATAAATCCCGTCCAGGCTGCTTTCTTTTCGGGCGTATTCCTTCAGTCCGCCGGGGGCGAACCACAGCCCGCCAAGCCAATCGTTCATGGCCTTTTTCGCCTCGCGCTCGGTCAGTTGGAACGGTACGAGCCCCTTGGGCTTGATGTGGCGATGGGTGCCCGTATCCGCCACCACTGGCGTCGCGCAGAAAGGGCACTCCTGGCTGTGATCGGCCCCGTCAAACTGCACCTGCGCCCCGCAAGAGGGGCAGGCCGAGACGCGGGTTTCTTCCATCTCGGCGGCATCAACTTCGCCGCGCAAGGCCGCTTCGAAATCGTTCTCCACAAGGGCAGAGCCTTCGCCAGCAGACTCGCCGTTCCAAGGGCCGTCTTCGACCTCGATCGGTTCTTCGTTGCCACAGTGATCGCAGATCATTTTCCCTTCGGTTGGGGCAAATCGCATGTCAGAGCCGCAGTTAGAGCATGGGAAACGGTGCTCATCCTCGGGGCGGGCGGACTCGGGCGTGCTATCGAAGGTATCGGACATGGGAAAGGTCTTCCGGTGGAATGCGTGATGGCCCCAGTGTCTTGCGAGTTGCAGACAGATTCAAGCAGGGAAAACCGCCGCTTGGCAGAGCCGTGCAGGCATTGCCGTTACAAAAACCGGTGCAGCGCCTTGGGGGCCATGATCCGCAACGCATTGTCGCGCAGATAGACGTGGCGCCAGATATGGAAGCCCGCGTGCAGGATTGCGATCAAAGCCAGCCCGTAGAACTGATAGACATGGACCCACGACACGACACGGTGGGCCTCGGGTAAATCCAACGGCGGCGCGATGGGCAAGACACCCCCCGCCCGGAGCATCACAGCCGAGGTTAACCCCAACCCAAACCCTGTCAGGGCCACGCAAAACAGGCCCCATATCAAGCTCTTATGCAAAACCGGATGGAGCGCTCGGGCGCGGGGCGGCAGCTTGGGGCCGGGGCGCGAGGCCAGCCCCCTGCAGAGGTGCGATACCGTCCACACAAGGGCGAGGGTCACGAAGATCAGCCCATTTATCGAGTGTAGTTGAAACCATCCCGGGCCCAACCTGCGCAGCGCGTCGGGATCTGCGAAAATAAACCAGATGAAAAACGGGATGATTCCCCAGTGCAGCAGCTTCAGGCGCGTGCGGCGGTTCGGAAGGCGAAGGGGCGGCTGGGGCATCGGGGCGCTCTCATGGGGGGCAAGAGGTAGCGCGGTTTTCTCGATTGGAAAGGGTTAAGCCTTGGGTGGCAAGGCAAGGGTAACCTTGCTGAACGCGCGCAGGCCCGGCCGGTTGAGCCACTTCGGCGGCTCTGCAAGGGACAGCGTGGGATAGCGGCGCAACAGCGCATTTAACGCGACGCTTGCCTCGATCCTTGCCAATTGCATCCCTAGGCAGACGTGGGGGCCAAAGCCGAACCCGAGATGCGCGTTGGGCTTACGGTCAGCCCGAAGCGTGCCTGGGCAAGAAACGCGGGCGGGGTCGTGGTTCGCGCCAATCAGTAGCGCTGAAATCATGTCACCCTTCTTCACTGGGGTGCCGAGGGCACTGGTATCTTCCGCCGCGAACATCGCTTTGGTCATCATCACCGGGGAATAGAAGCGGAGGAATTCCTCGATCATCAGATGGCGGCCATCGGGCGCGTCGCGGAATTGCGCGCTCAGGGTCGCATCCTCGGCCATCGCAACGATCGCGACGTTAATCAAATGCACCGTGGTTTCATGGCCCGCAAGAAACAGGAGCATTACGATGGAAAGCAGTTCCCCGTCGCTCAACCGGGTGCCGTCTTCTTCGGCATGGACAAGGGCCGAGATCAGGTCGGGACCGGGGGGCGCGGATTGGGCCGCGGCAAACAGCGCCCGAAACTCCTTATGGACGCCCTTCAAACGCATCATGGCGAAGAACGCCCGAATTGGATTGGTCACAGAGCTGAGCGGCGCAATGCGGGCGGTCAATCGGGCATGGGTGGCCTCGGGGACGCCAAGCAAAGCGCAGATCGCCAGAAAGGGCAGGGGGCGCGTGTAGTGGTTAATGATGTTAACCGAACCGCTTGCGGGCAAGGCGTCCAGCAAGTTTTCCGCCATCGTCTCAATCTTCGGACGCAAATCTTCAATGCTGGTGCGCGCGAAAGCCAGTTCGACCAACCGCCTTTGGCGACGGTGGTCCGGATCATCCTGCACAATCATCGTGTTAAGCATCGGCTTGATCGCGGACGGCATCCACCAGAACCGCCGCGCAAGAGATTTGCCGGTGATCGGGGCCGGATCGCGGCGGAAAAGCTCCGGTGATTTCAAGAGTTTGCGGGCGGCTTCATCGGTGGTTGTCATCCATATGGTGCCAATCACCGGGATTTTTACCCGAACCAACGGCCCCTCGGATCGCATCTGTGCCAATTGTTTGGTCGGATCAGACAGGAACGCTGGATCATTCAGCTTATAAATCATCGCGCCCTCCGTTTTGTTGGTCCGTGCGCCCTTGCGACAGTGACTGCGCGGGCAAGCGCCTTTTCCTTGCGCCAACTCCTCGTTAGATAGGCAGTATAGCACAATTCTGGAAGCAACATGACCCGCCCCGTCATTGGCATTATCGGCAACCACCACCTTATCAACGATCAATATGCGACCCATGCGGGCGGCATAATGAACTCGGAAGCCGTGGCAGAAGTCTCGGGCGGCTTGCCGTTGATCGTGCCTTCCAACCCCGAATTCGTGGATTTCGAGTCGCTATTGGCGACCTGTGCGGGCTTTGTTTTCACCGGCGGGCGGCCCAATGTGCACCCCGAAGAATACGGTGAAGATTATACCGAAGCGCACGGCACCATGGACAGGGATCGGGACGCACTGACCTTGCCGTTGATCCGCGCCTGCGTCGAACGGGGGCAACCGATCCTTGGACTTTGCCGGGGCTTTCAAGAGGTTAACGTCGCCATGGGCGGGTCACTCTATCCTGAAATCCGTGATCTGCCGGGCCGGATGAACCATCGGATGCCCCCAGACGGCACGATTGAGGAAAAGTTTGAGCTGCGCCACAAAGTGACCTTCACCGAGGGCGGGCCGTTCCACCGTTTGATGGGCGCCCGAGAGGTGATGACCAACACGCTGCACGGCCAAGGGATCAAGAAAGCGGGCCCCCGTGTGGTGATTGATGGCCATGCCCCCGATGGCACGCCCGAGGCGATTTATATCGCCGACGCCCCCGGATTTACCCTGTCGGTTCAGTGGCACCCCGAGTATCGGGCCGCCGACGATCCGGTGTCTCGCCCGCTGTTTTCTGCCTTCGGTGAGGCCGCCGCTGCTTGGGCCGCCGGCAGAATGCCCGTGACAGTAAGTGACGTGGCTTAGCGCTCGGCGCTTCATCAACATTCAAAATTTTTGTTGCCTGATCGCGCGGCGTTCGGGCAAGATTGCGGCCATGAATGGCTGTGGCTTGGATACGGGGTTTGCTTTCACGTGCCCCGCAGGCTGTACGCGCGATTTGCGTGTGGTTCATTGAATTTATGTGAAGAATTTTGAAAGGCTCTCCGATGATCTCCAACTTTTTGAAGACCAGCGTTGCCGCGACCTTGCTGCTTTCCAGCCCCGCATGGGCCGATTGGAACGCCAATTTGATCTCCCTTGGGGCGACGGGCGCGGGGGCGACAGGGCAGGTGGAATGCGCGCCGAACGGGCCGTTCGGCTCGGTCTGGGGCACCGGCACCTATACCTCTGACAGCTCCATTTGCACCGCGGCCGTGCACTATGGCTGGATCGCCCACAACCAGGGCGGGCTGGTTGATTTCCGCCAGGTGCCTGGGCTGGATTCCTACCCCGGATCGGCACAAAATGGTGTAACTTCATCGGATTACGGACCATGGAGCGCAAGCTTCCAGATCACTGGCGCGACGCCCCTTGGCGGCGGTGTCCGGCAGATCGCTTGGGGCGACAGTGCGGATTCCCTAGGCGTCGCGAGTGCGGTGGGAGAGGTCATTTCACTTGCTTGTCCCGCCGATAGCCTTGGCGGCGGTTCGGTTTGGGGCACGGATGTCTACACCTCTGACAGCGCAATTTGCGCGGCAGCGGCCCATCGCGGGCACATCGCGGCGGCGACGGGCGGAGTCGTGACGGTGCGCATTTTGGGATCACAGCCGAACTACGGCGGGTCCGAGCGCAATGGTGTTGTCTCGTCAGATTATGGAGAATGGCCGCGGAGCTATTCTTTCCACTAGTAAAATCAAGGCACTAAGTCTTGCCTCTGGCCCATGGCTAGGGGCAAGCGCTGCGGCGGAGGTCACGCGACTTTGGCTGCCAGAAATGCACCTATCTTCGCGATGGCGGCATCGGCGGCGGGGGCTTTTCCGGCGTGCAGTTGCCAGACGTGGGGCAAGCCGGGCCACAAGTCGAGCGTGGCGTCATCCATCGCGTCGAGCAGCCGCTTGGCGTCTTGAACCAAGGCCTCTCCGGTGGCGGCTTGGATCAGGGTTGGGGGCAAGTTGGTGAGGTCATCAGACAGGGGCGAGATCTCTGCGCTGTCGCGGTCCATCCCCGGTAAGTAGACGTCTTTTATGCGCTCGGGCCACGATGGCGGGATCAGGATTTCATCCTCCGCCTCTGCGAAACGCGCTTCGACCTCGCCCGACAGATCGGCGATCGGGGCCAGCAGGCCGAGCGCCTTTGGCATCGGCGCACCACTGTCGCGGGCATGACAAGCCACCTGCAAGGTCAGACAACCGCCCGCACTGTCACCGCAGATGGCGACCGGCGGCGTTCGGGCCTGAACCAAAGCGTCAAACCCCGCGATGGCGTCAAGTTTGGCCGCGGGGAAGGGGTGTTCTGGCGCAAGGCGGTACTTCGGGACGACAGCGCGAAGCCCGGATGCAGCGGCCAAATGGGCCACCAACGCGGCGTGGGTGCGAGGGCTGCCAATGGTGAAGCCGCCACCGTGCAGGTACAAAAGGACCGGGGCATCCGGGGCGACACCGGTTGGAAGGATGTGCAAGCTGCCGTCGGCTTTTTCGGTTACTGCCGTGCCCTTGGGCAGTGCGGCCCCCATCCTTGCGGTGAGGGAAAATAGCTTGCGAAGAATGGGTTGCGAGGGGATGAGGCGCAAAGCGGTGCGGTCAACATAGCGTGCCATGGCCCGCCAGAAGCGGTCAGTAAGTGTCAGTTGCATCGCGTTCAGGCCCCTTGGCGTGTTCCGGTTGGCCTGATCTTTGCCGCCCGGGGCCTTTTTCACAATCCCCCTGTCGTAACGTTGCTTGTCAGACCGGGCGGCAGGCGCGCTTATTCAGGCGGCGGCAGCAGCGTGATTTCCCCCTGATCCGCCAAGTCGCGAATGGTGGAGACCAAATCAGACATCGCGGCTTCGCCTTCCTCTGGCTTCGGGGCGCCAAGCCCCTCGGCCTCATCGCGCATCTGCTCGGCCAAGCGCTTTGACATATTCTCCAAAAGGAATTCCACCGAGAGAGGTGCTGTTGAAAGCCCCGCCGCGAATGCCACGATGATCGACTGCGCATCCGCTTTACGCACGATGATCGGCACATCGCCTGGTTCGACGCGTTCCGGGATATGGTTGAACGAGAAGATGGATTTGCGCACTTCCTTGGCGAAGAGCGCGTCCTTGTCGTTCAATCCTTCTAGCATTTTGTCGCGGGCCGCTTGCGGGGTGGAGTTCAGGATCGCACCCACCCGTTCGGCAGCGGTTTTGGAGAATGCTTGCGGCGGCACCGCGTCCAGTATCGCGGCGATATCGGCGCCAATGCGGACCACCAGATCGGGTGAGATCGTTTCGGTCAGCGCAACGGTATGGGCAAGGATTTGGGCCCTGTCTTCGGGAACTTCCGCCAGAAGCGCCGCCGCCTTGGCGACGGTCAGCTTTGACAAAAGCACGGCGCAAACTTCAGCGCTTTCGCTTTCCATCAGCGGAGAGAGCCGCTCCACCGGTTGCTTCGCGATCCGTACCCACGGGTCGTTGCCATCGCTATTAGCAGCCGCCGAGCGCAGCGCGCTTAGCGCGTCTTCGCCAAGGTGAGGTTCCAGAAGATCAATCGTTTCACCAAGCCCATCGGGAAAGCTGAGCGCCAGATTGTCGATCCGATCCGTGAATTCTCGCACCACCGCCGCCAAGGTCTGGCGATCAATATTCCCAAGTTCCGAGATGATATGAGCAAGCCGCGTTTGGTGATGTGGCGCCAGTTTCTGCACGCCCGGTGATACGCCTTGCCCCAGCAATAGCCGCACGATCACAGCCGCTTTTTGCTGCTGGCCCATGCGTTTGGGGGTGACATCGATCATCCCCGCACCGCCATTGGCCACGCCATCTAGCGATAGCGAAGGCGAATTGCCGTGAACGTCGCGCAGCACTTCCATATTGGCCCTTTCTCATCACCCATTAGGATCAGTAGAGCCAAAGCATTAAGGATCGGTTAGTGCGCGACGTTCGCCGTCAAGCAATTGCGTTATTCGCCGAATACGCGGGCAAAAATCGTGTCCACGTGCTTGGTGTGATACCCAAGGTCGAATTTCTCTTCGATCCCGTCCACGCCAAGGGCTGCTACAACGGCCTCATCCGCCAGCAGTTCCTCGCGGAAGTCAGTGCGTTCTTCCCATACTTTCAAGGCGTTGCGCTGCACCATGGCATAGGCGTCTTCGCGGGAAACGCCTGCTTGCGTCAGCGCCAAAAGCACCCGTTGGGACATCACAAGACCGGGGTACTTGTTCATGTTGTCCATCATGTTTTCGGGGAAGATCAGCATCTTATCGATGACACCGGTCAAACGATGCAGGGCGAAATCAAGGGTCACTGTCGCGTCGGGTCCGATGGAACGTTCCACAGAGGAATGCGAAATATCGCGTTCATGCCACAGCGCCACGTTCTCCATCGCGGGCACCACGGCCATGCGCACCAACCGCGCAAGGCCGGTCAGGTTCTCGGTCAGGACCGGGTTTTTCTTGTGCGGCATCGCGGAAGAGCCCTTTTGCCCGACCGAGAAAAACTCCGCCCCTTCAAGAACTTCCGTGCGCTGCATGTGGCGGATCTCTGTCGCCACATTCTCGATAGAAGACGCGATCACGCCCAGGGTCGCGAAGAACATCGCGTGGCGGTCGCGGGGGATGACCTGGGTGGAGATCGGCTCTGCGATCAGGCCCAGTTTCTCGCAGACGTGGGCCTCAACGGCGGGGTCGATGTTGGCGAAGGTGCCCACTGCGCCGGAAATCGCGCCGGTTGCAATTTCTTCGCGGGCCTGCACCAGACGGGTGCGGTTGCGATCCATCTCGGCGTAGAAACGGGCAAACGTCAGACCCATGGTGGTGGGCTCGGCGTGGATACCGTGGGACCGACCCACGCGGACCGTCATCTTATGTTCCATCGCACGCTTTTTCAGGGCCGCCAAAAGCGCATCCATATCGGTCAGAAGGATGTCAGCGGCGCGCACCAGTTGCACGTTCAAGCAAGTGTCCAGAACGTCGGACGAGGTCATGCCCTGATGCACAAAACGCGCTTCTTCGCTGCCCACATGTTCGGCCAGATGGGTCAGGAAGGCGATCACATCGTGCTTGGTCACGGCCTCAATCTCATCAATGCGGGCGACGTCGAATTCAACGTCTTTGGCCTTCCACACAGCGTCGGCATTTTCGCGCGGGATCACGCCCAGATCAGCTTGGGCGTCGCAGGCGTGGGCCTCGATCTCGTACCAGATGCGGAACTTCGTGGCGGGCTCCCAGATGGCGACCATTTCGGGACGGGAATAGCGGGGGATCATGGGCTTGCCTTTCACGAGAGATTTCGGCTGTCTGATACGAGGCTGAAGCAAGGGGAGCAACCCGGTGGGGCGATTGGCAGCAGGGGGCGCGGGCAAATGATAGGACTGGATGCGCTGAAAGGGCGTTGGCAGCTGTCGCGTGTCATTACCGATTACCGTGCTGATTTGACCGGGCGCTTTGAGGGGGAGGCCGCGTGGCGACCTATCGAGGGCGGGCTTGAGCAGGTTGAGCAGGGGGTGCTTCGTTACGGCGCGGCAGCGCCGATGCAGGCGACGCGGCGCTACCTGTGGCGGTCCCAAGGGGCTGAATTGGCGGTATTTTTCGACGATGGTCGCCCGTTTCACACCGTCCCCGAGGAGGGCAAGGAAGCCCTGCACGATTGCCCGCCTGACACCTACCGCGTGCGCTATTCATTCAAGGGAAGGGATGCATTCTCGACCTTGTGGCGGGTCACCGGCCCGCGCAAAGACATGCTTTTGGACACCACCTTCACCCGCATTTGATTTTTCGCGCCTGCGACGGCGGGAAAGCCGCCGCTTGCAATAAAATCGGGCCTCGGTGACGGTGTCTTAGTTGACCCTTTACCTTTTTCCCGGAGTTTCCTTCATGCGCTTCCTCCTCGCGACCGCCATTCTTGCTGCCTTGAACCTGCCGTTGACCGCCACGGCGCAGCAGGGCGGTGCCCTTACACCTGATCTTGGTCCCAATATTTCTGGCCATGTGTGGACGCGCTTCTCGCAGGTGAGCGACAACGTGTTTGATACGTTC
The DNA here is from genome assembly GCA_025141835.1 of Rhodobacteraceae bacterium M385. Classification (NCBI taxonomy): domain Bacteria; kingdom Pseudomonadati; phylum Pseudomonadota; class Alphaproteobacteria; order Rhodobacterales; family Paracoccaceae; species Rhodobacteraceae bacterium M385. Next base: position 2,395,220 of record CP081102.1, on the reverse strand, counting down.
TTTGCCGTGACCTACGGCGTGCCGGAAACCGATGACGTCGCCATCACGGGGCAGTGTTTTATCGGCGCGCAGGGGCCATTGGTGGCGCTTCAGGTCGGGGCTGATATCGAGGGGCTGGCCGAGGATTCTGTCGCGACCCTGCGGGTGCGTGCCGATGATGGGCGCGTCGTTGACGTGGACGGCAGTGTGGTGGGCACGGATGCGGAATTCGGCGTGTCCGGGATCGAACTGGTGCTCGAGATGTCTGACCCCGCGTGGCTGGTCATTGCGGGCAGCAACACCGTACAATTTGAGCGGGTCGGTGGGCGCGGGGGCTTTACGCTCACGGGCAACGGGCCCGACACCCTTGGGCCGTTTCTGGCCGATTGCGATCAGATCGACACGCTAACACCGGAAAGCGGGCTGCGCCCCTCGGCCCCCATCGGGGCGCAGGATGGTTTTTTGTCTTGCGATAACTTCGGTCGGGTCGCCTCGCGCAATACGGGGCAAAGCAATGTGCTGACCTTCACCAACGAAAGCGGCCTGTTTCGGGGATTGTTGTGGGTCGATACCAACGGCGTGCCCGTCGACATGGGCGGTATGAACCCCGGCGAACAGATTTCCTTCAATACCGATCCCGGCCATGTGTGGATGGCGACCGACGGTCCCGGCAATTGCCGGGAAATGATCCAGCCCGTCGCGGGGCAAACGGGCTATACGCTAACGGTTCAATAGGCTTGTCAGAGGTTTAACAAAAGGGCTGGGGCGGCGTTGCCTTAGCCCTCTTCAGCCTTTGCCGCTGCCATGATCCGGTCCGCCTTTTTGCGCACCAAAACGCTGCGCAGGTCGTGCATGGCCAGCAAGAGGCGGTCTGTCACGTCTTCAAGATCCTCATCCTCGGCCCGACTGTTGGCCCAGTGGGTGGTGAGGTTGAGATAATCTATCGCCCGGTGGATATCGTCGATATCGCGGTCTTTCAGGACGGCGCGACGCTCTTCCATCCACTCTGCGATAACGGCGGTCTCTTCCGCATTCAGGACATGGTCGCCGTGGGGTTTGACGTTGCCATTGCGGATGTTGACCACGGCGATTTCGTCCATCTCAATCCGGCGCTGACGGTTCTCGGTCGAGACCCGAAACACCGCGGCGCCGTTTTCGCGGATGCGGAAATAATATTCGGGAAGATCGGTCATCGTGGGCCTGTTCCGGCTTTATTTCGGTACGGCGACTGTTCCGGCAATAGGTTCGGACGTCAAGGCGCAGGGCTAAACGCGCCGCGCGATCATGTAAAGGCGCGGCGGGGTTCCGGGCTGAGTGGTCTCTTCCACCACCTCAAACCCGGCGTCCTGGATGGTCTTTTGCAGCTGCGAAATCCGCTGGTGACGCACAAAAGGCGCTTTGCCGAACACGGCCATGATGCTGACCAAGGGCTTGAAAAACCACTTCTCCCCCAGACAGGCGGTCTTAGAGATGAACAGCCCGCCCGGCTTCATATTGGCATGAATTGCCGCCAATACCTCAGTCTGATTTGGTAGCAAATGCAGGATGTTGAGGGCAAGGACTCCGTCGAAGGGGCCGTTGGCAAACACGGCCGGATCATCGGCTTCGCCTGCAATCAGGGTGATGTTCTCAATGCCAGCCTCAGCAGCTTTTTCGCGCCCGATATCGATCATTGCGGGAGAGATATCGATCGCAGTGATATGGGCCACATGGCCCGCCAGTTCCAGCGCGGTGGAACTGGTGCCACAGCCGATTTCCAGCAGGTGATCGGTGGGCGACAGATGCGCGATTGTCCGCTCTAACGTGGCGCGGTAGCCCTCTGGGTCCGAGATTTTGCTGGTGGCGTATTTGGGCGCGGCTTTGTCCCAGAACGTAGCGGAAGAGGTCATGAAATCGCTCCTTTGGCCATCAGCTTACGGGGCTAGTCCTCTAAACAACACGGGGAAATCACTCCCGTCTAGGCCCGGATCGGCGCAAGACCCTTGGCGATCCACCGCTGCGCGAAGATGAACACGATTAGCGGTGGCACCATGGCAATAACCGCCAGCGTCAGCGATGCCGGAGAGCCTGCGCGCAGCAACGCAATGCCGCTGACCACAGTGGCGCGGTCCGGCGCTGAGGGGGAGGCGATCATCGGCCAGAGGTATTGGTTCCACCCCAAAACGAAGAAGAACGCCAGAAGTGCTGCAATGATTGGCAGGCTCAGCGGCACAATGATGTCGCAGAACACGCGCAGGGGCCCGGCGCCATCCAGTCGCGCGGCCTCGATCACTTCGGGTGGAAGCTGCATCAATTGTTGCCGCAGGATCAGGGTGCCAAGGCCCGTGGCGGTGATCGGCAGGATCAATCCCGTGTAGGTGTTCAGCAGCCCGAGGGCGTCGGTCACAAGGATTGTAGGCATGATCCGCGATTCGATCGGCAAAAACAGGGGCAGCAGGATCAGGGAAAAGATGAAACCCGCGCCGGGGACCCGAAAGAAGACCAATGCGAAGGCCGCCAAAAGCGAGGTCGCCGTTTTGATAAGGGCCACGCCTGCGGCAATAACAAGAGAGGTTGTGACCAATTGGATCAGGTTCGGCCGCGAGTTGGAAGGTTCCAAAAGGGTCGAGATGGAGGAGATCGAGAAGCCTTGGATCAACAGCAACGCTGGCGGCCCCAGCATGAGGGCACAGCCTAGGATGAGGATCAGATGATCACGGAAACGGGCGCGCTGCATGGCACGGGCCTACAGCGCGACAGGGGCAGAGACAAGCGCGATAGGGCTACGAAAAAGGCGCCCCAAGCGGGACGCCCAATTGATGCGGCAATGGCGGGCTTAAGCCCGCCCTACGGCATTACGTCAGCGCGGCGCAGAATTTCTGGATGCGCGTGCAGGCCTCGACCAAGTTCTCGTCCGAGGTGGCGTAAGATACGCGGAACGCGGGCGATAGGCCGAACGCGCCGCCGAAGACCACGGCCACGCCGTTTTCTTCCAACAGCGCTTTGGCGAAGGTTTCATCCGTGTCGATCTTCGTGCCCCCGGCAGAGGTCTTGCCAATGCAGCCGTGGATCGAGGGGTAGACGTAGAAGGCGCCTTCAGGCGTTGGGCAATTGATGCCCTCGGCCTCGTTCAGCATCTTCACCACCAGATCGCGGCGACGGGCGAAGGTTTCGTTATTGGGAGCCAGGAAATCCTGCGGCCCGTTCAGCGCCTCTACAGCGGCCCATTGGCTGATCGAACAAGGGTTCGACGTGGATTGCGACTGCACTTTGCGCATCGCTTTAATCAGCTCATCAGGGCCCGCGGCGTAGCCGATACGCCAGCCGGTCATCGCATAGGCCTTGGAGACGCCGTTGCAGGTCAACGTGCGGTCCATCAACTTGGGTTCAACCTGCGCGGGGGTGGCGAATTCAAAGTTGTCGTAGACAAGGTGCTCATACATGTCGTCCGTCATCACCCACACATGGGGATGGCGCAAAAGCACATCGGTTAACGCCTTTAACTCTTCCGCCGTATAGCCCGCGCCCGTGGGGTTGGAGGGGGAGTTGAAGATGAACCACTTGGTTTTCGGCGTAATCGCGGCTTCCAACTGCTCGGCAGTGATCTTGTAGCCGGTCTGGGAGGGCCCTTCGACAAACACAGGCTCGCCACCCGCCAGCAGAACCATATCGGGGTAGGATACCCAGTAAGGGGCGGGAATGATCACCTCATCCCCCGCGTTCAGGGTCGCCATCAGCGCGTTATACAGGATCTGTTTGCCGCCGGTGCCTACGGTGACCTGTGCGGTGGTGTATTCCAGATCATTATCGCGCTTGAGCTTGGCAACGATCGCTTGTTTCAGCTCTGCAATCCCATCAACGGCCGTGTATTTCGTCTTGCCGGCATCAATCGCGGCTTTAGCGGCGGCTTTGATGTTTTCGGGGGTGTCGAAATCGGGCTCACCCGCGCCAAGGCCAATCACGTCCTTGCCCTGAGCCTTCAGCTCGGCAGCGAGGTTGGAGACGGCAATCGTGGGAGATGGTTTCACCCGGGCAAGCGTGTCGGAAAGGAAGGGCATCGTGTCGCGTCCTTTGGGGATGGAGCCCGCTAAGATCGGGCTATATTGCAGGTAATAGGTGCATAGAGCGGCCTATCGGCGCGATCAACCTCTAGGAGAGACATTCCAATGGACGACCAGTCAAACGACGGAACCACTTGGTTCGATGCGGAGACCACGACCTTCGGAGATCGCGTCACCGGCGCGCGCGAGGCCGCAGGGCTGACACAGCCCGAATTGGCCAAGCGATTGGGCGTAAAAGTAAAGACGATCCGCGGCTGGGAAAACGACCAGTCCGAGCCTCGGGCCAACAAATTGGGCACCTTGTCTGGCATTCTGGGGGTGTCGATGATGTGGCTGCTGGCGGGGCAGGGTGAGGGGCTGGACAGCCCGGAATTGACCCAACCCGTGGATGCGGACGTTGAGAAAATCCTGATCGATCTGCGGCAGATGCGGCAGGAACAGGTCAACTTGGCCGAGCGGATGGGCCGGATAGAGAAGCGCCTGCGTGCCGCGCTTGGCAACCCATGAGCGAGCCGCGCGAAACCCGCCTGAAGCGCCTGCGCCTGCGGGCATGGCACCGGGGCATCAAGGAGATGGACCTGATCCTTGGCGGGTGGGCCGACCGCAATCTGGCCCAGGCCGATGATGCCACGCTGGATGCGTTTGAGGCGGTGATGGCCGAGTCTGACCACGACCTTTATCAGTGGGTTTCGGGGCAGGCTGAGGCACCGGCAGAGGTGTCTGAGATGGTCACTCGCATCGGTGAGGATATGCGACCAACTCTGGGGCGTGGGGCATAGCCTTCTTGTAAGGTGCTCAGATCAAATAATTTTTCTGGTTTAACGGAATGTTCGTGTTTTTCCCCGAATCTACGGAGAAAGCAGTGATTGCGGAGCCAAAAATTATGAGTATGCATGCGCCTCTTGCCTCGCCGACCCAAGCGGGTTTCTTGGCAGGCTATCTTGAATCCCTCGCGATGGTGGAGCGATTGCATCGGCTGCTCCTCGACGTGATAAAAGATGAATTCGAACGCTTGGGGGTGCTTGATATCAACGCCGTCCAAGCGCTGTTGTTGTTCAATATAGGCGACAATGAAGTCACCGCAGGGGAGCTGAAATCGCGCGGTTACTATCAGGGGTCCAACGTCAGCTATAACCTCAAGAAGTTGGTCGATATGGGCTACATGCATCACCAGAAGTGCGAGATTGACCGCCGCTCAGTCCGGGTGCGTCTGACGGAAAAGGGCCGCCATGTGCGTGACACCGTGGATGGCCTGTTTGAGCGCCATTCAGAAGGGCTTGAAAAGCAAGGCGTGCTAAACGCCGATGGCGTGGATCGGCTGAACCATTCCCTTAAGCGGATCGAACGCTTCTGGTCCGATCAAATTCGCTACATCTACTAGGGTCGCGCCCCGATGCTGCGCGCTTAGTTTGACTCAATTGGAGTAAGCGGCGGAAGCTCGGGCAGCGTGTATCCTGCCTCTGCCAAGGCGGGGCGGACCTGATTGTCGAGCGATCGGCGCACGATGGGGCCGCGAAAGTGTAGGACAATAACGCCGTCGGTATTGATAAAGAATGTCTCCGGCATCGCCACGACACCCCAATCCCGGCCATTGCGGGCGGCGGGATCGGCGCCGATCAGGTCGTAGGGGTTGCCCAGTTCTTCAAGGAACGACAGGGCCTGAACCTCTCGGTCACGATAGTTGACACCGTAAAGCGGCACGCCGGCCTCGGCCAAAGCGGTCAGGGTCGGGTGCTCGGCTCGGCAAGGGGGACACCAAGAGGCGAAAAAATTCAGGATGACCAGATCTTCGCCCTCTAGGGCATCGCGGGTCAGAAGCGGGGTTCCGGGCACCAGCTCCAGATCAAGAGGCGGGGCAGGGTGGCCTTCCTGCGGCGACGGCAGGGCTTGTGTGTCAATGCCCGCGGTTTGAGCGTCTTGATTGTTCATCAACTGCCAGCCGGCAATTCCGAAAAAGCTGGCGGTCAGCGCCAGCGGAAGGATCATTAACCAGTTGAGTTTCAAGACGGACGTCCCGATGCTTTGCGGGCCTCAACCTCGGCCAAGCGTCTTGCAACCCGACGCGAACGGGCCACGGAGGCAGCGATCAGCGCACAAAGGCATAATATCGTCCCACCGTAAGCTGCCAGAACCGGCACGGCATATTGTCCAAGATCAACCATCAAGCCATTTGCTCCTGTGCGATCAGAGCCTTCAGCCGTCGAGCGCGGATTTCAGTTCGAGTGCGAAACAGGACGAGCGCCACGAACAACAGGAAAAACCCGCCGATACAGGTCCACAGCGGATAGGCGAAAACATCGGCGACGTTTTCTTCGGCATCCATGCTCAGCGACGCGCCCTGATGCAGGCTCTGGTTCCAGAACAAGATCGCATAGCGCGAGATGACCGCGAACACCGTCCCCACAAGGCACAGGACCGAGGTCAGATCAGCCGCCGCATCGGGGTTTTCGACCGCCTCCCACAGGGCAATATAGCCCAGATAGAACAGGAACAGGATCAGGAACGCGGTCAAGCGCGGGTCCCATTCCCACCAAGTGCCCCACATTGGTTGGCCCCAAACCGCCCCGGTCAATAGGCCGATCAATGCGAAGACCATACCCACCGGCGCGGCCGCTTTGGCCGCCAAGGCGCTGACGTGATGGCGGCGCACAACCCAGATGATAGAGGCGACCAGCATCATGAACCAAGCCGAGGTCGCCATGATCGCGGCGGGCACATGGATGTAGATGATCTTGACCGTCGAGCCTTGGCGGAAGTCATTGGGAGTAAAGAAGAAACCCCAGATCAGCCCACCCACCAAAAACAGCGCGGCCAATGCAGAAATCCAAGGCAGAAGCGCCCCAGAGGTTGCCATGAACCGTCGCGGGTTCGCGTATTCCCAGATCGAGGACATGGGCGGAACATAGGCGGGGTGTCAGCGGGTCACAATGGGGCGTTCGGACGCAAAGCTAGCGCAGATTGACGCGGAGGGCGCTGGCCGCCGCGAAGGGCAAAATCGCGCAGGCTCCAAGGGTGATCCCGGCCAATAGAAACAGCGGCGCGGCGGCGTCCAACCCCTGCGCCCCGCGGGTCACCGTCAACGCCCCAAAGATCAGCGTCGGCACGTAAAGCGGCAGGACCAGCAACGACAGGAGGAGCCCGCCGCGCTTAATCCCTACGGTCAGTGCGGCCCCGAAGGTGCCGATGGCCGACAGGGCCGGGGTGCCCACCGCCAGAGAGGCTATTAACCAAGGATAAGCAGCGCCGGGCAGGTTCAGCAAAAGGGCCAGAACCGGGGCCACTGCCACCAGCGGCAAGCCGGTCGTCAGCCAATGGGCCAGCGCTTTCACGGCGGCGGCGGCCTCCAACGGTAGGGGGGAGGTGGCGATCAGGTCCAGCGTGCCATCCTCCCAATCCAGTTGAAAGATGCGGTCCAACGACAAAAGGCACGCCAGCAAGGCCCCAAGCCACAAAAGGCCTGCCGCAATCTCGGACAGGCGCGCGGTTTCCGGCCCAATCCCCAAGGGGACAAGGGCGGTGAAGACTAGGAAAAACGCAAGGCTTAGACCAAAGCCGCCCCCCGCCCGGAAGGCGAGAGTGAGGTCGCGCTTCAGCAATGCAATCACAACGCCTCTCCCAAGAACGGGTCATCGGCGAAGGGATCGCTTGCGGGAAGACCTTTGGCGATGAAGGGCGTGATGTCCAGGGTGCGCGCGGTCGGCAAGCCAAGGTCGATATGGGTGGCGATGATGGCCGCGCCGCCGTCGCGCAAATGCGCCTCTACGGCAGAGGCAAAGCGGGCGGTGTTCTCGGTATCAAGGGAGACTGTCGGTTCGTCCAGCGCCCAGATCGAGCGGCCCGTGACCAGGAGGCGGGCTAAGGACAGGCGGCGTTTCTGTCCGGCAGAAAGCTCTCCGGCAGGGCGATCAGCAAGAGGGTGCAGGGCGAAGGCAGCAAGGGCGGGTTCGATATCCGAGCGTCCAAATATCCCGGCCCAAAACATCAGATTTTCTTGCACGGAAAGCTGTGACTTCAATCCATCCGCATGGCCGGCATAGGCGATGGAGTCCTCTGCTTGGGTAATGGTGCCGGCAAGGGGCGGGGTCAGGCCCGCTAGGGTGCGCAGCAGGGTGGTTTTCCCCGCGCCATTGGGACCACGCAAGATAAGCGCCTCTCCTGCCGCGAGGGAAAAGGACACGCCCGCAAGGACTTGGGCAGGCCCACGGGCGCAGGCTAGATCGGTGACGGTTAAGACCATTCTCTTTCGGTAACGGGTTTGGTGCGAACGGGGAAGGGGGACAGAGGGGCACATGAGTTGCCTTTTTCCTTAAATCGCCCAATCGGATTGCTTATGGACCTTGGGGGTGCCGGAATGTATGCAATTGCATACAAAAATTGTCGCAGGGACCTTTTGACCGCTTGTTTACATGCGGCAGAGGTGGCACATGCACCCGTGACAAGACCTTCGCAGCACACACCGGACAGGAGCCGCTTTATGCCCATCACCGTTGGCCACGATTCATCCAAGACCCGAAAGACATTGACCGTCGGGGACCAGTCGGTCGCCTATTACTCGATCGCCGCCGCAGAGGCCGCCGGCCTTGGCGATTTCTCCAAACTGCCCGCCGCCCTGAAAGTGGTGCTGGAGAACATGCTGCGGTTTGAGGACGGCAAGACCGTTTCCGTGGACGACATTAAGGCGTTCAGCGAATGGGCAACCAAGGGCGGCAAGAACCCCCGCGAAATCGCCTACCGCCCCGCCCGCGTTTTGATGCAGGATTTCACCGGCGTTCCCGCCGTGGTTGACCTTGCCGCCATGCGTGATGGCATCAAGGCCCTGGGTGGTGATCCGCAAAAGATTAACCCCCTTAACCCTGTTGATCTGGTCATCGACCACTCGGTCATGATCGACGAATTCGGCAACCCGCGCGCGTTCCAGATGAACGTGGACCGCGAGTATGAGCGCAATATGGAGCGTTACACGTTCCTTAAGTGGGGCCAGACCGCGTTTAACAACTTCCGCGTTGTGCCCCCCGGCACCGGCATCTGCCACCAGGTGAACCTGGAATACCTGTCGCAGACCGTTTGGACCGATACGGACCAGTCCGGCGAAGAAGTCGCCTATCCTGACACGCTTGTGGGCACCGACAGCCACACGACAATGGTTAACGGCGCCGCCGTTCTGGGTTGGGGCGTTGGCGGGATCGAGGCTGAGGCCGCGATGCTGGGCCAGCCGATTTCCATGCTGATCCCTGAGGTCGTCGGCTTCGAGCTGACTGGCGCGATGATGGAAGGCACAACCGGCACCGACCTCGTGTTGAAAGTCGTTGAAATGCTGCGCGAACGCGGCGTTGTGGGCAAATTCGTGGAGTTCTACGGCAAGGGACTTGATAGCCTGCCGCTGGCCGACCGCGCGACGATCGCCAACATGGCGCCCGAATACGGCGCGACCTGTGGCTTCTTCCCGATCGACGGCGAAACCCTGCGCTACCTGCGCACCACGGGCCGGGACGAGGACCGCATCGCGCTGGTCGAAGCCTACGCCAAGGAGAACGGTTTCTGGCGCGGCGACGATTACGCGCCTGTCTACACCGACACGCTTCACCTTGACATGGGCACCATCGTGCCTGCGATCTCGGGCCCCAAACGGCCGCAGGATTACGTTGCCCTGACAGAAGCGTCCAAGGTCTTTGGCGAATACATTTCCGGCCAGCGCCCTGAATGGTCCGCCGACCAAGAAGACAAGGCAGAGTGGACCGACGAGGGGGGGCAACCAGCGCCCCGCACGATCCCCGGCGATGAGGGCAAGCACAAGCGCGCCAAAGTTGCGGGCGAAGACTACACGATCCACGACGGTACAATCGTCATCGCTTCGATCACGTCGTGCACAAACACGTCGAACCCCTACGTGATGATCGGCGCGGGCCTTGTGGCGCGCAAAGCGCGCGCATTGGGCCTGACGCGGAAGCCTTGGGTCAAAACATCTCTCGCGCCCGGCTCTCAGGTGGTTTCGGCCTATCTGGAAGCGGCTGAATTGCAGGACGATCTGGACGCCATCGGCTTCAACCTTGTCGGCTACGGTTGCACAACTTGCATCGGCAACTCCGGCCCGATCCAGAAAGAACTGTCGGACGCCGTGAACGCGGGTGACATCATTGCGACCTCCGTTTTGTCGGGCAACCGCAACTTTGAGGGCCGGATCAGCCCGGACGTTCGCGCCAACTATCTGGCATCGCCGCCGCTGGTTGTGGCCTATGCGCTGGCTGGTGACATGAATGTCGACCTGACCAAGGACTCGCTCGGCAAGGACAAGGACGGCAACGACGTTTACCTGAAGGACATCTGGCCCACGACGCAGGAAGTCGCGGAATTGGTCGAAAAGACAGTCACGCGCAAAGCCTTCCAAGAGAAGTACGCGTCGGTCTTTGAGGGCGACGAGAAGTGGCAGGGCGTCGAGGTTCCCAAGCAGGAAACCTACGATTGGCCAGCGGCGTCCACCTACATCCAGAACCCGCCTTACTTCCAAGGCATGACCATGGACACCAAGAAGATCGAGAACATCGAAGGCGCGAAAGTGCTGGCGTTGTTGGGTGACATGATCACGACGGACCACATCTCTCCTGCGGGCTCGTTCAAAGAAACGCACCCTGCCGGTCAGTATCTGGTGGAGCGTCAGGTGCCGGTGCGCGAGTTCAACTCTTACGGGTCGCGTCGTGGTAACCACGAAGTCATGATGCGCGGCACCTTCGCCAACATCCGCATCAAGAACGAGATGCTGGACGGCGTGGAAGGCGGCTACACACTTGGGCCAGACGGCAAGCAGACCTCGATCTTTGACGCGGCCATGGCCTACCAGGATGCTGGCACCCCGCTTGTCATCTTCGGTGGCGAGCAGTACGGCGCGGGGTCTTCCCGTGACTGGGCGGCGAAGGGCACAAACCTTCTGGGCGTCAAAGCCGTGATCGCGGAATCGTTCGAGCGTATTCACCGTTCCAACCTTGTGGGCATGGGCGTTATCCCGTTCGAGTTCACCGGTGGCGACACCCGCAAATCCCTTGGCCTGAAGGGGGATGAGACGGTGTCGATCCACGGGCTCGACAGTGTGACCCCGCTGGCCGAAGTGCCTGCAACGATCACCATGGGCGACGGTTCCGTGAAGGAAATCACGCTGAAGTGCCGGATCGATACAGGCGTCGAGATCGAGTACATCGAAAACGGCGGCGTTCTGCACTACGTGCTGCGCAACCTCGCGCGCGATCCCATCGCGGCGGAGTAAACGCCAATTATGGCAATACAGGCGGGGCTCCTTCGGGGGCCCCGTTTGCGTTTAGGAGGTTAGCGCTTCCGGATCATAGACATCACGCACCCATGCCTCAAACCCGATACCGGTGGCGGCATGGGCCTTGGCGTAGCTGTCGAGAAGCAGGTTAACCACGCCCGCGCGCCCAAAAGGGTTGTGCATGTATTTCATCGCCAGTTGTTCCCGTGCTTGCGCGAGGGGGACGCCTTTAAAGACATGCAGGTACACAATGGCCGCAAACCCCGTGCGATCCGCACCGGATTTACAGTGAATGACCATAGGTTTGGGGCTATCGCGCAGCGCGTCGAGCAGTTCCAGCAGTGCGGCCTTTCGGGGCAGTTGCACGGCCCTAAGGGCGATGGCGTGGAACTCCAGTCCCAAATCGGCGCAGATCGCCGCCTCGCGGACGCTGTGGGTCGAGTCCTTCCCACGCAGGCTGAGGATAGAAGCCGCCCCCATCTCTTGCAGTCGCGCAAGTCGGGCGGCACTGGGGTGATTGTGACGCCACACGTCATCATCGAGCTTATGGAAATTGCGCCAGAACGCCCGAAGAACCCCATGGTCTTTCAGCCAGTATTGGAACCACGTCGAAAGGGCGGAAAGGGGGGGCGTCGTCTGCGTCATGCACCCGGCGGTATCATGGGCGGGCTTACATGGTCCAGTGATCCTTATGCGGTGGGACTGGTGTGGTGCGAAAACATCTATGTCACATGATCTCGCGAACGCTTGATTGGCGTTCAGGGCAGGGATGACATAGCTGTTGCGAGACAGGACATTCAACGGATGACCAACCACATGACACATCGTTTCGGGATTCTCAGCGCGGCAGCACTTTCGGTGGTGTCTCTTGGCACGACCGCATCGGCGGATGAGCCTGTGGTGGTGGAGCTTTTCACCTCGCAGGGGTGCGTTTCCTGCCCCCCCGCCGATGCGTTTTTAGCTGAATTGGCCGAGCGTGATGACGTGATCGCCTTGGCGCTGCACGTGGACTACTGGGACTACATCGGCTGGCAGGATACCTTCGCGCAAGCGGCCTTCACGCAGCGCCAGCACGCCTATGGGCGTGCCGCCCACTCCACTGTGGTTTACACGCCGCAGATGGTGATCGGTGGCGTGGATCACGTGATTGGGACCCACGCGATGGAAGTGGCCGAAGCCATTGCCGCCCATCGCAATACGCCAGACCCCGTCTCGGTCGAGGCGACGCAAACCCCGAACGGTTGGCAAGTCCACGCGACCTGGGAGGGGCAGGGACAAGCCCCCGCCATGGTGGTGCAAGTCGTGACCTATTCCCCCGCCGAAGAGGTCGCGATCAGCCGGGGCGAAAACGCCGGTCTGTCGGTGCAATACCATAACATCGTGCGGTCTTGGCAGGTCGTGGCCGAATGGTCCGGCGCGGCTGAGTTTGAGGCGCAAGTCGTGCCGTCCAGCGACATCCCCCATGTGGTGATCGTTCAAGCCGCCTCCCATGGCCCGATTTTGGGCGCTGAGCGTCTGAACTAACGCGGCGCCTCTTGGGTGGCTTTGTCCGCGCGTTCGGGCTTCCACCGATTGTGAACCCAAAACCATTGTTCGGGCGCGGCATGAACCCGCGCGGAAAGGCTGTCGTTCAGGGTGCGGGTCATGGTCTTGGCATCGGAATGGGGGATCGGGGCTTCCAGCTCGACCGAGAAATCAAGGCCATTTTCCAAGCGCGTAGAATAGATAGGCACAAGCAAAGCGTTGTATTTCAACGCCATTTCCGCCGCCGCAAGGGAGGTCGGCGCAGGGACGCCCATGAAATCAAGGATCGTCCCACCGTAGAGGTATTGGTCGATCAGGATCGCCCCTTGCGCCCCGGAACGCAGATGCTTCACGAAGCCCGCAAGGCCGCGTCTGTCGCGGGTGAACGCGCCGCCGCCGACATCGTCAATCGTGGCGACATAATGGTCGTTGAGGTAGTCGTTATTGAGCGGACGGTAGAGCCCCCCCATCTGATACCCCCGCGCATTCAGCGCCGCGCGGCCCGCTTGGTAGTTGCCGTAGTGGCCCGAGATAAACAGGATCGGGCGACCCTGCGCACGGGCCGTCTCGCAAGCGCTCCAGCCGGGCCCGGTAGGCTGCCACGTGAGCGCACGGGTCATTTGATAGGGGGTGGCGTAGTTCTCCATCACCACACGGCCCACGTTGTCCAGAACGGCGCGGGTGATGCGGCGACGCTCTCGCAAGGGCATATCGGGATAGACCATTGCAAGGTTCGCATCGGCCTGACGCGAACGGCCCGTAAGCGGCCCCAAGATACTGCGAAACAGCCAGCCCATTGCCGCCACCCGTGTCCGGTGGGGCAAGCGCAGCGCGGCCCAGATCAGCCCGCGCCAAAGGCGATCAATGATCCAGTCGGACGTTGTGCGCCCGGGTCCGGGGGCGGGGGTGGACATAGGTTTAAGCTCCGGTGGCAGTGGCGCGCATTTCGCGGTGCCAGACATAGACACCAGCCCCAACGATCACAAGCGCACCCACAATGGTCGCCGTGTCGGGCACCTCGGAAAACAGGGTCAGTCCCCAGATGCTGGAAAAGACCACCCCCGAGTAGCCAAAGGGGGCCACAGCGCCTGCCTCGGCGATGGTGAGCGAGCGGATCAACAGGAATTGCCCCGCCGCGCCGATGATCCCGAACACAAGGAAGATGCCCCAATCCACGGGCGCCACAGGCTGCCATTGCGGCACCACAAGGCAGGTCGCGGCCAGGGTACCGATCAGGGCGGTGTAAAGGAAGGACGTCAGGATCGGTTCGTCGCGCCCCAGAAAACGTGTCGTCAAAGCGTAGGAGGCATAGCAGCACCCGGCCGCCAAGGGCAGAAGTGAGGACCACGTCATCACGTCCGAGCCGGGGCGAATGATGATAAGCGCCCCGGTCAGGGCGAGGGCGATGCCGATGATCCGCCGCGGGCCAAGGCGTTCGCGCAGGATCAGCGCGGCCCCAAGGGTCAATAGAACGGGGTGGATGTTCATCACCGCGGTCGCCGAGGCGATCTCCATGAAAGAGAGCGAGGTGAAAAAGCAGTAGGTCGCCGCAAAAAGGAATGCAGAGCGCAGTAATTGCAGGCCAAGGTGCTTTGTGCGGATCAAGCTAGGCAGACGCGGCAGCAGGAGGACGGCGACGATAAACATCTGCCCCGCGTAGCGCGCCCAGACCACTTGAAGGACGTCAAAGCGCCCCATCAGCATCTTGGCCGTGGCGTCCATCGTCGAGAATAAAAAGATCGCGGCCAGCATCAACAAGATGCCTTGGGCCGTGGGGGAACGTTCCTTCACCCCAGGTTCCGGGCGGCGGCGGCCTCTAGCGCGGGGCGCAATTGCTCGAACGGGTAGCCGTAGGAGGTGGCGAGCGCGATGATCTCGTCAACCGGAACATGACCGGCGGCGCCGAACGCCCATACCACCGTGCAGCGATTGCCCGAGGCGCAGTATCCCACAACGGGGCCTTCCGCATCGGCCAGCGCGTCGCGCTGCTCGTCCACATGATCCTGGGTCATGGTGTGGCCCTGGAAGGGGTTAAAGATGAAGTCGATCCCGTGGGCCTCGGCCTCGGCCTGCATGGCGGCGGCTTGGAGGGGGGCAGGGTTTTCCGCATCGGGGCGGTTACAGATAAGGGTTTTGACCCCCATGCTTGCCAAGGTGGCGACATCGGATGGGTCGATCTGGGGGGTGACGGAATAGGTGTCGGTGATCTTGCGAAGGTCCATAGGGCGTGTCCGTGCTAGATTGGGTTGCGCGCAACCTGCCTTAAACCGGCGCGAAGGGCCAGAGCTGTGCCTGCGCCAATGGGCAGCAGATGCGTGCCGGCGATTTTGGGGGTGCTGGTATCGGGGTTGAGAGGGGGCTCTGCCCCCGCCGCATCGAAGATGCGCCTCCCCCGGAGGTGTAAGGCCAAGGTGAATTGGGGGGGGCGTGGGCTAGCTAAGGAAAACGCCCAGAACAACGAACATCAGGCCGAGAACAGAGAGCAAGAGGGCCCCCATGTTGATGGCCACGATTTTTTGCAGCCGTTGGCGCATGGCGGCGTCGTCAAGCCCGGAGCGTTTGGCGGAGATGGCTTGAAAGATGCAATAGCCGAGCAGGCACAGGCCGATACACGCAAGGACGCTGCCAACTAATACCAACCAACCCATGATGAACCCTCTCGTCGTTTTGGGAGACACTAGTGATGTTGGCGCGGGCTGCAAGTCTTGCAGGCGCGGTGCGGCGCGGCTACGGAAGAGTTATCGAGAAGTCCGGTGAATTAACAAGGATCAGGCCCCATGGAAGACATGCAAGAAACCGACGCCCGCCCCGATAGCTACCGCGTAACAGCCGATGAACTACGCCAGTTCATTGAGCGGTTTGAGCGTTTGGAGGCGGAGAAAAAGGACATCGCGGAGCAACAGAAGGAAGTGATGGCCGAGGCGAAATCTCGGGGTTACGACACGAAGGTGATCCGCAAGGTCGTGGCGCTGCGCAAGCGAGAGCCCGATGATATCGCCGAGGAAGAGGCCGTTCTGGAGATGTACAAAGAAGCGCTTGGCATGAGCTAAGCGTCCGGCGCTTTGGGCAGGGGCAGCCATTGCCCCGCCCGCAACGCTGCCACATCGGCTTGCGTGTTGAGGCGCAGAAGGTTGGAGATGGCGCCGTGATGGCTGCGGTCCTGGGCTGTCAGCCAAGGAGAGAGTGCGTCTCTTGCGGCGTGGAGAACCTTTGTGAGTGCAAGGTTCATGGAAGGCGTCCCCCGCGGAACGGATGAAGTTGGGGCGGTCTGGCCGAGAGCGTGCAGGGTCGCGAAGGCGATGGCGGCACGATCTGGCATGGCGTGCAGCGCGGCAAAATCCTGGGGCGTGATCCTAAGGCAAAAGCGGCGATCTAAATGGCCCATATCAACGGGCACCTCGAGGACAAGGCCGGATGCGGTTTCGACCACCAGCGGCTTCCAGGCCCCAACATAATATAAATTAGGGTCCGCATTACCCAGTGCCCGCACCCAAAGCTGGCTTGGCGCGCCTCCTAGTTGCACCTTTCCGGCGTTTCTGAATCCTGTTTTCTGCAACACACGGCCGGAGGCAGGGTTGGCGGGCCGTGCCAAGCCGTGAAGATACGTCACCTTCAGGGAGACCTCTGCCAAGGTGACCAGGCTGTTAGTCAGGAGGCTTGCCCATCCTTTACCCTAGTCCTGCGGCGTAGGTGATAGGAAAGGTTCAGGCCCGGAAATTGCCGTCGAACTGACAAGCCGCACAGGCCGATCTTGGCGTCGCCGGCCATCACCACATAGCGCCCCAGACCGTGGCGTTCCCAATGGCTGAGGTTTTCGCCATGGTCCGCCGCAATGGCCGCTTCCGTCGGCAGCTTCGGGTCCGGCTTGTGGCTATGCATCTGAGGGGCGGCCATCAAGCTTTGGACGAACGCCAAATCCTCTGCCCTGATGCGCCGTGCCGTTAAATTGCCTGCGGTAAAGGCTTCCGGCGCGGGGGCAGGGCGGGTCTTCATGGGGTCAGAAGGTTCACACCGGGAATGCGGGCGATGACGTCCATATCTTCATCATAGCTTTGGGACATCTCGTCCATCAGCTCTGCCGTCCAGCCGGGCAGGTTGAGGGTTTCCTCAATCTCGGCGTCCTTTGCATAGCGCTCTAGAAAGGCGGCAAGGACACGGCGGCGCTGGGTCTCGGTCTCGGGCGGGTTCTGATCCAGCCAGCCACGCATCCGCCGGTAGCCTTCCTCCTCCATAATCGAGGCGGCGAGATCATCTATCCCGTCGAGCTCAGCGCCGGGGCCTACGCCGGCCATTTCGCGCAGGATCTCTCCCCACAGAAGCGGCGTATCTTCGTTGCACCATGTGGTGATGTGGCAATCGGGATGGGCCATTTGCAGGCGACGCAAGGTTTCAGACCACGCGACGGCGTGGGGCTGCATGTTTTCGGTAAACTCTTGAAAATCCGAGAAACGAGAGGCCTTGAACAGGGCAGGGATCAACGTGGCGGGATCGCGCATACCGATAAAGAACTCGATCTGCGCTTGAGGGAAAAGGGCGCGTAACCCCGTCGCGGCGCGCTCCACCATGGGCCAGATTTGCGCACCTTGGACCACAAGGCGGTTGATGCAGACAAAGCGCGGGTCCGACAGAACCAGGCGATCCACCTCGGCATCATCGACGATGGCGTCCAGCAAAGCGTCCTGCACATCCTCGCCCGCTGGCCGCCCCTTGAGCGCCCGTGCCGTATCGCGGATCACGGAGCGATAGCGCCCCGGGGTCGGCACCGAAATCCCCGCCTGCGCCAACCGCAGACGGTTCTTCAACAACGACATCATTAGCTGGTCTGCATCGGTGCAGGGTGCGCCGAGATGATAGACAACCTGCATGGTCTGATTTCTGCCCTGATCAGAGTTTTGAAGGAGTGTAACCCCAAGCGGCAACAGGGTGCAATTGCCCTTCGCAGCCCACCGGTGTTGGAGATCCGGGGCCGCGTCCCGCCAAGATCGGAAGATTTGAGCAATTTCTGTCGACCCAGAGGCGTTTTCCCCGTTGCCCGTCGCTGCAAAACCTTGCTATAGCGCGTCCCGTAGCCAATGCGCTGCATGTGCCCCTATAGCTCAGCTGGTAGAGCAACTGATTTGTAATCAGTAGGTCCGCGGTTCGAGTCCGTGTGGGGGCACCACTTTCCAATCCGAATATGGTCAGCCGCATCCGATATCGCGGCCCTTACTGGGGTCTTCCGATGCGGCGTTGAACGAAGGCATCCAGCCGCAACCGGTGAAATGGCCGCCGTTTTTCGGGGAGGCATCGCGCAGACGCAAAATAGGATGCTCCCGGATGTTTCAGAGCGATGCCATACGACGCACGGGCAAGCCGACGCGACAGTGGGCGAAACAATGGTCACTGGGCTTGGCTTGCGGGAATTCGGGCCCTCCCAGTTGCGTCTACCACCGCGCCGATAATCCTAGCTGTTTGCGCGCGGTAGCAGCGGTGGGGAACGTTCAAACCGTCAAGCCTCGTGCACGGTCATGGGGTCGTTTCGCGACAAATCAAAAGCCGCAATGGATTGACTAATTTTTGGCTCATTGCGCGATGGTGTGACCGGTGACGAGCGTTCGGCAACCTCCCATGAAGAACCGTATCGGCCGAACTTGCGCCGCGCATAGAATCCTATGGGGGGAGGGAAGGGCGGATGTAAGTGATTTACGGTTTTCGACCTCTCGTATGGGAACGGGGATCGAAGAGTTTTTGCTAAGGCATTGAATAACATATGAAATATGAAATCATACTGGCTGTGCTCGACGATAGTTGACAGGTTAATTAAATGAAGATTAACATGTTAAATTAATTGGTGGGCCGGGAGGGCCGATCGGTTCGGCCATGGCCAGATTTGGGAGGAGAACACTATGAATAGGAATATCCGCAACATAACTTTCGGGGCGTTCGTCACGCTCAGCGTGGGCGCTTCCGGCGTCTATGCTCAAAGTGCCGGGCAGTTTGCTCTTGGTTTGCCCGGTGGGGCAGGGCCGACTGATGTTCCGACAATTCTGGCGATGGAGAGCTTTGCCGCAGACGGAATGGAAACGAGCACGATTGAGTTCGATTCTCCCGACATCCAGACGCAAGCGCTTCTGAACGGCGATATCCAAGTGGCGCTGATGGGGCCGGCCACTGTCTTTGCGGCGAACGCTGCGGGGGCCGATTTGCGGATGATCGCGCCAAACAACTCGATTGACCTGATGGTGGTGGCCGGGGCGGATATCGCCACGTGCGAGGACCTAGATGGTGAATTGGTTGCCTATCATTCTGCGGGATCCACCAGCACAGCGCATTTGCGCAAGTACCTCGAAGACACATGTCCCGATGCATCCCCCAATTTTGTTGTAATCTCGGGCTCGTCCAACCGAGCGGCGGCGCTTTTGGAAGGTCAGATCGCGGGCACGATTGTTCGTTTGGAAGACTGGCTGGCCGTCACCGGCGGCAACGATGAACGGGTGCATGTGCTGGCGATGCTGTCCGAGGCGCAAGCGACACTGCTGACCTCGACTATTGTGGTTACTGCCAGCACCCTTGAAGAGAACCGCCCGCAGTTGGAAGGCTACCTTGCCACACTGCAAGACCAGTACGCAGCCGCCTACGAGGACCCTGCGGCCTACGCTGCTCTCGCGCTGCCGCATCTTGCCGGTGCCACCCAAGAGAGCATGGAAATGGTTTTCGGTGCGCTTGCAGAGGCCAACCTGTTCCCCACCGACATGTCCTTTAGCGAAGTACAGGTGATCGATACGCTTACCTTCTACGAGAATGCTGACCGTATCGACGCCGGGGCGCTTTCTGCTGCCGACGTTGCGGACTTCTCGTTCTCGTCGAACTAGGAGAACCTCGTGGTGATATCTGCACCAACTGGGGTTGAGGCTCAGGCTTCAACCCCACGCCAAGTTTCGGTTCTGGAGTTGCGCGGCAGGCTTGGCTTGGGGGGGACGATTGTCAGCCGAGTGGTTGCTTTCATCGTCTTTGCGCTTTTGTGGGAAGTTTCGGCAACGGCGGCGGATTCAATCCTGATCCCGACATTCAGGGAAACTCTCGCCGCCCTTTACGAGACGATGTTTCTTACAGGAGAGATCTGGCCCGCCCTGTGGGTGAGCAATATCCCCCTCATAATGGGATACGCGATTGCCATAGCCATATCCGTCCCCTTGGGGCTGATGATGGCCCGATGGAAAACCGTGGATCGGGCGCTTAGCCCCATTACAGCACTCGCCTTGGCACTTCCGATCTCGCCGCTGATACCTATCGTTCTGGTTGCCCTCGGCTTTGGGCTCGCGCCCAAGGTTGTGATTATCGTCCTGTTTTCGTGGGTTTTCATAACCACCAACGTCCGGGCGGGTGCCCGCATGGTCGATAAGTCACTGGTCGAGATGGCGCGTAGTCTGGGGGCGAGTGAACGCCAGGTCTGGTTCCGCATCTTGATCCCCGGCGCCATTCCAGCGGTTTTCGCGGGGCTACGTATCGGATTGGGCCGGGCCTTTGCCGGGATGGTGATCGTCGAATTGATCATGCTGCCAGTCGGTATTGGGGCGCTCCTGCTCGACTACCGAGGAGATTTCGAGGCGGCACTGCTCTACGCGACAACGATCCTTGTGGTCATCGAAGCTGTGGCCTTGGCAATTTTAATGCAGGCGCTCGAACGCCATTTGATTAGGTGGAAGTGACGACATGGGAATGATCAACGTAGCATCTGTGACGCACCGTTATGGCGCGCCGGGGCGGGAACAGACCTTGGCTTTGTCAGAGGTGAACTTGGAGGTCGAGAAGAATGAATTCGTGACCCTTCTTGGCCCATCGGGCTGCGGCAAGACCACTCTAATGCGCGCGATCGGCGGGCTGGTGACGCCATCTCAGGGGAAAATCACCGTTAATGGGCGTGCGGTGTCCGGCCCCAACCAAGATTGTGCGATCGTATTCCAGAGCTTTGCCCTGATGCCTTGGGCCACTGTCTTGCAGAACGTGGCATTCGGATTGGAAATGCGCGGCGTTGAGAAGGCGGGGCGAATGGAAAAGGCCATGGCCGGGATCGAATTGGTCGGCCTGAAGGGATTTGAGAACAAATACCCAAAAGAGCTATCCGGTGGCATGCAGCAACGGGTCGGCCTTGCCCGCGCGCTGGTGATCTCGACACCGATCATGCTGATGGATGAACCCTTCGGCGCCTTGGACCATCAAACACGGCGATACATGCAGGAAGAGCTGCTACGCATTTGGCAGCAAGATCAGCGCACCGTCGTTTTCGTCACCCACGATATGGAAGAGGCGATCCTGTTGGGCGACAAGGTTGTGCTGATGTCCAACCGCCCCGGTCGCATTGAAGAGGTGATCGACGTGAGCTTCACCCGTCCCCGTGACCCGGAAGAAGTAGAGCGCTTGCCTGAGTTCACGGAGCTCAAGGAATACCTCTGGAACCGTCTGAAACAAATGCATGAAATGAGCATGGCATGAGTAGTGCTTCGCCAAATATGCCCGACGCAACAGCGGCCCCGACACCGTTCCGCGATGGTATGACATATCTCTTCACCAACTGGGGCGGGCTTTTCGGGATCGCATTGATCTGGGAAATCGCGGGGCAATTGATTGATTTACGCTGGTTGCCGCCGTTTTCCTCTGTGGTCGTCAGGCTCTTTGGGATGGTGTTCTCAGGCGAGATCACCCCGCATCTTCTGGGCAGTTTGGGGTCGCTGGCGATCGGTTTCTCCATTGCGCTGGTGATCGGATTGACGGTCGGCTTGTTGATGGGGTTATTCACTTGGGTAAACACGGCGCTTGACGTCTATGTGAATGCCTTACTTTTCACGCCGGGCTTGATATTCGCCCCAATTCTCTTCGCGATTTTCGGCCTGTCCTACGCCACGCGCGTCAGCGTCGTGGTGATCTATGCCGTCTTCATCATTATCATCAACACGGCCGCCGCAATCCGAAATGTCGATCAACCCTTGCTGGAAATGGCAGCCTCTTACGGGGCCAGCCGGACCTCTGCCCTATGGCGCATCGTGTTGCCCGCTGCTTTTCCGCTTATCGTGGCAGGCATTCGCATGGGCGTCGGCCGTGCCGTCAAAGGCATGGTCAACGGTGAGATTTTCATCTCTCTCGTCGGGATCGGCGGCCAAGCGGCCCGGTTTGGTAACCAGTTTGACTTCGTCTCTGTCTGGGCAATTTCCCTGTTCATCATGTGCTTGGCTGTCACGATCAACCAGACCGTAAGTCTCACAGAGCGCCGATTGACAGCATGGGTGGATTAACGAAGGCCGCAACCTAGGTTTCTTTGCGGTGTCAGGTTGTGTGACGCGCAACGGTTGGGCCGTTCACTTGGAAAAAATGCAGCAAAATGCTACGGCAACGCGCCGAGGGTCCGAGCTTGGCCAGCAGAGAAAACAATAGCGAGGCCAAAGCATGGGCATGTCGAACGTAGAGCGCGAAAGAAAGATGGCCGAAACGCTTGCCCGTACGCAGCGCACGCTTCCCATCGCTCTGTTGCGGGTTCGGGAGGCGGTTATGGACCGCCTGCGTCCCGTCCTAAGCGGCTATGGCATCAGCGAAGCGCAATGGCGGGTGTTGCGGGTGTTGCAGGAAATCGGCCACGCCGACGCCTCGCAACTCGCTCAACAGGCCTGCATCTCGCCACCGTCCTTGACGCGTATCCTAAGAAATCTGGCTGAACGCGATTTTCTTTCCATAGAGAAAGACAAAGCCGACGGGCGGCGTACGGTGATTGAGTTGTCACCAGATGGAGAGGCCCTAATTGTCAAGTTGACGCCGCCGGTCACCCAAATCCACATGGACATCGAAGCCAGACTGGATGCCGAAAGGGTCGAGAATTTCTTAAATGAACTTGAATACTTCCACACGGCCCTAAGCGCCCCCAGCCAATAATTCTAGACTGATGCTTGGGCAGGTGATGGCGCGCCATGTGGGCGGCTTTACCTAAGGGAACTATGGCAGAGACTTTTGCCGCGATAGCCGGTATACTGAGGGCCATAGATCGTTGCGCGGATTTTACGCGCCATCTTTATTGTACTGACTATTTTACCAAAAAAAGTTGGAAGGATTTCCTTTGTCTCGTTGTTTTCTCACCGTTGCTGGCATTGCTTTCTTCGCCGCGCCCGTCTTCGCCCAAGAGGTTGACCCCGCCCGATCCGCTGAGTTTGTCTCGGCGCTGGAAGCGCATGGTTGCGTGCTGTCGCAAGCGGATACACAGAATTTCGTGCTCTCCAATGGCTTTGCCGATGCTCGTGAAACCCAAGGGATCGTCGGGGCGCTGATTGCCGCAGGCACGGCGCGCACCGAAGGGGCTAACTTGATTTTGGAAAGCCCCAATTGTGCGAACGGGGCGGCGCAGGCGATACCGCAACCCGTTCCTGTTCCCGTTCCTACGCCGCAACCTGCGCCTGCACCGCAACCGGTCCCCGTGCAAACCCCGCAGCCCGTCCCGGTTCCGGTTCCCCAAGCCACGGCCACACTGGCGCTTTGCCCGTCAAACGCGCTGTCGCTGTCCGACAACATTCAATGCGCTTGCCCGGCGGGGGCGGCCAGTGGCTCGCTCTGGGGAACGGGGATCTATACCGCAGACAGCAGCATTTGTGCGGCGGCCCTTCATGGGGGCGCGATCTCTGCCAATGGGGGCAACATCAATGTCTTCCTCAGCGGACGGCTAGAGGCTTTCGCAGGATCATCGCAAAATGGCGTTACTTCCAGTGAATGGGGCGCCTACGATCGCAGCTTCACTGTTTCCCCGATGCAAGCCGCCGCAGCCCCTGCGCCGCAGCCGGTGCCGGTACCCGTGCCGCAAACCGCCAACGCTTGTCCAACGTTTGAGCAGATGGGCCAAACCTACACCATGACCGGTGACCAGCTTTATAGCCCGCACTCCCTGACGCTTCAGGCCGGCGGCTCTACCGATATTAGCGGTTGCAACGTCGGCGGCGTGGGCTTTGCCAACGCGGTACCGCATCTGTCCATAGGCCTGTCCGGGATGGAGGCCTATGGCCGTCTGGAGATCGAGGTGGATGCCCAATGCGACACCACTTTGCTGGTGAATACGCCGACTGCGCAATGGGTCTTTGACGATGACAGCGGCGGCAATTTCCAACCCCTGTTGAACCTGCCGTCCTCTGCGGCGCTGAACGGGAGGCTCGATATCTGGGTCGGCACCTACAACGGCTCTGCCTGTGCCGCCACGATCGAGCTAGAGACCTGGCACGGCTAAACGCCTCGCACCATCAGCGGTATGAACGAAAAAGGCCCGAGGGTGAGAACCTTCGGGCCTTTGTTAATGGCGAACGTCACAAAGCGCGGGCCTAGCTGTTGCGGCCACGCCCCTCAAACCGCGGCAACATGGCCGAGAAGTCTCGTCCCATGCCGTCCTCATCCTCTACGAACTTCTGATAAAGCGCCAAGGCGGCGGCCCCCATAGGCGTGTCCGCATCAGCAGCTTCTGCGGCGGCTTGGGCAAGGCCCAGATCCTTCAGCATCAATTCGGCCGCGAAACCGGGCTGATAGTCGTTGTCGGCCGGGCTCGCGGGGCCAACGCCGGGGGCAGGGCAGTAGGCGTTCATCGTCCAGCTATAGCCGCTGGAGGTGGAGACCACGTCAAACATGGATTGCCGCGCCAGCCCCAACTTGTCGGCCATGGCGAAGGCCTCGCAAGTGGCGATCATGGTGACGCCCAAGATCATGTTGTTGCAGATCTTTGCCGCTTGTCCGTTGCCCGCAGGCCCGCACAACACGGCCTTTTGGCCCATGATATCAAACAGCGGCGTGACCGTTGCGAAGGCGTCCTCTCCGCCGCCGACCATAAAGGTCAACGTGCCGCCCGCCGCGCCGCCAATGCCGCCCGATACAGGGGCGTCCAGCCACCCAAGGCCCGCCGCCTCGGCGGAAATGGCAACCTCACGCGCCGCGTCCACTTCCACGGTAGAGCAATCGACGAACACCGCGCCGGGGCGCATCTGGGGGATGACCTCGGCGGCAACCGCGCGCAGGATGGCTCCGTTCGGCAGCATGGTGATAACAACATCCGCGCCCTTGGCCGCCTCCGCGCCGCTGGCAACAGCGGTCACGCCCTCAGGCGCATCGGCGATGGTGTCGAACCCCATTACCTCATGTCCGGCCTTGGCCAGATTAGTCGCCATGGGCGCGCCCATGTTTCCAAGCCCGATAAACCCAATCCGCATCACGTCATCCTCCATTCATCTGGCCCAAGGGGCCGCAACATGGCTGCCACCTCCACCAGAGCCACATCCTTCGCGGCGCTATGTTTCCATGTCGGCGATCTGTCCTTGTCGATGATCGCCGCCCGAATGCCTTCCAGAAAATCCCCGTGCTCCATGGCGCGGGCGGTAAAGCGATACTCATGCTGCAGCGCCCTCACGATATCGTCGTGCATCCTTGCGCGGTGCACCAACTCAAGCGTGCATGCCATCGCGAGAGGAGAGTTCCGCCCCATCATCTTCAACGCCTTGTCGCCAAACTCCGATGGCGCATGGGCGATGTCCACCAAGACATCTCGCAACCCTTCGCCCCCGAACAGATGGTCAATCTCAGCCTGCTGCGCGGCCAGCTCGCTTTTCGGTGGCGTTTGCGCGGCCCGGTCCACCGCCTCCCAATCTCCGTTCAATAGCTCAGCTTTCAACGCATCCCATTCGGCTTCCGGTACGAAATAATCGGCAAACTCTGCGTGGATCGCGTCCCCCGGACCCATGCGCGAGGCCGTCAGCCCAAGATATTCCCCAAGCCGTCCCGGCGCGCGCGACAGCAACAATGTCCCGCCCACGTCAGGGACCAACCCGATCCCCACTTCCGGCATCGCTACCCGCGAGCTCTCGCCCACAATCCGGTGGGATCCGTGGCAGCCAATGCCAACACCGCCGCCCATCGTAAACCCATGTAAAAACGCTACCACCGGCTTGGGAAACGCAAACATCTTGGCGTTCATCCGGTATTCATCGGCCCAAAACTTGCGCCCATAGGCAAAGTCCCCGGCCACACCCGTCTCGTACATCTCCTGAATGTCGCCGCCCGCGCAAAAGGCCCGCTCTCCTTCGGCGTCGATCATCACCAAAGTGACCGCATCGTCCTCGGCCCAGGCATCCAGCGCCGCCTCTATCTCCAAACACATCTGGTAACTCAGCGCGTTCAACGCTTTGGGCCGCGTCAGGGTGATCCGCCCGGCGCGCCCCTCAATGCGGATGTCAATGTCCTCACTCATTGGGCGCTCCCCCCCTGCTTCACCTTTTCACAAATATCGAATCCCGCAGCCGCCACGCAGCGCAACCTCACCCGCGATCCGCCAACATCTGCCGCGAGACAATCATCCGCATGATCTCGTTAGTGCCCTCAAGGATCTGGTGAACCCTCAGGTCTCGTACGATCTTCTCGATCCCGTAATCGGCCAAGTACCCATAGCCCCCGTGCAATTGCAGGCACTGATCCGCAATCCGTGACCCGGCCTCGGTGCAGAATTTCTTGGCCATCGCGCAGGCCTTGGTCGCGTCCGGCGCCTCAGTGTCCAACTTCCATGCCGCTTGCCGCAGAAAGACCCTTGCCGCCTCCAACTCAATCTCCATGTCCGCCAACCGGAACTGGAGCGCCTGGAACTGGTCAATACTCTGCCCAAAGGCCTTGCGCTCACCCATATAGGTCAACGTCGCCCGCAGCGCCGCCGCGGCGCCGCCAAGGGAGCAAGCCGCAATGTTCAACCGCCCCCCATCAAGCCCCGCCATCGCATAGCGAAAGCCCTTGCCCTCGTCGCCCAAGAGGTTGCCCGCGGGCACGGCGCAATCG
The DNA here is from genome assembly GCA_025141835.1 of Rhodobacteraceae bacterium M385. Classification (NCBI taxonomy): domain Bacteria; kingdom Pseudomonadati; phylum Pseudomonadota; class Alphaproteobacteria; order Rhodobacterales; family Paracoccaceae; species Rhodobacteraceae bacterium M385. Next base: position 2,368,610 of record CP081102.1, on the reverse strand, counting down.
TCCATCTGCACGGCCCTTGTGGGCTGGGACCGCCAGCCCATCTTGTCTTCCAACCCGCCATAAGACAGCCCCTCGGTGCCGTCCTCGATAATCACCGCCGAAATCCCGCGCGGCCCGTCCTCCCCGGTGCGGCACATCACGACATAGGCGTCAGAATATCCTCCCCCGGAAATGAACGCCTTGGTGCCGTTCAGCCTGTAGCCATCGTCAGTACGCTCGGCGCGGGTCTTCAACGCTGCTGCATCCGAGCCTGATCCCGGCTCTGTCAGGCAATACGACAGCACCGTCTCCATGGTCAGCGCCTTGGGCAGGAACTTCGCCTTCACCTCGTCCGAGCCGAATTTCTCGATCATCTTGGCGCACATATTGTGGATCGACAAAAACGCCGCGACCGAGGCGCAGGATTCCGACAACGCCTCAAACACCAGCGTCGCCTCCAGCCGTGACAGGCCCGAGCCGCCGTTCTCTTCACTTACGTAGAGCCCGGCAAATCCCAGTTCTGCCAGCTTGGGCCAAATGGACTTCGGAATTTCCTCTGCGCGTTCCCAGGCATGGGCGTGGGGGGCGATTTCTGCCTCTCCGAACGCGCGGGCCATATCGTAGATGGCCTGCGCCTCTTCGCTCAGTGCAAATTCCATGTCATCCCTCCCAAGATCCGAATTGAACGCCCGTTTAATTAACGAGTGTTACATGAATATTGCAACCTCACACCCGGCGTTTCGCCAATAGCAACAAGATCAGCCCCAAAGTGGCTGGCACTGCCTGCACAAACAAGATCCTAGGCGAGACCGTCAGGGCACCAAATACGCCCGCGACCAGCACGAACCCAAGAAAGCAGATCCCCACATTGATCCGCCAAACGCTGTCGCGGATCAGCAGGGACCAGATCAAGCCCGCTGCCAAGAAGGCGTTGTATAGCCCCTGATTGGCGGCCATGGCGGTGGTCGGCTCAAATAATTCCCGGGGCAGGGTGGCGAAAACAACCGGGCCCCTCGTGGTCCAGGCGAAGATCTCAAACCAGGCAATGTAAAGGTGCAAGGCGGCGATCAGGGCAATAACAAGGGCGGCGGCTCTGTACATGGTGGCTCTCCAAAAAATCGCGCCACGATGATCGCCAGCGCGCGGCGATGTCGCCTGCGCATCGGCCTATCCCCACCGCCGCGCCCCGTCAAATCTGCGGTTTCACGGATCACCGATCATTTTCCGTTGGTCCGGTTTTCCGCAGTCGCGTGGAAAGGGGACATCGGGCAGAACGTCCCCATCAGTCCCACATTTTCGGGACACATTTGAACGAACCACATTTAAGGACCCATTATTATGAACCGTCGCTCCTTCCTCACCGCTTCCCTTCTTGCCGCTCCTTCGATCATGACCCTCTCCAGTCTTCCCGCCCTCGCAGGCTCTACCGGCTCCACCCTGATCGAGGCCGCGGGCCTCTCAGCCTCGGGCACTGTGGACATTCCGGGCTTCGGCGCGGGGGGCAACGGTTTGGTCAATATGGCCTTCACGTCCGGCCCCAATATCAACGCCCAATTCGGCCCCGCCGCTGTGTCCCGGGTGATGGGGGCCGCCTCCGGTGATCGCTTCGGCGTGGTATTCAATGGCTACAATGGCTCCGACACCCACCGCACCGAATGGATACTGGACGGCGCCTCAGCCGCGGGTGCCCATGGCCGCTTCCGTGTCGATGGCGGGCTGGAGGCCGACGCCTCCGCCGTCATCGGCGGCGACCAATACCAAGGTGCCGGCGTTGCCGCGATGATCATGGCGGCCCTCTCTGCGGGCTCCACTCTGCGTGGCTCTTCGGCCAGCTTGGTTCAAGCCCTCGTGCGCCCCCAAACCGCCCCCGCAGGCATGGCCTTCGGCCTCGAAGTGACCGTGCGCGCTGTCTGATCCGCGCACGCGGCCCTCGGCCCCTTTGGGCCGGGGGCTTTTTGCCAATAGGGTAAGGCTATCCAGCCCCTTCTACCGCTCCCGGTAAGGTTTCCCGCAATACCGCCGCTCTCACGCGCCAGCTACAACTAGGACAACGCTTTAAAGGAGACACTGCCATGCTCATCCGCTCAATCCTCACCGTTGCTGTCCTTGCCTCTTTCGTCTTTGGCGCCGCCGCGAACGCCTCTCCCCGGGCGCCTGCCTCAAACCTGACGGCCCAGATCGACGGTATCGCTGCCCCGGTGAGCGATGGCTTTGCCTCTGCCGGTGGCCTCGGCTCCGTGCGCCGCTAACTTAATTCCTGACGACCTCCCTGTTGGACTTGCCCCTCGGACCTCCCTCCGAGGGGTTCTTTTTTGCGCCAAGCCCCGAAAGCCACCGTCCCCCAATTCCTCGTTCTTAAAATATCCCGGGGTATGCGCATCTTCAGATGCGCAAAAGGGGCAGCGCCCCTTCCTCTTAAACATATAAAAAGAGGGGCCCACTGGGGGCCCCTCACTATTTTCAAACGGTGATCCGTTTGCTTATTCCATGACAGGAATGGTGAACTCGCCGCCCTCTTTGATGCCCGAGGGCCAGCGCGACGTGACTGTCTTGGTCTTGGTGTAGAACTTGAACGCATCGGGGCCGTGCTGGTTCAGGTCGCCAAAGGCCGATTTCTTCCAGCCGCCGAAGGTGTGGTAGGCCAGTGGCACGGGGATTGGCACGTTGATGCCGACCATGCCCACGTTGACCCGAGAGGCAAAGTCCCGCGCCGCGTCGCCGTCGCGGGTGAAGATCGCGGTGCCGTTGCCATACTCGTTATCCATCGCCAGCTTCAGCGCTTCCTCGTAGGACCCTGCGCGGACTGTGCTCAGGACCGGGCCAAAGATCTCTTGCTTGTAGATGTCCATATCAGGTGTCACCCGGTCAAACAGGTGTGGGCCGACAAAGAAGCCGTCCTCATAACCCTGCAAGCTGAAGTCACGACCGTCCACGACCAGTTCCGCCCCTTGATCCACGCCGGTTTGCACCAGCCGCAGGATGTTTTCCTTGGCCATAGGCGTCACGACAGGGCCGTAGTCCACATCGTTGCCGGAGGTATATGGGCCAACTTTCAGCGCTTCGATCTTCGGCACCAGCTTCTCGATCAGACGATCCGCGGTTTCCTCACCCACAGGCACAGCAACAGAAATGGCCATACACCGCTCGCCCGCGGCACCGTAACCAGCACCCACCAGCGCGTCGGCTGCCTGGTCCATATCGGCGTCAGGCATGATGATCATGTGGTTCTTCGCGCCGCCAAAGCACTGCACGCGCTTGCCGTTGGAACAGCCACGACCGTAGATATATTCCGCAATCGGGGTCGAGCCGACAAAGCCCACAGCCGAGATGGTCTCGTTATCCAGGATCGCATCAACGCTTTCCTTATCGCCGTTGATGACCTGCAAGACACCATCGGGCAGACCGGCTTCCTGCAACAGCTCGGCCAGCATCATCGGCACCGATGGATCACGCTCGGACGGCTTCAGGATGAAGGCGTTACCGCACACAAGGGCAGGGGCCATCTTCCACAAAGGGATCATCGCGGGGAAGTTGAAGGGCGTGATGCCAGCAGCCACGCCCACGGGCTGACGCATGGAATACATGTCGATGCCGGGGCCCGCGCCGTCGGTGAATTCGCCTTTCAGGTGGTGGGGCGCGCCGATGCAGAATTCCACAACCTCAAGACCACGCTGAACGTCGCCTTTGGCGTCAGGGATGGTCTTGCCGTGCTCGCGCGACAGCGCCTCGGCCAGCTTTTCCATGTCGCGGTGCAGCAGGCTGACGAAGGCCATCATAACCCGTGCGCGACGTTGGGGGTTGGTGGCGGCCCATTTGACCTGCGCTTGCGCGGCGTCTGCCACAGCCGCGTCCAGTTCCGCCTTTGAAGCCAGCGCCACCTTGGCCTGCACTTCGCCCGTGGCAGGGTTCCACACGTCCTGTGTGCGGCCTGATGTGCCCGCGACGTGTTTGCCGTTAATCCAGTGACCAATCTGTTGCATCTGTCTTCTCCCAAAAGGTTACGCTTTGGGGGCTTATACGCTTGCATTTGTGCCGGGAAAAGAGACAGGTTCGCAGGGTCATTTTGCAAAAATAGGCGTATAGGATGAATTGGGACGATCTTCGCGTATTCCTGGCCACGGCGCGGGCAGAAAGTCTGACGGCGGCGCGGGGCAGCTTGCGGATGGACCCTGCCACAATCGCGCGGCGGATTGCCCGGTTGGAACACTCGGCGGGCACCGCGCTGTTTCTGAAATCCCCTCAAGGCTATCGTCTGACCGAGGCGGGCCTGCGCCTTTTGTCCCATGCAGAAGAGGCCGAAGCCGCCCTGTCACGGGGCATCGGCGCGCTAACCGGCAGTGCCGAACAGCTTTCCGGCACCATCCGCATCGGCGCCCCGGACGGCTGCGCCACCTACCTTCTGCCGCAGGTCTGTGCACGGATCGCCGATCAACATCCCGACCTCGACCTGCAAATTCTTGCCTTGCCGCGTATCGTCAACCTGTCACGTCGCGAGGCGGATCTGGCCATCACCGTCAGCCGCCCCAAAACCGACCGGCTGGAGGGGGAAAGGCTCAGCGACTACAAGCTGTCGCTTGCGGCCTCTCGCACTTGGTTGGCCGAGAATGGCGCGCCTACTTCTCTTGGCGATATCAAGGGGATGCGGGTTATCGGCTATATCCCGGATATGATCTTCGACGCCGAGTTGGATTATCTTTCCTCCCTTGGGGTGGGACGGGTGGCCTTGGCCTCCACCTCGGTTTCGGTGCAACTGCAAATGGCTCGCGCGGGCGGCGGGCTGGCGGTGGTTCACGACTTTGCCTTGCCCACAGCGCCGGAATTGGTGCGGGTTTTGCCAGATGATGTCAGCCTTACGCGGACGTTCTGGCTGACCACCCACGCCGGACCGAAAGACGCACGCCTTGACCGGATCACGGCCCTTCTGCGCGACGGTATCCGCGATGAAATCGCCCGCCTAGAGGCCGAGGCAGCGCTTCCCCCGGTCTAGACGAATAGCAACGGGCATGGCCGAAAGTCTTGACAGGTTGGCGGTTTAGCGACGACGCTGAACCTCACCATTTTGTGAAGGAGGCGCCAAAATGCTCGTGCAACAGATCCTGAAAGACAAGGACGGGGACAAAGCAGGAGAGGGCGTTGTGACAATCACGCCCTCTGCCAGCGTGGGAGAGGCGGCAAAGGTGCTTTCTGCAAAGCGGATCGGTGCCTTGATTGTCTCTAACGATGGCACAGACGTGCAGGGTATTTTGTCGGAGCGTGACATCGTGCGGGCCATCGGGGCGGGCGGGCCGGGGTGCCTTGCGGACCCCGTGACATCGCTGATGACGGCTGAAATCATCTCGGCCACCCGTGATGAGACTGTGCAATCGGTGCTGGGGAAAATGACCCAGGGCCGGTTCCGCCACATGCCTGTGATGGATGGCGCGGCGATGGTTGGCCTTATCTCCATCGGCGATGTGGTAAAGGCGCAATTGGCCGAACTTTCCATGGAAAAAGAGGCGCTGGAAGGCATGATCAAGGGCTTCTAGCCCCAGAAATCCGCCATTTTGGTGCCGGTTTGCCCGCGTTCCGGTTGCAACCCGTGCAGCAATCGTGTTTGCGTCCTGCCCTAGAAAAAGGGGGACAGCCATGCGCACTGGGCTTTATCCGGGGACATTCGACCCGATCACTATGGGCCATGTCGATATCATCAAGCGGGCCTGTAAATTGGTCGACAAGCTGGTGATCGGCGTGGCGATCAACCGTGACAAGGGGCCGTTGTTCTCCCTTGAAGAGCGGGTCGCCATGGTCGAGGCCGAATGCGCCAAGATGACCGAGGCCTTCGGCACCGAGATTGTCGCCCATCCCTTCGAGAACCTGCTGATCAACTGCGCCCGCGACGTGGGGGCGGAATTCATCATTCGTGGCCTGCGTGCGGTTGCGGATTTTGAATACGAATACCAGATGGTGGGCATGAACCGGAAACTCGACGCCAGCGTCACGACCGTCTTTTTGATGGCCGAGGCCGAGCATCAGGCAATCGCCTCGAAGCTGGTGAAAGAAATCGCCCGCCTGGGCGGCGATGTGTCGTCATTCGTCACACCCGCCGTCAACGCGGCGCTACGCGAGAAATACCCGCGCTGAGAGCGGGGCAAATATACCAAAAGGAGAGCCAAAGTGGCCGATATCAAAGATCCCGAAAACACGATCCTGATCGAGTTGAAAGACGGCACTGTTGCCATTGAACTGCTGCCCGACGTGGCGCCAGAGCATTCCAACCGGATGAAAGAACTGGCCCGTGAAGGCGCCTACGACGGCGTTGTCTTTCACCGTGTAATCGATGGCTTCATGGCACAGACCGGCGACGTGCAGCACGGCAAAAAAGGCGGCAACCTGCGGGCTGCGGGCACCGGCGGTTCCGACAAGCCGGACCTTCCTGCCGAATTCTCCAAGCTGCCCCATTCCCGTGGCACCCTTGGCGCGGCGCGGTCGTCCAACCCGAACTCGGCCAACAGCCAGTTCTTCATCAACTTCAAAGACAACGACTTCCTGAACGGTCAATACACGGTCTATGGCCGCGTGATTGACGGCATGGAGCATGTCGACGCGATCACCAAGGGCGAGCCGCCCGCGAACCCTGACGAGATGATCTCGGTCAAGGTGGCGGCAGATGTCTAAGACACCTCGCTTTGCTCGGTCGGGGGGGCTGCTCCTCGCTGCGCTCCTCGCCGCGTCCCCGATTGGGGCGACAGGCATCGAGATTGACGTGACAGGCGAAGCTGAGGGCACGATCATCATCGACCTGTTCGAAGATGTCGCCCCTTTGCATGTCGAGCGGATCACCACATTGGCCGAAGAAGGCGCCTACAACGATGTCGTGTTCCACCGCGTGATTGACGGTTTCATGGCGCAAACCGGGGATGTCGAATTCGGCAACCTTGGCCAAGACATGCGCTACGCCGGGCGCGGCGGGTCCTCGTATGACGACCTGCCTGCCGAATTCTCGGACCTGCCGTTCGAGCAGGGCACCCTAGGCATGGCGCGGTCGCAGCGCCCGGACTCGGCCAACAGTCAGTTCTTCATCGTGTTCGAGGCCTCGCCCCACCTGAACGGGCAATATACCGTTTTCGGTCAAGTGGTTGAGGGCATGGACATCGTGGACATGATCCGTCGGGGCAGGGGCCGTAACGGCGCCGTCACCGGAGAACCTGACCGCATGACCGCTGTGCGTGTGCTGGACTACGATCCCGTAGCGCCCGAGCCTGAAGAAGAAGAAGCGACGGAGTAGACCTTCGATTGCTATTGATCCAATGAACGGGCGTGCCGCTAGGTGCGCCCGTTTCTTGTTTCCTACGCGCGGCGCTTGCCCGTTTCCTGCGCGCGGCGCTTGATTGTCCGGCCTTCGTGCCGTACGCCGCGTTCATGGCCAGACCTCCTCTCTTACAGCTTTCCGACATCGCCCTGACTTTCGGCGGCGATCCCGTATTTTCCTCGCTGGACCTTGTGGTTCAGGCAGGCGACCGCATGGCGCTTGTGGGGCGCAACGGATCGGGCAAGTCGACCCTTATGAAGGTGATGGCAGGGCTGGTAGAGGCCGACGCCGGCAGCCGCGTTCTGCCCGATGGCACGACAGTGGGCTATCTGGAACAGGAACCCGATTTTGAGGGGTTCGAGACCCTCGGCGAATTCGCCCTTGCGACCCTTGGCCCGTCGGAAGCGTGGCGCGTGGAAGCTGCGGCAGAGGGCCTGAAGCTGAACCTTGAGGCTCGCGTGGACGCGGCCTCGGGTGGGGAACGCCGCCGCGCCGCTTTGGCGCGTCTGCTGGCGGAAGCGCCCGAATTGATGCTCCTCGACGAGCCGACCAACCACCTTGATATCGACGCGATTGAATGGCTGGAGGGAGAGCTGAAATCGACCAAAGCGGGCTTTATCCTGATCTCTCACGACCGGGCGTTTCTTAAGGCTTTGGCCCGTGGCACCCTTTGGCTGGATCGCGGCGTCGTGCGCCGGCGCGACGGCAGTTTTGACGGCTTTGAAGAATGGCGCGATACCGTTTGGGCCGAAGAGGACATGCAGCGCCACAAGCTGGATCGGAAGATCAAGGCCGAGGCCCGTTGGGCGGTTGAGGGCATCTCGGCGCGGCGCAAGCGCAACCAGGGCCGGGTGCGGGCGTTGGGGGATTTGCGGGCTGAGCGGTCTTCGATGATCCGGCGTCAGGGCACGGCGGCGATGCAGTTGGAAGCTGGCAATGCATCGGGCAAGCGCGTGATCGAAGCGCGTGGCATATCAAAGACTTACGGCGACAAGGTGATCTTGCAACCGTTTGACCTGCGGGTGCTGCGCGGTGACCGTGTCGCCTTTGTCGGCCCCAACGGGGCGGGCAAAACCACGCTGCTGAAAATGCTGGTCGGAGAGCTGGCACCAGACACCGGGGAAGTCATCATTGGCACCGGGATCGAGATGGCGGTGTTCGACCAAACCCGCTCTGCGCTAGACCCAAACGCGACCCTTTGGGAGAGCCTTACCAACGACCCGACCTTGGGCGTCTCCGGCAGCTCGGACCAAGTTCTGGTGCGCGGTGCGCCGCGCCATGTGGTGGGCTATCTTAAGGATTTCCTCTTCGATGAGGCCCAGGCCCGCGCCCCCGTTCGCTCCCTCTCTGGCGGTGAAAAAGCGCGGCTTCTGCTCGCGCGGATCATGGCCAAGGAAAGCAACCTTCTGGTTCTGGATGAACCGACCAACGATCTGGACGTCGAGACGCTAGATCTTCTGCAAGATCTTTTGGGCGACTACCCCGGTACGGTGCTTCTGGTGTCCCACGATCGTGACTTTCTGGACCGGGTGGCGACGGCCACCATCGCGCTGGAAGGCGCGGGTAAGGCGGTTGTCTATGCGGGCGGCTGGACCGATATGCTGGCCCAACGCGGCGACAAACCGCGCCCGGATTCCGAGAAGGCCCGTGCGAAGGCCGCGAAGAAAGCGGAGCAACCCGTTGAGAAAGCGGCGAAATCTGCGCTGTCCTTCACCGAAAAACACAGGCTGGAAGAACTGCCGTCGGTCATCGCACGGCTAGAGGCCGAGATTGCGAAACTGTCCGAGTTGTTGTCCGATCCGCAGATATACACGACCCAAGCGGTGAAGGCGCAAAAGGCTTCGGACGCGCTGGCAGAACGTCAGGCGCTGCTGGAAGAGGCAGAGATTGAATGGTTAACGCTGGAAGAGAAGGCTGGGTAGCGGAGTTGGTTAACGGGCCGCGCCCATCTGCGTGATTGCGACCCCAAGCGCCATAACGGAAATCCCTGCCAGTCGCAGGCCCGTCACCGTATGCACCTGCGCCCCGAACAGCCCGAAATGGTCGATCGCGGCTGAGCTGACCAACTGTCCCACAATGACGAAGAACACCGCGTTCCCCACACCAAATGTGGGCGCCACATAGGTGATGCTCAGCACGTAGAAGGCGACGAGAATCCCCGCCAGAAACAAGTGTTTGGGCTGCGCCGGAATGGCTCGCAGGGCCTCTGGCCCGGTCACGATCATGGTGACAGTCGCGGTGATGAATGCCACGATGAAAAGCACCGTCGCGGCCGCCGCAGGAGATCCGATATTGGCCCCCAACCGCGCGTTCAATGCGGCCAGAACCGGGATGCCGATCCCGGCGGCGAACATGATAAGGGCTTGGGTGGGCATGGGGTAAGCCTTTGACTAAGAACAGATACCGCGAATGGGCGCATCTTCCCACGGCAGAAAAACGGGGGTGCTGTCGGCGCGGTCTTGCAAGGGCGTGACAGGCATCACTTGGCCGATAAGCGCCTCTAGCCGTGCGGTCCGCGCGCCCTGCGGGTCGGTGGCGCGGCAACAAACGTATTCCTCTACCAAAGAGGCCTGTTGCTCGTACCCATAGGACAGGAACGGCCGAGGGTCGTCGTTGGAAAAAAGGTAAGGATCGTCGATCGTTGCGTGTTCTGCAAAGGCGCGGAACGGGTGGTATCCGGTCAGCTCTCGGTTCTGCCATTGCCAGATGTGGGTCATCTCATGGGCAAAGAACATCGCCGCCACAAGGCTTCGGGTGCCATCGGGGAATTGGGTGTAGTCGTCGATGACCAAATCTTCGCGCAAATGTAGCGTGTTGAAAAAGACGATCCCCCCCGTCCGCGCCGAGATTGTGGGCGTTTGCGGTGGCGGAACGATGCGCTCGCGGCAGGTGGTGGGGGGGCGTGTGGCGTAGGTCTGGGTGATGAGGCCGACAAAGGGGTTTTGGGTGATGCGCACGGCGCTTGGATCAAAGGTTTCGCCTTGCAAATCAGCCATATAGGCGGCTTCAGCATCCGTTAACGGACGCCCGCATGCGGCCAGAAACGCCGTGGCGGCCAAGGTTAACAGGATCAGGTGCAATCTACGCATACGCGAGAACGTGCCGTGATTTCAGAAGGGACACAAGCGCTTAGGGCAGGGCCAGCGTGGCCGTCGCGGTCGCCACCAACTTGCCGCTGTCCTGAGCCGTCAAATCGGCCCGCGCGAATGCCATCGAGCGGCCCGCACGGATGATCTCGGCCCGGCACAAGATCGCGGTTCCCGTGCCGGGCCGCAGGAATTGCGTGTCGAGCGTGACCGTTCCCGCCGGAACAAACGCGCCGCGATGTCCCGCCAGCGCAAGGATCACGCTGGTGTCGGCCAGCGCCGTCAGGGCCTGCCCGCTGACGATCCCGCCCACACGCATTAACCGCGCCGACAGGGGCATTCGGGTGATCGTGTGGTTTGCAGCGACTTCAACCACCGATAGGTCCAAGTCCAACACCCAAGGGGCAAAATGTTCGGCCAAAGTGGCCTGCAGATCGGCGGGCGTCATTGCACGGTCAGCACGTGATACATGTCTCGGGCCAGCATGATTTGGCCGTCAATGACCTGCCAAAGGTGCATGTAACGGGTCACGATCCGGTTCTCTCCCACCTGCAAAACGACTTCTCCGATGGCGACGGCAGAGGTCTCGGTGGCTTGGATGTCGAAAGTGGTAAACTGCACGTCCCGCGCACCGCCTGCAATGGCATCGGCGTAGTGCTGCATGATCGCATCGCGCCCGATTATCATCCGCTCACCGGGGGCCAGAAGCGCCGCGTCGGGGGCATAAACCGCGCCAATCGCGGCCACATCTTGGGCGTTGTAGGCGGCCACAAGGGCATCAATGCGGGCGATGATCGGGTTAGAGGTGTCATTGGTTTGGCCATGAAGGGCCGCGGGAAGCAACAGGGCGAGGGCAAGGAAAAGAGCGCGCATGAAAACAGCTTTCGGTTGTGAATATGCGCGTAAGTGTGGGACAGAGCGGGCGATTTGGGAAGGGTAGACCGGGCCTTGGCCCGGATTTCCGCCATTCCCGGGCCGAGGCCCGGTCTACCAGTTGGCCTTGGGGATCAAGCCACTTGCAGGTCGAACACTTCGCCATCGGTGGTTTCGCATACGCCAATCGCGTTGATTGTTACGCCCGTGTAGCGGAATTCACACCGCATGGATCGCCCGCCATCACTCGTCAAAATCGCTGTTCCAAAACCCGCCTCAGTCTCGGACAACAGCCGCGCGGTGGAGCGTAGGACCGATCCATTGCCGTAGGCTTGCAGCAATTCAAGGCTTTGGTTCGCCCCTTCACGCACCGCGACCCAGCGGCCTGAGAATGTCTCGTGGGGGGTGATGATCGTCATGTCGCCCGAGTTGCGCAGCACGCCTTGGGTAATCTCTCCCGATCCGGTCAGACCGGTGCGGCGGCTCATGATCAGGGTTTCCGGGTCCGAGCCGCAGGCGGTTAGAGAGAGGGCGGCGATGATGGTTAATGCTGTTAACCTAAACATCCAATTCCTCCACAAACCGCGCGTTTTCCTGAATGTACTGGAACCGCATCTCGGGCTTCTTGCCCATCAAACGTTCCACCAGATCGCCGGTTTCGCCCGGCACTTCGTCGTCCACGGACACGCGGATCAACTTGCGTGAGCCCGGGTCCATCGTGGTTTCCTTCAGGTCTTTCGCGTCCATCTCCCCCAGACCCTTGAAGCGGGACACATCGATTTTGCCGCGTCCGCCGATGCCCTTTTCCAGCCACGCATCACGCTCTTCCTCGTCGACGCAATAGACGCGGTGGGCGCCTTGGGTCAGGCGGAACAGGGGCGGGCAGGCCAGATACAGGTGGCCGCCATCAATCATCGGGCGCATCTGGCTGAAGAAGAACGTCATCAGAAGCGCCGCAATATGCGCGCCATCCACGTCCGCATCGGTCATGATGATGATCTTGTCGTAGCGCAGGTCTTCAATGTTGAACTTAGTGCCCATCCCAACGCCAAGGGCCTGACACAAATCAGAAATCTCGGCGTTCTGACCCAGCTTGGACGAGGCCGCCCCCAGCACGTTCAGGATCTTCCCGCGCAACGGCAGCAGCGCCTGATTTTTCCGGTTCCGCGCCATTTTGGCCGAGCCACCCGCAGAGTCGCCCTCCACGATGAACAATTCGGTCCCATCGCGCGCCGATTGAGAGCAATCCACCAGCTTGCCGGGCAGGCGCAGCTTCTTGGTGGCGGTCTTGCGCTGAGTCTCTTTCTCCTGCTTGCGACGCAGGCGTTCCTCGGCGCGCAGCACAAGGAAATCAAGGATCGCGCCTGCTTCCTTCGTATTCTGCCCCAGCCAGTTGTCGAAATGGTCCCGCACTGCTCCTTCGACAAGGCGTTGGGCCTCGGTCGTGGCGAGGCGGTCCTTGGTCTGACCCACGAATTCCGGTTCCGAGATGAAGCACGAGACCAGCGCACAGGCGCCGTTTTGCAGGTCGTCGCGGGTGATGTTGGCGGCCTTCTTGTTGCCCGCCAGTTCACCGTAGGCCTTGATGCCTTTAAGGACGGCGGCGAAGAAACCTCCGACATGGGTGCCGCCTTCGGGAGTGGGCACGGTGTTACAATAGGATTGCATGAATCCGTCGCGAGCCGGGGTCCAGTTGATCGCCCATTCGACCTTGCCGGGCACGCCGTATTTTTCCTGGAAGTCGACGGTGCCTGCGAAAGGGTTATCCGAGTATGTGGAAGCACCGCCCAAGGTTTCGGCAAGGTAATCGGCAAGCCCGCCGGGGAAGTGGAAGGTGGCCTCAAGCGGCGTATCACCGTCATCGATGGCAGATTTCCAACGGATTTCGACGCCCGAGAAGAGGTAGGCCTTGGAACGGATGGACTTGAACATCCGCGCGGGTTTGAACCGGTGCGACCCGAAAATCTGCTCGTCCGCGTGGAACGTCGTGGTGGTCCCTCGGCGGTTGGGGGCAGAGCCGATTTCCTCAACCGGACCCAGAGGGATACCACGCGAAAAGCGTTGCTCGACCAACTTACGGTCCCGCGCCACCTGAACAACCATGCTATCGGACAATGCGTTGACCACCGAGGCGCCAACCCCGTGTAGACCGCCCGAGGTCTGATAGGCTTTGCCGCTGAACTTACCGCCCGCGTGAAGGGTGCAAAGGATCACTTCCAGCGCGGATTTGCCGGGGAACTTGGGGTGCGGATCAAAGGGCATGCCGCGCCCGTTATCGCGGATAGTGACAGAATAATCGGCGTGCAGCTCTACCTCGATCCGGTTGGCGTGGCCTGCGACGGCCTCGTCCATGGAGTTGTCGAGCACCTCAGCCACAAGGTGGTGCAACGCCCGCTCATCCGTGCCGCCGATATACATACCGGGGCGTTTGCGGACGGGCTCCAACCCTTCAAGAACCTCAATGGAGGAGGCGTCATAGGCCTGCGCGTCGGGCGTGCCGGAGAGAAGGTCGTCAGCCATGTGTCTGCTCTATGTTGTGGGCGGTTTTCCCAATAATGGCAGGTTTGGGGGGCAGGGGGAAGGGCACTCCGCAGGGCAGTGCCGCGAAGGGGGGCAGAAAAACAAAAGCACCCGGCGCGGTCCGACCAGACCACAGCAGGTGTAACACAACTAGAGGGATTTAAGTTTAGTTGGTGGCCGTAGGCGCGTTGGCCATGGTCATGTAATACGGGGTGGAACCGCCAAAGCCGAAGTAGTGATCCAAGACACCGTCATCCACGATGTTGCGCTGATACGCGACGGAGGCGAGCGCGACCAAAGTAACAAGCTCTTGTTCCGTAATCGTGCCTTCTTCCATCTGTGTGATGCCGGCGGCCAAGTTGGTGATGACATCGTGGTTCATCAGCTCTTCAACGTCCGTGTAGGCTGTTTCTGCCTGTGTTTCGGAGATGGCGCCAACAGCAAGGATCGGTTCGAAGTGGTTGGCATAGAATTGTACCCACTCATCGCCCAACTGACGCGATCGCAATTCGCTATCCATACGCATGGATAGGTTATCAATGGTGTCAGTCATGATCGCCGTGGTGGCGATGGCAACACTTACGGCGCCGGCAGACAGGACAGTCCAATCGACGCTCATCGAGCCACTGTCGTCTGCCAAGTAGTTTGATACGAGTGTAAGAACAGTCACAAAACTAGCCTCTTCATGGGTGGGGCTGTTTTGCGCAATGAAAAGGGCAGCAATGTGGCGCATTGTATCAAGACTTGTGAACAATACGAATTAGATTGAGCAACAATCCGCATGACCGTCTTGGGACCGCTTGCAGCAGGGCCGTGAGCGGATAATAAAGCGGCATGAAAAATCCACTGTCAATGTCCCGCCACGGGTTAAGCATCGCGCTGGGTGCCCTTGTAGGCTTGTGGCCAAGCGGCATTTGGGCGCATCCGCACATCTTTGTGGATGCCGGGTTAACCATTGTGGTGGAAGAAGGGCGCGTCACATCTGTCGAGGTCACATGGCTCTACGATGAGCTTTATTCCCTGATTTTGATGGAAGACTACAACCTCGATCCCGACTTTGACCTGCAACTGACGGAACAAGAAATTGCCCAAACCCTTGGGTTCGATCTGGATTGGTCCTACGGATTTGAAGGCGGTTTGGTGATGCAGCGCGATGGTGTGGCGTTGGAACTCGGCGCGCCCGAGCCAGTGTCGCTGGAGCTGGTGGCAGACGGCCAGTTGCGCACGGTCCACCGCCGCGCGGTCGTGGATACCGGTGCCGAGGCAGATCTTTTGGCGCAGGTGTTTGATCCAGAATTTTACGTCGCCTTTGAAATGACCGGAGAGATGAGCGTGAACGGCGCCCAATGCACGCCGCAGCTGATCCGCGCCGACATTGATGCCGCCTATGCCGGGTTAGAAGCCGCGATGGACACCATCGGCGGAGCGGTGGCTGCAGAAGATAACTTTCCCGCCGTCGGGGAATTGTTTGCAGACCGGGTGGTTTTTGAATGCGGGCCATGATCCCGAAGGTCATTGCAACGGTTGTCGTGGCCCTTGTTCTGGCAGGCGCCGTGCTGTGGCTCTTGGGGGCGGACCGGATCGTGTCTACCTGGGCGCTTGAGGGACAGCGCGAGGCACAGGGCGCCATGGCGGGCGCCTTGCGCCGCTTGCGTAGCGGCGACGCCACGGCGGTGGCCTCACTTATGGCGGTGTGCTTTGGCTATGGCTTTTTCCACGCGGCCGGTCCCGGACACGGCAAAGTGTTGATCGGTGGCTACGGCGCTGCCCGACAGGTAAGTGCGGCGCGGCTTTCGCTGGTGGCGCTGGCCTCCAGCCTCGCCCAAGGGCTGACGGCGGTGGTCCTAGTGGGCGCAGGTCTGTGGTTGGTGGGCTGGAGCCGAGAGCGGATGACCCAGTTGGCGGACGAGCTCTTTGCCCCCCTCAGCTTTCTGGCAATTGCGCTGGTGGGTCTTTGGCTGGTCTGGCGCGGCGCGCGCGGCTTGTGGCGTTTGCAACAGGCCCGTGCCGAAACCCATGACCATGGGCACGACCACGCCCATCACCACCACGACCACGCCCATGAAGGCCCCGACCACGTTTGCAGCAGCTGCGGCCATGCCCACGCCCCGTCGCCCGAGGCCGTCGCCCATGCCACCGGATTGCGAGAGATCATCGCCCTGATCGCCGCCGTCGCCATTCGCCCCTGTACTGGGGCGCTATTCGTGCTGATCCTGACCGCGCAGATGGATGCGTTCTGGGCCGGGGTCATGGGCGCTTTCGCGATGGCCCTGGGTACCGCCAGCGTCACCATTCTGGTCGCTTTGGCCTCTGTCGGACTGCGTAAGGGCGCTCTTGCGGGTTTGGCTGAAAGCGCGGCATTGGCCCGGGCACAGCCAATAATCGAGCTTGCGGTAGGCGCCATCATTGCGGTGATTGCCTTTCAACTGGCCCTCGCCGCCCTGTAGGACCGTCGAAAGCGCGCGCGCGACCTTTTTGCCTTGCCTGAAAACTGTGCGCTTGCCCCTTCCGAAAAGCCCTCGTAAGGCAATGGAATGACACTCAGTTCCCACATCCGCGCCACCTTGAAATTGGGCCTGCCCCTGATCGGCGGCCAATTGGCTCAGGTCTTTATTGGCGTGACGGACACGGTGATGATCGGCTGGTACGGGGTGGAGGAGCTGGCCGCCGTGGCGCTTGGCTCGTCCTATTTCCACCTGATCTTGATCCTTGGCATGGGCTTTGGCTTGGCCGTCATGCCCATGGTCGCCTCGGCTGCCGCGCGCGATGATGACCAACAAGTGCGCCGGGTCACGCGCATGGGGTTGTGGATCTCTTTGGGATTTGCGGCGCTGGTGATGCCGCTGTTTTGGTACTCCGAGGCGCTTTTGCTGTGGTCGGGCCAAACGGCACAGGTATCGGCGGACGCGCAAACCTATCTGCGCATCGCCGGATGGGCGATCTGGCCCGGTTGCCTGTTGGTGGTCTTGCGGTCCCACCTCAGCGCGTTGGAGCGGCCCAATATTGTGCTTTGGGCTTGGGTGGGCGGCGTGTTCCTGAACGCAGGCATCAATTGGGTGCTGATCTTCGGCAACCTGGGCGCGCCCGAGATGGGGATCGCAGGCGCGGCGACGGCTTCGGTCTTTACCAATCTGCTCATCCTGCTGATCCTCGCGCTCTATGCCTCCCGCGCCGAGGGCCTGCGCCACTACGCGCTATTCACCCGCTTCTGGCGCCCCGATTGGGAGGCGCTCTTGCAGGTCTTCCGCTTGGGCTGGCCAATCGCGATCACGTTGTTGTCGGAGGCCGGGTTGTTCATGGCCACGATGATCATGATGGGCTGGATCGGCACGATGGAACTGGCCGCCCACGGGATCGCGCTCCAGATCATATCGGTCACATTCATGATCCACATCGGCCTCAGCTCTGCGGCGACAGTCCGCATTGGCCGCACCCGAAGCCGCAACGACGCGCCCGCCCTGCGCCTCGCCGCTTGGGCCGCGCTTATCCTGTCGGGCGTCACGGTGGCTGTGACGATCGTGGCGCTGATGTCCTTTGCCGAGCCATTGGTGGGCCTTTTCGTAGACCCCTCCGACGCCTTGCGCCCGCAGATCATTGCCATCGGCGCCAGCCTGTTGATCGTGGCCTGTATCTTTCAATTGGCCGATGCCGCACAGGTCATGGCGCTGGGCCTGCTGCGCGGCGTGCAGGATACCAACGTGCCCATGGTCTACGCCTTCATCAGCTACTGGATCATTGGGGTGCCCCTGGCCTATGCGCTCGGCTTTCCCCTGGGATGGGAGGGCGAAGGCATTTGGGTCGGTCTGGCAATCGGCCTCGCGGTGGCTGGTTTCGTCTTGGTGATCCGTTTCTGGCGCATCGCGGCGCGGCTGGGATCAGAGCCATCGTCTGCCTAGGGTTACGGCCTCCAACCAGCGCTTCGTCTGCGGCATCGGTTGTGCAGTTAAGATGGATATTTGAAGAACGAGGAATTTAAGGTCAGCCCCCAGTTTAAAACCGGGGGCCTTCCTCGTTCACGGTCATCGGCTTCCCAGCCTGTACCGTGCCATGACACTAGCGCGCGATTGGTTAAGAAAGCGTTACGGGCCGCTTCCTCGTTCTAAAAATATTCCCGGGGGGCGGCTTTTCCTTGGGAAAAGACGTGGGGGCAGAGCCCCCTAGGGCATTGCCGATCGCGATTACCCCCATGGGGCAGGTTCTCCCTCCAACGCGCGCCCGAATACATTCTCGCGGTGCCATCGGAGGTTTTCGGGGTGGGGCGTATTGCGCTCATCGACGGGGCGGACAAGCTTCCCGTTCTTGGGCAGAAGGCGGGTCACCACGTCGCTGGGCACCTTGTTGTGAGAGACGAGGATGGTTTGGCAGTCGTCGGCGACCGAGATCAGCCCACGGTCGAACATCCAATGCAATGTGCCTGACAAGGCGAGCCCGTTGCGAACGGAATCGCTGCCCTGATGCTCGACGGGTCGGATGTGGGCCGCCTGGACTTCCGGCCGGCCGCCGCCGTTGCGGAGCATCAGGCCCGACATGGCACACCGATAGTCGTAGGCCTCTCGGACTTTCCGGCGAAAGGCGACATCACGATAGGGTCTTCGGGTAAGACGCTCCAGCACCGGGCGCCGAAAGATCTGCGCCCCTTCGTTGAGGGTTGCGCCTTGCGGTTCATAGCGGGTCGCTTCAATCTGCTCGAGGTCCTGCGGCAGGCCGAGGTTCACGATGCGGGCGAAGTCGGGCTCGGGCAGTCGGCGCACGGCGCGTTGAATGGCGCCCCCTTTCTTCGGCGTGCCGTCTGGCTCAGTGAGGGCACTTTCCAGGGGGCGCCCCTTTACCAGGCGGGGCACGTTCTGGTCGAAGGGCAGGAAGGTTCCGGGCGCAATCATCGCGAGGAACCGGCCCTCGACGCCCGGCTTGGGAATGACGCGGTCGATCTTGGCCACGGCGAAATAGCCGCGTGGGCCAGCTTTAACCGGTTCGTAGTAGACGATCCAATCTCCCACAGCCTCTGATGCCGCTTTCAGGTAGGCGCGCGGGAAATCATAGACGACGTCCGGCTCATCTTCGTAGATCGAGTCCGCCTTATGCATCAGTACCAACTTTGTCATGCGCCTAGCAAAGCGGTAACGGGCCGGAATGCAAGGGTTCTATCGCGCTGGTTGTGGCGAACCCAAGCAACGCCCGCTCGTCTTACCCCTGCGCCAAGCCGCCCAAGACCCGCGCCCAGGACCGGATGCCGCGGTGGAAGCTTTCCACGTCGTACTTCTCATTGGGCGAATGGATGGCGTCGTCATCCTTGCCGAAGCCGGCCAGCACCGAGTCCATGCCGAGGATCTCTTTGAAATAGCCGGCCACGGGGATCGAGCCGCCGCAGCCGATGAACGCGGCATCGCCGGGCCATTCGTCGCTAAGTGCCTTCAGCGTTGTCTCGAAGATCGGGTGGCTCGTGTCCATCTGACTGGCCGGAGAGCCGATGGCGGGCGCGAAGCTGGCGGTGCAGTCGGGCGGCAATTGCGCCTCGACCCAGGCCACGAAATTGTCGTGCAATCGCACAGGGTCTTGGCCTGCCACCAACCGGAAGCTGACCTTGGCGTGGGCCTGCGAAGGCAGGACCGTCTTGAACCCCGCGCCGGTGTAGCCGCCCCAGATGCCGTTGACCTCTGCCGTGGGGCGCGACCAGATCATCTCTAGCGGTGTGCGCCCCACTTCGCCCGCAGGCGCGCTCAACCCTACGGGGGCCAGGAACTCCTGCGCGTCGAAATTCAGCTTGTCCCAACTTTTCCGCAAGGCCTCGCTGATCTCGGGCACGTCATCGTAGAAGCCCGGCACCGTGACGGCGCCGTTTTCGTCGTGCAGGCCCGCCAAAATGCCCGACAACACCCGGATCGGGTTCATCGCGATGCCGCCGAACATGCCGGAATGCAGGTCGATGCTTGGCCCCGTGATGGTCAGCTCTTCCTTCATCATCCCGCGCAATTGCGTCACGATCGCGGGCACGCCCTCGGCAAACAGGCCCGTGTCGCAGATGAAGGCCACTTCCGCTTTCAACTCGTCCGCATGGGCCTCCATGAACGGCACCAACGACGGCGAGCCGCTTTCCTCTTCGCCTTCCAGAAAGATCGTCACCTTGGCGGGCAACTTCCCGGTCACCGCTTTCCACGCGCGGCACGCTTCGATGAAGGTCATCAACTGGCCTTTGTCGTCCGACGCCCCACGGGCGCGGATCACGGGCTTGCCGTTTTGCTCCTCTATCACCGGATCAAAGGGGTCGCGGTTCCACAGCGCCAGCGGGTCCACCGGTTGCACATCATAGTGGCCGTAGAACAGCACGTGCGGCCCCGCGTCATTGCCATGGGCCACCACCATCGGGTGTCCCGTTGTCTCTCGCACCGAGGCGTCGAACCCAAGCTCGCTCAGGTCATCGGCCAAGATCTGCGCCGCCTGCGCCACATCGCCATCATAGGCCGGATCGGTCGAGATTGAGGGCACGCGCAGCAGCGTCATCAGACGCTCTGTTGCGGCATCCAGATCGGCGTCCACACGGGCGAGAACGGCATCGAGGGTCATGGGGGCACTCCTAAAGGGGGAACATTTGCCGCCATCTTGGCGAGCCGGGCAGGGGGGCGCAACGCGATTGCAGGGCAGCGGGCCTATGCAATTGGTTAACTCCGCTCTCGATAACGTGAACGTGGTTTATTTCGTTAACCGAAAGGTAGCGATTAGCGTGCTTTTACCACGGGATCAAAACCAGCAGGACAGCCAGATATGTACACCCGCCTTTTCCTTTCCGCCGCCCTCGTAGCGGCCACCAGCAGCGTGGCTTTTGCCGACGCGCATTCTTGCACGTTCGAGGCTGATATCCTCGATTTCACCCAAGATCAGATTGACGCGTTGTACGACTGCGTAAGCGACGAATTGCTGGAGAACTACCAATCCGGCGACAATGAAATCGCCGCCGTGTACCGCGACTGGGGACACGCCCAAACCGGCCCCGCCGCGCCCGGCTTTCACGGGGGCCGCTTCCTGAATACCTTCGTCAACGACGTGGGCTTTGACGCTTACGTTCAATACGAAGAGGACGACGAAACCTTCGAGATGCCCGTAGGCTCTGTCATTGCCAAGGAAAGCTACACTCTGCGCGACGGCGCACCGCGCCGGGGTCCGCTGTTCATTATGACCCGTGCCGAAACCGCCGATTACCCCGATACCGATGGCTGGGTCTATTCCGCGGTGCAGCCCAATGGCGATCCCATGGGGATCTCGCAAAGCTTTTGCCACGACTGCCACGGCGGCTACACACATTCCGACAGCCTCGGCTATCCGGCCTTCGATGTACGTTTGAGCCAATAACACCGCTTCCCCATGGCCCCCGCAGCGCTGTGATGCGACGTAAGCGGGGGCCGTTTTCCCTTTTCTTTCGCATGTTTGATGCAGATCAAGGCCCACCTCGCGGCAAAATGTAGCTTGGCGTTATGGGGGCCGGCGCAATATGTCTGCACCAACGCGGGAATCCCCCGCTTTAGCCATCTATCTGCGGAGGCGACTGCGCCCCCGATGAGGAGACCGCCAGTGAACTACGATTCCGCGCTCGATTCTGCCCTTGGCAAGCTGCACGATGAAGGCCGCTACCGGACCTTCATTGATATTGAGCGTCGTAAAGGCCAGTTCCCCCACGCTGTCTGGAAAAAGCCCGACGGGTCCGAGCAGGAAATCACCGTTTGGTGTGGCAACGACTACCTTGGCATGGGCCAGCATCCGGTGGTTCTGGAAGCGATGCACGAGGCGCTGGAAGCCACGGGCGCAGGCTCGGGCGGGACGCGCAACATTTCCGGCACGACCGTGTACCACAAGGCGCTGGAGGCAGAGCTTTGCGATCTGCACGGCAAGGAAGCGGCGCTGGTTTTCACCTCGGCCTATATCGCCAATGACGCGACGCTTTCCACGCTGCCGAAGCTGTTTCCCGGCCTGATCATCTATTCCGACGCGCTCAACCATGCCTCCATGATCGAAGGCGTGCGCCGCAATGGCGGGGCCAAGCGCATCTTCCGCCACAACGATGTGGCGCACCTGCGCGAGTTGCTGGAGGCCGACGATCCCGCCGCGCCCAAGCTGATCGCGTTTGAATCGATCTATTCCATGGATGGCGATTTCGGGCCGATCAAGGAGCTCTGCGATCTGGCCGACGAATTCGGCGCTCTGACCTACCTCGATGAAGTCCATGCCGTGGGCCTATACGGTCCGCGCGGGGCCGGGGTGGCCGAACGGGACGGCCTGATGGACCGCCTCGACATCATCAACGGCACCTTGGGCAAGGCGTTTGGCGTCCACGGTGGCTATATCGCGGCCTCTGAAAAGATGTGTGACGCGGTGCGCAGCTACGCGCCCGGTTTCATCTTCACCACCTCCATTCCGCCAGCGGTTGCGGCGGGGGCGGCGGCCTCGGTGCGGCACTTGAAGACGGATCAAGCCCTGCGTGATCTGCACCAGGAACGTGCTGCCGTGCTGAAACTGCGCCTGAAGGGCATGGGACTGCCGGTGATTGACCACGGCAGCCACATCGTTCCTGTAATGGTCGGCAACCCCGTCCACACCAAAGCCATTTCCGATGCGCTTCTGGCCGATTTCGGCATCTATGCGCAGCCGATCAATTACCCGACCGTGCCCCGCGGGACCGAGCGTTTGCGCTTCACCCCTTCTCCGGTGCACGACATGGGCATGATCGACGGGCTGGTGCGGGCAATGGATGGCCTTTGGTCCCACTGCGCATTGAACCGGCAGGAACTGGCGGGCTGACGCCTATTTGTGGGGTAAAATTGTGAGCCTGCGCAATCTTTGTGCAGGCGCGATCTATGCCCTTATTTAGCAATGAAAATGATGCGCGTGTTCTCGCCTAGGGTTGCGATTTTGCAATGTTGCGGGGTGCATTCGTGCAACGCACCATGATATCTACGGCGCAACGCGGCAGACGCCCTTTGGGAATCACGCCGAATGGGGTAACATTTAGTTGTATTTGGACGCACCACTACTAGGCAGAGTGGGCTAACCATAGAATCGGGGCAGGCCGCATGGGCCAGGACAACGGGCAGTATTGGGACCACGAGACAGAGGGCCAGGCGCAAGCCTCTGGCACCCCGTCTTCGGCTGTGTCCCCTTCGGCCATGTCCGACGTGCCCGCCATGCCGGCGTTTGACGGCTATGACCTGAACGATGTCCCCCTTGGCGACCTGATGCGCGGCGAACGCGCCACCCTCGGCAAGTCGCTGCTTGATGTGGAGCGAGAGCTTCGCATTCGCGCCACCTACATTGCCGCCATCGAAAATGCCGATGTGGGCGCGTTCCAGTCTCCGGGCTTTATTGCGGGTTACGTGCGCTCTTACGCCCGTTACCTCAATATCGATCCCGAATGGACGTTCCGCCGCTTCTGCGATGAAACCGGGTTCCGGGGCATCCACGGCAGTGCCAGCAATCAGGCGGCTACGGTCAAACGCTCTGTCTCTACGGCGCCGCGCCGGATGGACCCGAATGAGGTCATGTCCTCGTCACGGATTTCCTACGCGCAAACAAGCGATAGCCTGCTGTCGCGGGTCGAACCCGGCGCACTGGGCTCGGTCGCTGTGCTGGTCGTTCTGGCGCTTGGCATCGGCTACGGCGCTTGGGCGATCCTGCACGACATCCAACGCCTGCAAATCGCCCCGATTGATGAAGCACCGGCCTTACCCCTCGCGCAACTCGATCCCTTGTCCGGGGTGCAGACAGGTACGCCAACGTTCGGTGGCGACCAAAGCTTTGATATCGCCATGCCGGGCCCCGAGGCGGGCAATACGCTCTACCGTCCTCAAGCCCTTGAGGCCCCGGTGCTGACACCCCGCGATGGCGCACTGGCCACCCTGAACCCCGATGAGGTCGGCACCCTGCCAGCCAGCGCAGGTACAACCACTGCCGCAGCTCCAACAATCGTGGCCGATGCAGGGGCCAGCGCGAATAGCGCCGTTCAAGTCACCGCAGGCCGAGCCGATGAGGTGATGATCTTCGCGACCCGTCCTACATGGGTCCGCATTTCCTCGGCCGATGGCTCGACCCTCTATGAGGCGACGCTCAACGCGGGCGATAGCTACGTGGTGCCCGCCTCCGATGGTGCGCCGCGCCTGCGCTCCGGCAACGCGGGCTCTCTCTATTTTGCGGTCAACGGCGTGGCGCTCGGACCCGCAGGCACAGGTGCTACAATCGTGCGCGACGTGGAACTTACCGCCGATGCGGTAACGGCCACCTATCAAATCGCCGATACCGAGGCTGACCCAGACCTCACCCAAGTCGCCTCCTTGATGTTCGACGCCACATCCGTGCCCGATGTGGCCCCCGTTGTGCCCGCCACGCCCAACCCGGCCCCGGCGGCTCTGGCCTACAACCCCACAGGCCCCGCGCCCGACGAGACCCAGGCACAGACCCTCGCGCTGTTCCCCGGTATCCCCGCCGATGTCGCCGCCGCCATCCACGCCAGCAACGCGCTGCCGGTGACGGTGCAGACCCCCTCGGCCACGGATGAGCGTCCGATCCCACGCCCCTAAGGCGCGGCGCCCAACAAACAGCGCCCCAATACCGCCCGCCTCCCCACAAACCGCGCGGCTTGGCCACAACGCCCTCCCTTCACCTTTTTACAAATATCGAATCCTCCCCCCACCTCCCTCGGGTCGGTGTCTTTTTGCCGCGACCCGAACCATCGCGTTGTCCCTGCGTCCCGACAGCCTTATCTAGAGCTTAACCAGCACGAGAAGGCCTGCGCCCCATGTCCCATAATCCGATCCGCCCTTGGCGCAACATCGACCGGCGCAAGAGCCGTCAGATCATGGTGGGCAACGTGCCTGTGGGCGGCGATGCGCCAATCTCGGTGCAGACCATGACCAACACGCTGACCACGGACGCCAGCGCCACGATCAAGCAAGTGATCGCCGCGGCCGAGGCCGGGGCAGACATCGTCCGCGTCTCGGTCCCCGACGCCGACAGCGCGCGCGCCATGAAGGAAATCTGCCGCGAAAGCCCGGTGCCGATCGTGGCTGACATCCACTTCCACTACAAACGCGGGATCGAGGCCGCCGAGGCGGGCGCCGCCTGCCTGCGCATCAACCCCGGCAACATTGGCGACGCCTCCCGCGTGAAAGAGGTTGTCAAAGCCGCCCGCGACCACAATTGCTCCATCCGTATCGGCGTGAACGCAGGAAGTCTGGAAAAGCAATTGCTGGAGAAATACGGAGAGCCTTGCCCCGACGCGATGGTCGAATCCGGCATGGCCCACATCAAGCTTCTGGAAGACAACGACTTTCACGAGTTCAAGATCTCCATGAAGGCCTCTGACATCTTCATGACCGCCGCCGCCTACAGCCAGCTCGCGGATCAAACCGACGCGCCATTCCACATGGGCATCACCGAGGCCGGGGGCTTCGTCGGTGGCACGGTGAAATCGGCCATCGGGCTTGGGAACCTGCTGTGGTCGGGGATCGGCGACACCATGCGCGTGTCCCTGTCGGCCGATCCGGTGGAAGAGGTGAAGATCGGGTTCGAGATCCTGAAATCCCTCGGCCTGCGCCACCGGGGGGTGAACATCATCTCCTGCCCCTCCTGCGCGCGGCAGGGCTTCGACGTGATCAAAACAGTGGAAAAGCTGGAAGAACGGCTGGAGCACATCAAAACGCCCATGAGCCTGTCGATCATCGGCTGTGTCGTGAATGGCCCGGGAGAGGCGTTGATGACGGACGTCGGCTTCACCGGCGGCGGCGCGGGCAGCGGCATGGTCTATTTGGCGGGCAAGCAAAGCCATAAGATGAGCAACGACCAGATGGTGGATCACATTGTTGAGCAGGTCGAAAAGCGTGCCGAAGTTATCGAAGCGCAGCGCCGCGCCGAGGAGGCAGCGCTTTAGCTGCCGAGGAGGCGGTTGGCGCAGAGCGAAGCGTTTGAGACGCCGATGGATTGCTTGGGGATAGGACGGGATTGAGTTGTATTTACCAAGATGAAGGAGCCAGCACTTGAGAGCCGCCAGCGGGGACGATAGACGTACGGAAAGTGAATAGGGAGGCTCCGATGGGCATGAACAAAGACATTCGGCGAAACGATGAGGGTATCGCCACGGCGCTTGGCATTCTAACGCAAGCCTATGGTCCTCGGGTGGAGACGGGCCAAGCGCTGCGCGAGCAGCATGGTCACACGACGACTTGGTTGCGAAACCAGGCCCCCGACGCGGTGATCTTCCCCAAGTCAACCGAAGAAGTGCAGGACATTGTGCGGATTTGTGCCGCCCATAAGGTGCCAATCATTGCCTTTGGCACCGGGACGTCGTTGGAGGGACATGTGAATGCACCTGTGGGCGGGATCTCGTTGGATTTCAGTCAGATGGATGCGATCCTTGAGGTGCACGCCGAGGATATGGATGTGGTCATTCAACCCGGCGTGACACGTAAAGCGCTCAACACCTATCTGCGTGATACGGGGTTGTTCTTTCCCATTGATCCGGGTGCTGACGCGTCCTTGGGCGGGATGGCGGCCACGCGCGCCAGCGGCACCTGTGCCGTGCGCTATGGCACGATGAAAGACAACGTCTTGGCATTGAAGGCGGTTTTGCCGTCGGGGGAAGTTGTGAAGACAGCGGCCCGGGCGCGAAAGACTTCGGCCGGTTATGATTTAACCCGGCTGATGGTTGGCTCTGAGGGCACGCTTGGTATCATCACGGAGCTTACCTTGAAGCTTCAGGGTATCCCCGAGGCGACCTCGGCGGCGACCTGTTCGTTTCCGAGCTTGGAGGATGCGTGCAATGCGGTCATTACGTGCTTCCAGTATGGTCTTCCAGTGGCCCGGATCGAGTTGCTCAATGAGTTGCAAGTGAAGGCCTGCAATGCCTATTCCAAGCTTTCCCTGCCCGAGACGCCCTTGCTGTTGCTGGAGTTCCACGGATCAGAGACCGGCGTGACCGAGCAGGCAGAGTTATTCGGTGAGATTGCCGCAGATCACGGCGGGACGGGGTTTGAGTTGACCGCCAAGGAAGAGGATCGCGCGAAGCTATGGCAGGCGCGTCACGATTCCTACTGGGCCGCGCTGCAATTGCGCCCCGGTGCGAAGGCGATTTCCACTGATGCCTGCGTGCCGATCTCTCGACTGGCGGATTGTGTTGCGGCGGCAGAGGTGAAGTTGGAAGAAATGGGGCTGATGGCCCCCATTGTAGGTCACGTGGGAGACGGAAACTTCCACGCTCTCTTGTTGCTCGACATGGAGAACCCTGCCGAGATTGAGACGGCAGAAAGTTTCATCGGGTGGCTTAATGACTTGGCGATCTCGATGGACGGGACCTGTACCGGTGAACATGGCATCGGGCAGGGCAAAGCCAAGTATCTGGAGCGAGAGCTTGGCCCCGGCGCGATGCAGGTGATGGGCGCGATCAAGCGGGGCATCGACCCCGACAATATCTTTAACCCCGGCAAGCTGGCGCTGTCGTAATGGTGCGCCCAACGGCCTCGGCGGTGCCCTCCGCCCATGCAGAACCGCATCTGTCGGGCCGAGCGGGCTGGCTTCGGGCAGCGGTCATGGGGGCCAATGATGGCATTTTGTCCACGGCGTCGCTGATTGCCGGTGTCGCGGCGGGCACGGGCGATCATGGGACGATCTTTTTGGCAGGTCTTGCCGGATTGGTCGCCGGTGCCCTTTCCATGGCGGCGGGCGAATACGTTTCTGTTTCCAGTCAGGCCGATGCCGAACACGCCGATATGGAGCGTGAACGCGAGGAATTGGAACGTAACCCAGAAGCGGAATTGGCTGAATTGACCGCCATCTACGTGGAACGCGGATTGGCGCCCGATTTGGCTGAGCGTGTGGCAATTGATCTGACCGAAGTGGATGCCTTGACCGCCCATTTGCGCGATGAGATCGGGCTTACCGATTTGTCGCCTCCGCGTCCGGTTCAGGCGGCGGTCGTGTCGGGGTTAACCTTTGCAGGCGGCGCGGCGGTGCCGTTGCTTGTCTCATGGATCGCACCACTTGATGGCGTGGTGATCTGGGTGGCCGTGGCGACCTTGGTGGCCTTGGGATCGCTCGGTGCCCTTGGGGCGCAAGCAGGGGGGGCGCACAAGGGCCGAGCGGCTTTGCGGGTTATGTTGTGGGGGGCTTTGGCAATGGCCGCGACAACAGTAATTGGCGCGATGGTGGGCGGCGCGATTTAAAGCTTGAGCTGTCGGCTCAATCCCGCCGATCCCCTTCGACTTCTGCAAAAAGTTTGCTTACGCCCCTAATGTTAAGGGGAAATTAACCAATTTCTTCACATTTGACGGGGGCATGACCGTTCGATATCGCGGGCGGTAGTGAATGTTGCAACTTGTAAGTTGATTGATCGCTGGCTGACCTTGGTCTTTCATGACCGGCCGCGTTATTGGGGCCTTGATGAACTTAAGCTCTCTTTCCCGTAAGCAGAAGCGGATCATGTTTCTGGTGTTCGATTGCGGCCTTGCCCCGATCGCGCTTTACTTGGCCTTTGCCTTGCGGTTCGGCACGGGACTGCCCTTGGATCAAATCCGGGGATCCTCGCCGCTTTTTGCGGTGATTATCTTCCTCGCGCCGTTTCTGATCATCGCGTTCCGCCTGCCTTGGATCAAGCTGACCGCGCTGGAATTTTCTTCTTTAACAAGGATCGCTTCTGCCGCCGCCGTCCTTGGCCTCGTCGCCATGTCGTCAAGCTACGTGATGAGCCTTGGCGCCCCGCGGTCCGTGCCCATCATCTTCGCCGTGACCTTCTTTGGTCTGTCAATCTTCGGCCGAACCATCCTATTCCTGCTCGTTCAACGCTCGTGGAATGACCGGGGCGGCGTGCCAGTGGCCATCTACGGAGCGGGCGCTGCGGGCATTCAATTGGCTTCTGCTCTGCGTCGCAGCTCCGAAGTGAACCCGGTCACGTTTGTTGATGATAACCCTTCTTTGCATGGTCTCATAATCTCGGGCTTGTTCGTGGCCGCTCCGCGAAAATTGCGCGAGATGGTGGAGACGGGGAGCGTGAAACGCATCCTCGTGGCGATGCCGTCGATGCCCAAGGGCCAGTTGGATACCCTTCTGGCGCGGCTGGGTGAATTGCCCTGCGAAGTCCAGGTCTTGCCCTCCTACGTGGATCTGATCTCGGGACGATCGACCCAATTGAACACCGTTTCACCCGACGCGCTCTTGGGCCGTGACAAGGTGGCGCTGGATGTGCCTGATATCGCAAAGGCCTATGCCGGGCGCTCGGTGATGGTAACCGGGGCTGGGGGCTCGATCGGGTCAGAACTGTGCCGACAATTGCTGGAATGTAACCCGGCGCGGATCGTGTTTCTGGAACGTTCGGAACTGGCGCTTTACCAGATCGACCGGGAAATTCGCCCCGCCGCGGCCCTGCGCGGGATTGATGTGACGGCTCGGCTCGGTTCGGTCACCGACGAGGCGCGGGTTCGCGCGGTGTTGGAGCAAGAAGGCGTTGAAATCGTTATCCACGCCGCCGCCTACAAACACGTGCCGCTGGTGGAAGAGAATGAACTGGAAGGCGCGCGCAACAACACCCTTGGCACCCAAACCGTTGCCGCCGCGGCAGAGGCGGCAGGGTGTGAGCGTTTCATTCTGGTCTCCACAGACAAGGCCGTGCGCCCGACCAACATCATGGGGGCCACCAAACGAATGGCGGAACTGGTCATTCAGGACATGGCGTCGCGGGCGATTAAAACCCGGTTTTCCATGGTGCGCTTCGGCAATGTTCTGGGCTCTTCCGGCTCGGTCCTTCCGCTGTTTCAAGACCAGATCCGCAAAGGCGGCCCCGTGACCGTAACCCACGGGGAAGTCACGCGTTTCTTCATGACCATACCGGAAGCGGCACGGCTAGTACTGCTGGCGGGGGCCTATTCCGAAGGGGGGGATGTCTTTGTCTTGGATATGGGCAAACCGATGCGGATCATCGACATCGCCAAACGCATGATCCTGATGTCGGGCGCCACCGTGCGCGAAGGGGATGATGGCCCCGGCATCGCGATTGAAATCACCGGCCTACGTCCCGGGGAAAAGCTTTATGAAGAACTGCTGATCGACTCGGCCTCGATGCAAACCACCCCGCACGAAAAGATTCTGCGTGCCCAGGAAGATCGCCTCAGTCAGATCGAAGTGGCCGGAATGCTTCGGGAACTGCGTGGCGCCATTGACGCGGGCGAAGCGTCCCGTGTTCGGGCCGCAGTGGTGGCCTCTGTGAAGGGATATCACGTGCCGGAAGTCGAAGGTGACGCAGAAAGATCCACCACCCCCGACGTTTCTGCTTAACGGCTTGCCTGGTTTCGATCGCGGAGCTAGCTCAGATCAATCGCGCGGCCCGTACGTGCGCTTTCCTGCGCCGCCATGCCCATGCGAACCGCCATAGCACCGTCATTCAAAGTGACCTGCGGACTTGCTCCGTTGCGGATGACATCCAGAAACTGGACGTGCTGGTAGTAGGTCGATCCGTGGTGATCGCCCGCGGTCAGCAGATCCTTATCGACTGGCGTGTCATGGACAACTTGTCCCGTAGTCGGCGCGCGGGGGCTGACCACAACTTTGGGCATCGGCGCAGGGCCCAGATCGGGGTTCCAGAACCTCGTGGGGCCGGGTACCAATGCCTCGATCTTGCCGGTCGGACCTACAGCGCTGATCTCTTCTTGATACTCGCTGCCCTCGGCGAACATGCACAACTCCAGCAGCGCACGCGCGCCGCCTTTGAAGTCCACAATCACATAGCCGTTGTCCCAAATGTCCGGTGTCTCACCGGCGTAGCTTTCGTCCAGATGGTTCACCGACTGCCCGGCACTGGCCATAATGCGGATAGGTTCATCGTTTAAAATCAAACGCATAAGGTCGAAGAAGTGGCAGCACTTTTCGACAAATGTGCCGCCAGAGTTGCGATTGAAGCGGTTCCAGTCGCCGACTTTCTCCAGAAACGGGAACCGATGCTCACGGATCGTCAGCATCTTGATCCCGCCCGTCGCGCCGGCCACCATCTCGCGGAATTTGGCGACCGGAGGCATGTAGCGATATTCCATCGCCACCCAGATCGGAGCGCCATAACTTTGCAACGCAGCCACCTCTGCGGCGTCCTCGGGCGCGGTGTAAAGCGGCTTCTCGCACAAGATCGGCAGTGTCACCTTGGCGGTAATCTCCTTAAGTTGCCCGACGTGGCAAAAGTTCGGAGAGGCGATCACAAGCGCGTCGATATCATCGCGCGCCAACAACGCATCAAGACTGTCGCAGCGCACAGCATCAGGCACCAGCGCCAGCGATTTGGCCGCCATTTCGTCGTTAGGTTCATAAAACGCCGTCACTGCCGTGTCTGGCAGCAAAGCGATGTTGCGGATGTGCTCTTGGCCCATCATGCCCGCGCCCACGAGACCGTATCTTGTCATGTCACTTGTCCTTTTTGCGGCCCCGGGGCCGGTGTCTCGGGAGCCGTCGGATCACGGAACTCTCGAATAATATTGAGCGAGTTCAGGGTTGAACCACGTCCAGGACGCCTCGCACGGCATCCCGTGTTGGTCATAGGCGCGGCGTTCCACAAAGCCCGCGAAGGTGCCCGGTACCAGCCCCAATTCGGGCGGCGTCCAATCGGGCAGGGGGGCCGCACTAATGACGTCCTCGGCCTCGCGAATGTGCAGGCCAAGGCGGTCGGCGTAGGTGCGATACAGCGATTCCGAGACCGTCCGCGCGTTCAGCCCGTTGTCATCATGCCACCGAAGGTCCAGCCATATTTCCTCGACTGCTACCGGAATATCCGCCAAAAACCGCAGCCGTCGCATCCGAATGCCCACATCAAAACTGCGGCCGATGTTAGGCAGGTCGTCGGGCTTTTTCGTCTTCTGGATATCCAGCAATCGCGCCGTGGGAAGCCCGCCCCCGATCCCGCGCAGCTCTAACCGAAACAGCGCGTAGGTGCCGATGTTCGTGGCCCCGCCAAGCACGTAGTTGCCTGAGCCCTGTCGCCGCTCAATCAACCCGCGTTCCACCAGAAGTTTCAGTGCCTTTCGCAAGGTCGCCACAGCCACGCCTTTGTCACGAGCCATCGCACGTTCGGGGGGCAATTTCTCGCCCGGTGCCAAACGGCCGCCGCCAATGTCGATGGTTAACGCCTCCGCGATCCGCAGATAGGTCGGCAACGCGCCCGAGGCGGCGTCGATGGTTGTCGCGGTGTTTTCTGTGTCCTCGGACATCACGACCTCCCTCGCGTTTTCCGAAATTGATATACCATTGATATACCCTTGTCGGATTGCTACGCCTTAGGTCTAGAACGGTCAAGGGCCCGACATGGGCGAGGGGAGAGCGCGCATGACAGTGGTTCCAGTCACATCAGCAGATTTAGACGCGGCGGAGGTCAGCTGGTTCGCCGCGCTCTGCTCGGACGATTATGAATTCCTTGGCGTGCCCGACGGAAAATTGCGGTCCTCTTGGGACCATTGCAGCGGTTTGGTGCGCGAAGCCGAGGCGCAGGGCTTCCGCAACATCCTGTGTCCGTCCTCCTATCAAGTCGGTCAAGACACCCTGTCTTTTGTGGCGGGTTGTGCGCCAATCACCAGCAAAATCAACATGTTGGCCGCAGTCCGCTGTGGTGAGATGCAGCCTATCATGCTGGCCCGTACCGTGGCCACGCTGGACCATATGCTGCAAGGGCGTCTGACGGTTAACATCATTTCCTCCGACTTCCCGGGCGAGAAGGCCGACAGCGCGTTCCGCTACCAACGCTCCCGCGAGGTGGTGGAGATCCTCAAGCAAGCCTGGACCCAGGACGAGATCAATTATCATGGCCAAGTCTATGATTTTGAAGGGTTAACCACTGATCC
The DNA here is from genome assembly GCA_025141835.1 of Rhodobacteraceae bacterium M385. Lineage (NCBI taxonomy): Bacteria > Pseudomonadati > Pseudomonadota > Alphaproteobacteria > Rhodobacterales > Paracoccaceae > Rhodobacteraceae bacterium M385. The sequence continues at coordinate 2,336,025 of CP081102.1, read as the reverse complement.
CGTGCGCCCCTATCAGACCGGCGGGCCGCTTTTGTACTTCGGCGGTTATTCCCCATCGGCGCTGGAGTTGTGCGGCCAGCATTGCGACGTCTATCTGATGTGGCCCGAGCCGAAAGAGGCCTTGGCACAGCGGATGAAAGACGTGAACCAAGTGGCTGAAAAGTATGGCAGAACGTTGGATTACGGCCTGCGCGTCCACATGATCGTGCGCGACACCGAAGCGGAGGCGCGGGAATATGCCGAGCATCTGACCTCCAAGCTGGATGACGAATACGGCCAGCTGATCCGCGAACGCGCCCTCGACAGCACGTCCTTGGGCGTGTCGCATCAGGCTAAGGCACGGGAATTGGCCGATAAATTTGGCTACGTGGAGCCGCATTTGTGGACTGGCATTGGCCGCGCCCGATCCGGTTGTGGGGCGGCTTTGGTGGGCTCTGCCGATCAGGTTCTCACCCAGATCGAGGAGTATAGAAAGATGGGCATCCGCGCCTTCATCTTCTCGGGCTATCCGCATATGGATGAGTGCAAGCACTTCGGCAGATTGGTCATGCCAGAGCTGAAAACATGTTCATTGCCAGAGGCTTACGGGCGCGTCCCGACCTCGGCACCAGCCACGCCGTTGGGCGTAGGGGAGAGACGATAATGGATCGCGTTACACTTGGCGGGGTTGATATGTCCCGCATCGTTTACGGGATGTGGCGCTTGGGCGACGATGCGGATACCTCTGCGGCCCATGTGCAAGCGAAGGTGGAGGCCTGTTTGGCACAAGGCATCACCACGATGGATCAGGCCGACATCTATGGCGGCTACGCCGCCGAGGCGCTCCTCGGGCAAGCCCTCCTCGCCGCGCCCGCGCTGCGCGATCAGATCGAGATCGTGACGAAATGCGATATCGTGGCGCCTATGGGCGTGCATGCGGACAAGCGGGTGAAATACTATGACACCAGTGCGGAGTATGTGACGGCGGCAGTCGATAGGTCATTGAAAAACATGAATATTGACGTGATCGACCTGTTGTTGATCCACCGCCCTGATCCGTTGATGGATCATGTCGAAACGGGCGCTTGTCTGGATGCTTTGGTGGCATCGGGCAAGGTGCGCGCGGTTGGCACGTCGAATTTCCGCCCCTGGGATTGGGAGCTTCTGCAATCGGCGATGAAAACTCAGCTGGCGACGAACCAGATCGAGACCTCGGTCCTGTGCCACGCGCCGTTTACCAATGGCGATGTTGCGTTCCATCAGCGCCAAGGCCAGCCGATCATGGCGTGGTCACCGCTGGCGGGCGGGGCGTTGTTTGCCGAGGAAGGGGCCGCCGTTCGTGCGGTGCTGGAACGGATCGGCGCCGATCACGGCGTGGGTGCCGATGCGGTTGCCGTGGCGTGGCTGCTGCGTCACCCGGCGCAGATCTTGCCGGTGATGGGGACGAATAACCTGAACCGGATCAAGGGCTTGTCTGACGCGATGCAGGTCACGCTGGACCGCCAAGATTGGTACGAGATCTACACCGCTGCCCTCGGTCACGAGGTCGCCTAACGCGGCGAGAACGGCTTGGCCCCATCAAGGGGCCGGGCCGGCGGAGCCGTTTGAAGCGGGGCGTCTCAGGCCCGTGACAGGTGGCTCGCACAGCCCGTCAAGGCGGCATAGTCATCGCTGACAACCGACACGCCGAACTGTTCCATGAAACCAGAGAATCGCCCTTTGGACCGGAACGCGCCCACGAAATCGAATTGTTCTAGATAGGGCGCGAAGGCGCGGGTCACGCCGCCCACAAGGAATACGCCGCCAAAGGGCAGATGCGACAGCACGAGGTTGCCCGCAACGTCGCCCAAGACCTTCACAAACAACGCGCCGGTGTCGCAGGCCAAGGCCTCACCTTCGCCGATGCGGGCCAAAATGTCTGCGGGATCAATGGTTTCCTCGTGTAGCGCCGCGTGAAGGTGGCTCACGCCTCGGCCTGACAGCACCTCTTCCACCGACGGGTAGCCGCCGGAATCCTTCAGTTTCTCTAGAAGCGGATGCAGCTCGGCAATAGATGTGGGCAGGCTCACGTGCCCCGCCTCCGATGGGGGCACAAAGCGGCCCGCGTTGGTGTCAAACACGGGGCAAGCGTTGAAGCCAGTTCCCAGGCCGATCACCAATTTCGCAGCTGTTTCAGGCACTTGCGGTTGCGGTAGCACCTCTTCCAGATCGCCCGCCGCGATGTTCCCGATGGCATGGCCCTGGGCTTGCAAGTCGTTCAGAACTGCCACACGCTCGGCGCTTAACACTTCGGCCAGCACGGCCTTGTCGATGCGCCAATCAAGGTTGGTCAGCGTGCCCACGCCGTCATGCACAGGTCCCGCCATCGCGACGCAAACCCCTGAAATCCCTGCCGCATCTTGGCCGCTATCGGTCAGATACCGCGCGATGACAGAGCCGATACCGTCGAATTCGGCGTTCCGGTATCGGCGCACGCTATCGACGCGCACGGTGGCGGCATTGGCCAAAGCGACGCGGGTGTTGGTGCCGCCGATATCGGCCACCAGCGAAAGGGTTGCGGGAACCATAATTCTTTTCCTTAACACGCGGTTAGCGCGGCCACTGTGCCAGCCGAAGGCGGCACGCGCCACCTCTTAGCTGCTCATTTCCTGTTAGCGCCACCAGTTTGCCAAAGCGTGATAGGACGCTTTGGGCGTCCGTGCCAAGGTGTCAAAATCAACATGGACAAGGCCAAAGCGTTTCTCGTAGCCCAGTGCCCATTCATAATTGTCCATTAACGACCACACATAATAGCCAGCCACGGGCGCGCCCTCGGCGATGGCGGCGCGGGTCGCGGTCAAATGATCGGTCAAAAACGCGATCCGGTCCGGGTCTGGATCGGTTGCCGAAGCCATGCCGTTTTCGGTCACATAGATCGGCAAATCGCCGGTGTATTCGCGGGCCGTGCGGGTCAGGAAATCTTGCAGACCTTGGGGGTAGATCTCCCATCCCATATCGGTCAGCGGGCCTTCGGCTGGCTCGTAGGCATAGGCGGGCCAGGGTTCATCCGTGGCCGAGATGCGCTTGCGGGTGTAATAGTTAAGGCCAACCCAATCGAGGGGGGATTGGATGGTGGCGAAATCGTCTTGCCAGCCTTGGGGCAGGTGGGGTTCCAGCCCCTCCAGCACGTCGGCGGGATATTCGCCCTTGAACAGGCCGCCCAAGAAAAAGCGGTTGTAAATCGCATCATAGCGGCGCGCGGCGGCCACATCGGCAGGGCTGTCGGTGGCGGGCGTGGACCATTCAAAGTTGCACACCGCCCCCAGATTCGACACGCCCAAACCTTTCATCACCTGTGTCGCGCGTCCATGGCTCAGCAAGACATGATGCATCGCGCGGGCGGTGGCGCGGATATCGCGCAGACCGGGGGCGTGGTGGCCCTCAAAATGCGATAGCCAACCGACGCACCAAGGCTCGTTAATCGGGGCGGCGGACCAAGTACGGTCGCCGATACGCCCCATGATGACCTCGGTGTATTCGGCGAACCAATTGGGCATATCGGCGTTGCGCCACCCCCCCAGATCAGCAAGCGCTTGGGGCAATTCCCAATGATAGAGCGTCACAGCGGGGTTAATGCCCCGTTCCAGCAGGCCGTCCACAAGGCGGTCGTAGTAGTCCAACCCTTCGGCATTCGGCGTGCCGCGAACCTCGGGTATGACCCGCGCCCAAGAGGTCGAGAAGCGATACACATCCGCCCCAAGATCGCGAATAAGATCAAGGTCTTCATCCATGCGGTTGTAATGGTCACAAGCCAAATCGCCGTTCTCGAACCGGACAACATTGCCCGGGGTGGCGGCGAAACTGTCCCAATGGGTCTGGCCCGCCCCGCCATGGGCGTGTCCCTCGATTTGATAGGCAGAGGTTGCGACCCCGAAGCGAAAACCCTCGGGGAAATCGGCGCGTGTGAAGTTCATGGTAAATCCTTAACGGCGTTAACTTGGAGCAGGTCCGGTGGAGCGCCCAAGGGTCAGGTCGGTTTCCCAAAGCTCCTGGACAGGTGGCTGGCTGGGATCATCAATGAGGGAGAGCAGGATTTCCGCGCAGCGCTCTCCGGCGTCGCGGATCGAGGACCGCGTGGCGGTAAACGCGGGGCCTTTGGGGGCGTTGATTCCATCGTTATCCATATAGCTCAGCACATCATCGTGGCAGATGATGGAGATATCGCGCCCGGTCCGCAGTCCCCGTTCTCCGGCCGCACGGCGCACGCCGACGGCAGGGATCATGGACGACACGATAAAGGCGGTCGGCGCATCATCGCGGTCCAGAAGCGCGCTGGCGGTGCGGTAGCCATATTGCTCGGTCATGGCGTCGGCCCGCATGAAATCAGGGTTCACGGGCACGCCGCGCTCGGCCATGGCTTCTTCAAAGCCCCGGCGGCGGCGCAATGCGAAATCGAGGGTTTCCTGGCCGTTCAAGAGGCAAATCCGCCGATGCCCAAGGTCCAACAGCAATTCCGTCGCCCGGCGAAAGGCGCGGACGTTGGCCACATCCAGCCAGCTATAGCTTTCCGCCGCGGCAGTGCGCCCGTGGACCACAAAGGGCAAACCAAGTTCCTGCAACAAGGAGATTCGCGGATCATGTAGGGTAGGGGCCTGCACCATCACGCCATCCACCGACGCGTTGGCCGCCATCTGGCGGTAGGCGGCCTCGACCCCATCGACGGGCACCATGGAGAGCAGAAGATCGTACCCTTCGCGAGCATAGACTTCGCCTACACCGGTGATGAAGTCGGCGAAAATCGGGTTCACCAATTCCTCTCGCCCGGACAACGGCAGCACATGGCCAATCGCCATAGATCGCCCTGTTGCCAATTTCCGCGCCCGCGAGTTGGGCGAATAATTCGCAGCCTTTGCAGCAGCTTGCACGCGCTGGCGCGTAGCTTCCCGAACCTCCGGGTAGCCGTTCAAAGCTCGGCTGACAGTTGTTTGACTAAGTCCGAGTTGCTCGGACAATTGCTTGAGGTTCATTGCGGGGCGGCTTCCAAAGCGCTTCGAATTGTGGGGAGGCTATGAAAGCTTGCCGGGTCTGTCAAAGGGTGAATTTCCGGCGTTGCCTTGGCGCTTTGCTTGAAAAGATGCTATTTCATCAAGAAACAAAGAGACTCGTTGACTCGGTTAAAATAATACGCAAGGTTGCGGGCGATCCAAAGCGCTTTGGGAATTGCGCGATGGACTTGGAGATAATGGACTGCCGGAGCTTGAGCTATCATTCGGGCGCACGGTAAACTGACTGGGAGGTCACCTAATGAAGAAGTTTTATTTGGCCAGCGCCGCCGCGCTGGCGATTTCCGCGACAGGTGCGCTGGCTGATGGCCATGTCGAGCATGTCTTCCCCGTGGGCGAGGGCGCTTTCAACTGGGATAGCTACACCGCCTATGCGGATGCGTTCGATCTGTCTGGCCAAGAGCTGACGATCACCGGGCCTTGGACCGGCGCGGATGCGGAACTGGTTAACTCCGTTATTGATTACTTCGAAAGCGCGACCGGCGCGACCGTACAGTATTCCGGTTCTGACAACTTCGAGCAGGACATCGTGATTGCAACGCAAGCGGGTTCGGCGCCAAACATCGCTGTTTTCCCTCAGCCCGGCTTGATGACGGACCTCGCCGCGCGTGGCGCACTGACACCTCTGTCGGCTGAAACCGCCGATTGGATCCGCGCCAACTATGCTGCGGGCGATAGCTGGGTGTCCCTTGGCACCGCCGCCGGCGCTGACGGCGAAGAGGGGCTTTATGGCTTCTTCTATAAAGTCGATCTGAAATCGCTAGTCTGGTATTCGCCAGAAGCGTTTGAGGAAGCGGGCTACGACGTTCCAGAAACCATGGAAGAACTGCTGGCGTTGAACGACCAGATCGTGGCCGACGGCGAAACCCCCTGGTGCATCGGTCTGGGTTCCGGTGGCGCTACGGGTTGGCCAGCAACTGATTGGGTCGAAGACCTGATGCTGCGCACGCAATCGCCAGACGTTTATGACGCCTGGGTGTCGAACGAGATGCCGTTCAACTCCCCAGAAGTGGTTAACGCGATCGAGACCTTCGGCACGTTCGCCCGCAACGGCGACTATGTGAACGGTGGCGTTGAAGCCGTTGCTTCCACGGACTTCCGCGAAAGCCCCCTTGGCCTCTTCACCTTCCCGGCAGAATGCTACATGCACCGTCAGGCGTCGTTCATCCCGACGTTCTTCCCAGAAGACGCGGACAGCGATTTCTTCTACTTCCCGGCCTATGAAAGCGAAGATCTGGGTTCCCCAGTTCTGGGCGCAGGTACGTTGTTCGGCATCACCCAAGACAGCGACGCGGCACAAGCGTTCATGGCGTTCTTGCAGACCGAGATCAGCCACGAAATCTGGATGGCGCAATCTGGCTTCCTGACACCGCACACCGGCGTCAACAGCGAGCTGTTCGCTTCGGACACGCTGCGTCAGATGAACGACATCCTTCTGGGCGCCACGACCTTCCGTTTCGACGCATCCGACCTGATGCCGTCCGAGATCGGTCAGGGCATCTTCTGGTCCGGCATGGTTGACTATGTGGGCGGCGAAGACGCAGCATCAGTTGCGGGCCGCATTCAGGACCGTTGGGCAGAGATCCAGTAAGTCGCTGACCTAACAAAATTTCCCGGCCCCGCGATACACATCGGCGGGGCCGGGCTCCGGGCCAAGGTCCGGTCTACGGCTTGGCAGCGCTTTCGGGGGCAGTTGGCCGATCCAGGCACAGGGGGAGGGCATGGGCATGCCGCCAATTCTTCAAGGCATCATCACGATCATCATCGGCGTCGGTGGCTGCGTTGGCTATTTCTACGCCGCTAACTTGTTCCTCGACAAAGTGCTGTTTCCAGCCCGTGGGCCAAACGCCGGGCGCAACATCAACCGCGCCAATATCGTCCGCCCTTGGGTGTTCCTGTTTCCCGCTGTCTTCGCCTTGGGCCTTTACCTTGTCTATCCGGTAGTCGGCTCTTTCATCCGGTCCATGTACGACCGCTCGGGCGATGAGTTCGTGGGGGCGGGCAACTATATCCGCTTGTTTAACAACCCAGATTTCCGCCAAGCCTTCCTGAATAACATCCTTTGGGCCTTGGTCGTGCCTGCTGTCACCACGTTTATGGGGCTGCTGATCGCGCAACTCACCGACCGCTTGAAGTGGGGCAATATCGCCAAGTCGATCATCTTCATGCCGATGGCGATTTCCTTTGTGGGCGCGTCCTTGATCTGGAAATTTGTCTACGCCCAAGACCCCGATCTGGGCATCATCAACGCCATTCGCGCCAGCTTCGGCGGCGAGGCGTTGGACCCTTTGCAAATCCCGTTCTGGAATAACTTCCTGCTAATGGTGATCCTGATTTGGATTCAAACCGGCTTTTCTATGGTGATCCTGTCCGCAGCCCTGCGTGGCGTGCCTGAAGAAACGATCGAGGCCGCGATCATCGATGGCGCCAACCCATTCCAGGTCTTCTTCAAGATCAAAGTGCCGCAGATTATCGGCACGATTGTCGTGGTCTGGACCACGATCACCATCCTCGTGCTGAAGGTCTTCGACATCGTCTACACGATGACTGGGGGCAACTATGGCACCGAAATTCTGCCGTCTTTCATGATGGATTTCATGTTCCGCGATGACGGGCAGGCGACGGCGGTGGCCTTCGTCATCATGCTGGTCGTCTTGCCAGTGATGATCTGGAACATCGTGCAAGCCCGCAAGGAGATGCGCTAATGGCCCGTGACGTGAGGAGCGAAATCAATGGATAACATCGCAGGACAGAAATCCGGCCTTTCCATTGTGACCAATGTGGCTGTGTTCATCATCGTATTGTTGTGGTTGATCCCGACGGTGGGTCTATTCGTGTCCTCTTTCCGGGACCGCGACCAGATCAGCGCCTCGGGCTGGTGGGAGGCGCCTTTCTCGGTGGAACTCAGCTACCGAACCCGCGCCGACGATGCGCCGACCCGCGACGGTGATCTTTTCGTGGCCCAAGGCAATATCTTCGAGACCGGTGAAGTACGCGATCAGTTCGCCTCAGGGGCAAACTCCATTGCCGCTTTTGGTCTCCGGGGCCGAGAGCCGGGGGCCTTTGCCGCTGGCGAAACCGTTGAGAACCGCGATGGCGGGACGGTTGTGGTGAATGCCGATGGCGGGTACGTCTACACCTCGCCCGAGCCGATTGATGACGCGGGCCCCAGGCTCTACTTCCTTGCCGAAACGCCCCCCGATTTCACTATGAGCAACTACGCCGAGGTCCTGACCGGCTTGGATGAGGAAGAACGCGCGCAAGAGATTGCTTCGGGCGCCACCTTTGGTGAGCTGTTATTTGAAGAGACGGGTATTTTCCGCAACTTTATCAACACATTGACCGTCACCATCCCCGCCACGATCATTCCGATCCTGATTGCAGCTTTCGCGGCATATGCGTTGGCGTGGATGGATTTCCCGGGGCGTGGGTTCTTAATTGCCTGCGTCGTAGGTCTGCTTGTGGTGCCGTTGCAATTGGCGCTGGTGCCGCTGCTGAACCTGCATAACCAGATCGGGATTGGGCAATCTTTCCTGGGGATATGGCTGGCCCACACGGGCTTTGGCTTGCCGCTGGCAGTCTATCTGTTGCGCAACTACATGGTCGGTCTACCCCGCGATATCATCGAGTCCGCCAAGGTCGATGGGGCCACGGATTTCCAGATCTTCACCAAGATCATTCTGCCGCTCTCATTCCCGGCGCTGGCCAGTTTCGCGATCTTCCAGTTCCTGTGGACGTGGAACGACCTTCTGGTCGCCAAAGTGTTCTTGCCCTCCACCGGGGACGCGCAGGTGATGACCGTCAAAATCGCCGATGACCTTCTGGGGTCTCGCGGTGGCGATTGGGGCATCCTTGCGACGGCGGCTTTTGTTTCCATCGCGATCCCGCTCGTCGTCTTCTTCTCCATGCAACGCTATCTCGTGCGTGGCCTTCTGGCCGGGTCCGTGAAGTAAACCCTCTAGCGCAGAGTTCTTGCCAATGTCCGCTATTCAAGCCTTGCACCCTGAACAAATCCTTGCACCTGACGCCGATTGGTGGCGCGGGGCGGTGATCTATCAGATCTATCCACGCAGCTATCAAGACAGCAATGGCGACGGGATCGGTGACCTTAACGGGATCACCCAACGTCTGTCGCACATCCAGTCCCTTGGGGTGGATGCGATCTGGATCAGCCCTTTCTTCACCTCTCCGATGAAGGATTTTGGCTATGATGTCAGTGACTACTGCGATGTGGACCCGATGTTCGGATCGCTCTCGGATTTTGATGTCCTGATCGAAACCGCCCACAGCCTTGGCCTGAAGGTGATGATTGATCTGGTGCTGTCGCACACTTCGGACGCGCATCCTTGGTTTGCGCAAAGCCGTGCGAGCCGCGACAACGACCGCGCCAATTGGTACGTCTGGGCGGACCCAAACGAAGATGGCACGCCCCCCAATAACTGGCTGTCGATCTTTGGCGGCTCTGCCTGGCATTGGGATGCGCGGCGCGAGCAGTATTACCTGCACAACTTCCTTGTCTCGCAACCCGACCTGAATTTCCACGAACCTGCGGTGCAGGACGCGCTACTAGACGTGGTGCGCTTTTGGCTGGATCGGGGCGTGGATGGGTTCCGCCTTGATACAATCAACTTCTACATGCACGACAAGCAGCTCCGCTCGAACCCGGCGCTGCCCAAGGATCAGCGCGACGATTCAATTGCGCCAAGCGTGAACCCCTATAACCACCAGCTGCACCTCTACTCCAAAAACCAGCCCGAGAACCTAGAATTCCTGCGGCGGTTCCGCGCTGTCTTGGATGAATTCCCCGCCGCCACCGCCGTGGGTGAAGTGGGCGATGCGCAGTTCGGGCTAGAGATCATGGGTCAGTACACCGCTGGCGATGACATGGTTCACATGTGCTACAGCTTTGAATTCCTGTCGAAAGAACGCCCCACCGCCGCGCGGTTTGCGGACGTTCTGGCAAAGATCGACGAGGCCGCTCCTGATGGGTGGGCCTGCCTTGCGTTTTCCAACCACGATGTGGTGCGCCACACGACACGGTGGGATTTGCCGCCTGCCGCGGCGCGTGCCGTAACGACGTTAATGATGTGCCTGCGCGGGTCGTTGTGCCTGTATCAGGGCGAGGAATTGGGCCTGCCAGAGGCCGACGTCCCGTTCGAGGCATTGCAAGACCCCTACGGGATCGAGTTCTGGCCCGAGTTCAAGGGCCGCGACGGGTGCCGCACTCCGATGGTATGGGAGCGTTCAAACCAAAATGGCGGCTTCTCGGCGGGGCAGCCTTGGTTGCCGGTCAGTCATGAACACCTGTCCCATTGTGTCGCCGCGCAAGAGGAAGACCCCGGGTCGCTTCTGCACCACTACCGCCGCGCCATTGGCTTTCGCCATGCCCACAAAGCCCTTAGCAAAGGCACCCACGCCGATGTAACGGCCCAGGGCGACGTGCTGCATTTTACAAGGACGCAAGGCGATGAGACCGTCTTTGTTGCCGTAAACCTTTCGGGCGAGCCTGCCGTCATCGACGCGCCCGCAGGAAACTGGGTGCAGATCGGACAAGAACTGGGATCGACCGGCCCCGCGCCGGACGGAAAATTACACCTCGGACCGTGGCAGCCCGCGCTTGCGCTGCGCGTGGCAGGATAGGGAGAAACGGCAATGGCCAATCTAAAACTCACGGATGTGGAAAAGACCTATGGCGGCGCAGTGCAGGTGCTGCGCGATATCAACCTGGAAATTGAGCAGGGCGAATTGATCGTCTTCGTCGGCCCCTCTGGCTGCGGCAAGTCCACGCTGCTGCGGATGATTGCGGGCTTGGAAAAGATCACCGGCGGAGAGCTGGAGATCGACAATCAGGTGGTCAACGATGTGCCGCCCTCTGAGCGTGGCATTGCGATGGTGTTCCAATCCTACGCTTTGTATCCCCACATGACCGTGCGCGATAACATGGCGTTCGCCCTGAAGATCGCGGGCGATGATGCTGCCACTATTGACGCCAAAGTGCAGGCCGCCGCGGAAAAGTTGCAGCTAGAAAACTTCCTAGATCGTCTGCCAAAGGCGCTATCGGGCGGGCAACGCCAACGGGTGGCCATTGGCCGTTCCATCGTGCGCGACCCGAAGGTGTATCTGTTTGATGAGCCGCTTTCCAACCTCGACGCCAGCCTGCGCGTCGCCACCCGCATCCAGATCGCGCAACTCAAGGAAGAGATGCCTGACAGCACGATGATCTACGTCACCCACGACCAGGTAGAAGCCATGACACTGGCGTCCCGCATCGTGGTGCTGGCCGGCGGTGGCGTGGCCCAAGTCGGCGCACCTTTGGACCTGTACGAGCGGCCCAATTCCACCTTTGTGGCCAAGTTCATCGGCTCGCCTGCCATGAACCTTCTGGGCGGCAAGATTGTGGGCACCGGCACGAAGACGACGCTCCAGATGCACGAGGGCGGCGGTATGATCATCTCGGATTACCCCTCCACCGATGCAGACATGGGCGCAGAGGTCGAGGTCGGCATTCGCCCCGAGGATATGGTGGAAACCGACGCCTCTGATTTCGCCTTCCAAGCCAAGGTCGAAATCACCGAAGCCCTGGGCGAAGTGACCCTGCTCTATTTCGAAAAAGCCGCCCCAGATCATGAGCCGGTCATCGGCAAACTCGCGGGCATCCACAAGGACTTGCGTGGCACCTCGGTCAAACTGACCGCCGCGCCCGAGAAGGTCCATGTGTTCAGAAACGGCATCTCCTTGCTCTACCGCGATCAGGCGGTGTTTCTGCCGGGCGTGCAGCCCCACTAGACCCAATCGCGGCGAGGAGCATCGCGAGGAGCCGTCTATTCCCCAAAGGGCCACAGCGAAAGCCGTGGCCTTTTGCACGTGGCCGCAGGGCAGGGGACAGAACAGTGTTTTCGCCCTCTGGACGTGTTAGCGCTAACATGATACCTGAGGCGCAACTGACCTCACGGAGCAGCCCCCCATGCCACTCGACAGCCGTATCGCCGCTATTACAGACCGCATCATTGAACGGTCCCGCCCGACCCGCGTTCCCTATCTGGAGCGGATGCGCAAACTGGCCGAGGATGGCCCCCGCCGCGCTCATCTGACCTGCGGTAACCAAGCCCACGCCTATGCGGCGATGGAGGGTGACAAGGATGCTCTGGTCGCGGCACGCGCGCCCAATATCGGCATTGTGACCGCCTACAACGATATGCTGTCGGCGCATCAACCCTTTGAAACCTATCCGCAACAGATCAAAGCCGCCGCCCGCGCCGTCGGCGCCACGGCGCAAGTGGCAGGCGGGGTTCCGGCCATGTGCGATGGCGTCACGCAAGGACAGGTCGGGATGGAGCTGTCGCTGTTCTCCCGCGACGTGATCGCTATGGCTGCGGGCGTGGCGCTTTCGCACAACACATTTGATGCCGCCCTCTACCTCGGCGTCTGCGACAAGATCGTGCCGGGCCTCGTCATGGCAGCGGCCACCTTCGGCTATTTGCCCGCGCTCTTCGTGCCCGCAGGCCCCATGGTCTCGGGCCTGCCCAACGACGAAAAAGCCCGCGTGCGCCAGCAGTTCGCCAATGGCGAAGTGGGCCGTGACAAGTTGATGGAGGCCGAAATGGCCTCCTATCACGGGCCGGGCACCTGCACGTTCTATGGCACGGCAAACTCCAACCAGATGCTGATGGAGTTCATGGGCCTCCACCTGCCGGGCGCGTCTTTCGTGAACCCCAATACGCCCCTGCGCGATGCTCTGACAGCCGCCGCCACCGAACGCGCGGCTGCTATCACCGCGCTCGGCAACGCCTATACACCGGTTTGCGATATCCTTGACGAAAAAGCCTTCGTGAACGGCCTCGTCGGCCTCATGGCCACGGGCGGCTCCACCAACCTGGTAATCCACCTGATCGCCATGGCGCGGGCGGCGGGCATCATTCTGGAATGCAGCGATTTCAACGACATATCGGAAGTCACCCCGCTGATGGCGCGGGTATATCCCAACGGCTTGGCCGACGTGAACCATTTCCACGCCGCCGGTGGCCTTGGCTACATGATCGGAGAGCTTCTGGACGCGGGCCTGATGCACAACGATGTCAAAACCGCCGCCGGTGATGGCCTTTCCCTCTATACACAGGAACCCGCCTTGAAAGACGGCGCGTTCCACTACCGCGCGGGCACGAAAACCAGCCTGAACGACAAGATCCTGCGCCCCGTGGCCGATCCATTCGCGCCCACGGGCGGTCTGGCCGAGCTGAAGGGCAACCTCGGCATCGGCGTGATGAAAGTCTCTGCCGTCGATCCCGAGCGGCACTGTATCGAGGCACCCGCCGCCATCTTCCACACCCAGGATGCGGTGAAAGAAGCCTTCAAGAACAACGAACTCAACCGCGACGTCGTCGTGGTCGTCCGCTTCCAGGGCCCCAAAGCCAACGGCATGCCGGAACTTCATTCCCTCACGCCGCTGCTCTCGATCCTCCAAGGCCGTGGCCACCGGGTGGCCCTGGTCACCGATGGCCGCATGTCCGGGGCATCGGGCAAAGTCCCCTCCGCAATCCACGTCGCCCCCGAGGCGCTGGACGGCGGCCTGATCGGCCGCCTGCAAGATGGCGACATGATCCGCGTCGATGCCACCAACGGCACCCTCGATGTCCTCACGGAAGGCGTCGAAACCCGCCCCATCGCCACCGCCGACCTCTCCGCCAACTCCCACGGCGTCGGGCGCGAGCTGTTCGAAATCTTCCGCCAATCCGCAGGTCCAGCTACCAACGGTGCCGGTGTCGTGGTTTAACCCGACCCGAAACGGAAACGCTCCCCGGCTTCATCTTGGCCGGTACAACTCCCGCCGGAGGCTCCCGTCCTCGCCACGTGCGCCCCGGCCAGAAAGGAAGTCGCCATGACGCCCCAAGCACAATCCCTCGCCGCCCACCGTATTGCGGCCCTCGCGCCGATCATCCCGGTCCTCGTGGTGAACGATGCCGCCCATGCCAAACCTCTGGCTCAGGCGCTGGTGACCGGTGGTCTGCCCGCGTTGGAGGTCACGCTGCGTACCCCTTGCGCGTTGGAAGTCATCTCGGAAATGGCCACGGTCGAAGGCGGCGTTGTGGGGGCGGGAACATTGCTCACCCCCCAGGACGTCGAGAACGCCAAAGCCGCCGGGGCAACCTTCGGTGTCTCTCCCGGTGTCACGGCACGGCTGATTGATGCCTGCATCGCCAACGAACTGCCCCTGCTTCCCGGTGCCGCCACGGCGTCCGAGGTGATGTTCCTGTTCGAGCAGGGCTTTGATATGCTGAAGTTCTTCCCGGCCGAGGCCAATGGCGGCGCGCCCGCGCTCAAAGCCATCGGTGCGCCGATCCCTCAGGTCTCTTTCTGCCCCACGGGCGGGGTCAGCATGGGCAACGCCAATGACTACCTCAGCCTGCCCAATGTGGTCTGCGCGGGGGGCTCTTGGGTGGCCCCGAAATCCGCCGTTGAAGCGGGCGATTGGGCCGAGATCGAACGTCTCGCCCGAGAGGCCGCCGCCCTTCCTCGATAACCTTCCCAAACGTCACCTCACAACGATGTGACGTGCCGGGACGCGGCGGCAATTTGCTGCCTATCGAATTGAAAACAAGCAGGTTTTAGCCGTCAATCTCGGCTCACCTGCTTGTGAGATGTAATCGCGCCGAAAGACCTTAGCTGTGTGTCGGAACCAACGCCAACCCAAGGCGTTGGCCACCCGGAACCTATAGAATTCCTGACACGGAAATGAGGAAAACAGCTATGAAAAACGCACTCTTTGCAGGCACGATCGCTACCATCATCGCCCCCGCCGCAGCCTTTGCGGGCGGCGTGGCTCCGACGCCAGCGCCAGCGCCGGCACCTGTTGTGGCGCCTATCGCGCCCGTTGGCACAGACTGGACAGGCGCCTACGGCGGTATCCAGCTGGAATATGGCGACTTTGAAGCGGGCGCCGACGAAGGCGACGACGCCCTTTATGGCCTCTTCGGCGGCTACCGTTATGACTTCGGTAACGTCGTTGTTGGTGGCGAATTGGACCTGAACTTCGCCGATATTGATCTCGAAGACGCTGCGGGTACGAACGTGGGCAATATCGAAGCGATCTACCGCCTTGGGGCGGAAGTTGGCTACGATGCCGGTCCCGCATTGATCTACGCCACCGCCGGTGTGGCGCAGGCCCAGGCCGAGCTGGGGGGGACCGACTATGACGACACCGGTTACTTCTTCGGTGCGGGCGTTGACTATCTGGTCACCGATCAGATCACCCTTGGTGCAGAAATCCTTCAGCACGAGTTCGAAGACTTCGACAGCACCGGAACCGATATTTCGGCCACGACCTTCGGCATTAACGCGGCCTTCCGCTTCTGATATCCGATAGTTCAAACCGAAGGCCCGTCCCCGACCAAATGGGGGCGGGCCTTTTTGTTTGAGGGGAGGGGCAGTTAAGTCGCCAATTTCCGCGCGGTAAAAGCGAAAAGGCGATCCATCGCTTCGGCGAAAATCTCATCGGGCAGGGTCAACGCGACCCGCACATGGCCCGCTGCGGCCTCGCCAAAGCTTTCGCCCGGCATCACGGCGACCATTTCTTCGTCCAGCAAAGCCTCGCCGAACGCGTTCCCGCTCAGGCCCGTCGCGCGAATATCGAGCATCACATACATTGCCCCCGCTGGCGGAATGGCCTTGATCGCTTGCTGACCCGCCAGCTTTTCCAGCAGTATCGCGCGGCGGCGCAGGAACGGAGCGGCCACGATTTCCTCGGCCTTGGGGCCTTGGGACAGCGCAAATTCGCCCGCGTCCTGAATGTAACCCGGCACGCCATAGGTGGTGTGGGTGGACAGGTTCGTCAGATGTTCAATCGCCTCCGCAGGGCCCGCAACCCACCCGAGCCGGGACCCGGTCATCGCGTGGGATTTCGACAAAGACCCCACCGTCAGGGTGCGCTCAAACATGCCGGGCAGGGTGGCGATGGGGCGGTGCTTCCCTTCCCAAACCTGACTGTCGTAGACCTCGTCCGAGATCACCCAAAGGTCATGGGCGATGGCGACGCGGGCAATCCCGTCGAGCGTCGCGTCGGTGTAGACCGCGCCTGTGGGGTTGTTGGGGCTGTTCATCAGCAAGCTGTTGGCGCCATCGGCGGCGGCCATCAGGTCCGCCTCGCGCGGTTGAAACCCGTCTTCCGGGTAGGTCGGCACGGCGCGGGGGATTGCGCCGACACCGCGCAGGGTGCCGGGGTAGGTGGCATAATAGGGGTCGATCATCAGCGCCGTGTCGCCATGGTCGCAAGCAAGGCTATGGGCGGCAAACAGCGCCGATTGCCCGCCCGGCGTTACCAGCACGTTCTCGGGGCCATAAGGTAGATCAGCGAAGGATCGCAAGCGTTTGGCAACCGCTTCGCGTAGGCCCGGCGTGCCGGGGATCGCAGCGTATCCCGTATGTCCACCCCGCGCCGAGGCATCCATGGCGTCAAGGATTTCGGGGGCCGTGCGGATGTCGTGTTCCCCGATGGTCAGCTCTAGCACCGGCTCTCCGGCGGTCTTCATGGCGCGGGCGCGGTAGAACAGGCCCCAGCCGTCGTCCCCTCCGCCGTTTAATCCTTCGAGACGGGTTGAATATGCAGGCATGGGCAAAGCTCCGAGACGTAGTTGGTCGAGCGGGCCATTCATGCCCGCATTTCGGCCAGACGGTGCTTGGACGGGCGGGTACACGCAACCCCAATTGTGTCACGCATCACAGCAAATTCACGGGCGGCTTGTCGCCAAGAAGCCCGCCGTGCTACATGGGCCCTATGACGCACATTATGTCCTGTCCCGGTTGTCTCATTATCCGCTAACTTCTGCGGACCGGCTACGTGTGGTTTTCTTAATTCTGCCAATCTGCTAGCCCGGTCTCGCGCTTTGTTCTCGCCTGCCCGAAAGCTTGATATTATGGTCGAAATCCGCCTCAAGAACTCTAAGTCCCGCAGCATCGAGGTGTTGCAGCCGATCATTCCCGGCAAGGTCTCGATGTATGTCTGCGGGCCGACGGTCTATGACCGCGCCCATATCGGCAACGCGCGGTCTGCGGTGGTGTTTGACCAGCTGTACCGGCTGCTGCGCCACGTCTACGGGGGCGAAAGCGTCACTTTCGTGCGAAATTTCACCGACGTGGATGACAAGATCAACGCCCGCGCAGCCGAAGAGGGGCGCGAGATCGCTGACCTAACCGCCGAGACCGCGCAATGGTATCTGGATGACACCCGCGCCCTTGGCGTTCTGGACCCCACCCACATGCCGCGCGCTACTGGCTACATCGCTGAGATGGTTGCCTTTATCGAGGATTTGATCGCCAAGGACTTTGCCTATGCCCGCGACGGCCACGTGTTGTTCCGGGTGCGTAGCTTTGAGGGTTACGGCAAGCTTTCGGGGCGCTCTGTCGATGACATGATTGCAGGCGCGCGGGTCGAGGTCGCGCCCTATAAAGAGGACCCGATGGACTTCGTGATGTGGAAGCCATCGTCGGACGATATCCCCGGGTGGGAGTCACCTTGGGGCCGCGGTCGCCCCGGTTGGCACATCGAATGCTCGGCTATGGCCCATGCTTTGTTAGGCAAATTCGATCCCGAAGGAAAAGGTCGTTTCGACATCCACGGCGGCGGCGCAGACCTGATGTTCCCCCACCACGAAAACGAGGTGGCACAATCCTGCGCGGCGGGCCACGGCTTTGCGAATATCTGGATGCACAACGAGATGTTGCAGGTCGAGGGCAAGAAGATGTCCAAGAGTTTGGGCAATTTCTTCACGGTGCGCGATTTGTTGGATAGCGGCGTACCGGGCGAGGTGATCCGCTTCGTGATGCTGAGCACGCACTACGGCAAGCCGATGGATTGGACCGAGAAGAAGCGGGTGGAGGCAGAGAAGACGCTGCGGAAGTGGTACGAGGCGGCAACGGCGGGCGACGCGGTGTCGGAAGTGATCGTGGCCGCCTTGGCCGACGATCTGAACACCCATCAGGCGCTGACAGAGATGTATAAACTAAGTGGCGCTGACCTTGGTTCAGCGTTGTCTTTGATGGGGCTTTGGGAAGGGAAGGTGCCTGATTGGGCATCGGCGGCAGATGTCGATTTATCGGAATTAGTCACACGTCTAACTCAAGCCCGCGCCACCGCCATGGAAACCAAGGACTTCGCCCCCGTGGATGCGTTGAAATCTGCCCTCACCGCAGCGGGCGTCGAAGTACGCATGTCAAAAGCGGGCGTTGATCTTGTTCCCGGCCCGGATTTCGACCCCACC
Organism: Rhodobacteraceae bacterium M385; assembly: GCA_025141835.1. NCBI lineage: Bacteria > Pseudomonadati > Pseudomonadota > Alphaproteobacteria > Rhodobacterales > Paracoccaceae > Rhodobacteraceae bacterium M385. Next base: position 2,317,754 of record CP081102.1, on the reverse strand, counting down.
AAGCTGGAGGGCCTCTAGATGCGCGTCTGTAGACCGGGCTTTAGCCCGGGTCCCCTTGCCAACGGCGGGCCTAGGCCCGCCCTACGGGTGCTCTCATGACGGATCGCCTTTACCTCTACGACACGACGTTACGCGACGGGCAGCAAACCCAGGGCGTACAATTCTCGACTCCCGAAAAGGTCCGTATTGCCGAAGCGCTCGATGCCCTCGGCCTTGATTACATCGAGGGCGGTTGGCCCGGCGCGAACCCTACTGACAGTGCGTTCTTTGAAGAAGCCCCCGCCACGCGGGCGAAGATGACCGCTTTTGGCATGACCAAACGGGCAGGGCGCTCGGCCGAGAATGACGATGTGCTCGCTGCCGTTCTGAACGCGGGCACCAAGACCGTGTGCCTTGTGGGCAAATCTCACGATTTCCACGTGACCGAGGCCCTTGGCATCACGCTGGACGAAAACGTGGAGAATATCCGCGCCTCGATCACTCATTTGATCGCCCAAGGTCGCGAGGCGCTGTTTGATGCCGAGCATTTCTTCGACGGCTACAAAGCCAACCCCGACTACACGTTACGATGTATCCACGCCGCCTATGATGCGGGCGCGCGGTGGGTGGTGTTGTGTGACACCAACGGCGGCACGTTGCCCGCCGAGATCCACACCATCACGAAAGCCGTGATCGCCTCTGGCATTCCCGGCGACCATTTGGGGATCCACACCCACAACGACACGGAAACAGCCGTGGCAGGCAGCCTTGCGGCGGTGGAGGCAGGGGTGCGCCAGATCCAAGGCACGTTGAACGGTTTGGGCGAGCGGTGTGGCAATGCCAACCTGACGACGCTGATCGCCACGTTGCTGCTGAAAGAGCCCTATCGTTCCGCCTATGACACCGGAATTGCAGAGGAAAAATTGGCCGGACTGACACGTCTGTCGCGGATGTTGGACGATATCCTGAACCGCGTGCCCCATCGCCAAGCGCCCTATGTGGGGGCTTCGGCCTTTGCCCATAAAGCGGGGCTCCATGCCTCGGCAATCGTCAAGAACCCGACGACCTATGAGCATATTGAGCCGGAAACCGTGGGCAACGCGCGGATCATTCCGATGTCTAACCAAGCGGGCCAATCCAACCTGCGTAAACGGCTGGCGGATGCGGGTTTGCAGGTGGTCAAGGGCGACCCGGCGCTGGCGCGTATCCTTGATACGATCAAAGAGCGTGAAGATCAGGGTTATAGCTTCGATACCGCGCAGGCCTCGTTCGAATTGCTGGCCCGGAGGGAGCTTGGCCTTTTGCCCGACTTCTTTGAGGTGAAACGCTACCGCGTCACGGTCGAGCGGCGCAAAAACAAGTATAATCAGATGATTAGCCTGTCCGAGGCCATGGTTGTCGTGAAAGTGGGCGGGGTGAAGACCCTGTCCGTCAGCGAGTCGATGGATGAAACCGGAAGCGACCGCGGCCCGGTAAACGCGCTCTCCAAGGCGTTGGCCAAGGACTTGGGCCCGTATCAAAACCTGATCGAAGATATCCATCTGGTCGACTTCAAGGTGCGCATTACCCAAGGCGGGACTGAGGCCGTGACCCGCGTTATCATCGACAGCGAAGACAGCAACGGGCGGCGGTGGTCGACTGTGGGGGTGTCGCCCAACATAGTCGACGCCAGTTTCGAGGCGCTGTTGGATGCAGTGAACTGGAAACTGATCCATGAAGGGGCGAAGCCATGACGCAATTGCCGATCTCTGCCGATGATGTGGCCGCTCTGGCACCGGTGCGTCTGAGCAATATGGAGCTATACGGCGATGGGTTCCGCACTGTGGAGGTTGTCAGCAGCGACGACCGGGTCGCAGTGCTGACCGCCGACCCGGAAGGCGGAGACTTGACCACATTGATCGAACCGGGCCGCTTTGCGCAGACTTGGGCGCGGCTCGCGCCGCATCTGGTGGGGCTGGCAGCGGTGACCGGAGAGCCCGGCAGCGGAGACGACAGTCTGCGCCACGAGATTGCCGCGCATCTCTCCGATGGCACGGCCTTGCGTTGGGTCGCCCATGGAGAGGACAACGATGTCTACCACGCCACGGCCGCCTTCGGCATGGACGACGAGCGCAGCTATACCGACCTTGCGCTAGAGCAGGTCGAGAGTGACCATCCCATGTTCACAGCCCCCCTTGGCGACTGGCCACAGCCGGTCTGAGACGGGAAGAAGGATACCACCTGCAATGTGCGCATGGGATAAAGAGAGCTTCTTCAAGATCCACGCCGACCTGCCCCGAGGGGGGCCGGGCGAAACCGCCGATGTCGCTTGGGCGGCAGAGGTGGCGGGGCTTCGGGCGGGGGCATTGATCTGCGACGCGGGCTCTGGCCCCGGCGGCGATCTGGGCGCTTTGTTGCGGGCGGCAGAGGGCGCGCATGTCACCGCGATCGACGCCCACGCGCCGTTTATCGAAGCGGCGCGAGAGCGCTGGGGCGCGGATAAGCGGGTTGAGTTGGTAGCGGGCGACTACACAGAAATCAGCGGGCCGTTTGATTTCATCTGGTCGGCGGGGGCGGTCTATTTCCATGGGATTGCTGATCTGCTTCCCCAATGGGCACCCGCCTTGGCACCGGGCGGGGCCATTGCCTTCTCGGAACCTTGCGTATTCACCGATGGCCCGCCCTCGGACGTGGTGAAGGCCCTTTGGGGTGATTACCCGCGCCTGACCGATGCCAAGGGTATCGCGGCGCAGGTGACACTGGCGGGGTTTGAAACGATTGCGACAAGGAAGCTCTCGGATGTGGCGTGGGAAAGCTATTATCGGCCGATGGAGGCGCGGATTGCTAAGCTGCGACGCACAGCGGATACCCGCATGAACGGCGCGTTGGATGAGGCCGAGGCCGAGATCGCCGCGTGGCGGGCCAACCGTGCCGAGACTGGATATCTGCTGTCCGTTGTGAGGCCCTTGTGAGCATCCAAGCCTGTGCCGATCTGGTCGCCCGCGGCGACCCGCGCCGGTTTCGTGCCGCCATGGCCGCGCCCTTGGCCGCCCGCGAGATTTTGTTGCCACTATATGCGTTCAACATCGAAGTCAGCCGCGCCCCTTGGGTGACGGAGGAACCGATGATCGCCGAGATGCGCCTGCAATGGTGGCGCGACGCTTTGGAGGAAATCGCCGAAGGGCGGGCGCGACGGCACGAGGTTGTCGATGCCCTTGGCTTTCTGGACGCTGAAGGGGCGGCGGCGCTGGACCGACTGATCGCGGCGCGACGGTGGGATATTTACAAAGATCCGTTCGAGGATGAGGCGGCTTTTGCGCAGTATATCGAACGGACCTCGGGCCATTTGATCGACACGGCCTTGCGGGCCTTGGGGGGGGCGCCTTCGGCGGAAACGGATGCCATCGGCTACGCCGCTGGTTTGGCACGGTATTTGGTGGCGGTGCCCGCGCTTGAAGCGCGCGGGCGGGTGCCGCTCCTCGATGGCCGCGCGGCGGCCATCTCCTCGCTGGCGACAGATGCGCTGCGCGCGTGGCCGGGACGCCACGGGGTGGCGATGCCTGCCCGTGCGGCCCTGTTTGAGGTGGCGGGGGCTAAGGCGATCCTGAAGCGCGCCGTGGCAGACCCGATGGCCGTGGCGGAGGGGCGGTTAGAGCCGCCAGCAGGCCGAGAGAAGCTAAGCCTGATGGCGGCGGCGTTTCTCGGGCGGATCTGAGCCGGAGGGGATCTAGGCGGGACGCGCTTGCGGGCGCATCGCGAGCCAGATCAAGGCGGCCCCGGCAAGGACCAAGAAGGGGACCATGGCGAGGTTCACAGAGGTCCAGCCTCGCACGACATCTTCGCCGCCGGAATACATCAGCACGCCAGAGCTTAGCGAGGCGATAAAGACCGAGCCGAAGACGATGAAGTCGTTCATGCCCTGCACGGCGCCACGTTCCTCAGGGGCGTGGGCAGACGTCAGCATAGCGGTTGCGCCGATAAAGCCGAAGTTCCAGCCAAGGCCCAGAAGGATAAGGGCAGCGAAGAACTGGAACAGCTCCACCCCCGTCATGGCGACAACGCCCGCCGCGGCCAGAAGCGCCAGCCCGGTCGCGACGATCTTGGTGGCCCCGAAGCGCGCAATCAGATGTCCGGTGAAGAACGACGGCGCGAACATGGCGATAACGTGGGCAGAGACAACATCGGCGGCGTTACCTGTGGTGAAGCCACAGCCCACCACCGCCAGCGGCGTAGACGTCATCATCAAGTTCATCAGCGAGTAAGACACCGCGCCGCAGATCATGGCGACGATGATCTTGGGGTCCCGCAACAACTCGGCTCGGGAGCGGCCCTTGGGGGCATCGGCACGGGCAGGTTCGGGGCGCGGCAATTGCAGGAAGGCAAACAGGATCGCGCCGAGGGCGTTGATTGCAAAGATAAAGGCGTAGGTGCCGAGGAAGGGAATAACTGTGGCTTCGCTTGAGGCCTTGACCAATTGCGGGCCGATCAGGGCCGAGATCAGGCCCCCGGCCATGACATAGGAAATCGCCTTGGGCCGGAACGCCGGGGAGGCGGTATCAGTGGCGGCAAAGCGGTAGAAACCTTGGGCAGACATGTAGATGCCGCTGAAATAAGAGCCGATAAGAAAGACGAGGAAGCTGTCGATCCAAAGCCCCAAGCCTGCCACGGCCGCCCCTAGGGCCCCGCCTAATGCGCCTACATAGAAGCCAGTCTTGCGGCCAAACTTTTGCATCAGCGGAGAGATCCAGGGCGCCGTGGTCATGGAACCAAAGACGATCAGCGAAATCGGCAATGTCGCAAGGGCAGGGGACGGCGCGATCATCAGGCCCGCGAGCCCGCCGATCACGAAGAGCATTGGCATTTGCGCCCCGAGGAAGGCCTGGGCCATCACTAAAACGATTACATTGCGCTTGGCGCTGGTGTCATCATGGGCGGAATGGGGGAGCGTGCTATCGGTCATGGCGCAAGCGGTATAGGGTTTGCGAGCGAGCGTCCAGATGAGCCGGCGTCACGATTTGTGGCGGGTGGTATTTTCGATATTTATGAAAAGATGAAGGAGGGGGCATGGGGCAGATCTTGGCGCGTATCGAGACGGCGGCGGATGTGGCCGAGGGATTTGAGCGGTTGTGCCGGATAGAGCCTAGATTTCAGGTGATTGCGGGCCCGCTCCCGTTGCGGCGCAGGGACGATGGGTTTGGCGCGTTGTTGAACGCGATTGTTGGGCAGCAGGTCTCGACCGCGTCGGCGGCGGCAATATGGGGACGGGTTCTGGCGGCAGGTTTTGGCGAGGAGGGGGCAGTTGCCGCGGCCTCGGAGACGCAATTGCAGGCGTGTGGGTTGTCGCGACCGAAGGTGCGCTATGCCAAGGCTTTGGCCGAAGCGGGCCTTGATTACGAGGCGATGCGCGGGGCGCCGGTGGAGGACGTCTTGGCCACGTTGATTGCGGTGCCAGGAATTGGGCGGTGGACCGCAGAGATTTATGCGAAGTTCGCCCTGGGTCATGCGGATGTTTTTGCGGCGGGGGATTTGGCACTGCAAGAGGGGGCAAAGTTGTTGTTTGGGCTGGAGGAGCGGCCATCGGAAAAGGAAATGCGTGCCATGGCGGAGGCTTGGAGCCCGGTGCGGGCCATTGCCGCCCGGGCGCTCTGGGCCTACTACCGAAAGATGACCAAGCGAGAGGGTGCGATATGAGTGATGTGTTGGATTATGGGACGAAGGCGTCGCAATCTGGGGATGTAACCTCGCTTGTGGTGTTTTTGCACGGCTATGGTGCCGATGGGCGCGATTTGCTGGGGCTGGCTGATCCATTGGCCGAGCATATGCCCAACACGGTTTTTGTGGCCCCCGATGCGCCGGAGCGCTCGGCGATGAACCCGGCGGGGTTTCAGTGGTTTCCGATCCCCTGGATTGACGGATCCAGCGAGGCGGCGGCGGCGGAAGGGATGGCGCGCGCCGTTGTGGATTTGAACGCCTTCCTGGATCACGTCATGGAAGAGCACGGCGTGAGTGCCGCGGAAACGGCGATTGTGGGCTTTAGTCAGGGCACAATGATTGCCTTGCATGTGGCCCCGCGCCGGGAAGAGGAATTTGCCGCTGTCGTGGGCTTTTCAGGGCGATTGTTGGAGCCCGAGGCGCTGGCGGAAGAGGTCGTTGTGCGGCCCCCCGTTTTGTTGATTCACGGCGACGCCGATGATGTGGTGCCGCCTCAATCTTTGCCTGAGGCCGCAGAAGGCTTGGAAGCGGCGGGGTGGGAAGAGGTCTATGCCCACGTGATGAAGGGCACGGCCCACGGAATTGCGCCGGACGGATTGTCGGTGGCTTTGGCTTTCCTGAAAGACAAACTGCCGAGATAACGGGCGATTTATCGTCATCTGATTGTTGCATAAGCGCCCTAGAACTAGGGTGCGACCACATCATGTTGTTTTGCTTGCCCCAGGGTCGCGCCTAGATATAGTGGGGTGACGGCTTGGGCGGGTGCTCTCGCCCTGGAGCCACAACGGCGAACCGGGTGGGGAAGCTTTGCGATGCAGGTGCAGGCCAGCGAAGAGATTGATTTCAAGACATCATTTGTAAGGGCGCCGGGGGCTTTAAAGCAGAACCCCGCTTTGGTGCTGAATGCAGATTACCGCCCGTTGAGTTATTTGCCGTTGTCGCTCTGGCCGTGGCAGGAAGCTGTGAAGGCGGTCTATCTTGATCGGGTGCAGATCGTATCGGAATACGAGGAGGTTGTGCATTCGCCATCGACTACGATCCGTATTCCGTCGGTGGTGGTGTTGAAGGATTACGTGAAGCCGCAAAAACGGGTGGCCTTCACGCGGTTCAACCTGTTTTTGCGCGACCAGTTCAGTTGCCAGTATTGCGGGGCGAAGGGGGATTTGACCTTTGACCATGTGGTGCCAAGGGCCCGTGGGGGGGTGACGTCGTGGGAAAACGTGGTGGCGGCCTGTTCCCGGTGCAATTTGCGCAAGGGTTCAAAATCGTTGCGGCATTCGGGTTTGGCGTTGAGGCGCGCTCCGAAGCAGCCGGAGGCGGCAGAATTGCACAATCATGGGCGGAGGTTTCCGCCGAACTATCTGCATGAGAGTTGGATGGATTTTCTGTACTGGGATACGGAATTGGAAGCCTAGGCGCTTGGGGCCGGCTGCGGGATTGAGTTGTATTTGCCAAGATGAAGCAGGGGCGCGGTGCGGGGTGACAGGGTGGGGACAGCGCGTTAGCGTCGCCGGGATAATTTGAGAAGGAATCCCCATGTCCGATCCGTTTTTCCAGCCGCCCTCAGGTACTGATCTGCCCCGCTATGCCGGGGTGCCGTCGTTCATGCGGTTGCCGTATCTGACGGCGGACGATCCGAAGCGTGCGGAGGTGGATATCGGTGTGTTTGGGTTGCCCTGGGATGGGGCGACGTCGAACAGGCCGGGGGCGCGCCATGGGCCGAGGGCGCTGAGAGATGCCTCGACCATGTTGAGGGAGATGAACCGGGCCACGGGGCAGTTGCCGTTTCAGGCGAAGCGCATTGCCGATTTGGGCGACGTCGCGATGTCGCCCGTGGATCAGGATGAAGCCTTGGAGAATGCGCAGGCTTTCGTGGCGGGCGTGTTGAGCCAGGGGATCGCGCCGTTCATGGTGGGGGGCGATCATCTGTGCACGCTGACCGTTTTGAGGGAGTTGCGCGCGGCCCGTGGGGAGGCGTTTGGGTTGGTGCTGCTGGATAGTCACACGGACCTCTACCCGCCGTATTTTGGCGGCAAGACCCTGACTCACGGCAACCCGTTTCGCCAAGCGATCGAGGAGGGGTGCATCGACCCCAAGCGCTGTGTGATGGCGGGGATGCGGGGCACGTCTTACAACACCTCGGATTTCTATTACGGCCACGAGAAAGGCGTGCGGATCATGCCAATCGAGGAGTGCATGGAGCGCGGTTGGCCGCAAGTCATGCAGATTTGCCGCGATGTTGTGGGAGACGCGCCCACATATGTATCGTTCGATATTGATTTCATTGACCCGGCTTACGCGCCGGGCACGGGAACGCCGGAAGTGGGAGGGCCGAGTTCGTTCGAGGCAATCTCTTGCGTGCGGGCACTGAGGGGGTTGGACGTGATCGGCGCCGATTTGGTCGAAGTTTCACCGCCGTTCGACAATGGTGGAATTACGGCGTGGCTTGGGGCGTCAATCATGTTTGAGTTGATCTGCGCGATGCAGCCCTAAGTAGGGCAATAGTGCACACCCAGCTTACGGGGATCATCGGGCTGATCCTTGCCGATTTCGGCGCCAGTTGACGCGATGTTGATCGCTGCGTCGGTTTTATTAGACATTCGGTTGCAGTGTCAGTTAGAAGGGCGCTGTTAGCGCTAACGCAAATCGAGGAGGACCTCCATGGTCTCGCGCGTCATACCGGTTGAACCGTTTGATTTGGTCATTTTCGGCGGCACGGGCGATCTTGCCCGACGCAAAATCCTGCCGGCTTTGTTTCGGCGCTTCAGTGATGGGCAGATGCCGGAGGAGGCGCGTATCATCGGTGCTGCGCGGACCGAACAAGACGCTGCGGCCTGGGCCAAGTGGGTTGAGAAGGCGCTGAAGGAATTCTTGCCGAAGGCAGAGCTGGATAAGGCGCTGATCGCGGCGTTTCTGGAACGGCTCGACTATCTGGCGATTGACGCCATGGGCGATGGGGGCTGGAAAGAGCTGAAGGGCAAGATGCGCGACGGGGTCACGCAGGCCTTCTACTTCTCGGTCGGCCCTAGCTTGTTTGGCGCACTGGCAGAGCGGCTTCATTCCTATGAGATCGCCAACAGCGACGCCCGCATCGTGGTGGAGAAACCGTTCGGGCGCGACCTCGCCTCGGCCAAGGCGCTAAACGCCACGCTGGCCGAGCATTTTGATGAGACTCAGATCTACCGGATCGACCATTACCTCGGCAAAGAGACCGTCCAGAACCTTATGGCGATCCGCTTCGGCAATGTGCTGTTTGAGCCGCTTTGGAACGCGCAATACGTGGATCACGTGCAAATCACCGTCGCCGAAGAGGTCAGCGTGGGCGGGCGCGGGGCCTATTACGACAAGTCCGGCGCGATGCGCGATATGGTGCAGAACCATCTGATGCAGCTGCTTTGCCTGACGGCGATGGAGCCGCCCAACAAGTTTGAGCCCAATGCCGTTCGGGACGAAAAACTGAAGGTGATCCGGGCGCTTGATCCTGTGGCACCTGCGGACATCGTGCGCGGGCAGTACAAGGGGAAGCACTCGTATTTGGATGACGTGGAAGATCCGGCATCGCGCACGGAATCCTACATCGCCATGAAGTTGCACATTGCCAACTGGCGCTGGAACGGCACGCCGTTTTACCTGCGCACGGGCAAATGCATGAAGGCGCGCGGGTCCGAGATTGTGGTGCATTTCAAGGATACGCCCCATTCGATCTTTGAGGCTGACGCCGGAAGCCGGGCCAATGTCTTGTCGATCCGGTTGCAGCCCGATGAGGGCATTGACCTGCGGGTGACGATTAAGGAACCGGGGCCGGGGGGTATGCGCCTTGTGGACGTGCCTTTGGACATGTCCTTTGCGGACGCATTGGGGCCAGACGTGGGCCATGTGCCAGACGCCTATGAGCGGCTGATTATGGACGTCATCCGGGGCAACCAAACGCTGTTTATGCGCGGTGATGAGGTCGAGGCCGCTTGGGCCTGGACGGACCCGATCATCGAAGGCTGGACAGAGCGGGCAGAGAAGCCAGTGCAATATGAAACTGGCAGCTCGGGCCCGGAAGAGGCGCTGATGCTGCTGCACCGCGATGGCCGCCGCTGGAGGGATATCGCATGATGGATTTTGTCGAATATCCAGACCGTGAGATGATGATGCTGAATTTGGCCGACCGGCTGACCGGAGAGCTGGCCGAGGCCCTGCGCGGGCATGATCGGGCAACGCTTTGCGTGCCGGGCGGCACCACACCGGGTCCGATTTTCGATGTGTTGAGCGAGCAAGACTTGGACTGGGACCGCGTTTCAGTGGTCCTGAATGATGAGCGTTGGGTGGGCGAAGATAGCCCCCGGTCGAACACCGCGCTGATCAAGAAAAAGCTATTGGTATCAAAGGCGTCTGCCGCGACGCTCATCCCATTGTTTAAGGATGGCGCAAGCGCGGAAGACAGCATGGACGCGTTGTCAGAGGGGCTGGAAGGGCATTTGCCGATTTCGGTCCTGCTGCTTGGGATGGGCGCGGATATGCACACGGCCAGCCTGTTTCCAGGCGCGGACAATCTGGAGGCGGCTTTGGCCCCTGACGCGCCGCTGCTGATGCCGATGCGCGCAGAGGGCGCGGGCGAGCCACGGATCACCCTGACGGCGCCGGTGTTGAACGGCGCAATCAACAAACATGTGGTCATCACGGGCACAGAGAAGCGCGAAGCATTGGAACGAGCGCTGAAATTGCCCCCGGAAGAGGCGCCGATTGCGGCGGTTCTGTCTGGGGCCACGGTGCATTGGGCGGAGTAGCGGACATGGGTGATATTTGGTCAGAGTTGCGGGCGCATGGTGCATCAATTTCGCACCGCAACATTCTGGAATCGTTTGATAGACCGGGCCGGGTAGAGCGTTTTTCTGCCCGGGCGGATGGTCTCTATTTTGATTTCTCCAAGACCCAGATGGATGACGGGGCGCTGTCGCTTCTGCTGGAACTGGCTCGCGTCAAAGGGGTTGAGGCGCGGCGGAGCGCGATGTTCTCGGGCGAGAAGATCAATGAGACCGAGGGCCGCGCCGTTCTGCACACCGCGTTGCGTGCTGACCAAGGCCCGATCCTGGTGGATGGCGAAGACGTCATGCCCGAGGTTCTGGGCACCCGAGCCCGCTGTTTGGATTTTGCCGAGGCCGTGCGCACGGGCAGCTTTGCCGGACAAGGCGGGCGGTTCACCGACGTGGTGAACATCGGCATCGGCGGCTCGGATCTTGGGCCGGCCATGGCGACCCTCGCGTTGGCCCCATATCATGACGGTCCACGTCTGCATTACGTGTCCAACGTTGACGGCGCGGACATGAACGACGCTTTGCAAGGGCTTGATCCAAAAAAGACTTTGGTGATTGTAGCCTCCAAGACATTCACCACGATCGAGACCATGACCAATGCGCAGACGGCGCGGGATTGGATGGCGAAGGAGGTCTCTGACCCTTCGGCGCAATTCGTGGCACTATCCTCCAGTACCGAGAAAGCGGGTGCCTTTGGCATTCCGGCGGAGCGGGTCTTTGGGTTCGAGGATTGGGTCGGCGGGCGCTATTCCCTGTGGGGGCCGATTGGCCTTGGCCTGATGATCGCCGTGGGCCGTGACGCTTTCACCGCTTTCCTCAATGGCGCCGCCACCATGGACCGTCATTTCCAAGAGGCCGATCTGGCCGACAATCTGCCGGTTCTGCTGGCCCTGGTCGGTATGTGGCACAATCAGGTGCAGGGCCATGCCACCCGTGCCGTTCTGCCCTACGACAACCGCCTCAGCCGTCTGCCTGCCTATCTTCAGCAGCTTGAAATGGAGAGCAACGGCAAGTCAGTTGCGATGGATGGAAGCGCTCTGGAGCTGAACTCTGGCCCTGTGGTTTGGGGGGAGCCGGGCACCAACGGCCAGCACGCCTTCTACCAGCTGATCCACCAAGGCACGCGGATTGTGCCCTGCGAATTCCTTGTTGCCGCCAAAGGGCATGAGCCCAATCTGGCCCATCATCACCGTTTGCTGGTGGCCAATTGCCTTGCCCAATCCGAGGCGCTGATGCGGGGCCGTTCCATGGACGAGGCGCGCGCGATGATGGCCGCCAAGGGCCTTGAAGGGGCCGAGCTAGAGCGTCAAGCCGCGCATCGTGTGTTTGCCGGTAACCGGCCTTCCACGACGCTGCTCTACGATCAGTTAACGCCGTTTACCCTTGGCCAGATCATCGCGCTCTACGAGCATCGCGTGTTTGTGGAGGGGGTCATCCTTGGCATCAATTCCTTCGACCAATGGGGCGTGGAATTGGGCAAAGAGCTGGCCGTCGCGCTAGAGCCGGTCTTGACCGGCGAAAGCGATGGTACGGGCAAGGATGGATCGACCCTTGCGTTAGTAAAGGCCGTTCAGGCAGTGGGCGGGGTCTAAGACCCGCGCCCTTGATCGGCCTGTGTTAGCCCACGTTGCAATCGGTCTCGCATTCATCAAGCTCATGGTATTGTGGTGCTTCGGGCTCGCGCGCCGGTTCGGATGGCTCATTCGAGATACCGCAGATGAAACCGTTGTAGTTTCCAAAAAGCGTATCCTCGGGGAAAAGGCCCGAGGCCTCTGCCCAGGCCAATGCTGCACGGCGGTTCATCACGATATTACGGGTTAAGCCGCCTTGGCCAACCGCAACGGTAAAGCGACGTCCACCATCGACGAAATGCAATACAGGCTCTGAGCTGCCGCCGGATGCGTTACATTGGCTGACGCCCACAAAGTCCGCTGCAGCAGGCATGGCAAGCGCAGCGCTTGCCAGGACCGAAGCGGCAAGCACGTTACCCATTTTCTTTTGAAATTTCTTCATGATCTAATCCTTTCAGTCAGCGAGGTGACGGCTTAAACGCACCCGGCAGATTATGTTGCGTACAAAGCATTTCTGAAGCCCCGAATTGCTCATCCTAAAATGAAGAGGCTCCGGGCACTTATTGTGAATTGTTAATTTTTTTGATAGTCTCTCAACTGCGGAATCCCCGACCTGTGATCTAACCCTCAGACACGGCGCTATCATGCGTGATAAACGCCTCACGCCCGGCCTCGGGGATCAGATAGCGTCCCGGTCCGTCGCGGTTCAGCAAGACGACGACGCAGCCGCCGTGGGCGGTCCGTTCGGCCGGGCGATCCGTTGCCAACCGCCATGCCCCGAATTCCATCGTGAAAGATGTGTTGCGAAAGGCGCTGACCCGGCCCGTGACAACGTAATCCTCGCCCATCAACATCTCGGCGTCATAGGTGCAGGACACTTGTTTCAGCACCAAGCGCGGGCTGGACGGGCCATAATCGGTGACATGGCGGGCTTGCAGGAAGGGCAGGCGAAAGCTCTCGAACCAGCGCAGGTAGGCGGTGTGGTTAACGTGGCCGACGGCGTCCAACTCTCCGAAACGGACCCGGTCGGCAAGGCCGAAGGTCCAAGGGGCGGGAATACCGATGGCGCGCAGGGCGTCGGCGGAAAGTGGCGTGAGATAGGGGGGCATGGCAGTCTCCGGTTGGTTGCCTTGTCTTCCCCCGAACGCCTCGTTACCTCAAGAGGCAGAGCAGCATTGGAGGATACCATGGCCCGCATCGTTTTTGACCTCGACGGAACATTGATCGATAGCGCGGCAGATATCGCCGCCGCCGCCAATGCCACTTTGGCCGAAGTGGGCGCAGCGCCGCTCAGCGTCGATGAAGCACGCGGTTTCGTGGGCGCGGGCGCGGTGGTGTTCGTGCAGCGTATGGCGCGGGCCCGGAACTTGGCCGATCCTGCCGCGTTGCAGCCGCGCTTCGTTCACCACTATGAGGCAGCGGTGACAGAAACGGTGATCTACCCCGGCGTGGAAACCGCCTTGGACGCCCTTTGCGCGGCGGGCCACAGGCTGGGGCTTTGCACCAACAAACCCGGCCGCCCCACCCAGGCAGTCTTGGCGCATCTGGGCTGGCAGGATCGGTTCGAGGTGGTGTTCTCGGGCGACACGTTGGCAAAACGCAAACCCCACCCGGCGCCGCTTCAAGCCGCCTTCGAGGGTTTGGGTGAGGGGCCGAAGATCTACGTGGGCGACAGCGAGGTCGACGCCGAAACCGCCGAGCGCGCGGGCGTGCCGTTCTTGATTTACACGCCCGGATATAGAAAATCCCCTTTGGAGGACTTGCCCCACACCGTCGCCTTCGACAATTGGGCCGAGGTGCCCGGCATCGTGGAAGGCTTGCTTTAAAGATAAGGGAGGGATCACCCGATGGAAATCGTACTCTGGGCCTTTGCGGGGTTTGCTGCACTTGTGTTCGGGATTATCGCGATTGCTGCATGGGTTGTGTTTCGCCGCGATGGCGATCATCCCAACATCCGCACTAAACCCAAACGGCGACCGGGCAGGGGGCCAAGACATGGCCCCGGACGCGGAGTCCCAAAGTCTCGGTAAGATTCAGTGATCCGCGATGATCTGAGGGAATTTCTGGAGCGGGTAACGGGAATTGAACCCGTAACTAAAGCTTGGGAAGCTGCCGTGATACCTTTTCACCATACCCGCACCGGATATGGGCCTGAGATATGCGAGCCCGCCCCGCGCGTCAATGGCAGACGCGTCGGAATGCGCTATCCGCGGCGGCGTCTGCGGCGGCCACCGCCTTCGCCGGGGGCTGTGCCGCTGGCCCCAAAGGCGACGTTGGGCAGGGTCACGATCTGCGCCAGTTCGGGGAAGGGATCGGTGGCGTGGGGAATGGCATTGGCGTTGACGAAATGCTCCTGAAACTTGGGCTCTACCGCGGTCTCGATCTTGTGGATGTCGCCGACGATTTGCTCGATCCGGGTGCGGGCGGCGCGGTTGCATAACGCGATCCGCGCGCCATGACCTGCGGCGTTGCCTGCCGATTGCACCATCTCGAGCGGTACATCGGGGATCATGCCCAGAACCATCGCATGCTTCGGGCTGATATGCGCCCCAAACGCCCCGGCCAGCACCACGCGGTCCACCTTGTCCACGCCGCGTTGATCCATCAACAGACGAGCGCCTGCATAGAGCGCGGATTTTGCCAGCTGAATTGCGCGGATGTCGCCTTGGGTGACAGTCACGCGGGGGCCTCCCGTCGCCGTGGCATCGTGGATCAGGTAGGCGTGGACGCGGCCGTTAGGCTCACACCGCGCGGTGCCAGTGGTCTCGGCGCTGCCGATCAGGCCCGAGGCATCCAGCAGGCCCGCCATGCGCATTTCCGCGACGGCCTCAATGATGCCGGACCCACAGATGCCGGTGATCTCCGTGTCCGCAGCGAAGGCAGGATCGTCCGACCAGATGTCCGAGCCTATGACACGGAAGCGCGGTTCTTTGGTAATGGGATCAATCTCGATCCGCTCAATTGCACCGGGCGCTGCCCGTTGGCCCGAACTGATCTGCGCCCCCTCGAACGCAGGCCCAGTGGGGGAGGAGCAGGCTAGGACGCCGTTGGTGTCGCCCAAAAGGATTTCCGCATTGGTGCCCACATCGACGATCAACACGAGGTCTTGAGAGCTGTTCGGCTCCTCCGCCAAGGCGACAGCGGCGGCATCGGCCCCCACATGGCCCGCGATGCAGGGCAGCAGGTAAAGCTGCGCGGTGGGCGCGATGTCTGATAGACCAATGTCTCGGGCGTCCATGGTGAGGCTACCCGAGGTGGCCAAGGCGAAAGGTGCCTGACCGAGTTCGACCGGGTCAATGCCAAGCAGAAGGTGATGCATCACGGGGTTGCAAACGATCACAGTCTCGAAGATCAGAGCGGGGTCGACGCCCGCCTCTGCCGCGATTTCCAGCGCCAGCGTGTTCAGAGCGTCCTGGACAGCGGCGGTCATCTCCGCATCGCCGCCCGGGTTCATCATGACGTAGGACACGCGGCTCATGAGGTCTTCGCCGAAACGGATTTGCGGGTTCATCAGGCCCGATGACGCAAGCACGCGACCATCGGAGAGGTCACACAGATGTGCCGCAATGGTGGTCGAGCCAAGGTCTACCGCCAGCCCATAGAGACCGCCCTCGTGATAGCCGGGCCACACGCCGAGAATTTCGGAAGCCGCCGCGCCTGCAGGCGTATGCACAGCGACCGAGACCTGCCACTGCCCCTTACGCAGCGCCGGTTGCAATGCCTTCAGAACGGGAAGCCGTGCCGTTACCGGCCCGATGCCCCACTGGGCTTGCAGCGCGTCCGCGACCCGTTCCAGATCACCGGAAGGGGAGTGCATGTCAGGCTCTACCACGTCGATCATCACCAGCTTAGTGGCCGGGTCCATCACGATGGGTTTGGTAGAGGCCGCCTTGCGCACAACTTGCTTGTGGACTTGGCTTTCTGGCGGCACGTCCACGACGATGTCGCCTTCCACCTTGGCCTGACAGCCTAAGCGGCGGCCCTTCTTCAAGCCACGAATACGGTCGTAGCGCGCCTCTACCTCATTCCAGTCGCTCAGCGCACCTTCATGAACGGTAACGCCATGCTTTGGGAAGTCGCCGTAAGCCGGTGCGATTTGACACTTGGAGCAGATGCCCCGCCCGCCGCAGACGCTATCCAGGTCCACGCCCAATTGCCGCGCCGCTGTCAGGATCGGCGTGCCAACGGGAAAGTGGCCGCGTTTACCCGAAGGCGTGAAAATCACGAGAGGGGGAGTATCAGGCATCGAGACGCGCTCCAGAATTTTCGTACGAAAATTCACATGGTGTGAAAATTCTTACGAATTTTCTGGTTAGAATAGAAAACGGACCGGGCGTATGGTGCAGAAAACGACCAATTGGCCGTTGCATTCTGCCATGTGCCAGCCGCGCCGGCGCACTTCGTGTTCGAAGACGGTACGGCCCACTTCCGCTTCCACCCATCGCAGCGATCGTTTGACCACGCCGCCAAACCTGACGGTTTTCGCGGAAAAGACCTGATCGACCCAAGGGGCGGAGGGGAGCGGGATGGCGGGGCGCATATGCATCCCCGCATCCTGCTGCGATTCTGGTTAACACACCCTTACCCAAGAACTTAGCCGCGTCCGCGACGCCCGCCTGCACGACCCCTGCGGGGCGCGGCATCGGGATCTTTGTTGAAAGTGATCCATGCGCCGCCACCGTCATCGTGGTTAAGCAGAAAGTTGGCGGCGCGGATTGCCTCCATCTCTTTGCCGGCGCGCGGCTTGGTGGAGCCCATTCCGAAGAGTTTGACGAAGGCCTCATCATCCATGTCTTCAGGCAGGACCACGCCCGCAGCCTCTACCAGCGCCTTCTTTTCGGCGATCTTCTTGGGGCCGACGGGAAGAGCAACGGGGTTCATGATGGCCGAAGTCATGCCAGCGGAAAACGCCATGGGCAGGAAGGCGTTATTGATGCCGTGGCGATTGGGCAGCCCGAAAGAGATGTTGGACGCGCCGCAGGTAGTGTTCACGCCCAATTCCTCGCGCAATCGGCGCACGAGGGTGAACACTTGGTGCCCCGCCGTGGCCATCGCGCCGATGGGCATGACCAGGGGGTCCACGACGATGTCATGGGCGGGGATGCCGAAATCGGCGGCACGCTCGACTATCTTCTTGGCGACGGCAAAGCGCACATCAGGGTCTTCGGAAATGCCGGTATCATCGTTGGAAATCGCCACAACGGGGACATTGTATTTAGCGACGAGCGGCAAAACCAGTTCCAGCCGTTCTTCCTCGCCAGTCACGGAATTTAGGAGCGGGCGCCCTTCGGCGGCGGCAAGACCGGCCTCCAGCGCGCCGGGAACGGAGCTGTCAATGCACAGGGGGCAATCGGTGACGGCCTGCACGACCTCGATCAGCCGTTTCATCAGGGGCGGCTCAACAAAGTTGTTGTCCGCATAGCGCGGGTCTTCGGCCATCTTGCCCGAGAAAACAGCGCCTGAGTTGACATCCAGCACCGTGGCGCCGGCGGCGACTTGGGCGAGGGCATCGGCCTCCACGCGGCTGAAATCGCCGTTCTCAAGCTCTTGGTTCAGGATCTTGCGGCCCGTCGGATTGATCCGCTCACCGATAACGCAGAAGGGCTCGTCGAAGCCGATCACGGTGGTTTTGGTCTTCGACTCGATAACAGTGCGGGTCATTTATTTGCTTTCAGGTAGAGGAGCCACGGGCGCCGCAGAGGCACCGCCATTGGCGATGGCCCAATTGGCGTTAGTCTTAATGCCGCCAAGGGGGAAGAAGTGGATGGATTGGATCAGGCTGTCGGGGTTGGCGGCCTTGTAGGTTGCCAGTTCGGCCAGGATGTCAGTGGGCTCAAACGGCATCAGAAGTTTGGTGACATCCTTGGCGCGCTTTTGCAGCACTTGCAGGGAATTGCCGACACCGCAGGCAATGGCGAACTTGATGAGCGTTTGCAACTTGCCTGGACCCGCGATGCCCAAATGGATGGGAAGAGTGATGCCTTCAGCGGCCAGGCGTTCCGCCCACGCGATGACGGGGCCCGCCTCGAACGCGAATTGCGTCGCCATAGCCATGGAGGCGTCAGAGCGCTCGTTGAACGCCTGCTTCCAACGCAAGGCCTCCATCACGCCCGCGTCGCCGGTCGGGTCGATGTCACGGTTGCCCTCGGGGTGACCTGCGACGTGTAGGTGGGTGAAACCGGCTTTGTCGAACAGACCCGTTTCCAGCAGTTGCATTGAGGCGTGGAAATCGCCCCGTGGCTCGCTGATGCCGCCTGCAAGGATCAGACCTTGGCGAACGTCTGCTTCCCCTTGGTAGCGCGCGATCCAATTGGCCAGCGTCGCCTGATCCGGAATGGAGCGGGCGGCGAAATGGGGCATCGGCTCGTAGCCCTCGGCGCGAACGCGTTTTGCCGTGGCGACCATATCATCGATTGGAGTGCCGTCGATATGGGCGATGTAGACGCGGGTCCCGGCGGGCAGGTAATGGCGGAAATCGTCCACCTTCTCGGCAGTGCGGGGCATGACCTCGATGGAATAGCCCTTCAGGAGCGCCTCCATAGCGGCATTGGAAGCCGTGGGGGCGGGGGCGGACTTGCGGAAATTGAGAAGGGCCATGAAGAACTCCCGGAGGGTGGTCAAGGGATTAAGCAGGTTTGGAAGGGTCATACCCTTCGGCGTTGATCAGAACTTTCAGCCGGTCATTGTCGTAGGCGGCATCAAGCTTGGCCGCCTCGGCGGTGGCGGCTTCTTTCAGGTCACCGTCGACCTCGCCCACAACAACCCGGTGAAACCCGGCCAGATAGGCGTCATCGTCCTTGGCCCCGACCTTCATCGCCGCGCGGTCGATGGCTTGTTCAAAGCGTTCTGGCAAAGGCATTTTCGCCCCAGAGCGGCCTTTCCCGACAATCACCTGCGCGGGAATATCGCGCCAGAAAACATGGGTGATAGCGGGCATGATGAACTCTCCGGTGTTGGGGCCCGAATCCGGCCCTGTTCTTGGCACCATAGGCGGCGGATCACGCCGTGTTGGGCCTGTTTTCGACATCAAGGGCTGTCAAAACGACCTGCTTGCCCTGAGGCGCACCATAGTCGCCCCGCCATCACGCAGGCCAGAGGGGGCGCGGCCCATATTCTTCATCATCTTCATGAGGGAACGGGGAGGGAGGGGCGCAGTTCGGCGGCGACACGGGGGGACAGGCGATCTGGCCCATTGTTTGAAACAGGTGAACCAGATAGGCTGGAGGCAACTCAAATCGGAAAGGCCCCAGCCCGATGTCGCAAAAGCGCCCCGGTGGAGATGGCCCGTTCCCCAGACCTGTCGCCCCCGTGATCCCGAAAGGAGAGCCGGGCGCGGCCCCGACTGTTGAACGGCGCACCCCGCCCCCCGCCCAAAGTCACAAGAGTGGCCCCGATCCCGATGATCTATACGCAGCGTTGGATTTGGGTACAAATTCGTGCCGGATGCTGATTGCGCAACCCAAGGGGAGCCAGCTGCATGTGGTGGATTCGTTCTCCAAATCTGTGCAGTTGGGGCAGGGGTTGGAAGCCTCGGGCCGGATGAGCCGCGCTTCCATGGCCCGCGCTGTGGGTGCGTTGAAGATTTGCCAAAAGAAGTTGTCCAAGCACCGGGTCGAGATTGAGCGGGCCCGGCTGGTAGCCACGGAGGCCTGTCGCCGTGCGGTGAACGGGTCGGAGTTCATCAGTTTGGTGAAGCGAGAGACGGGTCTTGAGTTGGAGATCATCAAGCCCGAAGAGGAAGCGCAGTTGGCGGTCGTGTCCTGCGCACCCCTTGTATCCACGCGGACCGAGCAACTGCTGGTCGTTGATATCGGCGGCGGCTCCACCGAATTGGTGTGGATTGACCTAAGCCGGGTGCCCAAGCTGGAGCGGCCCAAGGCGATTATGCGCCTGCATCAGGGGTTTGACTACGACGACAGCATTTTCCCCAGGGCGAAGGTTGTGGATTGGATCTCGATCCCGCTGGGCGTGGCGACCCTGAAGGATATGTATGACGATGTGACCGACGATGGGGCGCGGTTTGCATTGATGTCGTGGTATTTTGAAGAGCAATTGGCAGAGTTTTCGCCCTATACGGACGCGGCAGAACAGACGCTGGAGGGGTTCCAGATTATCGGAACCAGCGGGACGGTGACGACGGTGGCGGCATCGCACCTTGGGTTGCGTCGGTATGACCGCAACAAGGTGGATGGATTGCGGATGACCTCCACCCAGATTGATACGGTTATCAATGG
The DNA here is from genome assembly GCA_025141835.1 of Rhodobacteraceae bacterium M385. Lineage (NCBI taxonomy): Bacteria > Pseudomonadati > Pseudomonadota > Alphaproteobacteria > Rhodobacterales > Paracoccaceae > Rhodobacteraceae bacterium M385. The sequence goes on along the minus strand of CP081102.1, from coordinate 2,297,477 downwards.
CTATCTGGCGCTGGGCCCCGATGGGCGGCGCAGAGATCCGAGGATCGGGCGGGACAGGCAGACGTTGATCATGTCTGGGGCGGCGATTTTGCAGGCGCTGTTGCGGGCCTGGCCGACGGACCGGTTGTCGGTGGCGGACAGGGGGCTCAGAGAGGGCTTGTTGTACGCGCAGATGAGCCGGGACGGGGTTCTGGAAGATGGGCCTTACTGAGGTTTTGCGCTGACTGCGTCATCGCGCGTGCAAATTTTCTACGAAAATTTGGCGGGGCGGGTGGCGGAGCCTGTTAGTAATTGTCATGGGACAGATTGGGTTGATACGGCGCACATGAGTTGTATTTGCCAAGATGAAAGAGCGCGTAGGCGCGAGGGTTTAGGCGATGGTTAAGAACACGAGCGGGCGCGGGCAGCGCGATTTGAAGGTTAAGGTGAAGACCGCGAGGGGTCGCAAGTTGAGTTCGACCCGGTGGTTGGAGCGGCAACTGAACGACCCTTATGTGGCCGCCGCCAAGCGCGATGGTTACCGGGGGCGGGCGGCTTACAAGATTATTGATTTGGACGACAAGTACCGTTTCCTTGTGCCGGGCGCGAGGGTCGTGGATTTGGGCTGTGCGCCGGGCGGATGGTGTCAGGTTGCGGTAAAGCGCGTGAACGCTTTGGGGGAGAAGTCTGGCAAAGCCGTTGGGCGGATTATTGGGCTCGATTTGCAAGAGATGGAGCCGATTGCGGGGTGCGAATTGCATCAGCTCGACTTCATGGAAGATGACGCGGACCTGAAGGTTAAGGAATGGCTTGGCGGGCGGGCTGATGTGGTGATGAGCGATATGGCGGCGTCGGCATCGGGGCATAAGCAGACCGATCACATGCGGATCATGGCGTTGTGCGAGGCGGCCGCGGAGTTGGCATTCGACGTGTTGGAGCCCGGTGGCACCTTTGTGGCCAAGGTCTTGGCCGGCGGGGCCGAGGGCACGTTGCAGGCATTGTTGAAGCAGCGTTTCAAAAAGGTGGCCAATGTGAAGCCGGGCGCGTCCCGCGCGGACAGTTCCGAGAAGTTCGTTGTGGCCACAGGCTATCGGGGCCGTGAGGGGGACGAGGCATAAATTGCACCAGATTTAGGTCTTGCCCCTAAGTCCCCCCCATGGGATAGCGACGTGCCAACCGACATCCCCTCCAAGGAGCACCCAGATGGAGATTCGCGAGGCCCTCACATTCGATGATGTTCTGCTGGTTCCCGGCAAATCCTCGGTCCTGCCGTCGGACGCCGATACGCGTACGCGAGTGACCAAAAGCATCTCTCTCAACATTCCGTTGCTGAGTTCCGCCATGGATACTGTGACCGAAGCCCGCATGGCGATTGCCATGGCGCAGGCCGGTGGCATGGGCGTTATTCACCGTAACCTTGATATCGACCAGCAGGCCCGCGAAGTGCGCCGCGTTAAGCGGTTTGAGAGCGGGATCGTCTATTCCCCCGTCACGCTAACGCCGGATCAGACATTGGCCGACGCGAAGGCATTGATGGAGCGCTATGGCTTTTCGGGCTTTCCGGTGGTGGATGAAAACCGCCGGGTTCTGGGGATCGTGACCAACAGAGATATGCGGTTTGCCCAAGATGATGCGACGCCCGTTGCGGCGATGATGACCTCGGACGATCTGGCCGTGCTGCGTGAACCGGCGGACCGCGATGAGGCGATTAGCCTGATGCGCGCACGCCGGATTGAGAAGCTACTGATTACCGACGGGGAGGGCGCGTTGACGGGCCTTCTGACGTTGAAAGATACGGAGCAGGCGGTGCTCAACCCACAGGCGTGTAAGGACCCGTTGGGCCGTTTGCGGGTGGCAGCAGCGACCACTGTGGGCGACGCGGGCTTCGAGAGATCGCAAGCGCTGATCGAGGCGGGCTGCGACCTGATCGTGATCGACACGGCCCACGGCCATTCTGAGGGCGTGGCCAAGGCGGTGGAGCGGGTAAAATCCCTGTCCAATGAAGTGCAGGTGGTGGCGGGTAATGTTGCCACCGGGGAAGCCACGCGCGCGTTGATCGGCGCCGGAGCCGATGCTGTGAAAGTGGGGATCGGGCCGGGCTCGATCTGCACCACGCGTATTGTGGCGGGCGTTGGTGTGCCGCAACTGACTGCGATCTCGGATTGTGCCGAGGCGGCAGGCGATACGCCGGTGATCGCCGATGGGGGCATCAAGTTCTCGGGCGATTTCGCCAAGGCAATCGCGGCGGGGGCCCATTGCGCCATGGTCGGCAGCATGATCGCGGGCACCGATGAAAGCCCCGGAGAGGTGATCTTGTATCAGGGTCGCTCGTTCAAATCTTACCGTGGCATGGGCAGCCTTGGCGCCATGGCCCGCGGCTCTGCCGATCGGTATTTCCAGAAGGATGCAGCCAGCGACAAACTGGTTCCGGAAGGGATCGAGGGGCAGGTGCCTTACAAGGGCTCTGCGGGCGCGGTCGTGCATCAGTTGATCGGTGGTCTGCGGGCAGCCATGGGCTACACGGGTAGTGCGACGGTGGACGAAATGCGGTCGAACTGTCAGTTCGTGCGCATCACCGGTTCTGGCCTGAAAGAAAGCCATGTGCATGATGTCCAGATCACCCGTGAAAGCCCGAATTATCGCGCTGGATAAGGGCGTTACGTGCTGTAGTTAAAGTGGTGGATTAAGATGCAACCTGCGGCACGATATTCGGCAGCGATAGAGGTTTTGGAGGCTTGGCTAAGCGGGATACCCGTAGAGCAGGCCCTGACCCGTTGGGCACGAGGGGCGCGGTATGCGGGCTCCAAGGACCGGGCGTCGGTGCGCGATCATGTCTATGACGTGTTGCGCCAAAAGGGCGTTTGCGCGGCCTTGGGGGACGCCACTGGACGCGGGTTGATCCTTGGGTTGATACGGGCGCAGGGCGCGGATATCGACGCGGTATTCTCGGGCATTGGGCACGCGCCAGAACCGCTGTCCGAGGCGGAAAGGCGCGCGGAACATAGCGCCGTTGATCCCGCTTTGAACGTGCCCGATTGGACCTTGCCCCTGTTGGAGGCCCGCGCAGGTGAGGCCCTGCCAGACCTGCTGCAAACCTTCACGCAACGGGCACCGTTATGGCTGCGGGTTAACCTTCGTCTCGGCACCCGAGAGGCAGCGCAGGAGGCTCTTGAAGGCGATGGCCTGACCTGCCGCGCGCACCCCAATATTGCGACCGCGCTAGAAGTGACGGAAGGCGCGCGACGGTTGCGGCAAACCATGGCCTATATGAATGGTCTGGTGGAGCCGCAGGACTTGTCGGTGCAAGCGGCAATTGGGCGAGTTAACTGGCGGGACAACGGCACAATTCTTGACTATTGCGCGGGGGGCGGGGGCAAGGCTCTGGCGATTGCAGATTGTTGTAATGCCAGGCTTTTTGCCCATGACGCCCTGCCTCAACGTATGGCCGATCTGGCGCCGCGGGCCGAGCGGGCCGGGGTTCGGATCACGCCTGTTGAAACCTGCGAAATCGCGGGCCGTGCGCCATTTGATCTGGTGGTCACAGATGTGCCCTGTTCCGGGTCTGGCACATGGCGGCGTGACCCGGAGGCGAAGTGGCGACTTACGCCGGAAGCCCTCGAAAATCTGGTCGAAACGCAGGCTGAGATATTGGATGAGGCGGCAAAGGTTGTGGCCGCTGGGGGACGTCTGATTTACATGACGTGCTCGTTGTTTGAAGCTGAAAATGAAGCGCAAGTTGCCGCGTTTTTGGTCCGGCACAAGGGCTGGAGCGCAGGTGCCATCCATGTCGATACGCCTTTGACAGCCTCTGACGGGTTCTTTTCGGCAGAACTGGTGCGCGACATTCCCTAGCCAAAAGGCGCATTTTCCGACAGGCTCGTTTATAGGTAATCTTAAGGTTAATTTAACTCTTTTGGTCGAAACCCTTAGGATGATGGAGAGGGCCGTTTCGGGACGGTGCCTCTGACCTTTGGAAAGCGATTGAGACTGTGACAGACGAAACGGCTGATCGGGTCATTAAGGACGCACGGGGAATAAAACCGTTTGTTCAGCCAGTTGTGCTACTGGTCCTAGGCGTTGTCGCGGGGGGCGCGACGCTTTTGGCACCAGGGGCTGAGCTGCGCTTTGGCCTGATGGCCGCGACCGGTGGTTTTTTAGCTGCGGCGGGTTTGGTTGCTTTGCGCGATATTTGGCGCATGTGGCGGCTTCAGAATACGTTTCAAGCGGCCTTTTCCTTAATACACCATGATCCTGCGCCGTGTTTCTGCACCGACGAAGACGGCGCGATTGTCTTGCAAAATGCGGCGGCAGAACGTCGGTTTGGCGACCGGTTGGGCCAGCCCATGGCACGGGCAATTGCGGGCGTATTGCCCAATGCAGCGGCGGTGGTGTTTCGGCAGGAAACCGCCCTTGGCCGCCGCCCTTCTGCCCATGAAATCGTAGTGACGCCGCGCGGGACAGTGCGCTTGGCGGCGCATCGGCTAAACGGCGGCGTGATTTGGCGTATGGACGACATGGCAGATGCCAACTCTCGCCATGGGGAATGGATCGGTTTGCCGATGATGGTGGTCAGTCACAATGACACCGTGCTGTCGATGAATTCCGCGATGCGCGAAGTCCTGGGCCGTCGTGCAACGACCTTTGAAGATGTGTTTCCAGATCAACCACTTGTGGCGGGCAGACGCTCCAGTCTTTCGGGCGTGGACGGCAGTATTGAGGTTATTCCTATTGTTGTCCCCTCCAAGGACGGCCGCCGAGAGGTTTATGCCGTCCCCGGCCTGTCCGAGCCGCCCGCCGCCTCGGTCGCTGCGCGGGCCTTTGAGTCGCTGCCTGTAGCGCTCTTGCATATCAGCGCGGACGGAGAGGTCTTGGCCTCCAACTACCGCGCCCAAGCTCTTTTGGGGATCGAGGCATCGGCCACGGGCCCGATGTCGCAATTCGTGGAAAACCTGGGCCGCCCCGTGGGCGACTGGGTCGCAGATTCCTTGGCCGAAAGGGTGCCGAACCGTTCAGAAGTGGCGCGAGCCAAGCAGCGCAAGGATGAGACTTTCTTGCAGATTTCCCTAAGTCGGATTGTGGATGGCACGGGGCCATCATTATTGGCCGTGCTACACGACGCGACCGAGTTGAAGAACCTGGAACAGCAGTTTGTTCAAAGCCAGAAAATGCAGGCGATTGGCGAGCTTGCTGGCGGCGTGGCCCATGACTTTAACAACCTGCTCACCGCGATCACCGGCCATTGTGATCTGCTTCTGCTGCGCCACGATCAGGGCGATCCCGATTATGCGGATCTGGTTCAGATTAACCAGAACGCCAACCGCGCCGCGAGTCTTGTGGGGCAACTTTTGGCGTTCTCTCGCAAACAGACGCTAGAGCCAGAGGTTATGGATCTCAGCGATTCTATCAGTGAATTGACACATCTTCTCAACCGCCTCGTGGGGGAGAAGATCTCACTGTCCTTGTCCAACGACCCGGACTTACAACCCATTCGGGCGGACCGGCGGCAGTTGGATCAAGTAATCATGAACCTCGTGGTGAACGCCCGTGATGCAATGCCTGATGGTGGCGAGGTTCGGGTTGAAACGCGCATGGTGCATCTGACCTCGCCCATGGCCCGTGACCAGGTGATCGTGCCCAACGGGTCCTATGTGACGATCCGCGTGCGCGACCACGGGCATGGCATTCCTGCCGACAAATTGAACCGAATTTTCGAACCGTTCTTCACCACGAAACGAACTGGGGAGGGGACGGGCCTCGGACTCTCGATGGCGTATGGCATCATTAAGCAAACCGGCGGCTACATCTTCGTGGATAGCGTCGTGGGCTCGGGCACCACGTTCACAATTTACATTCCCGCCCATGCGAAGGCCAATCTACAAGAACCAACTGACGTTATCGAAGCCAAGGCGACGGAGATCACCGATCCAACCAGCGACGGCCGCCCCAGCGTGGTATTGTTGGTGGAAGATGAGGCGCCGGTCCGCGCCTTCGCCTCTCGGGCGTTGCGGCTTCGGGGCTACACGGTTCTTGAAGCCGCCTGCGCCGAAGAGGCGTTGGAAACCTTGTCCGATGACACGCTGGAGATCGATCTATTCGTGACGGACGTCATCATGCCGGGCATGGACGGCCCCTCATGGGTACGCGAAGCGCTGAAAGAGCGCCCGGCAACCAAGGTGGTGTTCGTGTCGGGCTACGCGGAAGATGCGATGGAGGGGGGATCAATTGGCGTTCCGGGTTCGGTCTTCTTGCCGAAACCGTTTTCGCTAACCGACCTGACGGAAACTGTGCGGCAGCAATTGCACTAGAGTGGCTCGCCGCCCAATTGCTCCCACAGGGCGAATTCCTCGGGGGCTTCCGTTCGCAATCTTGCCTCCATCTCTGGGCTTAGACCGACGTCGCGAACAGGGGATACGTTACTGCGGCCGACCTCCAGCTTTCCGTTGATCCGCCCTTCCAGAAACGCCACGGCGCGGTCCAATTGGTCATGGCGAAACAGATGGTCCACACCAAGCGATCCATCCTCCTCAGCCACAAAGCGCGATTGACGCCCAACCTTGGCGAACTCCGGCGGAGACTCTTGCAGCCAAGCGTCCACGAAGTCATCAAAGCTGATCTCGGCGGTAGAATTAGCGCTACCGCGAATGTCGTCGCGGGCCCGGTAACGATACCAGCTGGAAAGCCATCCGACGGGTTCGCGGACCACGGCCATCAGCTCGAGCTTTCGCTGACCGCGCTGCTCAAAAAACTTCTGCACTTGGTTCCGGTAGCGCCGAACGGTGCAATGCTTTTGCTGCGGCGGGTTGAGAATTGCTGAATCCGCATAGGGCAACAGCGCTTGTTCCAGCGCCGTCGTCCCTGTCTTCGGGACCGCCAAAAGCACCAGCCGCGCCTTCCAGAACACTAACATGGGCCGCTTTCCTCATTTTTCCGTCCAATCGTAACCGATTGTTAACGCCTCACCGTGAAAGATCACAGCATAGAAGATTTAACTTGATTTGTTCTCGTTTTGTTTAGTACCCAAGGCGAGAACAAGAGTAGAACAAAATATTGCCGGACCCAAGGGCGCTTCCCCAACCGGCCCCATTGCCGCCAGACCCTGCGGCGTGACATAAGGACGTGAATTCCATGGCAACGGCGAACCTTCTCGACATGACCGATCGTAAATCAGCAGATAAGCAAAAAGCCCTCGATAGCGCATTGGCGCAGATTGAACGCCAGTTTGGCAAGGGTTCCATCATGAAATTGGGCGGCGAGAATGCCATCCAAGAGATTGAGTCAACCTCAACCGGATCTCTCGGGCTGGATATCGCCTTGGGGATTGGTGGCCTGCCCAAGGGGCGGATCGTTGAAATCTATGGCCCCGAAAGCTCGGGCAAGACCACGCTGACGCTTCACGCGGTCGCGGAAGAGCAGAAGAAGGGCGGGGTTTGTGCCTTTGTGGATGCGGAACACGCGCTAGACCCACAATACGCGCGGAAGTTGGGCGTTGATCTGGATGAGTTGCTGATCTCGCAGCCTGACACTGGCGAACAGGCGTTGGAGATTGTCGATACGCTGGTTCGTTCCGGCGCGGTAAGCATGGTTATCGTCGACTCGGTCGCGGCACTGACGCCGAAGTCCGAGCTTGAGGGCGACATGGGCGACAGCTCGGTCGGTGTTCACGCCCGCCTGATGTCTCAGGCAATGCGCAAATTGACCGGCTCGATCAACCGTTCCGGCTGTATGGTCATCTTCATTAACCAAATCCGCATGAAGATCGGCGTCATGTTCGGCTCGCCCGAGACAACGACAGGCGGCAACGCGCTGAAGTTCTATTCCTCCGTCCGGTTGGACATCCGCCGCATCGGCGCGATCAAGGATCGGGATGAGGTCGTGGGCAACGCCACAAGGGTTAAGGTCGTTAAAAACAAAGTCGCGCCGCCGTTTAAGCAGGTGGAATTTGACATCATGTACGGCGAAGGCATTTCGAAGATGGGTGAGCTGATCGACATGGGCGTGAAAGCGGGCATTGTTGAAAAATCCGGCAGCTGGTTCTCCTACGGGGATGAACGCGTGGGCCAAGGCCGCGAGAACGCCAAGCAATTCATGCGCGACAATCCCAAGATCGCCCATGAGATCGAAGACAAGATTCGCGCCGCCCACGGGCTCGACTTCGATATGGATAAAGACGATCCCGATATGGTGGAAGACGACGCGTAAATCACCGCAAGTCGCAGATGGGTGACTGCTGAAATCCACCCCCCTGATCGGTCCCACCCCGAGCAGGAGAATATCCGGGGAAAGGGTGGCCTTCACGGGCCGCCCTTTTTCGTGCGCGACACGCGCAGCCTTTTTCGCGAAGGGAACATGGACAGGGGCGCGGGGCAGGGTTACATCATGCGCCGCACCTCTAGCTTTGGAACCGCCGCGCCATGACCAGCCTTAACGATATCCGCTCCACCTTTCTTGATTACTTTGGGCGGCAGGGGCACGAAGTTGTCCCCTCCAGCCCGCTGGTGCCGCGCAACGACCCGACGTTGATGTTCGTGAACTCGGGCATGGTGCAGTTCAAGAACCTGTTTACCGGGGTCGAGAAGCGCGACTATGTCCGCGCCACCTCTAGCCAGAAATGCGTGCGCGCGGGCGGCAAGCACAACGACCTTGATAACGTCGGCTACACAGCCCGCCATCACACGTTTTTCGAGATGCTCGGCAACTTCAGCTTTGGCGACTACTTTAAGGAAGACGCGATCCGCTACGCGTGGGAGCTGATTACAAACGATTTCGGCTTGGCCAAAGACCGCCTTTACGTGACGGTTTACCATACCGACGACGAGGCGTTTGATATCTGGAAAAAGGTCGGCGTGCCCGAGGCGCGGATTATCCGCATCGCCACAAACGATAACTTCTGGCAGATGGGGCCCACGGGGCCCTGCGGTCCATGCACCGAGATTTTCTATGACCATGGGGAGCATATCTGGGGTGGCCCTCCGGGCTCGCCCGAAGAAGACGGCGACCGGTTCATTGAGATCTGGAACATCGTCTTCATGCAGAACGAGCAGTTCGCCGATGGCTCGATGGTGCCACTGGACATGCAGTCGATCGACACCGGCATGGGGTTGGAGCGGATCGGCGCGTTGCTGCAAGGCAGCCACGATAACTACGATACCGACACGATGCGCGCGTTGATGGAGGCTTCGGCCCATGCGTCCTCCACCGATTTGGACGGGGATCAGAACGTGCACCACCGGGTGATCGCCGATCACCTGCGCTCGACCTCGTTCCTGATTGCCGATGGCGTAATGCCCTCCAACGACGGGCGCGGTTATGTGCTGCGCCGGATCATGCGCCGCGCCATGCGCCACGCGCATCTTTTGGGCGCGAAAGACCCGCTGATGTACCGCCTTGTGCCGGCTTTGGTCAGCCAGATGGGGCAGGCATACGCGGAACTCGGCCAAGCGCAATCGCTTATCACCGAGACCCTGAAGCTGGAGGAAGAACGCTTCCGCCAGACGCTCGATCGCGGCCTGAAATTGCTGGACGATGAAGTGTCCAAACTGCCCGAGGGCGGCAACCTGCCCGGCGAGGCGGCGTTCAAGCTTTACGACACCTATGGCTTCCCGCTCGATCTGACCCAAGACGCCCTGCGCGAGCAGGGCCGCGCGGTGGATACCGAAGGGTTCGACACCGCCATGGCCGAGCAAAAGGCCAAGGCGCGGGCCGCATGGAGCGGCTCGGGCGACGCGGCGGATGCCACGATCTGGTTTGATATTGCAGAGAAAAACGGCGTGACAGAGTTCCTCGGCTACGACACGGAAGTGGCCGAGGGCCAAGTGTTGGCGCTGGTGCAAGACGGCACCCAAGTAGATGCGGCCAAGGGTAGCGTCACCGTGGTCACGAACCAGACGCCGTTCTACGCGGAATCTGGCGGGCAAGTCGGCGACACGGGGCTTATTCGCACCGAAAGCGGCGTCGTGACAGTGACGGACACGCGCAAGGTGGCGGACGTTTTCCTGCATATCGGCGATGTGACTGAGGGCGAAATCAAGGTGGGCCAAGGGGCGGAATTGACCGTCGATCACGCCCGACGCACGACAATCCGCGCCAACCACTCGGCCACGCACTTGCTGCACGAGGCGCTGCGTCGCGCCCTTGGCGATCACGTTGCGCAACGGGGCTCTCTCAACGCGCCGGACCGGCTGCGGTTTGACTTCAGCCACGGCAAGGCATTGTCGCGCGAAGAACTGGCGGCTGTTGAGGCTGAGGTGAACGAATTCATCCGCCAAAACGGCGCGGTGGAAACACGGATCATGACGCCCGATGACGCCCGCGATCTGGGCGCTCAGGCGCTGTTCGGTGAGAAATACGGCGACGAGGTGCGCGTGGTCTCCATGGGGGCGCAGGCCGGATCGGGCAAGGGCACATCGGGCGACACATATTCGTTGGAGTTGTGCGGCGGCACCCATGTGCAGCGGACCGGCGATATCGGTGTTTTCGTGACGCTTGGTGACAGCGCGTCGAGCGCTGGTGTGCGCCGGATCGAGGCGCTGACAGGCCCCGCCGCGTTCGACTATCTCAGCGCGCAAGACAGCCGTATGGGCGCTTTGGCGCTTGAGCTGAACGCTCAACCTGACGACGTGATGGATCGAGTAAAGGCCCTGAAGGACGACCGCAAGAAGCTGGAAAACGAAGTGGCGCAGCTACGCCGGGAATTGGCCATGGCGGGCGGCGCGCAGGCTGCCGAAGCAGAAGCCGTTAACGGCATTAACTTCCACGGCCAAGCGCTGAGCGGCGTGACAGGCAAGGACCTGGCCGGGATCGTGGACGAGCATAAGGCGCGTCTGGGGTCGGGCGCGGTGCTGCTGGTGGCCGACACGGGCGGTAAGGCGGCTGTTGCGGCAGGCGTCACCGATGATCTGAAAGGCAAGATCAGCGCCGTGGATCTGGTTCGCGCGGCTGTGGCCGAACTGGGCGGCAAGGGCGGCGGTGGTCGCCCGGACTTTGCCCAAGGTGGCGGGGCCAGCGCAGAGAACGCCGATGCCGCAATTGCAGCCGCGAAGGCCGTACTGGCTCAGACAACATAAAGGAAAACAAGATGCCCCAAGCCTATTGGATTGCCCATGTCACCGTCACCGACGAGGCGGCCTATTCGAAATATGCGGCGCTGGCGACCGATGCGATCACCGCCCATGGCGGCTGTTTCCTGGCCCGCGGCGGTAAGGCGATCCAGAAAGAGGGGCGGGCGCATCCACGCAACGTCGTGGCGGTGTTCCCTTCGCTTGAGGCAGCGAATGCCTGCTACGAGTCCCCCGAGTATCAGGAGGCGATGACCCACGCGACGGGCGCGTCCGAGCGAGATTTGGTGCTGATTGAAGCGCCCTGACCCCTTGACCCTGCGCCGCACGCCCTAGCTTCCGCCTAAGGAGGGCGGCGCATGACATCACTCTATTGGGTAAGGCGGGATTTCCGTTTGTCGGACAATCCGGCCATGGTGGCGGCTTGCGCGAGCGGTGCCGTGGTTCCTGTGTTCATCTACGACGAGGTTGCGGCCGATTTGGGCGCGGCTCCGTTGTGGCGATTGGGCCTTGGGCTTGCGGCGTTCGATGCGGCGCTTCGCGCTGCCGGATCAAGGCTGATCCTGCGGCAAGGGGCTGCTCTGCCGACCCTTCGGGCCGTTATCGCCGACGTAGGGGCAGGGGCGGTGCATTGGAACCGGCTCTATGATCCTGAAAGCCGCAATCGCGATGAGGCGGTGAAGGCGGGCTTGAAGGACGACGGGATCGAGGCAGTTAGCCACAAAGGCCACGTCTTGTTTGAACCTTGGACGGTGGAGACCAAGACCGGCGGCTTCTACAAAGTCTACACACCGTTCTGGAAGGCCGTGCGTGACCGCTCGCCCGGTGATGTTCTGCCCGCACCGAAAATTCACGCACCCGCGACGTGGCCTGCCTCGGACACGCTGGAGGATTGGCAGCTTGGCGCGGCGATGAACCGGGGCGCTCGGGTGGTGGAACCGCATTTGAATGTAGGCGAAGCGGCAGCGCAGGGGCGTCTTGGGGCCTTCATAGCCCACGGGATCGGTGACTATGCCGATGCACGGGACAATCTGGCGAAGAACGGCACCTCGCTTCTGTCAGAGAACCTGACCTACGGCGAAATTAGCGCCCGCCAGTGCTGGCACGCGGGTCAGCGCGCCATGGCCGAGGGGAAATCGGGCGCAGAAACTTTCCTGAAAGAAGTGGTCTGGCGCGATTTTGCCTATCATCTGGTCTACCACACACCGCGTATCACCCACGCCAACTGGCGCGAGGAATGGGATGCGTTTCCTTGGAACACCGACGCCGACAGCAAGGAAGTGATCGCCTGGAAGCAGGGGCGCACCGGGATGCCGGTGGTCGATGCCGCCATGCGCGAGATGTATGTGACGGGTCGAATGCACAATCGGGCGCGGATGCTGGTGGCCTCTTACCTGACCAAGCACCTGATGTGTCACTGGAAAATCGGCCTCGACTGGTTTGCAGATTGTTTGGTGGACTGGGACCCGGCCAGCAACGCGATGGGGTGGCAATGGTCGGCGGGCTCTGGCCCCGACGCGACGCCGTTCTTCCGCGTCTTTAACCCTGAAACTCAAGCCGAGAAGTTCGACAAGGCGGGCCGCTACCGCATGAGATGGCTGGCCGAGACGACGCAACCAGCGCTGGAAACGGCGCTGGATTACTTTGAGGCAGTGCCGCGATCTTGGGACCTGTCGCCCGATATGGGCTACCCGGCAAAGCCAATCGTCAGTGCCGCCGAGGGGAGAGCAAGGGCGCTGGAAGCCTACAAGGGCAGGCCGCAGGCTGGCTGAAGCGCCGCCGTGGAAGGTGAGTCTTATTGGCCACCCCACCAAAGCGATAGAGCGCGCGACCCTTGCGCAAAACCCGTTCATCTTCGAAATTGCCCCCAACACGGATGCCGCATAGTCGGCAGGTCCGGGCGCAACGGGACAGGGACGCGATTATGCCTACAGGGGCGAAACTGGCTGGCGGTTTTCTTTTCTTCGCGGTCGCCTATCTGGCGGCGATGCAGGCGAAACTGACGTTTCCGCCGGAAACATCGGCGACCTATTTCAACATCACGATCGCGGTGATCGGCTTCTGGCAAGGCTGGGTGGTGATGGGCAACCGCGCGGGCGCAGGCATCAGCAGAGCTTTGTCGAATGGGATGCGCACGGGAGCCCAGATTGCGTTTTTTGGACTGTCGCTGTTTGCGTTGCGGACGATGTTCATGCGCTCGGCCGATCTGCGCTATGACAACCCCGGAGAGGCGGTCACTGCCACGATGGAGTTGTTCCTAGAGTATTTCCTGCAATCTCTGACCCCCGGCGTCTGGGGCGTGCTGCTTGTGGGCGGGCTAATTGGCGGCTTCCTGACAGAACTCGCCGCGAAAGCGTGGCGCTAAATGACCCCGATTTTTCTGTTTGGCACCCTGTGCCACGCTCCGCTTCTGGACCTTGTTGCCGGGGTAGAGACACGGATGGAACCGGCGCGTCTACCCGGCTACAGGGCGGCTTGGGTGGCGGGCAAGTCCTGGCCGATGCTGGAAGAACGCGACGATACCGCCGCCGAGGGCGCACTTATTATCCCAGAGCCGCAATCGCTTCTGCGGCTCGATTTCTACGAGGCCTGTTTTGGCTATACCCGCCGCCCGGTAAGGGTGATTTGGGATGAGACTGAAATTGATGCAGAGGCATGGTTTCCGCCCGAACAGGCCGGGGAGCCCGGGGAAGATTGGTCTTTGCCCACTTGGGCCCGCCAATGGGGTGAGATACAGGTGAACGCCGCCGCCGAGGTGATGCGCCAGATGGGCAGCCAGGACCCGCTGGACGTCGGGCGTCGGTTCGGCATTATCCGCGCCCGCGCCGAAGCCACTGTGCGGGCCGGGCGGTGGCGCAGGCCGGGCCATGTAGGTGCCGGAATGACCCGCGATGACGTGGCCGAGAAGGGCACGCATCACATTCACGACGGCTTCTTCAACACCGAAGAACGCAGCCTGACCCATCGCCGCTTTGACGGGGCCACGCAGGGGCCGATCAGCCGCTCGGTCTATCGGGTGGCCGATGCCGTGACCGTTCTGCCCTATGATCCGGTGCGTGATCGCATCTTGTTGGTGGAACAGTTCCGCATGGGCCCCTACGCCCACGGCGACGCCTCGCCTTGGTTGCTGGAACCCATTGCGGGCATCATCGACGCGGGCGAAAGCATCGAGGCAACCGCCCGCCGCGAGGCCCGTGAAGAGGCGAAGCTGACCCTTGGCCAACTGCATTTCATCGGGCGCTATTACCCCACGCCCGGCGGCATTGCGCAGGTCTTGTTTTCCTATCTGGGAATCGCCGATCTGCCCGACACGGTGGCGGGGTTGGGCGGCCATGCGGACGAGGGCGAAGACATCCTTAGCCATCTGGTGCCCTTTGATTTGGCCTGCCGGATGCTGGCCGAAGGCGACATGGCCAACGCACCGCTGATCTTGTCGATGCAATTCCTGATGATGCACCGTGATCGCCTGCGCGCGAAAGTCAGGTTGGGTTGAGTTCGCCCTATCGCGGGTCTACCTATGCGGGAACCTCTGGGGCGTGATATGCGCCTATTCCAAGAGCAAACTGAAAGGGCCCGCGCCATGACGATCCATTCCGACCTCGCCTCTGCCATCGGCAACACGCCTTTGATCCGCCTTCGGGCCGCGTCCGAGGCCACGGGCTGCGAGATCTTGGGCAAGGCCGAATTCCTCAACCCCGGCCAATCGGTCAAGGACCGCGCGGCGCTGTTTATCATCCGCGCGGCGGTAGAAAGCGGCCAATTGCGGCCCGGCGGCACGATTGTGGAAGGCACGGCGGGCAACACGGGGATCGGCTTGGCGCTGGTCGGGGCCTCGCTTGGGTTCAAGACGGTGATTGTGATCCCCGACACCCAATCCCAAGAAAAGAAGGACATGATCCGCATCGCCGGGGCGGAGCTGATCGAGGTGCCAGCGGTGCCGTACTCTAACCCAAATAACTATGTGAAATACTCGGGCCGACTGGCCGAGCGGTTGGCGCAATCCGACCCCAACGGCGCGATCTGGGCCAATCAGTTCGACAATGTCGCCAACCGCCAGGCCCATATCGACATGACTGGCCCCGAAATTTGGGAACAGACAAATGGCGAAGTGAACGGCTTTACTTGCGCCGTCGGTTCCGGCGGGACGCTGGCGGGCGTGGGCATGGCGTTGCAGCCCAAGGGTGTGAAAGTTGCGCTGGCGGACCCCGAAGGCTCGGGGCTCTATAAGCTCTATACAGGCCAAGAGGCGGGCGGAAACTCCATCACCGAGGGTATCGGTCAGGGGCGTATCACGGCTAACCTCGAAGGCTTCACGCCAGATATGTGCTACAAAATCCCCGACGCCGAGGCGCTGCCGATTGTCTATGACATCCTTGCCGATGAGGGCCTTTGCCTTGGCGGATCATCGGGCATCAACGTGGCGGGCGCGATCCGCATGGCCAAGGAAATGGGGCCGGGCCATACCATCGTGACGGTGCTGTGCGATTATGGCACGCGCTATCAGTCCAAGCTGTTCAACCCCGAATTTCTGCGCGAAAAGGGCCTGCCTGTGCCTGCATGGATGGACGGGGCAGGCCGCGACGTGCCGTCGGTCTTCGCGGAATGAACATGCGCAGCCTTCGCTTATGGGTGGCGGTGCTTTTGGCGCTGCTGCCCCTTGCGTTTTCGCCCCTGCCTCAAGGCAACGGGGCGGCCTACGCGCAGACCACAACTGCCGCCGAGGCCATTGATTATGAGGCGTGGGAGACCTTCGCCGCTGCTGCCGAGGCGATTATTTCTGGGTCGCGGGCATCTACGTCGATGCTGGAAACGCGCCGGTCTGAACTGGTGAGCTGGCGCGCGCGATTCTTGGCAGCGGATGCGCAGAACGACGTGCGCATCGCCACGATCCAAAGCCAGATCGAAGCATTGGGGCCAGCCCCCGCCGAGGGCGAAACCGAACCTGATACCATCGCGGCCCGCCGCGCGGCACTGGCCAATGCGCTGCGCGAAGCCCAAGCGCCCGGATTGCAGGCAAGCGAGGCGTTCAACCGGGCCAATGGCCTAATCTCCGAGATTGATGCCATTGTGGTGGATCGGCAGACGGAAGAACTGCTGCAACTTGAACCCACGCCCGCCAATCCGGTTAACTGGGCCACTGCGTTGAGTTCATTGGTCGATCTGGCAAATGATCAGTACAGCCAAACGTCCGCCCGTCTGAACAATCAAGCTGTACGTGCCGAAGTTGCCGATAATGCGCCGCTGATCTTGCTGATGGTGCTGGTGGGCATCGTTTTGATCCTACGGGCCCGTTCCTTCGTGGCGCGCATGGGCGACAGGTTCCTAGACACGGACCGCCGCCGGGGCCGCGTAACCCTTGGGTTCCTCGTGTCTTTGGGTCAGCTTTTGCTGCCTGTAGTGGGCTACCTGTTGCTGACCATCGCGCTGGCGATTTCGGGCTTTTTGACCGACGAAGGCGATGCCATCGCAGATTCCGCCTTTGTGTTGATTATCGCAATTTACGCCGCCCTTTGGTTAGGGGGCAGGCTATTCCCCAACCACGAGGAACGCGCCGCGGCTTTTGAAACGCAGATGCCTTTGCGCAAAAACGCGCGACGTACGATTTTGTTTATCGGCGTCTTCATGGGCCTCGCTAATGTGACCGAGGTTATTGCCGCCCTCGACATTGTACCGCCTTCGGCCCGTGGGGTTCTGGTGTTGCCAGTCTACGTGGGTCTTGCGTTGATGTACTGGCGTTTCGCCCGTTTGATGCACCGTATCCGCGGGGATCTGGCCGAAGGTGACGTGTCCTCTTTCAACCTAGGGGTGATGAACATTCTGGCCCGCGCCCTGTCTTTGGTGGCGGTTGTGGGCCCGGTATTGGCGGCCATTGGCTACCTTAACGCGGCCGAGGCCGTTATGGTGCCCACGGCGACCACCTTGTTCATTCTGGGCGTGTTGCTGGTGTTGCAGGCGGTTGTGCGCGACCTTTACGCGGTTGTCTTTCGCACCAACATCGAGGCCGCGTCCGAGGCGCTGCTGCCGGTGTTGGCGAACTTCATCCTGTTCCTGATAGCCGCGCCCCTTGTGGCGATGACTTGGGGTGTGCGGGCCGAGCGTTTGGGGGAGCTCTACACCCGTGTGCAGGAAGGGTTCACCCTTGGCGACACACGGATCACCCCCGGCGTCGTTCTGGCGGTGGTGCTTGTGTTCGCAGCGGGGCTTTTGGCCACGCGTCTGCTGCAAGGGGCGCTAAAATCCACGGTTCTGCCGCGTACCCGCATGGATGTTGGCGCGCGCAATGCCGTGACCTCGGGGGTGGGCTATATCGGGATCGCGCTGGCGTGCCTGATCGCGGTCACCAGCGCGGGCATTGACCTGACGGCTTTGGGTTTTGTGGTTGGCGCCTTGTCGGTGGGTATCGGGTTTGGCTTGCAAAACGTGGTCTCTAACTTCGTATCCGGCATCATCTTGTTGATTGAACGCCCGATCAGCGAAGGCGACTGGATCGAGGTCGCGGGTAACATGGGGATCGTCAAGGACATCTCGGTCCGCTCCACCACGATCGAGACTTTCGACAAGACCGACGTCATCGTCCCCAACGCGGATTTCATCAGCGGCACCGTCACCAACTGGACTCGCGGCAATACCGTGGGCCGCGCGGTGGTGACCGTGGGCGTGGCCTACGGCAACGACACCCGCCGTGTTTCCGAGATCCTGCTTGAGATCGCGCGGGATAACCCAGATGTGGCCACCTTCCCGGAACCGGGCGTTGATTTTCTGGGGTTTGGGGCCGATAGCCTCGACTTCCGGGTGCGCTGCATTTTGCGCGACATTAACCAATTGGTCGCTGTGAAGACCGAAATCCATCACCAGATTAATGAGCGTTTCAAAGAGGAAGGGATCGAAATTCCTTTCGCACAGCGCGACATCTGGCTGCGCAACCCCGAGGCGCTGACCCAAGCCATGCCCCCAAAGGACGCCCCTGAATGACGACCCAAACGCTGTTTCTTGACGATCCCTATCGCACCACGACCACAGCCCGAGTGATTGGCCAGACAGAGGAGGGCGGGGTGATCGTTGACCGCTCTATCTTCTATCCCCGAGGCGGCGGGCAACCGGGTGACAGCGGTACTTTGGATTGGGAAGGCGGGCGCATCCCCATCGCCACTGCCGTGAAGGGAGACGCAGGAGCCATCGTGCTGATCCCGGCAGAGCCCGCCGCGCTGCCCCCCGTGGGCGCCGAGGTGGAACAACGCCTTGATTGGGACCGCAGACTTGGCCACATGCGCATTCACACGGCGCTGCACCTGCTTTCCGTGGTGATCCCTATGCCTGTAACCGGCGGCGCGATTGCGGCTGACAAGGGAAGGTTGGATTTCCATATGCCCTATGCGCCCGAAGACAAGCAGGTGCTAGAGGGCCAGCTGAACGCCCTGATTACCCGTGATCTGCCCGTCAGCGTTGACTGGATTACCGAGGCCGAGTTGGACGCCAACCCCGATCTGGTCAAAACCCTTTCGGTGCAACCGCCGCGCGGCGCGGGCAAAATTCGCCTCGTTCAAATCGGAGAGGGCAAAGACCGCATCGACCTGCAACCCTGCGGTGGCACGCACGTGGCGCGCACCTCTGAAATCGGCAAGCTGAGCGTTGTGAAGATCGAGAACAAGGGCAAACAGAACCGCCGCGTGACCATCGCGTTCGCTTCGTGAATTTCTACCGCGTCCTCTACACCCTCACGGGTCTTTTCGCGCTTGCGCTATCCGCCTTGCTCCTTCTGGCCCCCCGGATCTACCTGTCGCTATACGTTCCAAGCTATGATCCCGCGATGGCCTTTGCCGCCCAACGCCTTGCCCCCGCAATCTTTGGCCTAGGCGCGCTGGTCTTTCTGGCGCGCGACTTGCCCGACGGCGCTTTTGCAGCGCGTTTTGCGGGATTTGCCGCTTTGGTGTGGTTCGGCGTGGCGGGGACGGGCGTATTCCACTTTGCAACCGGTGTGGCAACGCCGATGATCTTGGCCGCCGCCGCGTCCGAGGCCGCGTTAGGCGCACTTTTTCTGCTTGCGGCATGGGGGAAACGCGCCCGCTAGGCTCTGCTGCGCATTGGGGTGAATTTTCTCCGCAAAACCTCTTGCAAACCTAGCCCGATAGCCGCTAAACGCACCGTCACGGACAGGTGGCCGAGTGGTCGAAGGCGCACGCCTGGAAAGTGTGTAGGCGGGAGACCGTCTCCAGGGTTCGAATCCCTGTCTGTCCGCCACCATACCATTTTCATGAGTTTGATCGGGTCGCCTTGGGCGGCCCTTTTGCTGGTCAATACTAGCTGCGGAGCGTCTATTGCCGATCGCGCATGCCTTTGGATCTGTTCAGATGAGCGGATGAAAGGTGGTCTTAGGCAGCGCTTTCAGCTTATTGACGCAATGTAGGCGTTGGAAGACCCGTCGAGGGTGCGCCGGTTCGAATATGTGCCCGAGACGCAGAAGCGGCACCGTCGGCTGTCACACATGACATCGATCGTCAAAATTAGTGCGCCGAGCGCGGGGCAGGGCGTTGAAGCAGCGCACCGGTTGGTGCGCTGCCTCCTATTGCTGCCGTTTTGGGAGGAAAGGCTCCGCGCTCAAACGTGGCCTGCAACAGGTTTTGGCTTGTATGCGGCCTCCAGTAGCGACGTTTCTTCCTCCGACAAAGAGATTTCAAGGGCGTCGATGGCATCTGTGAACAGTTCCACCCGTGAGACACCAATCAACGGCGCGGTGATCGCAGGCCGCGAGGCGACCCAAGCGTAGGCGATTTGGGCCATCGGAACGCCGCGGGCCTCTGCGATCGTGCGCACGGCCTCGATGATTACGTCATCGACCGATTGAGACGCGCCATAGAGCTGTTCTGCCACCCCGTCCGTGTCGGCCCGTACTGATTTGCGCTTTCCGGCCAGCATGCCGCGGGCGAGGGGGCTCCATGGTAGAACGCCGATCCCCTCAGACTGACACAGTGGTAGCATCTCACGTTCTTCCTCTCGGTAGAGCAGGTTGAAGTGGGGCTGCATGGAGACGAATTGGGCCCAATTGTTCGCCCGCTGGATGCCAATGGCTTTCATGAACTGCCACGCGAACATGGACGACGCCCCGAGGTAACGCACCTTGCCAGAGCGCACGACATCGTTCAGCGCCTCCAGTGTTTCTTCAAGCGGCGTCTCATAGTCGAACCGGTGCAATTGCAGCAGGTCAATATGGTCCGTCTTGAGGCGGCGCAGGCTGCCATCAACGGAATCCATCACGTGTTTGCGCGACAGTCCACGATCATTGGGGTCATCACTCATCGGGTTGTATAGCTTCGTGGCCAGGACCATTTTGTGCCGGGACATGAGCGGCATTAACACCTCTGCCAGCACCTCTTCCCCCGCGCCGTTAGAGTACATGTCGGCCGTATCAAACAGATTGATGCCCAGATCGACGGCTTTCTCGATGATCGGTTGGGACGCGGCCTTGTCCAGCACCCATGGGGCCCACTGTGGGGAGCCGAACGTCATGCACCCAAGTCCGATGCGAGACACCTTCAATCCGGTTCTACCTAAATTGACATATTCCATAATGACACAACCTCATGTTGAAATTCTTGAGTTTTCAGGCCTGATACCGCTTGGGGATCTTGGCCATTCATATGTGTTATGGGTTTGGTAGTGCGAGCCGTCTAGTTATATTATTCAATAATAGTAAGTTTCTTGCTTAATTTTTCATCGCCAGCGCATCAGTCGGGTACAAAATTTCCTGATGAATCATAGTGATATGTCCGAGCAGTACACTTCTGCAAAATTAGTGCTTGATCGGAATCGATTCTCGATCCTACGATAGAACTGTAACAACCGAGTATAACACTATGGCGTTCGCTCTCGACCCAAGCCACATCGACAAATCTCTGCCGGTTCCGGTTGGCAGGCAGCTGTATGGGTTGCTGAGCTACCAGCTTTCGCATGGGGATTTGCCGAAGGGTACAAAGCTACCTTCCGTGCGGCAGATGGCCCGGGATGTGGGCATTGCGCAGGTGACAGTTTCGCAGGTTTACCAGGATTTGCGCGATGCTGGTCTGCTGGAGATGCGGCAGGGCAGTGGTGCTTACACGTGCCTGTCGATCCCGCAGCAAGCTGACCACGATCGCGGGTCTCTGCGGAGCGAGGTCGAAATCCTTCTCAACAAAGCGGAACGCTTAGGCATCAACCGTGGCACGCTGGTTTCGATGGTGAACGCACAGGCGCAGTTGCGCCGCGCTAGGGCAGGGTTGAAGATAGTCTTTGTAGGCGTGTTCGAGGCCCCAACAGCGGACTACGTAGATGATGTGCGCTCGGTCGTTTCGCCCAATGACCGTATTTCGATTGTGACCTTCGACCATCTCTCGGAAAGCGAAGCCGCTCGGAAAAAATGCTGTGACAGCGACATTGTGCTGACCTTCCTGCACCGGGAGACGGAGCTTCTTAACCTTGTCCCGGATGCTAATGTCATGGGTATTCGCTTTATCCCTGCCAATAAGACGCGCACTGCGCTGGCCTCGATTGATCCTAGGGCCCGGGTGGCTGCGATTACGCAGCTTGAAGATTACATCGCTATCATGCGCCCCAGTGTGCAGCGCTTTGCGCCCCATGTCGCAGATGTCACCGTAAGCTGGTCCTACGCTCCTGATATCGAAGACGTTTTGGCGGTATCGGATGTCGTTATCTATGCCACAGGCGCCGATCACATTGCCCGAATGGTGCCCGCTGGCGTCACTTGTTTTGAGTATCGTCACTGCCCCGATCCCGCAGTTCTGGAGAATGATCTGGTGCCCCGGCTATCGGCGCTGCGCAACGCGCAGTCAGCAGACACAGAGACTAAAGACCACCCAAATCAAAAAATGCACGAACAGGAGATGGAACGATGAGACATACCCTAATGACGAGCGTTGCAGCGATCGCCCTTGCGGCAGTATCGGTGCAGGCAGCTTCGGCACAAGAAAGCCTGACGATCGGCGCAGATGTGGATGCAGGCACGCTTGACCCGCGCCTTGCACGGGACACAACGGCTTACCGAGTGGCGAACCTGATTTCTGCGGGCTTGGTGCATTTGACGCCGAACCTCGAAGCGGTGCCTGATCTGGCCGAAAGCTGGGAAAATCCTGACGACACCACTGTAGTATTCACCCTTCGTGAAGGGCTGACCTTCTCGGATGGCTCGGCACTGACCGCTGAAGATGTAGTCTACACGTTCGAGACCATCCTTGATGCAGATTTCAACGCGCCACAGCGTGGCCTGTTCACACCGATTGAAAGCATAGTGGCGGTGGACGACCGGACCGTTCAGTTCAACCTGACAACGCCCTACGCGCCGTTGATGAGCTATCTGGATATCGGCATCGTGCCATCGGACTACGAAGGCGACATGGCGGTCGAGCCAATTGGCGCGGGTCCAATGGTGCTTGATAGCTGGACCCGCGGCAGCGAATTGGTGCTGACGGCATCTGAAAGCTACTGGGCTGGTGCCCCCTCGGTCAGCAACCTGGTCGTGACTGTGGTTGGCGACAACTCTGCCCGTGCGCAGGCGTTCGAGGCCGGGGATCTAGACGTAATCCAATCGCCCCTGTCGCCCAACGATATTCAGCGTTTTGCGGATGATGACTCTGTCGGGTCGGAAATCCTGGCCGGTCTTGGGGTCACATACCTGAACTTCAACACGTCCGACCCGCTGTTGTCTGATCCGGCCATGCGCCAAGCGCTGGCGATGTTGGTGGACCAAGACACCATCGTGAACCAGATCTACGAAGGCGTGGATCAGGTGGCGAGCTCGGTCATTCTGCCGTCTTCCTGGGCCTACGACGAAGCGATCCAGCAGCCCGGTTTCGACATTGCCGCCGCCATGGCCATGCTCGATGACATGGGCTGGAGCGATAGTGACGGTGACGGCTTCCGCGATCGTGACGGCGAAACGCTTTCGATTGAAATTGCGACCCACAGTGAAGACCCCAACCGGGTGCAATCGGTCGAGTATCTGCAAGCGATCTTCGAGTCCGCCGGCATTGATGCGACTGTTCGGATCACCGATTGGCCTTCTTTCTCTTCTGGTTATGTCCAGCAGGGCGAACATCAGATTGCCCTTCTTGGTTGGCTGCGGATCACCGATCCTGACCGTCTGCTATACGGTCAGCTGACCACCGGTTCCGGGCTCAACTGGGGCGGTTACTCCAACCCTGAGGTCGATGCCTTGCTAGAGGCAGGCCGGACCGAGTTGGATCAAGACGCACGGGCCGAGGCCTACCAAGCGGCGGCCACGATCATCGCCGAGGAACTGCCGTATTACATCATCTCCTACCAAGGGTATCAGATGTTCTACGATCCAGAGGTGGTGAGCGATGTTGTAGCCACGCCACGTGGCGGGTTCCGGGGTCTGATCGGCATGGCTGATTGATCACGACTAGACCGGGCGCAGCTCTCTCCCCGCGTCCGGTCTAACTTCCAACACCTTTGTGTTGGGGGCGCCACTGCATCTGTATTTGGCGCCCCGACTTATTACCTTCTGACACCCCGGCAATTTGCCAAACGTCCGCGAGCGTCCTGATGACAGACTACATCATCCGCAGGCTATTGTTGTTCATTCCGATGGCCATTGGCATCGTTGTGGTCACGTTCTGCTTGCTTCTTCTGATCCCCGGTGATCCGGCCTCAGTCCTGTTGGGGCAGGAGGCTACGCCAGAAGGCGTCGCCTCACTTCGGCGCGCGTTGGGCCTTGATGATCCGTGGTTCATTCGCCTCGGCTCCTATTTCTGGAACTTGCTGCACGGCGACATGGGCATGTCGATCTTTCAGAACGCCCCAGTGTCGGAAATCATCTTGGGCCGTCTTGGTGCCACCATTGAACTTGCGGTTGTGGCGCTTCTGCTTGCGATCATCATAGGGGTGACACTGGGCGTTCTGGCCGCCAATCGGCAAGGCGGGATTATCGATGCCATCGCCATGCTGGTGGCGCAGTTTGGTATCTCGATCCCCGTCTATTGGCTGGCGCTTCTATTGATGCTTGGCTTCGCCGTGCATCTGGGGTGGTTGCCTGCGATCGGTCGGGAAGAGCCGTTGATCTCCGCCTTCGGCATGGCTTTGACAGGCAACCCTGCGCCGCTTCTGGACAGTCTGTCCCATATTATACTGCCGGCGTTGTCGCTGGCCCTGAACTCTGCCGCGATCATCTCGCGCCTTGTGCGCACCTCGATGCTGGAAGTGCTGCGTGAAGACTTTGTGCGCACCGCCAAGGCCAAGGGGATGCGGCGTTCCAAGGTGATCTGGAAACATGCGTTGCGCAATGCCTTGTTGCCCGTGGTTTCGGTGATCGGCCTACGTTTTGGCGCGCTTTTGGGCGGGGCTATTCTGACCGAGACGATCTTTGCTTGGCCGGGTCTTGGTCAGCTTACAATTTCGGCCATTTCGCAGCGGGATTTGCCCCTGATCCAGGGCATCGTCCTGACCTTCGCCCTGATCTACGCCACCGTGACGCTGCTGGTGGATCTTCTATACGCCGCGGTTGATCCGCGCATTCGGTTGAGGTGATCTGATGTCCGACGTTCCCGCACCTCTTGCCGCTCGCGCGAAACGCAAGCGTCGCTTGCCCAAAGCGCTGCGCAATGCCTCGCTGCTCATCGGGGCGGCCATCACGGTGACGATTGCGCTTCTGGCGATCTTCGCGCCGTTCGTTGCCACCCATGATCTGACCCAGATGGACATGCCCAATCGTTTTTCGGGCCCGTCGATGGAGCATATTCTGGGGACCGATAACTTTGGTCGTGACCTATGGAGCCGACTTGTGTTCGGCGCTCGGATCTCTTTGTCCATTGCGGTCATCGCGGTTCTGGCCTCGGCCATCATTGGCACGATCGTGGGGTTGGTGGCTGGCTATTTCGGAGGCTGGATCGACCAAATCCTGATGCGCATTACCGATGTGTTTTTAGGCTTCCCTCCGTTGGTGCTTGTGCTGGCTGTAGTTGCCGTCATGGGGCCGGGGCTGGTGAATGTGGCGCTATCGCTGATCGTGGTGTCATGGACGGAATATGCCCGCGTTGTCCGTTCCACGACGCTTTCGCTACGCGAGCAGAACTATGTGCAAGCCGCCCGCGCCCTTGGCGCATCCTGGCCACGCATTTTGTTCCGCGAGATCCTGCCCAACTCCATGGGGCCGATCATCGTTCTGGCCTCTCTTGGGCTTGGGACGGCGGTGATTTGGGAAAGTGCGCTTAGCTTCCTTGGGTTTGGCCTACCACCCCCGGCGCCTACTTGGGGCTGGTCGCTCAGCTACGGCACCCGATTCATCCGCGACGATCCTTGGATGTCCATCATCTCTGGGGCGGCGATCATGATCACCGTTCTTGGTTTCAACCTTCTTGGGGACGGATTGCGCGATGTGCTCGACCCCCGCCAACAAACACGGGGCAAGGGCTGATCCCGCCCCCCCGCGATATCTGAATAGGAGACCCAAATGGTCAAAGAAATTATCCGGCACACGCCGAAAATCACGACCCTCGCTGACGGGACCGATGCCGTCTTGCACATGACTGATCTGGTGGGCGAAGAGGCGGGGCCACTGGTTGGCATCTCGGCGTCGGTGCACGGGAACGAGAACTGTGGCAGCCAATCTATCGCCGACTTGTTCCACCTTTTGAAGGATATGCGCATCAAAGGCACCATCCGTTTGGTTC
This sequence comes from Rhodobacteraceae bacterium M385, assembly GCA_025141835.1. Lineage (NCBI taxonomy): Bacteria > Pseudomonadati > Pseudomonadota > Alphaproteobacteria > Rhodobacterales > Paracoccaceae > Rhodobacteraceae bacterium M385. Next base: position 2,271,766 of record CP081102.1, on the reverse strand, counting down.
CAGTGGTGAATGCGCGGGCAACTGTCGCCAACGCGCGGTTCAACCCGATTGATAATCTTGATCTGAACCGCCAGTTCCCCGGCGACCCGAATGGCACCTTCTCGCAGCAGTTGGCACATACCTTTGCGACCGAGTTTCTCGGCCAAATTGATATGCACATTGATCTACACTCGGGCACCGATCGCCCGACGGTGGATTACATCTACCTGCTCAACGATGAAGGCTTCAGCCGCGCGTTTGGGTCCAAGGTCTTGTACCGCCCCGACGATGGCAAGCAGGGGACGAAGTTTGGCGGCACCACTAAAGACGTGACCATGCCGCGCGGGATTCCTGCGGTGGTGGTCGAACTTGGCGGCGGGATCGTCGATCAGGGCCCTTACATTGAGCGTATCCTGAAGGGCGTGCTGAACATGCTGCGCCACAAGGGCGTAATCGAAGGCGACGAAGTAGCCCCCGGCGAACAAATCGTCGTCAATGAAATCGCAGGCATCCGGCCCACCAAAGGTGGTTGGATTGAACCCTATTCCCCACCGTTGGGCGCGGCTGTGTCCGGCGGTTCTACCCTGTTCAAAGTAACCAGCCCCTACACTTTTGAGGTGTTGGAAGAGGTTAAATCGCCGTTTGAAAACGGGATTATGATTATGGGCCACCTGACGCGTAACCTCGTGGAAGCGGGCGACTACGGCTGGATGGTTGGCAACCTGGAGGGGGCCACTGCGTGAGCATTCAGCCGCAACCCTCACCGACGGATCAGGCGCGTGACATTGCCTTGGATGTCCGCGATCTGACGATCGAGATCGCCTCGGAAACGGGCGGGTTCGTTGTAGTGGACGATATGAACCTGCGCGTTGGCGCGGGCGAAACCCTGTGCATTGTAGGCGAAAGCGGGTGCGGGAAGTCCATGACAGCGCTGTCGTTGTTGCGCCTGTTGCCAGACGCGGCCCGTGTGACGGATGGAGAAATCCAGGTCGGTCAAACTGACCTACTGGCATTGTCCGAGCGGGCCGCCGAGGATCTTCGCGGCAATGAAATCTCGATGATTTTTCAAGAACCTTTAACGGCATTAAACCCGGTGATGACGATTGGCGCGCAAATCGCTGAAACTATCCGCCGTCATCGTAACGTATCCAAGGCAGAAGGGTGGGGCGCGGCAGTCTCGGCCCTTAAACATGTGCAAATGCCAGATGCCGAACAGCGTGCACGCCAATATCCCCATGAGTTGTCGGGCGGTATGCGCCAACGGGCGATGATTGCTTTGGCGCTGTGCTGTGACCCGGCGGTCGTGGTGGCTGATGAGCCGACAACCGCATTGGACGTGACGGTGCAGGCGCAGGTCTTGGGCTTGCTTGCCAAACTGCAACGCGACCACGGAACGGCAGTTGTCTTGATCACCCATGACCTTGGGGTTGTTGCAGAAATTGCTGACCAAGTGATTGTTATGTATGCCGGAAAGTGCGTGGAAGAGGCCAGCATCACCGATCTGTTTGACGCGCCCCTTCATCCCTACACGCGTGGTCTGATGGGGGCGATCCCGCACTCGGGCGGCGATACGCGCCTGACGGATATCCCCGGCACGGTGCCCGCCCTTTGGGATTTGCCGCAAGGCTGCGCTTTCGCGCCCCGGTGCCCTTTGGCGACGGAGAAATGCCGTCGCGAACGCCCGATGATCCATGAACACCGCCCCAATCACGCCGTTGCATGCTGGAATGTCGATCATGACGCCTGACCAAACGCCCGCCTTGTTGTCTGTCCGTGACCTGAAGGTCCACTTCCCGATCCGCCAAGGCGTTTTTCAGACCCAAGTGGGATCTGTTCGTGCCGTGGATGGGGTAAGTTTCGATGTTGCGCGGTCAGAGACTGTCGGTCTCGTGGGCGAAAGCGGCTGTGGAAAGTCTACCACGGGCCTTGCACTCGCAGGGCTGATCGACGCCACGGCGGGCGAGGTGATGTTCGATGGTGACCGCGTCGGCTCTGCCACTGGGCAGGAATTGCAGACCTACCGCCAGCGCATGCAGATCGTGTTTCAAGATCCGTATTCCTCGCTGAACCCGCGCCAAAAGGTGGCGGACATCCTACGCGCGCCGCTGGATATTCACGGCATCGGAAAACGGTCGGAGCGGCCCCAGATGGTACTGGATATGATGCAACGCGTGGGTCTGCGACCCGATCAGGCGCGCAATTATCCGCATCAGTTTTCGGGCGGGCAGCGCCAACGGATCGGCATCGCACGGGCCTTGATGTTGAAGCCAGACGTGATCGTTTGCGATGAACCCGTGTCGGCGCTTGATGTGTCGGTGCAGGCGCAGATCTTAAACCTTTTGAATGACTTGCAGGAGGAACTTGGCGTCGCTTTCCTGTTCATCAGTCACGATCTTGGGGTGGTTGAGCACATCTCGGACAAGGTCGCGGTGATGTATCTGGGCAAGATCGTTGAGATGGCTGATCGCGCCAGCTTGTTTTCCAATCCGACCCATCCCTACACGCAGCTTTTGTTAAGCTCGACGCCATCTCTGGACCCGCGCAAGCGCCACAACTTCGCGGTGGAAAGCGATGACGTGCCCTCCGCCACGTCCGTCCCCTCGGGCTGCGCTTTCCGCACACGCTGCCCTCTCGCGTCCGAGATATGCGCCCGCGAAGTGCCTTCCCAAAAGCAACACGCCCCCGGTCACCTAATAGCCTGCCACAACAAATGAGCGTCCAAATGCCCCCTAAGCCCCTCGTCCTGACCAATGCCCGTATTCTTGACGCAGAAGCGGGCAAGCGAACGGCCCCTATGTCGATCCTGATTGAAGGGGAAAAGATCACTGATCTGGCGAGTAGCGTTGTGGCGCCAGAGGGGGCGGAGGTGATCGACCTTCAGGGAAAAACCGTGATGCCCGGCATGATCGATTGCCACATGCACGTCGTGGCTTGGTCCTTGGATCTTTGGGGAAACATGGTCGCGCCATCCTCGCTTTCCGCGCTGCGGTCGGCCCAGGTCATGGAGGAAACGCTTGCGCGTGGTTTCACGACGATACGCGACTTGGGCGGCGCGGATCATGGGCTTGTGCGCGGTGTGGAGGAGGGGTTGATTGCTGGCCCCCGTCTGGTGATCTGCGGTAAGGGCCTGTCCACCACCGGCGGGCATTGTGACCTGCGCAACCGCACCGATGACCGCCCCGGCATCATGTCCGATCGCTTGGGTTCTATGGGGATCATCGTCGATGGGGTCGATGCGGTGCGTGAGGTTTGCCGGACCTATATCAAGGAAGGCGCGAGCTTCATCAAAATCATGGCCAATGGCGGCGTAAGTTCCCCCAATGATCCGATCCATTCCATCCAGTTTTCGAGGGCAGAGATTGAGGCAGCGGTGGAAGAGGCCGAAAATGCAGGCCTTTACGTATCGGCTCACGTCTACACCGACCGGGCCATCGCCCGCTGTGTTGAGATGGGTGTCCGCTCACTAGAGCATTGCAACCTGATCGAGCCGGAAACGGCTGCGCGGGCGGCCGAGCGCGGCTGCATCGCCGTGCCAACTCTGGTGGCGTACGAGGCTCTGGCCCGCGAAGGCGAAGCTTTGGGCCTTGGCGCCGACAGTATCGCGAAGATCGACACGGTGCGCACCGCCGGGCGTCGGTCCCTTTCCGTGATGAAAGAGGCGGGCCTGCCGATGGCCTTTGGTTCGGACCTTTTGGGCGAGCTGCGCAAGTACCATTGCTTGGAAATCGACCTGCTGGAAGAAGTGCTCTCCCCGGTGGAGATCATCAAATCGCTCACCATTGTCGGGGCAGAGCTATGCGGGCTGAAAGGGCAGGCGGGTGTGATCGCGCCGGGCGCTTTCGCCGATTTGCTTGTCGTGGATGGAGATCCCTTCGCAGACCTGAGCCTTTTGAAAGGGGACGGCGAAAACCTTCAAGCCATCATGGCGCGCGGCACCTTTACAAAGCGTAACTTGGAAGCGGCAGCATGATCCTGGGACAAGAGCTTGCCGAATTAACCGCGGGCGTTGATCAGCTTTACCGTTCCGGCTTGAAACAAGATGAGGTGCTGGACCGCGAAGGGTTGATCCCCGTCGCTGTAGCACCCGTCGCGCCCCGCCCCTTGCGTAGCTGGTCCGAGGCATTGGACGCGCTTCAAGGACTCCTTGCGCGTATCCCGGCGGACGCGGACTCGCCTCAACGAGAGGGGTGGTTAACCGAAATGACCCTGTCACTCGTGTCGCTGACACGGATGTTCAGTGGAGAGAAAATACAGTTCCGCGATCGGTTGCGGGACCAGCTGCGCGTCGAGCCAGCCCCGATATCGGAGGCCATTCTTGAGGGCTACCGGGCAGAGCTGCGCGGTGCTTTGGACGAAATGGGCTATCGGAGCGGAGATCTGGCCGCAGATGTAGCGGCTTGGGAAAACGCCACTGCCGTCGATCCAAAGGATGTCATCGCGCGTTTGGATGCCATCCAGAGGCAAGCCCAAATCCGGTCTTGGAAGATGGTCTTTGATATCGGTGATGATTGGATCGAACCAAAAGCTGTCTACGATCGCCCTTATTCCGCGTATTGCGATTATCCGGGGCGGAGCCTTTGGCTAAATCTGGAGTTTTCCTACACGGAAGCCGACCTAAAGCACCTTGCCACCCACGAAGCTTTCCCCGGCCACCTCGTTCATCTTGCGCGGCGCGAGCATCTTGTTGCGCAGGGCGAAATGCCGTTGGAAGGCGCGCAAGTCGTCACGAATTCCGCATCCAGCGCACTTTTTGAAGGCATCGCGGAAAATGGGATTGAGCTTCTGGATTGGATCGAAGGCCCGCAGGATGTCGCGGGCATCGCGATCCAGCGCATCCGAAGCGCCCTGCGGTGCAACGCCGCCTGGATGGTGTTCGAGGACGGTTTGACCATCGAAGCAGCCGCACAAGCGACAGCATCAGGCGCGTTCCAAACCCTGGAGACAACACAACGACGCTTGGCGTTCCTGTCCCACGAACTTCGCGCCCCGTTCCTGTTCGCCTATTGGTGCGGCGATGATGCTGTGCAGAAGTTCATCCGCAAGAACGTCGACCGGGGCCAAGGTTTCATCGTGCAAGAGCTGTTCGACAAGATGCATACCCCCGCGACGCTGGCTGCTGCCTGAAAGCCGTTCCCATTGTGTAGTCAGAGTGACCTTCTTGCCGTTGCTTGGGGATGCCGAAGCGGTTCTTCGAGGAACCAGAAGTCGGCCTGCTTTTGAACAGACAGTATGTATCGGGGCCCGTATTCGATACGACGCTCCGCCACTGCGAAGTCGCATTTGACGCCGAATACGACGACGCTGCTTTATTGAAGTCGGCCTACTTGAACCTACTGCTTCAGCAGGAGAGGTCGCTTGAGACAATCATGATGAGGTATCTTCGGCAGCAAGCAGGAGCTTTCTCAGGATATCGTCAAGCAGCCTGATGTCTTCCTCGCTCAACCCAGCCAAAAGGCCATTTTGGGTTTCAACGTGATCCGCAATTGCAGCGTCGATCACGTCGAAGCCTTTGGTCGTTAGTTTCACGACCGCGCGCCGAGCGTCATTTTTATCAGACGTTCGAGTGACAAGGCCTGCTTTTGCCAGTTGCTCGATGCGGTTTGTCATCGTGCCGGATGTAATCATCATGGCTTCCATGAGATCACCGGGCGAGAGCGCGTGGGGTGAGGGCGAACGGCGCAGCGTTGCCAGAACATCGAACCCGGCGGGGTTAAGTCCATGTTTTGCAAAGGTCTCGCCCATCCGGCGGGCGTTGCCATGTGAAACTCGGGACATGCGCCCAATCGGACCCATTGAGCGAACGTTCAGGTCGGGCCGTGCCTGTCGCCACTGTTCCAGAATTTTATCTACAGCATCCATAGTCCCATCTTATAGGTCTTTATCTTGACATCAAGAGATATCCAATTATCTTGACGTCAAGATTTAAAGGAGGATGCATTATGCCCCGCACATTTGACTTGTTGCTGACAGCCCTCGCACCCACCGTCTGGGGGAGCACTTACATTATCGCGACAGAGTTGTTGCCGGACGGGTATCCAATGACAGCTGCTATGCTGCGGGCGCTCCCTGCTGGTCTCCTGCTGATGTTGTTCACCCGCGTCATGCCGAAGGGTGTTTGGGTCCTGCGCTCCATCGTGCTTGGGGCACTCAACTTCTCGATCTTCTGGTGGTTGCTTTTTGTAGCAGCCTACGAATTGCCGGGCGGTGTTGCCGCTACGGTGGGCGCAGTTCAGCCCTTGATCGTTCTCTACCTGTCAAAGCTCATGCTCAACCAAGGCATCCGGCCTGTTGCCGTCCTTGCCGGTCTGGGTGGTGTCTTTGGGGTAGGGCTTTTGGTTCTGACCCCAAACGCGGCGTTGGACGGGATCGGCCTTCTGGCGGCCTTTGGTGGCGCGATATCCATGGCGTTTGGCATTGTACTGACCCGGAAATGGCAACCGGCTGTGCCAGCACTTACCTTCACGTCTTGGCAGTTGACTGCCGGTGGCTTGCTCTTGGTTCCGGCTGCGCTCTGGGGCGAGCCCGCTTTGCCACCTCTTGATGCCGGCGCTGTTCTTGGTTTTGTCTATCTGGGTTTGATCGGTGGCGCGGTGACATATTTCCTATGGTTTCGCGGCATTGCGCGCCTTGGCCCATCGACCGTGGCTCCGCTCGGCCTGATGAGCCCCGTTGCAGCAACCCTGTTGGGTTGGGCAATCCTTGGCGAAGCACTCAATCACTGGCAGGCTATCGGTATGGTCATGGTGTTGGCCAGCGTATGGATCGGCCAACATGCACAACGCCTCGTTCCCGGTTCCTCCAAGCGGGCAGGGCCGTCCATACCAGCGCGGACCTGATGACCAGATTGCTTGAAAGAATAGCGTTTAACCGCGCCGACATAACCGGAGGACGACTTGCCCTATTTGCGTGGCCAAAAGCTTCTGATCCCGAACCTGCCGTCGTTGACGGCACTCGAATCTTGCCGTCTTCTTAAGGGATCAAGACATGGAAAGAGCGCGTGATGTCGGCCGCAAGGGCCGCTTGCGCCTTGTCTTTGTCACCGGTCCGCAGGGCCGACAGGATTTCTTCATGGTGCATATGTTCCGAAATCATGCTTGCCGTGGGGCGGTTGATAATCAGGTTCAAATAGGCGCCATATTGGAGCCACAGCGCCTCGATCATCGGTAATAGAACTTCAGATTTGCTACAGCGATAGAGCGTCTGGTGGAAGTCGTGGTTGGTCACAAGGTCCGGCAAAGTTTCAGGGCCCGTCTTTGGGCGCTTTAAGATCGCCTCCAGCGCATCAATGTCAGCGGGTGTGATACGGTCCATTGCCTGTTCAAGAACCAGGCTTTCCAACGCGAGACGTGCCGATTTTAGATCGGCGGCACGGCGGGCATCGAAGGGCGGCACCATTAACGTGCGTGAGGGCGTATCGACCAAAGCGCCCTCTGCCACGAGGCGGCGGACAGCCTCTCGAACCGGTGTCATCGAGACACCCAATTGATCGGCCAGATTGCGCAAACTGAGCACGTCGCCCGGTGCAAAGTCGCCTCTTGTGAAGGCATCTCGCAGTGAGAAGTACACATTTTCGCGCAGTTTTAGCGGATCGAGGCGGGCAATTGTTGGTGTGCTCATGACATTCTTGACAGGTCCAGACTGTATCGTTGATAAAATATCACACATCACAGTGGAATCGGTCAAGCGCGAAAGGCTAATCAATGGAAGAAGGCGGAGAACGTGGTTTTTGGCTCTACGATCTAAGGGTTGAGACCGTTTTGGAGGGCCGCGCACCGGTTTGCCGACATGTCGAGGGAGAGTCCTTCCGCGTTGTTGGGGAGAACCTAGTTTTCGATGGTCCGTCCAAGATCTCCATGTTCGCGCTTGCGTCAGTTCTTCCGCTTCTGCCCGCCAAGCAGCGGGAGACAGACGCAGATGACTGGATGACCACTGACGCTGAAGTTGCGTGCCCTGACCCCCATTGCGGCGGGCGGTTGCGCATCGTGCGTGAAGAACGCCGCTGGTATTCCCACGCAGCTACGACCGGGCTGCCAGATCAGCGCGGGACACCCTATTGGAAGGACGAAGCATGACCGTTGAAACCGCTGATCTGCGACCGGGCCACCGCATCTCGCGCGTCATAAAAGGGGGCTGGCAGTTGGCGGGCGACCATGGCGAGGTGCGCCGTGAGGATGCCATTGCCGATATGGAGGCGTTTCTGGACGCCGGTATCACCACCTTCGATTGCGCAGACATTTATAAGGGCGTCGAAGAGATGATCGGTCATTTCATTGCCGACGTCCGCCGTCGTCGCGGGGCAGAGGTGGCGGACCGCGTCATGGTTCACACGAAGCTGGTTCCTGATCTTGGCCGCTTATCTGACATCCGCCCCGACGAAGTTGAGGCGATTGTTGATCGGTCACTTCAGCGCTTACAAATTGAGCAAATCCCGCTGGTGCAATTCTTCTGGTGGGACATGAGCGTCGGCAATGCGGTTGAAGCGCTCGATGTTCTGAAAGAGTGTCAGCGCAAGGGCAAGATTGCCAATCTCGGCACGACGAACTGGGATTGGCCGGTGATGGACCGCTTCATTGATGCCGATTTCGATGTGGTCTCGGCGCAGGTGCAATATTCTATTCTCGACCGACGCCCTGCGGGAGCCTTCTCGGAATGGGGTGCGCAGCGCGATGTGCAGATCTTGTGCTATGGCACCTTGGCGGGCGGGTTTCTGACCGATGCCTGGCTCGGCAAGCCTGATCCCGGTTTCGAGTTCGAAAACCGAAGCCTCATCAAGTACCGACTGATTATCGACGAATTTGGCCCTTGGGAGCTGTTCCAAACTTTGATGGCAACGTTGAAGGCCGTCGGGGACAAACATGGGGTGTCGCTTGCCGCCGTGTCTTCGCGCTGGGTGTTGGACCAACCACAAGTTGCCGCCGCCATCGTCGGTGCGCGCTACGCGCGGCATCTGCCCAAAACGCTAGAGATCTTCAACTTCGCCCTCGACGACGCGGATCGCGCGGCCATCGATGCGGTTTTGGATCAGGCCGCCGGGCCCAGTGGTCCCGTCTATGGACTGGAAGGGGATCGGGGCGGGCGCCACGGCAAGATCATGAAGTACAACCTGAACACCAACCCTGCTGACAAGGTGTTTGCTGAATGACTATTGGACTTGGCGCTACCGAAGGGGGGGCGTGATGCTCTACGCGATCGCGCATAAACTGCTGTTCCCGCTTATGCTGCTCACCTCCGCGTGCATCATCATTTTGATGGGTGTGTCGTTCTCGGATGTGATCCTTCGCAGTCTGAACAGCCCTATTCCGGGGGCTTACGAGATCACAGAGATCGCCGTTGGCGCGATGGTGTTTGCGGCCCTTCCCTTGGTGACTTTGCGGCAAGAACATGTGCGCGTGACATTGTTCGGGAAACTGGCGGATCAACACCGCTGGCTTCGGCTCATTTTCACGATTGTCAGCCGGGGTGTCGGCGTCCTCGTCTTCGCTTTCTTCGCTTGGCATTTGTTCCGCTTGGGCAACCAGATGAATGCCAATGGGGCGCGGGCTATATTTGCGGGGTTCCCCTTGGCACCCTTTGCCTGGTTCGCATCGGCCATGTGCGCCGTGTCGGCGGTGGCCACGTTGTTCAGTCGCCAAGACGCGGCACCTGATGGGATTGGGGAACTCTGATGACCATCATGCTTTGCGCGCTGGCGCTGCTTTTCCTGCTGCTGTTTCTTGAGGTGCCGATTGCGCTGGCGATGCTGGCCATTGGCGTCGGAGGCTTCGCCTGGATCGTTGACTGGGGCCCGGCCGGGTATATGGCGGCCGACACCGCTTACCGGACCGTTCACAACTTCAACATGTCCGTGATCCCGCTGTTCATGTTGATGGGCAACCTGATTAGCAGAGCCGAGATTTCAAAGGAGCTCTTCGATCTCGCTTATAAATTCGTAGGCCACCGGCGCGGCGGGTTGGCAATTTCCACGGTGCTTGCGGGGGGTATGTTTGCGGCGGTTTGTGGATCAAGCCTAGCCTCCTCTGCCACGATGGGGCGCGTCGCTTACCCGTCGATGAAACGCTACAACTACGATGACTCTCTGGCCGCCGGATCTATCGCGGCTGCCGGAACATTGGGGATCATGATCCCGCCCAGTGTCGTGCTGATCGTATACGGCATCTTGACCCAAACCGATATTGCCCTGCTGTTCATTGCAGGTATCATCCCGGGTCTTCTTGGCGCGGTGCTTTATGTCGGCGCTGTGGTTTTTGCCACCACGCTCAACCCCGATGCCGGACCAGCGGGTGAGCGCAGCAGCTGGACTGAGCGGCTGCTGGCGTTGCGCTCGGTTGGCTCTGTGGTCTTGCTGTTTGGTTTGGTGATCGGCGGCATTTACGGCAATCTGTTCACTCCGACCGAAGCCGCCGGGGTAGGGGCCGTGGGTGCCCTTGCGATTGCAACGCTCCGGCGCAAGCTCACATTCCGCACATTTCTGGCCACCCTCGGCCAGACGGCCATCATGAGCGCATCAATCTTCTTCGTTCTCGTGGGGGCTCAGGTCTTCGGCAACTTCATCAATGTCGCGGGCTTCACCGCAGAGCTGAACGCCTTCGTCACCGGACTAGAGCTTCCTGCATGGGCGATGATGTTGGTCATTGTCGCGATGTACCTGATCCTTGGATGCGTGTTGGAGAGCATGTCGATGCTTCTGCTGACAATTCCGATCACGTTCCCGCTGATCCTGCACCTCGGCTACGATCCGGTCTGGTTCGGCATCGTTGTCGTCACCCTTGTCGAGGTGGCCCTGATTACGCCGCCTGTGGGGATGAACATCTACGTTCTGCAAGGGGTTCTGCCCAAGGTGCCGCTGCGCAAGATGTTTGCCGGGGTCACCTACTTCGTCATCGCCGATGCAATCCGCATCCTGTTGCTTATCCTCATTCCTGCGCTGGCCTTATGGTTTCCCGGACTGATGTGACGTTTCACCCATAAAAAACCAACTCAACAAGGAGAAAATACAATGAAAAGAAGAACTTTCACCGCCGCCCTGTCGGGCCTTGCGTTGCTGGCCAGCGGCACCGCCGCCTTTGCCGAGGACGTGGTCTTGCGGTTCTCGAACTGGCTGCCGCCCACGCACCCGATCGTCACGGACATGATCGAACCTTGGGCCGCAGATGTGGCGGAGGCGACCGACGGACGGGTGACGCTTCAGATTTTGCCCGCACTCGGCGCGCCGGGTGCGCATTTCGATTTGGTTCGCAACGGCGTCGCCGACATTGCCTTTGCCGTCCATGGCTATACGCCCGAGCGATTCAAGCTGACGGAGATGGTCGAATTGCCCTTCACCGCCGAGAACGCGCAGGTGAACTCGATCGCCAACTGGCGCACCTATCAAGAGTACTTCATGGGCGCGGATGAGCATGAAGGGACGCATCTTCTGGGCCTTTGGGTGCCGGGGTCTTACCAGCTGTTCACCCGCACAGGCGTGGAAGAGATCGGCGACCTCGACGGTCTGCGTATTCGGGTCCCCGGCGCCATCGTGGAGCAAATCGCGACGGAGCTTGGACTTGTGTCGATCTCGTCGCCGTTGACGGAAGCCTACGACCAGATCTCTCGTGGGATTATTGATGGCATGTTCCAGACCTACGGCACGGTCATGGACTTCAACATGACCGAGCATATGCCTGTTGTGTTCACGGTCCCCGGCGGTTTCGCGGCCTCCAGCCAGTTCATGGTGGTGGATGAGGACGCTTGGAACCGCATCAGCGCAGAGGATCAAGCCGCAATTGATGCCTTGTCTGGCGAGGCCATGGTCAGCCGTTTTGCCGCGGTTTGGCAGGAGCACAATGCGACGTCTTCCGAAGCCCTGATTGAAGGCGGTCTGACCCGTCACGAACTGGAGGGAGAAGACTTGGCTCGCATGGAGGAACTTCTGGCACCGATCCAGAGCCAATGGGTTGAAGCCGCAAGTGAGCGTGGTGTGGACGCCGAGGCCGCTTGGGGTTTCTACCAGGAACAGTTGGACGCCGTAGCAGAAGAGCTTGGTGTGTCGCGCAACTAAACAACTCAAGGTAGGGCCACCGCGGCCCTGCCACTTTCCTCCCTAAAACTTAAGTAGCGGAGCCGTGACCGTGTTTCATAAGATCGACGATTGGGATCGCGCTTATTCCAATTCAACCCACATCCATGGCAGTGACAGGTGGCCGGACGCTTGGGTTGGACCTGCCGCTGACTTTCGCGGTGCCATGAATACGCAGGGCCGTGCCGCACTTGATCAGCCTTACGGGGACGGTGCCCGTCAACGGTATGATTTGTTCATGCCTGAAGGGACGCCGCGGGGGCTGTTTGTCTTCGTTCACGGTGGATATTGGCATTCGCTCGACCGCAGCTATTGGTCCCATCTTGCCGCTGGTGCGGTGGCCAATGGATATGCTGTCGCGGTCCCCGGCTATACGCTTTGCCCCGAGGCGAGCATCACCCAAATCGGGCAGGAGATAGCCCAAGCGATTGATACTGCGGCCGAGCGCATTTCCGGGCCTATCGTGCTTGCGGGACATTCCGCTGGTGGCCATCTGGTTGCGCGCGTTGCGGCGAAGGGGTCTTCCCTATCCGAGCCGACGCGTGCGCGGTTGTCGATGGTTATTCCAATCTCTGGCCTCAGTGATCTGCGTCCCTTCCTGCGCCTTAAAATGAATGAAAGTCTGCGCCTGGATCTGGAGGAGGCGATGCGTGAAAGCCCTGCGCTGTTAACGCCGCCCGAGGGCCTGCGTGTACTTTGTTGGGTTGGGGGAAGTGAGCGGAGCGAATTTCTGCGCCAGAACCAACTTCTCGCCAACGTTTGGACGGGTCTCGGCGCAGAGGTGGCTATTTGGGAAGAACCCGACAAACACCACTTCGACATTTGTGATGGCTTGGCTGACCCCAGTCACCAGATCCACCGACTCTATCTTTAAGCTTGCCCCCTCGCGGCCTCGGCCGTGTCGGAACGGTTCATTCCGTTGTGCCAATTGGTCAACAGAGCCATAGCCATGGGGCCTCTACTGCGCCTGACGCGTCGAGCGGTCCATGACGCCAGCCGCCCATCGATGGGTTGAAGCGCCGAAACAATCGTGCAGGGAGTCCGTGGCAATGACACTGCCCAAAGACAGGCGGCCAAGCAGAGACAGGCCCGTTTGCGCGGCCCCATCGCGTCCCACAAGTGACCCGTCGGGCCGCGTCTGCGCCCCAAAGCCTTCGGCCACAGCTGTAATCAACCCCTCTTCCCGTGCGCCCTCTATCAAAGGGGCCACGATGGTCTCTAAACTCGGGTTGGGCAGTACCGCATCAATCATAACAGGGGCGAGTAGGGCAGCATCTCCTTCGATCAGTCGCCAGCCCTTCGGCTCCATCAGAATATCGGGATCGTCCACGGCCTGTAGGCTCACCAACCCATCATCGATCAGCATCAAAAGTTGTTCGGACGCCGCGACGGGCGGGCCGTAGCTGTAACGTTTTAAGGCTTCATCAAAGCCGACGATTGCGGTGGCGGTGTCGGACGCAAGAACGGCGCTGTTGACGCCACTGCGAAGTTCATTCTGCATTTTGCGCCAGATTTGCCCAATCACATAGCCGACGGATGGGGGGATACGCTGATGCGCCATTTCAATCGAGATGCGCAGGGCAGCGATGGTGTCTTGAATGTCCTGGGCACCTGGCGTCTTACGTTCGGTGAAAAGCCATTGCGCCACCGCCTGCCTGGACTGCGCACCGTTGCATGCGTCAAGTATGCGCAAGGTTGGGGGGATTAAAGCCGCGCATATAGTTTCCAATGCACCGTCGGGACCTTGGCCCACGGCCTGCGTCAACGCGGCTTTGAAGGCTTCCACCTCACCTTGTGTCGGGTCAAACCGCCTGTCGATTGCAGCCGTCGCGGGCTTCGGCGCAGGGGGGAGGCCGTCGCGCGAATAGGGCAGTATCCTGCGCGGCTCGCGACCCGATCTAATGTAGCAGCCGCCGTCAAATTTCCCGCCCAACCCAATAGTCAAGATCCGCAGCACATCATGGGTCGATAGCCCCAATCCACGGATCGCTACGGTCTTATCGTGCCAGCCGCTTGCAGCCTCCAACAGGTCTGTGCCCGGATAGGACGGGAGAAGATCAAGACCGTGATCCTCGGCATGATCTGTCCATTTTTTCATCTGAGGGTCCAGCTTCGTCGCTGGCTGACCGGGGGACAAGAGAACCTCGTCGTAGGGGCCATATTGATCGCTCTGCGTCTTGATGTGCCAACCATCATCCTGCTTCAGATCGTGCGCTTTGGACCTGATGTGGGTGACGTCAAACACATCCTTCGTGGCTTCACACAGCGCTGCAAACCGGGCTTCAAGATAAGCGCCCAAATCAGAACGGGGCGGGAAATCGTCGCCATCGTAGTCATTGGCGGACCAGTCGGCAAAAGGCGCGATATGATCGGACATACAATCAGGCGGGTCGATATCGAGGATACGAACGGGGATATTAAGAATGCACAAATGGTCTTCATCGGGATGAAAGTTTGGCCCTGCGCCCAAAGCATCGAGGGTGTCGAAAATGTCGATCTTGAAGCGGATTTTGCGCTTCATGGCATCAATCGCCAAAGCCTCTAGCGCGCCAAGGCCGCGCGGACCGAATCCTATAACGGCGAGTGTTCGGGTTGGTGTTTTCACGGGGGCGCCCTTTCTGAGGTTCCACTCGGTAACGCGCGAAGGCTGGAAATGATCCTTGGGAGCGAAAGTTTATTCCAAGCCCGGCCATGTCACCGCGTTCCGGCCCGGCACGCCGTATCTGCTTTCCAATGATCACCGGACAGGGTAGGCCATGCGATCTTTGTATAAGCGGGACAGATCATGGCGCAGAATGCCACCATTCATAAAATTGAGCTTACGGTCTCTGACATGGATCGCCACTATTATGAGACCCATAAGCTCACTGTGGCAAAGCACCCCTCTGAGACAGATGAACGGCTGATGGTGCGCCTTCTCGCCTTCGCGCTAAATGCCCATGAACACTTGGAGATGACCAAGGGACTATCGACGGACGATGAACCGGACGTCTGGCAAAAGAGCCTAAGCGGAGAGATCGACGTCTGGGTCGCGCTTGGGTTGCCGAGCGAGAAGGTCATGCGCCAGTCCTGCGGCAAAGCTGGGAAAGTCATCGTCTATCCCTATGGGGGCAGGGTTGCCGAAATGTGGTGGGACAAGGTCCGCAACACCACCACCCGTTTCGACAATCTGCACGTCGTCAGTTTTTCGGAAGCCGACACTGGCGCATTGGCAAAACTGGCCAGCCGCGCGATGAAGCTTCAGGTGAATGTTCAAGACGGCGACGTCATGGTCAGTGTCGATGAAAGCGTCGTCTACGTGACGCCCAAAACATTGAAGGGCGCGGCATAGCGTTCATCGCTCCGTCGCCTCACTCCGTGGCCATCACGTTTTGCCACGGAAGGTGCGCCACTGTTAACATCGCCCCAATAGCTGCGGTCACCCACTTCGACGCCTGAGGCGCTCAACCGACCATAAACACGTCATAGCGCGTTGTTTTGCCAATGATTTGGTGGCTGCATTTCGGCACGCCTGCAATCGGATCAGCTTTGGCTGGCCACTTTAGCACCACGCGTTTACTCGCATGTTTGATCGCCAAGCGCACAAGATCACCCGCGTCTTCATCGGCTCCTACAATCTCACGGACTTGGCGGAGTTCTTGTTTCACCAGGGCAGAATTTTTCCGTTCGGGATGCATTGGGTCGATCAAAATTGCTTCGCCGGACAGATCAGGGATCAGATCCAAAGCATCACCCTTCAGAAGGGTCATGCGGTCAATAATTTCCCGCATCTGCCCCCCGGCGCTTATTGCTCTTTCCATGCCCTGAGCAAGCAAGGAGTGCATCTTTTCTGACCGTTCGATCAGAGTGACCTGCGCTCCCAAAGACGCCAACAGGAATGCGTCGCGCCCCATACCGGCCGTCGCATCAATGATCGTGGGCGTCTTGCCACCGCGCAGCCCCATCGCTTTGGGTAAATCTTGCCCACGCCCACCACCGAACCGAAGGCGATGGGCGACCGGACCTTCGACGAAGTCAATGCGGAGCTCTTTCGCTGGCTGCTTCAAATTTTGCTCGTTCTTTGTTCCTGCACGGCGCCGTTGTTAAATGGCTTCGGTCTTTAGTGCACTAGTTGCGTCTGCTACATTCCATAGAGCGATAATCAGACGTTGACCAAGGCGGAATTTCACCGGTTGTCGCACCAGTCCCAAGGGCGGCAGAGAGCCCAAACCTACCGACCTGAACTTCTTCAAATGTGCGCGAGCCGGTCGGCAAAAGCGGAAGTTTCCTTCATGTTCGTTAAACGGTACTTGGAGCCTTTGAAACCTTTATAAATCGCAAGATGGGCACCGTAGGATGAAGCAGATTTCCTGTTCCAGTAGTCTCCTGACCAAGCCTCTAAGTCTTCAAAGTTGCCAGTTGATCCACGATCTGTCTCTCTCAAAAGCAGATTCTTGCGGCTTTCGGACCACGGAATATCGGTCCAGATTAGGCACGTAGCACGAAGAATGATTGGACTGACCAACCACCCATAGACGCCTTCGATAATCCAACGATCTTCTTGGGCTCTTTGAGATATCTTCGTGATAGCGACTGGCGCGGATTCTTTGCGGTTATAGTTCCCATCAACCCAATGTATTTGATCAAGATCGACAATATTTAAAGCCAGCATTTTGCCCATACGTTTTGCAAGCCAGCTTTTTCCTGATGCAGTGTTCCCGATGATAACTGTTCTATTAAATTCGTCTAATTGGAAGTTAAGCATCAGAAATTACTCAGATATTACAAACGCCACAAGCGAGCCGATGTTAAGTATGCTCGAATAGCTGTAACAACGTTTCCGTGCAACGGCCGCTCCGTCTCGCTTAGCTAGCCGTAGGTGGCCAGCATCTCTTTCAGATCGTCCAGCGTGTTCGCCTCTGACGCGGGTTTGTCGTGCCGCCAGCGCAGCATCCGCGGGAACCGCAATGCGACGCCCGATTTATGACGCGGAGAGGCTTGGATGCCTTCGAACGCGATCTCGAACACATGGTGCGGGGTGACTTGGCGCACGGGGCCAAACTTGTTGAGGGTGTTCTTGCGCACCCAAGCAGTGATCTGTCGGAACTCCGCATCGGTCAGGCCGGAGTAGGCCTTGGTGAAGGGGGTCAGCTCGTTCCCGTTCCAGACGGCGAAGGTGTAATCGGTGAACAGATTGGCGCGCCGTCCGCTGCCCGATTGCGCATAGATCATCACCGCGTCGATGGTCAGCGGGTCGATCTTCCATTTCCACCAATCGCCGCGTTTGCGCCCCGCAAGGTAAGGGCTGGCGCGGCGTTTGATCATCAGGCCTTCTGCGTTGTGCGCGCGCGATGCTTTCCGTTCGGCGGCGAGGGTATCCCATGTGTCAAAGGGAACCTCTTGGCTCAGGCGGATGGGGGCCTCGGGCGGGACGTCGGCAAGCAAGGTCTTGAGCGCGGTGCGGCGGTCGCCAAAGGGGGTGTCGCGGATGTCGGTGCCGTCTTGTTCCAGCAGATCATAGGCCATCAGGATTACCGGCGATTCCGCCAGCAGTTTCTTCGGCACTGTTTTTCGCCCGATGCGTTTTTGCAGGGCGTTGAAGCTGAGCGGCATATCGTCCGCAAAGGCGAGGATTTCGCCGTCAATCACCGTGCCCTCGGGTAGGTAATCGGTCAGCTGCGCCAGTTCGGGAAATCGATCTGTCATAAGGTCTTCGCCGCGCGACCAGATGTGGTGTTCGCCGCAACGGGTGATGAATTGCCCGCGAATGCCGTCCCATTTGCGTTCGGCGTGCCAGTCGGGCGGATCGCCAAGCTCCGCCGGGTCATCGACGGAATGGGCAAGGTAGAACGGGTAGGGGCGCGACAGGTCGGCCATGGGGTCATCCGCCTCGATCAGCGCAGCCCACGTCGTCGTTTGCGGCGTCCACTTGCCCATGAGCTTATGGGTCAGCGCGGCGACGTCCTGCCCCGTGACCTGCGCCAGCGCCCGCGTCATCAACTTGGCGCTGACGCCGACGCGAAAACCGCCCGTCAGCAGTTTGGTGAACAAGAACCGTTGATCGGGGGCGAGGGTATCCCACGCCGCCAAAATCCCCGCCTTGCGCGCATCATCGTCGAGGGTGGACAGGTGGGCGAGTGTTTTGATCCAGTGGGTGAGGCTGTGATCTTGCGGGTCGGAGGGTTCGGGCAGCACGAGGCTGATGGTTTCGGCCAGATCGCCGACGATGTGATAGCTTTCGTCAAACAGCCAATCGGGCAGGCCCGCGACCTCGGCCGCCCAAAGGCGCAGTTTGGTGGTCGAGATTACGCGCTTGGGGCGGCGGCCTGTGAACAGGGCGATGGTCCACAAACGGTCGGTGTCTGATGCCTCACAGAGGTAGTCTGCCAGCGCCGCGACTTTTACGGTGGTTTTGGTGCTTTCATCGACGCGGGCGTAAAGGGCGGCAAACTGCTTCATGTCGCCTCCTCGGTGTCGTCGCCGGTGTACTCAGTCGACACCACAAGGGCGTCGTAGCCCTGTTCGGACAGGTAGCGTTGGAACTGGCCAGTGTAGCCGTGGGTGACAAAGATTTTCTCGGCCCCCGTCGCCTTGATCGCCGCATTCAAACCGCCCCAATCCGCGTGATCAGAGACGATAAACCCGCGATCCGTGCCGCGCCGGCGGCGCACGCCGCGCAGGGCCATCCAACCCGAAGCAAAGGCCGTCGCCGCCTGCGGGAACCGCCGCGCCCAGTGTTGCGTGGTGCTGCCGGGGGTGGCGATGATAAGCGCGCCGGGGTGGGTTTTGGCACTGACATCTTCGGTGATCTGTGTGGTGTCGGGCAGGGCGATCCCCTGTGCGCGCAGAACTGCGTTGGTGTTTTCCACCGCCGTGACCGTCAACATTGGCCCGATTGAAGCATCGACGCAGCGCATCAGGCGTTGCGCCTTGCCAAGGGCGTAGGCGGTCAGGATCGAGGCACGGCCCGCCGCAGCATTCGCCGCCCACCAGTCGTTCAATTGCTGCGTCAGGATATTCTGCGGGGTCCACTTGAACACAGGCAGGCCAAAGGTGCTTTCGGTGATGAAAGCGTGGCATTTCACGGGCTCGAATGCCTCCGATAACCCGTCGTCCACAGTCTTGTAGTCCCCCGAGGCGACCCAGACCTGCCCCGCAACTTCGACCCTGATCTGAGCCGATCCGGGCACATGGCCTGCGGGGTGGAAAGACACTGTCGCCCCGCCGATCTGGCGGGTTTCGCCGTATGAAACGGTCTCGATCCGGGCGCCTTCCCCCAACCTGTGCTGCATCACAGGGGCCGCAGCTTCGGTGGCCAGATAGCGGCCCATTTCTGGGCGGGCGTGATCGGCGTGCCCATGGGTGATCAAAGCCCGAGGCACCGGGCGCCAGGGATCAATGTAAAAATCGCCAGCAGGACAATAAATGCCCCGTTCGGTGAAGGTCAAAACCTCGTTCATACACTGCGAAATAACGCGGGGGCGTCTATTTTCAAGCGTCCCCATGTCGGATCAATTCATTGGACGGCTGCGTCGGAGGAAGACACGCGGTCCAATTCCCGCTCCAATATCGTGAGGAATGCCTGCGCGGGCCGGATCAGTGGGGCCCGAACAGAGCGGACGACGGCAAACTGCACCTTCCCGAGCGACAGCTGCAAACGCTCACACGGTGCCGTGTTGCCATCATCGCAAAGCGCGATTTCGGGAACGATGCAAACCGACGCAGCGCCCGCCTTGTGTTTCAACATCTGAGCTGCGGAAAGTGTTGTTGTGACGCCCTCTTTCAACCGATGTCGTCGCAAGGCGTGGCCCATGGCCGTCCGTGTGCCTGTGCCATGGGGCGGCAGCATCAGCCTGTCGTCGATTATGTCCCATAGGCCGGAAACAGGTGGCCTATCGCCCGGACCAGCACGCCGCGCGGCGAGAGGCACGGATTGAGACAGCACAACCTCCACGGCATCGTCGACATTGGGGTTGGTCAAAATCGCCAGATCAACGCCGCGCTGTAGCAAGCTTTGGGTGGTGTCGTCGGTCAGCACCTCAAGCGAGACACCGGGGAAGGCGGCCTCGAAGGCTTCCATCACGTCGGGCACCAGGCCCGCGTCCAAATCCGCCCCAAGGCTAAGCCGCAATGTCCCACTCAGCCCGTTGCGCAACTCTGTCAGTTGATTTTGCAGATTGTCGAATTCGGTCAGATGCCGCTCGATCATATCCAGAAGCAACTCTCCGGCCGATGACAGGCTTACGCCGCCGGGAATCCGTTCGAAGATCGCGACTTCCATCTCTTCCTCGAAGGCCTGAACGGCGCGATTGAGCGCTGAGGGGGAAATCGCCAGCGCCTCGGCACCGCCCCGAATAGAGCCCGCACGCGCGATTAATCGGATCGCACGGTAGATTTTTAGGTGTCGCATCAACGGGTCCGCCAAGGTGGTGCAAATATTGCAACACGGTAGCGCAATTTTAATGGCAGACAACACCACCCTTTTCTCGTCTCTTCATGCTGCACCTGCAGAAACTACTTTCCAACCTTGGGGACACTTATGAAAAAGCTGCTTCTAGCCAGCGCCTTGTCGCTTGTTACTGCTCATGCTGCATCCGCAGAAATTCGCGTCGGCATCCTCCACTCTCTTACTGGCACCATGGCCATTTCCGAAACGACGCTTCGCGATGTCATGTTGATGTTGATCGAAGAACAAAACGCCGCCGGTGGTCTGTTGGGCGAAGAAATCGTCCCCGTTGTCGTTGACCCGGCATCCGATTGGCCCCTGTTTGCGGAACGCACCCGCGAATTGCTGACGGTTCACGAAGTGGATGTGATCTTCGGTGCTTGGACATCCGTATCACGCAAATCGGCGCTGCCGGTTCTGGAAGAATTGAACGGCCTCATGTTCTACCCGGTCCAGTACGAGGGCGAAGAATCCTCGCGCAATGTGTTCTACACAGGTGCGGCACCGAACCAGCAGGCGATCCCTGCGGTGGACTACTTCCTTGAAGAACTGGGCGTCGAATCTTTCGCGCTGCTGGGGACAGATTACGTCTACCCCCGCACGACGAACCGCATTCTCGAGCAATACCTGCTGGATGCCGGCGTTCCGCAGGAAAACATCTTCGTCAACTACACGCCCTTCGGCCATTCCGATTGGTCTTCCATCGTGTCTGACGTGGTGGCCCTTGGCGACTCGGGCCAACAGGTCGGCGTGATCTCCACGATCAACGGCGACGCCAACATCGGCTTCTATAATGAGCTGGCCGCCCAAGGCGTCAGCGCCGACGACATCCCCGTTGTCGCCTTTTCGGTGGGCGAGGAAGAACTGGCCGGTCTGGATACCGAGCCTTTGGTGGGGCATCTGGCCGCTTGGAACTACTTCCAGTCCGCAGACACCCCCGCGAATGAGGAATTCATCTCCGCTTGGCATGAGTTCATCGGCGATGACACACGTCCGACCAATGACCCGATGGAGGCCCATTACATCGGCTTCAACATGTGGGTTCAGGCGGTAGAGGCCGCTGGCACCACCGACGTCGATGCAGTGCGCGAGGCGATGTACGGCATTCAGGTGCCTAACCTGACCGGCGGTATCGCCGAGATGTTGCCAAACCATCACCTGACCAAACCCGTGCTGATCGGTGAGATCGAGGCCGACGGTCAGTTCACCATCATCTCGCAAACCGATCCGGTTGCAGGCGATGCTTGGACAGACTTCCTGCCCGAAAGCGCCGTGTTGGTATCCGATTGGCCGGGCCTGGAGTGTGGCATGTACAACACCGAAACCGAGACCTGCGTTCAGATCCAGTCCAACTACTAAGCCCCTATGGGGAAGACATGCGGGCCGCGTTCGTCGCGGCCCGCATAGACCTTCAAGAAAAGAAGATAGACCGTGATCCGACTTACCATTGCTGTCGTTCTCGCCCTTTGCCTGGCCCAAGCCATGCCGCAGCGAGTTCATGCGCAGGATGATCTGCAAGCGCTTCTCCAAGACAATGCCGAAATGGTCGCTGACCCCTCGCGACGTACCGTGCAGGAGGTTCTGGATATCCTCTCGGAAAGTGGCTTGGCGATGGTGCCGCAGTTCCTTTCCCGATGGGAAGCCCGCGAGGTCTATCAACGCGATAGCGACGGGGTATTTGTCTATGTCGAAGACGCTGACGCGGACCCGCTGACCCTAATCGACATCTCAACGGGCGCAGCCCTTGGCACCGCCACATCACGAGAGGTGACGCAACTGCGCCCCAATGGCGGCGTGCGCCGGGTGATTTCTGGCGCATTGGTGCAGTTCCAAGTGGCCGCCGAGGACCCGTTGCAACGGGCCACCGCGCTCGACGCCATCGAGAACCGGCCCGATGCCAGCCATCTGCCGCTTCTGCGTGCCAGGCTAGAGGCCGAAACCGATCCCCAGTTGCAAGACCGTTTGGCGATCATTCTGCCCCGTCTAGTCATTACCTTTGCGCAGGATGAGGCCGAGCGTATCGCCGCCATCCAAAGCCTTGCGGGCAACGTCAGCCTCGGGGCACGGGCCACGCTGAACCCACTTCTAGCGACCGAGTTAGAGGTCCACGCCGAGACACCCGAAGGGGCCAACATCGCGGAAATTCTTACGCCGGGTTCTGGCGAATTGTCTGTTGATGCGGCCTATCAGATGTTGGTGGACGAAGGTCTCGCCCCCGCGCTCATCCCCGGCTCGGACCGCTTGGCGGTTTTGTCGGCCAATGTCGTGGACGGACGGGTAGGGGGGCTGCCTACGGCCACTTTGGATACCGAGGCCAACCGCGACCAAGCCTATGCCGCGCTGGTGGCCGAGGGCCTTGCCGAGCCTGCCCCGACCGCCGCAGACATCGCGGCATCACTGGCGGCCTACCAGTTCATCGAAATCTATCGCGAACCGGACCAAAACATCACCGATGCCGCGAATGAGGCATTGGGCGAGACCGAATTCAACGTCGGCGTGTTCCGGTTTTTCGACCTGTCGCTCGATGGGATTTCGCTGGCGTCGATCTACTTTCTGGCGGCTATCGGGCTGGCGATTACCTTTGGCGTCATGGGCGTGATCAACATGGCCCATGGGGAATTCATCATGATGGGCGCCTATACCGGCTACGTCGTGCAAACCGCTGTTTCCAATTACACTTTGTCGATTGCCATTGCGATCCCGCTGGCCTTCGCAGTGACCTTTGCAGCGGGCGTGTTGATGGAGCGTAGCGTGATCCGGTGGCTGTATCATCGCCCGTTGGAAACTCTGCTCGCCACCTTCGGCATCTCTATCGCGTTGCAGCAGATCGTGCGTCAGATCTTCGGCACGCAGGCCCGCCCCCTGACGCCGCCGGATTGGCTGGCCGGGTCGGTGGTGGTGAACGATGTGCTCGCCATCAGTTCCATCCGTATCGGGATTTTCTTGTTGGGCGTCGTCTTCTTCTTGCTCTTGTGGGGCATCTTGAACCGCACCCGCTTGGGGCTGGAGGTGCGCGCGGTCACGCAAAACCCGCGTATGGCGGCATCCATGGGGATCAACCCTGACCGCATCAACATGCTGACCTTCGGTCTGGGGTCGGGCATTGCGGGTATCGCCGGGGTGGCCATTGGCCTGTTCTCACAAGTCGTGCCCGATATGGGCTCGGGCTATATCGTGCAAAGTTTCATGACCGTTGTTGTCGGCGGCGTGGGCAATGTGTTTGGCACCCTGGTCGGCGCGACCATGATCGGCAGCCTGCAAAAGGCGATTGAATGGCTGAACCCGTCCAACACCCTTGCCGCCCAAACCTACATGATCCTTTTCGTGATCTTGTTCATCCAGTTCCGGCCCAGGGGGATCATCGCCCTCAAAGGCCGCGCGGCGGGGGACTGAGGCATGCAAGTTTTCACGCGCAACCGCTCTGTCCCGATTTTCATCGGCCTTCTGACCCTCTTCACGATCGGCGTCACCGTAATGTCCGAGGCTTACGGCGCGGGCTTGATTTCGGTCAGCTTTACCAAGGTGTTGGGCATGACCCTGTGCCTTTGTCTCGCGGCTTTGGCGATGGACCTTGTATGGGGGTACTGCGGTATTCTCAGCCTCGGCCACTTCGCCTTTTTCGGGGTGGGGGGCTATGTGATCGGCATGTGGCTGATGACAGCCCGGACCGAGGCCGTGGTGCGCGCCAACCTTGAGGCCGCCGTCATTCCACCGACGCAAGCAGAGGTCAGCGACGCCACCGCGTTGCAGATTTTCAGCGTCGTGGGCGCGGAAGGGTGGCCGTGGATGTGGGCGGCCTCGGGCAGCTTGTTCCTGACGCTCTTGTTGATCGTACTGGTGCCGGGCGCCTTGGCGCTGGTCTTTGGCTGGCTTGCCTTTCGCAGCCGTGTCACGGGCGTTTACCTGTCGATCCTGACCCAAGCCTTTACCCTCGCGCTGTCGCTGTACCTGTTCCAGAACGACACCGGGTTACGGGGCAACAACGGGTTGTCGGGCCTGCAAAATATCCCCGGTGCGGACCGCTTTGGGCAAGATCAGATATCGGTCTGGTTTTTCTGGGCCTCCGCCTTGGCGCTTGGCCTTAGCTACGTCGCGGCGGCCTGGGTGGTTTCCGGTAAATTCGGCAGCATTGTGCGCGGCATCCGTGATGATGAGCAGCGGGTCCGCTTCCTTGGCTACCGGGTCGAGGTGTTCAAACTGTTCGTCTTCACACTGACGGGCATTTTGTGCGGCATCGCCGGAGCGCTCTACTACCCGCAAGCGGGCATCATTAACCCCGATGAGATCGCGCCAATCGCCTCGATCTACCTTGCCGTTTGGGTCGCCATCGGCGGGCGCGGCAGGTTGTACGGCGCGGTCATTGGCGCGGCGCTTGTCTCACTGTTATCCACCTATTTCACTGGCGGGCGGGCGCCTGATGTGAACCTTGGCCTCTTTACCATCGAATGGGTCGACTGGTGGCCGGTTCTGCTTGGCCTGGGCTTCGTATTGGTCACGCTTTTCGCCCCGAAAGGGCTTGGCGGCTTGGTCGATCTTCTCGACAGAAAGAAGCAATCATGAGCGCGATTTTAGAAGTCAGCGGCGTTTCTGTTTCCTTCGATGGGTTCAAGGCGATCAATAACCTTAGCTTCGCCATTGCGCAGTCGGAAATGCGCGCGGTGATCGGCCCGAATGGTGCGGGCAAGACCACCTTCATGGATATCGTCACCGGCAAAACACGCCCCGATGAGGGCACAGTTCGGTGGGGTGATCTGGGCCATTCCCTGCTGTCGATGTCCGAGGCGCAGATCGCGCAGGCCGGGATCGGGCGGAAATTCCAACGCCCCACGGTGTTCGAGCAGCAATCGGTTTGGGACAACCTGCGGGTCTCCCTCAAGAAACCCCGCGGGCCGGTTGCCGCGCTTCTGGATCGGGTGACCGAGGCGGACCGAACCCGGATTGCTGAACTGGCAGAAGAGATCAGCCTGACCGATGTGCTGGACCAGCAGGCCGGATCGCTGAGCCACGGCCAGAAACAATGGCTGGAGATCGGTATGTTGCTCGCTCAAGATCCCAAGCTGTTGCTGGTGGATGAACCTGCCGCCGGGATGACCACGGAAGAACGAAATCATACGACATCGCTGCTGAAGCGTTTGGCGAAAAACCACGCGGTGGTTGTGGTGGAACACGACATGGATTTCGTGCGTCGCCTTGATTGCAAGGTAACGGTTCTGCACGAAGGCTCTGTTCTGGCGGAAGGGTCACTGGATCACGTCATGGCCAACCAGCGTGTCATCGAAGTTTATTTGGGGCGCTGACATGTTGGAAACCCGCGACCTGACCCTTCATTACGGCGGCAGCCAGATTTTGAATGGCATTTCTATCGAAGCCCTACAGGGCGAAGTCACCTGCATCATGGGCACCAATGGGGTTGGCAAGACCTCTTTGATGAACGCCATCGCGGGCACCCATGCGCGATCAGGCGGCGATGTCGTGCTGGACGGGCAAACGCTGCCGGTTCAATCGGCCCATCGCCTCGCGCAGATGGGCGTCGCTTATGTGCCGCAGGGCCGGATGATCTTTCCCTTGCTGACGGTTCGCGAAAACCTCGAAACCGGGCTGGCTTGTTTACCCAAGGATGAGCGTTTCGTGCCGGACCGGATATTCGATCTGTTTCCCGTGCTCAAAGACATGGAGCACCGAAGGGGTGGTGACCTGTCGGGGGGGCAGCAGCAACAACTGGCGTTCGGGCGTGCGCTGGTGACCAAGCCGAAGTTGCTTTTGATGGACGAGCCGACAGAAGGCATTCAGCCCAATATCATCCAATTGATCGGCGACGTGATCCGGCAACTTCGTGAAGAAGGGCAGATGGCCCTGATCTTGGTCGAACAGTATTTCGATTTCGCCTACGACCTTGCCGATCAATTCTATGTCCTGAACCGCGGTGCCACATCCTTCGCGGCCCGAAAGGATCAGACGACACGCGCCGCCGTGCAAGACGCCTTTAGCCTGAACGCCTAACGGCGCCAGTGCTGGAATGGTCGAGGCGGCTGCCCCTCGCTGCGGTGTGGGCCTCTCTTGGGCGTTCGGCACCTCTTCAGAACGTGGAGGCAGATCCGGGCCATCTCGGGTTCAGGACCACCCGCGCCTTACGGCCATGCCGCAAACGACGCTTCTTCGGCTGGCAATGCGGAGGCTTGGTCGCGCCTGTAGCGGGCCGGAGGGCTGCCCATTTGTTGGCTGAACACCCGAGAGAAATACGCCGCATCGGTAAACCCCAGATGAAACGCGATTTGACCCGTTGTCATGCCCGTGTTGGTAAGAAGATCGCAGGCCTCGCGCAGGAGCTCGCGTTGCAGATAGGCTTTGGGCGACAGATTTGTGCTGCGCCGGATTTCGGCGCGCAGGCGGTCGGTGTCTACGTTCAACTCTTTTGCGTAGTCAGCCACGCGCCATTGGTCGCGTGCGTGGCGGCTTGCCAAAAGCATAAAGCGTTCCGCCAGCCGTTGCGGCGCACTGCCCGAGGCCACAAGGTAGCTGCGCGCATGGCGCCAAAGCCGCAGGAGCAGCAGTGACAGCAGGTGATCCACCGCCAAATCCACGCCCGGCGCACCGCTTGCCAATTCCTCACGGATGTCCCCGATCAATCCCGATAGCTTGCTTGTGTCTTCAATGCCGAGGGAAAGGGGCTGAGCTAGGGTGTCGCGCATATGCTCTCCCAATGGGGTGGCGGGAAAGGCCCGCATGACCGCGTCGTGGGGGATAAAGGCGAGAAGTCCCCGCGTGCCGCCCTCTACGACCAGTTCACGGTCTGCTCCGTCATTCAACCAGATGACACGGGCACCAGAGGCCCCGGAAGCCGCCGTGTCCCCTTGGCTTCCCGTCGGGCGCAAATGCGCCTCGCCGGCATACATCAGCAAGAGTTGCGCGCGACCAGCCGACAGGAAATAGGCCGAGCGGGTGAGGGGGCTTCGGATTTCCTGCACCGATAGGCGTCGATCCTGTGGGGAAGAAGGGGACGTGGTTCGCATGGGGCTAGGGTGGACCCTGCGCATCGGAACGTCAAGAAAAGTACAATTATTAGACTGAAAAATACATTTTTTGTGCCGAACCTTGGGGCTACGGTGGTGAAGAACGCGCAGGGAATGGATCGCGTGTTCTGTTCGGCCCGCTGACATCAGGTGTGCCGGAGTTAGGGAGGATACCATGAATACGATGACCAAACGCGCCACTTGGCGCGCGATTTCGATCGGCCTGACCTCGGCGCTTGCCATGCAGGCTACACTCGCCCATGCCCAAGACGACGCGATTACCATCGGCTACGCCGTGGCGCGTACCGGCGCAAATGCCACCGGGGCCGGGATCACCACGATCCCTAATTATGAGCTGTGGGTGAATAATGTGAATGCCGCCGGGGGGCTGACTATGCCCGATGGCAGCCAACGCATGATTGAGGTCGTGGAATACGACAGCCGCTCTTTGAACGAAGACCTTGTGCGGGCGTTTGAGCGGCTCGCGACCCATGACGAGGTAGACCTTATTCTGCCGCCTTGGGGCACCGGGGCGAACCTTGCCGTGGCCCCGTTGTTTGACCGCTTTGGCTACCCGCAGTTGGCGGTAACAGCCGTAACGGACCGCGCGCCGGAATTTGCCGCCCGGTGGGAGCGGAGCTATTGGATGCTTGGCGGTGGCAGCGACTATGCAGAAGGTCTGGTAGAAGTCCTGTCGGCAGCCCAAGAGGCGGGTTCGATCAATAACCAAGTGGCGGTTGTTTCCGTGGCCGATGGTTTTGGGATCGACCTGATTAACGGCGCTCGTCCCGCATTTGAAGAGGCAGGTTTTGAGCTGGTCTATGACGAAACCTACCCGCTGGGGACCTCTGACTTCGCCGCGATCCTGAGCGAGGCGCAAAATTCGGGCGCTGACAGCTTCATCGCCTTTTCCTACCCGCCCGGCAGCTTCGGGATCACCGGCACGGCCCGGTCAATGGGGTATAACCCGCCGGTGTTCTACATCGGGGTCGGCGGCGCGTTCCCGATCTATCCCGGCATCGCAGAGGGTCAGGAAGAAGGGGTTATGTCGATTGGCGGCGTGAACCCGGATTCCCCTGAAATCGCTGCATATTTTGAAGATCACACGGCGTTCGTCGGCAGCCCCCCCGATAGTTGGGCTTCGGCAGTGACCTATGCCTCGCTGGAAATGCTGGCGCAATCGATCGAGCGTGTTGGACTGGATCACGGGGCACTGGCGAACGAGCTTTCGACTGGCTCCTTTGAGACGATCATCGGAGAGGTCACGCTGGAAGATAACCAACTGCGGGATCTGTGGTGGGTTGGTCAATGGCAGGAAGGATCGTTCCGGGCGGTCAACCCCAGCGACGCAGAGGGCGCCTCAGACGCGGTGATCCCTCGGTCTGGCTGGGAATAGGCCCGCCACGGCCACGCTTTTCCGCCGGGCCCTGTCATGGGGCCCGGCACCACCTTCTCCCGGACACATGAAATGTTTCTCACTGTATTGATCCTTGGGACCGTGCTTGGCGGAACCTATGCGCTGTTGGCCCTTGGTCTGACGCTGCAATACGGCATCGCCCGTATTATGAACCTTGCCTACGGAGAAGTGACGCTGGTTGCCGCGTTCTTTCTGGTCTGGGCGTTCCAAGGGCTGAACCTGTCGCCGGTTTTGTCGATCCTCTTGCTGACACCGGCAGGCTATGGCGCGGGTTGGCTGCTTTATGCGGTGATGATGCGGCCTTTGGTCAAACGCTCAGGTGCCAGTGGACGGCTAGAGGTCGATTCAATCCTTGCCACATTCGGACTGCTCTTTTTGCTGCAAGGGCTGTTGCTGATCACCTTCGGACCCAACTTCACCTCGATCTCTTATCTCGATCAGGGGGTGGACATCTTGGGGGTGTCGGTCTCGGCTAACCGTTTGATTGCATTTGTTATCTGCGTCGTTGCAGGGGCAGGGCTGTTGTTGGTGCTGACAAGAACCCGTTGGGGCCTGTCGCTGCGTGCGGTTGCCCTGAGCCCGGGGTCCGCGCCGCTTGTGGGGATCGACGTGAACCGGGTGGCGCGGCAGGGCTTTGCCCTTGGCACCGCGCTGGCGGCCACGGCAGGGGGGGCGCTGGCGATGTATCAGACGTTCTCGGCCACTGAAGGGGTCATCATTACGATGAAAGCCCTTGTGATTGTGATCATGGGTGGCAAAGGCAATGTCGGCGGAGCGCTGGTAGCCGGGCTTGCCCTTGGCCTGATCGAGACATTCGTGGCCACAGCGATTGATCCGGGCCTGACCCTTGCGGCCACATTCGCCATCTTCTTGCTTGTACTACTCTGGCGCCCTCAGGGCCTGTTCGGAAGGAACTGAGTCATGCGCGTGATTGCTATCTCTCTTGTGGCGCTGATTGCGTTGGCGTTGGTGCCGCTAGTGGCAAGTGACTATCAGATTGGTCTGCTAATCGGGCTGGCCACCTATGTCACCTTGGCCACGGCCTGGTCCCTGTTTTCTGGCCATACGCGCTATATTTCGCTGGCGACCGTAGCGTTCTATGGCATTGGAGCCTACACCGTTGCGGTCCTGAATGAGACCTTGCCATACCCCATCGTGTTGCTGGTCGCGGGATTGGTGGGCGCGGTTGTAGCGCTGTTGGTTGGGCTTTCGACCCTGCGGCTGTCAGGGGTCTACTTCGTGATCTTTACCTTCGGCTTGGCCGAGCTCGTGCGCCAGTTAATCACTTGGTACGAGGTCAATGTGACCGGCACCTTGGGCCGCTATATCTTCCTCGATATCACGGCGCGCGAAATCTACTGGCAGATGCTGGCATTGGGGGCTGTAACCATCGCGTTGGCCGCCTACATCCAGCGGCGCCGGTTGGGCCTTGCCCTTCGAGTGATCGGCGATGATGAAACGGTTGCCTCCCACGCAGGGATCAATCTGGCGCAGACCAAGCTTTTGGCCTTTGTGCTATCGGCCATATTGCTGACCCTTGCCGGCGCCATTGTATCGCCGCGATGGGTCTATGTGGAGCCGTCGATCGTCTTCAACCCCACTGTCAGTTTCCTGACCGTCATCATGGCGCTCTTGGGCGGAGCCAACCGCCTTTGGGGGCCGGCACTAGGGGCTGTGCCTCTGTTTCTTGTGTTCGAATGGCTATCGGCCGACTTCCCGGACACCTATCCGATCATCATGGGGCTGTTGTTCATCGGTGTGGTGTTTCTTCTGCCCAATGGGGTGATCGCCGGTCTGGAAAGCCTGCGCAATAAGTGGACACGTCAGACATGAGTATCCTTGCGATTGACAATGTTACCAAGACCTTTGGCGGGCTGAAGGCCGTGAACGCGGTCTCGTTTGAACTGGCAGAGGGCGAGATTGCGGGCCTTTTGGGGCCCAATGGCTCTGGCAAGACAACGCTGATCAACCTGATTTCGGGGGCTTTGCCACCGACCAGCGGGCGCATTGCCTTCGGCGCTGTCGTCTTGTCGGGCCGTCGCCCTGATGTGATTGCCCGCGCAGGTGTGGCCCGAACTTTCCAGCTAGTGCGCATTCTGCCCTCTTTGACCTTGCAGGAGAACGTCATGATCCCTGCGGTGTTTGGCGGGCCAAGCCTTTGGGGCCGCGAGGCGCAGGCCAAGGCAGAGCGCACCCTTGAAAAAGTGGGGCTGGCGGACCGCGCCCATCTGCCTGCCGGGGATCTAACCTATATTGACCAGAAGCGCTTGGAACTTGCCCGCGCATTGGCCTCCGAGCCGCAGTTGTTACTTTTGGACGAATGGCTGGCCGGTCTGAACCCGACCGAGCTTTTGGAGGGGATCGAACTGATCCGTAGCCTGACGGCTTCGGGGCTGACAATCTTGATGGTGGAACACATCATGCCCGCCGTCCGCGCCCTGTGTCCGCGCTCTATTGTGATGAACTCTGGCAGTCTGATCGCCGATGGACCCACCGATGCAGTGCTTTCCGATCCCGAGGTCATTGCCGCCTATTTAGGAAGGGTCGAGGAACATGCTTGAGGTCCGTGATCTGAGCATCCGCTATGGGATGCACACCGCGCTTGAAGGGGCTTCGCTTGACGTGGCGCAGGGTGAAATGGTGGCCATCCTCGGCGCCAATGGGGCAGGGAAATCCTCGTTGCTCAGTGCCTTGGGGGGGCGCGTCAGGCCCCATAGCGGCCATATCCGATATGAGGGCGCTGACCTTCTGTTGCCGCCCCAACACGCGTTCGTTGAAATGGGCATCGCCATGGTCCCAGAAGGGCGGGGCGTCTTTCCGGCCATGAGCGTTGCGGACAATCTGGCCCTTGGCGCCCATCCTGCCCGCGCCCGTGCCAACGCCCGAGTGCAGAAGGAATTGGCGTTTGAGTTGTTTCCGAAACTGGCAGAACGCCAGCAGCAGGCCGTCGGCACCATGTCCGGGGGCGAGCAACAGATGGTGGCCATTGCCCGTGCGCTGATGTCCGCGCCCGATCTGCTATTGCTGGACGAGCCGTCTTTGGGGCTCGCCCCGATTGTGTCGCAAGAGGTTTTTGCGGCTCTGGGGCGCATTCGGGAAAACGGCCTGACGATCGTGATTGTCGAACAGAACGCCGCTGCCACTTTGGCACTGGCAGACCGGGCCTACCTGCTTGAAGCGGGGCGGGTCACCGGGTCGGGCCGGGCGGCTGAGCTGCGCAATGATCCCGCCGTCATCAGCACATTTCTTGGCGGCAGCGCCGCAAGCTAAATCAAAGGAAGACAAAAATGCAAACCTTGGACCTCTTCATTAATGGTGCCTATGTCTCCGCCGAAGATGACCGCAGTTTCACCCGAGAAAATCCGATCACGGGGGAAGATGTAACGCGGGCTGGGGCTGCTTCGCTTGAGGATGGCCGTCGGGCGGTCGATGCGGCGGCCCGTGCCTTTCCCGCTTGGTCCGCCACCGGACCGGGAGAGCGGCGCGCCAAGCTATTGAGTGCGGCCGAAAACCTGAAGGCGCGTGGCGATGACATCGTGCAAGCGATGAAAGAGGAAATTGGCGCAACCGAAGCCTGGGCGCGTTTTAATGTGATGCTCGCCGCCGATATGCTGGTGGAGGCGGCGGCCCTGACCACCCAAATCCACGGAGAGATTATCCCCTCCAACCGCCCCGGCTCTACCGCTATGGCGATGCGTCAGGCGGCGGGCGTGGTGCTGGCCATTGCCCCTTGGAATGCGCCGGTGATCTTGGGCGTCCGCTCCATCGCCACGCCTCTGGCCTGTGGCAATACGATTGTCATGAAAACCTCTGAACTCTGTCCCCGGACCCATGCGCTGATTATCGAGGCGGTGGCCGAGGCAGGTTTCCCGCCCGGTGTGCTGAACGCGATCTCCAACGATCCAAAGGACGCGCCGCAATTGGTGGAGTCCCTTATCGCCAACCCTGCGGTCCGGCGCGTGAATTTCACCGGCTCCACCCGGGTCGGGCGCGCCATTGGCGAGTTGGCAGGGCGATACCTAAAACCGGCGCTCCTGGAGTTGGGTGGAAAGGCCCCGATGCTGATTCTGGAAGATGCCGACATTGACGCCGCCGTATCCGCCGCGGCTTTCGGTGCCTATATGAACCAAGGTCAAATTTGTATGTCCACCGAACGGATCATCACCGTCGGTGACATCGGTGACGCCTTTGTCGAGGCCTTCGCAAAGAAGGTTGCGACGCTTACGGCGGGTGACCCGCAACAGGGGAATACGCCTTTGGGCGCGCTGATCTCTCAGGCAGCCGCCGACCGGGTCAACAGCCTTGTGGCCGATGCCGTGGACAAGGGCGCAAAGCTGATCGCCGGAGGTGGCGGCGTGGGGCCGATGCTCGATGCCGCGGCACTCGATGAAGTCACCCCGGATATGCGCATCTATACCGAGGAAAGCTTCGGCCCGGTTGCTGCCATCATCCGAGCTGCCTCGATTGACGAGGCGGTGCGGATCGCGAACGAAAGCGACTTTGGCCTCGCCTCCGCCGTGTTCAGTCGCGACACGGCCAAGGCGTTGAACGTGGCTCGGCGGATTGAGGCAGGGATCTGCCATGTCAACGGCCCCACCGTCCACGATGAGGCGCAGATGCCCTTCGGTGGCGTGAAGGCCTCCGGCTTTGGCAGGTTTGGTGGTACTTGGGGAATTGCAGAGTTTACGGACCTACGGTGGGTCACGATCCAAGATGGCCCGCTGCACTTCCCGATCTGAGACCGGCTGCGGCGAGAGATCTCCGCCAGGGCAGGGCCCGTCGTGTTAACCAATTCGGCGGGCTGACCGGCGCGGCGACGGAAGGGGGCAGGGCGCCTCTTTGTCGGGCAATCGGTAGGGGCCATCCCGGCAATCACTCCCTAAGCCAGATCGCTACTGGTCATTCCCGTGGCTTTTGCGCAATCTGCCCCATATGCATGACCAGCTGGAGACGACCATGGGCCACCCCCTTTCCCTTTGCCGCACCTTGCAACAGGCGATCTTATGACGCGCGTTGTGTCCATTGGCGAATGTATGGTGGAGATGGCCCCGGGCGAGGTGGACGCGACCTTTGAGCGTTCCTTTGCGGGCGACACCTTCAATACTGCTTGGTATCTGGCGCAGCTTGCGCCGGGGTGGCAGGTGGATTTCCTGACGTCCGTGGGCAGTGATAGCATCTCCGATGAATTCGTGGATTTCGCGGCGAAAGCGGGGGTGGGCACGCAACATATCGCGCGACATCCCAAGCTTGGCATGGGGCTTTACCAGATCGAGCTGACCGACGGCGAACGCGCGTTCCACTATTGGCGCGATACCTCTGCGGCGCGGACCTTGGCCAAGGACGAGGCCGTTTTGACCAAGGCGCTTCAAGGGGCCGATATCGTGTTTTTCAGCGGCATCACCTTGGCCATTTTGACGGAAGAGGAACGCGAAGTGCTGTTTGACGCGATCTCGGAAGCGCAGGCAGACGGGGCGTTGGTGGCCTTTGATCCCAACATCCGCCCCCACCTTTGGGACGCCCCCGAAGACATGCGGGCCGCGATCATGGAGGCGGCGCTCAGCTCGGAAATCATCCTGCCGTCCTTCGATGAAGAGGCCGCGCAATTCGGTGACGCGGACCCCAAAGCCACCGTGGCCCGCTACCTGTCGGCAGGCGCGACCAGCGTTGTAGTCAAGAATGGCAGCGGAGAGGTCCAGTATTCCTGTGGCGGAGAGGTCGGCACCCACAACCCCGACCCGGTGGCGCAATTGGTGGATACCACGGCAGCAGGAGACGGCTTCAACGCGGGCTTTCTGGCCAGCTTGATTGCGGGCAACACGCCAGCGGATGCAGTGGCGGCGGCATGCAAGGTCTCGGCCAAGATCATCCAATCGCGCGGCGCGTTGGTGGACGGGGTGAGCTAAGGCAGCTTGATGTTTCGGTTCATCCACTCCTCTGACCTGCACCTCGATAAGTCCTTCGGCACCTTCCCCGAAGACGTGCGCGTGCGCCTGCGCCAGGCGCGGCTAGAGGCGCTGACGACCTTGGCCGAACGCGCCCGTGCGTCCGGTGCGCAACACGTGCTTCTGGCCGGTGACACCTTCGACAAGATGACCCCGACGCCCAAAGCCATCCGCGATGCGTTGAACGCCATGGGGGCGGCCCGCGATATCTCGTGGTTGTTTTTGCCCGGCAACCACGACCACGCCAACGCGACCGAGCTTTGGCGCACCTTCACCGCTGATGCGCCGCCCAATGTCACGGCGTTGCTGCGCCCCGAGCCTGTCGCCCTGTCGGAAACCGTCACCCTGCTTCCGGCCCCCCCGACGGAACGGCACCCGGGCCGCGATCTGACCGAATGGTTCGACAGTGCCGAAACCGGTGACGCCCTGCGCATCGGGCTGGCCCATGGCTCCATCCGGGGTTTTTCGTCCGAGGACGGCGGCGCCTCTGTCTTGTCGGCGGATCGGGCGCGGGATGCGGGGCTGGCCTATCTGGGGCTTGGGGATTGGCATGGGCAACTGCAAGTGTCTGAGAGAACATGGTATTCCGGTGCGCCCGAGGCCGATAGCTTCAAGCATGAAACGACGCCTTCCGCGCTATTGGTGGAGGTGGAAGGGCAAAATACGCGGGTCACACCACAACCAACAGCACGGCTGATTTGGCAAAAGGCCGAGGTTGAGCTGACCGGAGAAGAAACGTCCCTAACCCTGCCGGAAGAGGGACGCGCCCATACGTTAATGTCGTTAACCCTTACCGGGCGCGCCCGTCCGGCCCTGCGCCAGCGGATGGAAGCGGACATCGCCCATGCCACACCGGATTTCCTGTGGATGGAGGCGCACCTTGATGCGTTGGGAATGATCCACGACACCTCGGATTTGGATCAAATCGACCGTCACGGTGCGTTGCGGGCCGCCGCCGATACTTTGGTGGCAGAGGCGGAAGACGACGCGCTGTCCCCGGAGGACCGCGCCACCGCGCGTGCCGCCTTGTCGTATCTGTTTTCCTACGCGCTGGAGGCCTGACATGCGTCTGCGCTCTCTCACCCTCAGCAATGTGCGAAAGTTCGCCGGTAAACGCGCCGAGATCACCGGGATCGGCGACGGGATCACCGTGGTTTCCGAGGCCAATGAATTCGGCAAATCGACCTTTTTCGACGCCCTTCACGCCCTGTTTTTCGAAAAATACAGCTCTGCCGCGAAGCCGGTCAAAAGCTTGCAACCCTACGCTAAAGGGGCGGTAGAAATCGCCGCTGAGATCGAAACAGACGCGGGCCTTTTCCGGGTTGAGAAGTCGTTCCTGCAACGCAAATCCGCCCGCATTCTGCGCCAACCAAGCGGCGCCCTGATCGCTCAGGATGATGAGGCCGAACGCTGGATCGCGACAGCATTGGGATCAGACAAGAACGGCCCGGCAGGGTTGCTGTGGGTGCGCCAAGGGGCGATAGGGTTGGACGCGGACACCAAGGACGAAACAGCTAAGCAGTTGGAAACGCGACGCGATTTGCTTTCCTCCGTGAGCGGAGAGATTGACGCGATGACCGGCGGTCGCCGCATGGACCGGGTGATGAAGCGCGTGGCGGAGGAGTTGAAACCTCTGGTCACGGCGACGGGCAAGCCTACGGGGCAATGGCGGGCGCTGAACTCGGAAATCACCGAGATGGAAGGCGAGTTAAGTACGCTCGACGCGCAGATCGCCAAGCTGTCTCAGGCGCTGACAGACCGCAGACAGGCAGAAGTGACGTTGGCGCAATTGGATCAACCCGAGGCGCGCGCAAACAGAGCCGCAAGTTTGACCAAGGCGGAAGCGGCGCTGGCCGAGGCGCGTGCCCACGCCGGGCAAGTGGAACGCGCCGCGCAAGATCACCGTTTGGCCCAGATCGAGGCGGACGCCGCCCGCAAGGGTCTGGATGATTTCCTTGCCGCGATTGACCGCGTGGCCCGGGCAGAAACGACGGCAGCGGAAGCGGCCGAAGCCCGCGCCACCGCACAAGAACACGCGCAACGACAAGAGACCGCGGTTCGGGCGGCGCAAGAGGCCAAGAAGACGACCGCCACCGCCGTCTCCAATGCTCGTATCATGCAGGAAGCCGCCCGCAATCAGGCCGACGCACGCGCTGCAAAGGCCCGCGCCGAAGGCTTGTTGGCACAGTTGCAAAAGATTGAAACGGCACAAAAATCCCGAGATGAAGCGCGGGCCAAAGTGGCTGCCTCAAAGGCGACAGCAAAATGGTTAACGCAGGTGGAAGAGGCCCATTCCGCCGCCGCCACGCAAGCCGCCGCTGTGTCGGCGCAGGCCGTAACGATGCGTCTTGACTACTCCACTGACACGTGGGCGATCCGCGACGGGGCCCCCTTGCCGGGCGACGAGGTGATTGCGCTGACGGGTTCCACGAAGATCGAATTCCCGGGGATTGGGGCGATGCATTTGCAGGTGCCTGACGGCGGGCAAGAGGCGGCGGTATCCCTAACGCGGTCGCAGGCGCGGCTCGATGACATGCTCTCGCACGCGGCGGTTTCATCCCTGCGGGAAGCGCGTGAACGGGCGGCGAAACATGCGAAATGGGTGCAGGAGGCAGAGACAGCGGACACGATTCTGCGCACCTTGGCTCCGAACGGTGCGGACCCGCTTCGGGCCGAGATTTCCGCCGCTGAACTTGCCGCAAAAGACGCCGATGACACGCCGTTAACCGACCAAGACACCTTGGATCAGGCCTTGGCGCAGACCCAGGTCGATGACGCCGCCGCGCAGGCTGCCTTGGCGCGGGCCGAGGCAAATTATGCCACCGCGAGAGAGGGCGCTATTCGCGCCCAAGCCGCCGATCAGAACGCTCAAGCCGCCCTGGAGGCGGCCCTTGTGACAGCTGGTGACGCGGGCGTGCGCGATGGCCAGCGCGCCGAGCTGATCCGGGTGGACGCGCAGTCGGCGCAAGCCCTTGAGGGTAAAGCGGAAGCCTTGGAGGCGCTGCGGACAGGAGCGCCGGATCTGGCCACTGCGAAGGCAGAATTCACCCGGGCGCAAAACGCGGTTCAAGCGGCCCGCGAGCAGGTGCAGAAATTGCAGGTGCGCGTGGCCTCACTTTCGGCGGAAATCCACGCTCTGTCGGAAGCCGGGATTGAGGAAACACGCGATACCCTTGCAGGGCAGCTAGAGGCCGCGCGGGACCAAGCGGCGCGTTTTGATGGAAAAGTGGCTGCATTGACCCGTCTGAAAGAGGCGCTGGAGGCGGAAAGAACGGCCGCGCGAGACACCTACTTTGGCCCGGTGCAGGCGGAGTTGGCGCCGCTTTTGTCGATCCTTTACGATGAGGCTGGCTTGCAGTTTGACACCGACAACTTGCTGCCGACCGGACTGACCCGCGCCGAAACCGAAGAGCGTCTGGACAACCTTTCCGGCGGCACGCAGGAGCAGATCGCAATCCTGACGCGGCTGGCCTTCGCGCGGCTGTTCCAAGGGCAGGGGCGGCACATGCCGATCGTTCTGGATGACGCGCTGGTCTACTCGGATGACGCTCGGATCGTGAAGATGTTTACCGCGTTAACCCGTGTGGCGCAGGATCAGCAAATCCTCGTTTTCACGTGCAGAACCATGGCCTTCATGGAATTGGGCGGCACCCGCCCCGAAGTGGCGATCAGCGCGATCTAAGGCTTGCGCGGCATGAAATTCTTTCGCGGTTTGCCAACCGCGCGGAGTTCATGAGAAGGTTTGAAAACGCAAGGAAGGGGCCCGTAATGTCCGCAATCGATCACAGCGACGCGACGCAAATCAGGACGGCGATCCGGAATGGATCGTTTGCCGGCCATACCGCGGGCATGGCGCCGGGGAAGTTGCAGTGCAATCTGGCGATTTTGCCGGCGGAGCACGCGCTCGACTTTTTGCGGTTTTGCCAGCGCAACCCGAAGCCTTGTCCCGTCGTCGGGGTAAGCGAGACAGGTGATCCGATGTTGCCAACCCTCGGCCGTGATATCGACATTCGCACCGACGTGCCCCGCTACCGGGTGTTCCGCGACGGGGCGCTGAGCGAGGAAGTTAACAACATTAAGAACCTTTGGCGTGATGACATGGTGACCGTCGCGCTCGGATGTTCGTTCACCTTCGAGAACGCGTTTTTGCGGGCCGGTATTCCTGTGCGCCATATCGAGGACGGGGTGAACGTGCCGATGTTTCGCACCAACATTCCGCTTGTTCCGGCGGGGCCCTTCACGGGAAATATGGTGGTAACGATGCGCCCAATCCCGGAAGAGTTGGTGGAAAAAGCCTTTGAAATCAGCGCGCGCTTTCCTCAGGCCCACGGGGCGCCGATTGCCAAGGGCGACCCCGCGGCACTCGGAATTGAAGATCTTTCGGCCCCTGACTACGGCGATGCAGTTCAGGTCAGGCCCGGTGAAGTGCCGGTCTATTGGGCCTGCGGGGTCACGCCGCAGAACGTGTTGCTAACGGCGAAATTGCCCCTGTGCATTACCCATGCACCCGGTCACATGCTGATCGCCGATGTGGCCGAAGATGCAGAAACGCCGATTTTCACAGCTTAGTTAAGCCACCTTCAATCCATGTCGCGGATCACACGCATGGTCCGAAACTCTTCTTGCTCGGGCTCAGCGGCCAAAAGCGCGGGCTGCATCCTGCTTTGCTGCGCGTAGGTATGCGCCTCCAGGCGGCCGAGTTCGCGCTTCACAAGTTCAACCTGAAACAGCAACCGGTCCTTGGATTCACGAAGGTGGGTCATTGCGTCTTCCAACTCGTGAACGTTATCCGCCGCAAATCCGCCCGCCTCATCGACGGACACGATGTTGAGGGCGGGCATCAAGACCCAATCCAGCGCGTCGCGGTAAACCTTGGAGGTCAGCGCATCCATCGGGTAGGCAAAGGTATCATCGTTCAACAAGGTGCGGTGGGGATTGCCGGCAAAGGCCGCGAAACGCACCAACGCCCGAGAGGGGTTATCTCCGTGGGTCGAGAAAATGACGCGCAGTTGTTGAACGGACAGACCGGGCAGGGTGAGGTCGAAGTCCGGGTTCGAATAAACGCCACTGGTGTCAGAGAAATTGTTTAGGATCGGGGTTAACGCCTCCACCAGTTCGCGGCAGAAAACGTCGGAAATTGGTTGATCTTGTACAAAGGAAATGCGGTGGCGCAGATCCTTTCGGGTGACGACCACAGCCACAGCAATCCACGGCTCGGAAGGAGCCGCGTGGGAAAGTGTTATGGATAGCCCTTCCGCAAATTGGGTTGCCGGAGCCATGGGAACCTCCGTTTTCCGCATTTGATGAAATATTTAGCGGTCATTCCTTAAAAAAACCTTAACGCCGTCCGGTTTTTGCGGAGGTTCCTAGGGATTCTCAGGGTGAATGTGGCCAAAAATATGGGTCACGTGACCTTGGGCGTCGGTAACTGTCGACCCCTGTGCGGTACAGGTCAGCAGCCGCCCGTCTTGGCACACAATCCGTGCCGTGCAGTTGAAATTCTCCCCCGTCACATGGGCCGTATCCCAAAGTGCTTGAACCTTTTCGCGGTCGCCATGGTGGAACAGATCCGAGAGGCTGTGAAACACCGGCGCGTCGGCGGGGTTGGTGTAGCCTAACAGGCCATAGATGTTAGGGCTCCAGTAAGGTTTTTCGTCAACAAGGTCAAAGGAGTAGAACGAAAGGTTCCGACTGTCCTGCACCCTTTCCATTTGCTGGATCAGAGCCGTTTTTCGGGTCTCCTCGGTGACGTCACTGAATATCCGATAAGGCGCGACGGGTTGCCTGCGGCATCATCTATCCGCTGGCCCGCGGCCTCGACAATGATGGTGTCACCCTGCACGTTTATCAGGCGATGGGTGAACTGAAAGGGGGCGCCAGTTTCGATACAATCGTTAACGGCTTTGGCCACTTCTTCCCGATCATCGGGGTGATAGAAGTCAATCCCATTCTCCAGCAGTGGCAGCGGGTCGTCAGCGCTCAGGCCGTGGATTCTGCGCACCTCCTCAGACCAGAACAAACGCTCAGTCTTCAGGTCCACCTGCCAATGCCCAATACTACCAAGGCGCTGGATCAAGTCCACGGCCGTCGCGGTCGAGATATCGTCCACCACAGTCGCAACCACCCCCGTCACATCGCCCGCTTGGTTGTGAAATGGGGTCACTTGAAGCTGCTTGGCGGTGCTACCATCGTAAAACACGACATGGCGTTCGTCGCGGAACTTGAAGACATCGTTGCAGATCGACGCCAGCGAGGTCATCTCGACAGGCAGGGAGCATTGGGACAGATGGACGCCCGTGGCGGGCAGTTCGCCGATGTTGAAATGCCCCAATGCAACATGGGACGCCCGGCGCACAATCAGGGCTTGGTCGATTACCAGAACGGGGAAGGGGACCACCTCTAGGGTGGCGGCCAGTTCGGTGGATACGCGCTGTAGCTCAGATGAGTTTACCTGAAGCTCTTCGTTGACTGTGATCAGTTCTTCATTGGTGGATTGCAGTTCCTCGTTCGAGGTTTCAAGTTCCTCATTGGTGGCTTGGAGTTCCTCATTCGTGGATTGCATTTCTTCGTTGATGGATTGCAGTTCCTCGTTGGTGGTTTGCAGCTCCTCCACGGTTTGCTGCAACGCTTCACGGGTTTGCGCGACCTCCACTTCCATCTGGCGGATATAGGCCTGCTGCTCGTTCTCGCCGAATGCCTCAAGAGGTTTTGGAATTTGATCTTCCATGCGGGTTTCCAAGGCCACCAGTAGGTGATCCTCGCCCGCCTCGCTGTCGGCGTTAGCAGGCAGCGGGTAGCAAACAGAGCGGGCCTGATTAAACCCGGGCCCTTCAATGTCGTGCCAACGCCCGTCACGCCTTTGCTTTGTTTTCATCGCCGTGGCGATCAGCCCCTGAATCTCAT
This sequence comes from Rhodobacteraceae bacterium M385, assembly GCA_025141835.1. Lineage (NCBI taxonomy): Bacteria > Pseudomonadati > Pseudomonadota > Alphaproteobacteria > Rhodobacterales > Paracoccaceae > Rhodobacteraceae bacterium M385. The sequence goes on along the minus strand of CP081102.1, from coordinate 2,230,035 downwards.
CGCCCAAGGGTTTGCGCAGATTACGAATGCCGATCCATAGGGGCGCGTTCTCGGACAGTTGCGTCAGATGTGAGATGTCACCAAAGACCCGAACCATCTCGCCGCTATTGGTAATGACGAACCCATTGGGGGCCACGGCGCGGGCCAGCGTGTTGAACATGCCGCTCTCTGGGGGTGTTCGCTGCTGGCTTCGGTCGGCACGATTGTTGATCTGGGTCGGTGCTTTACGGCCATAGGTGCTTGTGCCGGTCTCAAACCGCGGAGGGTTCGCCGCAGAGATCCGGCGTTTGGCGAATATCTTGTCGCTGCCGGCCTTGGTCTCGAACAGGCTTTCCATATTGCCCACGGTTTCCGAGGTCCCCAGAAACAACATCCCGGATGTGTTCAGCGCGTAGTGAATGCGGTGCAACACGCGGCTTTGAAGGGCGGCGTTGAAGTAGATCATCACGTTGCGGATCGAAACAAAATCCACGTTCAGGAACGGGGGATCGTGGAAAATGTTGTGCATGGAAAACAGGGTGATCGAGCGCAGTTCCGGCACCACCTCGATCCGCCCATCATAGACGGTGAAATACTTGTCCAACAGGTCACGGGGAATGTCGGCGGCGGCGGTAATTGGATAGCTGCCGCGCCGCGCCACTTCAATTGCGCGGTCATCGATATCGGTGGCAAATATCTGGACGCGGGACCGTTTGAGGTGCTCCACGCCGCCCATGGCCTCGGCCAATATAATGGCGATAGAGTAGGCTTCTTCACCCGTGGCACAGCCTGCCACCCAAAGTCTGATTTGGCCCAGATCCTTGTTCTTTACCAGTCGTTCAAATTGGGTACGCAATTGGTCGAATTGGCTGCTGTCACGAAAGAAGCGCGTCACGGAAATCAGAAGGTCGCGATAGAGCGCCTCCACTTCGTCGCCGGAGGTTCGGCAATAGGCGACGTAATTGTCGTAGTCGTCGATATCCAGCGCCGCCATGCGGCGGTTAATGCGGCGGGCGACGGTGTTTTCCTTGTAATCGCGGAAATCCACATTGGTGCGCGCCAGAAGAATGTGGAACAGGTCCGACATCTTGCTGGGACGCTCGTTCAGGCGACGCAGCTGGTCAAAGTCACGTGGGCTGGCGAGGATCTTAGATAAATGAACGCCAATCTGTTGCGGCGACAAAGTCAAGTCGATGCAGCCGGTCTCTGTCGCCGATTGGGGCATCCCGTCGTATTTGGCGGTGGTCAGGTCTTGGGCAATGGTGATGCCGCCGGCCTCGCGGATCGCCTGTACGCCGTAGCTGCCGTCGCTACCAGTGCCCGAAAGAACAACGCCAACGCAATGCTCGCCGGCTTCCTTGGCCAATGACTTGAACAACCGATCCGCCGACGGCTTCGGAGAGGCAGGATGCCCCGCAGGGTCCACAAGACGCAACTTACCGTTTTCAAGGATCACATCAGTGTTGGGCGGGGTGATAAAGATCGTGCGTGCCGTGGGCGTGGCACCGTCGGATAACTCAACCACGGGCAGGGGTGTTTCCCGAGAGATCAGCGACGTGAGCAAGCTTTTGTGGGTTGGCGACATATGCTGCGCCAGAATGTAGACGGCGTTCACGTCCGGCGACAGGTTCTGCGCAAGGGTCGAGACCGCTTCAAGCCCGCCAGCCGATGATCCAATCCCGACAAAAAACGGTGGCTCGTCCAGCGATGGTTCAGGCGCGCCATTCGGCCCGTTTTTGTCGGTCATACTCTGTCTCCCCAATCGTCGTGGGGAAGAACATTTCACAAAGCCCTCCGCAACGGCAACAGGTGCAAGCTGCCATGGGGATTAAGGCCTAGGTGTCAGGTGCTTTTACGACCGAGCGCCCAAAGAGTGTGGCGCAAATGCACTGCCCAAGTAGGGCAGTGCCATAAAGGTTAACGCGACTCAAAAGTTAACGTACCTGTCAGCCTTTGCGGGCCCATCGCAGTCATCTCTACGATCAAGGCGCCCTCGGCGCCGGGGGCGAAGGCGACCCCTTGGCCATCGGCCGAAGACAGGTCAACGCGCGTGTCGGTCAAAGAGCCCGTCACATCCATCTGCGCATCATCGGTGCCGGAAAAGACCACGTTGCCACTGGCGTCCGTGCCGCTGACCGCGACCTGCCATTGCCCCTGGAACCGACCTTGCACCGTGGCGCACCCAAGGGTGCCGCCCCAATTGCCATCGGTGGCCGAGGCCGCATCAAGGGTGCAGCGGATACGCAAACGCGCGCCGTCTGGCGCTGTCAGGCGGGCGTTTGTACGCCACTCGCCTGAAAGCCAAGCCGGAATGTCGGCAAGGGCCGGGACGGCGGGAAGGGCGGTAGCCATAGCTACCAGAAGGGCAAGAGTTGGACGCATTACGTCTCCTTTCGTCTGACCAAGCGGATCAGCGCCGGTAGGAACCATAGCGCTGCGACCAAGGCCATCCATAGCGCCGAGATGACGAAAACGCCAAACTGCGGCATCGAAGCGGTCGCACTCAGCAAAGTTGCGCCGAAACCCAGGGTCATAATCAGGGTCGAGGCCACCATTGGCGGGCCTGCGTGGCCCAATGCCTCGCCCAAACGGGTGCCGCGTGGCCCTTTGGAGCGTTTCCAGCGGTTGAGGTAATGAATGGTGTTATCCACGGCGATTCCGAAGGCCACGGTCAGGGCAATCGCCGCCGTCATCGTCATGCCGCGCCCAGAAAGGTACAACACACCCTCAATCGCCATCATCGGCAGGGCGCTGACGGCCGTGGCCAGCACGGCCAAAATTATCGTGCGCTGCGACAGGGCCACGACCAGCGTGATCGCCGCCAAGGCGATGTAGAACGAAGAGCGCATCGCATCGACGGTTTCCGGCACGACTTCATGGGCGAGAAGCGATTGCCCGGCCAGCCGCGCCGTATCGCCAAGTCCGGCGTCTTCGATCCCGGTACGCAACCGGTCCAGTTCAGCGCCGAACCGCTCGGGCCCATTGCCGAGGGGGACCAGAACCGGCAAGGCGACGGCCAGGTCATCGCTGGCACGGAAACGCTCCGGCACCAAGGGGGCCTCTTCCCCGACCGAGACATTGGGGCCGCTCAGCGCAAGGGCGGCGGCTTCTGCGATCCTTGGGCCATCGGCAGCCGACAGGCCCGGTTCGCCGTCGGTGTCCTCTACCACGACAAACAAGCTCGCTGAGCCAAGGCCCTCATCCTCCATGAAGATCAGGTCGTGGCCCAGGGGGCTGTCATCGCGAATGTGCTCGGACAAGGAGAAATCGGTATCGGTGCTGTTTACGCCGGGGATCAGGCCCGCCACCACGGCCAAGGCCAACACCGCCATCAGGCGCGGATGGCGCAATCCGCTTTGGGCCGGGGCCATGACCATCGAAAACCCGGCGGGGTGGTTGATTTCACCGCGAATGAACAGACGGCTGAGGAGGGGGAACAGAAGGTAGACCGAGGCAAAGCCGCTGAACACCGCCACAGGCCCCCACACGGCCAAGCCCCACAGGGCATCGCTTCCCGCGAACCCAAAGCTTGCCAATGCCAACGCCGAGGTGAGAGAGGTCATGAAGGCGGCGGGCATCACATTGTGCACGGCCTTTTCCAAACCGCCTTCCTCTCTCGACGCATAAAAGAGGTGCAAGGTATCCGCGAACGCAAGAACCATGACCAACATCGGCAACGTCGCAAGCCATGGGTCCAGCGCGTGGCCTGCCCACCCCAGAAACCCCATGAACCACAATACGCCGCAAATCGCCGGGGCGGCGCAGACCAGAACCGCCCGGACCGAGCGCAGGATAATCGCACCCACTAGAATGCAAATCAAAACCGCCACGGGCGTCACTAAGGTCTGGTCACGCAAGAGGTTGGCCGAGATCTGACGCTCCACCTCCGCTTGGCCCACGGCGGCGACATCCAAGGGGGCGGCGGCGGCAAGCAAGTCGGGCAGCATGGTGGCTATTTCGCCCGGTTGCGCGTCGGGCACTGCGATCACATGCAGCAACGCAGCGTCACGGGCGGAGCTGACAAGGGCGCTGGCGGCGGGACCAGAGCTGATGAAGCTGGCAAAGCGATCTTCTAACGGGGCGCTATCATCGGCCAAGATCAACGGCGTGCTCGTGCCTTCGGCGGGAAGGGAGAACAGGCTGACGACCTCAGCCACGCCATCGGTAAACTGAAGGTCAAGGATCAGGTTCTCTAACGCTTCAAACGCGGCGGGGTCGGCAAGGTCCGGGGCGCGCACCAGCAGTGCCTCATCCGCGGCGCCAAGCTGGAATCGGTCTTGGAACGCCTCATAGGCCAGATACCCATCGCTGTTGCCGGACAGGGCACTGATAACGTCGGACTCAACCTGCAAAGACCGAATGCCCCAAACAGACAGCAACGTAATTGCCACTGCCAACAGCCCCTTCAACCAACGCCCTGCGCTGATCCCTCGTGCAACTGTTATGTCCGTCATTGGCATCGCCTGTATTTATGTCGGCGCCATGGATGACGCTCGTTTATTCATGCCCGCGTTTGGCCGCTTAACCGTTGTCCAAGGTGCGTAGCCTGCGGGGTATATAAACCTTTGAACTATTATGACAGTTTTGACAAACCTCCTTGCGCAATGTCGCGGCGGTAAATGGCCAACGACCCCTGCGGTTTTTCGAGGCGCAGAACGGTCGGGCAGGGCCGACTGTGTTGCTTGATAGGATTTCTCGATTGAACATGGGGCGCTTGATTGCGAAACTGTGGGCATGATCCATAAACTCGAAATGTTCATCGCCGTCGCCCGTGAAGCCCACTTTGGCCGGGCGGCTGAAAGCCTTGGCCTGACCCAGCCGACCCTGTCCACAGGGATCAAACAGCTAGAGGAAATGCTGGGGGTGCAGCTGATCTTTCGCGGCTCTCGTTACGGGGGCTTAACACCCGAAGGGCAGCGCGCTTTGGTCTGGGCGCGGCAGTTGGTCAGCGATGCCCGCGCCTTCCGGCAAGAGATGCGCACCACCCGCCACGGGCTCAGTGGGATCGTTCGGTTGGCCGTGATCCCGACGGCGCTGACATGGGCCGCTCGGTTGAGCGCGCAGTTCACCGCCGCCCATCCCAATGTGCGCTTCACGATCCTTAGCCGCACCTCGGTGGAGATCTTGTCTATGCTCGAAAACCTCGAAGTCGATGCCGGCATTTCCTACCTCGATAATGAGCCGTTGGGCCGCGTCACGATGGAGACATTATACCAAGAAAAATATACGCTTGTGGCCCACCGCGATAGCGACATCGCCTTGCAGGATCGGGTGGAATGGGCTGACCTGGCGGGCGAGCGTCTGTGCCTTCTGACCTCCAACATGCAGAACCGCCGGATCATCAACGAAAACTTCATGGCCGCAGGTGTCGCCCCCGAGGCGCAGGTGGAAAGCAACTCGACCGTGGTGCTGGCAGCCCATGTGCAAGCGGGGGGCTGGATTACCGTGCTGCCGATCGACATGGCGCGGTTCCTTTGTGCCGGAAAGCCCGAGCTGGCTATCCGCGAGATTGAGGGGGGCGGAATGGATCACGCCGTGGGGCTTGTGGCGCCGTTTCGGGAGCCGCACACCCCTGTGCTGGATGCCCTGATTGCCGAAACGCGGGTGCTGGCGAAGGCGGGTTTGGGAACCTGACGAAAACCTACAGGTATTGGGTCGGGCGGGCAGGTGCGTTTGATTGATATTCTCAATCGACCGACGGGATAACGATATTGAATGCTGAATGAACTGGGGCCATACATCGGGCAACATTTTCGGAGCACGCCATGTCAGCTACGCCAGCCCCGCTCGATCCGGCCGAGATCAGCGCGATTATCCAACAAAATATGCACCTTGAGGGGCCGCTGCTGCCGATCTTGCATGATATCCAAGACGCCTTCGGTTGCGTGCCCAATGACGCACGTGCGCCAATTGCCGATGCACTCAACATCACCGAGGCGGAGTTGCATGGGGTGATTTCGTTCTATCACGACTTCCGAAGCAAACCTGCGGGCACCCGTGTGCTCAAGATTTGTCGGGCCGAGGCCTGTCAGGCCATGGGCGCCAATGATCTGTCTGCGAAGGTGCTAGAAATGCTTGGTCTTGGCTGGGGTGAGACCAGCAAAGACGGGGCGCTGACGGTCGAGCCGATTTACTGCCTTGGCCTGTGCGCCTGCGCTCCGGCGGCGATGATCGACGGCAAGGTGAAGGGCCGCGTGACGGCCGAGGCGCTGGTGGCGGAGGTTGCGCAATGAAGGTTTGGGTTCCTCGCGATGCAGCAGCCAAGGCCCTTGGCGCGGATGATGTGGCGGCGGCATTTGTTGCGGCAGGCGCAGAGGTTGTGCGCAACGGCTCCCGCGGGATGATCTGGCTGGAACCTTTGGTAGAGGTGGAACGTGACGGCGTCCGAGTGGGCTATGGCGCGGCAGGCGTGGCCGACGTGGCGGCGATCATGGACGGCAGCGCAAAGGGGCTCGGCCCCGTGGAAGAGATCCCGTTCTATGCCAAGCAAAACCGGTTAACGTTTCAGCGCTGCGGCGTGATTGATCCGTTGTCCTTGGCCGAGTACGAGGCCCACGGCGGGCTGACAGGCTTGCGAAAAGCGCTGGAGATGAGCGCCGAAGAGATCACCACCCATGTCACGGACTCGGGCCTGCGCGGCCGGGGCGGCGCGGGCTTCCCGACAGGGATCAAGTGGAACACCGTGCGCCAAGCAGCGGGGCCGCAGAAATACATCGTGTGCAATGCCGACGAGGGCGACAGCGGTACATTTGCGGATCGGATGATTATGGAGGGCGATCCCTTCTGTCTGATCGAAGGCATGGTGATTGCGGGCCTCGGCGTGGGGGCCACGAAGGGCTACATCTACCTACGGTCTGAATACCCTGACGCCATTGAGGTGATGCGGGCGGCGATTGAAATTGCACGTCAGAACAATGTGTTGGGTCGCGTTCTTCATTCGTCACATGAATTCGATATCGAAGTGCGCGTGGGTGCGGGCGCTTATGTTTGTGGCGAAGAAACCTCGCTTCTGAATTCGCTGGAGGGCAAGCGCGGCGTGGTGCGCGCCAAGCCACCACTGCCCGCGTTGGAAGGGTTTCTGGGGCGGCCTACGGTGGTTAACAACGTGATCTCTTTGGCCACCGTTCCGGTGATCTTCGAGAAGGGCGCCGAGCATTACGCCAGCTTCGGGTTGGGGCGGTCCAAGGGCACGATGCCGATCCAGATCGCGGGCAACGTAAAGCACGGCGGTCTGTTTGAGACGGCCTTCGGGATGCCTCTGGGCGAATTGGTTAACGACATTGGCGGCGGCAGTGCCTCCGGGCGGCCTGTGAAGGCGGTGCAGGTCGGTGGGCCCTTGGGGGCGTATTTCGCGCCTGAGAAGTTTGACACACCTTTTGCCTACGAGCCCTTTGACGGGGCAGGCGGGCTGATTGGCCATGCGGGCGTCGTGGTGTTTGACGACAGCGCCGACATGTTGGGCATGGCGCGGTTCGCGATGGAATTCTGCGCGATTGAGAGCTGCGGCAAGTGTACGCCCTGCCGCATCGGCTCGGTCCGGGGGGTGGAAACGCTCGACCGGATCGCAGAGGGCGACGCCACGGCGGTGCCGTTGTTGGTGGACCTGTGTGAGACCATGAAAGACGGCTCGCTCTGCGCCTTGGGCGGCTTCACGCCCTATCCGGTGATGAGCGCGTTGGAACAGTTCCCGGAAGAGTTTGCGGGCGTAAGGGAGGCGGCGGAATGAGTGTGGTTCGTGTGGCTGACCGAGGCGCAACGGGGGGCCAGCCCCCCGCACCCCCCGCGGATATTTATGAAAAGATGAAGAGCGGAGCGCGTGTCCTATGAAAGATTTCATCATTCCAGATGCCGATTATCTTGGGCGCGATATGGGCACGCCTTCGAGGGTTGGCGCGCCGGTGACGCTGACGGTCGATGGTTTTGAGGTGACGGTGCCTGAAGGCACGTCTGTTATGCGGGCGGCGGCCGAGATTGGGCTAACCATTCCCAAGTTGTGCGCCACGGACAGTGTGGAGGCGTTTGGCTCTTGTCGGCTGTGTGTGGTGGAGATCGAGGGGCGGCGTGGCACGCCCGCGTCATGTACGACACCGGTGGCCGAGGGCATGGCGGTGCGTACGCAATCGTCCAAGGTAAAGAAGATCCGTAAAGGGGTGATGGAGCTTTATATCAGCGACCATCCGCTGGATTGTCTGACATGTGCGGCTAATGGCGATTGCGAATTACAAGATATGGCAGGCGCCGTGGGGCTGCGCGATGTGCGCTATGAGGCGCCTGAGAGTGGAAGCTTGGCGAACCATTTTGAGCAGCGCCAGAAAGATGGGCGGGGCGGTGATCAGCCGAACCCGGAGTGGATACCGAAAGACGACAGCAATCCGTATTTCACCTATGATCCGGCCAAATGCATTGCCTGTTCGCGCTGTGTCCGGGCCTGCGAGGAAGTGCAGGGCACGTTTGCGTTAACCATGGAAGGGCGCGGCTTTGAGAGCCGCATTTCAGCGGGCGGGCCGGATACCGATTTTCTGGCCTCTGATTGCGTCTCCTGCGGGGCCTGTGTGCAGGCCTGCCCGACGGCCACGTTGCAGGAAAAATCCGTGATTGAGTTGGGCACGCCGGAGCGCTCGGTCATCACCACTTGCGCGTATTGTGGGGTTGGATGCTCGTTCAAGGCGGAGTTGAATGGCGATGAGTTGGTGCGCATGACGCCTTACAAACATGGGGAAGCGAACCGGGGCCATTCCTGTGTGAAAGGCCGGTTTGCTTATGGCTACGCCAACCACTCGGACCGGGTGTTGAACCCGATGATCCGCGACAGCATCGAAGACCCGTGGAAAGAGGTGTCCTGGGAAGAGGCGATTGGCTTTGCCGCCGACCGGATGCGCGTTTTGCAAGAGAAGTACGGGCGCAAGTCCATTGGGGTTATCACCTCCTCGCGGTGCACCAACGAGGAGACATATCTGGTTCAGAAGCTGGCGCGCGGCGTGTTCATGAACAACAACACCGATACCTGCGCGCGGGTCTGCCATTCGCCCACCGGTTACGGTTTGGGGCAGACGTTTGGCACCAGCGCGGGCACGCAGAACTTCGACTCGGTCGAGCATGTGGATGTGGCCGTGATTATCGGGGCGAACCCGACGGATGCGCATCCGGTTTTTGGCTCGCGCCTTAAAAAACGTGTGCGGGCGGGGGCGAAGCTGATCGTGATTGATCCGCGCAAGACGGACGTTGTGCGCTCGGCCCATATTGAGGCGGCGCATCACTTGCCCCTGCGTCCCGGCACCAACGTGGCCGTGGTGACGGCCATGGCCCATGTGATCGTGGATGAGAAGTTGTACGACGAGACCTTCATTCGCGAGCGCTGCGACTGGAATGAGTTTGAGGAATACGCCGAGTTCGTAAAAGACGTGCGCCATTCCCCCGAGATGACCGAGATGTTGACGGGCGTGCCGGCGGAAGAGCTCCGTGCGGCGGCAAGGCTATACGCCACGGGCGGCAACGGCGCGATTTATTACGGTCTGGGGGTGACCGAACATTCCCAAGGCTCCACCACCGTCATGGGCATCGCCAATCTTGCGATGCTGACGGGCAATCTGGGGCGCGAGGGTGTCGGTGTGAACCCGTTGCGGGGCCAGAACAACGTGCAAGGGGCCTGCGACATGGGCTCTTTCCCGCACGAGTTGCCGGGCTATCGCCATGTGAAAGGCGATGAAGTCCGGGCGCTGTTCGAGAGCAAGTGGGGCGTGGAGATTGATCCAGAACCCGGCCTGCGCATTCCCAATATGTTGGATGCAGCGGTGGGGGGCAGCTTCAAGGGGCTTTATTGTCAGGGCGAGGATATTTTGCAGTCCGATCCCGACACGCACCACGTGGCCGCGGGGCTGGCGGCGATGGAATGCGTCATCGTCCATGACCTGTTCCTGAACGAGACCGCGAACTACGCCCATGTGTTCCTGCCCGGCTCCACTTTCCTGGAGAAGGACGGCACCTTCACCAATGCCGAGCGCCGGATTAACCGGGTGCGAGAGGTGATGAAGCCGAAGAATGGCTATGCCGATTGGGAGGTAACGCAGCTTCTGGCGAAAGCGATGGGGGCCGATTGGCACTATACCCATCCGAGCCAGATCATGGACGAGATCTCGGACACGACGCCGGGTTTTGCCAACGTCAATTATGCGATGTTGGAAGAACGCGGCTCGGTCCAATGGCCGTGTAATGACGACGCGCCCGATGGCTCTCCGATCATGCATGTCGATGGGTTTGTGCGCGGCAAAGGGCGGTTCATCGTGACGGAATATATCGCCACCGAAGAACGCTCGGGCCCAAGGTTCCCGCTGTTGCTGACCACGGGGCGTATTCTGTCGCAGTATAACGTCGGCGCGCAGACGCGGCGCACCGATAACGTGGTGTGGCACGATCAAGATGTGTTGGAAATCCACCCCCACGACGCCGAAGTGCGCGGCGTGAAAGAGGGGGATTGGGTCAAGCTGGCAAGCCGCGCGGGGGAAACCTCGCTACGGGCGACACTGACGGAGAAGGTGGTGCCGGGGGTTGTGTATACCACCTTCCACCATCCCGATACGCAGGCCAATGTCATCACCACGGACCATTCCGATTGGGCGACGAACTGCCCGGAATACAAGGTGACGGCGGTGCAGGTGGGCTTGTCGAACGGTCCAACGGAATGGCAGCGTGAGTATAACGCGCAGGCCGAGAAGTCGCGTCGCATCGCGACCGCGGCAGAGTGAAGTCCAGCCGCTCCATATCTGCGGTGGCCTTTGGGCCAGATGGATCGCGCGACGTGGCGCGGTCCTTGCCAGAGGAGGTGCCCGTAGCCGTGACGGTGAACGGGACGACGCAGGCGGTAATGATGTGTTCGCCTGCTGACTTGGAGGATTTCGCGGTGGGCTTTGCCCTGACCGAGGGGTTCGCCCGAGGAGAGCAGATCGAGAAGGTGGACATCGTCGAGATGGACGCCGGGATCGAAGCGCGTTTGTGGGTGGATGAAGCCGTGGCAGAGGCCCTTGGCGCACGGCGACGCGCGATGATGGGGCCGGTAGGGTGCGGGCTGTGCGGGATCGACTCACTGGAAGAGGCGTTACGAGATTTGCCGGTGCTGCCTAATGGAGGCGCCATCGAGGCAGGAGTGGCGGCGAGAGGCCCGGATTTGTTGAGGGACTGCCAGCCGTTGCACGATCTGACGCAAGCGGTGCACGCGGCGGGCTTTTTGGTGCCGGGGCAGGGGATTGTTCTGGCGCGCGAAGATGTGGGGCGTCACAACGCCTTGGATAAACTGGTGGGCGCGATGCAAAGCTCGGGGGTGGACCCGCGCGGAGGGGCGATCGTGCTGACCAGCCGCGTTTCGGTCGAGATGGTGCAGAAGTGTGTGCTGTTGGGTTGCCCGATATTGATCGCGGTCTCGGCCCCCACGGCCCATGCCGTGCGCATGGGGGAGGCCGCGAACCTGACGATTGCCGCTTTTGCCCGTGAGGGGCGGTTAGAGACCTTTACCCATCCACAACGGATCGACTGGAGCCAGACTGATGCCGCATGACAAACTGACCCGCATGGCCAACCAGATCGCCAGCTTCTTTGCCACGCAACCCGGAGCCGATCAGGCAGAACGGGTGGCGGCGCATTTGAAGGATTTCTGGGGCCCCGAGATGCGAGAGGCATTGAAGGCTCAGGCGGCGGAAGATGACGCGGAACTGGCGCCGTTGGTCAGGGACGCCATTGCGTTGATTTGAGCGGTGTTGCGGTGAACGCGGGCGGGCGCGCATCGGGCATCTGCGGGATTGAGTTGTATTTGCCAAGATGAAGGGGAGGCGTTGCCGTGCTTCATAGTGCAATTGCCTTGAGGCGAGGGGGGCAGGCGCGGTAGAGTGGTTTCAACATCTGGTTTTAAGTTTCACATAATGGAACCCACTTATGTCTGATACCCGCGCTCGCCGCCGCTACCGCTCTCAGGAATGGTTCGACAATCCTAACAATCCGGGTATGACGGCGCTGTACCTGGAGAGGTATCAGAACCAAGCCTTCACGCGTGGGGAGTTGCAGGCCGATAAGCCGATTGTGGGTGTAGCGCAGACGGGCAGCGACTTGGTGCCCTGCAACAAGATCCACGTGTTTTTGATGGATCGCATCAAGGCAGGCATTCGTGACGCGGGGGGCATTCCGTTAGAGTTCCCAGTGCATCCGATTCAGGAAACCGGGAAGCGGCCGACGGCGGCGCTGGATCGAAACTTGCAATATTTGTCGTTGGTTGAGGTGTTGCACGGTTATCCGCTGGATGGGGTCGTGTTGACGACCGGTTGCGACAAGACCACGCCCGCAATGCTGATGGGGGCCGCGACGGTAGACATCCCGGCGATCGCGCTTAATGGCGGGCCGATGTTGGACGGGTGGTTCCGGGGCAAGCGGGCGGGTTCGGGGACCGCGATCTGGGAAGGGCGCCGTTTGCTGGCGACCGGAGAGATCGACTATGAGGAGTTCATGCAGATGGCGTGCGCGTCCTCGCCGTCGCTGGGGCATTGCAACACGATGGGCACGGCCTCGACCATGAACGCGTTGGCAGAAGCCTTGGGCATGACATTGCCCGGCGCCGCCGCGATCCCGGCGCCGTTCCGGGAGCGGATGGAGATGGCCTATCTGACAGGCCGGCGCGCCGTTGAGATGGTAGAGGAGGACCTAAAGCCCTCCGACATTCTGACGCGCGCGGCGTTTGAGAACGCCATCAAGGTGAACACGGCGATCGGAGGGTCCACCAACGCGCCGCCGCATTTGCAGGCATTGGCGCGCCACGCGGGCGTGGAATTGCACGTCACGGATTGGGAAAAGATCGGCCATGCGCTTCCACTGTTAGTGAACATGCAGCCCGCAGGCGAATATCTGGGAGAGAGCTTCTTTCGCGCAGGCGGAGTGCCGGCCGTGATGGGGGAACTCCACGCAGCGGGCCTTTTGGATGCCACGGTGATAACCGCCAGCGGCAAACCATTGGCAGAGGCCTTGGGCGGTGCAAAAAGCCTCGACCAGGAGGTGATCCGACCCGTCGATAATCCGATGCGCGAACAGGCGGGCTTTGCTGTCCTCTCGGGCAACCTCTTTGACAGCGCTCTGATGAAGACCAGCGTGATCTCCGAGGACTTCCGCAGGCGCTTCCTTAAGGATAACCAATACGAGGGCCGTGCCATCGTTTTTGAAGGCCCCGAGGATTACCACGACCGGGTGAATGACCCGGATCTGGCGGTCGATGACAACTGCATCCTGTTTATCCGAGGCGTGGGCTGCGTCGGTTATCCCGGCTCTGCCGAAGTGGTGAACATGCAGCCACCCGATGCGCTGATTAAGGACGGTATCAAGCACCTGCCAACGGTGGGCGATGGCCGCCAATCGGGCACTTCGGAAAGCCCGTCGATCCTGAACGCCTCACCCGAGGCGGTGGTCGGCGGTGGCTTGGCCTACCTCCAAACAGGCGACCGGGTGCGTTTGGACCTGAACGAGGGCACACTCAACGCGCTGGTGCCCGAAGCCGAATGGAACGCCCGCAAAGCCGCCTGGACGCCGCCAGAGTTGCACCACCAGACCCCTTGGCAGGAACTCTACCGCAAACACGTGGGCCAATTGGCCGATGGTGGCTGTCTTGAACTGGCAACAGCCTACCAACGGATCGCCAAGGACTTACCTCGCGACAACCACTGAGCCCCTAATTCCTCGTTCTACAAATATCCCGGGGGAGTCTCCGGCCTTCAGGCCGGAGGCGGGGGCAGAGCCCCCAAACCGCTCCAGTGACCCGGCGAGGACGGGTTTGGCCCGGAGGAGCCGTTGCGCCTAGATCCGCGCCAGCGCCGTCTCTAGATCCCCGTAGCCGGTGAAACGTCTCTCAAACGCCAAACCTAACCGCTCTGCATACCCTCGGGCCAATTCCGTCAGCGCCGGATCATCGACCTGGGCCTGGTAGACCAACGTCGTGTAATTCCCGAAGTACATATCCCTCAACTCCGGGAACCGATCCAGCCCTAGCGGCTTCGTCACAAAGGCATCAAACTGCTTCACCAGAAAATCGGTGAGGTAGAAACAGGTTACTTCCCCGCGCGTCTCAAACGCCTGATTCCCCTCAAAAAACGAATAGCAGTGCGGCCCTTCCAACATTTGGACCCCCAAAGCGGCGCAGCGGGCTTGTAACAATCCGCCCGTGCCGCAGTCCGCATAAAGCACGAATACGTCGTCATAATCTCCGCGTCTTGCTGTGACAGCCGCCTCCACCGCGTCGGGGATCGCAGCGGGGGTGTTGTGTAATTTGGCGGGAAGGCAATGAAGGTCCAAGTGATCCCAGTGGTTTAGGCGCTTCAGGGCCAGCACTTCATGGGCCAACGCCCCGCAGGCCAACAGCAAAATGCGCCCGGAATTGCGTGCATCCATGCCAAGGTTAACCAGATCGTCATCATCCATGTGCATTGAAACACCTTTCACAGCCCCGTGCGCTCACGGAGCCGTCACTTGAGCGGAGCCGCAACCAAAGCGAGGTTCGTCCCAGACAAGAACGAAACACTACCTCACGACCGACACCATATATTAGGGACACGACCTCATGACTGCTACCTCCACAAACCCAACCGCCGCATCTTTTCCTGCGATTAATCTTCAAACTGTGGCCTTGATCGTGCTGTCGGGCGCCGTCGGCACCCTTGCTTTCGACCTCTGGGGCAAGGCCATCGCGCCGCTTCTGGGGTTTGGCGGGCTTGCGCCTGTGGGGCTTGCGCGGGGCTTTTTGGGGGCGCTCGGCCTGCCAAACTCTGCGGCCTGGGGCAACTTCATGCACCTCTTATTGGTGGGCGTGATCGCTTATCCCGTGGGCTGGCTGTTCATCGCGCGGCCGATCATGGCCCGCGCTGTGCCGGGGATGCACTGGACAATCGCCTCTGCGCTTTATGGGGTTGGGCTGTGGGTCTTTGCCATCGGCTTCATCGCTTGGTTTGCGGGCAATCCGCTTTTCCTTGGTTTCACCCGGATCACTTGGGTCGCTTTGGCAGGCCATGTGTTCTACGCCATCGCCGCTGCCGCGACCGTGCAATATCTGGAGCGCCAGCGCACAGCCTAAGTTACACGCCTTGGACGGTAAGGCGGGCCCGCGATATCGCGTGGCCCGTCTTGTATTTGGTACACAGACTAGGTCTGGCGGCGTTGCACGAGCTTTGGGCCCAGAACCGCCAGTGCGATGCCCGCTAGGATTACAACGCCTGAAACCGCCTCTAGGGTGCCAAGGGTTTCGCCCAGAACCAGCCATGCCGTCAGGATGCCAATCACCGGGATGCCAAGGGCGAAGGGCGTCACCATCGCCGCCGGGTGCCGCGACAGCAGCCCGCCCCAGATGGAATAGCCGATGATTGTAGAGATGACCGCCACGTAGACAACGCCCGCCCATCCCGTCAGGCCCATGGCAGCGATGGTGGCAAAGGGGGCAGGGCCCTCGAACATCCACGACAACCCTAACATCGGCAGGGGCGGCACAAGGCTCGACCAAATGAAAAGCGCCGCCATGTTCACACCGGGCAAGCGGCGGAAGACGAGGTTGCCAAAGGCCCAGGACAGCGCCCCGCATAACACCAATGCCAAGCCGATCAGGGTGACGTTGCCGCCTCCGGCAATGCCAAAACCCGCCAGACCCACACAGGCCAGTGCAATGCCTGCCACTTGGGGCCAGCTGACGCGCTCTCCGTAGACTAAGGCCGCAAGGATGATGGTCAGAGGCGCTTGGCTTTGCAAGATGAGCGAGGCCAACCCCGCCGTCACATCGGCGCGCATGGCCATGAACAGGAATCCGAATTGGCACATGTTTACCAAAACCCCAATCGCAATGATCGCCCGCCAACTGGCCGGGCGTGGGAACAGCGCGATCAGGGGGATGAGAATGGCAAAGCGCAGGCCCACGAACAGCAGGGGTGGCAATTCTTCCAGCACCATTTTCATGGCCGTGAAGTTGGAGCCCCACGCCAGAATTACGCAAAAGACCAGGGCGAGGTCGCGCGGCGGCATGATGGTGCGAGTCTCTGACATTGGCGCACTAGGCCTGTCACGGGTTGGGGGTGCAACCGTTAATGTGCGGTTGCGCGTGCCGCAATGATCCCACCCCACGAAAAAGCCTGCGAAGCGCAGCACCCCCCGCAGGCCGGTTTCAAGCTGGAAGCTCGGTTCAGGCCGAGGCGCTCATCTGGTTGTGCTTGCGGGCAACCCATTCCTTCGCTGTCTCCACCGCGACGGCAGCATCGCGACAATAGGCGTCGGCGCCGATGGCTTTGCCGAATTCGTCATTCAAAGGCGCACCGCCGACCAGAACGATGTAATCATCGCGGATGCCCTTTTCATTCAGCGTATCAATCACAACCTTCATGTAAGGCATGGTCGTGGTCAGCAATGCGGACATGCCCAGGATGTCGGGCTTTTCGGCCTCAAGCGCCTCTAGGTAGTTTTCCACGGCATTGTTGATGCCTAAATCCACCACCTCGAAGCCTGCGCCTTCCATCATCATCGACACGAGGTTCTTGCCGATATCGTGGATATCGCCCTTCACCGTGCCGATCACCATCTTGCCCACACGCGGCGCGCCGGTTTCGATCAACAAGGGCTTCAGGATCGCCATGCCGCCCTTCATGGCGTTGGCAGCCATCAGAACTTCCGGGACGAACAAGATGCCATCGCGGAAGTCGTTGCCGACGATGGTCATGCCGCCCACAAGTGCCTCGGTAAGAATCCGGTAGGGCTCCCACTTACGTTCCAGAAGGATGTTCACACCCTCCTCGATTTCTTCTTTCAGGCCATCGTAAAGGTCGTCGAACATCTGCGCGACGAGGTCTTCGTCGTTCAGCTCAGACAGGATGATGTCGTCTTCTTGGTCGGACATGGGAAAGCGCTCCTGCTAACCGGCGCGGATGCCGGGGTTTTTTTCACTATCTAGATATTTCGCATCGCCAAGGGCGGCTGTTTGCGACATGGGGCGTCGGCTGTGCGACGTCGCTTGCCAATGTTCCGCATATGTTCCACATTCGCAGCCATGGAACTTACGGGAAAACGCAGCATTGGGCGCGGGGCTCAGACTAACGCCACCGGGCGGTTTGAACGCCACGCGCGCGAGGCCGTGGACGACGGATGGGACCGTGTGGAAGATTTGCCGCCCCTCAGGACCGAGGTGACGGAGGAATCCGCGCGGCGGGTGATAACGCGAAACACGTCGCCCGATATTTCGTTTGACCGCTCGATTAATCCCTACCGAGGGTGCGAGCACGGCTGTGTCTATTGTTTCGCCCGCCCGTCCCACGCCTATCTTGGCCTGTCGCCGGGGCTGGATTTTGAAACAAAGCTGATTGCCCGCCCCAATGCCGCCGCTGTGCTGGAGGCTGAACTGCGCCGGGCCAGCTACGCCTGCGACGTGATTGCCATCGGCACCAACACCGACGCCTACCAACCGATCGAGCGCGATCGCCGGGTGATGCGCGGCGTGCTGGAGGTGTTGCAGCGGTTTCACCATCCGGTGACCATCGCGACCAAAGGCACGCTGATTGAACGGGACGTGGATATTCTGGCGGACATGGCCGAGCAAGGATTGGCCCGTGTGGGCATCTCGGTGACCACGTTGCAAGCAGACCTGTCGCGCCGGATGGAGCCGCGCGTGCCGTCGCCTGCGCGCCGCCTGCGGACGATTGAGGCGCTGGCCAAGGCGGGGGTGCCGGTGCGGGTGATGATCTCTCCCATCGTGCCGGGGCTGACGGATCATGAGTTGGAGGGGATCGTCGACGCGGCCCGCGATGCAGGCGCTGTGGCGGCGAGCATGATCCCGATCCGCTTGCCTAGGGAAGTGGCCGCGCTGTGGAAAGACTGGCTGGCGGAGCATTACCCCGAGCGTGTCGGCCGCGTCATGTCCAAGCTGCGCGACATGCATGGGGGCAACCCCTACGAGGCTGAATTCGGTAAACGAATGCGGGGTGAGGGGATCTGGGCGGACCTGTTGCACCAGCGCTTCACCCGCGCCGTGCGGGCAGCGGGATTGTCGGAGCGCTTGCCGCCTTTGCGTACGGACCTGTTCGAGGCGCCTTTGGCCAAAGGTGACCAACTTGCCTTGTTCTGAGCGGGTGGGGAGAGTTTTGCAAAACTCTCCCCACGCCCTTGCAAGGGCGTGAGGCAAAGCCTTGCAAGGCTTTGTGCAGGCTTTTGCAAAAGCCTGCGCTACGCTCTCAAATCGGGTGGATTGGTTGGGCATTGCAAAAAATGACGACTTGGGTGCCGTTGCGGACCGCTGAATAACCGCGACGGCGCAGTTCGGCGCGGAACCTGGGCCAACCGACGATGCGTTCCACGTCGCGGGCCTTGCGGCGTACGACCTGGCCGTTAATTGCCGCACGGGCCGAGAACAGGTGTTCGATCCAGCGATCGGTTGCGATCGACGGGGCGACAGGCGGGGCGCATGTGAAGAGGTCATCCATGCCATGGAGATCACCAGAACAAGGTTAAATGATCGTAAATGCCAACGTGATCGTGAATGCCAGCGTTACGCTTGGGTCCGTCGCCGCCCGCGTCGCTCGCGTTTTGGGCCGTCGTTGTTTTCTTCCGTGCCATCCACGCCCGAGGAAAACCCGCCCATCTCGGCCGCGATCTGCTCCAGGTCGGGGGCGGCCCCGCGCGGGGTGTTTTCCAGAGCCGCGCGCATGGCGCTCAGGTGCTCGGGCGTCGTGCCACAGCAGCCGCCGATAATTGTTGCACCGGCGTCGCGGGCCAGAACGGCGTAACGAGCCATCAACTCGGGCGTGCCATCGTAGTGGATGTGGCCATCATGGTATTTCGGAATGCCCGCGTTGCCTTTGGCAATAATCGGGCGCGTGTTGCCCGATGACCGGAACCCAAGCACTGTGCGTAAAAGGTCCGACGCGCCCACACCGCAATTCGCGCCATAAGCCAAGGGCGCGTGGTCCAGTTTTTCGACCATGCCCGCCATCGCGCTCGACGTCAGGCCCATCATTGTGCGGCCTGCGGTGTCAAAGCTCATCGTGCCGCACCACGGCATGCCTGCAAGTCGCGCGGCCTCTGACGCGGCTTTGTATTCTTCGGGGGCCGAGATCGTTTCGACCCACAGCACATCGGCGCCGCCTGCTTTCAGGCCCTCGGCCTGTTCGTGAAACATCTCGACCGCGATTTCGTGGGTGAGGGGGCCCATGGGGGCCATGATCTCTCCGGTCGGCCCGACCGAGCCTGCAACGATAATGTCGCGACCTTCCTTGTCGGCTACTTCACGACCAATCTCTGCCGCGGCCTTGTTCAGCTCATGCACCCGGTTCTGGGCATCATGCAGCTTCAGCCGCGCCGCGGTGCCGCCGAAGGAATTCGTCAAGAAGATATCAGAGCCCGCATCTACCGCGCCCTTGTAAAGCTTCGTGATCCGCTCTGGATGATCGACGTTCCACAGTTCAGGCGCATCGCCCGATTGCAGGCCCATGTTGAACAAAACAGTGCCCGTTGCCCCATCGGCCATAAGCCAGTCCCGAGAAGCGAGAAGACGAGAGAGGGGATCGGACATGGGATTTCCTTACTATCAATGAGCGCGCGCCCGCGACCCATGGCGTGGGTACGAGATATGAGCAAGGCGCAAAATGTGCATGTTTTTCATGAGCTGCGCTCATGTGGAGGGGCGGGGCGGGACCGATACCCGAAAAAAGCCCACTTTGGCGGCCAATAGGCCGACAGATGGGGAGCGCCGGAACGCTCCCCAAAGACCTGCTTACAGTTCTTGCATCAACTGTTCTTTTGCGACGGCCAGAAGCGCTTCGTACTTGGTGCGTACTTCAGCCTCGGGCAGTTTGCCGCCCAAATCAGCCATGACCTTGCGCATGACGTCTTCGTGGCCTGCTTCCTCGAAATCAGCTTTCACGACTTCAGCGGCATAGGCATTGGCGTCATCGCCGGTTTTGCCAAGCGCTTCGGCCACCCAAAGGCCCATCAGCTTGTTCCGCCGGGCTTCAGCCTTGAACTGCATTTCGGCATCATGGGCGAATTTGTTTTCGAAGGCGTTTTCGCGATCGTCGAAAGTGGACATGGAGGTCTCCGTCACGTGGGGAAGTTAGTGTCAGGCAGACATTAGCGCCCTGTGCGTTCCCGCCGCAAGGCGAAGCCTGCCGCCACGCTTGCGACACAACGCGCGATGACCTATAGCCCATGCCAATTGGCGGCCGCTGCCCTTGAGCCGCCCAAAAATTCGGGATGACGCGCATGGCACGCCGCAAGCTGGTCTATGAAGGCAAAGCAAAAACCCTTTACGAGGGGCCTGAGCCCGGCACGTTGGTGCAATATTTCAAGGATGACGCCACCGCCGGCAACGGCGAGAAGCGTGATATCATTGACGGCAAGGGCGTGTTGAACAACCGCTTGTCGGAATTCTTCATGACCGGCCTTGGCAATATTGGCGTGCCGACACATTTCATCAAACGTCTCAACATGCGCGAGCAATTGATCCGCGCGGTTGAAATCGTGCCGCTGGAAGTCGTTGTGCGTAACGTCGCGGCGGGCTCGATCTGCCCGCGCCTCGGGATCGAGGAAGGCACGCAGATGCCCCGCCCGATCGTTGAGTTTTATTACAAAAACGATGATCTGAACGACCCGATTGTCAGCGAAGAGCATATCATCGCTTTCGGATGGGCCGCACAGCAGGATCTCGACGATATGGTGTCGCTCGCACTGCGGGTGAATGATTTCCTGAGCGGTCTGATGTTGGGTGTCGGCATCAAGCTGGTGGATTTCAAGATCGAGATAGGTCGCATTTATGATGGTGATTTCATGCGCCTGATCGTGGCCGACGAGATCAGCCCCGACAGCTGCCGCCTGTGGGACATCGAGACAGGCCGGAAGCTGGACAAAGACGTCTTCCGGCGCGATCTGGGCGATCTGGCCGATGCCTATACAGAAGTGGCGCGGCGCCTTGGAATCATGCCACAGGGCTCGTCAGGAACGACAAAGCCTACGTTAATCAACTGACCGTTGCCCTTGGGGCGGAGGTCGGATTCGATATTTATGAAAAGATGAAGGAGCGGGTGCCATGAAAGCCGTTGTGACTGTGATGTTGAAGCAGGGCGTGTTGGACCCACAGGGGGCAGCGGTGCAGTCGGCGCTTGGCTCGATGGGGTTTGAGGGCGTGAGCGGCGTGCGTCAGGGCAAGGTGATTGAGCTGGAACTGGCCGAGGGCACGACGGAAGCACAGGTTGGAGAGATGTGCGAAAAGCTGCTCGCCAACACGGTGATCGAAAGCTACCGGGTGGAGATGGGCCAGTGAAGGCGGCGGTTCTCGTCTTTCCGGGCTCTAACTGCGACCGAGATCTGGCCGTGGGGTTCCGCCAAGCGGGCTTCGACGTGGAAATGGTCTGGCACAAAGAGACGGCGCTGCCTGCAGGCATTGATGTCGTCGGTATTCCGGGCGGTTTTTCCTATGGCGATTACCTGCGCTGCGGGGCCATTGCGGCGCAATCGCCGATCATGGCGGCGGTCTCGGCCTTCGCGAGCAAGGGCGGCCACGTTTTGGGTGTGTGCAACGGGTTCCAGGTTCTGTGCGAAACGCAGCTTTTGCCGGGCGTTTTAATGCGCAACAGCGGTATTAAGTTTGTCTGCCGCTCCGAGCCGTTGACCGTTGCCAGCACTGCGTCGCCCTTTACCGATGGCTATGGCCTTGGCGATCAGATCCGCATTCCGGTGGCCCATCACGACGGCAACTACCAGATCGACGACGCGGGCCTTGCGGCGTTGCAGGCGGAAGACCGCGTGGCCTTCACCTATGGCGACAATCCCAACGGGTCGCGGGCCGATATCGCTGGCGTTCTCAGCGCCAACCGTCGGATTTTGGGGATGATGCCCCACCCCGAGCGGGCGGTAGACGAGGCCCATGGCGGTACCGACGGCGCGGCGCTTTTCGCCTCTTTGGCGGCGTCTTTGGTTGCGGCCTAGACCGCGGCTCTTGAGGCAACTCGTGGCGCGGCATAGGCTAGCGCCATGAGCCTTGCTGATCGACCCATCAAGCCGCCACGGCCGAGCATCCGGCGCCCTTGGGTGTTGCGGGCGCTGATCCTGCTGTTTCTGGGCGGTGCGATTGCGGTCATCTGGATCTCGAACATCTGGCTGACAGAGCGGTTTACCGAAACCACGCGCAACCGGGCTGAGGTGCGCTTGGCGATCTATTCGGGCTCGGTCCTGTCGGAAATTCGCCGCCACCAAGTCGTCCCGCTGCTGCTGAGCCGTGACCCTTCGCTGATCCGGTCGTTGGAGGCGAATGACTACACGCAGACCTCGCAATATCTGATCTCCTACGTGGAGGATATCGGCGCGGCCTCGATCCTGCTTCTGGACCGGGAGGGGCGGGTTGTGGCGGCTACGGACAGGGCAAGGATTGCCGAGCGGCGCAACGAAGACCCTTTCTTTGTGGAGGCCACGCGCTCTCCCAACTCTGTGTTTACGTCGAATGAACCCGAAACCGGGCGCTTTGATTTCACCTTCTCGCGCCGGATCGAAAACGGCGATGGCCTGCTTGGGGTGATCTTGGTTGAGATCGACCTGGCCCGCTTGGTGGACCGCTGGCGGGGCGCGTCCGAGGCGGTGTTTCTGGCCAATTCTCAGGGCGAGATTATCCTCTCGACAGAATCGCGCTGGCGCGGCCGGACCGAGGCCGAGGCGATGGCTCTGCGCACGCCGCCCTCTGCTATCCAGCGCGCCTTGGAGGGGGCAGGGGATTGGGCCTTTGGCGATCCGAGCCCCAACTTCTTCGGCTCTGCCACGATCCGGTTGGAATCTCGCATCCCGTTCCGGGGTTGGCGGATCGTCAGCTACACCGCCTACACCTCGGTGAGAGAGCGGGTGAACGGCGTGCTGGCGCTTGAGATCATGGGATTCGCGCTGCTTTTGGCGGGCGCGTTCTATGTGTTGAGCCGCCGGGCACGGTTGCAGACGGCGGTTTTGGCCCGAGAGTCGGCGGAGTTGCGCCGCCTTAACGTGCGCCTACAGCGAGAAATCGCCGAACGTCAAAGGGTTGAACGAACGTTGGAAGAGGCGGAGTTAAGTCTTCAGCAATCCCAAAAACTGGCCGCCTTGGGCGAGATGTCTGCCGCCGTATCGCACGAGTTGAACCAGCCGCTGGCGGCGATGAAAACTTATCTCGCGGGTGCACGGCTGTTGTTGCAGCGCAAGCGCACGGAAGAAGCGGCGTCGAGTTTCCAGCGTATTGACGACCTGATCGAGCGCATGGGCGCGATCACCCGGCAGCTAAAATCCTATGCCCGCAAGGGCGGCGACGCGTTGGAGCCTGTCGATATGCGCGACGCACTGAAAGGCGCAATCACGATGATGGAGCCGCAATTGCGCAGCGACACGGTGCACATCACCCAAAGCCTGCCACGCAAACCGGCGATGGTTATGGCCGATCGCTTGCGGTTGGAGCAGGTCTTTATCAACCTCTTGCGCAATGCGTTGGACGCCATGGGCGGGGCGGAAGAGAAAGAGATCGACCTAATCATTGCGCAGGGTGATGAGGTCGTTTTGACGGTCCGCGATAGTGGTCCGGGCATTGATGATCTGGATGCTTTGTTCGAGCCGTTCTACACCACCAAGAAACCCGGTGAGGGGGTGGGCCTTGGGCTGGCGATTTCATCTGGTATTGTGAAAGACCTCGGCGGGCGCTTGTCGGCACGCAACGGGGAAAGATCCGGCGCGGTGTTCGAGGTGCGTTTGCCAGCGTTGGCGGTGGCAGAGGAACAGGGCACGGCGGCGGAATAGCGGAGCTGGTACGTGGAAGCGTTGGGCATGCCCGGCCTTATGCGGCGCGAAGCGCGGTAGGCTAAAGAAATACCGGCCTCAAGCAGCGCGAAGCGCGGCAGGCCAAAGAAGATACCGGCCTCAAGTAGCGCGAAGCGCGGTAGGCCAATAGAAATACCGGCCACAAGTAGCGCGAAGCGCGGTAGGCCAATAGAAATACCGGCCTCAAGTAGCGCGAAGCGCGGTAGGCCAATAGAAATACCGGCCACAAGTAGCGCGAAGCGCGGTAGGCCAATAGAAAAGGATCCTTCGCTATGAAGATCGCGATTGTAGATGATGAGCAGGACATGCGGCAGTCGATCAGCCAATGGCTGGCCCTGTCGGGGTTCGACACCGAAACCTATGCCAGCGCGGAAGAGGCGCTGAAGGCCATCGGCTCGGATTTTCCGGGCGTAGTCGTCACGGACGTGAAGATGCCCGGCATGGACGGTATGGCGTTCCTGAAGCGGCTCATGGGCGTGGACAGTGGCATTCCGGTGATCCTCATCACGGGTCACGGTGACGTGCCCATGGCGGTGGAGGCGATGCGCATCGGCGCCTATGATTTCCTTGAAAAGCCGTTCAACCCCGATCGCATGACTGACCTTGCTAAGCGGGCAGGGCAGCAACGTCGCCTGACGTTGGATAACCGTGCGTTGCGGCGGGAGCTGTCCGACGGCACCGTATTGATGCGCAAGCTGATCGGCTCTAGCCCCGTGATGGAGCGGTTGCGCGAAGATATCCTCGATCTTGGTCAAGCCGATGGTCATGTGCTGATTACGGGCGAGACAGGAACCGGCAAAACCCTCGTCGCCCATGCGTTGCATGCGGTGGGCCCCCGGGCGGGCAAGCAGTTTGTCGTTCTGTCCTGCGCGGCCCAAGAGGAAGAAGACCTGTCCGCGATGCTCTTTGGTCCGGTGGGGGAGGATCAGGACAAGCCACTGGTTGAACAAGCCCGTGGCGGTACGCTGGTACTGGAAGACGTAGAGGCGCTGTCTCAAGCCCTGCAAGCGCGGCTTCTGACCTTCATCAACGACCAAGGCACGCCCGCGGAAACCCGTATCGTGGCCATCTGCAATGCGCCTGAGCCGGACCAATGCGAAGGCGCTTTGCGGCCCGATCTGTTCTACCGCCTTGCCGCCATGCGCATCGACCTGCCGCCTTTGCGCCAGCGCGGTGAAGATATCCTGACGCTGTTTACCCGCTTCGGAGAGCAGTTCTCGGAAGAATACGGCACCGACGCGCCGCAGGTCACGGCCCAAGAGGCGGCGCAATTGTTGCAAGCCCCGTGGCCCGGCAACGTGCGCCAGCTGATTAACATCGCTGAACGGGCGATTTTGCAGCAACGTCGCGGGTCGGGCTCGATCGCGTCGCTTCTGATGTCCGACAATACCCAAATCGCGCCGCAAGCGATGGGGGAGGGCAAACCCCTGAAGGAATATGTGGAAGCGTTCGAGAGGATGTTGATCGACAACACCATGCGTCGACATCGGGGCTCTATCGCTAGTGTGATGGAGGAACTTTGCCTGCCGCGCCGGACGTTGAACGAGAAGATGGCGAAGTACGGACTCAGCCGGTCGGACTATCTTTAAGAAAGCGTCACGGTGACCTCTCAGCAAAAGATCATGGCCGCCTGGCTTGGCGGCTCCTTAGCTTTGGCGCTGTTGGGGGGATTGGTCTTCGGACTGGTCTTCTTCCTGCAATTCGGCGCGTGGCTGATCGCGAAATGGAACCCTTGGGCGGGCCTTGGGGCCGCCGCTTTGGTTTTGGCGGCGTTCTTCGGTCCGGCGCTCTTCGATGACCGCGTGTTTGAGGCGCAGTTGGCCGAGATCCGGGCGCAAGAGGTCACCGACGCGCCGTTGGATTTGCGCGGGACGAACGTGTTGTTCATGGGCATGTCGGGGCGGTATCACCCCGTCGATTGCTCGGACCTGTGCCGGAATGTGGCCGCCTTTGCCGGGGCCGAGGGCGTTTATTTCGGCTTTGACCGCAGCCTAGATCTGAGCCTGCCTGCGGGCCACGCGGTTGACCTTCTGGACCGTGATATCCGCGCCTTTGCAGGCCCATTGCAGAGCTGGCCGGGGGAGGGGACGCCGCTGACCTCTGCCACGCCGAACCGGATCGACTATGTGGTGTTTGAGGGCAGTTACCTGTCGGCAGCCCTGCGTGACGCGGCTTTGCCCGCGGTCTCGGATATCTTCGGCCTTTACCCGTTCGACACGATTTTCACGGAATATGCGATCTATGCTGTCGATGATCCCACCGCTTTTGACGTGACCACCGCTGCTCCCCTGTTCACCCGTTTTGAGGTCGCCCGCCACCGTGCGACGGCGCCGGGCTTGCCCTTTGCGCTGCTGGGGGACCGGACATTCGACCATCGCTATGGGCCGGGACAAAGCCAGTGGAACAGCCTGAACACCCGCGCCGCCGCCGCGTTCCTTTGCGGTGGGGCCGCGCCGGAGCTTTCGGCCCAGTGCATTGATATCCCCTGAGGATTTCCCTAGCGTTCCCTTACTAACCAAATGGATCGGAGGCGCTGATGGAAGGCGGAAATGCAATGGGCGTGGCCTTTGCCGTGATCTACGGCGGCTACACACTGATCCTGCTTTTCGTGGCGTTCTTGGGCGTTTGGTTGCTTCGGTACCCCGCTCAAAAGCGGGCAGGGGTGATTAT
Organism: Rhodobacteraceae bacterium M385; assembly: GCA_025141835.1. Taxonomy (NCBI): domain Bacteria; kingdom Pseudomonadati; phylum Pseudomonadota; class Alphaproteobacteria; order Rhodobacterales; family Paracoccaceae; species Rhodobacteraceae bacterium M385. The sequence goes on along the minus strand of CP081102.1, from coordinate 2,203,581 downwards.
CCTCTGTCTGCTCGTCGCGTGGTGTATCGGGCCGCCCTTGTATGATCGTGCAATAGCCTGGTCCGAGCGCCGCGCTATTGATGCGGCAACCATCCTACCCGATGATCTCTCGTTCGAGGGGCAGCGCGTTCTGGTGATCGAGTCCAGTTCGACAATGTGCGACGAATTTTGCGGCGATTTATTAAGGTTGGGCGTCCCGGGAGAGATCTATTGGCTTGGCATAGGCAATTTCTCCGGAGGGGAGCCGCCAAACCCCGAATTCGCTGCGATTGATGCAAACAGTGAAATTTGGCGTGTAAGGTTGGGCGAGCGTAATGAGGAAGCAGGAGGTATGCGTTTTGCCGAGCCGGTGGAAAACGCCGCGATCCCGCCTTTTGATGTCATTGTTATCGACGACAATGGATATCTGCGCAGCTATGCGCCGCAGATTCTTGGGCTTCCCGACAGGCTTGTGCGGCGGACGCAGGTCGCTCGGGTCCTCATTGAAGGATGGCCTAATCCCTATGTCGGCGCGCCGCCCGAACCGACGTATCGCAGTGTGGCCCCCTGGATGGATATGAGAGCACTCGTCTATTGGCCGTTGCAGACGAATGATCATCCCTATCCCTCGTTCTCATCTGTCATGGAGGCATGGATGGCGCCGGTTTGCGCCAACGCAGCCCCACCCGAGGGACGCGATGAATTTACCTATTATTACAGGTGCGCTCCGGACCAAATGCACAGGCTATACCAATAGGGTAATTCTGGCTTCATTTGCACAACGGGTCGGTTTCCCCATTGTCTTTTCACTCTCCGCCCCCTTAATGTGACAGGACTGACTTATTCGTCAGCAACAGGTTCTCTGTCCCTTTGCAGCTTGTGCCGCGCGATGACGCCGCACCAGCAAGGGGCGCAGGTCACTTGGCCCAGATGCGCGGCGACGCGCTTTGGGCCGTATTTAACCGCCGGTCCCATGACAAAAGGGCAGGCTTGATTGGATGGCAGACCACATCGCGGTTTGACCACCCGGAGACAGCAGCGATGTATGGCCTCGGCACAGATCTGGAACACTTGAAGCGGCTACTGGCCGCTTGTGGTCGTTTCTCTCGTGCCGCCAGATCCATCGTTCTAACAGCACAACGTGATACCTCATTTGCGACCTGCCAGGGCTATGCCCCGTGCAGACGCGCGGGGCTGTCACGAGCAAGGATATCATGGCAAAAACAATGCTCATCGATGCCACCCACGCGGAAGAAACCCGCGTTGTGGTGGCAGATGGAACCAAGGTCGATGAATTTGACTTTGAATCACTAAACAAGCGGCAGCTCGCAGGTAACATTTATTTGGCAAAGGTAACGCGGGTCGAACCCTCGTTGCAGGCAGCCTTTATCGACTACGGCGGGAACCGGCACGGCTTCCTCGCGTTCTCGGAAATTCACCCTGACTACTACCAGATTCCGGTCGCGGACCGTGAAGCTTTGCTGGCCGAAGAACGCGCCTACGCCGAACAGCAAGCGAAGGAGGAGGAAGAGGAATCCTCTAAGCCCAAGCGCCGCCGTCGTCGTCGCCGTTCGGACACCAAAGCAGAAGAGACTGGCTCCGATGCGGTGACCACCGGAACGCCCTCTGGCATGGATGTGGTTGATCTGGATGCCGCCGATAACCCCGATGCGGACGCTTCGGTTGAGGGTCTGTCGCCAATGGAGTTGGTGAAAGAAACCCCGGTAGAAGAACCAGCCGACGAGGACGCTACCGATGCGGCCCCGGCGGAAGAGGCGGCACAAGAAGCAGCCGCAGAAGACACCGCCGATGCGGCGGCCTCCGCGGATGCTGACAGCGACGACGACGATGCCGACACGGAAACCGTGGCCGACGATGACGCGGAAGAAGACATTCGCCCCGTCCGCAAGCCACGCCCGAAGAAGTACAAGATTCAAGAGGTCATCAAAGTCCGCCAGATCATGCTGGTGCAGGTGGTCAAGGAAGAGCGTGGCAACAAAGGTGCCGCCCTTACGACGTACCTTAGCCTTGCAGGCCGTTACTGCGTTCTGATGCCCAATACCGCACGCGGTGGCGGCATTTCCCGCAAGATCACCAACGCTGCGGACCGTAAGAAGCTGAAGGATATCGCAACCGCTTTGGACGTGCCCCAAGGCGCGGGCCTGATCGTGCGCACGGCAGGCAGCCAGCGCACAAAGGTCGAGATCAAGCGCGACTACGAATACCTGCAACGCCAGTGGGAACAGATCCGTGAGCTGACGCTAAAATCCATCGCGCCCGCGCCGATCTATCAAGAAGGCGATTTGATCCACCGCACGATCCGCGACCTCTATAACCGCGACATCGACGAGGTGATCGTTGAAGGGGAGGCAGGCTACCGCCACGCCAAAGACTTCATGCGCATGATCATGCCCTCCCACGCCAAGAAGGTGAAACGCCACTCCGGCGGCGTGCCGCTTTTCGCCAAGTACAAGGTGGAAGGCTACCTGTCGGACATGTTCAACCCGACGGTTCAGCTGAAATCCGGCGGCTATATCGTGATTAACATCACCGAGGCGCTGGTCGCTATCGACGTGAACTCGGGCCGTTCCACCAAGGAAGGCAGCATCGAGGATACGGCGACAAAAACCAATTTGGAGGCGGCTGAAGAAGTCGCGCGCCAAGTGCGCCTGCGTGACCTTGCCGGTCTGATTGTCATCGACTTCATCGACATGGACGAGCGCCGCAACAACAACGCGGTTGAAAAGCGCATCAAAGACAAGCTGAAGACAGACCGCGCACGCATTCAGGTCGGCCGTATTTCGACCTTTGGCCTGATGGAAATGTCGCGCCAACGTCTGCGCCCAGGCATGTTGGAGGCCACAACTCAGGCCTGCCATCACTGCCACGGCACCGGTCTAGTGCGTTCGGACGATAGCCTTGCGCTGTCGATCCTGCGTCAGTTGGAAGAAGAAAGCACCCGTGGCCGCTCGAAAGAGGTCTTGCTTACCGCGCCCGTAGGCATCGTGAACTACTTGATTAACTTCAAGCGCGACTACCTTGATAGCATCGAAGCGCGCACCGGCATGGCGATCCGTATCGAGGCCGACGCCAGCTTGGTCGTGCCTGATTTCAAGATCGAAAAGTTCAAGACGGCAACCCGCAAGATCACTGCCGTGGCACCTGTCGTCTCGATGGATGCCGCGTTGATGGATGACATCGACGAAGATGTCGCCGACGAGTCCGATGACGCCGTGGAGGCGCCCGAGGAAGTCCGTGCCGACGACGAGCAGCCGAAGAAAAAGCGCCGTCGGCGTCGCGGTGGCCGGGGCCGTCGTCGCAACAGCGACGAGTCGTCTGAAAACGCCGAGGACGGCCCGCAGGGCACGGAGGAGGGCGCCGCGGAGGCGTCAGCCGACGCACCCGCCGAGGCGCAGCCTGAAGGGGATGGCGAAGCCAAACCCGAAGGCGAAGAGCAGCCCAAAAAGCGTCGCCGTTCGCGACGCGGGGGCCGTGGCCGCAAATCTGCCGACACGACAGCAGAAAACGCGGATGCGGAGAACGCCGAAGGCAACAACGCTGATGCGCCCGCAGAAGCGGTACCCGCTACGGAAACGAGCCCGGAGCCAGCCGCAGAACCGGTAGCCGAAGCCGCCCCCGAGGCGCAGCCGGAAGCTGAAGCTGCACCCGAGGCGCAGCCGGAAGCCGAGGTCGCACCAGAGCCGCAGCCGGAAGCAACCCCGGTTGCAGAGGTTGAACCGGCACCTGAGCCGGAAGCGGCACCGGAACCCGTCGCTGAAGAAACGCCCGAGCCTGCGATGGCCGAGGCCGCTCCTGCGCCGGAACCCGTTGCGGAAGCTCCCGCCAAGCCCAAACGGCGCGGTTGGTGGTCGCGCGGGTAACGCGCAGCCTTATCCAGATAGCAAAAAGGGCGCCTCACCGGGCGCCCTTTTCATTTCTGACGCTCTTGAACCCGTCAGCCCGCCGTGTCGCGAATGATCGCCACGATGTCTTCCATATTGGCCAGCGGCACGTAGCCCTGCACCAACTGATCGCCAAACACGAACGACGGCGTACCGGTAATGCCCATCCGCTGCCCCAAGGCATAGTTTGCATCAATGGTGGACTGCACGACCGGATCATCTATCGCCGCGAAAATCGCCTCGCTATCAAGGCCCAAATCGCCCGCCAAACGCGCCAGTGCCAGCTCTGTCACGTCCGAGCGCATGGCCATCAAACCGTCGCTAATCTGCTCATAAGCCTCTCCGCCCAAGGCGATGCGGGTGGCGATGGCGAACCGCGACGCCAGTACCGATTGCTCGCCCAGAATGGGGAATTCCTTGGTGATGATGCGAATGTTTCCGTCGGATTCGACCAATTCATTCACCTCCGGATGGGCGCGGCGGCAGTACCCGCAACGGTAATCGATGAACTCTACGATCACGACATCGCCTTCAAGGTTGCCGCCCACATGGTCAAACGCTGATCCAAAGATCGCCGGCGCGTTGTCGGCCACGGCGACCTCTTGCGCGGCGGCTTCATCGGCGGCTTGGCGTTCTTCCAGCACCGCGATGGCTTCCATCAAGACCTCGGGATTGGTCAGCAAGTACTGGCGCACTTCTTCGCGGAAGGTCTGGCGCTCGGCCTCGGTCATGTCGGCGATATCGGTGGCGGCGGCGGGGCCTGCCAGAAGGGCCACAGCGGCCACGCTCATCATCAATCGTTTCATAAAGCTCTCCGCTCGATAAATCCTTTCGCGTGGTCTAGCACATCACAGCCGCGCCGCCATTGACGAAAGTACCTTTGGGTGGTCTCACACCTTCGTGAGCAAAAAGGAGCCGCCCATGCGCCAATCGACCCGATCCCACGTGGACCCGTTCATCGTAATGGACGTGATGGAGCAAGCCCGCGCGGCGGAAGAGGCCGGGCGTCACATCATCCACATGGAGGTCGGCCAACCCGGCACCGGCGCACCGAAAGCGGCGCGGGACAGGTTGGCGTCGGAAATGGCAGCGGGGCCGTTGGGCTATACGGTGGCCTTGGGGCGGCCCGATCTGCGTGCAGGCATCGCGGCGCTTTATAATGAATGGTACGGCATTGATCTGGACCCGGCCCGTGTCGTGCTGACGGCGGGCGCGTCGGGGGCCTTCATCCTTGCGTTCACTGCGCTGTTTGATGCCGGGGCGCGGGTCGCCTTGGGGGAGCCTTGCTATCCTAGCTACCGCCAAATCCTCACCGCGCTGTCGCTGAACCCAGTGGGGCTGCAAACCCACGCCGACACGCGCTACCAACCGACGCCAGACCACCTGGACCCCAGCCTTGATGGATTGATCGTGGCCAGCCCCGCCAACCCGACAGGCACAATGCTGTTCAAGCCCGAGTTAACGGCGTTAACCAATGCCTGCGCGGAACAGGATATCTCCTTGATTTCAGACGAGATTTATCACGGTCTGCAATATGACTCCCGCGCCGTTAGCGCGCTGGAAGTCACCGACGATGTCTATGTGATCAACTCTTTCTCCAAGTATTTCTCGATGACCGGTTGGCGGCTTGGCTGGATGGTCGTGCCCCCTGATCATATCCGCACGATCGAGCGGCTGGCCCAGAACATGTTCATCTGCCCCTCCCACGCCGCTCAGGTCGCCGCACTGGGTGCGCTCTCGCCCGAAGGGCGGGCCGAGTTGGACCAGCACCGCGATATCTACACGCGCAACCGCACGATCCTGCAAGACGGGCTGAAAGCGGCGGGTCTGTCCAACACCGCGCCTGCCGATGGGGCGTTCTACGTCTATGCCGATGTCAGCCATCTGACCGATGACGCCCGCGCCTTTGCTGCGCAAATTCTGGAGCGGGCGGGCGTTGCCGTGACCCCGGGGCTCGACTTCGACAAGCAGCGCGGCGCAGGGACTTTGCGCTTCAGCTACGCCCGCGCGACCGAGGATATTGAGGAAGGCGTCGCCCGCCTGACGGCCTTCTTCAACAGCCTCTAGGACCGCCGCATTTGATCCGCTAATGTGGCCCAAACATACAAAGGGAAAACCCCGTGGTCCGAGCATTCTTGATTGCCTTACTTCTGTGTCTTGCGGGCCCCGTTTCGGCCCAAACCTTCAGCGCTTCGGCACGGGCTTTGCCTGAAGGCTCGTCGCTAGAGGGCAACCGTCGCGGGACCGAGTTGCGGTTGGCGCTGAGCCAAGCGGTGCCGTTCCGGGTCTTCACGCTGGATGATCCGATGCGGGTGGTGATGGATTTCCGCACCGTCGATTTCAGCGCCTTGCCCGAGGATTTCAACGACGCACGTCTGGTGGATAGCGTGGCCATGGGCGGCGCCTCCAGCCCCGGTTGGTCGCGCATTGTATTGACGTTGAACGCCCCGCAATCACTGGATGTCGCTGCGATGGAGACCGATGAACTTACCGGCGAAGCGATTGTTTCCCTTACGCTATCCCCTTCTGATGCAGATAGTTTCGAGGCCAGCGCCGGGGCCCCTCCGGGCCTTGATGCGGTGTTGTTGCCCGTTGTGACCCAAGCGGTGCCGCAGGATGATGATACGCTTGTGGTGATGCTTGATCCCGGCCACGGCGGTGTTGATCCCGGTGCGCTTCGGGAAGGACATTCCGAGGCAGAGTTGATCCTTTCCTTCGCCCGCGAACTCCGTGAAGTGATGCGCCGGACGGGCCGGATTGAGGTCGCCATGACGCGCGACGCCGATGTCTTCGTGCCGTTGCCCACCCGCGTCACCCTTGCCCGCGCGGCGGGGGCAGATTTGTTCATCTCGATCCATGCCGACGCCATCGCCGAGGGCCGCGCCCAAGGGGCCACCGTCTACACCCTGTCGGACGAGGCCACGGACGCCGCGACCGCTGCACTGGCCGAGCAACACGACCGCGCCGACCTGTTGCAAGGGGTCGACCTGAGCGGGGCCGACGATGAAGTCGTGGGCCTATTGCTGGACCTTGCCCGTATTGAAACCGCCCCGCGCAGCCGGGCTTTCGCGGATATCCTTGTGCAAGCCATCGAAGCCACAGGGTTAGACCTGCACGCACAACCCCGTAGTGAGGGTGCTTTTTCGGTACTGAAAGCGGCGGACTTTCCGGCGGTTCTTCTGGAAATCGGGTTCCTGAGCGAAGGCGGCGACTTGGAAAATATCCTCGATCCGCAATGGCGCGCGCGGATGCAGGCAGCCGTCACCGGCGCTGTGATCGCGTGGAGCCAGGCAGACGCCGCGGCAGAGGCCCTTAGACGCCAGTAAAACGGGCCAGCCACACGGAATGGCCGCGCAACTCCGCATCTTCCGGGCGGAACCAGATAACCTCGAACCCATTCTCCGCCAGCAGCGCCCGGTATTCGTCGGGCGCAAGGCTGGCGTGATAGACTGGGCTGGTGCCAACGGTGCCCATTGCCTCTCCCTCACCGGGGCCCGATGTAAATAGCAACCGCGCGTCGGCGGCGGCATGGGCGGCGAAAGTGGGAAACATCGCCCGCTGATCCGCCATCGACAGGTGGAAAAAACTGTTGAACGCCAAAATGATATCGAAGCGCTCTGCCAAATCCAGGCCGCGCATGTCGGCCAGCACGCGTCGCACCTCTGGCACCCGCGCAGCGCATTCCGCCAGCATCTCGGCCACGCCATCGACGCCCGTGACCCTATGGCCCTGCGCCACAAACCACTGCGCAATCGGCTGGCCCGCACCGCAGCCAAGGTCCAGCACGCGCAAGGGGGCAGGGCGCTCTGCCACGCAGGCCTCTAGCGCGGGGCGTTCCCATAGGTCTTGGCTACGTTGCCGCGCCCATTGGGCCGCTTCGACGCCATAGGTTGTCAATATATCCTCCGGCCCCATGTTATCCCCCAATTGTGACTTGTTTTCACGGCGAAAACTCGCGCACATGCTTTTGACCGCCGCGCCTGCGCGCTGTATACCATAGCCACTCTTGGGGAAGCAGGCTCATCATGCGATTCATTATCGGATTTTTCGGCGCAATCTTTAGTGCCGTCACCCTTGGGCTTGTCTTTGCCGCGCTTGGCTTGGGCGGCCTGATCTTCATGTATTCGCGCGGCCTGCCGGATCATGAGACTCTGGCCCAATACACCCCCCCCACCATCAGCCGGATCTATTCGCGCCAAGGCATGATCGTGGATGAATTTGCCACCGAACGTCGCCTGTTCACCCCGGCCGAGGAAATCCCCGACCTGGTGTCTTTCGCCTTTGTCTCGGCCGAAGATCGCAATTTCTACAACCACTCGGGCTATGATCCCCGCGCCATTGTGGCGGCTTTTGTAGATGCCGTGCGCTCTCGCGGGCAGGACGTGCGCGGTGCCTCCACGATCACGCAACAGGTGATGAAGAACTTCCTTCTCGACGGCTCTCGTACCGTGGAACGGAAAGTGCGAGAGATCATTTTGGCCGCCCGGATTGAGCGCACCCTGTCCAAGGACCGCATTCTGGAGCTGTACCTGAACGAGATTTTCCTCGGCCAGAATTCCTATGGCGTGGCGGCTGCGGCGCAGACCTATTTCAACGCGACGCTGGAAGATCTGACGCTGGAACAGGTGGCTTATCTGGCCGCGCTGCCCCAAGCGCCATCGCGGTTCCACCCGGTCGATGACTATGAACGTGCGATTAACCGCCGCGATTACGTTCTGCGCGAGATGTATGAAAACGGCTACATCACCCGTGATGAGATGGAGACCGCGCAGGCCACCGCACTGGAAACCGTCCAAGGTGGCCATATCGAGGCGTACCGCCTGACCCGGCCGCCACGGAACTACTTCACCGATGAAATCCGCCGCCAGCTCAGCGCGGAATTCGGCGCAGATGAGTTCTTTTCCGGCGGCTACGCTGTGCGGTCCACCATGGATGAGGGGCTGCAAGAGGTCGCCGAAGCCTCTCTGCGTCGCGCGTTGGAACGCTACGACCGCAACCTGGGCACATGGCGCGGGGCGACAGACACGATTGATCCGTCGCTTCTGGGGGATGAGGCGACGTGGCGCGAAGCTCTGTCCGATGCCCAGATCGCCCGTGACGTGGACGGCTGGTTTGCCGCCGTGGTGCTGGAGGTCGGCGATACCTCGGCCCGGATCGGCATTGAAGGGGTGGAAGACGACGAAGACGGCCACTTCATCCCGGCCAACGATGTGACATGGGCACGGCCCCTGCGCGAGGACGGATCGCGGGGCAACACGGCGCGGGTCGCGGGCGATTTGCTATCCGTGGGTGACGTGGTGCACGTGCGCCGCATGACCAGCGACAGCGACGGCAGTTTCATCCGCTGGACCCTGCGCCAGATCCCCGAAGTGCAAGGCGGCTTCATGGCGATGGACGTGCATACGGGCCGGGTTTTGGCCATGCAGGGCGGGTTCTCGTACCAATATTCCTCGTTCAACCGGGCCACGCAGGCGACGCGCCAGCCGGGCTCCAGCTTCAAGCCTTTCGTTTATGCGGCGGCGCTCGATTCCGGCTATAGCCCCAACACGATCGTGATCGACGCCCCGATTGAGGTGGCTACCGGCGAAGGTATCTGGCGGCCTCAGAATGCCTCGCGGCAGTTCTATGGCCCGTCGCCCCTGCGGACCGGGATCGAACGGTCACGAAACCTGATGACGGTGCGTTTGGCCCAAGACGTGGGCATGGAAACCGTGGCCCGCTATGCGGAACGGTTTGGCGTTTACGATGAAATGCAGCCGTTCCTTGCCAACTCCCTCGGGGCGCAGGAAACCACGTTGTTCCGCATGGTTGCGGCTTACGCGATGTTCGCCAATGGCGGCGAGCGGGTGGAGCCGACGTTGGTGGACCGTATTCAGAACCGCTATGGTGAAACGGTCTATCGCCACGACCAGCGGCTGTGCCCGGATTGCGAAGTGGCCTCTCTCGATCCCGGCGTTGCGCCGCGGATCGTCTCCACCCGGGAGCGGGTGATTGACCCAATCACCGCCTATCAGCTGACCTCAATGATGCGCGGCGTTGTCCAGCGCGGCACGGCCTCGTCCACAGTGAACCTTCCGGTTCCCACAGCGGGCAAGACGGGCACCACCAACGACGCGCGTGACGTGTGGTTTGTGGGCTTCACCTCCAACATCGTGGCGGGCTGCTACATTGGCTATGACCAACCTGAAAGCCTGGGGCGCGGCGCGTCGGGCGGCGGCATGTGTGGCCCCGTATTCCAACGCTTCATGCTGGAAGCGATCGAGGAATATGGCTCGGGCGATTTCCCGGTGCCGGAAGGGGGGCAGTTCTTCCCCATCGATCGTTTCTCGGGCGCACGCCTGCCGGACGGGGCGCAAGGCGACAACGTGGTGTATGAGCTGTTCCGTGCCGGTGAAGAGCCGTTCCAGGGGCTGCTGTCAGTGATCGACGGCGGGTGGGCGATGTCGTCTGACATCCCGATGTTCACCCAAGAAGGCGGTGATGGCGGCGGCGGCGGTGGTCAAGGCACGCTTGTGGAAACCTCGGACGGTGATACGGCCCGGGTGCCGACCAACACCGGCTTCGGCACGCTCAGCTCTGGCGGTCTGTACTGACCTTTCCCGCTGCGCAGGCAGACTTTTGCAAAAGTCTGCCCAAAGCCTTGCAAGGCTTTGGGCGCGCGGGGGCGGCGGGGGATTTCCGTTTCGGCGTGATGTGCGCCTTGAGGGTTTCGCGGCGCTGGTCTATCCCTGCATGAGCATTTCTGAGAGGCACTCCCATGCGCGCCGAGACGACCGCAAACATTGAAAAGATCCACAACTCGTTGACCCTCTTGGGCCAGCGTATGGACATCGAGACGGCGCCCTTTCGTCTGGAGGAATTCAACGCCCGCGTTGAGGATCCGGATCTTTGGAACGATCCCGAAAAAGCGCAGAAGTTGATGCGCGATCGGCAAATCCTGGTCGACAAGATCAAGCAATACGAGACGATCAAGCAGGGCGTGGAGGACAACGCCGAACTGATCGAATTGGGCGAGATGGAAGGCGACGCGGAAGTCGTGGCCGAGGCCGAGGCGGCTTTGGCTGCTTTGGTGGAAGACGCCGCAGCGAAGGAGTTGGAAGCCTTGCTGGATGGCGAGGCCGATAGCAATGATACCTTCCTCGAGATCAACTCTGGCGCGGGCGGCACCGAGAGCTGCGACTGGGCCTCGATGCTGGCGCGGATGTACACGCGATGGGCCGAGAAGCAGGGATATGACGTCGATCTGCAAAGTTTCAGTGCCGGGGAAGAGGCGGGGATTAAGTCTGCCGTCTACAAGATCTCGGGCCATAACGCTTATGGTTGGTTGAAGTCTGAGAGTGGCGTGCATCGTCTTGTGCGGATTTCGCCTTTCGATAGCGCGGCCAAGCGCCATACGTCCTTCACATCGGTGAAGGTTTATCCCGTGGTGGATGACAACATCGAGATTGAGGTAAATCCGTCAGATATTCGGATCGATACCTATCGGTCCTCGGGGGCGGGCGGTCAGCACGTGAACACGACGGATTCGGCGGTCCGGATTACGCACCATCCGACAGGGATTGTGGTGACCTCGTCCGAGAAGTCGCAGCACCAAAACCGCGATATTGCGATGAAGGCGTTGAAGTCGCGGCTTTATCAGATCGAGTTGGATAAACGCTCGGCCAAGGTCAATGAGGTCCATGAGAATGCAGGCGACGCGGGGTGGGGTAACCAAATCCGGTCCTATGTGTTGCAGCCTTACCAGATGGTGAAAGACCTGCGGACGTCTTTTGAGACATCGGACACCCAGGGCGTCTTGGACGGCAATATCGACGGGTTGATGGCGAGCGTTCTGGCGATGGATGTGTCGGGCAAGAGCCGGGCTGAGGCCAACGCCGAGGATTGAGCTCGGGCGGCGGCGCGCGGGGCGGGCCGTTGGTTTCGATATTTATGAAAAGGTGAAGCGGGGGGAGCGCCCATGTCTGAGCTGTGGCGTCTTGGGGCGAGGGCTTTGTCGCGGAAGATTGCGGCGGGCGAGGTATCTTGTGCCGATGTGATGAGGGCGACATTGGCGCGGATTGATGCGGTCAATGGCGAGGTCAATGCGATTGTGTCGTTGCGTGACCGGGAAGCCTTGATGGGAGAGGCAAGGCTGGCGGACGCTGTGGGGGGCGGCGGATGGCTGCGGGGCATACCTGTGGCCGTGAAGGATTTGGTTGCCGTGAAGGGGGTGCGGTCCACATGGGGATCGCGGATCTTCGCGGATTTCGTGCCCGAGGCAGATGATGGTCTGGCGCGCGCTTTGCGCGGTGCGGGCGCGATTGTCATCGGCAAGACCAATGTGCCGGAATATGGGTTGGGCTCGCATTCTAACAACGCGGTGTTTGGGGTCACGCGCAATCCTTTTGATCTGACGCGCACGGCCGGAGGCTCTTCCGGCGGGGCGGGGGCGGCGTTGGCCACGGGGATGGTAAGCATCGCCGATGGCTCGGACATGATGGGCAGTTTGCGCAATCCGGCGGCGTGGAATGATGTTTACGGATTTCGCCCCACGGTAGGCGTGGTGCCGGGAGAGCCGAGGGACAATGTATTGTTGCACCGGTTGGCGACCTTGGGGCCGATGGGGCGGTCCATTGAAGATGTGAGCGCGCTGTTGGACACGATCGCGGGCCAGCCTGTGGCTATGCCGCCCGCGCCCAAGGCGCCGCGCGTGGCATGGCTCGGGGATTGGGGCGGCGCTTATGGGATGGACGCGGGCCTGTTGGAAGCCGGGGAAGCGGCTGTGGTACAGGCGAAAGATTTGGGCTGGCAGGTGGACGCTATCACCCCGCCCATGGCCGCGGGAGCTGTATGGGACAGTTGGACGACGTTGCGGTCCTTTGTTGTGGCGCAGGACCTCGCCCGCCATTGGCGCGACCCGGCGCGGCGCGGGTTGCTGAATGCGCAGGCCCTGTGGGAGGTGGAGCGTGGACTGGCCTTGACCGGAGACCAGGTGGAGCGTGCCAGTGCCCTGCGCCGCGACTGGTTGGCTGTGTTGGACACTCTGTTCGCACGCTACGACGCCATCATGTTGCCCGCCACTCAGCTCTGGCCGTTTCCGGCAGATTGGGATTGGCCGCGCGATTTGGCCGGGCAAGAAACCGACAGCTATCATCGTTGGATGGAGTGCGTCGTGCCCGCCAGCCTTGCCGGGGTGCCTGCGCTTTCTTTGCCAGCGGGCTATGGCGACAGCGGCTTGCCCCACGGGGTGCAGTTGATCGGGCCGTCGGGGGCGGACGGTAAGATTTTGGCCATGGGCGCGGCGTGGGAGGAAATGATCGGCCCGCGCCTCGTCCGAGATCCCGCCTGACCCCGCCCCTTTGCGCCAAGCGCCCAAGCCCTTACACTTGCCGAGGGAGGGACATGGACATGACCGACAGCACTGTGCATCCGGTGGGAGAGGGCGCTCCGGCGATCCGAGACCTGCGGCCTGGCGATCTTGCGAAGGCCCTGCGCCTTGGGCTGAGGGATTTTCTGCGCAAACCGGCGATGGGGCTGGGGTTTGCCGCGGCCTATGTGGTGGGGGGATGGTTGCTTTACCTATTTCTGTTCGTCACGGATCAGGTCTGGCTGGCGATCCCGATTACGGTGGGTTTCCCACTGCTGGGGCCATTTCTGGCCGTCGGGCTTTACGAGGTTTCCCGCCGTCTGGAGACTGGGCAATCCGAGTGGGCGCGGCGCGATATTCTTGGGGTGATCTGGCGACAACGCCTGCGGCAACTGCCGTCGATGGCGTGGGTCATTATCGTCTACTTCCTGTTTTGGTCGTTCTTCGCCCACATGCTGTTCGCCCTGTTTCTGGGGCCATCGGCCCTGACCAACGTGACATCATCCTACGGCTATTTGGTGCAGCGAGAGGGCATCTTGATGCTGGTGGTAGGCACGGGCTTTGGGGCGGTCTTTGCCTTCGTGCTGTTCGCTTTGACGGTGGTCTCATTGCCGCTTCTGCTGGATCGAGAGGTGGATTTCGTGACCGCCATGATCACCTCTGTCTCGGTGGTGAAGCAGAACTTTGCTGTCATGTTGCTTTGGGGCGTCATCATCGCCGGGCTGACCTTTTTGGCGCTGCTGCCGGGGCTATTGGGCCTGTTCGTGGTACTGCCGATCCTTGGACACGGATCTTGGCACCTCTATCGCTTGGCGACCGTCACGGGGTAGGCAGGCAAGCCGTAGCCTTGAAACGAAAAAAGCCGGGCAGGGCGCCCGGCTTCTTCCAATCAATATCGCATGAGGCGCCCAGTCTTTGGGGGCGCTTAGTCCTTGGAGGACGGCACCGGGCCAGCGGCAGCCGGGCGCGGGATCGACGAGGCCGGTGCCTCGGCCGCGGGGGGCGTGCCAGTGGAAACGGGCGTACGCGCCGTTGGAACCGGGTTTGAAGAGCCCGTGGACAGCGGATCTTCTGCGCGCTGAACGGAACCTTCGAAATGGGCACCGCTTTCGATTGCGATGGTCTTGTGGATGATGTCGCCTTCGACGCGGGCAGTGGACGTCAGGCGGACTTTCAAACCACGCACACGGCCGACAACGCGTCCGGTGACGACGATATCGTCTGCCACAATCTCACCCTCGATGTTGGCGCTTTCGCCGACAGTCAGAAGATGGGCGCGAATGTCGCCTTGGACAGTGCCTTCGACCTGAATGTCGCCGGTTGTGCGCAGGTTGCCCACAATCGTCAGGTCCGTGGACAGCATGGAAGGCTGTGGCTTGGTCTTGCTGCCGGTCGCGGCGGCGGTATTCGTTTTATTCATGGTATCTCCAGAAGAGTTGCCGGTTGCCCCGGTCGAACCAGTGCTGGCGGACCCGGACGACGCATCGCCAGTCTTAGGTCCGGGTTCGTTGATCTTGGATTTAGAAAACATTGCGTCCTGCCCTTATGAACGTCATCGGATTAACAGGCGTGCCATTGCGATGCACCTCATAGTGCAAATGCGTGCCCGTGCACCGACCCGTGCAGCCCATATCACCTAACAAGTCCCCGCGCGAGACCCTTTGGCCTTCATTCACGCGAATACGCGATAGATGCGCGTAGCGAGTCATAAACCCGTTAGCATGGGTCACTTCTACTGTATTGCCATAGCCGCTCATCCGTCCAGCGTGGGTCACAGTTCCCTCACCACCGGCAACAATCTGCGTGCCGCGGGCCCCGGCGAAGTCAACGCCGTTGTGCATCCGGCGCGATCCGTTGAATGGGTCGCCGCGCGGGCCGAAGCCCGAGGTGTTGCGGTAAGAGCCGTTGACCGGATTGGCGAGGGGAAGACGCTCGGCCGCGATACGGTACATGTTGATCCGGTCGAGGCTTTCTAGAACCTCATTGGCACGCATCGATAGGCCGTCGACGGGTTCACCAGAGGTGGACAGGATCGGCGTCAACGGGCCGCCTTGGCCGGAATAGCCCCGGCGCACGGCGTCGATCAGATCGTCGGTGTTCATACCCGCGGCGCGGAACATCTCGTCCAGCGGCTCCATGGAAACGGCGACAGCCTCTTCCAGCTGGCGGAACACGCGGCTGGAGCGTTCGTCTGTCAGGGCCGCCTCAAAGTTCAGGCGGTTAATCTCTTCTTCAGCGGCAGCGACCATCGTGTAGCCCGTGTCGCGTTCTTCAGCCGTCCATTCGAGCGCTTGGTTGAGGAAGGCGAGGGTTTGCTCAAGCTCTTCTTCACGCTCGGCGGCGGTCAGTACGGTGCCGGTGTCGGCTTGTAGTTCTGATTGCAACGCGGCTTGGGCAATTCTGGCGTCGTCGCGTTCGCCAATGGTACGGCGCAGGGTGGCTTGGATCACGTCAACGGCGATTTCCAATTCACGGGCGCGTTCTTCACTGTCGAGAAGCTGCGTCTGCATCGCCGAGACCTGATCCATCGCCAAGGCGAAGCGGTCTTGGGCGGCGCTGGCCTCTGCGGCGCGGGCGTCGCGCTCATGGGCCAGAAGGTTCAAACGGACCTGATAAGTTTCCTGTTCCCGCTCTGCGAGATCGCGGGCATTGCCCGAGGAAATGGAGTCGATCAAGAAGAACGACGTGACGATGACCGTCCAGCCTACCGCAACGGCAGAGCCCAAAATCATACTCGCCTGCGTGATGGGGCGAAGGCGGATAAACCGCGTTCCCTCTTCCGATTTCAGGAAGAGACGTTGTTCAGGCAGATGCCGTTCAAGCGCCGCATTCACGCGGCCATAAAGCCGAGAGTTCACTGTCCTTAAGCCTCGCTTCCCCTTGTGTATGTCTGCATCGCCAACTTGTCCCTAGCGGCAGCCGCAGCAGGCTTGGGGATAAGCCACACCGCGCTTTGTGCCAACACCCTAATGGAGAACTGCTTAAAAGGCACCGAAAAATCGCGCAATTGCGGCGGAAAATCGCCGACTTCTGGCGAAATCTTGTATACAGGCGCGTAACTTAGCGCCGGATATCCTCGGCCAGTGGCCAGTAGAAGTCTGGCGGAATGCCCGCCTCGGCCCGTTTTTCTTCGTTGAACGGCGGCTTCAGGGGGCCGTGGAAATAGCGCTGAACCAGATCGTGAAACGCCTCTTTTGGATCAAGGTCATGGCGGCCACACAGGAAGTGGAACCACTTGGAGCCATAGGCGACGTGGTGGACCTCTTCGGCGTAAATGACCTGCATGGCGTCCACCGCCTGCTGTGCGGCGGGGTCGTTCTTGGCATTCTGGAAGATCTTGATCATCCCGGGCGTCACGTCGAGGCCGCGGGCCTCGAGCACCATGGGCACCACGGCAAGGCGGCCCAAAAGATCGCCTGCCGTGTCTTCCGCCGCGCGCCACATGCCCGCGTGGGCGGGCAGGGCCCCGTAGTGGGAACCCATGGCCTCCAGACAATCGGCGATCAGGTTGAAATGTTTGGATTCCTCATCGGCGGCACGGACCCAATCGTCGAAGAAACCGATCGGAAAGGGGGTGTCCGAGAACCGGGCGATCAGATCCCAGTGCAGATCGACGGCGTTCAACTCGATATGAGCGACGGCGTGCAGGATCGCGATGCGCCCCTGCGGCGAGCCGGGTTTGCGGCGTGGCACGTCGCGCGGATCAAGCAGCGCAGGCGCGTCGGGCCGGGCCGGGGCATCGGGCGGAGTAGCGGTGCCAATCTCCGGGCGCTCGCCGGCGTCACGGGCGGCTTGCCACTGGGCCGCGAAGCGCCGCGAGAGGGCGGTTTTGGCGCGGGCATCAGCGGTGCGCAGGACCTGGTCGGCCATTTCGGCAAGGGGGATCATCGGGCGGACCTTTGCGAATTAGTCAAAATGCGCGGCTAAAGCCGCATTGTCTTTTCTTAAGGGGAAGGGGGGCGCGGCCCCCCTGGCAGTCTTTTGCGAGCAAAAGTCTGCCACCCCCCGGGATATTTTCAGAACAAGGAAGCAGGGCGTGGGTTAGAGGGCGCGCGCGGCTTCGAGCACGGCCTCGGCGTGGCCGGGGACTTTTACCTTGCGCCAGATTTGGGCGATGTTGCCGTCGCTGTCGATCAGGTAGGTGGCGCGTTCAATGCCCATGTATTTCTTGCCGTACATGTTTTTCTCGACCCAGGTGCCGTATTGCTCGCAAGTGTCGTGTTCGGCGTCAGAGACCAGGGCGATGGAGAGGTCGTGCTTGGCGATAAACTTGTCATGTTTCGTCGCGGTATCTTTGGAAATGCCGATGAGGGTGGTGTTGGCCTCGGCGAAGGCGGCTTCGAGGCCGGTGAAGGCGATGGCCTCTTTGGTGCAGCCTGGCGTGTCGTCTTTGGGGTAGAAGAAGAGGACCACGGCTTTGGGGCGTTGGTCGGACAGGGTCAGGGTAGTGCCGCCGTCACGGGGCAGGGTGAAATCGGGGGCGGGGTGGCCTGTCTCTAACATGGGCGGTCCTTTCGGGGCATCAGCGTATTCACGTTGCAAGCTAGGGGATTTGCGCGAAGAATAAAGAGAAGACAACCGGCAAGGTGTTTTTGGGGCTTAGGACGGGTTTTGGGGTTTGACGGGTAGCGGCGCGGACGAAGCAGAGCAACACAGCAGAGGGCGCAGGCGCTGGCGCGTTGCGCTCATCGTGCTGGCGTTGGTTGTTGTGCTGCCGTTGAGCGCGGCGTGGGTGCGGTTATCAATTGCGCCGATGAGTTTGCCAGCCGCGATGCAGGAACAGATTGAGGCGCGGATCAACGCGGCGATGGCCTTGGGCAATGTCTCGGTCGGGGATATGGTTTTGGGCTTGCCGCAAGGGGGGCGCGCGCCCGCGTTGGAATTCCGCGATGTCGTAATGACCACGGTGGAAGGGGACGTGAGGGCGGCGTTTCCGGTGTTACGCCTGCGCATGGCACCGGGGCCGCTGGTGTTGGGGCATGCGCGGATCAAGCGGATCGTGGTGGTGGGCGCGGGGCTGAACATGACCCGAGACGCCGACGGGCGCATTGATTTGGCCTTTGCCGGGAATTTCGCCGGTGGCGATGACGCGGATGGCACCGGGGAGCGGGACGAGCGCACCTTGGTGGAAACGCTGGCGCTGTTAGATCAGATGTTCGCGAGAGAGGTTTTTTCCCGCCTCGACGAGGTGCGCGGAGAGGCAATGCAGGTGAGCTTGTCGGACGCAGAGACAGGGCGCGACATGCGTTTGCACGGGGCCGAGGTGCGCCTGACGCGGGGCGAGGGCATCATGACCTTGCAGATTGACGGAGATCTGGAGGGCAGCCGCGATGCGGCGTTGAGCGTGACCATTGGCCGGGACACGATCCGGGGCGTCACCGACATGGCGATGGTATTTGACACCTTGGCGGCACAGGATTTGGCCTCCATGTCGCCGGCCTTGGGGTGGCTGGACCTGATGCGCGCGCCCATTGACGGCGAATTGTCGGCAGAGCTTGGGGATGACGGGGTTCTGGGGGCCTTGGATGGCGCGTTGCAGATCGGCCCGGGGCAGGTGACCTTGCCGGGGCAGGACGCGCCGCTGCCGTTCAACGCGATGGAGGCGCGGCTCAGCTACGCGCCCGGCACCCGGCGCGCCCGGTTTGAACAACTGGTTGTTTCGGCGGATCAGCTTTCGTTCGAGGCGGTGGGCCATGCGGATATTGACGCGGCGGGCCGGGTCTTTACCGGGCAATTTGCCGTGCGCGACGTGATTGCTGATCCCGAAGGGATGTTCGATGCGCCTTTGCAGATTGACGGAATGGTGCTCGATCTGCGCCTGAGCCTGGGCGAGGTCGTGCGCCTTGATGTGGGGCAGGCGACGGTCTTTGATGGCGCCTTTCGCGCCACGGCAAGGGGCCGTGCTATGGCTGCGCCAGAGGGGCTGACGCTGGCCCTTGATCTGTCGCTAGCCGAGGCGGATGTGGCCTCGGTCCTGTCGTATTGGCCCGCTACGGCGATCCCCAACACCCGCTGGTGGGTGGCCGAGCGGATGTTGGCAGGCACGGCGCGGGGGGCAGATTTGTCGCTGCGGATGCAGCCCGACCACGACCCGATTTATGAGCTGTCCTTTGACTTCACCGACGCCGATCTGATCGCCTTGCCTGCGGGGCCGCCGATCCGCGGCGCTTCGGGGTTCTTGCGGTTGGAAAACGACACGCTGTCTGTCGGGCTCGACGGTGGTGGCGTCGCGGCCGAGGGGCAGGGCGCGGTGTCGCTTGCGGGCTCTCGGATGCGGATCGGCGATGTCTCGGTGCCAGGGCCGTTGGCGACGTTCGACCTCGAAATCAACGGGGCTGTCCCGGACCTGATGCATATCCTCGCAGGCCCACCCTTTGCCGTGTTGGAGGCCAGCGGCTACGCCCCGGCTGAGATCGGAACAGGCCAGATCGTGGCGCAGGCGGCCCTTGCGACCCATCTGATTGCCCGCACCGAAGCGACGGGATTTGACGGTGTTGATATCGACGCCTCTGCCATCGTGACAGGCTACCGTGGCACAGAACTGGTGCCCGATCGCACGTTAACCTCGAACCGGCTCACCGTGGCGATGACGTCCGAGCGCCTGTCTGTGGGCGGGCGCGGCGCGCTTGATGGTGTGCCTGTCACCGGAAACTGGAGCGTTCTGCTGGACCCAAGCGCGCCGCCCGGCAGTTTGATCGAGGCGCGCGCGCAGGTGGACCGCGCAAGCCTTGCGACCTTTGGGGTGGACCTGCCCGATTGGCTGATCTCGGGGCAGGGAGAGGCCGACTTGACCGTCGCCCTCCACCCCACGCGCCCGGCGCAACTTCAGGTCCGTTCCGACCTTGATGGCATCGCCTTGGCGATCCCGCCACTGGCATGGCGCATGGCGGCGGGGCGCACCGGGGACTTCACCGCTGAACTCACCCTTGGCCCGCAACCCGAGGTGCGGTCCTTGACGCTGGAAGGCGCGGGTCTGTCGTTGGATGGAGCCGTGACCTTCACCGAAGACGGATATCTGAACCGTTTCTCCGCCGGGCGGTTCCGCCTTGGGCAATGGCTGGACGTTCAGGGCGGCCTTGTGGGTCGGGGCAATGCCGCCCCCGCGATCGAGGTATCAGGCGGCGTGCTTGATTTCCGCACCATGCCCTCGCTTCTGGGGGCCAGTGGCAGCGGTGGCGGCGGAGATGTGGGGCCATTGGACGTGCGCCTTGACCGGATGCAGATCACCGAAGGCATCGCGCTGACGGGCCTTCGTGCCAGCCTCGATGGGGCCACGGGCAGCGGCCAGTTTCGGGGCCAGGTCAACAACGGCGCGCCCATCAGCGGCCAGTTGGTGCCAAGCGCCAACGGGCCTTCCGTGCGCCTGCAATCGCCGGACGGGGGCGCGGTTCTGCGCTCGGCGGATATCTTCGAGAACATGCACGGCGGCGCGTTTGACCTGATCCTCGCGGCCCGTGCGCAATCGGGCGAATACGATGGCCGCCTGACCATCGACAGCCCGCGCCTGCGCGATGCCTCGGTGATGGCAGAATTGTTGAACCTGATTTCCGTGGTGGGCCTTCTGGAACAGCTTTCCGGCGATGGCATCAACCTTGGGCAGGTGGACGGCGCATTCCGCATCACCCCCACCGCGATCACGGTGCAGGAAGGCACCGCCGTGGGCCCCTCCATGGGATTCTCCATGGACGGTGTTTATGACGTGGCTTCGGGGCGCTACGAGATGCAGGGCGTGGTATCTCCGTTCTATCTGGTGAACGGGTTGTTCGGCGCGATTTTCGCGACGCGGCGTGAGGGACTTTTCGGCTTCAACTATCGGCTGATCGGCGATAGCGACGACACGCGGGTGACGGTGAACCCCTTGTCGATTCTCACCCCCGGCATCTTCCGTGAAATCTTCCGTGCGCCGCCGCCGGACTTCTCCCAGTAGGGTTCTTGATGAAACTTGACGACTTCGATTTTGACCTGCCTGAAACCCTGATCGCCACGCGGCCGGCGCGGCCTCGGTCCTCGGCGAAATTGTTGGTGGCAGACGGGGCGGCGACCCGTGATCTGACTGTGGCGGACCTGCCTGCGCAACTGCGGGCGGGGGATCGTTTGGTGCTGAACGATACCCGTGTGATCCCCGCACGGCTGTCGGGGACGCGCACAAGGATGAGCGCCCAGGGCGAGGTGACTGCCAAGATCGAAGTCACCTTGATGGAGCCGCAACCCGATGGCACCTGGTCCGCCCTTGGTAAACCAATGCGCAAACTGAAGGTGGGGGAGATTGTTATTTTTTCCAGCGACCTACAGGCAGAAGTTAAAGCGATGGATGAAGGTTTGCGACTGGCCTTCAACCTCAGCGGCGATGACTTTGACGCCGCCCTGAATGCCGCCGGAGCCATGCCTTTGCCGCCCTATATTGCGGGCAAGCGCGCCCCCGATGCGCGCGACCATGACGACTACCAGACCATCTGGGCCAAACACGCGGGGGCAGTCGCTGCGCCGACGGCCAGCTTGCACTTCGACGCAGAGCTTATGGCCGCGCTCTCGGCCAAGGGGGTGGAGGTCTCTTACGTCACTCTCCATGTGGGCGCGGGCACGTTTTTGCCTGTCACCGTCGAAGACGTCACCACCCACAAGATGCACGCCGAATGGGGCGAGGTCAGCGCCGAAGCCGCCGCCCAGATCAACGCCACCAAGGCCGCTGGCGGGCGGGTCATACCCGTGGGCACCACCGCCCTGCGCCTGATTGAAAGCGCGGCGAAAGAAGGCCAGTTGCACCCGTTCGAGGGCACCACCGAAATCTTCATCTACCCCGGATACAAGTGGCAGATCACCGACGCGCTGATGACCAACTTTCACCTGCCCAAATCGACTCTTCTGATGCTGGTCAGCGCGTTGATGGGCAAAGAGCGGATGGACGCCGTCTATGCCCATGCCATTGCGCATCAGTATCGCTTCTTCTCCTATGGCGACGCCTCATTGTTAATTCCGTCGCAAACCCGCCAGACCTAGCCCGACGCCGCACGTTAGCCGTCACAAAATTTCTTTTTTGGAAAGGCACATTTCCATGATCACCGTTATCCGCAGCGCATGGGCGCTACTATTTGGCATGTTCCTTTTGCAGATCGGCAACGGCCTGCAAGGGTCTCTTATGGGCGTTCGGGGCGCGATCGAGAACTTCTCGACGTTCCAATTGTCATTGATCGGCTCGGCTTATTTCATTGGTTTTCTGGGCGGCTCCAGCATGGCGCCGAAGTTCATCGCCCGGGTTGGCCATGTGCGGGTCTTTGCGGCGCTGGCCTCTTTCATCTCGGCGATTGTGATCTCTTACCCCATCGTGGCTGACCCCTACGTCTGGATGGTGCTGCGGGTTGGCATCGGCTTTTGCCTGTCGGGCGTCTATGTGACGGCTGAGTCGTGGCTCAACAATTCGTCCACCAATGAGACCCGCGGCCAGTCGCTTTCGGCCTATATGCTGATGCAGATGTTCGGCCTTGTGGCGGCGCAGGGCTTTTTGGCGGCAGGTGATCCTTCGGGGTGGCTATTGTTCGTGATCCCTTCGATCCTTGTGTCGCTGTCCTTCGCGCCGATCCTTCTGTCTGCCACGCCGACGCCCGCGATCGAGGAAACCCGCTCCATGTCGCTGCGCCAGCTTTATGACGCGTCGCCGTTTGCCTCGGTTGCCATGCTGCTGATGGGCGGCGTGTTTGCGGGCCAATTTGTCATGGCCCCGGTCTATGCGACGGAACTGGGCCTGAACCTGCAACAATTGTCTGGCTTCGTGTCGGCGATCTTTATTGGTGCGATCATTTTTCAATATCCCATTGGCTGGATGTCGGACCGTATGGACCGCCGGCTCTTGATTGTGGCGGCGGCGTTCTTAGGCTCCTGCGTTGCCATCGCTGGCATGTTTTTCAGCCATAGCTACTGGGTGCTTTTGGTCATCGCCGCGCTGTCGGGCGGTCTGGCTCAGCCGCTCTACGCGCTTATCATCGCCTATATTAACGACTACCTCGAACCCGAGGACATGCCCGCCGCCTCGGGCGGGATGATCTTTGTAAACGGCATTGGCGCGATCTCCGGCCCGCCTCTCATGGGTCTGATGATGGGCTATATCGGGGCCGCCGGGTTCTGGCTGTTTCTGGCCTTAGTGCTTGTTTCCATGGGTGTTTACGGTGTCTTCCGGATGACGCAACGGGTCTCGGCCTACACCGAGGAAGACGATTACGACGCGGTGCCTTACGCCTCGATCATGCCCGGTACTGCATCGCCTGTAGCCGTTGAGGCCGCGCAGGAGTACTATGTGGAGGCCGCCGAAGAAATGGCGAGCGATGCTGAAGAGGACCAAGACCCATGATCCACGCGGCCGACGTTCTAACCTTCTGGCTCTCTGCCGGTCCGTCCAAATGGTACATCCAAGACGACGCCTTTGATCAAGCGATCCGGGATCAATTCGGTCAGGTGTGGCAGGCGGCCCATGACGGGAACATGCCCAAGTGGGCAGGGGATGCGTCGGGTGCCTTGGCTTTGCTGATCTTGTTGGACCAGTTCCCCCGCAATATGTTCCGCGATGATCCGCGGGCGTTTGCCACCGATAGCAAAGCGCTGGAGGTCGCGGGCCAGGCGATGGCCCACGGGTGGGACCGTGAGACGCCCGAGCCGGAGCGTCAATTCTTCTACATGCCCTTCATGCATTCGGAGACCATGGATCACCAAGACGCGGGCGTAGAGCTGATGGACACAAGGATGGAGACTGGCGACAACGCCCTTCACGCCCGCGTTCACCGTGAAATTATCAAGCGTTTTGGCCGCTTTCCCTACCGCAACGGCCCTTTGGGCCGCACCACAACCGATGCAGAGCAAGCCTTCCTTGATGACGGCGGCTACGTGACGCTTCGCAAGAAGTTCCAAGCGGATCATGGCCTTTAGGGGCTATGCACTGGCTGCAACGCGGCATGCGACGTAGCGGCAATTGTCTGGCTTGAGGAAATGGTTTAACGTTGAACAAATCTCAAAGACGTTGATGTCCTAGATCCGGAGAAGACCCCAATGGCCGCACAGAACTTTGACCTTATTGTTATTGGGGCCGGGCCGGGCGGCTACGTCGCCGCCATCCGCGCCAGCCAGCTTGGCTTGAAGACCGCAATTGTGGAACGCGAACATATGGGCGGCATCTGTCTGAACTGGGGCTGTATCCCCACCAAGGCGCTGTTGCGCTCGTCCGAGGTGTTTCACCTGATGCATCGGGCCAAGGAATTTGGCCTGACCGCCGATGGCATCGGCTATGACCTGAACAAGGTCGTGGACCGCTCTCGTAAGGTGGCCAAACAGCTTTCGGGCGGTGTGGCGCATCTGATGAAGAAGAACAAAGTGACCACTGTGATGGGCGAGGCGACGATCCCCGCCAAGGGTAAGGTCGTGGTTAAGACCGAGAAGGGCAGCGAAGAGCTGACGGCGAAAAACATCATCGTCGCCACCGGCGCGCGGGCCCGTGAATTGCCGGGCCTGGAAGCCGACGGCAAGCGCGTCTGGACCTACAAAGCCGCGCTGAACCCGCCCCATATGCCGAAAAAGTTGCTGGTCATCGGTTCCGGCGCGATTGGCATCGAATTTGCCAGCTTCTACAACACCTTGGGCGCTGACACGACCGTGGTTGAAGTGATGGACCGGGTCCTGCCCGTAGAAGACGCCGAGATTTCGGCCTTCGCCAAGAAGTCCTTTGAGAAGCAAGGCATGAAGATAATGCAAAAGGCGATGGTCAAGCAATTGGACCGGGCCGCCGATAAAGTGACGGCGCATATCGAGGTTAACGGCAAGGTCGAGAAACAAGAGTTCGACACCGTGATTTCCGCTGTCGGCATCGTCGGCAACGTCGAGAATCTGGGCCTCGAAGGGCTCGGCGTGAAGATCGACCGTACCCATGTCGTGACCGATGAATACTGCCGCACCGGCGTTGATGGCGTCTATGCGATCGGCGACATCGCAGGCGCGCCGTGGTTGGCGCATAAGGCGTCCCACGAAGGGGTTATGGTTGCGGAATTGATCGCCGGCCAGAAGGCCCATCCGATCAAACCCGAAAGCATCGCGGGCTGCACCTATTGCCACCCGCAGGTGGCCAGCGTGGGCCTGACCGAGGCGAAAGCGAAAGAGCAGGGCTATAAGGTGAAGGTCGGACGCTTCCCCTTCATCGGCAACGGCAAGGCGATTGCCTTGGGTGAGCCTGAGGGGATGATCAAAACCGTCTTCGACGAGAAGACCGGAGAGCTTTTGGGCGCCCATATGATCGGCGCGGAAGTGACCGAGCTGATCCAGGGCTACGTCGTCGGTCAGAAGCTGGAGACCACGGAACAGGATCTGATGGAAACCGTCTTCCCGCACCCAACTCTGTCGGAGATGATGCACGAAAGCGTGCTCGACGCCTACGACCGGGTGATCCACATCTAAGAGGGCGCTTTGGTAGATTGATCTACCATTGATATACCTCAAACGTTAACGGGCGGCCCGATCAGGCCGCCCGTTTTGCGTTCTCTGGTGAGGCGTCTACTGCACCCTGACCGGCACCTCGACCAGTGACCGGCGGTTCTGGTCGATGAAGTAGCGCAGCAGATAATCACCGGGCGCGTCTGGCACGTTCAAGGTGACAGGGCTCCCGTCTTGGGTCCGTGCGTAGCTTTCCCACCGGGCGGAACCATCGGCGCCGACGCGACCTATCCCAATGAAATCACGGGGATAATTGGGTCCGGTCCATTGAACCTGCAAAGTGCCGCCTGCCGTTGCCGTCGTCGGCGCAGTCAGGGTCGCGGTCACATCGGTCAAGGAGATCGGCACCTCCGCAATGCTGATGCGGTCCTGGTCAATGAAGTAACGGATCACGTATTCACCGGGTTCTGTGGGCATCAGCAAGCGGGTTGGTGATCCCTCGGACGTACGTACATAGTTCTCCCACCGGGCAGATCCATCGGCACCGACACGGCCTATCCCTATGAAATCACGGTGATAATCCGGACCTGTCCAAGCCAGCTCGATGTTGGAACCTACTGCCGCGGTGGTCGGCGCGGTTAGGCTTGCAGCGGGCGCGGTCAGCGTGATCGGAGTCTCGGCCTGTACCACACGATCCTGATCCACGAAGTAGCGGATCACATATTCACCGGCCTCCGGCGGCGTCACCAATGACAAAGGAGAGCCCTCAGCCGTGCGCGTATAGTTATGCCAGCGGGCAGAACCCTCCGCACCGACACGGCCTATCGCTATGTAATCACGGTCATAATTCGGCCCAGTCCAGGCAACTTCGATGGTCGATCCCGCCACAGCGCTGGCTGGCGCGGTGACAGAGGCGGCTGCCTCGGTCAGTTCGATCGGAACCTCCGTCAAAATGGCGCGGTCTTGATCGACGAAGTAGCGGATCACGTAAGCGCCGGCCTCGGGCGGGGTTTGTAGCTGTAGGACAGCCCCCTCACTGGTGCGCGTGTAGTTGTGCCAACGAGCAGCACCTTCAGCACCGACACGGCCTATCGCAATGTAATCACGGTTATAATTCGGCCCGGTCCAGGCGACTTCGATGGTCGATCCCGCCACAGCGCTGGCTGGCGCTGTGATGGTGGCTGACACATCGTTGATCGTGATTGGCACCGATGTCAGCGACAGGCGGTCTTGGTAAACGACGTATTCCAAGATGTATTCACCAGCTTCCGTTGGCATGAGCAGCTCAAGCGGAGAGCCCTCATTCGTGCGGGTATAGTTGATGTGGCGGTAGTTTCCTTCCGCGCCCACGGGGGTTACTGCGATGTAATCACGGGGATAATCCGGCCCGGTCCAAGCCAACTCAATCGTCGATCCCGCTGCCGCGCTTGTGGGCGCAGTGATGGTGGCGCTGGCTTCTGTTACGGTAATCGGCACCGATGTCAGCGACAGGCGGTCTTGGTGTACAACGTACTCCAGAATGTACGCGCCGGGATCAACAGGCATGAGCAGCTCAAGCGGAGAACCCTCAGACGTGCGGGTGTAGTTGATGTGGCGGTAGTTTCCTTCCGCTCCCACGGGGGTTACTGCGATGTAATCACGGGGATAATCCGGCCCGGTCCAAGCGAGCTCTATGGTTGATCCAGCAACCGCGGTGGTCGGAGCGGTCAGTGTTGCCGCGGCGGGCGTAACGGTGATTGGCACAGCCACAACGCGGGTTCTGCCTTCGTGAAGGACATATTCCAACAGGTATTCGCCGGGTGTTGTGGGCATCAAAACGCCCAAGACATTCCCTTCGCTTGTGCGAGTGTAATTGGCGAAACGGTAGTTGCCTTCTGCCCCCACGGGGGTCACGCCGATGAAGTCACGGTCGTTGTCGGGGCCGGTCCAAGCGACCTCTACGGTAGAGCCCGCAATGGCTGTTGCTGGTGCGGTTATCGTGGCGCTTTCCTCGACCACGTTAACCAAGGCACGGGCGAGGATGACGCCGTCCTGGTTCATCCGGTAGCGGACCTCAAAGGTGCCGGGCTCAGTTGGTGCTGTCATTGTGGCGATGGGGCCATCGGACGTGCGCACACGGCTGGCCGAATAGGCATTGGTGCTATCGTCGGGCGCGTTAACCACGATCATGTCGTTGGCATAGTTGGGGCCGGTCCAGGCGACCTCAAATTCGCTGCCGATGGTGACCTCAGCCGGGACCGTAAGGGTGGCAGTCACGGGCGTGGACAAGATCGGCGCCCGTGCGATCACTTGCCGGGTCGAGGCGTCGGAATAGCGGATCTCGAACGGGCCAGCCTCGGAGGGCATCAGAAGGGTGGCGGGGTTGGTGCCTGCCTCCACAGTGACGGGGTTCACATATTCTGTGTAGGGCGCGCCGAGCGGGCCGATCGACAAGGTGTCACCGGCGTTAGCGGGACCGTCCCAACCCACTTGGATGGTAGAGCCCATGGGCGCCGAAGCAGGCGCCGTCAGGGTCGCGGTGGCAACGGGTTCCGGGAACACGACGATGATTTCCCGTGGCTGATCTACCACAACGAAATCAACGCTTTGCTCGATTTCCTGTGCCGTCCAATACGCGGTCACACGGTAGGCGCCACGGGTCATCAAGAAGCTGGCCGGGTTGCTGGTGACAGGGTTTGTTTGCAGCGGCTCCACATCCCAAATGACCGGGTCGGTGATGGTCACGCCACCCACGTCACCGATGCGGGCGACAAAGTCGATCTCCACGGTCAGCGCGGGCAGGGGGATGATGACCTCCTGCGCGGTGTTGGGCTCGACGGTAAAGCGGGCCTCGTGGCGGGTGCCGGCGTTGGCGCGCTCCACCTCCAGGCGGTAGTCACCGGGCAGCAGGGCAACATTGCCGCCCGGTGCCACGACGGGGCCAAGAAGCGCCGTATCTGCGCTGTCAAACAGCGTCCACGCCAGTTGCGAAGCAGGCACGGCCATGTCGGGCAGGACGCGAGCGGTGAAGGTCACTTGGCTGGTTTCGATGATCGGAGGCATGGCGACGATCACCAGATCGGTCTGGCCTTCGATCACCGTGAACGAGGTCTGATAAGTCTGCGGTCCGTTCGGTTCCGTCCGGGTCGCTTGGGCGATGTAGGTGCCGGGGAACAGGCTTACATCGATAGCCGGGCCTTGGGTGCCGGTGCTGAGGGTATCGCCATCAGTGCCCAGAAGCGTCCAGCTCACGGGGCGGGTAGGCAAGGAGCCTTCGGGCAGAACCTGCGCCTCGATCCGCATGGGTGTGGGGGTAATTGCGACAATCGTTTCAAGGGCTTCGCTAAGTTCTGTCGCGTTGTCGGCGGTTAGAAACTGCCCGCCGGTATTGTCGGCGATGCACTGCATTTGCGCGCGTGCCTCGGGCTCGGAGGCGACATCGAAGCCGATCACATGGGCGGTGAAATCCACGCCCGTAGCCTCCAGTTCGGCGGCGATGGCGCAGGGATCGGGGTTACAGTTTTCGATCCCGTCAGACACTAGGATCACGGTCGCGGCCTCTTCGGTGGAGCGCAGCGATTGCGCGGCGGCGATGACGGCGTCGGTCATTGGCGTGCGCCCGCGCGGGTTGATCGCGTTCACCGCAGCAAGGATCTCATCCTGAGTGCCGGGCGCGGGGGAAACGAGGGTCTCAATATCCGTGCAGCTGCCCCTTTGGCGATGGCCATAGACCGTCAGACCAAGAGAAACATCATCGGCCATGTCGGCAAGCATTTCAGCGATAACTTCGCGTGCGATTACGATTTTATTGACCCCATCAATCTGCCCCCACATGGAGCCAGAGCCGTCCAAGACCAAAATTGTGTTGGGCCGGTCCGCGGATTGAGCCAAGGCTGCAAGCGGAAGCATGAGGAGTGTAAAAAGGGCGAGGAAAAACGCGCGCATAAATGTCATCCGTTCTGAACAAATGGGGCAGCAGCCGGGCAAACTCCGGCCGTTCCCTCTCACGGTAACGTGTTCAGGGCGAGCCGCATAGGGCGGGTTTTCCTGCCTTGAGCATGGGTCGCCGCGTTTGCTTGACGGCGGCGCGAAATCGGAAGATGCAAGGCCCATGAACCTTTCCGAGACCCGCACCCCCTGGCCGCTGATCGCAGCATTATATCTGACCGGGTTGATCGCGGGGATGCAGTTTTCCAAAATCTCCCTGACATTGACGGCCTTGGCCGAGGCCTATCCCGGCTGGCCCGTCGCCTTTGCGGTGTCCGGCGTGGCGGTCATCGGCATCCTTTTTGGGGTCATGGCGGGGGGGATCACCGCCAGCATCGGCCCACGCCGCGCCATCCTGATGGCTTTGGCGGGTTCGGCAGTTGTCGGCGCGGCCGAGGCCTTTTTGCCGCCATTCCAAGCCTTTATGGCGCTGCGTGTCATCGAGGGCGCAGGGCATCTGGTGCTGGTCGTGGCCGTGCCCACATTGATGGCGCGTCTTGCCGCCCCTAAGGACCGAGGGTTGGTGATGGGCCTTTGGGCCACGTTCTTTGGCGTCGGTTTCTCAGTCGCGGCCCTGCTGATGGGCGATAATCTGGTGCTGGCCTACGGCGGCCACGCGGCATTTGCGGGCCTGATGTTTTGCATTCTAGCCCTCATGTTGCCACGCGGTGTGGTGGTCGTGCGCCGCCCATTGCCCCGCTTGTCCGATCACCTGACGATTTACACTACCCCCCGCCTTTTCGCGCCCGCATTGGGCCACGGCATTTACGCGATGCTGTTTCTGGCGCTCGTGACCTTCCTTCCGTTGGCCCTTGGTGCGCTCTGGCTTGCCCCGATCCTTCCGCTTGCGGGCATTCTCGGGTCTTTGCTCGCTGGCGTGTTAATCCGCTGGTTCACGCCCGGAACCCTTGTGCCCGCGACCTTCGCGGCGATGGCGCTGCTATTCTCGCTCACGCTACTGGGGGGCGCTGCGGCGCCCTATATCTTGACCCTCGCCATGTTGTGCAGCGGCGTCACCGCAGGCGCGGGGTTTGCGGCTGTCCCTTGGCTGAACGAGGCCGACGACGACCGCGCCCTGTCTAACGGTGCCCTTGCGCAACTGGGCAACATCGGGACGTTCACCGGCACGCCGGTTCTGGCAGCCCTTGGGTCTGCGGCCTACCTTCCCGTGGCCATTGGCGTCTGTATCGTGGCGGCAGCTGTCACCTTCCTTGCGTATCGAGCTGCCCGTTCCTAATTTGTTCCTCTTTTTCTGTTGGAGACTCAGAAGCTAACGCCTATGTGTTACCGGACAGTTAACCGGGGGCGGACATGGCCGAATTGAAGAACATCGAGGTGCGCGGGGCACGCGAACATAACCTCAAGAACATCGACCTAGATATTCCCCGCGACAAGCTGGTGGTGATTACGGGTCTTTCCGGCTCGGGCAAATCCTCCATCGCATTCGATACGATCTACGCCGAGGGACAGCGTCGATACGTCGAAAGCCTCTCCGCCTACGCGCGTCAATTCCTTGATATGATGGAGAAACCTGACGTCGATCACATCAGCGGCCTTAGCCCCGCGATCTCGATCGAGCAGAAGACAACCTCCAAGAATCCCCGTTCGACCGTGGGCACAGTTACTGAGATCTACGACTATCTGCGCTTGCTTTTCGCCCGTGCGGGCACGCCCTTCAGCCCCGCCACCGGCCTGCCGATTGAGGCCCAACAGGTGCAAGACATGGTCGACCGCGTCATGGCGATGGAAGAAGGCACACGCGCCTATCTGCTCGCCCCCATCGTGCGCGACCGCAAAGGCGAATACCGCAAGGAATTCCTAGAACTACGCAAGCAAGGTTTTCAAAGGGTTAAAGTCGACGGTGCCTTTTACGAATTGGACGAGCCGCCCACCCTCGACAAGAAATTCCGCCACGACATTGATGTTGTCGTGGACCGGATCGTGGTGCGCGAAGGCACGGAAACACGGTTGGCCGACAGCTTCCGCACGGCGCTGGATCTGGCCGACGGGATCGCGGTGCTGGAACTGGCACAGCGAAGCGGCGAGGACCAGTCGCCCCAAGAGGGCGACAGGGAGGAGCCGCAACGTTTCACCTTCAGCGAGAAATTCGCCTGTCCTGTCAGCGGATTCACCATCCCCGAAATCGAGCCGCGCCTTTTTTCCTTCAACGCGCCCTTCGGCGCTTGCCCGTCGTGCGACGGCTTGGGGATGGAGTTGTTCTTCGACGAAGGTCTGATGGTTCCCGACAAGGCACTGTCCCTTGAAGATGGCGCTATCGCTCCGTGGCGTAAGGGAAAATCCCCCTATTTCGTGCAAACGATCGAGGCCATCGCCAAACATTACGGATTTGACGCCAAGACAAAATGGAAAGACCTCGTCCCGGAAATTCAGCAGGTTTTTCTGCGCGGATCGGGCGAGGAAGAAATCCAGTTCCGCTACGACGAAGGCGGTCGCGTTTACCAAGTCGAGCGCACGTTTGAAGGGGTCATCCCCAATATGGAACGCCGCTACCGCGAGACCGATAGCGCGTGGATCAGGGAAGAATTCGAGCGGTTCCAGAACAACCGCCCCTGCGGCGACTGCGGCGGCTACCGTCTGCGCCCCGAGGCGCTTGCGGTGAAAATCGCGGGCCTTCACGTGGGCCAAGTGGTGCAAATGTCGATTTCCGAGGCCTTCGCATGGTGCGAAACCGTGCCCGAAAGCCTGACGAAGCAGAAAAACGAGGTCGCCCGCGCGATCTTGAAGGAAATCCGTGAGCGTTTGGGCTTTCTTAACAATGTCGGTCTCCAATACCTGACCCTGTCGCGCAATGCGGGCACCCTTTCGGGCGGGGAAGCGCAGCGTATCCGCCTTGCCAGCCAGATCGGCAGCGGCCTGACGGGCGTGCTTTACGTGCTTGATGAACCCTCCATCGGGTTGCATCAGCGCGACAATGACCGGCTGCTGACGACGCTGAAGAACCTGCGCGATCAGGGCAATACCGTGATCGTTGTGGAACATGATGAAGAGGCGATCCGCGAGGCGGACTACGTCTTCGACATTGGCCCCGGCGCGGGGGTGCACGGTGGGCAGGTGGTGGGCGAGGGCTCTCCGGCGGATCTTATCGCCAACCCCAAGTCGATTACCGGGGATTATCTGGCGGGGCGTCGTGAAATCGCCGTGCCCGCCAAGCGGCGCAAGGGTAACAAGAAGAAGCTTCAGGTGGTGAAGGCCACCGGGAACAACCTGCAAAACGTCACTGCTGATTTCCCTCTGGGGCAGTTTGTCTGTGTCACAGGCGTGTCAGGGGGCGGCAAATCCACGTTAACGATCGAGACGCTGTTCAAGACCGCCTCGATGAAGCTGAACGGCGCGCGGCAGACGCCGGCGCCATGCGAAACGATCAAAGGGCTGGAACACCTTGATAAGGTGATCGACATCGACCAGCGCGCCATCGGGCGCACGCCTCGGTCCAACCCCGCCACATATACAGGCGCCTTCACGCCGATCCGCGATTGGTTCGCGGGACTGCCGGAATCCAAGGCGCGCGGCTACAAGCCGGGTCGGTTCAGTTTCAACGTCAAAGGCGGCCGGTGTGAGGCTTGTCAGGGCGACGGCCTTATCAAGATCGAGATGCACTTCCTGCCAGATGTCTACGTGGAATGCGAAACCTGCCGGGGGCAGCGTTACAACCGCGAAACGCTGGAAATCCGGTTCAAGGGGCAAAGCATCGCCGATGTGCTGAACATGACGGTGGAAGACGCGCAGGAGTTCTTCAAGGCGGTCCCCTCCATTCGCACCAAAATGGACGCGCTCATGCGGGTGGGCCTTGGCTACATCAAGGTGGGTCAGCAGGCCACGACGTTGTCGGGCGGCGAGGCGCAGCGGGTGAAGCTTTCCAAGGAGTTGGCAAAACAATCGACAGGGCGGACGCTGTATATTCTGGATGAGCCGACCACGGGCTTGCACTTTGAAGACGTTCGTAAGCTGTTGGAAGTGTTACATGAATTGGTGGATCAGGGGAACTCGGTCGTGGTGATTGAGCATAACCTTGATGTCATCAAGACCGCCGACCACATCATCGACATCGGCCCCGAGGGCGGCGATGGCGGTGGTCAGATCGTGGCTAAAGGTACGCCCGAACAGGTAGCCAAAGTGGCCGAGAGCCATACGGGCCGGTATTTGGGGCCGATGCTGACCGCGCGGAGCCAAGCGGCGGAATAGATGATCGGCGCGATCTGCAAGGCGGCCCTTGCGGCATGGGTGATCCGCTGGCAGGCGGCCCTAGTCGTCGGGGGGCTTGTTGCACTTCCCTTGGCGCTGCCTTTCGTCGTGATCCAGATGGTTACCGCCTTTGCATTGACCGGTGGTGGCGATCCTGTTGTGCTCCAGCACGCCCTTTGGCTGTTGGGAAGTCCAGAGTTTGCCGCCGTGTTTTTCGGGGGCTGGCTGATCCTTGCGGGCCCATGGGCTGTGGGTATCTGGGGGGCTAGCGACGGCACCCAAACGCGGATTTGGATCGGGTGGCAGGCCTATGGGCGCTTTCTGATCTTATTGGGCGTTTGCGTTGTCATCTCGGGCCTTGATGCTTTGTTGTTGGGGGGGCTCGACCTTAGCGGGGAAGGGGGCTTCGTCCTTGAGCTGGCGTTAGAGGTGTTGAGCAACTGCGCGGCGCTCTACGTCCTGTTCCGGCTGGCCGCCGCCGCGGTGGAGGTCCGGGCAGGTCGAAACCTGGCCCTGCGCACCGCGTGGCGCCAAAGCGCCGAGATCGGCGGGCGGCTTTTGGGCCTGAGCGCCCTTTGGATTGCTGTGGCCTTGGTTTTTTCGGTTGTGGCGGAGGCTTTGGGCCTTGTTGCACATCTCACCCTGTCAAATCGGGGAGGAGGCACGTCCGGCCCTCAATTCCTGATCCCTCTTGTGGGGGCGGGCGTGGTGAAAGGGTTAATGGCCGTCTTGGTTGCGGTGATGACGCTCGCCCTGTTTTGGGCAGTGGCGGAACGGGCGGCGGCGGACGGGGATCAGTAAAACTCTTGCCCACTGCGCATCATCCGCCAGCTTTGCATCAGGCTGGGGAAGAACAGCAGGATGAAACCAAAGGTGAAGTAGGCGGCGAACATCAGCGGTATCCACAGGATCGAGAAGACAACGCCCACGGCCCCGGTGATCTTGTTGGCGGTGACCGCGCGGACGTAGCGATGCAGCCAGGAATGCAGCAGCCGCCCGCCGTCTAACGGCAGGATCGGGAGCAGGTTGAACAGGGCGAGGAACAGGTTGAGTTGCGCGAAAAAGCCGAGGTTGCGGGTCAGCTCGGATGTGGCCTGTGGTGGGGTAATGAAGGTGCCATTGATGTTGACCGGTGTGGGCTCTGTAATCGTGAGGGGGACGATCAGGGTGATGATGGCCCACAGCGCGAGGTTCACAAGGGGTCCCGCGACGGCGATGAACTCGGTCTGGCGGGGGCTGACACGGGCGTGGTATTCACAGAACCCCCCGCCGCCAAAAAGGACGATGCGGGTGACGGGGATGCCTTGGGCCACACAGGCGGCGGCATGACCCAGTTCATGGAGCAAGATCGCCACCACGATCATCGAAAAGCCGATGGCGGCGGCGGTGATGCCGCGATCCATGAAGAGCATCCCGAACAGGACAGCAAGCAACAGAAGGCTGATGTCGAACTGGATCGGGATGCGCCAAGGGCCGCGCAGGGTGAAGACGATGGAATTGCCCATTATGTGCGCACCATCAGCGCATCGAGGCCATGGAAGTGATAGATATCCGCGTATCGTGGCGCGCCGGTCAGGGCCAGGTTGGGGCAACGTTGGAATAGAAGCGGCAAGGCGATTTGCAGCTCGAGCCGGGCCAGAGGTGCGCCGACGCAGAAATGCAGACCCGCGCCGAAGGCCAGTTGCGCGGGGCCAGAGCGGTCCGGCAGGAAGGTATCGGGATCGGGGTAGAGCTCTGGGTCACGGTTGGCCGCCCCGAGCAGAAGCGCCACTTGATCGCCGCGTTGGAAGGTGTGGCCGTGAACCTCGACGTCCTCATAGGCGGTGCGGGTAAACATATGCAGCGGCGGATCAATGCGCAGCAGTTCCTCGGTGAATTTCGCGGGATCGGCGGGGGGGCGGTGGCCATCTTCGAGGCAGAGCTTCATGCCATTGCCGATGGAATGGACCGTCGCCTCATGGCCCGCGTTCAGCAGCAGGATACAGGTGGTGATCAGCTCGTCAGTCGAGAGTTTCTCGCCGTCTTCTTCGGCAGCGATCAGCGCGGTGATCAGATCATCCTGGGGGTCCTGGCGCTTACGCTCAACGTAGTCTCGCATGAAGGCGACAAACTCCTCCGTCGCCGTAACGGCGACGTCCTCGTCGGCGCGAGTGCGGCCCGCCTGATACATCATCACCATGGCGTTGGACCAGCGCAGCAGGTCTGGGGCCATATCCTCCGGCACGCCAAGGAGGCGGGCGATGATGGTGACGGGAAGTGGCCGGGCGAAAGTTTCGAGCAGGTCGTGGTCGCCGGTGGGAAAGGCGTCGATCAGGTCGTGGGTGAGCTGAGTGATCTCGGGCGCCAGTTCCTTGATCCGGCGGTTGGTGAAGGCACGCAGCACGAGGCCGCGCAGGCGGGTGTGGCGGGGCGGCTCCAGCTCCAGCATGGAGTGGGCTTCGACATCGTAGAAGGGCTGAAGATGCTCGGGGATGGGCAGGGCTTCCACAGGCTCACGGCCAAAGCGACGATCGCGCAGGATGGCGTTGGTGGCCGCGTGCGTGGTGGTGCAGGGCATGGCGTAGTCATGCCAATGGAACAGGGGGCCATGGGCGCGGGCGCGGGCGTAGAACGGGTAGGGGTTCTGCACGAAAGCGGGATCGGTCGGGGATTGGTGAAGTGTGATCATGGGACTGTTTACATAGATCGACGCCCCGCTTGGTAGGGGGCGTCGTGCAGTTTTTCGATATTTAAGAAAAGGTGAAGGGGCTTAGTCGGCACCGCGGACCGGGATGGCAGCGTTTGCGGTGGGGTTGAAGAGGCGTTGGATCAGGAAGATTGCCACCGCGGTTGCGATGCCAGCGATGTCGGTGGTCCAGCCGCCTGCGATCAGCAGGAGGGCGGCGAGGATCAGGCCCACACGCAGGAACCACACGGGGCGGTTGCCCAAGAACCAGCCTTGGATGCCCGAGGTGAGCAGGAAGATGCCCAGGATCGCCGTGATCCCCGCGCGCAGAATGTTATACCAAGCGGGGGCCTGGTGCATCATTTCGCCGGCGACTTCCACGGCAGGGCCCTGCATCAGCAGGTTGCCGTTGTAGAAGAACATGAACGGCACGATGAAGGCGGCGATGCCGATCTTGAAGCTGGCGACGCTTGTTTCCATAGGGTTGGCGCCGGAAATGCCAGCGGCAGCATAGGAGGCCAGCGCGACAGGCGGCGTGATGGCAGAGACGACGGCGAAGTAGAAGACGAAGAAATGCGCCGTCAGTTGCGGGATGCCAAGGGACACGAGGCCCGGCGCCACAACACTTGCGGCCACCGCGTAGGCCGCCGTGGTTGGCATGCCCATGCCCAGAAGGATGGCGATGCACATGGCGAAGAACAGGGCCAGAAGTTGGCTGACGCCGGCAAGGTCAAGCAGGACCGAAGAGAAGCGCGCGCCCACACCGGTGAGGGAGATCACGCCAACGATGATGCCCGCACAGGCGCAAACGGCGATGATCTGGATCGACATGACGCCTGCGATCTCGAGCCCGCGCAACATGCCTTTCAGGCCGAGGCCCAGTGTACTGTCGGGGTTCGCCATCTCCTGCACCGAGATGTAGATGAAGCTGGCCACAATGATCAGGCCGGTAATCAGCGCGAGGTTCGTCATCAGTGCGCTTTGATCGGCCCCCGGCGCCGGGGCGGGCGTGACGATCCAGACGACGGTAAGGATGATCGTCATCGCCGCAATCGCGAGCACGAAGAGCCGTTGTAAGGACCAGCCGCCGCGCGGCAAGAAGTGCTCGGGCGCGGCCCAGGACACGACGACGGCGGCAACCGTGGCCAAAGTGCCTGCTCGGATCACCGAATAGCCCATGAACAGCGCGGCAATCAGGATCACGATTGGCAGGAACAGGAAGACCTTTTTGGCCATCTCGCGGAACTTTGGCAGCTCGTCCTCGCGCATCCCACGCATACCCAGTTTGGCGGCCTCAAAATCCACCATGAAGTAGATCGACGCGAAGTAGAGCACGGCGGGGATCAGCGCCGCGATGGCGATGTCTTGGTAGGGGATGCCGGTGATCTCGGCCATGATGAAGGCGCCCGCGCCCATGATCGGGGGCATGATCTGCCCACCGGTGGAGGCGGCTGCTTCCACGGCGCCGGCGGTTTTCTTGTGGTAGCCCACTTTCTTCATCAGCGGGATGGTGAGGGATCCGGTGGCCACCACGTTGCCCGCCGATGTGCCGTTGATCATACCCATCAGGCCCGAAGCGAAGATTGCCACTTTCGCAGGCCCCCCACGGGCACGGCCCGCCGCGGCAAAAGCGAAGTTTACGAAGTAATCGCCCACCTTGGAGGCCTGAAGGAAGGCGGCAAAGATGATAAACAGAATGATGTAGGTGGAGGACACC
Organism: Rhodobacteraceae bacterium M385; assembly: GCA_025141835.1. Lineage (NCBI taxonomy): Bacteria > Pseudomonadati > Pseudomonadota > Alphaproteobacteria > Rhodobacterales > Paracoccaceae > Rhodobacteraceae bacterium M385. The sequence continues at coordinate 2,165,398 of CP081102.1, read as the reverse complement.
GCCGTCGTGGGCCCAAGGATGCCTGCGTCCGTATAGACGAAGCCGAAGAAGCGTTGCCAGTCGTAGGGGTTTTGCACCGCCAAGATGCCCGGCAATAGATGCGCCGTGAAGGTGTAGGCAAGAAAGACCCCGGTGATGATGACAAGGGCCAAACCGGCGACGCGGCGAGTCAGTTCCAGGATCATTGCAGCCCCTGCGGTGGCGGCGAAGGCCACACCGATGGGCACGAAGGAGGTGCCGACAGCGTTACGCGCGGCGGTGGAATAGATCGGGATCAGGTAGAGCGCGACAATCAGCGCGCAGAGCGCCAGCACGATGTCCGAGGCGGCGAAGGAGCCACGGCCCTGACGCTCAACCCAGCCAAGGGCGATGCCCCCCCCTGTGGCGATGAGAAGGGGCAGGCCGAAGTGGTAGACCTCGGCGTTGTAGATATCGGTGCCGGGGAAGGCGGCCCAAGTGGTCAGGCCACCCATCTGTGGCAGCTCTCCGCCGTTGATTTGGCCGATGAACCCGAGGACCGTATAGGCGGCATAGAGCGCCGGAAGCGCGAAGAGAGCGGCAACCAGTGAGATGCCTCTTGTCGAGCGGTCTGTCGCGGAATCCGGGCCGAAGGTATGGGCGGAGAACAGCAGGAACCCCAAGGTCAGGGCGCCTGCGATATGGGCGATGCGAAAGTTCCAGGTCTCCATCGGGAATTGTGGCAGAAACGCCAGATCGACCCCGGTCATCGCGGAAATCGACAGGCCGTTCAGGGCCGCCATGTGGAAGCCCGCATAGAGCACAGACAAGATCCCTACAAACAGGAACGCGCGGCCCTCGAACAAGCGGCGATTGCTTTCTACCGGTTCCTCGTCCACGCCGTCGGCGATGATCGGGCCATCTACTTGGTCTGTCGCTGCTTGGTCGGTCATGGGCTGTCCCTTGAGGCTGTGGGATTGGGGGCTGTGGGATTGGCGGGCTGCGCTGCGGATGATCGCGCGCGGAGAAAAATTGCGGAAAGAGAGCGGGCGCAAAGGCAATGCCCGCGCAGTGGTGCGCCGATCAGATGTGCTGCAAACCGGTTCGGATACGGCCGAGGTGGCCAGAGATTTTTCAAAAATTGTCCGGGGGAGAGGGGCAGGCCCAGAAAAGGCCCGCCCCAAGCCGATTAGCCGCCGTGGATCATGTCCGCAGGGATATCAGCGCCCGCGTTTTCCATGAACCAACGGGCCGCGCCGGGGTGCCAGTTCAGGACGTTGTTCTTGTCCCAGTTCTCGGGCAGCGTGGAGCGGGCTGCTCCGTGGATCGCCTGCATCCGCTCGTTGTCGGACATGACGATGTCTACGACGGCGTATACGAAGCTTTCGGGCAGTTCGCAGTTGGCGATGGCAAAGTTCCACATCGAAACCGACTGCGCATCTTCGGTCAGAGTCTCATAGGTGCCCGCGGGGATCGTGAAAGGCGATACGGGGAACGCTTCCATGATCGTGGCTTGCTCTTCTTCAGTGAAGGCAATGAAGTTGATCTCTGTTTGCACTTCAAGCTGGCTCACGGCGGGAGTTGGAACGCCGGCCGCGAAGGCAATCACATCCAGCAGGCCGTCTTGTACCTGACCGCCCAAGTCGGTCCAGTTGCCGTTGCGGCGGTCAAACTCGACGCCCAGTGTTTCCATCATACGAGGGAAATAGGTGTCCGATGTGGAACCGGCAGGGCCGAAGCCGATGCGTGCACCCGCAGGGATGTCAGAGATTGCTTCGATCCCGGAAGAGGCCAGAACAGTTACCGCGAAAGGCGTCTGGTACATGGGGAACATCGCGCAGGCGCCGGTCATTTGTAGGCCGGGGGCGATGGGGTTGGTGCCTTGCAGCGATTCAGCCGCCGGACCCATGGTGGTCATGCCGAACTGTGCCTCGCCAGTGTGAACCAGTGCCATGTTCTGCATCGGGCCGCCGGTGATCTCGCTGCCGCCAGAAATGCCAAGCTCGTCCGCCACAAGGTTAGCCCAACCGGAGCCATAGGCGAAGTAGGTTCCGCCCTGACCGGCGGTGCCAAGGGTGAAGTTCTCGGGCCAACCGGTACGGTCAACGTGGCCGTCCGCAAAGGCGGAGGTCGCTACGATAGCGGTGGAAAGCGTCAAAGCGCCGAGTTTCGAAAATGTCATGGTAGTCTCCCTAAGATACCTGCGACCGAGCTCCCGCCCCGATCGCTTGCATGTTTGGTGTGGCCAAACCCCCAAGGCAACAACCGTGCATCTACCCAGTTTGCGCAAAAACCGCCAGATTTCTTGCTGCTTTGGGTGGATTTCTACCCATTGCCGCCTTTCGCTTGGGTGGAAATCCACCCATCGAGGCGTAAGAAAATTCCTTGCAAGGAATTTACCAGAGCCTTGCAAGGCTCTGAGCAAAACCCTTTCAAGGGTTTTGGGCGTCTGGGGCAGGGCGGAAGTCAGACCGATCCAGCCCGTGCTTTTGCATCTTCTCGTAGAGCGCTTTGCGGCTGATCCCCAGCGCCTCATACGTCGCCTTGATGGAGCCGTTTTGCGCGCTGAGCGTAGCCGCGATCAGGCTGCGTTCGTGGGCGGCCATTTGGTCGGCCAGCCGACCGGTGTTGTTGGGATCGCCTTGCAGGCCAAAACCAAGCACCGCCCGTTCGGCCTCGTTGCGCAGTTCTCTGATATTGCCGGGCCAGGCCTTGGTGGCCAGTTCTGCCAAGGCCTCGGGCGAGATCGGCGGGACCGGTCTGCTATGGCGGGTAGAGGCTTCGGCCATCAGGATCTGGAACAGGGGCGGGATGTCCTCGCGCCGTTCAGCCAGCGGCGGCATGCGTAGGGTCACCACGTTCAGCCGGTACAACAGGTCGTCGCGAAACGTACCCTCACTGGCGGCCTTTGCTAGGTTTCGGCGTGACGCGGCCACGACCCTCAGGTCAAGCGCCACAGGTTCGTTCGAGCCAAGCGGCGTAATCGCCCGGTCTTGCAGCGCCGTCAGCAGTTTGCCTTGCAGAGCGAGCGGAATGCTGTCGATCTGGTCAAGGAATAGCGTACCCCCACGGGCATGTTCAAACTTTCCGTACCGCTCCCGCGTGGCCCCGGCAAAGGCCCCGGGGGTATGACCGAAAAGCTCGCTTTCAATCATTGTATCGGGCAGGGCGGCGCAGTTCACTGCTACAAAGGGCCGGGCTGCCCGCTTGGACGCCGCGTGCAAAGCCCTTGCGGCCACTTCTTTTCCGGTGCCCGTCGCCCCCTCGATCAACGCATCGGCGTCGGTCTCGGCCACGGCCCTAAGTTGCGCGCGCAGCTGCGCCATGGCTGTGGAGCGGCCGTTTAACATGGCCGCGATGGGATCTGTACCTGCCGCGCCCGAGGATTGCGCCTTCAAGGCCCGCACTTCCATCGTCAAGCGCCGCTTATCCAGCGCCCTTTGGATCGTCTCCACCAAGCGTGCGGGATCATAGGGTTTTTCCAGGAAATCATAGGCGCCCTGGCGCATACTTTGAACCGCCAGTCCCACGTCGCCGTGACCCGTGACCAAAATCACCGGAAGGTCCGGGTCTCGGACCAGCGCCTCGGCCATCAGGGCCGTGCCGTCCATCCCGGGCATCCGAATGTCCGTTACCAAAATTCCCGGAAAGTCTTCCGAGATATGTGCCAGTGCCTCTGCCGCCGTCGGGCAGGGGATCACCGGTATATCGGCCAGCGACAGGGTCTGCTCTCCGGCGATGCGCAGATCGGGTTCGTCATCGACAAAAAGGACCGGGGCGTCGATCATTGCGCGGCAATCTCCTTGGTTGCAGGTGGCACAGCTTCTAGGGTCATCCGAAACACCGCGCCACCCTCTGGGTGGTTCTGTGCCGAGAGCCTTCCGCCAAAATCACCAATAATATTGAACGAGATCGACAGCCCAAGCCCAAGGCCCTGACCCGGTTCCTTGGTGGTGAAGAAGGGGTCAAACGCCTGCTCTAACGCTTCTGGGGATAGACCGGGCCCGAAATCGCGCACGGAAATCTCGGGCCGCTCTCCCCCGGTCAGTGTGATTTCGATCTTTGGCGTATCAAGGCGCGCCATCGCATCCATCGCGTTGCCCAGAAGGTTCACAACCACTTGTTGCAAACGCACGCGCCCGCCGCGTACCCAGATATCATCCTCGGGCGGATCATAGATCACCTGCGCCCCCCGCAGGCGCGCGGCCATCAACTCTAACGCGTCGTGTATCACTGGCTTCAACGGTACGGGGCCGGTCTTCTCTCCGGGGCGGCGGGCGAAATTACGCAGGTGTTTGGAGATCGCAGCCATACGGTCCGTGAGGCCGCTGATCCGCTCAATATTGCCACGGGCGTCCTCCGGGCGCTCTCGGTCCAGAAAGGCGCGGGCGTTTTCTGCGTAAGACTTTATCGCCGACAAAGGCTGGTTGAACTCATGGCTGAGCGCGGCCGACATCTGCCCCAAGGCCGCCAGTTTTCCTGCCTGCACCAACTCGGCTTGTGTCTTTCGTAGCCGAGCCTCCGTGGCGCGGCGCTCCTCAATCTCGGCCTTCAATTCGGTGGTGCGCTCGGCCACCCGTGCCTCTAGCAAAGTCGCGAGCGATCGTTCGGCTGCTAAGCGCTCGATCAACCGGGCGCGGCGGGCAAATATCGCCGCCGACACGAGGCCGACAATCACCGCCACCAGCACCAGCAACAAAACCGCCGTCCACGCCCTTTGCGTTGCCGGACCCGTGGGCGTCAGGATCGACACACGCCAGCTTGCCGCTGCCACCAATGCCGTCTGGCTGACGTAGCTTTCGCCTCCCACAGTGGCCAATTCCAGACCAAACCCAAGGTCGGGATCAAGGGGGGAAACCACCATCTCCAGAGGTGTCAGCAGCGCAATTGGATACTGCCTGGTGCGCGCGATTTCATCCAAGACCCAATGGGCAATCAACCCCGTCCGTCGAAACCGCCACGGCTCTCGATCCGATAGAAACACCACGCTATTGACGTCACGCACCATGATCGAGGCGTCAGAGGCAGCCCATGTTTCCTCAAACTCATCGAGGCGGATCTTCACCACCACCACGCCAATGATCCGAGTATCCTCGATCACCGGAGAGGCGAAGTAATACCCCCGTTGTCCCGATGTGGTCCCCAAGCCGTGAAACCGCCCCAACCCGGCCCCCATCGCGTCGATAAAATACGGGCGGTAGGCGAAGCTCTGGCCCACAAAGGAATGCTCGGTCCGATAGTTCGACGCGGCAATCGTGCGCCCTTCGGTGTCGAGCACGTAGATATCCGACACATCCAGCGACAGGGCAGACTGGCGCAGCAGTTCATTGGCAAAGGGGACGATCCCTTCATTATCAGGTTCCGCCAGCAGTTGCGGCAAGATCGGACGGTCCGCGATCAGCGCGGGCAGGGCTTGAGTCCGCTCCAATGCGCCGCGCAGAACTTCGGTTGCCAGTCTTAGCGTCGCGGCATCCTCGGCCCCGGCTTGGCGCAGGTACAGACGTTCAATCCGGGGCTGTGCGGCGAGGATGACGCCGACAATAAGCAGGGTCAAAAACGCAACGATCCAAACCGCGCGCCGGGGCCGGGTGGCGCGCGGGCGGTCAAGGGGCATCGCCCCGTCCAAAGGCGTCGCGGCCAACGCGGCAGTGGCGCGGGCAATCGGATCACGGTCAGAGGCAGAGCGATGGCGCATGGCAATATCTATGGCAGGCGCCGTGCGGGCTGGCCAGAGGGCAGAGGAAACCGGACAAGCGTCGGCAATCACGGAACTTTCCCCGTACGAATTCCGAAACCCTTCATTGGAAAACATCGGCAGGACGTGCATATTCCCAATGAAGGAGCCGCCGCGCCACACACCGCGGTCGCACGTTTGGAGGATACCTTAATGAAATTTACGTTTTCCGCTCTCGCCACTACGGCCATTGTGGGCCTGACCGCCGGGGCCGCCTCTGCGCAGGACCTGACCTGTGGCGGTTTCGGGGTTGATGGCCAATGGATGGGCGGCACGCCGGACGCATCCGATATTGCCACCGCTGACGGCCCCTTGACCCTGTCAGGTCTGCCGATTGCGCTGGAAGGCAACACGGTCGGCTATTTCTCTACCTCCGAAGCCTTGGACGTGCGGGTTGAGGCGCAGCCAACCGATGGCGGCGATAGCGTGATCGAGCTTTATGACGAAGCCGGCGCATTGGTGGTATTTGACGATGACAGCGGCGGCGGTTGGGCGTCGCGGGCGGAAACGGCGTTGGAGCCGGGCAACTACTGCCTTACCACACGCGGCTATGCAGGCGGCGGTCTGACGACGGATATGCGCGTGGGTCGGCTTGAGCATGAGACGATCACCACCGGCCTGAATGGCGGCTTCTTCGGCGGCGGCACGGGCGGCTACTTCGTGGGCGTCGATGCCTGCACATCGGAAACAGAGGCCACGCTTTTGGGCAATGGGGCCCTTGATGGCCAATTGTTTGAAGGCGGCGCTTCTGCGGTCAACACGATCACGGGCGTGCCTTACTACCGCTTCACCCTCGATAGCCCTCAGGCGCTGTCGATCCGGGCCGAGAACCCCTCGGCTGATCCCTACATCTATATCTTCGACGGCAACGGCACGCTTTTGGCCGAGAACGATGATTACCAATCGCTCAACAGCCGGATTGATTTCACCTCTCCTTTGGCGGCGGGCACCTATTGCATCGGGATGCGGGCGCTGTCGAACCCCGATATTCCGGTGACGGTTTCCGTGGTGGGCTATGACGCGGCCGCGGCTTTGGCCGAGCTTTACGACACCGGCGAAGCGGCCCCACCGATGGATGGATCGTACCCGATCACCGATCTGGGCGTGCTTCCGGGCCGCTCCGTGCGGGACGCCCAGATTGCGGGCCGTCAGGCAACATGGTTCTCGTTCGAAGTGACGGAACAAGGTGCGGTGGTGATTGACGCAGTAGAAGTGACCGACAGTGACCCGGTCATCCTGCTGTTCAACGATCTGGGTCAAGAAATCGCCTATAACGATGACCATGGCGGATCGCTCAACAGCCAGATCACGGCGCGGGTTCAGGCTGGACGCTACTTGTTGGCTGTGCGCCAGTATTCCGACAATTATCAGGGCATCATCCGCATCGCGACGGAACGCTACGTTCCTGCGCAATAGTTTCTACGACAGAGTAAGGGCCGCCCGCGCAACCTTGCGGGCGGCCCCTTTCTTTGGCCGCTTACGCTGCCGACAGTGCGGCGATGATGCCGCCAAAATCCGCCGCTTTCAGGGACGCGCCCCCGACCAACGCGCCATCGACGTTGGATACGGCAAAGATCTCGGCCGCATTGCCGGGCTTGACCGAGCCTCCATAAAGCAGCGGGATATCTTGCGCCGCGCCACCCCGGCGGGCAGCCAGCTCGGACCGGATATGATCATGAACCTCTGCAATCTGCTCCAACGTTGGCGTGCGCCCGGTGCCGATGGCCCAAACGGGCTCGTAGGCGACAACGATCTGCTCGGGCTTGGCGCCCGTGGGGATCGAGCCTGCCACCTGCGCCGCGACCACTTGCAAGGTAACGCCCGCGTCGCGTTCTTCTTCGGTCTCTCCAACGCAGACGATGGCGATCAGCCCCGCCTCAATCGCTGCGGCGACCTGCAAGGCCACATCAACGCTGCTTTCCCCGTGGTCCGCGCGCCGCTCGGAATGGCCCAGGATCACATGGCTCGCCCCCGCGTCCGCCAGCATCTTGGCCGAGATATCGCCAGTGTGCGCCCCCGCGCTTGCCGTGTGGCAGGTCTGGCCTCCCACATAGAGGTCCATCAACCCCGCCCGCGCCACCATGGGCGCGATCAGCGTGGCCGGTGGGCACAGCAGAACCTCGCATGTGGCCGCCTCTACGGCGTCCGCCAAGGCGTCAACCTCGCTCAAATCCGCCTCAACCCCGTTCATCTTCCAATTGCCAGCTGCCAATTTCCGTGCCATCGCCATCTCCAAAGTTATGTTGCACATGTCGTGGCAGCCACGGCGCAGAAGTCAACCCGACAGGAGGTCTCTGATGATCCCGCATATTGACGCCCAAGCCCTTGTCGCCGGTGATCCCACGGCGTTGGCGGCCACCAAACAAGGCGCCGAGGAGGTGGGCTTCCTGACCCTCCACAACACCGCGCTAAGTGCCGCCGACGTGGAAGACACTATCGCCGCCTACCGCGCCTTCTTCAAAGGCAGCGCCGCGACCAAGCAAGCGGTGAACATGAATGTCACCGGCTCCAACCGCGGGTGGGGCGGGGCAGGGTCCGAACAAGTCGATCCCAATGCCAACCCAGACTATAAAGAGGTCTTCGATTGCGGCGTTGAGTTGCCCAAGGATGATCCCTTCGCGCGCCTACCTGTCTATGCGCCGAACCAATGGCCCTCCGCGCCGCCCGCGTTCCAAGCCACGGTGGAGCGCTACTTCACCAAAGCCCGCGCCATATCGCTGGAACTGCTGCAAGGCATCTCTGCGGCCATTGGCGCTGACCCGAACTTCTTCGCCGATAAGTTCACCAAACCCATGGCGCTCTTGCGCGGCAACTACTACCCTGAACGCCCCACCTGGGCCGGAGATAAAGACTTCGGTATCGCTGCCCACACCGATTACGGCTGTCTCACGCTTCTTGCCACCGATGGTCAACCGGGCCTGGAAGTGCAACTGCGCGACGGCACTTGGGTGCCGGTGCAGGCCGCGCCGGGCACCTTCATCATCAACTTCGGTGAAATGCTCGAGATGTGGACAGCCAACCTGCCCGAAGGCGGCCAAATCCGCGCCACCCCTCACCGAGTGATCGGCGGCGCCCGGGAACGCATCTCGATCCCCTTGTTCTTCAATCCTGCCTTTGACACAAACGTCGCCCCGATCGGCGCGCCGCCAATCACCGCAGGCGATCACCTCTCAAAACGCTATCAGGAAACCTACACCCACCTGCAAGACGCCTCCTAACCCCGCCCCACACGCGCGGCTCCTCCTTCATCTTGGCTGTACAACTCCGGGGGTTTGGGGGCTGGCCCCCAATGAAGGAAGCGTTTGGGGGCTGGCCCCCAATGAAGGAAGCGTTTGGGGGCTGGCCCCCAATGAAGGGTGCGTTTGGGGGCTGGCCCCCAATGAAGGGTGCGTTTGGGGGCTGGCCCCCAATGAAGGGTGCGTTTGGGGGCTGGCCCCCAATGGAGGGTGCGTTTGGGGGGCATCGAAAGCACGTTCAGGCGTGAGCCCCACACGTCACACCGAACCGCTACAGATACGCCAAAGCCCGCCGTGCCCATGCGACCGCTTCTTCCGGGTCGTCCAAAGCCGCCTCAGGCATCGTCCAATAGGGCATGGCTGTAGGCTTTCGCTTTGCCCCTTCGCGCTCGTAGGTCCAGCGGGTGCAACCTTCGGCCTCCAACACGTCGCGAAACTCACCTGCGCCCTTGAGGTGCAACTGACCGTCGGACATTAACAGCGCAAAAATCGTGCCTTCATGGTAGATGCACAAACCACCCATCATCTTGCGGGTGCTTAGCCCTCCGAGCCCGTCGAAAAGCTCCAGCGCGTGGGCGATCTCTTCTTCTGAAACGCTCATGCCGACGCGCTCATGACCAAGTGCTCACGAAGATGCGCTCTCGGCCTGCAACTCGTCCATGTCCTTGAACTTGATCGACTCACCGCAACCGCAGGCGTCCGTCACATTCGGATTGCGGAACTGGAACGAGGCCTCCAGCAGCGACACTTCGTAATCAATCTCGGTGCCAAACAAAAACATCTGCGCCATCGGCGCGATCATTACACGGGCGTCGTCTTGTTCCACCACTTCATCGAGCGGATCAATCTCGGACACGTATTCCATGGTGTATTCCATGCCCGCGCAGCCGCCCTTCTTGACGCCAATGCGCAAGCCCTGCGTGCCACCTTGCTGCATCAGCTTGGCGATCTGCTTGGCGGCTTTATCCGTCATGGTGACGGCCTGTTTCCCGGGGATACCGAACATGGGCTTGGCTTTCCTGTGACTGCTTGACCTCTAATGTAGGCCTCACGCGGCGCTTTCTCAAGCCTGAGTGGAACGCTCGGACATCAATGCATCATCGGCATCGCCAATGCCATGGGCACCGCCACCGCCAATCCCCACGCGAGGCTGACCGCAGTGCCCAATAGCAGACGGTACCTTGCGCCATTGTCACGGCCCGCAAAGCTGATCCCGAGGTAGAGTCCCTTTACCGCGATCACCGCGGTTAGAAGCAGGGGCCAGATCTGCCATCCGCCGATGAGCACGACACATAGCGCCGCACGCTCAACCCATCCCAACAAGACCCCATGGCCCGATCCGGGCCCGCGCCCGGCCATCAGCATCGCCACGGCATACTGCCCGCCGCGGGCGGCAAAGACGACGCCGCCGATAATCATGTAATATAGTGGAATATGAACCACCTCGACCTCTGCCAAGGGGCTCATCGGCCATATCTGCGGCGCCAACAGAGCGATTCCCGCGATCGAGGCGACGTGCAACACTTGATCGGCCACATAGGCCCCCAAGCCTTCGGGCATCGCATAGGTCTTCACAATGTCGATCCATAGATGCAGCGCCGCAAGGGCCAGAAACCACGGGTTCAATGTCAGTGTGGTCAAACACATCGTCCCCAGCACCAGCCCGATATGGGCGGCCATGGCGATGGGACGTTTCTTGTTTACGACCATCCAAGTGGTTTGCAGCACGTAATCCGCGATCACATGGGCAAGAAATAATGCGGCAAATGTATAGGCTGCCATTTGTTGTGTATGATCCTGTTTCCTCAGGGTGCAGACCTAAGCCAGCACCCCGATGACAGCGCAAGATACGCCGTCCCCTTCCAAAATATTCCCCTTCAGGAAGGATGGCAGGACCGGGCCTTGGGGACAAGCAAGGGAAACCACTAGGCTACGTAAGGAAAGCCTGCCTTTACACCGTCGCAGAACGCGTCAGGGCAGGGTGGCCGTGCTTACATAAAGCCCAGTTCAAGGCGGGCTTCGTCGGACATCATGTCCATGCCCCAGGGCGGCTCCCAGGTGAGTTGCACGTCAACCTGCTTCACGCCGTCCAACGGCTCTACCGCGTCGGCGACCCAACCGGGCATTTCGCCAGCCACCGGACACCCCGGTGCGGTGAGGGACATGGTGATAGACACCTCGTTCTCGGCCCCGATGTCGATCGTGTAGATCAACCCAAGATCGAAAATATTCACTGGAATTTCAGGGTCATATACGGAACGACACGCCTCCACGATCGTATCGTAAAGGGGGTGGTCGGTGGACGAGGGCGCGATCAGTGGTGCGCCTTCCATCTGTGGTGTCTGTTCGGTCATGGTCATTCCCGGTTCATATCTGAGCAAAGATATAAGGATTGGGGAGGAGGGCGTAAAGGGAGGCAGAGCGCCGATCTCGCCCGAAACTGCGTTCTCTTGGCGTCAGGACGCTATGCCACGGGTGGCGGAAGTCAGGAATCCGGCCAGCGCGGTCAAGGCGTGGCGCACGGGCGGGTCGTGGCGTCCCTCGTGATGGCAGACCAGCCATTGCTCGTGGGTTAGCTCTGCGATGGGGGGGCCGAGTTGCACCATAGGGGCCAAGGTCGCGCCGATAAAAAGCGGCAAGATCACCCGCCCAACGCCTTGCTTTGCCATCGCCACGGCCAGCGTGGCGTCATTGGCGCGGGTGACGATATCGTTTGAGTGATTGGCCTCCAGCCAACGCGCAGTAGGGGTCGCGGCCCGGTCACCGCCTGCGCCGATCCAGCCGGTGATGCCGGCGTCGAGCCCGTAGGCGGCAAAAGCCACCGTCCCCGTCTGTCGCCCCGCCAGCCAAGGCTGATCCGGGCGGCGGTTGCGAATGCCGATATCAATCTGTCGGCGGGCAATGTCGAAGAAGGTCTCGCCCGACAAGAACTCCGGCACCCAATCGAAACTGGGTTGCCAGATGTCATTGAACCCACTGGCCAAAAACTCGGATGTCCAAGTGCCAGCGGAAATCCTGACGCGGCGTTTGCCGGGTTGCGCGCTACGCCAAACCTCGATGTCGGCGGCGGCGGCCTCCATACGTTCGGTCTTTTGGAGCAGTTCCCGCCCCTCGGACGAGAGGGCATAGCCATCGCGCCCGTGTAAAAAGAGCGGCCTTTCCATTGCGGCTTCCAGCGCCTTCATGCGGCGGCTCAAGGTTGCGGCGCTGGTTCCGGTTTGCGCGGCTGCGGCGGTTAAACTGCCGTGGCGGGCAACGGCAGAGAAAAGCGCCAAATCATCCCACATCACCACCATCCTTTGCAAAAATGAAAAGCGACCCACGATCCTGCCTGTCGCATCAGCGCGGTGCTTCGTGGCAATTATGGCTTAATCACAGAGGGAAACAAGCCATGCATGAGATTATACGCAGAATTCATATCCCCGAACGCCCCCGAACGGGAATCATCGAAGAGAGAGACCAATTTGCACAATTGCAAGTGGCGCAACGTGTGGATCGACGCCGTGCGCATCGGCGGCGGGTGTTGTCCGCACTTGGGCTTCGTCGCGCATCGGCGGGCCGCAAACGCAAATAAAGCGGGTAGGGGGCGCTACCGGGCATAGGCGCCCCTTTGCAATTCTCGCGCCGCGCCGCTATGGGCTGGCGGTATGACAAAACGCTTCTCTTTCAGCCTCAACGCGACCTCGGGCAAGGCCCGTACGGGCGTCATCTCCACCCCGCGCGGCGACATTCGCACGCCCGCCTTCATGCCCGTGGGTACGGCGGCGACGGTGAAGGCGATGATGCCCGAAAGCGTTGCGGCGACGGGGGCGGATATTTTGCTCGGCAACACCTATCACCTGATGTTGCGCCCGACCGCTGAGCGGATTGCTAACCTTGGCGGGCTGCATAAATTCATGAACTGGGACAAACCGATCCTGACGGACTCGGGCGGGTTTCAGGTGATGTCGCTGGCCGACCTGCGCAAACTGACCGAGGAGGGCGTGACCTTCCGCAGCCATATCGACGGGTCGAAACACCTGCTGTCGCCCGAACGCTCTATGGAAATTCAGAAGCTTCTGGGCAGCGATATCGTCATGTGCTTCGACGAATGCCCGGCGTTGCCTGCGGATCGCAGGGCGCTGGAGGATTCCATGCGTCTGTCCATGCGGTGGGCCGCGCGCTCGAAAGAGGCGTTCGGCGACCGTCCCGGCTATGCGCTGTTTGGCATTCAGCAAGGCGGGCTGGAGCAAGACCTGCGCGAAGAATCCGCCAAGGCGCTCCGCGAGATCGAGTTTGATGGCTATGCCGTCGGCGGCCTGGCCGTGGGCGAGGGGCAGGAGGCCATGTTCGGCTGTCTCGATTTCGCGCCGGATCAACTTCCCACCGACAAGCCGCGCTATCTGATGGGCGTGGGCAAGCCCGACGATATCGTCGGCGCGGTGAAGCGTGGCATTGATATGATGGACTGCGTACTGCCGTCCCGCTCTGGCCGTACGGGGCAGGCTTGGACACGGCGCGGACAGGTTAACATCAAGAACGCGCGTCACGCCGATGACCCGCGCCCGCTGGATGAAAACTGCACATGCCCCGCCTGCGCCAATTATTCCCGTGCCTATCTGCACCACGTTTTCCGCAGCCAGGAAATGATCTCGGGGATGCTGCTGACGTGGCACAATCTGCATTACTATCAACAGCTTATGGCCGAGATGCGGGACGCCATCGCCGCCGATGATTTCGCCGGGTTTGAGGCGCGTTTTCACGCAGAGCGTGCGCAGGGCGATATCGCGGTTCTGTAAGGTGTCAGAGCCGCGGGTTTTCCGCAGCTATCCAAGTCGACGCGCAAAATGCACAATGACCGCCAGTCTCGATTGGAGCGGCCATGACCGAACGTGTAGTTTTCAATGGAAAAATGAACCTCGGCATCGCGCTTTTGGTCAGCGCGGTTCTTGGCGGTATCGCGACCTTTGGGGTGATGATCCTTTACCTGGCCGCGCGGGAAGGGGTGTTCGACCTGATTTTCCTCGCCATCGCGGTGATTGTCGCGCTGTTGTTCTGGGCCGTGATTGGTGTGTTATGGAGCGCCCTTGGTGTCTGGCTCATCATTACTCCGCATTATGTCCGCACCGTCGGTGCTTTTGGTTCCCGCACCTATCCCGCCGAGGGCCTTCGGGCGGGCATTTTCGCCAAGCGCCTGTCCACGGGCGAGATCGGGAAAGCCAACTACAAGACCCATAAGGGCGAACAGCTTTGGCTTCGCGCTGCCGGTAAGAAGCCCCGGATGATTGCGCACGGCTTGGAGGGGGACCCGGTGATACAGCGATATTCGCAGACCCTAAGCGACCTGATCGGTATCCCGGTGCAGCGGTTGCACCCCGATCCAACGAGGTTGGTGGTTCAGCCAGATTTCAGCCCCTTCGATGAAACGCCTTCCTAACCGAATATCCCCAATATTTTGCGCTTTACCCAACGCAAACCTCCAAATCTCGGTTGTGCAGCCCAGGTTGCGGGTGCACAGTATTTCCTAACTTTTGCACCGCGCGTTTGCTTGAAATTGCATTCTGCGCGCCCCACGTTAAGAAATCCTGAAGATGGAGGGGGCTAGGCTGCCGCGAAGCGGGGCCATATCCCTCGGCCTAAGACCAAGGAAGTAGGCAATATGTCCGAACAAACGATCTATCCCGTCCTTCCCCTGCGCGACATCGTCGTGTTCCCGCACATGGTTGTGCCGCTCTTCGTGGGCCGCGAAAAATCCGTGCGTGCGTTGGAGGAAGTGATGCAGGACGACAAGCAAATCCTGCTGTCGTCGCAACGTGACCCGGCCGAGGATGATCCCGGCGCGGACGATATTTATGAGAACGGCGTGCTGGCCAATGTGTTGCAGCTGCTGAAACTGCCCGACGGCACCGTAAAAGTGCTGGTCGAAGGCCGCCGCCGTGTGCGCATCGAAGAATTCACCAACACCGACCCATTCTTTGAGGCGATTGCCACGGAACTGTCGGAATCCACCGGTGATCTGGACGCGATCGCGGCCCTGACCCGTTCCGTTGGGGAAGAGTTTGAGAAATACGCCAAGGTCAAGAAAAACGTGCCGGAAGAGGCACTTGCCAGCGTTTCCGAAGCTCACGATCCGGCCAAGCTGGCCGATCTGGTCTCAGGGCACTTGGGCATTGAGGTGGACCAAAAGCAGGACCTTCTGGAAACCCTCGAAGTCGCCGCGCGGCTGGAAAAAGTCTATGGCTTGATGCAGGGCGAAATGTCCGTGTTGCAGGTCGAGAAGAAGATCAAGACCCGCGTGAAATCCCAGATGGAGCGGACCCAGCGCGAATATTATCTGAACGAACAGATGAAGGCGATCCAGCGCGAGTTGGGCGATGGCGAAGAGGGTGAAGGCGAAGTGGCCGAGCTGTCCGAGCGGATCGCCAACACCAAGCTGAGCAAAGAAGCACGCGAAAAGGCGGACGCCGAGCTGAAGAAGCTTAAGAACATGTCCCCCATGAGCGCGGAAGCCACGGTTGTGCGCAACTATCTGGATTGGATGTTGTCCATCCCATGGGGCGTAAAGTCTCGTGTTAAGAAGGACTTGGCCAAGGCTGAAACCATCTTGGACGACGATCACTACGGTCTGGAAAAGGTCAAAGAGCGCATCGTTGAATATCTGGCGGTGCAACAACGCTCCAAGAAGCTGAAGGGGCCAATCATGTGCCTCGTCGGCCCTCCGGGTGTGGGGAAGACCTCGCTTGGGAAATCGGTGGCCAAGGCCACGGGGCGCGAGTTCATTCGGATTTCTCTGGGTGGGGTGCGCGATGAATCTGAAATCCGCGGTCATCGTCGGACGTATATCGGCTCCATGCCCGGTAAGATCATTCAGGCGCTGAAGAAGGCGAAAACCACGAACCCGCTGATCTTGTTGGATGAAATCGACAAGATGGGGCAGGATTTCCGGGGTGATCCGGCGTCGGCCATGCTTGAGGTTCTTGATCCTGAACAAAACGGCACCTTCGTCGATCACTATCTAGAGGTGGAATATGACCTCTCGAACGTGATGTTCCTGACCACGGCGAACTCCTACAACATGCCGGGCCCGCTTCTGGACCGGATGGAGATCATCCCGCTGGCTGGCTACACCGAGGACGAGAAGGCGGAAATCGCCAACCGCCACCTCATTGCCAAGCAGGTGAAAAACCACGGGTTGAAGGCCAATGAATTCACGCTGGAGCCCGAGGCCCTGCAAGAGATGATCCGGACCTATACCCGCGAAGCGGGCGTGCGGAATCTGGAGCGGGAAATCGGCAAACTGGCGCGGAAGGCCGTGACCAAGATCGTGCGCAAAGAGGTTGAAGAAGTTGTTGTAACCCCCGAAAATCTCGGTGATTTCCTTGGCGTGAAGAAATATCGCTACGGTTTGGCCGAGGATGCCGATGCTGTAGGGGTTGTCACGGGCCTTGCCTACACAAGCGTGGGTGGCGATCTGCTGCATATCGAGGCGTTGAAGCTGCCCGGTAAGGGACGGATGAAAACGACCGGTAAGCTTGGCGATGTGATGAAGGAATCCATCGACGCGGCCGCCAGTTATGTGCGCTCCATCGCGCCGGAAATCGGGGTGAAGCCGCCGAAGTTCGACCGGATGGATATCCACGTCCACGTCCCCGATGGTGCGACGCCCAAAGACGGGCCAAGTGCCGGTCTGGCAATGGTGACTTCCATCGTGTCAGTCCTGACGGGCATTCCGGTGAAGCGCGATATCGCCATGACGGGCGAGGTTTCCTTGCGCGGCAATGCGATGCCCATCGGCGGCTTGAAGGAAAAGCTGTTGGCGGCGTTGCGCGGCGGGATCACCACGGTTCTCATTCCGCAAGAGAATGAGAAGGACTTGGCCGAGATCCCCGACAACGTGAAAGAGGGGCTGAACATCATCCCCGTCACCCATGTGTCCGAGGTTCTGGCCCATGCGCTGACCTCTGTCCCGGAGGCAATTGAGTGGGATGAGGCCGCGGAAGAAGCCGCCGCCGCGGCCGCAGCCATTGCACGCGGGGGCGAAGGGGCTGCCGCGCACCACTAAGGTGCTGCCTGAGCCCCACACTCTAAGGTGTTGAAATAAAAAGGCCCGCATCCTTTCTAGGGTGCGGGCCTTTTCATGTCAGACGCGAACGGCGGAGCGTTGCGCCGATGCGAAATTAGTGATGCGTTGCCAGAATGAACAACACCAACGCGAAGGCAGGAACAAAGATGCCTTGGTTGGACGACGCCGTGTCCACAACCACAACTTCCTGTGGAACCGCAGGCACATAGCCGCTGGCATTGGCAGAGGTCGAAAGAACGGCAACCGCAGCAGCGGCGATAAGAGCTTTTTTCATGGTATTCCCCCAAGGAATAAAAACAGACTAGGTCACGCAACGTTGCAGCGCCGCGCTCGACAGGCATTTTGGCAGAAAATTGCCGACAGGATCAACGCGGCGCTGATTTTGGCCAAGGCGTGTCGCTTGAATTCGGCGTAAGTGGCCAAAAGGTCACGAAATTCAGCCCCA
This sequence comes from Rhodobacteraceae bacterium M385, assembly GCA_025141835.1. NCBI lineage: Bacteria > Pseudomonadati > Pseudomonadota > Alphaproteobacteria > Rhodobacterales > Paracoccaceae > Rhodobacteraceae bacterium M385. The sequence goes on along the minus strand of CP081102.1, from coordinate 2,147,963 downwards.
AAACAGGGCTTTGTGGCTTCTCGACAACGCTTAAGCTGCGTTCTTCCCTTCGAGTATGGGTGATTCGTTGATTTAGATTCGCGACTACCCCCATGATTCGCACCACCGATTGCCCTTATTTAGGAACCCAGTCGTGGTATATAATATTGAACGAAGAAAATTGATTAAAGGGGCTACGGCGGGCCTATTTGCGCCGTTCTTTGCAAGCCCCCTCAAGGCGCAGGGTCTGCCGTTAACTTTTGCCGGGCGCGGTCCGATCACCCAGGGGCAGGCCGCGACGGTGATCCGCATCCCCTCGGCTCAGCCCTTGGTGGCGATGACCTTTGACGATGGCCCGCACCCCAGCCTCACGCCGCAATTGCTGGATATGTTGGCCGCCCGTGGCATTCGGGCGACATTCTATGTGATTGGGCGCAACGCAGAGCGTCACCCGCAAATCCTTCAACGGATGGTGGATGAGGGCCATGAGATCGGCAACCACACTTGGTCCCACCCCAATTTGCACGGCTATTCCGATGCCGCTTTGCTGTCTCAGATTGATCGTACCAGCCGCGCGGTCTTTGACGCGGTTGGGCGGTCACCCGTCACGATGCGGCCCCCTTACGGGAACCTTTATGCGCGCCAAAGGCTGCTGCTATATCATCAGCGTGGCATGCCGACGGTATTGTGGTCGGTTGATCCGTTGGATTGGCAGCGTCCCGGCTCTAGCATCGTGGCGCAGCGGATCGTGGGCAATTGCCACAGCGGCGCGGTGATCCTGGCCCACGACATTCATCGCGCCACGGTCAGGGCGATGCCACAGGCCTTGGACGGCATCATTGGGCGCGGCTATCGGTTCGTTACCATGTCCGAGCTGATCGGCTGGCCAAGGTGGGATCGGCGCCGTTTCCGGTTGCAGGAAGCCACGTCTTAACCTTTATCTATGGGCTAGGGTGTTCCAATGCTCCTACTTCCGCTATGCTGTTTCTAGAACAGAAACAATCTGCGCCAAGCCCCATGGGCCTGAGCACAGAGACAACATGTGAGGCATACCCATGGCGACGAAAACAACGCGCAAACGCAAATCCACCTCCGCAGGTCCGCGCCGCTCCAGTGCGCTTGGCACCACGGCGGAGGCCAAAACCACAGCACCCGCAACGCCCGAACCCGTGGCAGAAGCGACAGCGCCCGTGGTTGAGGACGTATCCACCCCAAGCGCCCCCGTGGTCGATGATCGCCTAAAGCGTCCCGACCTGATCGAGGCGGTGGCCAAGCGCGTGTCGCTGAAACGGTCCGAAGTTAAGATGGTCTTCGACGTGGTGCTTGATGAAATTGGCAAAGCGATGGACGCTTCCGATGAGGTCGTGGTGCCGCCTTTGGGTAAATTGATGGTCAAGAAGCGCATGGAAAAGCCCAATGGCGACATGCTGACGGTCAAGCTCAAACGCGCCGCCGCAGACCCCGCCGCAGGCGACGTGGCCCCCCTTGCAGACGTGGATGAGGACAGCTAAAAGCCCGCGCAGGTCGGGTGATTAGCTCAGTGGTAGAGCGCTTCGTTCACATCGAAGATGTCAGGAGTTCAAATCTCTTATCACCCACCAATTCCCTACCTTCGGTCCTGTGCCAAAGGCACGTCGGGCATCGTAGCCGGCCTCAAGTCTTCGCTACTTTCGCCTATTTCTTAGGCGTTTGATAGGGGCGCCCGAGTGTGCTGGCAGTTTTAAGCCCTGGCAAATGAGGCCGTTGTTTTTTCCTTAGAAGGGTTGCTATGGTCCTTCAAACTTCGGACAAAACCGGGGTTACGGGCACCACGCCCGATAGGGAGGAAACTATGTTCAATCACTTGCTCAGCAAGCCCGCAGGCTTGCTTGGAACGGCGGCGCTGGCCGCAATGACCTTGGCAGCTCCTGCTGTGGCTCAAGACCAACTGTCCATCGCCACAGGCGGCACAGGCGGGACGTATTACCCCGTCGGCGGCGGTCTGGCCGAAATCATCAACAACCACGTAGACGGCTATTCTGCGACCGCAGAAGTCACCGGCGCATCGGTTGAGAATATGGGCCTGATCGCCACCGGTGACGCCGATCTGGCGATCGCCTTGGCCGATACTGTCGCCCATGCCTACAACGGCACCGGCAACTTTGACGGCCAGCAACTGCCCATGGTGCGCGGCCTCGCCTCGCTCTACGCCAATATGGTGCACATCGTGACCCTTGAGGGCAGTGGCATCACCTCGCTTTCCGATCTGGCGGGCATGCGCGTTTCCGTCGGGGCGCCGGGTTCCGGTACGGAAGTGAACGCTTCTGCGATCCTTGGGGCCAATGGCATCACCTACGATGACATCGACGAACAGCGCCTGAACTTCAATGAGACCGCCGATGCACTGGCAAACGGCGATATTGACGCGGGCTTCTGGTCCGTTGGGGCGCCGACGTCGTCGATCCTCAACCTGGCCACGACCCAGGATATCGTGATCCTCAGCTTGTCCGAGGATGAATTGGCCGCTTCCATGGGCGCACACAGCACCTTTGCGACCACCACGTTGCCCGGCGGCAGCTACAACGGTGTGGACGCCGATGTGGCCGTTCTGGGTATTCCCAACGTCCTGACCGTATCGTCCGAAATGTCTGACGATCTGGCCTATGCCCTGACCCAAGCGATGTTTGAAAACATTGCCGAGTTGCAGGCCGTTCACCCCGCAGCGAATGAAACCACGGTTGAGTTTACCATGTCGGCCACGCCGATCCCGCTGCACCCCGGTGCCCTTCGTTACTATGACGAAATCGGCGCGGATGTGCCGGACCGTCTGCGCGAGTGATGCGTGACACAATTGTGAGAGGGGGGCTTTTTGCCCTCCTCCTACTTTTTGTGGCCGGGCCCAGTGCCGCCGAAGACCTTGTCGCCACCCATGAGGATGGTCGGGAAATAGCACGGCTATCGGTGCCCGAGGGGACAGAATGGTGCGTACTCTGGCATCATTCGGTCGAAGGGTTCGAGGTCACCGATTGCTACGAAAACCGCGAAGGACGCATGGTGCTTGTGCACTCGCATCTGCCGGATTTCGCCGCAGGGCTCGACCACATTCCTGGCCGAGGCACACAGGTGTCTGACGGGCAGGGCGGATATTTCATTCTCGATATTGATGAGCCCGTACCAGGGGACGCCTATGTGCTGCGTCCGGGTCTGGGTCCTGTCGATCATCGGTTGCGGGTGGGCGATACGATCGTGTCTCTCTCTGCTGTTGCCCCGAGAGAGCGGGTGCGGATCGCTTTGGTAAGGAGTGCTGACTAATGGTCACAGATACAGAAGTCCCAACCCAAGCCACTCCGCAACCGGCGTTCATGCTGCGGGTGATTGCCATTATCGGCATCGCCCTCTCGCTGTTTCAACTATACGCGGCGGGGGTGCAGCCCCTTGGTCTGTTTTTCCAGCGCCCCATTCACCTTGGGTTCATTCTTGTTCTGTGTTTCCTGATCTACCCGGCCTTTGGCCGTGACCGCCCGCGCGGCGTGTTGGGGTGGATCATTGACGGCGCACTGATCTGTGCCGGGATCGTCGCGGGCGCTTGGGTGCCGATGAACATCGACACGATTGCGAACCAGATTTTCCCGCGCACCATCGACGTCTGGATCGGCGTGCTGACCATGGTTGTGGTGCTCGAGGGCGCGCGCCGGGCCGTGGGGCTTGGCATGACGATCATCGGCGCGGGTTTCATCGCCTACGCCTTCGCGGGCCGCCGCGGGGAACTGCCGTTTCTGGCCGATTGGCTGCCGGGCATCCTTAACCATCGCGGCTATTCGCTAGAGCGTCTCTCCAGTCAGATGACCCTGGGCGCAGAGGGGATATTCGGCATCCCCTTGGGTGTTGCGGCGACGTTTGTGTTTATCTTCGTGCTGTTTGGCGCGTTCTTGGAAGTCACCGGCGCGGGCAAGTTTTTCATTGATCTGGCCTATGCCGCTACTGGGCGGCAACGGGGCGGTCCGGCGAAAGCGGCCGTGATCGCCTCGGCCGGCATGGGCTCTATCTCGGGCTCGGCCATTGCCAATGTGGTGACCACGGGCGCGTTTACCATTCCGCTGATGAAGAAGCTCGGCTATCGCCCGGCGCAAGCGGGCGGGATCGAGGCTGCGGCCTCCACCGGGGGGCAGATCATGCCGCCGCTCATGGGGGCAGGGGCCTTCTTGATGAGCGAGTTCACGCGGGTGTCCTATGTGGACATCGTCCTCGTCTCGATCTTCCCGGCGGTTTTGTATTTCGGCACGGTTTACCTGTTGGTCCATATCGCAGCGGTCAAACAGGGCATGAAGGGCCTAGCCGTGGCGGACCTGCCCCGAACCCGAGAAGTGCTTGCCGAAGGCTGGCATTTCCTGCTGCCCCTTGTGGCGTTGATCGCGCTGTTGGTAGCGGGCTATTCCCCCATGCGCGTGGGCTTCTACGCAATTCTGTCGATCATCGCTGCCGCCTCGGCCCGCGCGTTATGGACCTTCGCGGCCTCTGGCCCGACGATTGCGGGCTTCACCGCCATGTGCCGGAAGGGCTTTTCCCTGACGCTGGAGGCGTTGGAGCTTGGCGCGCGCAACGCGGTCGCCGTGTCCATGGCTTGCGCCGTTGCGGGCATTGTCGTGGGGGTTGTGGGGCTGACCGGCTTGGGCCTGAAATTCTCGGCCATGATGATCGCGTTTTCCGGCGGCAACATCGTCTTGGCGCTGATCCTTGTGCTGCTTGCCAGCTTGATCCTTGGCATGGGTTTGCCGGTGACTGCGGCCTACATCGTGTTGATTATCCTTGTCGGCCCCGCCCTGACCGAACAATTCGGCATGCCGATCCTGATCGCGCATTTGGTGGTGTTCTGGTACTCGCAGGACAGTAACGTGACGCCCCCCGTGGCGCTCGCGGGCTTTGCGGGTGCGGCGATTGCCGGGTCAAAACCGATGGAGACCAGCTTTCAGGCGTGGAAATACGCCAAGGGGCTCTACCTGATCCCGCTGTTCATGGTCTTTAATCCTGAGATCATCATGGGCGGCCCGCTGCCCATCGTGATCTGGAGCGGCGCGATTGCCGTGCTTGGCCTTGCGGCATTTGCTGCGGCGCTGGAGGGGTATCTTTGGGGCCCTATGCCGATATGGATGCGGGTGGCCTTGGTGCCCGGCGTCATCGCGCTGTTCTGGCCTGATTTCACGGTGGAAGTCGTGGGGGCGGTGCTGATCGTGATCTTGCTGGCGCTCAACTGGTGGCAGGCGCGCGGCACGCAACCGCCCGCAGGTCCGGAGACCTCAGCCGCCTAGATTGGGGCCGCGGGCCGAAGTGGCCCGCGCCCACGTGGCTACGGGTGTGCATTCTACATCAGCCCAAGATCATGGCGCTGCGGTTCTTGCACCGGCATCCCCAGATCTTTGGCCATATGTGGGTCAAGCGTCACATCACGCAAATGGCGCATTTGCTGGCGTTGCGCAGCACGCAGCCACCACTTTCGCCATGCTTTCGCAAGGGAAGGGCCGGGGCGCGTGTGGGCGGTGGAACGGGGCAGATTAACTTGGATCGTCATTGGAATACCTCTTGGCGAATCGTTGCGATTTCTAGACGCTACAACCTCAAGCTCACTTGAGGTAAAGCGCTAATGTCAGGAAAAATCTCCACCGATCTCAGCGTCGGCCAAATGGCTGAACGTGCAGGCGTCGCCGTGTCCACACTGCATTTCTATGAAGCCGAAGGGCTAATCCGCTCGGCCCGTAACAGCGCCAACCACCGCCGTTATGAGCGTAAAGAGCTGCGCCGCGTCGCGATCATCCGCACCGCGCAATCGGTCGGCGTGCCCTTGTCCGAGATCAAAGCCCTGTTCGACGGCTTGCCAAAGGGCAAGATCAGCGCCGCCGATTGGGCCAATGCCGCAAGCCAATGGGCAGACCGCCTGGACGACCAGATTGAAACGCTTTTGCGCCTGCGCGATCAGATGGGGGCCTGCATCGGCTGCGGCTGCCTGTCGATGACGGCGTGTCCCTTGTATAACCCCGATGACCGTATTGCCGTCAAAGGCGCGGGTCCTCGGCGGTGGATTGGCGGGCCGGAGGAACGGGCAGAGATGGCCGAAAGCTTCGAGAAAGCCCAAAACGATGCGTGATCTGCCCCCCCTCTATATCCTGCGCCATGGCGAGACGACGTGGAACCGCGAAGGTCGCTGCCAAGGCCATCTGGACGCGCCCCTGACGGCACTGGGCCGCGCCCAAGCCGCGCAGCAGGGGCGGATCATCGCGGATCATATCTTGCCGCTTCACCCCGATATCCCGGTCTGGGTCAGCCCCCTTGGGCGCGCACAAGCCACATGGGCGATCGCGGCAGAGGCGGCGGGGCTGGCGTCGAGAGCCTTCAAATCCGAGCCGCGCTTGGCCGAGGTCCATATGGGCGACTGGCAGGGCCGCCTGCGTGCTGACTTTCTGGCCGAAGACCCTGTGGCCCGTACCCACCCGAACTTGTTTGAACTCTCCCTCAATACACCCGGCGGCGAAACCTACGAAGCTCTGCGTTCTCGGTTGGTTGAGTGCCTGCACCAAGTGAATCAGCCCACCATCTGCGTTACCCACGGCATCACCTCTTTGGTGCTGCGCGGGTTGATCTTGGAGCTATCACGTGAAGAAATGGCCGATCTCGGGCACGATCAAGGGATCGTTTACTGTTTAAATGAAGGGGCAGAGCACCGATTAGAGGCTCCATCGCAGAAATGATCCAGATTGCCCCTTGCCCGTGCCAATTCCTCACGCTATCACGCGCTCCGTGGGGTCGTTAGCTCAGTTGGTAGAGCGCTTCGTTTACACCGAAGATGTCGGGAGTTCGAGCCTCTCACGACCCACCACTTTCCCGCTCTACCAAGATACTGCCTCCCAAGCTCGATGACGTTGGCCCGACCGACGCGGATTGCTTTGGCAATCCTCTGGGTCGGGAGTTCGAGCCTCTCACGACCCACCACTTCCTGCTCTACCGTGATAATACTGCCGTGCCCAAGGGCGGGCATTCCGGCAGTTGACCCACGGCCCGTATCGCGGCCAAACTTGGATCACCCCAAGGATGGAGCGTAAGATGATGGACCCCGACACACCGCAAAAGCCGATAAACGCCCCCGGTCACGGGAAGCCGCTGCAATCGGCGATCATCATCTATGTGCTCTATGGGGCGGGCGTCGTTTTCCCCCTCGCGGCCCTTGCGGGGCTGATCTACGCCTATGTAGAGCGCGGCAAGGACGCAACGCTGGACACGCATCTTAGCTTTCAGATCGCCACGTTTTGGTGGGGATTGCTGATGATGGTCGTGGGGCTTGTGCTGATGCTCTTTATCGTCGGATTCCTGGTTTGGCTGTTCTGGTTCGTGTGGCTGGTGGTGCGGTTGATTACCGGGTTCCAACTGGCGGACGCGAACAAGCCGATTTCAGGGACCGAGGTTTTTGGGCTAAAGGCGATCTAAGTGCTTTTGCGCACATTTGGCGTTTGAATAGACCTAATATGCGCATCCTTGCGGAGCGGCTATCTTTATTCCAGCACCAAAGGAGCCTGACCCATGAGCTGGAACCCCATTCTCGACACGCATTACCCTATCGGCACTGAAGTGGACGCGATTGAGACTGTTATCGTCCCTCGGGCCCGTGATCTCGGCGATTTCGAAGTGCGCCGCGCCTTGCCCGCGCCAAAGCGGCAGATGGTCGGGCCGTTCATCTTTTTCGATGAGATGGGGCCAGCGGAATTTCTGACCGGGCAGGGGGTGGATGTGCGGCCCCATCCCCATATCGGCTTATCCACGGTGACATATCTGTTTGAGGGCAAGTTTCACCACCGCGACAGCTTGGGCACCGATCAATGGATCGAGCCGGGGGCAGTGAACCTGATGACGGCGGGCCACGGGATTACCCATTCCGAACGGGTAGACGGCGAGATGCTGAAATCGCCCTACACGCTGGCCGGGCTTCAAACGTGGATCGCCTTGCCTAAGGATGCGGAAGACGGCGATCCGGCGTTTGCCCATGCCGCCAAAGGTGATTTGCCGCTGCTCGAGGCAGAGGGCAAGCAGCTTCGGCTGATCCTTGGGGATGCCTACGGAGAGGTGGCGCCGGTTCAAACGCCCTCGCGCATGTTCTACGCCGATGCTTTGCTAGAGGCGGGGGCGGCTTTGCCCATGCCCGAAGATCATGAGGATCGCGGTGCTTATGTGCTGGACGGCTCGGTATCTGTGGCCGGTCAAGTGTTTGAGCGCGGGCAGATGATGGTCTTCCGCCCCGGCGACAAGATCGCCATGACCGCGGGCGGGCAGGGCGCAAGGGTGATGATCTTGGGCGGAGACACCATGGACGGCCCGCGCCATATCTGGTGGAATTTCGTGGCGTCCTCTCGGGACAAGATAGACGCGGCGAAAGAAGCGTGGCGCGAGGGGGATTGGATGCATGGCCGCTTCCAATTGCCGCCCACCGATAACGCCGAGTATATTCCGCTGCCCTGACGGTTTTCCAAACAGCCCTGTGCAAATAGCCTTGCCGTTGGTCGAGGGTTTCGCCACCTTGCGAAAATGAAGCACCTCTCCGATATTTCCCAACGCCCGAAGCGGCCCGAGCAAAGGGCAGGCGGCCGATGAGCGCCCCTGACACCACGCCGCCCCGTGCCATTTTCCTGATCCTGATCGGCATGGCCTGCATCTCGGTCAACGATATGATGATCAAATTCCTGTCGGGCGGGTATCCACTGCACCAGATGGTCTTCATCCGCTCGGCCATTGGGATTGTCGCCACGGTCGGATTTGTCTGGTTCGAAGGCGGGTGGCGGATCTTGAAAACCGATCGGCCGGGGCTGCACCTGATCCGCGCGGCGCTCATCGTCTCGGCCAACATGATCTATTTCGCGGGCCTGTCGGTGATGCCCTTGGGCGTGGCCACGGCCCTGTTCTTCGTGGCGCCCCTGTTCATCACGCTTCTTGCGATCCCGATATTGGGGGAAAGTGTGGGCCGCCATCGGATCACCGCGCTGTTGATCGGTTTTCTGGGGGTGGCCGTGATGATGGTGCCGGCCACCGATTGGTCCGACGTACCCCGCGCGGCCATGCTGCTGCCTGTCCTTGCCGCCGCGTGCTATGCCGGGATGCAAGTGATGACGCGCAAACTTGGGGCAAAATCGGCGGCCTCGGCCATGGCCATCTATATCCAGCTGGCGTTCATCGTGGTCTCAGGCCTGTCTTTCTTCTTGGTAGGTCACGGTCGCTATGTAGAGGGGGTGGAGAGCGACAGCCTGATCTTCCTGTTGCGCCCCTGGATTTGGCCCGCCCCCGAGGATGTGTGGAAGTTTGCGCTTTTGGGTGTGATGTCCGCGATCGTCAGCTACACCCTGTCGGCGGCCTACCGCCTTGGGAATGCAGCGACGGTGGCCTCTTATGAATACGCCGCGCTGCCTATGGCCATTGCCTTCGGTTGGCTGGTCTTTGCAGAGCGTCCGGGGTGGATCATGGTCCTAGGCACTGGGCTGATCGCGGGGGCAGGGCTTTATGTCTTCGCCCGCGAGCGAAGGAGTTCAGGCGTTGGCCCCGCCGCAGAGCGCCCCATTCGACGCGGATAGGGGGACTGTGTGCAAAATTCCTCAAATTCATCGCCTCCGCCCGCTTGACCGCACCGCGCGGCGTCGTTATCTCGACCCTCACGCGCGGTTGTAGCTCAGTTGGTTAGAGTACCGGCCTGTCACGCCGGGGGTCGCGGGTTCGAGTCCCGTCAACCGCGCCATTTATCATCCTTCTATTATTGTCCTACCGTCCTTTGGGCTACTTGAGGACGATTGTGTTTGTCCTACCGTGCGTAAGGCTACTTGAGGACGACTGTGTTTGTCCTACCGCCCTTCGGGCTACTTGAGGGCGACTGTGTTTGTCCTACCGCCCTTCGGGCTACTTGAGGGCGACTGTGTTTGTCCTACCGTCCTTTGGGCTACTTGAGGACGATTGTGCCTGTCCTACCGCCCGTAAGGCTACTTGAGGACTGTTGTGTCGGTTCTGCCGCGCTACTCGGTGGCGGGTGGAGTGCAGCAGTCACCCTTGACGCGGTTGGGGCAATTTGGGGCCAAATCACCGATCCGGTAACTTACAAATCCAGACCGTATTCCCCCTTTGATAAGCGCAAAATCGGAGCGATGACGATAACCGCAAAATTCGCCCGAAAACCGACAGTTTCCCGCTTGACCGCATCGCACCGCGTCGTTATCTCGACCCTCACGCGCGGTTGTAGCTCAGTTGGTTAGAGTACCGGCCTGTCACGCCGGGGGTCGCGGGTTCGAGTCCCGTCAACCGCGCCATTTATCATCCTTCTATTATTGTCCTACCGCCCATGGGGCTACTTGAGGACGACTGTGTTTGTCCTATCGCCCTTCGGGCTATTTGAGGACCAGCGCACTTATTCCGTCGCGCTTCGCGCAGGGGGGGAGGCGCCTGCGCGCCTCCGGTGGCCCTTCGGGCGAGAAAGGCATGGGGCTTGCGTTAAGCGCCTTAACCCCTGTGAATCCAGCCACCGCCGAAAATGCGGCCACCTTCAGGGGCGTAGAACACGCAGGCCTGACCGGGGCTGACGCCTTCTTCGGCCACGATCAGCTCTACCTCTGCCTCGGTGGCGGAAATCGGGCGGATCACTGCGGAACGGGGTGGACGGGTGGAGCGGATTTTGACCTCCAACTCCCATGCCTCCTGGCTGTCGAACGGCACGTCGCCTAGCCAGTTGATCTCTCGCACAGGCACTGTTCGGGTCGAGAGCATCTCTTTCGGGCCGACGATCACTTGCCGCGTGTCCGGGTCCAGCTTTACCACATAAAGCGGGTCTTCCAGGCCGCCGATCCCCAACCCGCGCCGTTGCCCGATGGTGTAGTGGATCACACCCCGATGCTGCGCCAGCACGTTGCCGTCCATGTCCACAATGTCCCCGGGATCGGCCGCGCCGGGGCGCAGTTTCTCGATCACGGCGGCGTAGTTGCCGTTCGGGACAAAGCAGATGTCTTGGCTGTCAGGCTTGTCGGCCACGCTCAACCCGTATTTCGCCGCAAGCGCGCGGGTCTCGGCTTTGCTTTCCAGATGCCCCAAGGGGAAGCGCAGGAAATCGAGCTGCTCTTGCTTGGTCGAAAACAGGAAATACGACTGATCGCGCGCGGCATCGGCGGCGGAATGCAACTCGGCCTTCTGGGCGCCCATTTTGCGTTGAATATAGTGCCCCGTCGCCATGCAATCAGCGTCGAGGTCTTTTGCTGTCTCTAGCAGATCCTTGAATTTCACCCGCTCATTGCAGCGGATACAGGGCACCGGGGTGGCGCCAGCAAGGTAGGAATCGGCGAACTCATCAATCACGGCATCCTTGAAGACGTTCTCGTAGTCCAGCACGTAATGGGGAAAGCCCATCGTCTCGGCCACCCGTGCGGCGTCGCGAATATCGAGGCCGGCGCAACACGCGCCTTTCTTGGCCAGCGCCGCCCCGTGGTCGTATAGCTGCAAGGTAACACCCACCACATCATAGCCTTCATCCGCCAATTGCGCGGCAACGGCAGACGAATCCACCCCGCCAGACATCGCCACCACAACGCGGGTGTCGGCGGGAGCTTTGGCAAAACCTAACGAATTCAGGCCGTGGGGGCGGTCGAGAGCCATGGAATACAGTCCTAATCAGGGGGGCGTGTGCGAAATATAGGAAAAAGGCGACATATCACAAGGTTCGCTTACCCGATGTTAAACCTCATGGGCCATCACTCGTTTAGATGAATGAAAAATTGAGGCCGAGATGTATATCAGGAAAATCCAAGGGCCGCATGCAGTGTCACTGCCTGACGGCTCCACGATGACGCGCTCTGATCTGCCGTCGCCGGACACGACGCGATGGGTAGCAAGCCGAAAAGCAGCGGTGGTGCGCGCTGTCGCCCATGGTCTGCTGAGCGCGGAAGAAGCGATTCGCACTTACTCCCTTTCGGAAGAGGAGCTTAGCTGTTGGACAGAAGCAGTCGAGCGACACGGAGAAAAAGCGCTGAAAACAACGGCATTACAGAAATTTCGTGAAACCGAATAAAAAAGAATTAGATGTTTCGGTGAAAAGTCGGCGGGTAGGTAACCTCGTGTTAACTATTTAGACGAAAACTAGGCTTATCGGATGTGAGTTACCTGGAGTTAAGCGTATGCGAGTTTTGTTAGTCGAAGACGACCCCACCACTTCGAGAAGCATTGAAATGATGCTCAAGCACGCGAACCTTAACGTGTATGCGACCGACCTTGGAGAGGAAGGGATGGATCTGGCGAAGTTGTATGATTACGACATCATCCTTCTGGACCTGAACCTACCCGACGTGTCCGGCCACGAAGTACTTCGCCATTTGCGCACTGCGCGAGTTGAAACGCCGATCCTTATTCTTTCCGGGCTCGATGATCCTGAAAACAAGTTGAAGGGATTTGGATTTGGGGCCGATGACTATTTGACAAAACCGTTCCACCGCGAAGAACTGGTTGCCCGAATTCACGCCATTATCCGACGCTCCAAAGGCCACGCGCAATCGGTGATCAATACCGGTAAGATATCTGTAAACCTTGACGCAAAGACAGTGGATGTAAACGGCACGCCGGTCCATCTGACGGGCAAAGAATACCAAATGCTGGAACTGCTCTCCCTGCGCAAAGGCACGACGCTGACCAAAGAGATGTTCTTGAACCATCTCTATGGCGGAATGGATGAGCCTGAATTGAAGATCATCGACGTTTTCATCTGCAAGCTACGCAAAAAGTTGTCGGAAGCGACGGGTGGAAATACTCACATCGAGACAGTCTGGGGACGCGGCTACGTTCTGCGTGATCCGGTCTCCGCTGCCGAGATGAACATGGACATGGCCGCCACTGGATAAGTTTAACGCGACCATGAGCGTCCCGACACTCCGACGATGCGGGGGCTTCGCTTGGATATGTTTGAGATGACGCGAAAGGCGGCCCGGTTGTTTCTGGGCCGTTTTTTTGCTCACCGGGGCAGGGTGCGACCCGAAATTGACGTTCCGAAGGCTGTCTGATCTCTGGACCAATCCCGCGCCGCCTCCTATCACAGGACCCACGCATTTGCAGCTTTGGGGGCGCGCATGTCACAACCACTCGTAGACGCAGCCGAGATGGCGGCGCAGCTCTCGGAGGATGCGGCGTCAAAGCGGTTGGCCGAGCTCGCTGCGATCCTTGGCGAAGCCAACACCGCCTACCACGGCGCCGACTCTCCCGACATTTCCGATGCCGATTACGATGCCCTGAAGCGAGAGAATGCCGCGATCGAGGCAGCATTTCCCGAGCTCAAACGCGCTGATAGCCCCAGCGATCAAGTGGGCGCGGCCCCCTCGGCTGGTTTTGCCAAGCTGACCCATAGCCAACGAATGCTATCGCTCGCCAACGGCTTTGACGCCGCAGATATTCGGGACTTCGTGGCGGGCATCCGGCGCTACCTAAACCTCACCAACGCCGCGCCGCTTCCCTTCACGGCCGAACCCAAAATCGACGGTTTATCCCTATCCCTTCGCTATGAGGGCGGCACCCTCGTTTCCGCCGCGACCCGTGGTGACGGTGCCGTAGGCGAAAACGTCACCCAAAATGCGCGCACGATATCAAACATTCCGCAAACACTGACCGATGCGCCCGACATCCTTGAGGTGCGCGGCGAGGTTTATATGAGCCACGCCGATTTCAACGCCCTCAACGCGCGCCAAATCAGCCTCGACGCGAAACCCTTCGCCAATCCCCGCAACGCCGCGGCCGGATCTTTGCGCCAGCTTGACGCGGCAATCACCAAATCCCGTCCGCTTAAATTTTTCGCCTATGCCTGGGGCGAGCTAAGCGCCCCCCTGGCCGAAACCCAGTCCGATGCGCTTAAGGCACTGGAAACGCTCGGGTTCACGATCAACGACCGCACCAAAACCTGCCACAGCTGCGAGGAGATGCTGGCGCATTACGCCAGTATCGAGGAGGGGCGCGCTGATCTGGGCTATGACATCGACGGTGTCGTCTACAAGGTCGATAATCTCGACTATCAGCGCCGCCTTGGGATGCGCTCCACCACGCCGCGATGGGCCATCGCCCATAAATTCCCCGCAGAACTGGCGTGGACCACCCTTGAGGCCATCGACATTCAGGTCGGCCGCACCGGCGCGCTTAGCCCGGTTGCTCGGCTGACGCCGGTGACCGTGGGCGGCGTTGTCGTGTCTAATGCAACGCTGCACAATGAGGACTACATCGCCGGGCGCGACGCCAACGGCGCCCCGATCCGGCCCGATGAAAAGGGTGTCGGCAAGGATATTCGCGTCGGCGACCGGGTGCAGGTATACCGCGCAGGCGATGTTATCCCCAAGGTAGCGGATGTGGACCTGTCCAAGCGTCCCGCCGATGCGCAGCCCTTTGTCTTTCCAACCCATTGCCCAGAGTGTCAGTCCGTTGCAATCCGCGAAGAAGGTGACGCCATCCGGCGCTGCACCGGCGGCCTGATCTGTCCTGCGCAAGCCGTTGAGAAGTTAAAACATTTCGTCAGCCGCGCGGCATTCGACATTGACGGTCTTGGCGCGAAACAAGCAGAGGCGTTCTACCTGGACGAATGGATTGCGGAACCTGCGGATATCTTTTTGTTGCGGGAAAGGTACGGCGAGGGGCTGCAACAGCTCAAGAACCGCGAAGGGTGGGGCGAGAAGTCGGCCACCAGCCTGTTCAACGCCATCGATGCGAAACGGGAAATCGCTCTGCACCGCCTGATTTTCGCCCTCGGCATCCGCCATGTGGGTGAGGTCGCGGCCAGTGACTTGGCCCGCCACTTCGGCTCGTGGGACGCGTTGGCCAAAACCATCGACGCGGCTGCGCCCGCGGCTGAAGCGCACCTGAAGGCCGAGGCGGCAATCATCGCCGAACGCAAAGCCGCCGCCGATATGGGCCGCCGCGCCTCGCTGCAACCGGAGCGCGACAAGGCATGGGCCGACACGCCCGCCGCCGCCAAGGCCGCGTGGGATGATTTGACCGGCATCGACGGGATCGGCGCGACGGTGGCCGTGTCTCTGGTGACGACTTTTCAGCAACCGCGCGAACGGGCCTCGATTGACCGCCTTATCGCGCAGGTCACCGATGTTCCGCCGGAAGCGCGCGCGACCCAAAGCGCCGTGGCGGGGCTGACCATTGTGTTCACCGGATCGCTGGAGCGGATGACAAGGTCCGAGGCGAAAGCCCGCGCCGAGGCGCTTGGCGCGAAGGTCTCGGGCTCGGTCTCGGCCAAGACAGACATCGTTGTGGCGGGGCCGGGGGCCGGATCAAAAGAGAAGAAGGCCAAAGACTTAGGGATCGAGCTACTGTCAGAAGATCAATGGCTGGACCGGATCGGCGATGGCTGATCACCTTCCCAAAGGCCGGCCCGAAATCCTGTTTCCGTTGTTTGCGGGTCTGGAAACGCTGGAAGGTGTCGGCCCCAAAACGGCCAAGAACTACAGCGGCATCAATGTCGAAACGCCCCGCGATCTGATCTTCACGCTGCCCGCAGGCGGGCTGGACCGCACCCGTCGCGCCTCCATCCGTGACGTACCGCTGCCGGGCCCGGCAACTGTCGAGGTCACCATCGGCGCCCACATAAAACCCAAGGGGCGTGGCCCGTATCGGATTGAGGTGGAGGACGCGCAAACCTCTTTCCAACTCGTGTTCTTTCACGCCCGCGGGGATTATCTGGAACGCCAACACCCCACCGGCGCGCGGCGCGTTATCTCGGGCAAGGTGGAGCTTTATGACGGTGTGGCGCAGATGGCCCATCCTGACCATATGCTCCCCCCAGAAGAGGCCGAGACCATTCCGGAATACGAGCCGGTCTATCCTTTGGCTCAAGGTCTGACCCAACGCGGCGTCCACAAGGCGGTGCAGTCGGCGTTAACCAAGGTCGAGCATCTCGGCGAGTGGATTGATCTTAACACCGTTAAGGAACGCAATTGGCCCGCGTGGTCCGAAGCGATCCATGCCGTCCACGCGCCGCAGAACGCAAGCGACCTGAGCCGCGCCGCGCTGCCGCGCGAACGGCTCGCCTATGATGAACTTTTTGCCCACCAGTTAACCCTCGCGCTGGCGCGGAACACGCGGCGGCGCAAAGCAGGGCTCGTCTCGGAAGGTGACGGAAAACTGCGGGCCAAGGTGTTGGCGGCTTTGCCCTATACGCCGACCGGGGCACAGCTGCGCACGATCCAAGAGATTTCCGAAGATATGGCGAAACCGCAGCGGATGAACCGCCTGCTGCAAGGGGACGTCGGCGCGGGCAAAACGCTGGTGGCCCTGATGGCGCTACTGGTCGCGGTAGAGGCGGGCGGGCAGGCGGTAATGATGGCCCCAACCTCGATCCTGGCGGGGCAGCATTACCTGAACCTCAAACCGTTGGCAGACGCTGCGGGCGTCGTATGTGAGGTGCTGACCGGCGCCGACAAGGGGAAGGAACGGCAAGGCAAGCTGGCCGCATTGGCGCGGGGCGATATCCATATCCTGGTGGGCACGCACGCCGTTTTCCAAGATGACGTTGTGTTCAACAGCCTGCGTTTGGCCGTGGTGGATGAACAGCACCGCTTTGGGGTCCGCGAAAGGGTGCGGCTGAGCCAAAAGGGCGAGATGGCCGATGTTCTGGTGATGACCGCCACGCCGATCCCGCGCACACTGTCCTTGGCGCAATACGGCGACATGGATGTGAGCGTGTTGGACGAAAAGCCTCCGGGGCGGACGCCAGTGAAAACGGCGCTGATTTCAACGGCGCGGGTGGATGAAGTGGTGGCGCATCTGCGCGGTGCGTTGGAACAGGGGCGGCAGGCCTATTGGGTGTGCCCTTTGGTCGAGGAATCCGAGGTCTATGACGCGACCGCCGCAGAAGAGCGGTTCAAGATGCTCCGCGCGTCCTTTGGAGAGGGCAAAGTGGCGCTGGTCCACGGGCAGATGAAGCCGAAGGAAAAGGACGCCGTGATGGCGGCGTTTAAGGCGGGCGAGACAAGGGTTTTGGTTGCGACCACGGTAATCGAGGTGGGGGTGGACGTGCCCAATGCCTCGATCATGGTGATTGAACAGGCCGAGAATTTTGGTCTGTCGCAATTGCACCAACTAAGGGGAAGAGTGGGGCGAGGATCGGCGGAGTCCACCTGTCTGTTGATGTATCGCGCACCTTTGGGCGAAACCGCCACCCGCCGCCTGCAAGTGATGCGAGAGACCGAGGACGGCTTTCGCATATCCGAAGAAGATCTGGCAATTCGGGGCGCGGGTGATGTGATCGGAACAGCGCAATCGGGGCTGCCCAGGTTCCGTGTCGCCAACCTTGAAGAGCAGAGCGCGTTGATGGCGCTGGCCCAAAGCGACGCGCGAGCCTTGCTGACGCTTGACCCCGATCTGGAAGGCGCTCGTGGTCAATCAGCAAGGGTGCTTTTGTGGTTAATGGAGCAGGACAAAGCGATCCGGCTTTTGGACGTAGGGTAAGGCTAGGGCGGTCTAAAAGGAGAACAAAACACGCTTTGTTCTCAAATGTTCTCAAAAAGTTCTTTACAAATTTATCGAAACGTGGGAACAAAGGTGCAACAAAGACGTTAACACCTCAGACGTTAGTTGAAACAGGAGACGCCCCGATGATTGCTCAAGCCACTCAGATCCTCGCCCGTTCGCGCGATACGCTGATGTATGATTTGGCAGGCGTTGTGGCGCTGGCGGTGATGACCGTTGGGATGCTGCATCTGCCCGGTCTGGTCTGAATTTCCGCCTCTGCGGGTGTTTGACCCGCCCAATGCCCCGTCAGGAGTTGTTCAACCCTTAGATATTTTGCGCAGTAGGACCTGTAAGACGGTTGAAACCGTTCAGACTGCGCCCGTTTTCTGCCTGCGATCCACGGGTTTCGTTTGCGCCACTTGTCCCGGCCCAAACATGATTTGCCTCGCCCTTAGTCCCATGCCTCGGGACGCCACGGATCTGCATTACTTCGCCGCCATCCTTGTCCGGGATGCGCGGCGTTTTTTTGCGTATTGGCGGTGCGGGGTGGAAGATCCTTGCAAGGATCTTCCCAGTCTTTTGAAAAAGACTGGGGCGGCTAGGCGCAGGCGGCGCGTTCGGCCTCGGCCATGGCGTCGGCAGTGGCGTCGAGGGCGAGCATGATGGAGGCGTGGCGATTGCGGTAGTCTTTGGCGGGTTCTAGGACCTCATAGCCTTCCCAGGGCGATCCGGGGGGCGGGCCATCGGATTTGAGCATCGCTTTGAGGGCATCGCGGGCGGCTTCCACCTCGAGCCTTGTGCGGCCGATGACGTGCTTCCCGAGAAGAGCGGCGGCCGCCTGACCAAGGGCACATGCCTTGACGTCTTGGGCGAAGGCGGAGACCTTGCCGTCGGTCAGGGACAGATCAACCGTCACGGTAGAGCCACATAGCGGCGCACGCTTTTTCACTCGCGCCTGTGGGGCCTCGAGCGCGCCGCGATGGGGGATATCGGCCGCCAACGCAAGGATGCGCTGAGAGTAGAGTTTAATCAGATCGCTATCCGCTGCCATCGATTGCCTTTCGGGGTTTTGCCTTTCGGGTCCGTCATGACGTAAGTAGCGTCGCGTGGGCCATTTGCAAAGAGGACGACCCGATGACAGACTTTGATGTGGCGACACTTCGCTATGATGTGAACGGGTTAATCCCCTGTATCGCGCAGCAAGAAGGCACCGGAGAGGTGCTGATGATGGCCTGGATGAATGCCGAAGCGGTCGCAAAGACATTGGAAACCCGGCGGGTAACCTATTGGAGCCGGTCGCGTCAGGCGTTTTGGATCAAGGGAGAGACCAGCGGTCACGCCCAGGCGTTGGTAGATTTGCGGATAGACTGTGACAGGGATTGTTTGTTGGCGGTGGTCCAGCAAGAGGGTGCCGCGTGTCACACAAATCGGCGGGTGTGTTTTTATACCTCGGTCATCGATGGCGAAGAGGTTGAGTTGATGGCGCCAATGAAGTGAGCGGGCGCTGGTTTTAGGGAGGGGTGTGGTGCTTGGGTGCGGGGGCAGCCTCGGGCAAAGGGCGCTCTTAAGGGCGCCCCCAATGTTCGGACATCGAACTGGGGGGCCTGCCCCCCAGACCAAGCGCACACAGCTGTGGGGCCTGCCCCCCAGACCAAGCGTACACACCTGGGGGGCCTGCCCCCCAGACCAAGCGTGCACACCTGGGGGGCCTGCCCCCCAGACCAAGCGTATACTCCTGGGGGGCCTGCCCCCCAGACCCCCGGCGATATTTTTGAAAAGATGAAGGGTTAGAGGCCGATGAGTGCGCGGATGTCGGCGGGGGTGGCACCCTGGGCGCGGTAGGTGCGAATGGCGCGGGCGTCGTCGCGTTTTGCGAGGCGTTTACCGGTGTCGTCGCGGATCAATCGGTGGTGATGGTAGATCGGCGGGGGCAAATTTAAGAGCTGCTGCAAGATGACGTGGATCTTGGTGGCTGCGAACAAGTCTTCTCCGCGGATCACATCGGTAATGCCTTGGGCGGCATCGTCGAGCACGACGGAGAGATGGTAGGAGCCTAGAAAATCGCGACGCGACAGGACGATATCGCCGATGTTTTGTTCCATCTCAATTGCGGTGAATTCAATTAGCCCCCGGGGGTGTCGGCCATTCTCGGAGAATGAGGCAAAGGCCTCAGCGCCATGTTCGGTCCTGCGTGCGTCCATGACTTGGGTCACGGCCTCCCCCATATCTAGCCGAAGGGTGGTACCTTGTGGGAGGGGATCGTCGTTGTGCAGTTGGCCTGACCCGGCATGGATGTCACGACAGGTGCCGGGGTAGATGATCCCGTCGGGGCCCATGGGTGGTTCTCCCTCATGGGGCGCGGATGCGGCAGAGAGGATATCGCGGCGGTTGCAGGTGCAGGCATAAAGCAGGTCGTCCAGCCAGAGCGTTTCGAGAGCGGCGCGGTAGGCGGGCAGTCGGGTGGATTGGCGCATAGGCTCGGCGTCCCAACCGAGGCCGAGCCAGCGAAGGTCGTCGAGGATCTGTTCTTCCCAGACAGGTTTGGAGCGCTGGCGGTCGATGTCTTCGATCCGCAAGAGGAAGGTGCCGTTCCGGGCGCGGGCCATGTCATGGGCCAGAATCGCGGAATAGGCGTGGCCCAGGTGCAGCGGTCCGGTGGGAGAGGGGGCGAAGCGGGTAATCACGTGCGGCGGTACACGTAGACCGTGGACATGACATCGATCCCGGGCAAATGTGCGCCGCGTTCTTCAAAGATCAGTTCCATGAGATGGGCTTGGGCCGCGAGCGCAGCCGGAAATTCCGGCGCCTCTAGGGCCACATCGTTGAGAGAGATCACAAAATAGGCGTCTGCGGGCAGGGCCGCAACGAGGGGCGCGATTACCTCGGCCGGGGCGGCACCGGGGCCTATGGCACCGATGGCGGTGATGGCTTGGTAGGTGTCCGGGGCCACGGGGGGCGGAGCGTCGGCTTGCGCTTTGGTGAGCGTTCGATAGATGTCTTTTGCACGCGCCTTGGCCAGCATCGCGTCCGACAGGTCCACGCCGTCAATGACGCGGAAACCCTCGGCCCACAACGCCGCGCCCGACAGGCCCGTGCCACAGGCGAAATCGAGGATCGGGGCGGTTTTGGCCAAGCCCGTCGCCGAAAGCGCCGCGGCACAGCGCGCCGGGGTGGCATAGGAATTGGCGGTGATCTCGGCCTCATAGGTGTCGGCCCATTGATCGTAGTAGTCGCGCACGCCGTCGCCTTTGAGGTCGTAGACCTTTGACAGGAATGGTTTATCTGGCATGCGCGATCTCCCACCTTTGGCCGCTTATCAGCTATTGTGCGGCAGCCTCTGAGGGCGAAAGCCACTGGGTCCATGCCTCTTTGGCGCGGTCTGTATAGGCTTTATAGCGGTCTTTACGGCCCCTGCGTCCACTCTTCAGGCCCTCAACCGGGGGAAATAACCCAAAGTTGACATTCATCGGCTGGAAGGTTTTGGCGTCCGCGCCGCCGGTGATGTGCGTGACCAGCGCGCCCATGGCGGTGGTGTCGGGGACAGGCGGCAGTGTGGCACCAAGGATTTCCGCGGCGGCCATGCGGCCCGCAAGAAGCCCCATGGAGGCGCTTTCGACGTAGCCTTCTACCCCGGTGATTTGGCCCGCGAAACGGATGTGAGGCTGTGAGCGAAGCCGCATTTGTGCGTCCAGCAGGGTCGGCGAATTGATGAAGGTGTTGCGGTGAATCCCGCCGAGGCGCGCGAATGAGGCTTCTTGCAGGCCGGGGATCATATTGAACACGGCCTTTTGTGCGCCGTAGGTCATCTTGGTCTGGAAGCCCACGATATTATAGAGCGTCCCCAATGCGTTATCGCGGCGCAGCTGAACCACGGCGTAAGCCTTGGTGTGCGGATCATGGGGGTTGGTCAGGCCCACGGGCTTCATCGGGCCAAAGCACAGGGTCTCACGGCCCCGTTCGGCCATCACCTCGATCGGCAGGCAGCCGTCGAAGTAGCCTGCGGTTTCGCCTTCCTTGAACTGGGTCTTGTCGGCGGCAAGGAGCGCGTCGATGAAGGCTTCGTATTGGTCATGGGTCAGCGGGCAGTTGATGTAGGCCTGCTGTTCCTCCAGCGTGTCGCCCTTATCATAGCGCGACTGGCGCCAGGCGATGTCCATGTCAATGCTGTCGGCGTAGACGATGGGGGCGATGGCATCAAAGAACGCCAGCGCGTCTTGGCCGGCCTCCTTGGCAATCGCCTCGGCCAGTTTGGAGCCGGTCAACGGGCCTGTGGCGATGATGGTGGGGCCATCTGCGGGGAGGTCTGTGACCTCGCCGTGGGTGATCTCGATATTCGGATGGGCTTGCAGCTTGGCCGTCACGGCCTCGGCGAAAGGATCACGATCAACGGCCAGCGCACCGCCCGCGGGGAGCTTGTGGTCATCGGCGGTGTGCATGATGACTGAATCCGCCGCGCGCATTTCCCAATGCAGCAGGCCCACGGCGTTCTGTTCACTATCGTCGGAGCGGAACGAGTTGGAGCAGACCATCTCGGCCAGATTGCCGGTGCGATGGGCGAAGGTTTCGACCTGCGGACGCATCTCGATGATTTTTACGGAAACGCCCATGTTGGCGGCCTGCCAGGCGGCCTCGGACCCGGCCATACCGCCGCCGATGATTGTAAGTTGTGATGACTGTTTCATGGGGGGTGATGTAGGGAGTTCTTATGAAAAGGGAAAGCCACGAGTGCACACTGATAAGGGGGAACCGGATTTCAGGTGAAGGTGCACGCCAAAAAGGGCAGTGGCTTTGGTCATATTCTTGGTGTGTGGGGCTGGTGTGAGCCCGAATGGGTAGGGTGGTGCGGGGTGTTCGCTCAGGATGACTTGCTGAGAGGCCGTTTACGGGCAGGTCTGCCGTAAACAGGCCAGTGCAAGGGTATCTGCGAGTCGTGATCCGCCTCAAGCACGCCTACGGCGCCGCGCGGGGCGCGGTCTGCGATCCTTGACCCGGTTCCCGACTCACGCGGTGGGTCGCAGGGCGAAGCGGCCGGGGCCGTGGGCGGCGAGGATCAGGAAGCCGCCCGCGATGGTCCAGTTCTTGAAGGCGATGGTCATCTGCCATGGGTCATCCATCAGGACATGGAAGACGCTGGTGATGATGCAATAGCCCGCCGCCGTGATCGCCAGGGGGCGGGTTTGTAGGCCAAGGGCAATACCGATCCCGGCGACGGCGGTGTAAAGCGCTGAGGGCCAAATCAGCCAGCCGGGCAGGGAGGCCAGTGCCAGCAGTGCCTGCGCGCCTTCGGGAGAGGCCAGTTTCTGCACGGTGCCTGCCAGCAGGAGCGCGGCGAGCAGGAGCCTACCCGCCAGCGCCAGGGCGTTATCCATTGCGGTTTTCAAGCGCCGTCGCGATGCGTTCCAGTGCGGCCACTTGCCTTTGGTTCAAGGCAATCGCTTCGCGTTGATTTTCCTCGATCCGGGCGTTGGTATCTTGCATCCGGCTGCCCCGCTTCAGCCCGAAGGCGAACATCACGATAACCACCGTGATGAAGCCCAAGGCCGCGAAGGGGAGAATATCCTCGATCATTCCTCAGCGTTTCCTTCGCCTTCGATCACCTCGGCGTCTTCATCGCCTTGATCCGCGATATAGGCCACGGAAACGATGTCTTCCCCTTTGGCTGTGTTGAAGACTTTCACCCCGCCCGCAGAGCGTGACCGGAATGAAATGCCATCAATCGGCACGCGGATCGACTGACCAGTGGAGGTCGCCAACATGATCTGATCGTCCATTTCCACGGGGAAGCTGGCAATCAGGGTGCCGCCGCGCATGGCCTTGTCGATGGCGCCAACGCCTTGGCCGCCACGCCCGCGCACGGGATAGTCGTGGGAAGACGACAGCTTGCCAAGCCCGCCCGAGGTGATCGTCAGGATCAAATCTTCGGCGGCGGACATTTCGGCGTAGCGCTCGGGCTTCAACTGACCTTCGGCCACTTCTTCCTCGTCACTATCCACCTCGTCCTCGGTCACGCCAGCCATCAGGCGGCGTTGCTTCAGATAGGCGGCGCGTTCCGAGGCTTCCGCCTCGAAGTGGCGGATGATCGACATCGACACGACCTCATCATCCTTGCCCAGTTTGATCCCGCGGACACCGGTGGAGGCACGAGAGTTGAACACCCGCACAGCCGTCGCCGGGAAGCGGATGGCGCGGCCCTGTTTGGTGACCAGCATCACATCGTCATCGTTAGATGCAATGCGTGCGTTAATCAGGCGCCAGCCTTCGCTTTCGCCTTCAAACTTCATCGCGATCTTACCGTTGCGCATCACGTTGGCAAAGTCGGACAGCGCATTCCGGCGCACGGTGCCGCGGTCGGTGGTGAAGACCACCTGCAACTCGTCCCAATGTTCCTCATCGCGGTCCACGGGCATGATCGCGGCGATACCTGTGCCAGTTTCAATCGGCAGGATATTCACGATGGCCTTGCCACGGGATGCCCGAGAGCCCGAGGGCAAGCGCCACGTCTTCAGCTTGTAGACCATGCCGCCTGTCGTGAAGAACAACAGCGGCGTATGGGTATTGGCGACGAACATCGAGGTGACGACGTCGTCATCCTTCATCGAGCCGCCAGACACGCCCTTGCCGCCGCGCTTTTGCGCCCGGAAATCGGCCAGAGGCGTGCGTTTGATATAGCCGCCTGCGGTGATCGTGACGACCATATCGGCGCGTTCAATCAGGTCTTCGTCGTCCATATCGCCGGACCAGTCGACGATCTCTGTCCGCCTGTCCACGGCGAATTTCGCGCGCACTTCGGCCAGTTCATTTGAGATGATCTCGAGAATACGTTCGCGAGAAGCTAGGATGGCGAGATAGTCTTTGATCTTGCCTGCCAGTTCTTCCAGCTCGTCGGTGACTTCCTTCACACCCAATTGCGTCAGGCGTTGCAGGCGCAGTTCTAGAATGGCGCGGGCTTGCGTTTCCGACAGGTTGTAGGTGCCGTCCTCGTTGGCCGTATGGGTCGGGTCATCAATCAGCTTGATAAACGGCAGGATTTCTTCGGCAGGCCAAGCGCGGGTCATCAGGGCGGCACGGGCCGCAGGCGCATCGGCGCTGGCGCGGATCGTAGCCACGACTTCATCCACGTTGGAAACCGCCACGGCCAGACCACACAGCACATGGGCCCGGTCGCGGGCCTTGCGCAACTCGAACGCGGTGCGCCGTGCCACAACTTCTTCGCGGAAATCGAGGAAGGAGGTCAGGAACGCCCGCAGGGTCAACTGCTCAGGCCGGCCACCGTTCAGCGCCAGCATGTTGCAGCCAAAGCTCGTCTGCATCTGGGTGAAGCGGAACAGCTGGTTCAGCACCACCTCGGGCGTTGCGTCGCGTTTCAGTTCTACGACCACGCGCACGCCGATCCGGTCGGATTCGTCGGCCACGCCGCTGATCCCGTCGATCTTCTTGTCGCGGACCAATTCGGCGATCCGCTCAATCATGCTCGACTTGTTCACCTGATAGGGGATCTCATCAATAACAATGGCGTAGCGATCCTTGCGGATTTCTTCGACCCGCGTCTTGGCGCGGATGATGACGCTGCCGCGCCCCTCCAGATACGCCTTTTGCGCGCCGGAGCGGCCCAGAATGATCCCGCCCGTAGGGAAATCGGGGGCGGGGACGTATTGGATCAACTCTTCCGAGGACAGGTCCGGCTTCTCGATCAGTGCCTGACAGGCATCGATCACTTCGCCCAGGTTATGCGGCGGAATATTGGTGGCCATACCAACGGCAATACCGCCCGCGCCGTTAACCAACATGTTGGGGAAACGGGCAGGCAGAACCGTGGGTTCTTGTTGTTTTCCGTCGTAATTGTCTTGGAAATCAACGGTATCTTTGTCGATATCTTCTAGAAGATATGCAGCGGGGCTATCCATGCGCACTTCCGTGTAGCGCATCGCGGCGGGGTTATCGCCGTCCATGGAGCCGAAGTTGCCTTGTCCATCCAGCAGCGGCAGCGACATGGAGAAATCCTGCGCCATCCGCACCAGCGCGTCGTAAATCGCGCTGTCGCCATGGGGGTGATACTGCCCCATCACGTCGCCCACAGGACGGGCCGATTTGCGGTAGGCTTTTTCGTGGGTGTTTCCCGTCTCGTGCATCGCGAACAGAATGCGGCGGTGAACCGGCTTGAGGCCGTCACGCAGATCAGGGATCGCCCGAGAGATAATCACCGACATCGCATAGTCGAGGAACGAGGTCTTCATCTCCGCCGAAATGTCGATCGAGGGGCCCGAGAATTCGGGCCGCTCGGGCAGAGTTTCCCCGCCGTTTTCAGGAGGTTCAGGAGTGTCGGTCATATGTCCGCCCGTTCGTCGTGTTTTACGCTATATTTTGTTGAACGGACTATAGCTTCCCCCGATATGAGGTGCAATGGCGCGATCACATCTGCGAGGAGGCCTCGTGGAGGCCGAGGAGGGGCTCTAAAGCAAAGGGCAGGGCGGTTACGCTCGTGCCTTATCCTTTGTCAGTGCAGCGGTCAGCCAAACACCTGCCAGTACGACGCAGAAAATCCCGTTCCAGCTGGCCATGGACAGCCCGGCGAAATGCCAGGCCGCCTCGTTGCACATGACAATTTGGGGGCCGGTGGTGGTGTCGAACAAATCTTCCATCGACAGACTGCCCACATCTTGCGCCGCCCCCGCGCCGCAAACCTGCGGTCCGTCCCACCAGCGCAGCTCTACGCCTGTGTGCAGCAGGGCGATTCCTGCGTTAACGGCCATGGTCAGCCCGCCGAGCCATGCAATCACCGCACGGGGGAAGACCACGCCTACCAACGCCAACCCAATGGCGATGCGGTGCGGCCAGCGTTGCCACAGGCACATGGTGCAAGGCAGCAGCCCCATCCAGTATTGAAAGTAGAGTGCGCCGCCAAACAGCGCGACAGAGCCCAAGCCCGCCAGCAAAATCAGATTGCGCCGTGTCATGATCGCGCCCTCCATCACAGGAACTTCAACACATAGAACCCGCCGCCCAGTAGCAGGCAGAACAGGATGAACATAAGGCCCAAGCGCTTCTCGATGAAGTCCTTGATCGGGGCGCCGAATTTCCACAGCAAGGCCGCCACAATGAAGAAGCGCAAACCCCGTGCTATAATAGAAGTGACAATAAAGGTGCCAAGGGGCAGGCCGGTCCAGCCTGACATGATGGTGATCACCTTGTAGGGGAAGGGCGTCAGCCCCGCGATCAGCACGGGCCAGAAGCTCAGGTCATTGAACCGTTCATTGAACTGCTCAATCCGCTCTACTTTACCAAGGGCTTCAAAAATCGGGCGGCCAATCTCTTCAAACGCGAATGCGCCGATGGCGTAGCCCAAAAGCCCGCCCAAAACCGAGGCCACAAGACACACCGTCGCAATCAACCAAGCCCGCGACGGACGCGCCAGGATCATGGGAATCATCAAGACATCGGGCGGGATCGGAAAAACCGAGCTTTCCGCAAAGCTCACAATCGCCAAAACCCATAACGCATGGGGGTGTCCGGCAAAGCCCATCACCCAGTCATAAAGGCGGCGTAACATCTTGGCGTCCTCATACTATTCGCCCGCTTAGTGACGCATTGCGCATATGGGGGCAAGCGGAGGCTAACAGCGTGTTGACGGCGCCGTCCGGGGGCGCTATCCGGTCGCCACAGGGCCCGAGTGGCGGAATTGGTAGACGCAGGGGATTCAAAATCCCCCGCCGCGAGGCTTGTCGGTTCGAGTCCGACCTCGGGTACCAGCCCTTCGCAAGAAGAAGATGACAAACGCCGGGGTTCGCCCCGGCGTTGCCATTTTGGGCGGCGCTTGTTTTCCCTATGACGCTTTGTGGCGCGATTGGGGCAGTGCCGGGATTTGGGACAATCGCGACCGCGTCACCTTCTCGCCATAGACGCTGCGCCGCTAACGTTTCGATTCGGCTCAAATACTTCCGATGTTCCGCTCCCACCCAGAAGGACATGTCCAAATGGTCAGGTTTTCCGCTACGTAACGGTGCGCAACTGGCAACAGACTGTTTCCGTGGCGTCAGTTCGGGTTTGTTGCTGGAAACGCGACAATCCGGCGGACACCGCCCTCACTCGTTTGAGGCCGCTTCGACCATGGGGCAAGAATTCAACGTTTGCGGTAAGAAAAACAGGCCTTTCGAATTGTGGCGATTTTATGATCTCGAAACAATCGTGGCTAAAATACGGCCAACACCATGCCGCTTCAGCCCCATTCCGCGCTAAATGTTGACACAATCTCTAAAAATTTCCCTTCTCCTTACTCAATTCTTTGGGGTATCTCCTAAGCAGCCCAACTGGGGGGCGATGTCTGCAAATAGGCCACGGGGGCGGCCGCACACGAATGTCGCGTGAAAGCGCGGGAGGGGTGTTGCCGTTATAATACCGGCCAAGAATGGCCGCGTTGGCAATCGGTGCGTCTTACGTCCTTTGGGGCGTCGTATCGTCCTGTCGAGGCCCGTGTCTCGATCCTCTCCTTCCACTTGGAAACGACGCGTGCGCGCCGCCCTTTGGGTCAGCCAGCATTGCGTACAGTTGACCAGATTTTTTCCCGCGTGTGTGGGGGGGCCGACTTTTGTCGGCAATGAGGAGAGTGCGAGATGACGAATTTTGACAACCCTGCTGCAACGGATCACCTGGTTGGTCTGTGGGACTTCATTGGCGGATCGAAAAACGACACCGGCCTTGCTGACGGGATCGCCCAGAACGGGCACACCCATGGAAACGCCCATGTTTCTGGCGACCAGCTACACACGGATGGATATGGCGACGTCTTTGACGTTTCGGGCAACGATAACCCCTTTGACCTGCACGAAGGCACGGTTGAGGTACAGTTCACCCAAGATTGCCACATCGGAACTAGCCCCGATACGATCGTTAACCGCGGCGAGGCGGCTGATGCGCGTTCTGAGGGCTTCTTCGAAATTCGCGTCACAAAAGACGGCGAAGTTCAGGTCATGCACTGCATGCCCGGCGGCCTCGACGTGCTTCTGACCACCGATGAAGACTTCTTCTCAGAAGGCGACACGATCAACGTGGTCTACTCGTTTGACGAGAACACCGGCGCGACGATGACCGTGCAAAACCTGACCACAAACACCGACGCGGAAATCTCTACGTCGCAAACTGGTCTGCACCTGGAAATCGGCGACAACGATGACGAGAACTTCTCGTTCGGTGCACGGGAAAAAGACGACGGACAGTATGACCACTACTTCGATGGCAAAATCGACTACGTGGCGATCTACGACACTGCTGATGTCCCAACCTCCAGCCCCGACGGCATCGTAGATGGCGAAGACTTCGGTGAGGTGATGCTGCCTGACTACGACGACGCCAACGCGCCAACCGACGGCGGCGGCGACATGATCGACGGCTCCGACGGCATCGACGATGTCATCATGGGCAATGGCGGCGATGACAGCATTGAAGCGGGCCTTGGCGACGACACCGTGTTTGGTGGCGCTGACGACGACACCATTCTGGGTGGTCAGGGTGATGACCTGATCTACGGCGACGACGCAGGCGGCACGACTGGTTCCGTCCGTGAAAGCTTTGAGTGGGATCTCGCCCCCAACACCAACGCCAATGACTTCAGCCAAGACACTGGCAACGTCACGGTCGATTTCCGCACCGTAGCCAAATCCTACGGCGTTTCCGACAACATCTCGGGCGACACGCAAAATGTCTCGGATATCGACAGCGGGACCGAAACCATTGACGCGAACTCATCTCTCGACAGTGAAACGGGTGGCTATGGCCGTTCCGCGACGTATGAGTTGGACTTCTCCGATCCAGTCGAAAACGTCTCGTTCCGGGTGAACGATATTGACGGCGACGGTATCGTGAAGATCAAGGCGTTCGACGAAAACGGCAACCCGATCGAAGTGGAACTGGACGCGGGCTCTCACCTGACGCTTCTGGATACCGATGGTGTTGCGGGCGCGGATACAGCAGACAGCAACGGCGGTTATCTTGAGGATACATCCTCCGAGTACTCGGTTCTGGTAACGATCCCAGGCCCTGTGTCCGAAATTCAGATCATTCACGGCCAGAATGGGCACAACAACTCCGGCATCAATGTCACGGACGTGTTCTTTGACGTGCCAAACGTGGTTGATGGCCCTGATGGCAACGACAGCCTTGTCGGTAATGAAGGTGACGACACGATCTTCGGCGAAGGCGGCGATGACACCATTGTTGCAGGTGCAGGCGATGACGTGACCGGCGGCGAAGGCGACGACCTGATCGTTGTAGACGCCGATGAGGTCGACGGCGCGGGCGACAAGACCGGAGATATCAACGTCGATGGCTCTACCGAGGGTTCCGACAACGATACGCTCGACCTGACGGCCTATGAAGCTTACCGCAACCTGACCGAGACAACCGATGCGGACAACGACAGCACCTCGGGCACCGTCGAAGTGCAAAACGGCGACGGCGATTGGGTGAACGTCAACTTCCTTGAAATCGAAAACCTGCTTCTGCCAGAGCCCTTCAATGAAGGCCCAGATGCGGTGAACGACTCCATTCCCGTGGACGAGGACGACACCGTCACCTTTAACCCATTGGCTAATGACACTGATCCAAACCCCGGTGACACGCTGACCGTGACCAGCATCGGTACGCCTTCCAACGGCACGCTGACAGACAACGGCGACGGCACCTACACCTACGAGCCGGACGACAACTTCAACGGCACCGATAGCGTCACCTACACCATCTCTGATGGCAACGGCGGCACGGACACGGCAACGATCACTTTCAACGTGGCCCCTGTAAACGATGCGCCAGACGCGGTGAACGACTCTGTCACCACAGATGAAGACACGGCGATCACCATCGACGTTCTGGACAACGACACCGACGTGGACGGCGACCCGCTGGAGATCACGGGCGCTTCCGTGCCTGCCGAACAAGGCACCGTGGCCATCGTTGGCGGCGAGCTGCTGTTCACCCCAGCCGAAAACTTCAACGGCCCGGCGACGATCAGCTACTCCATCTCCGACGGTCAAGGTGGCACCGACACGGCAGAAGTGACCGTGAATGTGACCCCCGTGAACGACGATCCCGTCGCTGTAGATGACACTGCCTCCACAATGGAAGACGAAAGCGTCATCATTGACCTGATCGGCAACGACACCGACGTAGACGGCGACACGCTGGAACTGGCCTCGGTTTCTGTTGATCCGGCGCTTGGCACGGTTGAAGACAATGGCGACGGTACTGTGACCTTCACACCCGCGCCTGATTACAACGGCCCGGTAACGATTGATTACACCGTTTCCGATGGCAACGGCGGCACAGATGATGGCCAGGCGGTTGTGTCTGTGGGCGCGGTAAACGATGGCCCAACGGCTGTTGATGATAGTGCAACCACCGATGAAGACACCGCCGTGACGATCAACGTAATCGGCAACGACACCGACCCAGACGGCGACACGCTGGAAGTGGTTGGCGCGACAGTTCCCGCCGATCAAGGGACAGTCGTGAACAACGGCGACGGTACGCTGAATTTCACTCCAGCTGAAAACTACAATGGCCCGGCTGAAATCACCTACACCATCACCGACGGCAACGGCGGGACCGATGAGGGCACCGTTAACGTAACGGTCACCCCGGTGAACGACGATCCGGTCGCTGTGGATGATATCGAGACAACCGACGAAGACGTTGCGGTTTTGGTTGATCTGCTTGGCAACGACACCGATGTTGACGGCGATACGCTGGAACTGGCCTCGGTTTCGGTTGATCCGGCGCTTGGCACGGTCGTGGATAATGGCGACGGCACTGTTACCTTCACACCTGCGCCTGATTACAACGGCCCGGTGACGATTGATTACACCGTTTCCGACGGCAACGGCGGTACCGATGATGGCCAAGCCATCGTCTCGGTTGGCGCGGTCAACGATGGTCCTGTGGCCGAAGATGACACCGCCTCCACCGATGAGGACACAGCCGTTACCATCACCGATGCGCTCGACAACGACTCGGACGCCGATGGCGACACGCTGACGATCATCTCTGCCACCGTGCCTGCCGATCAGGGCACGGTCACGACAGACGGCACTGATCTGTTCTTCACACCGGCTGAAAACTTCAACGGCGTGGCCGAGATCACCTACACGATCTCGGACGGCAACGGCGGCACCGATACGGCGAAAGTCGAAGTCACCGTTAATGCGGTAAACGATGACCCCGATGCGGTTGACGACAGCGACTCCACCGAGTTTGAGACCGAGGTTGAAATCAACCTGTTGGCCAATGACACCGATATCGACGGTGACACGCTGACTGTGACCAGCGCGACGGTTCCAGCCGATCAAGGTTCGCTGGCCGAGGTTTCCAACGGCGTCTACACCTTCACACCTGCTGCGGGCTTTGAAGGCACGGCGACGGTGTCCTACACTGTCTCCGATGGTCAGGGCGGCACCGACTCGGCGGTTCACACCATTGAAGTGGGCGCGGACCCAACCCCTCCGGACGGCGTCGTTGACGGCGAAGAAACCGGCGAGGAAATGGGCCCCGGTTACGACGATAGCAACCTGCCCACAGATAACGGCGGCGATCTGATCGATGGGGCCGATGGCCTTGACGACACGATCTTCGGCAACGGCGGTGACGACACGATCAACGCGGGTCTGGGTTCCGACACGGTATCCGGCGGCACGGGCGACGACGAAATCTTCGGCGGCGCAACCGACGACGGCGACGATCTGAGTGGCGATGAAGGCGACGACACGCTGCAAGGTGGCGGCGGTGATGATACGCTTGACGGCGGCACCGGCGACGACGTGATCGAAGGCGGCACAGGTGATGACGACATCACCGGCGGCGACGGCGCGGACAGCGTTTCGGGCGGTGACGGCAACGACACCATCGACACATCCGGTAGCCAGGATCTGCTGGACGCTGGCTGGCCGGGTTACGGTCCGATCCCCGCAGTGGCACCTGATGGTGACCCCGATGATGACAAGGACACCGTTGACGGCGGCGCGGGCGACGACCTGATCTTCACCGGCGACGATGCCGACGTGATCAACGCGGGCACTGGCAACGACACCGTAGACGCAGGCATCGACGATGACAGCGTCCAAGGTGGCGCGGGTAATGACCTGCTGATCGGCTCCGAGGGCAACGACACGCTTTCGGGCGGCGGCGATGACGACACCATCTTCGGCGGTCTGGAAACGCCTGCTCCTGATGGTGTGAACCTTGCCGACGATGGCTTTGGCGCCCCATTTGGGCCCGATCCTGATCCGCTCAACAACGCTGACCTTATTGATGGCGGCGCTGGCAACGACCTGATCTACGGCCAAGACGATGCCGATACGATCACAGGCGGTACCGGCAACGACACCATCGACGGTGGTGTGGATGACGACAGCATCATGGGCGGTCAGGGCGAGGACGTTATCTTAGGCGGCCACGGTCAGGACTTCATCCAAGGCAACAACGATGATGACCACATCACCGGTGGCCGGGGTTCCGATACGCTGGAAGGCAACGCAGGCGATGACACGATCATCGGCGGCGCGGGCGACAGCATCATCGGCGGTGGCGGTGCGGACAGCATCTTCATCGACCAGGACGAAGTGGACGAGAACGGCGACAATGACGCGGCCATCTTTGTCGAGGGCAATACCTTCGGCGATGATAACGACACGCTCGACCTGACCGACTTCGTGGCCTACCGGAACCTGGTAGAAACCGAAGACGGTGACGGCGACAGCACCTCGGGCACCGTTGAAGTGCAAAACGACGAGAACGAGTGGGTTCCCGTTGCCTTCAACGAGATCGAAAACCTGCTGCTTCCCGCAAAGGCACCTGATCTGGTGGTTGACGGTGAAGAGTTCGGCGAAGTCATGGACCCACTCTATGACGATGCCGATGGCCCAACCGACGGTGGTGGCGACATCATCGACGGGCCTGACGGCGACGACGACAGCATTCGCGGCAACGGTGGTGATGACACCATCAACGCGGGTGAGGGCGACGATACCGTAGATGGCGGCGCGGACAACGACAGCGTTCTAGGCGGCAATGGCGATGATATCGTCATGGGCGGCGAAGGCGACGACACTGTGCGCGGCGAAGAGGGCAACGACACCGTCGATGGCGGCGAGGGCAATGACTCGGTCACTGGCGGCGCTGGCGATGACGTTCTGGATGGCGGCGCAGGCGATGATAGCCTGACCGGCGGTTCCGGCGATGACACCATCGACGGTGGCTTGGGTGATGATACCATCACCGGCTCCACCGGGGCGGATAGCATCACCGACATGGATGGCAACAACGAGATCAACTCGGACAACCCGGGCTCGTTCAACCCAGACTTGGGCACGCCAATCCCGACTGCCGGTGGCACTGGGCCGTTCATTATTGCGGCACCGGACGCGGATCCTGACGACAACAAAGACACCATCACCACAGGTGCCGGCGACGACACCATCAATGCCGGTGACGATGCCGATGTGATCGATGCAGGCGACGGCGACAATGTCGTTGACGGCGGCACCGATGCGGACACCATCACGACGGGGTCCGGCAACGACAGCATCGTGGGTGGCGAAGGCGATGACCTGATCAACTCCGGCGACGGCGATGACACCATCGACGGCGGCGTCGGCAGCGATCTGGCCAACTTCATCGACGAGCCAAACGACGGCTTCACCGGCGACCCAATCCTGAACAATGGCGATGACACCATCAACGCCGGCGCCGGGAACGACGTGGTCAACGGCGAGGACGACAACGACCTCATCGATGGCGGTGAAGGCGACGATACGCTGGACGGCGGCATCGACGACGACACCATCCTGGGTGGCGAAGGCGACGACGTTATCATCGGCGGCCAAGGGGCAGATAGCCTTGACGGTGGCTTGGGTAACGACACCTTCAACGTGGGGACTTTCACCGATCCAAACGGCACCGGTGACTATGTTGAAGGCGCAGGCGACACCATTGTTGGCGGCGAAGATCCCGGCGACGGCGATGTCGATACCCTCGACCTGACAGGTGCGGGTTCGCTGAAAGTTGTCTACGACGACGGGATTGACCCAACCGGAACGCCCGGCGAATCCGGTACGGTGATCTTCTACACCGACAACACTCAGAGCGAAGAAGCCGGTCGCCTTGAGTTCAAGGAAATCGAGAACGTCATCCCCTGCTTCACGCCGGGGGCGATGATCGCCACACCACGCGGCGAAGTTCCGGTCGAGACCCTGCGCGAAGGCGACAAGGTGATCACCCGCGACAACGGCATCCAAGAGATCCGTTGGACCGGAAACCGGACACTGAACCGCACGGAATTGGCCGAAGGGAATGGCCTCAAGCCGATCCTGATCAAGGCTGGCTCTCTTGGGCGCAATCTGCCCGAGCGGGACATGCTGGTCAGCCCGCAACACCGCGTGCTGATCACCGGCGAGACTCCGCAGCTCTACTTTGAAGAGAGCGAAGTTCTGGTCGCAGCCAAACATCTGGTCGGCAAGCAGGGCGTGAGCGTCATGGACACGATGCGCACCACCTACATTCACTTCATGTTCGACCGCCACGAAGTGGTTCTGTCGGACGGCGCTTGGACGGAAAGCTTCCAACCTGGCGATCAGACCCTGGGAGCCATGGGCGAGGCGACGCGCGAGGAAATCCTTGCGCTGTTCCCCGAGCTTGCCACCGAGGGCGGCCTGACCGACTACGCGGCTGCGCGCCGCTCGCTTAAGGCTCATGAGGCGAAATTGCTTCGTCTCTAACGAGCCTAGGGGACGCGTGTTGCTCGCACCACGCGCGTCCCTCCGGACACTGTAGCTACGTGTAACAAGTTTTTTGCGTGTGTTTTGTAACGAGTAAGACGACGTAACGCTTAAACAGTACCGCGGACGATCTCAGGGGGCTGAGGTCGTCCGTTTTTCGTAGACCGGGCCTCGGCCCGGGACCACCGCGTTGCCGCGCGCGCTCAGGACGAGCGTTGCGCGCGCCACGTCGCCCAATCTTCGGGCGTGTCGAGATCGACGGTGGCGCGGTCATCCTTCAGCGGGATCAGCGCCACATCGCGAGCGTGAGCCTTCAAAATCGACCGCGCCCCTTCATCGCCTTGCAGTTTTGCCAGATGCTTCAGGTACTTGGGCGCAAAGACAACAGGCTGCCCCGGCGTGCCCGTGTCGCTGGCAGCTTGAACGATGGGCGCAATGCCTTGGCCGTGCAGCCCCAGAAGAAGGTGCAAATCGCCCGCCGTAATGTCGGGCATATCGGCCAGAACGATCATAACAGATGTGTTCCTCAGCCCCGCCACGCCCGCCCGGATGGAAGCAGCCATACCGTCGTCGCCTTCGGCCTCCACAATCTCGGCGGTGATACCGTCCAGCGCGGCACGGCGCGCGGGTTGGTTCGGGCCAAGCACGACGCGCGTTTCACCAGCTTTGGTACAACGCTCGGCCAAGAGGCGCAGAAGCGGTTGGCCTTCCACCTCTTCCAGTAGTTTGTCGCCGCCCCGCATCCGGGAAGAGGCACCAGCAGCCAGCAGAACAATCAAACGGCTCATCCGCGCATCCGCACGTCTTCGCCGTCAAACAACGGTTTGGTGATCAGACGGGCAGGGCGCATGTGGCCGAGGACTTCGATCTCTACCGCCAGCCCTTCGGTAGCTTTTTCGCGCGGGACAAATCCAAGGGCGATGGATTTTCCGGCAGTGTGCGAATAGCCGCCCGAGGTGCAGAACCCAACGACCGCGCCGTCAATCGAGATCGGCTCGTAAGCCACAACATCGGCGTCGAGGGCGTCTACCTCAAACGCGGCGAGGACGCGGCTTGGCGCGGAGGAGCGGTCTGCCTCAGCCGCCGCGCGGCCAATGAAGTCGGTGTCTTTCTTCCACGAGATGAAGCGATCAAGCCCGGTTTCCGCGGGCGTGTAATCGGGTGAGAACTCTCGCATCCACGATCCAAAGAACTTGTCCAACCGCAGCGACATCATCGCCCGCATCCCGAACGGCTTCATCCCGAACGGCTGGCCCGCGTTCCACAGCACCTCCCACAGCGCGCGTTGTTCCATGGCGTCGACGTAGATTTCATACCCCAGATCGCCCGTATAGCTGACGCGCTGCACAAAGGCGGTGGAATGGCCGATGGTAAGCTGGCGCGCGTCCATGAACTTCATGTCGGCCACATCTTCGCGGGCGACGGCTTGCAGCACATCACGGGCGTGGGGGCCTGCGATCTGGAACCCGGTGCGCCGGTCCGAGACGTTGTCGAGGCGCACGTCGCCGTGCGCGTCGTTTGGCGGGTTCTGCATGAACCAGCGCATGTGGTAGTCCTGCGCGCCGTAAGATCCGGTTAACATGAAATGAGTGTCGGACAGGCATGTGACGGTAAAGTCGCCGATGATCTTGCCCTTGGGCGACAGCATCGGGTTCAGCGCCAGTCGCCCCGGTTTGGGGATGCTGCCTGCCATGATCCGGTCCAACCACGCGCGGGCGCCGGGGCCTTGCACGTCGTACTTGCCGAAGTTCTGCACCTCGTTAATGCCCACGCCCTCGCGCACGGCGCGGACCTCGCGGGCGGTGGCCTTCCACGCGTTGGAGCGCCGGAAGGAGGGTGTTTCAAACCGCGCTTCGCCGGGTTCCGCGAAATAATTCGGCACCTCCAGCCCGTATTGCTGGCCCCAGACGGCCCCCATGCAATCGAAAACATCGTACATCGGCGTGGTGCGGAAAGGGCGCGCGGCGGGGAGTTCCTGGTTCGGGTAGACCACCGAGAAGCGGGTCTGATAGTTCTCGATCACTTTGGGTAGCGTGTAGGCGGGGGTCAGGATACGGCCGAAGCGGGCGACATCCATGGCCATCACATCGCGCTCGGTCTCACCCTCAACCATCCATTGCGCCAGCGACAGGCCGACGCCGCCACCTTGGCTGAACCCCGCCATCACACCGCAAGCGGACCAGTAGTTGCGAAGGCCCGGCACAGGACCGACCAGAGGGTTGCCATCGGGGGCGAAGGTAAACGGACCGTGGACCACCGATTTGACGCCCGCGCGTTCCAGCACCGGGAAGCGGTTGAAGGCGAAGGCGATGGAGTCCTCGATCTTGTCAAAGTCATCGGGCAGGAGTTCATGGCCGAAATCCCAGGGCGTGCCATCCACGGCCCAGGGGCGGCAGGTTTTCTCGTAGAAGCCGATACAAAGCCCGCGCCCTTCCTGGCGCAGATAGCTTTCTCCCGCGGGGTCCATGACGTGGGGGTGTTCTGTGTCACGCTCATAGATTTCAGGGGTTTCTTCGGTCACCAGATATTGGTGTTCCATCGGGTGCAGCGGCAAATAGCAACCCGCCATCGCCCCGACTTCCCGCGCCCAGAGGCCTGCGGCGTTGACCAGATGTTCGGCAATGATCGTGCCTTGATCGGTGACGATCTCCCACGATCCATCCACACGAGCGTTGGTTTCTAACACCTTGGTATGGGTGAGAATTTCCGCCCCGCCCATGCGCGCGGCCTTGGCATATGCATAGGTGGTCCCGGAGGGGTCCAAGTGTCCATCCAGCGGATCATAGAGCCCACCGAGGATGCCCTCGATGTTGGTGATAGGCGCAAGTTTCGCGATTTCCTCGGGCGAGACGATTTCCGTCTCGAGCCCCATAAAGCGGTGCTTGGCGCGTTCGGCCTTGAGCATGTCGAGCCGTTCCGGCGTGTCGGCCAGTGTGACGCCGCCCACGTGGTGGAGGCCGCACGACATGCCGGTGAGTTCTTCGAGTTCCCGGTAGAGGAGGATGGTATAGCCCTGAAGCGCGGCCATGTTGGTGTCACCATTCAGCGTATGAAACCCGCCCGCCGCATGCCAGGTGGAGCCCGATGTGAGTTCCGAGCGTTCCAGCAGCGTTACATCGGACCAGCCCAATTTCGTCAGGTGGTAGGCCACGGAACAGCCGACGACGCCGCCGCCGATAATGCAAACACGGGTATGGGATTTCATCGCTGTGCCTCCTGTGGGTTGGGGTCATCTGAGGTCACGGGGCGCAGGCGGGCAAGTCTGAATGCGACATTAGCGGGTCGGTCGCGGACGGGGCAGGTGGGTCCCGGTCGGGGCGTTTCAATCTCGGGCGGGATCGTGTGGCGCGACGGGGGAGTGAGTTGTATGGGCCAAGATGAAGAGGGGAGCGGCGCGCTCTACTGGCTGGCGAGGGCGTCTTGCAGTAAGGTCAAGACGGCGTCGGTGGGGACATCGGCAGTGACGAAGGCATCACCGATGCCACGGGCCAAGATGAAGCGGAGTTGGCCTGCGACGACCTTTTTGTCTTGTCCCATAAGCCCCACGAGGGTGGATGCATCCGGGAGGTCGCCAGGAATATCGTGGAGGTCTTTTTTCATGCCCATGGCGGCGAGATGCGCGCGTACACGCGACGGGTCTTCCTGGGAGCAGAGGCCGAGGCGAGAAGAGAGCTCGAACGCCAGCGCACAGCCAATGGCGACGCCTTCGCCGTGAAGGAGGCGGTCGGAGTAATCGGTGGCGGCCTCTAGGGCGTGGCAAAAGGTGTGGCCGAGGTTGAGGAGTGCCCGGTCGCCTTGTTCGGTTTCATCGCGGGCGACGATATCGGCTTTCATCTGGACCGAGCGTTTCACCGCTTCCTGGCGCAGGCCCGCGTCGCCTTGGGCCATGGCGGGGCCGTTTATTTCCAACCACTCGAAGAAGGCGCCATCGCCGAGCATGCCATATTTGGAAACTTCGCCGTAGCCGGCAAGGAAATCACGGCTCTCGAGCGTGCCGAGGACATCAATATCGGCCAACACCAGAGCGGGTTGGTGGAAAGCCCCGATGAGGTTTTTGCCTTGAGCGGCGTTGATCCCGGTTTTGCCGCCTACGGAGCTATCTACCTGCGCCAAAAGCGATGTGGGGATCTGCACGAAACGAATGCCGCGGCGATGGATGGCAGCGGCAAAGCCCACGAGATCGCCGATCACGCCGCCGCCGAAAGCCACTACGATATCGGCACGCTCGACCCGTTCGGTCAACAGCCAGTCGGCGACCCGTTGCAGGTGCGGCCATGATTTGGTGGCCTCTCCGGGGGGGAGGATCAGCGCGTCGCTTTCGATGTCGGCCGCGGAGAGACCCGCCCGCAGGGCGTCGAGGTGCAGGGATGCGACGGTTTCTTCCGTGACGATCCAGACCTTGGGCCGGGTTAAAAGGGGCGCGATGCGGGCACCGGCAGAGGCGATCAGGCCTGAGCCGATTTCGACATCATAGGCACGGTCGCCAAGCTCAACTCGGACAGTATCAATCATCGGCGGGGTCCTTTTGCAGCGTTCCGTTGTGGCGCAGGATGTCCATCACTTTGTCGGCGGTGGCGTCGATAGACCAATCGGGCTGGACCGTCACCTTATCAGGCGCAAGGGCGTAGGCGGGGGTCCGGTCCATAAGCAGTTCGGCAAGGGTGGCCCGCGGGTTCGAGGTGTGCAGAAGCGGGCGGTGGGTCTTGTGCCGTACTCTTGACCATAGCAGCGGCAGGTCGGCCTCGAGCCAGACTACAGTGGCCTTCGCCAAAAGCATGTCGCGGTTGGCGGGCGATAGCCAAGCGCCGCCGCCGGTGGACAGGATGCAAGGCGGACCGCCCAACAGACGTTCGATCACTTGCCCCTCTTTTTCGCGAAAGAAGGGCTCTCCGTAGCGGTCGAAGATCTCGGCGATGGTCAACTGAGAAGATTGTACGATTTCAACATCCGAGTCGTGCATCGGCACGTCCAACATAGATGACAGCGCCCGGCCGATCGCGGTCTTTCCGGCGCCCATCATGCCAATAAGCACAACGCTTTTGACCAGTTTCCCCGGTACCTGTGGCACGCTTTCGCCCATGGTTGAAAAAAATCCCTCGATCAGTGGCGAATTCTCGCCGTCCATGGCTTATATGATGTCGCAAGCGGCGGCAAACGTCGAAGGCATCCAATGGCGTCGGATGCTGATTTTTCTAAGGGCAGGTGGACCGGATATGGGGCGGATCATTATTTTGATTTTGGTGTTACTTCTACTGAGCGCGATTGCGCTGGTGGGATATGCCTATTCGGGCTTGATGCAGCCCGATGTGCAAACCGTCACACAACCGGTTGAGTTGGATGTGGATTAAAGGCGTTAAGACATGCGTTTTCGCTTGCGTTTTCGGGGGCTTGGCGGCGGCGCAAGAGATTAACACCAGCGATCTACCTCCCTTGGGCACGCCCGATTGGTTGTCCGATACGATCACACGGCCCCATGCCAATATCGCCACCGATGCCTCCATCCCGGCGATCACGGTGCTGCCGTTGGATGCGATCCAACTCGACGCCGTGGGGCTGTTGCCAAGCACGATCACCGGCTTGCCTTCGGACCTTTGGGGCGCGTCGGATACGGCCACCTTGGCGGCTTTGATGCGGGCGCAACCGGTGCAGGGGTTGCCTGCGATGCAAAGCTTCACGCAGACCTTGGCCTTGGCAGAATTAGCGCCGCCGCAAGGGGCCTCACCCGAGGGGTCGGACCTGTTTCTTGCCCGCCTTGATATGTTGCTGATGCGCGGCGCGTTGGACCCGGCGCAAGCCTTGATGGAAAGGGCAGGGCCCACGGCGCCGGCGGTGTTCCGGCGCTGGTTCGATGTCTCCTTACTGACCGATCGGGCCACCCGCGCTTGCGCCGCGATGAACGCCAACCCCGATATCGCCCCAACCTTGCCCGCGCAGATCTTTTGCCTCGCACGCGGCGGAGATTGGCCCGCCGCCGCCCTTTTGTTGGGCACGGGGGAAGCCTTGGGCCAGATATCCGAGCCCGAGGGTGACCTGATCACCCGCTTCCTTGACCCTGAATTGTTCGAGGGGGAGCCTCCGCTGCCGCCCGACGCGAACCTGACCGCGCTGGAGTTCCAGATGCGCATGGCCATCGCCGAGCGCCCCGATGCCACCGGTCTGCCCCTGGCCTTCGTTCACGCCGACCTGAGCGTTCTGGCGGGCTGGCGGGCGCAACTTGATGCCGCCGAGCGACTGACCCGCTCGGGTGCCATTGCGCCGCAACAATGGTTGGCGATCTATACGGCGCAGGCGCCATCGGCCTCGGGCGCGGTCTGGGATCGGGTCGCGGCGGTACAAGCCTTCGATGCCGCCCTTCTGGCCGGTGATCCTGTGGAAACCAGCCGTCGACTGGTCCCGGCATGGGACGCGATGGGGGCGGCGGGCTTGCAGGTCGCTTTCGCCGATATCTATGCGGATCGTTTGTTGCGCACGCCGCTGGTGGGCGATGCAGGCATCCTTGCGCGGCGGGTCGGTTTGCTGTCGCCGATCTACGAGGAAGTGGCCCAAACCGCCGTGCCCCAAGATGCCGCAGAGCGCTTCGCATTCGCCATCGCCCGAGGGCTGCCGCCCGATGATCTGCCCGGCAATTCAATTCTTGGCCGCGCTGTGGCTGCGGCCTTCGCCGACCCGCTCCCTCCGCATCGCTACACGCCCTATCAGCAGCAAAACCGCTTGGGAGAGGCGCTTTTGCGGGCCGCCCAAACCCTCGCAGGCGGCAGCGCTGATGCCGACGACACCACCGACGCGCTGGTTCTGTTCCGGGCCGTCGGTTTGGAAGACATCGCCCGTCGCGCGGCTCTGCAACTTCTGCTGCTTGAAGGCTAGCCGATGTCAGCCCCCACCACCGACAGCGATTGGATTGTGCTCTACCTTGATGCTGCTGCGGCCGAGCAGGGGGCGGCGCGTAACACGCTCTTGGCCTATGGGCGCGACCTGCAAGACGCTATGGCGGCGCTGTCCAAGTCCGGCGGCTTTGCCGCGGCCGACCGCGCGGCGCTGGAAAGCTATATCGCGCGGCTCGAGGCCGAAGGCCTTGCCCCCGCCACCCGTGCCCGCCGCCTGTCATCCCTGAAGCAACTCTACCGTTTCGCCCATGAAGAGGGCTGGCGCGATGACAATCCGACGTTGCAAATCACCGGCCCCGCCCGGGCGCGCAAACTGCCCAACACGCTCTCGATGGAAGAAGTTGACGCCCTGCTC
The DNA here is from genome assembly GCA_025141835.1 of Rhodobacteraceae bacterium M385. Lineage (NCBI taxonomy): Bacteria > Pseudomonadati > Pseudomonadota > Alphaproteobacteria > Rhodobacterales > Paracoccaceae > Rhodobacteraceae bacterium M385. The sequence continues at coordinate 2,105,523 of CP081102.1, read as the reverse complement.
GAGGCCGCCATGACCCATGGCCGCACCGCGCCGGACCGTCTGCGCAATCACTGCCTGATGCAAATCCTCTACGCCACCGGCCTGCGCGTGACAGAGCTTGTCTCTCTGCCCCTCGCGGCCCTGCGCGGCGATCCGTCTATGCTGCTGGTGCTCGGCAAGGGGGGCAAGGAACGCATGGTTCCCCTCTCTCCGCCCGCGCGCGCGGCCATCGCCCCATGGCTCACCCACCTCGATGAAACCTATGAGACAACACGTACCGCCACCAATCTCGCCCCGCAAAGCCCCTTCGCCTTTCCCTCCCGTGGCAAATCCGGCCACCTGACCCGCGTGCGCTTCTTTACCTTGATCAAAGAACTCAGCGCCGCCGCCGGGATCGACCCTTCCCGCGTCACCCCCCACACCCTGCGCCACGCCTTCGCCACGCACTTACTGCAAAACGGCGCCGACCTTCGCGCAATCCAAACCCTGCTCGGCCACGCCGACATCGCCACGACCGAGATCTACACCCACATCCTCGACGAACGCCTGCGGCAACTGGTGCTCGAAAAACACCCCCTCGCGCGGTAGCCGCCGCGCTCTCTCCGTCACGCAACCCCCATTTCACCTTTTCATAAATATCGAATCCACCGCTCTCCCCGTGTCGATTCATCGGTGTTGAAGCGGAGGTCTTGAACGCGCGCCACCACAGCCCCATAACCAATTCATGGAAAACGAAACGCTCCCCCTCGATCCCGCCGCCGATACCTCCGCGGCGCCGTTCTTTGATCCCGCCGCCTTCAACGACCCTAGCACGTGGATCGTGGCGGCTGTGATCCTTTCGCTATTGGTGTTCTCGGGCTTCTTTTCCGGCTCGGAAACGGCGCTTACGGCGGCCTCTCGGGGCAAGTTGCGGTCCATGGCCGACAAAGACGATCGGGCCGCCAAGGGCGCGCAAAAGGCGTTGGACCTGAAGGAAGACAACGAACGGCTGATCGGCGGCATCCTTCTGGGCAACAACCTCGTGAACATCCTCGCCACATCGCTGGCGACCGTCTTGTTCACCACTCTTCTGGGCGAGGGCGCCATTGTCGCGGCCACCTTGGTGATGACGGCCCTTGTCCTGATCTTTGCCGAAGTGCTGCCCAAGACCTACGCCATCACCAACCCTGAAACCTCCGCCGCCCGCATCGCCCGGCCCATCGCGCTCATCATTGCGTTGATCGCGCCCGTGGTGGCCGTGGTCCGGATCGTCGTGCGCGGCGTGCTGCGTCTCTTTGGTCTGCGCATTGATGCAGGGGCTAACATGTTGTCTGTGCAGGAAGAAATCATGGGGGCGTTGACCATCGGCCATCAGGAAGGCTCGGTCGAGAAGGAACAGCGAGACAGGCTTTTGGGGGCGCTCGACCTCCATGAACGCACAGTGGAAGAGATCATGCTTCACCGCTCCGGGATCGAGATGATCGACGCCGATGACGATCCCCAAGCGATCCTGAGCCAAGCCCTACAATCGCGCCACACACGCCTGCCGGTGTTCCGCGATGATCCCGAAAACATCGTCGGCGTCGTTCACGCCAAAGACCTTCTGCGCGCCATCGACCGGCTGACCCGAGGCGAGGACGCGCCGGGTCTCGACAGCTTTGATATCTCCGCCGTCGCGATGGAGCCCTACTTCGTCCCCGAAACCACGACGCTCGACGATCAGATGCGCCAGTTCCTGCGCCGCCACACTCACTTTGCGCTGGTGGTGGATGAATACGGCGCACTGGGGGGGCTCATCACGCTCGAGGATATTCTTGAAGAAATCGTCGGCGAAATCACCGATGAATTCGACACGCCGGAAGAGCCGACGTTGCTGCCGGACGCGGCGGGCAATTTTACCGTCGATGGGGCCATGACGATCCGTGACCTCAACCGCGCGGCTGAATGGACCTTGCCCGATGATGAGGCCAACACCGTCGCCGGTCTGGTGATCCACGAGGCGCAGACAATTCCGCTGCCGGGGCAATGCTTCGCCTTCCACGGTTTCCGCTTTGAGGTGGCAGGCCGCGAGGCGAACCGCCTGACGCAGCTCAAGATCCGGCGCCTGTAACGGTCTGCTCACGCTTGATCAGGGGGTAAACTCTGGGGTTTAGTGCAACAAAAGTGTTAACGGGTGCGCGCATGCCGCCCTGACCGAAAGGACAGCCCATGCACAAACTGCAATCCCAAGGCCTGCATCACATCACGATGATGGGCGCGGACCGTCAGACCTCCATCGACTTCTGGGAAGGCGTGCTGGGGATGCCGTTCATCTTCGAGCAACCCAATCTGGACGACCCGGACCAAGGCCACCTCTACTTCGATCCGGGCGACGGGCGGCTGATCACCATCTTCACCAACGAGGCGCGCAAACCGTCCGGGCAGGCGGCGGCGCAAGAGGTGGGGCAGATGCACCACGTGGCGTTTGCGGTCAGTCAGTCGATGTACAGCCAACTGGTCGAGCGGCTCGACGCGCGTGGCATCACGCATTCGGGCGAGAAGGACCGGGGCTTCATGAACTCCATCTACTTCCGTGACCCTCTGGGGATGCTGATCGAGCTGGCATCATATCGGTTCGAGCCACCCGCGGGACATACCCACGCCGATGTTTTGATGGCCGCACACAAGGTCCGGGTAGAGGCCGGGGACGAGGCGATCGGCGACAAGCATCTGGCGATCGCGATTGAACAGATAGGCGCGACGCGGGCCAGTTTGAGTGATTGAGGAGAGGGCAGCGAAGGACAGGTGTGAGCGCATAGTGTTGGATGCTGCGCATTGCAGGAAGGCTGGCAAAGGGGCGGGGAGGGGTTGTTCGCTGCGCCCTCTAGCAGCGGCAGCTTTGCGCAGGCAGAGGTGCTTATAAAGCTTTGCCTGTTTCCCGGCTGCGAACCTTCATTCAACATGCGACGAAAGCCTATTTCCACGCCACAGCGGACGGTAACTTCGGCAGATTAATTATTTGAAGATCATAAATCACAGATGAGGATTTCTCGGCGTTACGCCCGATGAAATCAGCTCATTTAGAACTGAATGCTTCCACACTCTAGCCAATTGAAAACCTTCGCTTTCACTTGCCTCCCGTCCCGCATAAACGCCAATGAATTTCGTCCAGTAACCTAAGATACTTGAGGATCCTCCGATACTAAGTTGTGCGCCTTCTTGACCCCAAAGGCCCGGCACTCGTGCAAACACCGGTGATCCAGACATCCCTTTACGAGTAAGAGAATCGGCCAAAAACAAAGGTTTATTGTCGTAGTCTAGCTCAGGCTCTGTCGCAATCGAGGCTCGCTTCCATATCGGCGTGCCTGAAGGTCCCGACAACCCTTCAGGATAACCGACGATAAAGCAGTCATCGCCACACATTGGGTGGAAATCCGACAACTGTTGCTTTTGATTAACGGTGTAAATTTTCTTTCGAAAATCATAGTCTTCTATCGGAATGGCAACGATATCGACCTGACTACCCAGATGGTGTTCAAGCCAAACAGGCACATCAGAACTGTCGAATAGGGCGATCTCTTTGCCAGCAAAAATGACGCGCCGCCCCTCCTCTACTACTTGATCAGCCATCTCATTGAACCAAACGTGCATATGAGTAGGCGTAAAACTCCCAACTGGGTTTCCTGTAGTCGGGTCCAAACCAGTCACATTGTGCCGATTTGTGATCAAATATAATTTTCCCCCAAATGACCAATGGAAACCTGTCGCACTTGCAGCGCCACACCGTGCGCCATCTGGAAACTTACGAAACAATTGAATGTAACAAACAGCTCTGCTTTCAAATGAGACACTAATAAGCTTCAATCGTTCTTCGTGCATCATTTGAACCTAATAATTTAATACTCTATTGAGAGTCAAAGTTGGTCGCCCCTAAGTGGAAAGGTCAAGAGTTTGGTTCAACGCATTTTGGAGCGGCCACGACCGCTCCTGTCCGCACTTGTGGCGCTCCTACCAACAAAGCACGAAGGTCCGCTCCGGCCCGTAAGCGCGCAAATCGGTTGATTATTTAGCGACTATTTCGTCTGGGGCAGACTCGCACCCCATCGCCCCCAGTCAATCCTTGCCGCGATACGGCTCCACGTATTGCAGGGCCATGTCCCACGGGAAGAAGATCCAGGTGTCTTGGCTCACGCCCGTAATAAACGTGTCCACCATCGGCTCGCCTTCCGGCTTGGCGTAGACCGTTGCGAAATGCGCCTTGGGGTAGAGCGAGCGGACCAGTTCCAGCGTTTTGCCGCTGTCCACCAGATCATCGACGATCAAGATGCCTTCGCCGTCGCCCATGATCTCGGCGTCGGGGGATTTCAGCACCTTCGCCTCGCGGCGCTGGTCGGCTTTGCCGCCGCCGGAATGGTAAGACACGACAGAGATCGTATCGACCGTGCGGATGTCCAACTCTCGCGCCACGATCATCGCGGGTGCCATGCCGCCGCGTGTGATCGCCACCACCGCGCGCCATGCGCCGTCATCGGGGCCTTTGCCATCCAAGCGCCACGCCAACGCTCGGCTGTCGCGGTGGATTTGGTCCCAAGAGATGTGGAAGCCTTTTTCGTGGGGCAGCTGCGTTGTCATCTTACTCGCCCTTCTTCTCGATGCTCATGTCGGGCGCCTCTGGGTTCTTCATTCCGATGACGTGGTAGCCCGCATCAACGTGGTGAACCTCTCCGGTGACGGCACTGCCCATGTCGGACAGCAAATACAGCGCGGACTTGCCGACCTCATCCTGGGTCACGGTACGGCGCAGGGGCGAATTATTCTCGTTCCACTTCAGGATGTAGCGGAAATCACCGATGCCCGACGCGGCGAGGGTCTTGATCGTGCCGGCGGAAATCGCGTTGACGCGGATGCCGTCGCGGCCCAGATCCTCGGCCAGATACATGACCGACGCCTCAAGCGCGGCTTTAGCCACGCCCATGACGTTGTAGTGGGGCATCACACGTTCGGCACCGTAATAGGTGAGCGTCAGCAACGAGCCGCCGTTGTTCATCATCTTCTCGGCCCGTTGGCACACGGCGGTGAATGAATAGACAGAGATGTTCATCGTCATCTCGAAGTTCGAAGGGGAGGTTTCGACGTAGCGCCCGCGCAGCTCATTTTTGTCCGAGAAACCAATGGCGTGGACGACGAAGTCCAGGTTGTCCCATTCCTTGCCCAATGTCTCGAACAGGCTGTCCAAGGACGCCTCGTCGCCAACATCGCAGGGGATGACCAGCGACGATCCCAGCTGTTCGGCCAATGGCCCCACGCGCTTGAGCAATGCATCGCCCTGATACGAGAAGGCCAGTTCAGCCCCTTCCGCAGCGAGCGCCTTGGCGATCCCCCATGCGATGGATTTATCGTTGGCCAGGCCCATAATCAGACCGCGCTTACCGTCCATCATACCCATCGTGTGTCCCATTCTCTTAATCGTTTGTTGACACTCTCGTAGGCCATCACATGCAGGGCTTCAAGAACTAGGCTGCGGGTCGGTGCCTCTTGTCGGGGCGGCTGTTGCCCGCTAGCTCAGTAAACAACGAGGATCAGGAGGCATCAGATGAGTGAGCGAAACGGCATTTTTGCGGGCGATGATCCCTTTGCGCTGGCGCAGACTTGGCTGGAAGAGGCCGAAGCGACCGAGCCCAATGACCCAAATGCCATCGCGCTATCCACCGTCGATGCGTCGGGCATGCCGAACGCGCGGATGGTCTTGTTGAAAGAGATCGAGGCACCGGGGGCAGGGCAGGGTGGTTTTGTCTTCTATACCAACTACGGCTCGGCCAAGGGGCAAGAGATAGACGCGACACAAAAAGCCGCCTTTGTGATGCATTGGAAAAGCCTGCGTCGTCAAATTCGCGTGAGGGGGACGACCGAGAAAGTCGCCGGACCGCAGGCCGATGCCTACTATAAGTCGCGTTCCCTCAAAAGCCGTCTGGGGGCCTGGGCGTCGGATCAGTCGAAACCTTTGGACAGTCGCGCGTCACTGATGGCCGATGTAGCACGGGTCACGGCTGCGAAGGGACCCAACCCTGATCGGCCGCCATTCTGGGGCGGGTTTAGGATCGTGCCGACGGAAATCGAGTTTTGGGCCGACGGCGCGTTCCGCCTTCACGACCGGTTTCAGTGGCGTCGAAACGGGCCGGAATCGCCTTGGTCGGTTCAGCGCCTGAACCCTTAGGTGACGCCAACGTCACCTGACTTGGGTGTTGCCGATATACAATTTCACGCTACGCGAAATTGCAACCCATTGATAAATAGCAGTTCTTTAGCCTTGTGTACGCGTGCAACGGTGCCACCATGGGCTATGGCATGTGATGTAGGAGATATGGGTTTGGGACGCGCAGAAAATGGTGCTGCCGGCGCTATGGTCGCGGGTCAGGTAAAATGGTTCGACACGACCAAGGGCTTTGGGTTTGTGCTCGCCGAAGATGGCGGGCCTGACATCTTGTTGCACGCAAATGTGCTGCGCAGCTTTGGACGCGGGTCGATCGCGGAAGGGGCCCGCGTGATGTTGCGCGCGCAGACTACTGGGCGGGGGCTTCAGGCAACCGAAGTGATCGCTATTGAAGCCTCAGATCACGATGCCCCGGACGAGCCGCGCCCGTTTCCCGACCTTCCCGATGTCACGGACGTGCCCCTTGTCGCGGCGCGTGTGAAGTGGTTTGACAAGGTTAAGGGCTTTGGCTTCGCCAATGTCTTTGGCGATGCCACGGATGTTTTTGTGCATGTCGAAGTTTTGCGCAATTCCGGTTTCGCGGAGTTGCAACCCGGTGAGGCGATTGCCGTTAAGGTTGTCGATGGCCCACGGGGCAAGATGGCCGCCGAAGTGCGGACCTGGGATACGATGTAGGCACATTCCTCTGGGTTCGGGGCTCTGTGCCGCGACAAAGAGAAGTGAGACCTTATCTATGCGACGTAATCTTCTTGGATGCCTGATCCTGGCGGCGATGCCTTTGGTCGCCGCGCCAGCCTTTGCAAATTGCAACGAGAACCAGGTCGAGCTGCGTGGCGACTGGGGAAGCGCCCGATTCCGTGTGGCCATTGCCGATGAAGTGCACGAACGCGCCCAAGGATTGATGCATGTGCCCGAGCTACCGCGCCTTGGCGGGATGCTCTTTATATATGACCATCCGCAGCGGGTCAGCTTCTGGATGGAGAACACGCTGATTCCCCTCGACATGATCTTCGCCGATGAAACAGGGCAGGTGGTGAACGTCCACACCGATGCCATACCCATGGACCGAACGCCGATTCCCGGCGGCAGCGACGACATTCTATATGTGCTCGAGGTGAACGCGGGCACGGCGGAAACTTTTGGGATCGGGCCAGGAACCCAGTTGCGCCACGCCTCTGTGGCGCAAGAAATCGCTGTTTGGCCCTGTTCGGAATAAAGAAGTGCAACTGGGGGCTTGCACACCCCTCCCGTCTCTGGATATGACCCCCGCACGGTCGGGGCGTGGCGCAGTCTGGTAGCGCACCTGTTTTGGGTACAGGGGGTCGTGAGTTCGAATCTCGCCGCCCCGACCACTTTTTCAGCACAATCTAAATATTGGGGCCGATTTGGCCGTTCCCACGCAATATCGGGTTGTCTGTGACTTTTCTGTCATGAACCCACTATATGTAGTGCGCGGGGGACCCGTGCTGAATTGGGCGGGCGTTGCATGGAAACGGTGGCGTGAATCACGCGGCTTTATATGTACCACGTCTGCTATCCCGCCCGATTTAAAGGAAAACCCTTACATTGTTGAAAGATGATGCCTCTGTGCAGGAATCACCTAGCAAAAAGAGCCCCCGCTGATCGGTCTCGATTGCAAGGTATATTTCCCTGTGGATTATCCAAAAAAGTGATTGACCCGATTGGTCCAGATACGCCACTTAGTGTTTGTCGGATCAAGCGCTACCACATATAGCGCAGCGCCGGCAGGGGCAGGGGGCAACCTCAGCAGTAACGATACGAGTGCATTCTTGGATAGCCGACCGCGAGCAATCTGCGGCCGACACGAAAGATGTGCGCGACGCATTTGTTAACGCGCTCCTAAGATTAGAACGGTCAGAGGGCAGAAGACCCTGGCAGACCGCTTGGATGGGACATGGGCCGCAGGCTCTGGTGAGAATTTAAAGAGGCAGATTCATGAAGATTGAACGGCGATTTACCCGCGACGGCGCGGATGTGTATGCGGATCAGACTTTCACGACGACAACGTCGGAGATTCGTAACCCCGACGGGACGATCGTGTTCAAGCTCGACAACGTCGAAGTGCCGACCGGCTGGAGCCAGGTTGCCTCGGACGTGATCGCCCAGAAATACTTCCGCAAAGCAGGCGTGCCCGCGGCAACGAAACCAGTGAAAGAAAAGGGCGTCCCCGCATTCCTTCAGCGCCACGTGGCCGACGAAAAGGCACTGGAGGCTATGCCGGAAGACCAGCGTTATGGCGGCGAAACGTCCGCCAAGCAGGTCTTCCGGCGCCTTGCGGGCGCTTGGGCCTACTGGGGCTGGAAGGGCGGCTACTTCACCTCTGAAGCGGACGCGCAGGCCTATTTCGACGAAATGCAGCTGATGCTGGCGCGCCAGATGGCAGCGCCCAACAGCCCGCAGTGGTTCAACACGGGCCTGCATTGGGCCTATGGCATCGACGGCCCCGCGCAGGGCCACCATTATGTGGACTACAAGACCGGCAAGCTGACGAAATCCACCTCTTCCTATGAGCATCCACAGCCCCACGCCTGCTTCATTCAAGGCGTACAGGACGATTTGGTGAACGACGGCGGGATCATGGACCTTTGGGTGCGTGAAGCGCGTCTGTTCAAATACGGCTCTGGCACCGGCACCAACTTCTCTCACCTGCGCGGTGAGGGCGAGAAACTGTCGGGCGGCGGTAAATCGAGCGGTTTGATGGGCTTCCTGAAGATCGGTGACCGCGCGGCCGGCGCGATCAAGTCCGGCGGCACCACGCGCCGCGCGGCCAAAATGGTTATCGTCGATGCCGACCACCCCGATGTGGAAGAATTCATCGAATGGAAAGTGCTGGAGGAGCAGAAAGTTGCTTCCATCGTGGCCGGTTCCAAGATGCACGAAAAGATGCTTAACGGTATCTTCGGCGCAATCAAGACATGGGACGGCTCCCTGGATGATGCGGTTGACCCGGCCAAGAACGACGCTCTGAAAGGCGCGATCCGCGAAGCCAAAAAGGTCATGATCCCCGAGACTTATGTCAAGCGCGTACTGGATTACGCCAAGCAGGGCCACACCAGCATTGAGTTCCCGACATACGACACCGATTGGGACAGCGAGGCGTATAACTCGGTCTCTGGCCAGAACTCCAACAACTCCATCCGCGTCACCGATGCCTTCCTCAAGGCCGTTGAAAACGACGACGACTGGAGCTTGATGAACCGCCGCGACGGCGAGGTTGCCAAGACGATCAAAGCCCGCGACCTGTGGGAAAAAGTCGGCCACGCCGCTTGGGCCTGTGCCGATCCCGGCATCCAGTACCACGACACGGTCAACGCATGGCACACATGCCCCGAGGACGGCGAAATTCGCGGCTCCAACCCGTGCTCTGAATACATGTTCCTTGACGACACCGCTTGTAACCTGGCGTCGATGAACCTGCTGACCTTCTACAATGGCGGTACTTTTGACGCGGAAAGCTACATCCACGCCTGCCGTCTTTGGACGCTGACGCTGGAAATCTCGGTGATGATGGCGCAGTTCCCCTCCAAGGAAATCGCCCAACGCTCCTACGACTTCCGCACCCTTGGCCTTGGCTTCGCCAACATCGGCGGCTTGCTGATGAACATGGGGCATTCCTATGACAGCGCCGAAGGCCGCGCCTTGTGCGGCTCGCTCACCGCGATCATGACCGGTGTGGCTTATGCGACCTCCGCCGAGATCGCTTCCGAGCTTGGGCCCTTCGCAGGCTACAAGAAGAACCGCGAGCACATGCTGCGGGTGATCCGCAACCACCGCAACGCGGCCTACGGCAAGACCGACGGCTATGAGGCGGTGAACGTGAACCCCGTTGCCCTCGACCACGCCAACTGCCCCGACCAAACGCTGGTCAGCCTTGCCAAGCAAGCATGGGACGAAGCGTTGACCCTGGGCGAGCAGCACGGCTACCGCAACGCGCAAGCAACCGTTGTGGCGCCCACGGGCACCATCGGCCTTGTGATGGACTGCGACACCACCGGCATCGAGCCGGACTTCGCCCTGGTGAAGTTCAAGAAGCTGGCCGGTGGCGGTTACTTCAAGATCATCAACCAGTCTGTGCCTGCCGCGCTGGAGACACTGGGCTATTCCTCCAGCCAGATCGAAGAGATCATCGCCTATGCGGTTGGACACGGCACCATCGGTCAGGCGCCCGGCATCAACCACACCAGCCTGATCGGGCATGGTTTCGGCCCCGCTGAAATCACCAAGATCGAAGAGGCCTTGCCACAAGCCTTCGATATCCGCTTCGTGTTTAACCAGTGGACTCTCGGCGCAGACTTCTGCACCGAAACCCTTGGTATCCCTGCGGAAAAACTGAACGATCCCACGTTCGACCTGCTGCGTCACCTCGGCTTCTCCAAAGCTGATATTGAAGCCGCAAACGATCACGTCTGTGGGACCATGACCTTGGAAGGCGCACCGTTCCTGAAGGACGAGCACCTTAGCGTGTTCGACTGCGCGAACCCCTGCGGGAAAAAAGGCAAACGCTACCTCAGCGTGGATAGCCACATCCACATGATGGCCGCGTCCCAGTCCTTTATCTCGGGTGCGATTTCCAAGACGATCAACATGGCCAACCACGCCTCTATCGAGGATTGCCAGAAAGCCTACGAGCTGTCTTGGTCCTTGGGGGTGAAAGCCAACGCTCTGTATCGTGACGGCTCCAAACTGTCGCAACCTCTGGCCGCTGCCTTGGTCGAGGACGACGACGATGCCGCGGAAATCCTGGAAACGGGCACACCGCAGCAGAAAGCCAACGTGCTGGCGGAGAAGGTCGTCGAGAAGATTATCGTTAAAGAAATCTCCCGCGCTCGGGAAAAGATGCCTCAGCGCCGCAAGGGCTACACTCAGAAAGCCATCGTGGGCGGCCACAAGGTCTACCTGCGCACCGGTGAATATGAAGACGGCAATCTGGGCGAGATCTTCATCGACATGCACAAGGAAGGCGCTGGCTTCCGCGCGATGATGAACAACTTCGCCATCGCCGTGTCCGTGGGCCTGCAATACGGCGTGCCACTGGAAGAGTTTGTGGACGCCTTCACCTTCACCAAGTTCGAGCCATCGGGCATGGTCCAGGGCAACGAGACGATTAAGAACGCGACCTCGATCCTCGACTACATCTTCCGCGAGTTGGCCGTGTCCTATCTGGACCGCACCGATTTGGCCCATGTGGCTCCAAAAGGCGACACGTTTGACGATGTGGGCCGTGGGCAGGAAGAGGGCGTGCGCAACTTCGAGGAAGTGCCGGGCTCCCGTGCTACCTCCGCCGTTGATGTGCTCAAGCAAGTGGCCTCCACCGGTTACCTGCGCAACCGCGCCCCACAAGAGCTGCACGTTCTGCAAGGCGGCATGGCCGCTGACCCGGTCGCCACGCTGGAAACGCTGGTGCCTGAAACCAAGGGCGGCGGCACCATGGCGGCGGCAACCTCCACCACGGCCGTCTCCACCGGCTCTGTCGCCGTTGACGCCCGCACAAAGGCGAAGATGCAGGGCTATGAGGGCGAGGCCTGCGGCGAATGCGGTAACTACACGCTGGTGCGCAACGGCACCTGCATGAAGTGCAACACCTGCGGCGGGACGTCCGGGTGTAGCTGAACAGAGGATACCGGGGCCAAATTCCTTGCAAGGAATTTGTAAAACTCTTGAAAGAGTTTTGGTCCCGCCAACCATTCGGGTGCCAAGGTCCTCACCAGACTTGGTACCTGAGTTCCGGGGCGGGTGCGCTCGCCCCAGACGCCGATCAGGCCGCAGGCAGAACACGACGGGCAGTCAAATATCAGAGCCTGATCAGCGAACCTAGGGAGGGCCAAGTGCCCTCCCTTTTTTCTGCCTGACACACGGCTTCGCGGGTTAATTTTTCCCTAATTTCAATGCGTTCCCCAACGACGTTTACCTGACGCCCAAACACCATCCCCGCTTGCCCAACCCCGCAAGGCAGGCGATAGTCTTCGCCATGCGTTCACTATTTCTTAGCTGTTTGATCTCTATCCTTCTGACGCTGCCGGCACGGGCAGAGAATATACTTGTGTTTGCCGCCGCCAGCTTGGCAGGGCCGCTCGACCGTGTTGCCGCGGCATGGGAAGAAGAGACAGGCCATTCTGTCACCCTCGCCTACGCGGGGTCCTCTGCATTGGCGCGGCAGGTGCAAGCGGGCGCTCCGGCGGATGTGGTGTTTCTGGCCAATGCCGACTGGATGGATGTGCTGGAAGAAAGCGGCGTCCTGCAAGATGACAGCCGCCGCGATATCCTTGGCAACACGATGGCCTTGGTGATCAATACCGAGGCTTATGAAGCCCTGAACCTCAACACGATCCCGGAACCCTATGAGGGTCGCTTCGCCATGGCCCTGACAGATTCCGTGCCTGCGGGCATCTATGGCCGTGCGGTATTGGAGGCGATGGGCCTCTGGGAGGAGCTGCAAGATCAGGTGGTGGAGGCCGATAACGTCCGCGCCGCAACGCTTCTGGTGGCCACCGGCGCGGTGGGGCGGGGCATCGTTTACCAAACGGAAGCACTCGCAGACCCGCGCGTTTCGATCCTTACCCTTGCGCCAGATCGGTGGCACCCGCCAATCCGCTACCCAGCCGCGTTAACCTTGAATGCCGCGCCGCAAGCGATTGAATTTGTTGAGTTCCTGCAAGGGGAAACCGCGCGGGTTATCTTCAGTCAGGCTGGCTTTAGGGCCGCGCCGCAATGAATGGGTTTCTCGGCCCCGCCGAATGGGAGGCCTTGACTCTATCCCTCCGCGTGGCCCTGACCGCGACGCTGGCATCGCTGCCATTTGGCATCGCGGTGGCCTACGTCTTGGCCCGCAAACGCTTCCCCGGTCACAGCCTTCTTAACGGTTTCGTCCACTTGCCGCTGATCCTGCCGCCCGTCGTCACAGGCTACCTTTTGTTGGTTATCTTCGGTCCCCAAGCCCCCTTGGGCGCGGCGTTAGAGGCGCTTGGCCTCGGCGTTGCCTTCCGCTGGACAGGCGCGGCATTGGCCGCGGCGATCATGGCGTTTCCGCTGATGGTGCGGGCCATTCGCCTATCTCTGGAGGCCGTGGACCCCAAGTTGGAAGAGGCCGCCAGCACTCTGGGCGCGTCAAGGTTAAGGGTGTTTACCACGATCACGCTGCCCCTGATGGCGCCGGGCATATTGACCGGAACCGTGCTGGCGTTTGCCAAGGCGATGGGCGAATTCGGCGCGACCATTACGTTCGTTTCCAACATCCCCGGCCACACGCGCACCGTGCCCTCGGCCATCTACGCCTTCCTGCAAATGCCCGGCGGCGAGGGCGCGGCGTGGCGCTTGGTCATCGTGTCTGTCGTTGTTGCCATGGGGGCGCTTCTGGTGTCCGAGATGCTCGCGCGGCGGGTCAGGATCCGGATCGGGGGCGCCGATGCTTGAAGTTCGGGTAAAGCACGATTTTCCGGGCTTCGCGTTGGACGTTGCGTTTTCGGCTCCCTTGGGGGTGACGGCTCTGTTTGGGCGATCGGGCGCGGGAAAAACGAGTGTTGTCAGGGCTGTGGCTGGGGTTCTTAAAGCAGACGCGGCGCAGGTCTCGGTAGGCGGCATGGCGCTGGATGGTCTGCCAGTTCCCCAACGACGCATCGGCTATGTATTCCAAGAACCACGCCTATTTCCCCACATGTCGGTCCGCGCGAACCTGTCCTACGGGATGCGCGGCGCAGAGATGGGCCCGGTGGTGGAGATGCTGGGGATCGGCGACTTGCTCGGCCGCCGCCCCGGTGCCTTGTCAGGTGGCGAGGCCCAAAGGGTGGCCATTGGGCGCGCACTGTTGAGCGCCCCACGGTTGCTACTGCTCGATGAACCCTTGGCCGCGCTGGATGAGTCCCGGAAAGCGGAAATCCTGCCTTATCTGGAGCGCTTGCGCGATGAAGTTGGGATACCGATCCTTTACGTGTCCCATTCCGTGCCGGAGATCGCGCGATTGGCCACAACGGTCGTGGCGCTGGAGGGGGGCCGTGTGGTGCGGGCGGGGCCTGCGGCGGAGGTTTTGGCAGACCCCGATGTGGTGCCAGTGTTCGGGGTGCGAGAGGCGGGGGCTTTGCTGAACGCTACCATCGCGGCCCATCACGACGACGGGTTAACGGCATTAACCTGGTCCGGCGGTGAGTTGTTGTTGCCCCATGTGTCGCAACCAATCGGTGCGCAGGTCCGGGTTCGGGTGGAGGCGCAAGATATCATGCTGGCCAGCACGCGACCCGAGGGGATATCGGCCCTGAATATCGTCCCTGTGAGCGTTATTTCCCTACGCGAAGGGGCCGGGCCGGGGGTGATCGTGCAGCTTTGTTCCGGTGATGACGTCTTGCTGGCGAGGGTGACCGGGCGCTCGGCCAAGGCGATGGACTTATCCGAGGGGTGGCAGGGCTTTGCGGTGCTGAAATCCGTTGCCGTCGCGGCTGGAAACATTAGCCGCGCAGGCTAGGGCACGGCGGCCTTCAAGCCCCCCACCGCACGCGGCGGGGAGCCGCTCAGGCCAGCCGTCGCCGCATGGAGCGGCGGGCGCATGGGGCCAGTGGCCCGTGTCGCTTATTCAGGTCGCCTATTCCGCCGCGATCTTAATCACCGGGTCCATCCGCGCCAGGATATCTTCCGCCAGATGACACTTGATCTGGTGCCCATCAGCCAAGGTCCGCATCGGAGGCACGTCGCGATCACATAGGCCACCGGGCACTTCGGATTTCCAGTTGCACCGGGTCTGGAACGGACAGCCCGAGGGCGGGTTCATGGCCGAGGGAATGTCGCCTTCCAACACGATATGCTTCTTCTCAACGGAGGTGTCGGCGATGGGAACAGCGGACAACAGTGCCTCGGTATAGGGGTGGTAGGGTGGGCTAAACACTTGTTGTGTATCGCCAATTTCCACCACATGTCCCAGATACATCACCATCACGCGGTCCGACAGGTAGCGTACAATCGACAGGTCATGAGAGATGAACAGAAGCGTTGTCTTTTCGCGGCGCTGGATCTCCATCAACAGGTCGGTGACTGCGGCTTGCACCGACACATCCAGCGCCGAGACAGGCTCATCCGCGACCACGATCTTGGCATCGCCCGCAAAAGCGCGCGCGATGCCGACGCGTTGTTTCTGGCCGCCTGAAAGCTGGCGCGGCATCCGGTCCGCAAAGGCGCGGGGTAGCTTCACCAGGTCGAGCAGTTCCAGCATTCGGTTGCGCCGATCCGCGTCGCTGTTGCCGATTTTGAAGACCTCCAGCGCGCGAATAATTTGGCGGCCAACGGTCATTGAGGGGTTGAGGGTGTCGAAGGGGTTTTGGAACACCATCTGGACGTTCGAGACAGTTTTTGTGTCCCGATCCTCGATCGCGGTGTTCTGAATTTCCTGACTGCCCATGACGATGGAGCCGTCGGTCGCGGTCTCTAGGCCCATGAGCACTTTGGCGAGGGTGGACTTGCCGCAGCCCGACTCCCCCACGATGGCCAAAGTCTCGGACTCGCGGGCCTCAAAGCTCAATGTTTCATTGGCTTTAACCACCTTTTTGTCGCCACCGCCGAAGAGCGCGTTGGCGGCGACTTCGTAGTATTTCTTCAGGTTTTCGACCTTCAGGACCACATCGCCGATGGGCGCTTTCTCGGTGGTTGCGGCCAGCTCGATCGGGGCGTTCCAGTCGATTTCCTTGAACTTCACACAGCGCGAGGCGTGGCGGTCATTGCCGGGGACGCGTTCCATCGGCACCGGCGCGGCGTCGCAGCGGCCGCTTTCAAAATAATCGCAGCGGGGCCCGAAATTACACCCCGGAGGCCGCTCATGGGGCAGGGGGAAGTTGCCCGGGATCGCCACAAGCGGGCGGGCGTTCTTGTCGGCACCCGGCAGCGGGATGGAGCGGAACAGCGCCTGCGTATAGGGGTGCTGCATCTCGTCAAACACATCTTCGATAGAGCCGGTTTCCACCGCCTCACCCGAGTACATCACGCAGAGGCGGTCACAGGTTTCCAGCACCAGCCCAAGGTTGTGAGAGATGAACAGCATGGAGGTGCCGTACTTCTCGCCCAGACCCTTCACAAGGTCCACGATGCCTGCCTCCACCGTCACATCAAGGGCCGTGGTTGGTTCATCCAGGATCAGCAAAGAAGGCTTTGACATCAAGGCCATAGCAATCACGATGCGCTGCTGTTGGCCGCCCGACAATTGGTGAGGATAGCTTTTCAGCATCCGCTCCGGGTCCGGCAGGCGCACGTCTGTGACGACGTCCAGCGCCATCTTATACGCCTCTTTCTCGGACACGCCTTCGTGGATCATCGGCACTTCCATCAGCTGTTTGCCGATCTTCATGGCCGGGTTCAGGGACGCCATGGGTTCCTGATAAATCATCGCAATCTCGGACCCGCGCAGGTCACGCAGTTCCTCTTGCGACATCGCATTCAGATCGCGTCCTTTGAACTTGATCGTGCCGCCGACGATCCGCCCGTTCACGCCCAGATCCTGCATCACGCCAAGGGCCACGGTGGATTTGCCGCAGCCCGACTCGCCCACCAGCCCCATCGCCTCGCCCGGCATCACGGTGCAAGAGAAATCCATCACGGCGGGGATTTCGCGCAGGCGGGTGAAGAAGGAGATCGAAAGGTTTTCGATTTCGAGGATCGGGCCATCGTAGGGCGCGCGGTCGGACGTTCGGGAAGATGTTGCCATGTTAGTATTCCTTAACTGACCGGCCCGCCAGGGGCTGTGACATTCGTACACCGGGGCGTACACAGGCTGTGCATACAGGTGACATACCCATCAATCCTTCAAACTCTCTTCGCGCAGGCCGTCGGCCAGCAGGTTGAGGCCAAGCACCAGCGTCATGAGCGCCAGCGCGGGGGGCAGGGCCGGGTGGGGGTAGATCGTCAGAAGGCGGCGGCCTTCGTTGATGGTCGATCCCCAGTCGGGCGATTCAGGGGAAACGCCAAGTCCGAAGAAACCCAAGGTGCCGAGCAAGATCGTGGTGTAGCCGATGCGCAGGCAGAAATCGACGATCAGCGGCCCGCGCGCGTTGGGCAGGATTTCCCACAGCATGATGTACCACGGGCCTTCGCCGCGGGTTTGGGCGGCGGCCACGTAGTCGCGGGTTTTCACGTCCAAGGTGATGCCGCGCACGATGCGGAAGACAGTGGGGGAGTTCACGAAGACCACCGACACAAACACGATCAACAGGTTGCCCGTGATGTCGAAGAGGTCCAGCGCCTCGGGCCAGAAACGGATTGGCGCATCGGGGTCAGAGGCGTTGGAGATCAACGAGAAATACGCCCAGAAGCCCACCGCAGCGGCAAGGCCCACGTAGATGTTCCGGCGCATCGGGTCCGTGTGATAGCGAGAGTTGAACAGCACGATCAGGAACATGATCGGGAACAGGAACAGCACCATCGACATATATTGCGGCACGCCCGCGGCGACGATTTCCGGCGTGACCAGCAGGAAGAACAGCAGAATGACCGGGAAGGCCAGCGCGAGGTTGGCGATGAAGGTCAGCACCGTGTCCAGTTTGCCGCCGAAATAGCCCGCAGGCAGGCCAAGGGTGATGCCCACCATAAAGGCAAAGAGCGTGGCCACAGGCGTAATGGACAGAACGTCTGCCGCCCCGAAGAACACGCGGGAGAACACGTCACGGCCCAGATTGTCGCCGCCCAAAAGGTAATAGGGGTAGGCGCCTTCGTTGATCTCGCCTTGGGGCAATGGGGTGCCGGGAAGCTCGTTTCGCATGGACGACACAAGGTCGATCGCGCCGTGGGTTGGCACCAAGGGAAAGAGGCCCGAAAAGATTGCCGCGAAGACCCAGAACATCACAAGGAAGAACCCGGCCATGCCGATGGGGCTATCGAACAGTTTGCCATAAAGCCCCAGCTTGCGCTTGAAGGTGATCGAGAGGACGAAGGTCACGATCAGCGCGATCCAGACCGGAAGAAGCCGTAGGGCCATGGCCCCAAGGATGCCCTTTTGTTCGATCGTGGGCAGAACGATGCCGCCAATGATGAAGCCGAAACAGCACAGCACAAACAGCAGCACGCCGTATTTCATCGTGGACAGTGCGTAGTCGATGGGCGTGTAGCGCACGGACATGGTGCCGTCGCCGTTGAACTCCAGCTCTCCGGCGCGGGTGCCAGCAAGGGTCAGGAGGATGTTGACCACGAAACCTACGGTGAAGATCACCAAAGCGGCGACGAGCAGCGGGTTGAGGAAAGCTCCGAGGGAGCCGGACCAGGTGAGAGGTTCCATTGCTCTGGCTCCTTAAGAGATGCGAATGCGAGGGTTGAGGAAGACGTAGCCGATGTCCGAGATCAGCTGCGTCAGCAGGACCACGAAGACGGCAACGATGGAGCAGGCCAGAAGCAGTTCGATATCGTTGTTGGACGCCGCTTGAACCATGGTCCAGCCAAAGCCGTTGTAATTGAACAGCGTCTCGACGATCACCACGCCGGTCAGGAGCCACGGGAATTGCAGCATGATGACGGTGAAGGGCGCGATCAGGGCGTTGCGCAGGGCGTGTTTCATCACGATGTTGCGGAAGCTGACGCCCTTGAGGCGGGCCGTGCGGATGTATTGCGCGGTCATCACCTCGGCCATGGAAGCGCGGGTCATTCGCGCGATGTAGCCCATGCCGTAGAGGGCAATGGTGGTGACGGGCAGGGCGAAATTCCAGAAGGTGATGTCTTCCATCGCGGAGCGGGCCGAGCCGAGGAACAGGGTGCGGCGGTCGCCAAGCCAGCCGTCCCCGCCGAGCCAGCCCCATTCCGTCAGCGTGCCAGACACGCCCGCGGTGGTGGAGGCAAAGAGCACGATGAAGATCACGCCCGACACATATTCCGGCGTCGCGGTGGAGCCGATGGAGAAGGTCGATAGCGTCCGATCCAGCCGGGAGCCTTCGCGCATCCCCGCCAGAACCCCGACCAAAAGGGCGGCGGGCACCATCAGGCCAAAGGCCCATCCCATCAGTTTCAGGGTCAGCAGAAGGCGGCCGGGAAGGACATTGCCGACCTCTTCGTCAGAAACGGTGGAGAAGCCCAGATCCCCTTGCAGCAACCCACAGCGGGTGGGCGCATCGGCGGGATCGATGCCGAAATCAATGCAGCGTCCGGTGATTTCACCGGTCTCGGGGTCTTCCAGCGTCCAGCCGGGCATCACACCCAACCATTCGCCGTAGCGTATCAACATGGGGCCGCCGTAGCCGTTGTTGTCGAGCCAGCGCACGACCTCTTCGTCGGTCATGCGCGCGTTGCCTTGGGTTTTCGCCAGTTTCTCCAGGTTGGGAAACAGGTTGGTCAGGAAAAACACAACAAGCGTCAGGCAGAGTGCGGTCAGGATCATCACGCCGGTCCGGCGCAGGATGAAAGCCCCCATGAAAGTATCCCCTGTGTCTGGGTATACGCAGCAATTGCGCAAACCTGGATGGCGCGTTCCCAACCTCGGCCCCTAAGGGCGGATCGGGTTTGGCCGCGACGCGCAGGTTTGTTCAAATCACCCACGTCGCCAAGAAAGAAGAAACCGGCGCCCGCCTATGGGGCGGGCGCCGGTGATGCGAAGCGCTTAGGCTTCGAAACCAACGTAGTGGGGGTTGATTTCGAACTTGGCATGCATGGAGGCGTTCACCACACCGGGGCGGGCGTGGTTATAGAGAGAGCGCCAATAGGGCTGAAGCGTCACACCCTCTTCCTGCATGATGGTTTCCAGACGAACCATGACCTCGCGACGTGCATCGGCGTCCTGAATGCCGTTGGCTTCCGTCAGAAGCGTGTCAAACTCTTCGTTGGAGAAGCCCGACTCGTTCCATGGCACACCGGTCCGGTACGCGAGATTAAGGATCATCACGCCCAATTCACGGTGGTTCCAGTTGGTCGACGAGAACGGATAGGTCGTCCAATCGTTCCAGAAGGTGGAACCGGGAATGATTGTCCGCGTGACATTGAATCCGGCGTCGCGCAGCTGAGCGGCAACGGCGTCGGTCGTATTCTTGCGGTAATCATCGTCGATGGAGACCAGTTCGAACTCGGTATCGGCGTGGCCGGATTCTTCCAGCAACGCGCGTGCGCCTTCGGGATCAAACACCTGAGGCGGAAGCTCCGCATACTCAGGGTGGATCGGGCAGACGTGGTGATTTTCGGCCACAACACCCTGACCGTTCACACCCAGATCGAGGCAGACCTGGTTGTTCACCGCCATCTGGATGGCGTTACGCACGCGCACATCGTCGTAGGGCGCGTTGTTCTGGTTGGGACGGATTACAACGGTGGCCGCAGTGGTCACTTCGCCTTTGTTCCAACCGATGGCATCGAACAAGTCGATGAATTCGCCGACCGTCTCGTAGGTCATGTCGAATTCGTCAGCTTCCGCACCTGCAAACCAAGCGGCCGGGTCTTGGCCGAGGTCAACGAACTGGATTTCGTCCAGATAGGTGTCACGCCAGTAGGTGTGGCCTTCTTTGCGCGACAGCGTGGCAGAGACGCCCACTTCGTAGTTGGTGATCTCGTAGGCGCCGGTGCCCACGCCGTGGTCGGCCGGGTTGGTGCCGATCAGGTCACGGTGCTGGATCGCCGAGGGGTAATCAGCGACGCCGGGCACGAAAGTAATGTCGGGCGCGGGGTAGGTGACGCGCACGGTGTATTCGTCCACGACCTCGATCGCGCCTTCACGGGCAACGCCGGTGTCGGGGTCCACAAGACCGCCCATACGGGTGGCCATGGAGTTACCTTCAACGGTGCTGTCACAGAAGCCGATCAGGTTGGCGGCAACATCTTCGGCGGTGAAGGCATCGCCGTTGTTCCACATCACGCCTTGGCGCACGTTCAACGTGTACACGGTGGCGTCTTCATTGGCTTCCCAGCTTTCCAGCAGAACGCCCTCGAACGAGCCATCGTTATTGTACTGGATCAGATACTCAACAAAGCCACGGGTAACGTTGCCCATTTGCGACCAATCATAGGTACGCGGGTCTTTGAGGGCGCGGACTTCTTGCTGAATGCGCAATGTGCCGCCTTGGGCGGGCACGGCGCGGTGGCCGTCGGCGCGGGCCGGTGTGGCGCCGATCAGCGAATAGGCTGCTGTGGCAGTCAGACCCAAAGCGGTGGAGCGCACGAGGAATTCGCGACGGTCCAGTTTGCCGGCCTTATGCTCGGCGGCATACATCTCGGCGACGGGGTGGGTCGAAAGACCTGCCTCTGCGCGCGTGTGAGTGAAATCTTTCATGTGTCGTCGTCTCCCTGTGACGTCGTTATGTTGTTTTCGTGTCGCCCGTTAGACCGACCCCTTCGGGCGTACTACGCGCCCAAAGGGGTTCAGCTCAAAGCCAACTAACTTCATTAGCATCCGGATCAAGGGCCTGCGTCAATCGTTAGTTACGCCATCAAATGGTCTATTTGCGACATCCAACTTGATCAGAACCGACATCGACGTCGGATGCAACCAATAAGAAGTATACAGGTATGTCGTAATTTCAGGGACCGGTACCCTGGGCACCGGAGCCGGGAATCAGGCGCGCAGGGGTGGCTTGCGGAACTCGGACGGAGTACGGCCCACAGATTGGCTGAAGGCACGGGTGAAATAGGCCGGCGAGGAGAACCCCAACTGCTGCGCGACTTCACGGGCCGGAAGGTCGGTTTCCTGCAACAGCCGCCGGGCCTCGTACATGGTGCGTTCCGTCAGAAGCGCGAGCGCCGGACGGCCCGAAGCTTCCCGGCAGACTCGGCTGAGGTGGGTGGGGGTCACTTGCAGAAGCTTGGCGTAATCTGAGACGCCGATGCCGCTGCGAAAGTTCTCTTCCAGTTTGGCGGCGAACATCTCGACCAGACGATGGGCGTTTTCACGGGCGATGGGGCCTTCTTGCCGCGCCAGCTCTCGGGCCATCCATGTGGACACCAAGAGAGAATAGGCGGTGAGAGCCTGATCCAGGGCGGGTGCCTGGGCGGCCAATTCACCTTCGATCTTCTCAATATGAGAGGTGATCGTGGCCTGGCTTTCGATGTTGGAGACCCGCAGGTGGAAGGGGTCTTTGGGGAGGGCCAAATTCTCATCGGTGGGAATGCAAAGCTCCAACCCTTGGGTTTGAGAGGCAAGCTCCAGCGCCATCGGAACGTGGGCGGGCACGAAGACCGCCGTATTGGGGCCGTAGCCCCGTGTCACGCAATTAACCGTGACGCGACCCTGACCGCGGGTGATCCAATAGAGGCGATTGCGCGGAGAGGCGTGCAAAAGCTCCACCCGCCAAGCGCCTTGCATACGCAGTTTGCCCAAAGAGGCAACGGCGTGAACAATGGGTTTTTTCGACATCTCAAACATTGGTCTAAGCTAGCGTTGGGGCGAGGTGGTGCAAAGGGGAGATGTTGGCGTTTTGCGTCAGATGCGGCGATTGATTCTTTTGTTAAGAATTAGGGGGCGCTGCCCCCACTGCACGGCAGGGCCGCGCAGCTCCCCCGGGATATTTCAAGAACGAGGAATTTCTTAGGGGAGCGAGACTTGAGTCCAGTGCTTTGTGTTGGAGCGCAGCCAAGAGCGTTGGCGTTTGGCGTATTGGCGCGTGGCAATGATCGCAGCCTCGCGCGCCGCGTCGAGGGAGAGGGTGCCTTGCAGGTACGCGATGAGTTCGGGCGCGCCGATGGCTTTGGCGGCACCGCCCGCTTGGGGCCAGCGGGCCAGGTTTTGTTGGGCCTCATCGAGGGCGCCTTGGGCGATCATCTGGTCGAAGCGTCGGGCAATGCGGGTGTTGAGCCAGTCACGATCGGGCATCAGGGCAAGCGCGGTGGTGGCCGGGAGCGGAAGGAGGGGCGGCGCGGTATCGTCTTGCCATTGGGAGAGGGGGCGACCGGTGGCGCGGAGCACCTCCCACCCGCGCTGGACGCGCATACGGTTGTGGCAATCGATGCGGGCGGTGAGCGCCGGGTCGCCCGCGTGCAGCTCGGCGAGAAGTTGCTCAGAGGGGAGAGCGTCGGCCTTGGCACGGACGTCGGCGGGGACGGGGGGGATATCGGCGAGGCCCTGGGTGAGGGCGCGAAAGTACAGGCCCGTGCCACCGACGATCACGGGGTTTTGGGGCAGGAAGGGCGTAACATCCTTGAGCCATTGGCCCACGTCGTAATGCGCGGTGAAGGGGACATGGCCGAAGAGGTGGTGGGGGGCGGCGGATGTTTCCTCGGGCGAGGGGCGGGCGGTGAGCACGCGCCAACCGTCATAGACCTGCAACGCATCGGCGTTCACGATGACCCGCGACTGCGCCTGAGCGATGGAAATCGCCAGCGCGGTCTTGCCCGACGCCGTTGGCCCGGCGATCAGGACCGGTTTGTCGGAGGGGAGGGACGCGATATCAATCAAAGCATGGCCACTTGTGCATCAGGGGGCGGAAATCGGCCACTTTCGGGCGTTGAACCGCCGCGCCATTTAGATCATTGTGCGCGGCAATATCAAACAAGGATCAGCTCCATGCCAAATGATGTCACCTCTGACGCAAATTCCGGGGACGACGTGCGCTACAAGCGCGTCATGTTGAAAATCTCAGGCGAGGCGCTGATGGGCGATCAGGGGTTCGGGTTGCACCCGCCCACGGTGGAGCGGATCGCCAAGGAAATCCAATCGGTTCATGAGCTCGGCGTGGAAATCTGCCTGGTGATCGGCGGCGGCAACATCTTTCGGGGTCTGCAAGGCAGCGCCCAAGGGATGGAGCGGACGACGGCCGATTACATGGGCATGTTGGCCACAGTGATGAACGCGCTGGCGATGCAGGGCGCGTTGGAAAGCCTGAACGTCTATACCCGCGTCATTTCGGCCATTACGATGAACGAGGTGGCAGAGCCCTACATTCGCCGCCGCGCCATTCGTCACCTAGAGAAGAAGCGCGTTTGCATCTTTGCGGCGGGCACCGGGAACCCCTATTTCACCACCGATACGGCGGCGACACTGCGAGCCTCGGAGATGGATTGCGAGGCGATCTTCAAGGGCACCAAGGTGGACGGCGTTTACGATAAAGACCCCGCCAAGCACGCCGATGCCAAGCGCTACGAATCCGTGACCTATGACGAGGTTCTGGCGCAGCATCTGGGCGTCATGGACGCCAGCGCCATCGCATTGGCCCGCGAAAACGACCTGCCGATCATGGTCTTTTCCCTTGATGAACCGGGCGGGTTCCGCACGATTTTGTCGGGGCAGGGCACGTTCACGCGCGTCCACGACTAGGCAGGGCTGTGGCGGGTCTTTGGGCCTGCCACGCCCGCAAATTGGCAATGTGGCGCTGTGCCAGCCGCTTCTGGCGTTTGGGCGCGGGCACCGGGCGCGCGTGGGTTCGGGTGAGTTGTTCAAGATCGTCCAGGCTGTCCACTGCAAAGATCGACAGGATTTCTGCGACCGCCGCCGCGCCAATGGATTTCACCGCCTCTGGCCCCAGAAACAGCGATTCTGCCCATATGCCGTTGGCGCAGACGACTTCATGCCTATCAAATAGCATGTGCCAATACCGCGTCGGCGTGTCGCCGGGGGCTTGGGCCACGCCGGGATGATCCAGCAGGCGCAGGGCGGGTACAAGAACCTCGGTCACGCCGAACATGCGCTGCACGATGGGCGATTGCACCAAGATGCGGTGTTGTGGAGAGACCGCCAGGGGCTGGTTTGGCAATCCATTGCCCAACGCGCCCGTCGAAATCTTGATCGGGGCATGGAGGCCGGGGTGGGGCAGCCGTTGCCCGCCAATCCATCGCAGGGTCTGGGGGCCGTGATCGGCGGTAAGCACCTGATCGCCGGGGCGCAGCGTTTCCACCCGCACCGGGCCGTTTGGCGTATCGATCAAGGTGCCAGAACAAAAGCACACCACTGAATTCTCGACCGAGTAGCGCTCGGCGGCCCCGACGTAATTTGTAGAGGCCGGCGAGACAAGCTGGATGCTTGTGATCTTGATATTGTCGAGGCTGCCCCCTTCCGGATCGACAACAAACGTGTCGCCGTTTTGCATTTGCTTTACGATAAGAGAGGTCGAAAACTGGGTGCCATCCCGTGCCGTGACGACTGCGTTATATAGGATGGAGGCGTCCACGGGCTGCGTATAGCTGCCATCGCTGGTGGTGTAGCTTATTGTATCGCCGCTTCCATGTTCGTCATCATGGATAATACCGTCCCCTTCAGGGTCGTTCTGGGTGACTTCGACAATCTCCAGATCCCCGTGACCATAGGTGCCTTGGATGGCCTGAGCATTATCAGTGTCATAATCGGCTTCGTTATTGTCGATGATCGTCAATTTGCCGATGTATAGATGGTTTACCGTCGTTGTCGCCATGGTCAGCCTCCTTACGCCGAAGACCTGTCTCCTAGGGACAAAGGGTAAATAAGCCGTTCAGAGCCGCGAGAAAGTACCACCCAAAGATGGAGTGTTGTCGAACCTCCCCGTGGCAGGTTACAAGCATCGACAGTAAAGAAACAAAAGCAGGCCGATACGATATGTCCGACGATTTCATGCTCGACACTGATGATCTGGAGCGGCGGATGGAGGGGGCGATTGCATCGCTTCGCACCGAATTCGCCTCGCTTCGCACCGGGCGCGCCAGTGCTTCCATGCTGGAGCCCGTGATGGTGGACGCCTACGGCGCGATGACGCCGATCAACCAAGTGGGCACAGTGAACGTCCCCGAGCCGCGCATGGTGACGGTGAATGTTTGGGACAAGGGCCTTGTAAACAAGGTCGAGAAAGCCATTCGTGAAAGTGGCCTTGGCATCAACCCACAGTTGAACGGCACGATCATCATGCTGCCGATCCCCGAGTTGAACGAGGAACGGCGCCGGGAATTGACCAAGGTTGCCGGCACCTACGCCGAAAACGCCCGGGTCGCGGTGCGCAACGTGCGCCGGGATGGCATGGATCAGGTGAAGAAAGCCAAAGCCGACGGTCTTGGCGAAGACGACCAGAAATTCTGGGAAGGCGCGGTGCAAGAGCTGACCGATACGTTCATCAAGCGCGTGGACGATCAGTTGGAGATCAAACAAGAAGAGATCATGCAAGTTTAAGGTTTATATGATCTGGATGAGGGAAAGGGCGCCGTTTTGGCCCCAGCCCTCGCCGGATTGGATGTAGAATTCATAGACCTGCACCCGTTTTCTGGTCGCCCCCCGAAAGGACGCCCCGCCATGCCAAGCCCGTCTGACAAGACAAAGGCCCCCAAGCACGTTGCGATCATTATGGATGGCAACGGGCGATGGGCGCAGATGCGGCACCGGCCTCGGTTGGTGGGGCATCATGCGGGGGCCAAAAGGGTGCAGGAGATCGTGCGGGCGGCCCCTGATCTTGGGGTGAAATACCTGACGATCTTTGCCTTCTCGACCGAGAACTGGAAGCGAACCCAGACGGAAGTGGCGGGGCTGATGAAGCTGTTCAAGCGCTACATCCGGCGCGAGGCACAAAACCTTCTCGACGAAGGGGTGCGCGTGCGTTTCATCGGTGACCGGGTCAAGTTGGAGCCTGCCTTGGTCGATCTGATGGACGGGCTGGAGCTGTTGACCGCCGATAACGACCACGTTCACCTGACAATCGCGCTGAACTATGGTGGCCGCGATGAGGTGGCGCGGGCCGCTAAACGCATGGCCTACGATGTTTCCATGGGCAAACTGCATCCGCGCGATGTTTGCGATGAGACGTTTCCGAAATACCTCGACACTCACGTCTTGCCAGACCCTGATCTGGTGATCCGTACCTCGGGAGAGGCGCGGATTTCCAACTTCTTGCTGTGGCAGTCGGCCTATGCGGAGTATGAATTTATCGACACGCTGTGGCCGGATTTCACGGCAGACGTCTTTGCGACCGTTGTGGGCCGCTTCGGCGCCCGTGACCGCCGCTTTGGCGCGGTAAAGGCCTGACGACAGTCATGGCGGAGGCACCCAAATCGGCTTCGGGCCCCAAGTTCGCGGATCTATTGCCCCGCATCGCCTCGGCCGCTGTTTTGTTGACGGTTGCGGGCCTTGGTCTGTGGCTTGGCGGCTTGGTCCTGGCCCTGTTGCTGTCGATTTTCGGGGCCGTGATGGTGTGGGAGTACTTCCGCCTCATCATCCGCCTTACACGGCCCTTCGCCATGGTCTGCACGGTGCTCAGCTCGGCACTGCTGGCGTTGTCGCTGCTTCTTGAACATGCGTTGGTGACCGAGGCTGATGGCTTTTTGGCGGTGTCGCCGATGGCCGCAACAGTCATGATCGGGGCGATGATCATCACCGCGATCCCGGTGCGCAAATCGCGGCTCGAGACATTGTTCGGCGCGATGATCCCGCTGGCGACGTTCCTGTTTTTCTACCTGCACCAATCCATCCCCTTCGCCATGTGGCTGGTGGTGGCCGTGGTCATCACCACCGATGTGTCGGGCTATTTCTTTGGTAAGCTGATCGGCGGGCCGAAGTTCTGGCCCTCTCTCAGCCCGAATAAAACATGGTCGGGCACGGTATCTGGCTGGATCATGGCGGGGCTGATTGCGCTGGCGGTGAGCTGGCAGGCCGATGATCCGCTGTCCACGATCGCGATTGCGGTGGCTTTCGCCGTGCTTGTGGCGTTCGCCGCGCAGATGGCCGATATCGCGGAATCGGCGTTGAAACGCAGGGCAGGGGTCAAGGACAGCTCTAACCTGTTGCCGGGCCATGGCGGCGCATTGGATCGCTTTGACGGCATGTTGGGGGCCTTCACCGTTGCCGGGCTGGCCTTTGTGCTGCTTGGCTTTGCGATTGGGGCGCCCGTCGCTCCATGAAGCGGGTGAGTATCTTCGGGGCGACAGGCTCCATCGGGCAAAACACCCTTGATCTGATCGCCCGTGATCTGGGCGCCTATGATGTCGTGGCCCTGACCGGGGCGCGCAACATCGCCCAACTCGCCGCAGATGCGAGGAGGGTTTCGGCGAGCATCGCCGTAACAGCCGAGGAGGATCTGCTGCCCGACCTGCGCGCAGCGCTGGAGGGATCGGGCATCGAGGCCGCCGCTGGCCCCAAAGCCCTGCTGGAGGCCGCCGACCGCCCCGCCGATTGGATCATGTCCGCCATCGTTGGCGCAGCCGGTCTTGCGCCGGGGTTTCGTGCCCTGCGCCATGGCACCACGCTGGCGCTCGCCAACAAAGAAAGCCTCGTGACCGCGGGCCCGCTTCTGCTGGCCGAGGCTGCCAAACATGGGGCCACGATCCTGCCCGTCGATTCCGAGCATTCCGCCGTTTTCCAAGCCCTTGTGGGCGAGGACATGGCCGCCGTGGAACGCATCATCATCACCGCGTCCGGCGGCGGTTTGCGTGATTGGCCCGAAAGCGCCTTGGCTAATGCCACCCCCGCAGATGCGGGCGCGCATCCCAATTGGGACATGGGGCAGCGGATCACGATCGACAGCGCCTCCATGTTCAACAAGGCGATGGAGCTTATTGAAACGAAAGAGTTTTTCGGCGTCGAACCTTCGCAGATCGAGACCGTGATTCACCCGCAATCCTTGATCCATGCCCTTGTTGGCTTCAACGACGGGGCGCTGATGGCGCACCTTGGTCCGCCCGATATGCGCCACGCCATCGGCTATGCGCTCAACTATCCCGATCGCGCCCATTTGCCGGTTTCCCGGCTGGATCTTGCCCAGATATCCGCGTTGGAATTCCACGCCCCGTCGCCCACCCGATACCCCGCGCTGGCCCTTGCCGCGCAGGTGATGGAGACCGGTGGCACCAGCGGCTGCATCTTCAACGCCGCCAAGGAAATCGCCTTGGATGGATTCCTTGCTGGCCAGATCGGTTTCATGGATATGGCAGGCATCGTGGCGGACACCCTTGACGCGATGTCGTCACAAGGCAGCCTTTCAATTGCCCCAGAAAACCTTGAGGACGTCCTCAAGACTGACCAAATAGCCAGAGACATGGCTAAACGCATAATCACGTCCCGGTTCGAGCAAAAAGAGAACGCTTAATGGAATTCCTCCCCGCCTTCGGCAACTTCGGTTTCACCCTTCTGGCCTTTGTTGCGGCCCTGTCGATCATCGTGGCGATCCACGAATACGGTCACTACATCGTGGGGCGCTGGTCGGGCATCCATGCCGAGGTGTTCTCGATCGGGTTCGGCCCTGTGCTGTGGTCGGGCGTGGACCAGCACGGCACGCGCTGGCAGTTGGCGGCGCTGCCCTTTGGCGGCTACGTGAAGTTTCTGGGCGATGCCAATGCGGCGTCAGCCGGGGCCGATGGGGAGGCATTGGGCGAGATGGACGCGGCAGAGCGTCGCCGCACCATGCCCGGCGCGCCGCTTTGGGCGCGGGCGGCCACCGTGGCGGCGGGGCCGATCTTCAACTTTATCCTGTCGATTCTGATCTTTGCGGGCGTGCTTTTGGTCAATGGTCGCGCCGCCGATGAGGCGATTGTCGGCGGTTTGATCCCGGTGCCAGAGCAGATTGCTGTGCTGGAGCAGGGCGATTTGATTACCGCGATTGAAGGGGAGCCTGTTGCCTCTTTAACCGATGTCTATGAGCTGAGCCGCTCTCTCGATCCGCAGCAGACGGTGACCTACGATATCGTTCGCGATGACGCCCCGATGCAGGTAGAGGCCGCGTTCCCGCTTCTGCCCATCGTCGGATCTGTGGCGCCGCAATCGGCGGCCATCGCGGCGGGGATTGCCGAGGGCGATGTCATCATGTCCGTGGACGGGGCGCCAATTTATGGATTCTCGCAACTGCGCGAAGCGGTGGATGCCTCTGAAGGGGCGGAGCTGGACCTGAGCGTTTGGCGCGAAGGCGAGATGCTGGAGTTGACCCTTGCGCCACGCTCCACCGATCTGCCTACCTCCGAGGGCACGTTCGAGACCCG
Organism: Rhodobacteraceae bacterium M385; assembly: GCA_025141835.1. Taxonomy (NCBI): domain Bacteria; kingdom Pseudomonadati; phylum Pseudomonadota; class Alphaproteobacteria; order Rhodobacterales; family Paracoccaceae; species Rhodobacteraceae bacterium M385. The sequence continues at coordinate 2,075,573 of CP081102.1, read as the reverse complement.
CTGGCTGATCGGCATTACCGGCGGCCTGATTTTTGAGCCTGAAACAGTGTCCGTCGGCCCGTGGGATGCGCTTACCTCTGGCGCGCGTCAGACGTGGTTTGTGGTAAATTCGTCTTTGTCGGGCCTGAAGCACATCATCACCGGCGCGATTTCGACCTGTAACTTGCAAGGCCCCTTGGGGATTGCGGAAACTTCTGGGGCGGCGGCGTCCCAAGGTCTGGACAACTTCATTTGGTTCATTGCCGTTTTGTCCACTGCCGTGGGCTTGCTGAACCTGTTCCCGATCCCGGTGCTGGATGGCGGCCACCTTGTTTTCCACGCCTATGAGGCGGTGGCGGGCAAGCCGCCTTCGGAAAAGGTGCTGAAGGTCTTCATGATGGTGGGCCTTGCGCTGTTGCTGTCGCTGATGGCGTTTGCGCTGACCAACGACATCTTCTGCCCCTAAGGCGCTGATTGCCCTGTGTTTCCTGCCTGTTGCGCCTTTGGCGGGGCAGGGAGGATGGGGTTTCGTAACCTTCAAAACTCCCTGCGAGGAACAAGGTATAGCCACATTTGGCCCGGATATTGAGGGCAACGAAATCAAACGGAATTGGTTGCCATGCGTTACCTCACAGACAGCACCCGCGGAATGACTCAGCTTTTGTCGCTGAACACGGACCGTTTCCTTGCGCCGCTTCTGATTGTGGCCGCGCTGACCCTTGCAGGCTGGCTCCTCCGGATCACTGGCCCGTTCTAAAACGGTCAAAACCAAAAAGTTAACGGCGTTAAGGCGGCGGCATTTTATTGCCGACCGCCTTTTTTGATGGGCATTTCCCGTGTCGAGAGGGCCACAGATTGTGACAAACCTTTGAAATGACACAACCCATACCCCATCAGGGGTTTGACTACCTGACGGGCGCAGGATACCCACGTCCTGTCTGCTATTTTGACCAAAGGGTGGGATACCATGGTCCTTCGTGCTTTTGCGCACTTCACGTCACACGTGGGGCGGCTGCTTGCCCCTGTATTTTTCGTGCTTTCGCTTGTCGCTGTCGCCGCTCCGGCTGACGCGCAATCGTTCCGATTCAACAGCTTCGACGTGCAGGGGAATATCCGCACCAACGATGCTTCCGTGCTTCAGGTCGCGGGCATCGAGCCCGGTTCGACCGTTTCTGCGGGGCAGGTGAACGACGCGCTGCAACGCTTGCAGAACTCGGGCCTGTTTGAAGAGGTCGAGGTTTCGCCCCGTGGCAACACGCTGGTGATCTCGGTCGTGGAATACCCGACGATCAACCGCATCGCTGTGGAGGGGAACCGCCGCCTGGATGATGATGAGCTTTTGGCTATCCTCGAATCCACCCCGCGCCGCGTGTTCTCTCCGATCACCGCAGAGCGTGACGCCGCCGCCATCACAGAAGCCTACCGTGTGACGGGCCGCCTGACGGCCACCGCCACCCCGCAGATTATCCGCCGCGACGATAACCGCGTTGATCTGGTGTTTGAGGTCTCTGAGGGGTCCGTTGTGGAAACCCAGCGCATCGCCTTTGTCGGCAACCGTGACTACTCGGACCGTCGCCTGCGCCAAATTCTGGAGTCGACCCAAGCGGGCCTGTTCCACGCGCTGATCCGTTCGGACACATTCATTCAAGATCGCATCGCGCTGGACCGTCAGTTGCTGACCGACTTCTACCAAGATCGCGGCTACATCGACTTTGCCATTCAATCGGTTACGCCAGAGCTTAGCCGGGACCGGGGCGCGTACTTCGTAACTTTCAACATCCGCGAAGGCCAAAGCTACCGCATCGGCAACCTTTCGGTTGTGTCGCAAATGCCCGGTGCCAATGCCGCGGACTTCCAAGACGTCATCAACGTGCGCCAAGGGGTGCGGTACAGCCCGCGCGTCATCGACAACGTGATTACGCGGATGGAGAATCTTGCGTCGGATCAGGGCTTGCGGTTCGTCCGCGTGGAACCACGCCTTGTGCGCGACGACGCAAACCTGATCGTGAACGTGGAATTCGTGATTTCGCGCGGCGAACGTGTGTTCGTGGAGCGCATCGACATTGAGGGCAACCAGACCACCCTGGACCGGGTGATCCGCCGTCAGTTTGACGTGGTAGAAGGCGACCCGATGGACGCCCGCCAGGTTCGCGCCGCGGCCGAGCGTATTCGCGCCACGGGCTTCTTCGCTGACGTGCAAGTGGCCGGTCGCCAAGGCACCTCGTCCGAGCAGGTTATCGTGGATGTGGACGTGGAAGAGCAGCCCACCGGCTCGCTCGGGTTCTCGGCCAGCTACTCGACAGATTCGGGCGCGGGCCTTGCGGTGAACTTCTCGGAAACGAACTTCCTCGGCCGGGGCCAGGCCCTTGCCTTGGGCTTCAACACCACCGATGGATCGCAGTCGTTCAACTTCTCCTTCACGGAGCCTGCGTTCATGCGCCGCGACCTAGCCCTTGGGTTATCAGCCTATTACGGGATCACGGAAGACGACGATTCCAGTGCGGAATTCACTCGCTATGGCGTTGGCACAAGCCTGGCCTTCCCCCTGAGCGAGAACAGCCGTTTGGCCTTGTTCTACAACTACGACCACGATGAAACGTCGGGTTACGACGGCGACGACTCGGACATTCTGGTTCGGGAGGCCGATGAGGCCGACACTTCGCGCGTGGGCTTCACCTATAGCTTCGACAACCGCGACACGGGCCTGAACCCCAACGCGGGCGTCTTCCTGTCCTTCACTGGCGAATATGCTGGTTTGGGTGGCGATACCGAGTTCCTGCGCTCGCAAGTGCGTGCTCAGGCGGAAACGCGGGTCGCTCGGGAAGAAGTCACCCTGCGCGCCACGTTTGAAGGCGGCGCGATCAACGCGCTGGACGGCGGCACGCGTTTGGCCAACCGTTTCACGCTGAACTCTCGTCAGATGCGCGGCTTTGAAAGCGGTGGCATTGGGCCTCGGGACACCAACCCTGCTGCCGTTAACCAAAACGCCCTTGGCGGTAACTACTTCGCCGTTGCTCGGTTTGAGGCGGCATTCCCCCTCGGCTTGCCAGAGGAATACGGGATTTCCGGCGGCGCGTTCTTTGACGTCGGCTCCGTCTGGGGCTTGGATGATACCTTGGGTTCGGGGCCTGCGACGGTAGACGACAGCTTCGCGCTGCGCTCGGTGGTTGGTGTGTCGGTCTTCTGGGACACGGCCCTTGGCCCACTACGGTTCAACTTCTCGCACCCCTTGCAGTACGAGGATTATGATCGCACCCGGTCCTTTGACTTCACGGTCGAGGCGCGTTTCTAACCCCCATGCCTAGGTTATCCTCATTGCTTTGCGCCGCCGCCCTTGGGTTGGCGGCGCTTGCTGTCTCGGCCCCGGTAGGGTCGGCGCAGACCCTTGCGCCGCCAGCCGCCTCGATCCTTGTGCTCAATCAAGACCGGCTCCTGACCCAGACGGAATTTGGGCAGCGCATCCAGCAAGAGCTGGATGCCGCATCCCGGGCGCTGGCCGCCGAAAACCGCCAAATCGAAAGCCAGCTTACCGAAGAAGAACTGGACCTGACTGAGCGGCGCCCCTTGATGTCGCCCGAAGATTTTCGCGTACTGGCCGATGAATTTGATACCCGCGTCGTAGAAATCCGGGCTGCCCAAGATGCCAAGGGCCGAGATATTCAGGCCCAGTCCGAGGCCGCGCAACAACGTTTCTTTGAGGAAACATTCCCCGTGCTTCTGGAAATCGTACAGGCCCGTGGTGCCGCGGTTCTGCTAGACAGCCGGACGGTTCTGCTATCGGCGGGATCGGTTGATATCACTGACGCCGCCATCGTCGCGATTGATGAGGCCCTGGGGAACGGGGACGACGAGCCGCTGATCTTCCTGCCGGGCGTCACCTCAGACGAGCAATAGCCGCTTCTTGCCGTAGGCGAGCGGAGTTGCTAGGCGTCATTCAACACAACTTTCGGGAGACCCGCCATGACGGCCGACGTTCAAACCACCGCCGACATCGACCTGATCCAACGGATCTTGCCGCATCGCTATCCGTTTCTTCTGGTGGACCGGGTGCGTGATATCGTGCCGTTTCAATCCGCTGTGGGCGTCAAGAATGTCACGGTGAACGAGCCGCATTTCCAAGGTCACTTCCCCGGCGTGCCGATTATGCCCGGCGTCACCATCATCGAAGCGATGGCCCAAACAGCCGCTGTGATGGTGGGCGTGTCGGCCGATTTGGCTGACAAGAACTTCCTCGTCTATTTCATGGGGATCGACGCGTGCAAATTCCGCCGCAAGGTCGTGCCCGGCGACGTGTTGGAGCTGCACGTTGAAGCCACCCGTGGCAAACCCGGCGCGAAGGTCTGGAAATTCGCGGGCCGCGCCACGGTTGATGGCGAACTGGCCTGTGAATGCGCCTTCACCGCGATGATGGATATCCCTTCGGAGGCGAGCTAAATGGCCATCGATGCCAGCGCCAATATTCACCCCAGCGCGGTGATCGAGGACGGCGCGACCGTCGGGGCGGGCTGTCAGATCGGCCCGTTCTGCGTGGTCGGCCCCGAGGTGACCCTGGGGGCGGGTGTGGTGATGAAATCCCACGCGATCGTCACGGGCTGGACAGAAGTCGGCGATGACTGTGAGATCTTTCCGTTCTGCAACATTGGCGAGATCCCTCAGGACAAGAAGTTTGGCGGCGAACGCACGCGCCTGATCGTGGGCAAACGCAACCGTATCCGCGAAGGTGTGACGATGAACACCGGCACCGAAGGCGGCGGAGGGATTACCCGTGTGGGCGATGACGGCTTGTTCCTTGCCAACGCCCATGTGGCCCATGATTGCATCGTCGGCGACCGGGTCATCATGGTGAACTCTGCCGCGCTGGCGGGGCATTGTGTGGTCGGAAATGACGTGATTATCGGCGGGTTGTCCGGGGTGCATCAGTTCGTGCGCATTGGCCACGGCGCGATTATTGGCGCGGTTACGATGGTCACCAATGATGTCATCCCCTACGGTCTTGTGCAGGGCCCGCGCGGGAAGTTGGATGGTTTGAACCTTGTGGGGTTGAAGCGGTCGGGCGTCGCGAAGGCGGATATCACCGCTTTGCGTGCCGCGTTACAGGCGCTCAAGCAGGGTGAGGGAACCAGTTTCCAGGAACGCGCCCGCCGCCTTGGGGAAAGTGAAGAAATCGACAGCGCCTATGTGCGCGAGATCGTTGATTTTGTGATGGGCGACAGCGACCGCTCATTCCTGACGCCGGAGTAATCCGATGCGCGCGATCTTAGCAGGAAAAGGTGCCTTGCCGAGCCTACTCCTCGAAGCAGGCTCCGCCGAAGTGGTGGGCTTCAAGGGGATGCCGGTTTCCGTCGTACCCACTGTGGATGCGCGGTTCGAGCAGTTGGGGCTTTTGTTCGATGAATTGCGAAAACGCGATGTGACAGAGGTCTGCCTTGCCGGTGCCATGTCCCGTCCACCGCTGGACCCCGTCGCGTTTGACCCGCTGACCGCGTCAAAAATGCCGCTTATTATGCAGGCCATGGGGCAGGGCGATGATGCTCTTTTGCGCGCCGTGATCGATGTGATCGAAGGGGCGGGTTTCAAGGTTGTCGGAGCCAAGGATATCCGGCCTGACCTTGTCGCTCCGGTGGGCGTTTTAGCGGGCGAAGACTTGTCTGACAAAGACACCGCTCGGGGCCGCGCCGTGCTCGATGCTTTGGGTCCGCACGATGTGGGTCAGGGCGTTGTCGTGGCGCGCGGGCAGGTGATTGGGGTGGAAACCCTGCAAGGCACCGATGTGATGTTGGATTTCGTCGGGCGCACCATGCCCGGATCGCGCGGGGTTTTGGTGAAACGTCCCAAACTGGGCCAAGATTTGCGGGTGGATATGCCCGCCATTGGCCCCGACACGATCCACAACGCCGCCGCTGCGGGCCTGTCGGGGATCGAGATTGCCGCCGAAAACGTGCTGCTTTTAGGCCGAGACGCGATTCTGGAGGCCTGCGCGGAGACAGGCATTAGCCTACGGGCGGGCCCTTGAAGCTGTTCCTCGTCGCCGGAGAGCCCTCGGGCGACCGCCTCGGCGGCGCATTGTTGCAGGGGTTCGCGGATATCGACGTGGCGGTTGAGGCCGTGGGGGTCGGCGGCCCGATGATGGCGGCTCAAGGCATGGCGTCGCTGTTTCCCTATGAAGAACTCGCCGTGATGGGCATCGCCGAGATTTTGCCGAAGTACCGCCACCTCAAGCGCCGCATTGCTGAGACAGCCCGCGCTGTGGCTGCCTCTGGGGCGGAGGCTTTGGTCACCATCGACAGCCCCGATTTCGGCCTGCGCGTCGCCAAACTGGCCCGCGACGCTAACCCTGCGCTGAAGACCATACACTACGTGGCCCCGTCGGTATGGGCGTGGCGACCAAAGCGGGCGACCAAAATGGCCCGAGTGATCGACCATGTTCTGGCGCTTCTGCCGTTTGAGCCGCCCTATATGGAGGCGGCGGGGATGACCTGCGATTTCGTCGGCCACCCGGTGGTGTCGGAGCCCTTGGCGACTGCGGCGGAAGTGTCTGCGTTTCGCAGTAGCCATAGGATGACGGAAGGTCCTGTGGTCTTGGTGCTTCCCGGTTCACGGGGGTCGGAAGTATCGCGTTTGCTGCCGGTTTTCGGCCAAGCCCTTAACGGCGTTAACGCTTCGCTGGTTTTGCCCACGTTGCCCCATACCCGCGCGACGGTAGAGCGGATGACCCAGGATTGGGCGCAGCAACCGATTGTGGTGGATGCCTCGGACGCCGTCCAAAAGCGTGCCGCCTTTGCCTGCGCCGATGGGGCGCTTGCGGCGTCTGGCACCGTGTCGCTGGAACTCGCCGCCAATGGCACGCCCATGGTGATTGCCTATGACATGAACTGGCTGACACGGGCGATCATGAAACGCGCGATCCGGATTGATACGGTGACCTTGGTTAATCTGGTGTCGGAAACCCGTGTCGTGCCGGAATTCCTGGCCGAGAACTGCAAACCCGATGCCATTCGCGCGGGGCTTGAGGCGATTTTGCACGGTGACAGCGGGCAAGAGGGTGCCATGGCGTTGACGATGGACCGGCTGGGGCTGGGGCAGGAAGCGCCCGGTATCCGGGCCGCCCGATCTGTGCTTAAGGCGGTCAAATCTTAACGGCCTTAACCTTTCCTAACGGCTTTAACCCGTAAACTGCGCCGCCTTTGCACCCGCCAAATCCACCAGCGTCTGCGGTGCAATTGCAAAGATATGGCGCGGCGTGCCAGCGGCGGCATAGACCACGTCGAAATCCAGCAAACGTGGGTCGTACCACGCGCGGATCGGCGACAGATGCCCCACGGGCGACACGCCGCCAATGGCAAAACCGGTCTGCTTGCGGATCAACCCCGCGTCGGCCTTTCCCAAAGGCACACCCGCCACCGCGCTGGCCTTCTCCGCGTCCACAAGGTTGCCCCCTGCGGTCACGAACAAAACGGCCTCGCCATTGGCTTCATCACGGAAAATAATCGACTTGGCGATCTGGTCCAATGCGCAGCCCGCCGCCTGTGCCGCATCGGCGGCGGTGCGCGTGCCGTCCGACATCTCTAGCACCTCCACCGTGACGCCTGCTTCTTCCAACGCACGGCGCACGCGCTTTAACGACTTTGACACTGTCCCAATCCCCTGCCATTCCATTCGTGACCTAGCTAGTTCCATTCGGACCGAACCGGAAGACCGCTCATGCCCTTCGCCGCCCGCCTGACCCGCACGCCCCTTGCCTATGCGCCCGATCGTGGGGCCGAGGCGTTAACCCAGATGCACGATCTGTCGCCGGAGTTGTCCGAGCTGATTTCCGGCACCGCCGGCTCCTCTCCCTATCTGGCGGAGTTGATCCGCAAGGAGGGCCATTGGCTATCCCACGCCCTGTCCGAAGAACCGGAGGAGGTGATCGCCGGCCTGATCGAGGAGACAGCGACATTAACCGTTTCCACGATCGACGCGGGCCTGCGGCAGTTGAAACGACGCGCGGCATTGGTGGTGGGGTTGGCGGACTTGGGTGGCGTCTGGGGGCTGGCCACTGTCACGCAGGCCTGGACAGGTTTCGCCGATGCCTGTGTGGCGGCGGCTTTGTCGGTGCATGTGGCGGCGCAAGCGCGGCGCGGCAAGATCCCCGGCCAGACCGAGGCCGACGCTGTGAACGATGGGGCCGGAATGGTGGCTTTGGCGATGGGCAAGATGGGAGCGGGAGAGTTGAACTACTCCTCCGACATCGACCTGATTTGCTTGTTTGATGACTCTCGCTTCGATGGTCCGGCCGAGGAAATGGAGGCGCGCGCAGGCTTCATCAAAGCCACCCGCGCCATGGCCGCGACGCTGAATGATCCCACCAAGGACGGCTACGTGTTTCGCACCGACTTGCGTTTGCGCCCCGATGCATCGGTCACGCCAGTGTGCATCTCTATGACAGCGGCAGAGCGGTATTATGAGGGCGAGGGCCGGACGTGGGAACGTTCCGCCTATATCAAGGCGCGTCCGGCGGCGGGGGACACGAAGGCGGGGGCGAATTTCTTAACGGCGTTAACGCCTTTCGTCTGGCGCAAGCATCTGGACTTTGCCGCCGTGGCCGAAACGATGGATATGCGCCAGCGCATTCGCGACCATAAGGGCCTGCATGGGAAAGAGCTGGAAGGGCGAAACCTGAAGCTCGGCCACGGCGGTATCCGTGAGATCGAGTTCTTCGCCCAGACCCGCCAGCTTGTCGCCGGGGGCCGGGACCCAAGCCTGCGCCAGCCGCGCACAGTGAAGGCGCTGGCCGCCCTTGCAAGGGCCGATTGGATCACGCGCGAAGACGCCAGCACGTTGGCCGATCACTACGCCGCCCTGCGCGAGGCCGAACACCGCTTGCAGATGATCGACGACGCGCAAACCCATTCCCTGCCCAAAACGCCGGAAGGTTTCGACCGCCTCGCAAGGTTAAGCGGCGAGGACAACACGGCGCGGTATCGCGCAATGTTGGAGGAGCGGTTGGATGCGGTCGCCACCCTGACCCAGGACCTCTACGCCTCCAAATCCAGCACAAGTGTCGCGCCGGTTCTGTCGGAGGCGGCCCAAGATATCGTGGCCCGCTGGCCCGGCTATCCGGCCCTGAAGTCAGAACGCGGGCAGGCCATTTTTGAACGCCTCAAGCCCGATCTTCTGAACCGTTTCACCCAATCCGCCCGCCCTGACGAGGCGCTGTCAAACTTTGATGGATTTCTACGAGGCTTGCCTGCGGGAGTGCAGATATTCTCGCTCTTTGATGCCAACCCGAGCCTCGTGGATTTGCTGGTTGATATCTGCGCCACGGCCCCCGGCCTTGCGGCCTATCTGTCGCGGCACAGCCGGGTTCTGGATGCGGTTCTTGATGGGCAGTTCTTTGCGGATTGGCCCGGTGCACAGGGTCTGGCCGATGACCTTGGTGCAACTCTGGCCCCTCTGGATTACGAGGCGCAGTTGGACACCGCGCGGCGTTGGCAGAAAGAGTGGCACTTCCGTGTCGGCGTTCACATGCTGCGCGGGCTGATCGACGCCAAGGACGCGGCACGGCAATATTCCGATGTGGCCCAAGCGGTCGTAGCGGCCCTGTGGCCCTGCGTCTGCGCCGATGTGGCCCGGCGCCACGGAGAGGCACCGGGGCGGGGCGGTGTGGTTTTGGCCATGGGATCGCTCGGGGTGCGCGAAATGACCGCCACTTCGGATCTGGACCTGATCGTGATTTTCGACGCCCAAGGGGTGGAAATGACCGACGGACGCCGCCCCCTCGATCCGCGCGGCTGGTTTGCCAAGGCGACCAAAACGATGATTACGGCGCTTAGCGCGCGCACCGCAGAGGGGAAGCTCTACGACGTAGATATGCGTTTGCGGCCATCGGGCGGGCAGGGGCCGGTGGCCACGGCGCTGTCGTCGTTCGAGCGCTATCAACGAGAGGAGGCTTGGGTTTGGGAACACATGGCCCTGACCCGCGCCCGTGTTGTGGCGGGCGACACCAGCTTGGCGCGTGACGTAGACGCGATCCGGCGCACGATGATCGAGGGCCGCAAAGATGACGCCAGCGTTTTGCCCGAAGCCGCCGTCATGCGCGCGCGCCTGCAAGAGGCGGGGCGGGCGGGCAGCACATGGTCAGTGCGTGACGGGGCGGGCGGGTTGCAGGACATTGCGCTGATAGCCCAAGCGCTGGCCTTGTCAGCGGGTCGCGCCGTGGAGGGCAGTCTGGCGCAGATCGAGGCGGCCGCTCAGGCCGGGTTGATCGGGGCAGAGGACGCGGCGCAATTGGCCCAAGCCTACGGGCTGTTTCAGACCGTTTCCCAAGGCGGGCGCTTGCTGACCGATGCCTCCCTGGAGGTCGCCAATACCGGCGAAGGGGGCCGCGCCTTCCTGCTGCGCATGGCCGGGGTGACGGCGACGGAGGATTTGGTGACGCAGTTGGACCAATCCCGCCAGACCGCCACCGCTATAATCAACAAAATTCTAACTCCAACCGAGTAACCGCACCATGAATGACCAAGACCCCAATGACCCCAAGGGCCTGATCCGCGAGGCCTTCAAGATAGAGGGCATCTCGGCGCCTGAATGCCGGTCGATTTTTGTGGATTGGGCGCTGAGCGTTCAGGCCAATGACCACGCGCCCATGATCGAGGCGTTGCTAGAGCGATATGCGGCGGAACCAGCGGATCATCCGATGAAGGTGGTTCTGGCAGAAGGCTTGGCGGATAAGCCGCCGACGGGGCGTCGCGGCGGGCGTGCAGCGCGGTTCAAGGACGCTTAGGGGCGTTGGATGTAGCGGGTCTGATAGGTGATTTCGATCGGCTCTGCGATGCGCGTCGCACCAGATTCCAGCTCGGCCAACGTTGGATACCAATCCAGCGGTGTGGGGGTGCCTTCGGGGTTTGGGTTCTCGACCATTTGGCTCAAAGCGCCGCGTAGGCCCGCAAGATCACGCCCCCTGTCGAACAGGCCGTTTAGATCAAGGGTTGCGATGTTGGCGCAGGCTTCGGGGACGCAATCAATCCAAATCTCATAGGGTTCACCCCAGACACCGGGCAGAATACCGGTGGTGCCATTGTGGGCAATCGCCATGCCAGATATCGGCGCAGCCTCTCCGTCGCCGCCGCGATAGCTGAGGTTTGGGTTTGTGCTGGGGCGACGACGGAAGGCCAATTGCGCGTGGCCCAAATGCGCGATGATCCGAGCTTCGATCTCGTCTTCAACCTCATGGCGGTACGGGGGGACACCCTCCAGATACCACATCAGAGGCGGCGTGAGGATGTAGCGCTGTGTATAAGGCACCATCGAACGCGGACCGGAGATCATCGCACGGGTAGGGTCGGCAGCCACTTCGGCCCGCAGCTCCAGCACGGCGTCACGGGGGAGGTCCTGTTCGATCATCTCCACGGCGGTCGAGAATTCACGCAAGGGGCCAAGGTCCATCCGGCGCGGATTGCAGAAAGCGTAATCATCGGCGATATGCCCGTCGCGTATGGTCCAAAGCACCTTTGTGCGTTGGCTGCTGCAATAGACCGGGACGTGATCGCCGCCGGCAAACAAATCAATCATCCGGCCAGTATGAAATCCGATCTGGGTATCGGCGGGCAGGGCGGTGATATCTAACTCAAACCACCCTTCACCACCGTCTTCAAAGATCACAACGTCGGGCGTGCCGTCCTCTAAGCGCAGAAGTGGCGCGACGGGCACTTGGGGCAGCGCCGCCAAGGCACGAGCATCGCGCAAAGAGCGGAGCGATTGTTGCGGGCCTCCCATCATCAGCGAAACACCGGCCACCAAAATAAGGCCGATGATGCCGCCGAAGAGCACCCGCCTGTTCATGTTTTGACGCGGGCCGCGTGGCTGCCACGTTCGCGGTAAGGGGTCGTGTCATAATGGGCGCGGTAGCATTTGGAGAAATGCGACGGAGAGGCAAAGCCGCACGCCAGCGCCACGTTGATTACACTCATATCCGTCTGCATCAGAAGGTTACGGGCTTTGCCAAGGCGCAACTCCATATAATACCGCTTCGGAGAGCGGTTGAGATACCGGCGAAACAGCCTCTCGAGCTGGCGCGTGGACATGCCCACATCCATCGCCAATTGCGCGGGGCTGATCGGGTCTTCGATGTTTTGTTCCATCATCCGAATGACTTGGCCCAGTTTCGGGTGCCGCACGCCGATGCGCGTCGGGATCGACAGGCGTTGGGTGTCCTGGTCCGTTCGGATCGAGGTGTAGATCAGTTGATCGGCGACCAGATTGGCCAGATCTTCGCCATGATCCTCGGCGATCAGTTTCAGCATCAGATCAATCGAGGCCGTTCCCCCCGCCGTGGTGATCCGATTGCCATCAACCACGAAGACGGATTTCGTAAGGGTCACATCCTCGAACTCTTCAGCGAAACTGTCTTGGTTCTCCCAATGGGTGGTGGCGCGTTTGCCGTCCAGAAGCCCCGCCTTGGCCAAGGTGTAGCCCGCCGTGCACAACCCGCCGATCACCGGACCTTTGCGGGCCTCGCGCCGTATCCAGCTGAGCAGGCGTTTGGTTGTCGCCCCGGCCACATCAATACCACCACACAACAACACCACATCGTCGCGGCTCAGTTCATCAAGGTCACTATCGAGGCGGAACCAAATCCCGGCTGAACATTGCGCGTATTCGCCACCTTCGCCCGCAAGGGTCCATTCATACAACTCTTGGCCCGACATGCGGTTGGCGATGCGCAGCGCTTCCACGGCTGAGGCGAAACACAGCATGGTAAACTGATCCAGCAACACGAAGATAAACCGTTTCGGGCCTTCGTTTGGGCGCAGGCGGGCACCTTTGTCCGACATTTCTCAACCTTCCGATGTGGCCGAATAGGCGTGGCATACCTATCGTAAGAATTAGCGAAAGCACTTATATTGCGCTTGCGCAATCCCACGGCGGCAATTTCGATGTCGTAGATTAGGAAATTCCGGGATTGGAAGCGGGGCGGGCCTTGTGTAGAGAGGTCTTCGATCCCTGCGACATTGGAGAAAGTTATGACCGCAGCAAGCAGCTGGACGAAATCTGATTGGCGCGCAAAACCGCGCGTTCAAATGCCTGACTATCTGGACGCCGACGCGCTTGGCGCGGTCGAGGCGCAGCTTCGTCAGTATCCGCCGCTTGTGTTTGCAGGCGAGGCGCGTCGCCTGCGCGACGAATTGGCCGCCGTGTCCCGTGGGGAAGGCTTCCTTCTGCAAGGGGGCGATTGCGCAGAAAGCTTTGCGGAATTCTCGGCCGACAACATCCGTGACACGTTCAAAGTAATGTTGCAGATGGCAATGGTGCTGACCTACGGCGCGAAGGTGCCTGTGGTAAAGATCGGCCGCATGGCAGGCCAGTTCGCCAAGCCACGTTCGGCGCCCACGGAAACCCAAAATGGTGTGGAGCTGCCCTCGTACCGCGGTGACATCATCAACGATCTGGATTTCACCGAAGCCGCGCGTATCCCCAACCCGGCCAAGATGCTGCAAGCCTACACCCAGGCCGCAGCCTCGCTGAACCTGGTGCGTGCTTTTTCGACCGGTGGTTTTGCTGATATTCACCACGTTCATTCCTGGACGCTTGGATTCACCGACAGCGACGATGCAGGCAAATACCGCGATATGGCCAACCGCATTCAGGATGCGCTGGATTTCATGACCGCAGCGGGCCTGACCTCGGAAACCAACCACGAGCTTTCGACGGTTGATTTCTACACCTCGCACGAGGCGCTTTTGCTGGAGTATGAAGAGGCGCTCTGCCGTTTGGACAGCACTTCGGGCAAATGGTTGGCTGGCTCTGGCCATATGATCTGGATCGGCGACCGCACCCGTCAGACCGACGGGGCCCATGTGGAATTCTGCAAAGGTGTGCAGAACCCGATCGGCATCAAATGCGGCCCGACGCTCACGCGCTCGGATCTGAAAGAGCTGCTCGACACGCTGAACCCCAACCGTGAAGCGGGGCGCATCGTGCTGATTAACCGCTTCGGTGCAGGCAAAGTGGGCGATCACATGCCCAAGCTGATCCGCGCCGTGGAAGAAGAAGCACACCCCGTTGTCTGGACCTGCGACCCGATGCACGGCAACACGATCAAGGCCGACAGCGGGTACAAGACCCGTCCATTTGAAAGCGTGCTGCGCGAAGTGCAGGAATTCTTCGCGGTTCACGGTGCCGAGGGTACGATCCCCGGCGGTGTCCACTTCGAGATGACGGGCCAAGATGTGACCGAATGCACCGGCGGCGTGCGGGCCGTGACGGACGAGGATCTGTCCTCGCGCTATCACACCGCTTGCGATCCGCGTCTGAACGCCTCGCAATCGCTGGAACTGGCGTTCTTGGTGGCGGAAGAGCTTTCGGCAAACCGCAGCGCGATGCGGGCCACGGCGTAAGTCGCGGCTCTGCGCCACGGCGCAAAAGACAAAGGAAAACGGCGGGTGGCACAGGCCAACCCGCCGTTTTTTATGGTGAGCCTGTGTGGGGCTGTGCGGGGCCTAGGAAAGCCCGCCGGTGATGACCTGAAACACGGGCCGGACCTGCGGCGTGTCTTGGTCCTGCACTTGCGTGGCCGTTTGCGTCGCCAATCGAGGGCGCATCACACGGGTCGAGATCAGCTGGCCCGGCGTCGTATCGCCCATGGGGCCAATGATCGGACCGCTTTCGGGAATATCGAGCGTCCAGCTGTCGGTTACATGAAAGCGCCCGCGCATATCGGACACGAAAGGCGTTACCGCCGCGCGCTCGGAATAGACCGCCAAGGCCCGTGTCAGGGCGCCGCGCGTATCGGTGAGGGGCAAAATGGCCATCTGGGCCTCGGGCACCGGGCCGGAACGCTCAAGCCGGGCGAGGGAGAGGATGCTGACCGCAGGCGTGGTGATCGCAGTTTCGGCGGCGTCCATGGCACGGTTGCGGTCGTCCAGCTCGAACAAGGCGCGAAACGGCATCCCGCGCAGTTCCATCCCGGCCCGTGTGGACATGGTGGCCCCGGCCAAGCGCACCCGTACGGTGCCGGCACGGGGACGTTCCAGAATACAGATGCGCGACAGGTGGCGGGTGATCGCAGCCGGGCTGATCTCGGTTCGGCCGGGGGCCACGCGGTCGCCGCGCAATTCGTCCCAGTAGCGCAGAACACTGGTGATCCGCCCGCCCATATCGGGCTGCGTCTGGGTCATATCGTAGGTATTTCTCATCTCGCACACTCCAACGTTGTTTGGTCTGACGTTGAATGCCAAGGGACCAGAACCTTTCCTGTGACCGTGCAACATACGGCGCGTCTTATCGCCGTGCTGCACTTCCTGTCCCTTTTCGAATACACTGTTTAAAATTGTTCGGGCAGGGGGAGAATTGACAGATGGTTAATGGCACGGGACGAAAACATGGGGGCTAAGGGGCTTGCGTCGATGACGGCATTCGCCAGCGCAGAAGGCGCGATGGAGGGCTTTTCATGGAGCTGGGACATGCGCTCGGTCAACGGGCGGGGCTTGGACCTGCGGCTGCGCTTGCCTGATGGGTTGGCCCCGCTAGAGCAACCATTGCGCGCCGCGCTGCAAAAGGCGCTGACGCGGGGCAATGTGACCCTCGGCCTGCGCCTGAACCGCGTGGCCACGGCGGGCAGTCGCCTGTCCACACAGGCGCTGGATGCTGCCTTGGAGATGATTTCCGAGGTGGAGGCGCGGGCCAACGGCGGCCTGACCCACTCCACCGCCGTGGACGTTCTGGGGATGCGCGGTGTCATGGATGGCGCGGATAACGTAGCGCTCCCTTCGGTCGATCTGCTGATGGCCGAAGCCGCTTCGCTGATCGACGCCTTCGTTGCCATGCGAGCATCGGAAGGTGCTGCGATGACTGCCGTGATGAACGGACAATTGGACCGCATGGCGCAACTGACGCAGGAAGCCGCCAGCGCCGCCGAGAAGCGGACACAGGCGCAAGGCAGCCGGTTCCGGGCGCAAGTCGCGGCCCTGTTGGAGGAAACCGATGCCGTGGATGAGGCACGTCTGGCGCAGGAAGTGGCGATCTTGGCGGTGAAGGGCGACGTGACCGAAGAAATCGACCGCCTCTCCGCCCATATCGAGGCAGCAAAAGCGCTGGTGGCCGAGGGCGGCCCAGTGGGGCGCAAGCTGGATTTCCTGATGCAGGAGTTCAACCGGGAGGCCAACACGCTTTGCGCGAAATCCGCAGACACGGCCCTGACGGCCATTGGCCTTGACCTGAAACTGACCATAGATCAGATGCGCGAGCAGGTACAAAATGTGGAATGACCATGACTGAAACGCACCGACATGACCCGAAACGACGGGGCCTTCTGATCATCCTGTCGTCGCCATCGGGGGCGGGCAAATCCACCCTGGCGCGACGCCTGATGGCATGGGACGAAACCCTTAGCTTTTCGGTCTCGGCCACCACCCGCGACCCGCGCCCTGGCGAGGTGGATGGGCAGGACTATCAGTTCATGGCAGAGGCCGAGTTCAAGGGCCTCGTCGCCGATGGTCAAATGCTCGAACACGCCCATGTCTTCGGCAATTTCTACGGCTCGCCCATGGCGCCAGTGTCCCGCGCGATTGAGGCCGGACGTGATGTTTTGTTCGACATTGATTGGCAGGGCGCACAGCAGATCCGCAACTCTGACCTTGGCAAGCACACCTTGTCGATCTTCATTCTTCCCCCCTCGATCCCCGAGCTGAAAAAGCGCCTTGAAGGGCGCGCGCAAGACAGTGCCGAGGTGATCGAAAAGCGGATGCGCCGCAGTTGGGATGAAATCAGCCGGTGGGACGCCTACGATTACGTTCTGGTCAACGATAACCTGTTGGTGACCGAAGAACGCTTGAAAACGATCATCACCGCAGAGCGTTTGCGGCGCGAGCAGCAGCCCGGCCTGCAAACTCATGTCCGCGCCCTGCAAGCGGAGTTTGAGGAGTTAGATCAATGATCTATGAGCTGGACGCTATCTCGCCCGATATCGCCGAAGACACATGGGTCGCCCCCGATGCCAACGTGATCGGCAATGTGGTGTTGGAGGCAGGCGCAAGCGTGTGGTTCGGTTGCACCCTGCGCGGCGATAACGAGGAAATTCGCGTCGGCGCCGGCTCTAACGTGCAAGAAAACGTGGTGTGCCATACGGACCCTGGAAGCCCGCTGTTGATCGGGCCCGATTGCACCATCGGCCATAAGGCGATGCTGCATGGCTGCGTGATCGGCGCGGGCAGTTTGATCGGCATGGGGGCCACGGTGCTAAATGGCGCCAAGATCGGCGCGGGCTGTTTGATCGGCGCGGGCGCGTTGATCCCCGAGGGAAAAGTGATCCCCGATGGGTCGCTGGTGATGGGAATGCCCGGCAAGGTCGTGCGCGAATTGGACGAGGCCGCGCGGGCGGGTCTATTGGCCTCGGCCGATCATTATCGTCAGAACATGCGGCGGTTCCGGGCGGGTATGCGCGCGCTTTGAAGGGTGAGGGATCAGGCGGTAGACATGCGAAAAGTCTCGGCCTCCGCCACGTAGTTCACGATCAAGCTGAGTGCTTGCGCCGCCCGCAGAAGCACGGGAAATTGTGCATCGGACGGGCGCAGGGGCCGATTGGGGGATGGGCCGCCCGAGCGCAGGATGTCCCACAGGTCTTCATCCACATTCACCCTTGGGCCCGTCGCCTCCAGCTGCCAATGGCCAGTGGGATCGGGACCGATACGAATGGTGCCGCCCATGGGCAAAGCCGCCTCGGCGCAGAGCAACATCAGCAATGCCATCTTGGTTTCCTGACGCGGGCGATCTTCCTGCGCCATCCATACCGCAGCAAAGCGGCTTTGGTGAAAATAGCCTTCCACCACGGTCTGTGCTTCGCGCAGGGACGTGAGTTGTTCAGGCGCGGCGCCGCCAAAGGCCAGCCGAAACAGCCTGATCCGCGCTTCAGCCGCGCGCACGGCGTCGCGGATCAGCTCAACCTCCGGGCCATCGGCCTTTCCGGTCATTTCCAGAAGCTCAACCCCATTGCCGATTGCGCCTAATGGGTTAACTAGGTCATGGCACAGGCGTGAGGCCACCAAGTCGGCCAAATGCGTGGCCGGATTAATCAATTCATCCCGCATCGAAGGCTCTTTCCTGATATGGACAAAGACAATTCCGCCGCAGACATCACCGCCATTCTTGCGCCGGGCATGTTCGTGCGCAATCCCGCCGCGCCCGAATGGGGCCGTGGGCAGGTGCAATCCAACATTTCAGGGCGGGTAACCGTCAACTTTGAGAACGAAGGCAAGTTGGTCTTGGACGGGCACAAGGTAGCGTTGCTCATTGAGTATCCCTCCTGACATGTCACTGAAGGCTAGCGCCAAATGGTTAATGCTCTTTTAACGCCCGTAAACAAATTCGATTTGTTACCGTTGCGCCAAACTTGCAAATGCGCAAGAGGCTGGTAAACCCGCCCCGCGCCCCAGATAGGCGCTGTTTTCAGGGAAATCCCCCCCAAACCATGCAGATTGATGAGCCACATCTGTCGCTGAGGCTGGCTGAGACACCCGCCGATATCCGCGCCGCACAGCGTCTGCGCTACAGTGTCTTCGTCGAGGAACTGGGCGGTTCCGGCCCGATGGTGGACCACGACGCCCGCTTGGAGATGGACCGTTTTGACCCGCATTTCGACCACCTGATCCTGTCAGATCATCGACGCGCGGCGGGGGATGAGGTGGTGGGTGTTTACCGCGTGATGCGCTCGGATGGGGCCGCGCGGGCGGGGCAATTCTACTCCGAAGATGAGTATGACCTTAGCGTTCTGCGCGGCTCGGGCCGGACGTTGTTGGAGCTGGGGCGGTCCTGCGTACACCCCGATTATCGCGGCGGCACAGCGATGCTGCATCTGTGGAACGGTCTTGCCGATTATATCGCGGACCACGGGATCGAGGTGATGTTCGGCGTCGCCAGTTTCCACGGGCTAGACCCCGCGCCCTTGGCCGGGCCGCTGTCTTTGCTGCACCACCGCCACCTTGCGCCCGAAGATATTCGTCCCAAGGCCCGTGCAGAGGGGGGGCAGCCGATGGGCTTGATCGCAAAAGACGATCTTGACCGTCCCGCGGCCATTCGGGCCATGCCTGCGCTGATCAAGGCCTACCTGCGCCTTGGCGGGTTTGTGGGCGAGGGGGCCTATATCGACCGCGCGTTTAACTGCATTGATGTCTGTCTTGTCATGGACGTGGCGCGCATGTCCGCGACGCACCGGGCGATCTATCAAAGGGGCGCGTTGCGTGGTTGAACCGTGGAAAGGCCCCGAGACGCTTCAGCCACGCGCCATCGGCCCGTCAGAGGCTGTGCGCATTATATGCCGGGCGACGCCCTTGCTGGCGATCTTGCTGATCTGCTTCCCCTCGCTGCTGATTTTGCGGCTGCCCGAGCGGTTGCTTGCCGGACAAAGGCGTCCCGTCACGCCCTATCTGACGCAGCTTGTGTGCATTGTGGCTTGCTGGAGCCTGAACCTGAAACGCAGTGTCAAAGGCACGCCCATGCGCACGCCGGGGGCCTTTGTGTGCAACCATGTGAGCTGGCTCGATATCTTCGTTCTCAACGCCAACAAGCGGATGTATTTCGTGGCCAAATCCGAGGTGAGCGGTTGGGGCGGGATTGGCTGGTTGGCTCGGGCGACGGGCACCGTGTTCATCCGCCGCCAACGGGCCGAGGCCGCCGTGCAGACGCGATTGTTTGAGGACCGTTTGATTGCGGGCCATCAGCTTTTGTTTTTCCCCGAGGGCACGTCGACCGATGGAGAGCGGGTGCTGCCGTTCAAAACCACGCTGTTTCAGGCATTCTTTGCCGAGCGTCTAAGGGATCGGGTCAGCATTCAACCCGTGACCCTGTCCTACACCGCCCCCCAAGGCGCGGATCGGCGGCATTACGGGTGGTGGGGCGATATGGATTTTGGACCAAGCCTGCTGCAAATTCTTGCCACGCCGGGGCGGGGCGATGTGCAGGTGCAATACCACGCGCCGCTTCCGGTAGCACATGCCGACAACCGCAAAGCCTTGGCCAAGGCGGCTGAGGATGCAGTGCGCGCGGGCTTTGAAGCGGCCCGTTAAACTGGAACGGACCGGTAACTGCGGCGGTGTTGCAGGCCGGTCAGCGCAGGCTGGCAGTCAGGGCCTGAAGGGCAGCGACGGGGTCGTCGGCGTGCCAGATCTCGGCTCCGACGCAGAAAAAATCCGTCACAGGCGCGAAGGCTTCTACCAGTTCTGCCGTCAGGGCGCCTTCGGCGACAATCGGCACTTCGATCATCTGTGACCACCAAGCGAACAAGTCATGCTCGGCCCGGCTGCCATCGCCCAGGGCGCTTTCCCCAACGGGACCGAAGCTGACGTAATCTGAGCCCGCTTCTCCGGCGTTCATGCCGTCGTGGCGCGAAGTGCCGCAAGACGCGCCAATGATCGCGTCCGCGCCCAAAACCTTGCGGGTGTCGCGCACACTGCGCGACCCGTCGAGCAAATGCACACCGTCAAGGCCAAGGCGTTCGACCAGCTGCACATGGCGATCAATCACAAGGGGAATGTCTCGGGCATGGGCAATTTCGCGAATTTGGTCGGCAGCACGCGAAAGCGCGGCTTCATCCTCGGTGCTCAACGCAAGCCGCAGGCAAGCGATGTCAACGGCGTCCAGCAGGGCGGACAGTTGCGGGGCGAAGACATCGACCTCGAATGCGGTGGGCGTCATCAGGTAGAGTTGCGGGGTCTCTTGGGGATCTTGATCGTCCATGGAAACTCTTTGTGTGGCTTTGGGGCACGGGGCCGCAGAATTGGGTTGGCTCGCTGATACAATCCAACGCACGGCGGAGCAATGGCCCAAGGAGGGGGACGTGCCCTTAGTATGCTTGCACGGGGCCCGTCCCAGCGCTATGGGCAGGCCCATGTCAGATCAGCCCAATACACCGCCCACAGCGCCGCCATTGCGCGCCTCGCAACCCGCCTTCATTCTTGTGCGCCCGCAGATGGGCGAAAACATCGGCGCGGCGGCGCGGGCGATGTGGAACTTTGGCCTCGACCGGATGCGGGTTGTGGCCCCACGCGATGGCTGGCCGAATGAGCGGGCAGTGGCGCTGGCCAGCGGCGCGGGGCGCTTGCTGGATGAAGCTCAGATGTTTGACGACGTGCCCGCGGCGCTGAGTGATTGTACCTACGTCTTTGCCACAACGGCCCGGGACCGGGGGCTGACCAAGCCTATCGTAACGCCCGAGCGGGCGATGGAACAAGCGAGAGAGATCATTGCCCAAGGCGGCAAGGTCGGCGTGATGTTTGGGCCAGAACGGGCCGGCTTGGAAAACGCCGATGTGGCGCCCGCCAATGCGGTGATTTCCGTTGATGTAAACCCGGCGTTTCCGTCCCTGAACCTGGCGCAATGTGTGTTGCTTTGCGGATATGAGTGGCAGCGTCAGGGGACCAATGTCGCGCCCGAGGTCATGGCTCTGGCCAAGACCGAGTTTGCCAGCGGTCTGGAGTTGGAGAAGCTGGGGGCGCATTACGAGGAACGGCTGGAGGAGGCCGGATTTTTCTGGCCGCCTGCGAAAGCCGAGAGCATGAAGCTGACTCTGCGCAACCTATGGGGGCGGTTGAACCTGACCCGGGCCGATGTGCAGACCCTGCACGGCGTGATGCGGCAAATGGTGAGATGGGCCGAGGGGCGGCGCAAGGATCTGTGAGCCATACCTGAGGGCGGTATTTGTGGCTGATGTCGACTGGGGCGCTGCCCCAGACCCCGGGAATATTTGAAGAACGAGGAAGTTGGGGTCGCGCGTAAGGTCGCGGGCGCTTGAAGGGCGTGCGGGGGCGCGATAGGTCAGGTGTTGAGACGAGATAAGGGGCGCGTCATGGCTGGCCAACGCAGTATTTTCGAAGACGTGGACGGGGCGCAGAAGCCCGCAGCGACACCGGGCGGCGTGAGCCGGGACCGCGGACGCGGGCGCGGGCGGGTGCGTTTGTTCATCATGGTGTTGTTTGCCATGGTCGTGGTGCAGATCGCTGTGGGCGGGCTGACGCGGCTGACGGACTCGGGGCTATCCATCACCGAGTGGGCGCCGATCTCGGGCGCTGTGCCGCCGTTGGATGAGGCGGCATGGGAGGCCGAGTTGGAAGCCTACCGCGCCACAACAGAGTATCAGGAACAAAACCGCGGCATGAGCCTTGAGGAATTCAAGGTGATCTATTGGTGGGAATGGGGCCACCGGCAGTGGGCGCGGTTGATCGGCGTGGTTTGGGCCGTTGGATTTGTGGCGCTTTTGGCGAGCAAATCGGTGCCTGTAGGCTGGACGGGCCGGTTGCTGCTATTGGGGGCATTGGGCGGTTTGCAGGGATTTGCGGGCTGGTGGATGGTGTCATCGGGGATGGCGCCCGGGATGTTTGATGTGGCCTCGTACCGGTTGGCGGTGCATCTAGTGCTGGCGTTTGTGATCCTTGCCTTGATGGCGTGGTACATCATGACATTGGCACGGGCGGAGGCCGAGTTAATGACCGCGCGCCGTGACGGAGACCGCAAGTTGGGTGGCATGGCGACGGGGCTATTGCATCTGAGCATGGTTCAAATCCTGATCGGCGCCTTGGTGGCGGGGATTGATGCGGGGCGTAACTTTATCGACTGGCCCTTGATGGCGGGGGCGTTCACGCCGCCGGACATGTGGGCGATTGAGCCTTGGTATCGCAACCTTTTCGAGAATGACGGAACGGTGCAGTTCATCCACCGTATGGTGGGTTACACGCTGCTGGCCTTCGGGATTGGCGCTTGGGTCGCGGCAAGACGCTCGGCCCGGGTGGCCACTAAGCGCGCCTTCGACTGGGTCATGGTGATGATGCTGGGACAGATCGTTCTGGGCATCGTGACGGTCATGCATTCTTCGCCGTGGTATCTGGCGATTGTCCATCAATTCGGGGCGGTCGTGCTGATCACCCTCATCATGCGGGCGCGGTTCTTGTCGCGTTACCCGCTGCCCCAATCCGTGAGAGGAGCCGCCTGATGGCCGCATTGGAAGACCTACTGGCGTTCAACCGCACAACTGAGGCCTTGGGGCAGGTCATGGGCCGTTTGGGATGGGATCAGGAAACCATGATGCCCCCTGCCGCAGCAGAGCAACGCAGCGAAGAGATGGCGGCGTTGGAAAGCGTGCTGCATGCCCGGCGCACGGACCCAAGGGTGGGGGAATGGCTGGCGCAGGCACAGCCGGAAACCGATGTGGACAAGGCCCAGGTGCGAGAGATCGCGCGCAGCCATGCCCGGGCGGTGAAAGTCCCTGCGGATTTGGCGGCGGAACTGGCGCGGCTGACTTCGGTCAGTCAGGGGATCTGGGCCAAAGCGCGAGCGGCGGAAGACGTGGCGGCGTTCCTGCCGACCTTGAAGAAGGTTGTGGCACTGAAGCGCGAAGAAGCGGCGGCGATTGCCGATGGGGGCGATCTTTATGACGCGATGTTGCAAGATTATGAGCCCGGCGCGACGGCATCCGAGATTGGCGCGTTATTTGACCGGATGCGGCCACGTTTGGTGGGTTTGCGCGACCGGTTGGCAAGCGTGGAGATGCCCGACGCCCTGAGCGGCACCTTCCCCGAGGCCGCGCAGATGGCACTGGGCCGAGAGATTGCAGAGCGGTTCAGCTATGATTTTGACCACGGCAGGTTGGATCAGGCGGTGCATCCGTTCAGCTCTGGCTCTGGTGCGGATGTGCGCATCACCACGCGTGTCGATGAGGGCGAGCCGATGGGGTGTTTGTACTCCACCATCCACGAAGTCGGCCACGCGACTTATGAGTTGCATATCGCGGAAGACCTGCGCCTGACGGCATTGGGGCAGGGTGTCTCGATGGGAGTGCATGAAAGTCAGAGCCGGATTTATGAGAACCAGTTGGGCCGCTCGGCACCGTTTTGTCGGTTCTTGCATGGGCGCATGACGGAGCATTTCGGGGCGCTTTCGGCCCCGGCGGAAGAGATGGCACGGGTGATTAACCGCGTTAAGACGGGCTACATTCGGACCGAGGCCGATGAGGTGCACTACAACCTGCACGTCATGTTGCGGTTTGATCTGGAGCGCCAGCTATTTGGCGGCACGTTGGAAGTTGCTGATCTGGAAGAGGCGTGGAACGAAAGGTTCAAAGCGGACTTCGGGATGGTGGTGGACAAGCCGTCGAACGGGGTGTTGCAGGATGTGCACTGGTCGGTGGGGCTGTTTGGCTATTTCCCGACCTACGCATTGGGCAACGTCTATGCCGGGTGCCTGAATGCAGCGCTGCGACGCGATGTGCCGGGGGTGGATGAGGCCCTTGAGGCCGGTGATCCGGGGCCTGCATTGGCATGGCTGCGCGAGAATTTGCAGCGCCATGGCGGGTTGCGAAGCCCCAGAGACACGATCATCCATGCCACGGGGGCCGAGATTTCCGAGGCGCCGTTGTTGGATTATCTGGACGATAAATACGGCGCGCTATTCGGGGTATGATCCCTTCTGGATAGGGCCTTCCTCGGGCGGTTCCCGCCCTCCTCACAGTAGGCGGTTATTCTTTGGGCCAATCGGGGGGGCGCTTTTCCAGGAAGGCTGTGATGCCTTCATTGGTGTCCCGGTTTTGCATGTTGGAGACCATGACCTCGCCGGTCAGGGCGTAGGCCTGCGCAAGCGGGAGGTCTGCTTGGTCGTAGAAGGCTTGCTTGCCCACCTTCACAGCAGAGGACAGTTTGGCGGCGATAGTTTCGGCCAGCTCTGCAGTGGTTGCATCGAGCTGGTCGGCGGGTGCGATGCGGTTGATCAGGCCAAGATCGCGGGCACGGGAGGCGGAGAGGAATTCGCCGGTGGTGAGCATCTCAAACACCTGTTTGCGGGGCATGACGCGGCTGAGCGCGACCATGGGCGTGGAGCAAAAGAGGCCGATGTTGACGCCGTTCACGCCGAAACGGGCATCCTCTGTGGCGACGGCCAGATCGCAAGATGCAACCAATTGGCACCCGGCAGCGGCAGCAAGCCCGTGGACCTGCGCAATGATCGGTTGCGGCATTTGGGGCAGCGTTTGCATCAGGCGAGAGCAACGGTCAAAAAGGTCTTTCCACGCGGCGGTGCCCTCGTCCGCGTGATCACGGGCGGCCTGCATTTGTTTAAGGTCGTGACCTGCACAGAAAACGCGGCCTGCGCCTTTGAGCACGATCACCTTTTGGGAGGCGCTATCGGCGAGGGCGTCCAGCGCGGATTGAAGGGATGCGAGCATCTCGTCTGATAGAGCATTGAGATTGCCGGGAGAATTAAGGGTCAGGTGCGTGATTGCACCGCGATCCTCGCGGATCACGAGCGGGTCAGACATGGGTTCAGACATGGAGAGCAGGTGTCCCTTGCGCAGGTGGATGGTTTTGGGAAGGGTAGCGTTCAACGCGAGAGGGGGGAAGAGCGATGGCCGTGATGATGCAGGCAGAAGAGATTGCGACGTATCTGGACGAGGTGTTCCCGCAGGTCCGAGGGGATTTCGTGATCGAGGAAGTGGCGGACCGCGCGGTGCGCATACGGATGCCCGTGGCAGAGCGACATTTGCGCCCCGGTGGCACGGTGTCGGGCCCGGCGATGTTCGCGCTGGCGGATGTGTCCGTCTATATTGCGGTGTTGGCGATGAAGGGGCGGGAGGCTTTGGCGGTGACCACGGGGGGCTCGTTCGACTTTATGCGCAAGCCTGTCGCGGGGGTTGATCTGATCTGTGAGTGTCGGCTGCTGAAGATTGGGCGCGTCTTGGCGGTGGGGGAGTGTTTGATCTTCTCGGAAGGGTTCGATGAGCCTGTGGCGAGGGCGTCGATGACCTACTCGATGCCGCCTAAGTGAGTCTTTGTGGCGCCCCCGGGGGGCGCTGGAGGGGCGCTGCCCCTTTGCGGCATTTCCAAGAGAAAAGCCGCATACCCCGGAGGTGTATTTTCCAAGATGAAGGAGGGAGGACGCGTTACGGCGGGGGGGCGCCGCGGTGGAGTTCACGTACATCCATGTGGGCCGGGGTGAAGGCGGCCTTCAGGATCGGGATGGCGGCATGGGGATCGGTGGCACCGCACATGAAGATATCAAAAGCGGCGTAGCCGATCTCGGGCCAAGTGTGGCACGAGATATGGGATTCCGCGAGGATCGCCATGGCGGTGACCCCTTGGGGCGAGAAGCGGTGAGAGTGCAGGTGCAGGAGTGTAGCGCCCGTGGCCTTGGTCGCGTCGCGCAGGGTCTGCTCGATGAGGGCCTGGTCATCGAGGTTGGTCGCCTCGTGCAGATCGATGATGAGGTGCGTGCCCGCATAGGTTTCGCCACCCTGATGGGTCAGGTGGGTGTCGGTCTGAGGAGGGGGGGTGTTGCGCGTGTCGTTCATGGGCCGAAGATGGGCGCGCGGGAGCGGTGGCTGCAAGGGGGAAAAGCGGCGCACCGAAGGGAATTGGGCTGGAAATGCAGGGAAAGCGATGAAAAAGTGTGGGGTAAAATAATACCTTATGCGTAAGGTGCTGTTTTTGTGTGGTTTTGCGGTAGTGGAAGCCCTTGACGCGGGCGCATCAATGCTTAGAAGACACCCATGTTGAGGGGGCGCGTGCCCTCTTTCGTTTTTCTTCCGCGCATCAATGCGCAGACCCGTAAGGAAAATACCGATGAAAACCTTCTCTGCCACGCCGGCGGATATCGACAAGAAATGGATCATCATTGACGCCGAAGGCGTCGTGTTGGGCCGTCTCGCGTCTGTTATCGCCATGCGTCTTCGCGGCAAGCACAAAGCCACGTTCACTCCGTCCATGGACATGGGTGACAACGTGATCGTTATCAACGCCGACAAGGTGCAGGTAACAGGCAACAAGCGTGACAAGCCAAACTACTGGCACACCGGCTATCCGGGTGGGATCAAATCCCGCACCACGGGCCAGATCCTTGAGGGCAAGTACCCTGAGCGTGTTTTGATGCAGGCCGTCAAGCGCATGCTGCCCGGCGGCAAGCTGTCGCGTCAGCAAATGACCAACCTGCGCGTTTATGCGGGCGCCGAGCACCCCCATGAAGCCCAAGATCCAATCGTTCTCGACGTTGCGTCGATGAACTCCAAAAACACACGGGGAGCGAAATAATGGCTGAGACCCTGACATCGCTCGAAGAGCTCAAAGGTTCTGTCGAGGGCGTTGACGCAGCAGCTCCTGCTGTTGAGACCATCTCCCGTGAGCCCCAGCGCGACGCGCTTGGCCGCTCTTACGCCACCGGCAAGCGGAAGGACGCGGTCGCCCGTGTCTGGATCAAGCCCGGTTCCGGCAAAATCACCGTGAACGGCAAAGACATGCCCGCCTATTTCGCGCGTCCTGTTTTGCAGATGATGCTGCGCCAGCCGTTCTCGGTTGCCGGTGTTGAAGGTGAATTCGACGTCATGGCGACGGTCAAAGGCGGTGGCCTTTCCGGTCAGGCCGGCGCGGTTCGCCACGGCGTTTCCAAAGCATTGCAACTGTACGAGCCCTCTTTGCGGGGCGCGCTGAAAGCGGCAGGCTTCCTGACCCGCGACAGCCGTGTTGTTGAGCGTAAGAAGTTTGGTAAGGCGAAAGCCCGTAAGAGCTTCCAGTTCTCCAAGCGCTAAACGCTTTTGCTCAAAATCAAATCAAGCGCGGCTTTGGCCGCGCTTTTTTTGTGGGTCAACCGATGGATCGGCCCACTTTTTCTTGACCCATTAAGATCTGTTAACCTAATATTTACTTATTGCGACATGGTCGAACCAAGCGGCTAGTCACGAGAATTATTTGCCCGCGTCGATTTCTTTCATCTGGCGCGTAGATTTGTATTGTTTTGTTGTGTCTGGGCGAGCGCTGAGCCGTCGGGCCGAGGTAGTTAGGAATGGACAGAAGTGTTCGCCGGGCGCGGGGTAAGTTGCGCTTTTTCAACTGTAAGAGATGTGACCACATGTTGCGGTATGGGGCTTCCCATTGCGGCGCCTGTTGGGAGCCGACCCCAGCCTATAACCGAAAACCACTACTTGTGCTGCTTGTGCTTTTGGCGGTCCTTACCCTTATCGTCGCGACTTTTCTGATCTTTTGACCCGATTGCACAGACAAGGGGCAAATTGCCTTAACCTCAGACGCGCCGGAGTAAATTTCTGCTGCCTGAACGCTTCCACTTGTGGTTAACGTGGGAAACGGCAATCGTGGTTTGATTGCTGGATAGGGGACGCGGCGCTACATGGGGTTAGGCTTGTCGAAAGACGCAAAGCAGGGGTTGATTATTGTCAGCCCGGCCTTGATCTACGCGGTACTTTTGCTGGCGGTGCCGCTGCTGACGATCATTTTGTTCAGCTTCTGGACGCAGAATTTTCTGACAATCGACCGCACACTGACGCTCGAGAACTACGCCGAGGCGTTAACCGATCCGCTATACCGGGCGTTGATGCTGCGCAGTTTGCGGATATCGGCCTCGGTCACGGCGGTGACAGTGGTCCTAGCCTTCCCGATTGCCTATTTTATCAGCTTCAAAGTTCGGCCGCAGAAGAAGGCGCTTTGGCTGTTTCTGATTACCATCCCGTTTTGGACCAGCTACCTGATCCGCATCTTTCTGTGGCGGGTGATCCTCGCCTATGACGGGCCGGTGAATGGCACGTTGATGGGTCTTGGGCTGATCGAGGAGCCGCTGTCTTTCATCCTCTACAACGCCAATGCGGTCGTCATTACGCTGGCCCATGCTTTTGCGCCCTTTGCGATCCTGCCGATTTTCGTGAGCCTGGAGAAGATAGACCGCAACCTGCTGGAAGCGGCCCGTGATCTGGGAGAGGCCACGGTGATGACCTTCCTGCGCGTGACCTTGCCCCTTGCGATGCCCGGCGTTCTGGCGGCTGTGCTGATCGTGTTCATCCCAACGGTTGGTGACTACGTGACACCACGCCTTGTGGGCGGGTCGGGGGGCACGATGATTGCCAATATGATCTATGTGCAGATCTTCGACCTATCGAACCGCCCCATGGGGGCCACTTTAGCGGTCTTTGCGATGGCTTGCGTGACGATCACGCTGGCTTGGGGGATTTTGCATGTCCGGTTTTGGGTCCACCTCTCGGACAGCATCGGAGGCGGGCTACGGGGCACTTGTTTGACGTTGGCTGCCGCCGTGGCTGAAATCGCGGCCCTTTGGTGGATCTTACTAAATGGCGACGCCTTCTTGGGGCCGGCGGGAACCTTGGGGCTGATGGCCGCAATCATGGCAGGCGGCGCGGTTGCCATTGCCGTTCTCTTGCCCAAGGGGAGGTGGGGGATATGAGAGTTTCTGCCCTTGGCATCTTCGCCGTCCTTTATCTGATCTTCCTTTATGCGCCGATCATTTTGCTACCGGTGTTTGCCTTCAACGACGGCACGATCATTGCCTTTCCATTACAAGGCTTTACCTGGGGATGGTTTGCCGAGCTACGCACCATCCCGGCGCTGCACGAGGCCACGGTGAACTCACTCATCATTGCGGTGTCGGTGGCGATTTTATCGACGACCCTTGGGCTATTTGCTGCGCGCGCGGCCACGCGCCATGACTTTCCCCTCAAGGCGGGGATCATGGGGTTCATCATGCTGCCCCTTGTGTTGCCCGAAGTGATCGTCGCGATTTCGCTGTTGGTGGTGTTGATGCAATTGGGGCTGAACACCTCTGTTTATACGATCATCGGCGGGCATACGTTGCTGTGCATGCCATTTGCGATCGCGATCTTGCAGGGTAGTTTCTCGGGTCTTGATAACAGTCTGGAGGAAGCGGCGATTGATCTGGGCGAGACGCGCCTGGGGGCGTTTAGGTTGGTGATTTTGCCTTTGGTGACGCCGGGTATTGTTGCGTCGCTGCTGATTTGTTTCATTATCAGCCTCGATGAATTCATCATCGCGTTCTTCCTGTCCGGCAATGAGCCGACCTTGCCGGTTTACCTTTGGGGCCAGTTGCGTTTTCCGGCACGGCTTCCGGTGGTCATGGCGCTTGGCACCATCCTTGTGGCCTTGTCGATCGTGCTGTTGATCGTGGCCGATATCTTCCGCCGCCGGGGTCTGCGCCGGGCGGGTCAATCTGATGCGGGAGGGTTCTTGTGACCGACGCACTTATCTCTTTGCAGAACGTGAACAAATACTACGGCGATTATCATGCGCTGCGCGATATCTCGGCCCAGATTAGCAAGGGGGAGTTCTTCTCGCTTCTGGGGCCGTCGGGCTGCGGGAAGACGACGCTTCTGCGGGCAATTGCTGGGTTTGAGGAAATCTCTTCCGGCGCGATTACTCTGTCGGGCAGGGATATGGCCGGGGTGCCACCGAACTTGCGCCCCACGAATATGGTGTTTCAGAGCTACGCGATCTTCCCGCATTTGACGGTAGAGCAGAACGTAGGTTTCGGCCTGCGCCGAGCTGCGATGAGTGCCGCGGAAAAGACCCGCGCTATTGGGCAGGCGTTGGAGATGGTCGGGCTGGGGCATTTGGGCCGCCGCGCGGCCCACGCCCTGTCGGGTGGACAACGCCAGCGCGTCGCCTTGGCGCGCGCGCTGATCCTGAAACCAAAGGTTTTGTTGCTGGATGAGCCCTTGTCGGCGCTCGACCGCAAGATGCGCGAAGAAATGCAGGTGGAGTTGATGAAGCTCCAGCGCGAAGTGGGGATTACCTTTGTTCTCGTGACCCATGACCAGGAGGAAGCCTTGGTCATGTCCGACCGCATCGCCGTAATGTTTGAGGGAGAAATCGCGCAGCTGGATGATCCAGAGGTGCTGTACCGGCGCCCCGCCAGCAAACGGGTGGCGGATTTCATCGGGGTGATGAACTTCCTGCCCGCCCATGCGACGGCGGATGGTGTTGAAGTGGCAGGACTTGGCACGGTGGCGTTGGAGCCTGCGCAGATGCCGGGGGGCGCTGTGGTGGGTGAATGCTCGGTCGGGTTGCGGCCGGAGACCTTGTCGATCCTCTATGAGGGGGACGCGACACGCGCGAGGGAGACCGAGGGTCGGGTCGAGGAAGTCGTCTATTACGGGGACATGACCTATTACGACGTGACTTTGGACGGCGCGGCGGGGCCGGTGCGGATTTCGATGCGCAATGTTGTCGGGCGCGAGGTGTTGGAGGTCGGCGCACGGACCCGCGTGGCGTGGGACCCAAAGGCGATCGTGGCCTTCGGCGCGTGAAGGGACGCGGGCGGCAGGCTATTTGGCAGGCGGCGGATTGAGTTGTATTTGCCAAGATGAAGCAGGAGCGCGGCGCTTGATCTTGAACGTTTAGGCGCGTTTTTGGACGGTGTAGGCGGTGGTGTTTTCGCCGATCTCAGTTGCTGAGAGGAAGCGGTGGCCCTGCTCGGTGCAGAAGTGGGGCACGTCGATGAGAGCGGCGGGATCGGTGGCGAGCAGACGCAGTGTGGTCCCTGGGGCCGAGGCCTCCAGCGCTTTGCGCAGGCGCAGGACGGGCAGGGGGCAAAGCAGGTCGCGGGCGTCGATATCGGTCATGCTTTCGTGGATAGGGCCGCGAACGGGCGGCGTCCACGGGAATGTGACCACGCATCCCCGTGACGGCGGCGGGCAGGCGGCATAAGGGTGGGGCATGTTTGGAATTGATCTTTTTGACGCCGCGATTCTGCCGGCCATGTTGGTGGCGCTGACCGCAGGGGTGCTGAGTTTCCTGAGCCCCTGCGTGTTGCCGATAGTGCCGCCCTATCTTGCCTATATGGGCGGGATCTCCATGAGCGACATCCAGAACGAGGCACGGGCGTCACGGCGCAAAGCCTTACTGGCGGCGGTGTTTTTTGTGATGGGGCTGTCGACGGTTTTCATCTTTTTGGGCTTCACAGCATCCCTGTTGGGGCAATTCTTCTTGCAAAACCAGATCCTTCTGGCGCGTATCTCGGGCGTTGTGGTGATCATTTTCGGTCTGCATTTTCTGGGCGTTTTCCGCATCCCCTTGCTGGACCGTGAAGCGCGGCTGGACGCGGGCGACAAAGGCGGATCGACCCTGGGGGCCTATGTGTTGGGCTTGGCCTTCGCCTTTGGTTGGACGCCCTGTATCGGCCCGCAATTGGGGGCAATCCTGTCGATCGCAGCGCAAGAGAGCAGCGTTCAGCGGGGTACCATGTTGCTTGGCGTCTATGCGGTTGGGTTGGGCCTCCCGTTCCTTTTGGCGGCCGCTTTCATTGACCGGGCGCAGGGGCTGATGACGCGGCTGAAGCGCCACATGAGGCTGATCGAGCGGATCATGGGCGGGCTTTTGATCATCGTCGGCTTGGCCCTGCTGACCGGGGCGTTTTCGGCCTTCTCTTTCTGGTTGTTGGAAACCTTCCCGGCATTGGGGCAATTGGGTTAATCGGCCCTAGCCCTGCCGTAATCCGGGGCTATGCTGCGGCTATGACGCAGGTTTTTAGACGCCACGTTCTCTATATCCCCGGTTTCGACCCGGTGCCGCCACGTGCGTACCGGGAGAGGTATCGTCGCGAGGCGGCGTTGCAGGCCGACATCTCGGGTTACCGGATCGAGAATGGCACGGCGCCCAAGGGCGCTCGGTTTGGCTGGCACGTGAATGCGCAGATCGAAGGGGCAGAGGTTTCCACCGATCTGGAGGTGCTTTACTGGGCCGATATCGTGCGCAAGGGGATGAGTGCGGGCATCGCGGGAACCTACTGGCAATTGCTGCGGACGGCGTGGATCTACATCGGCTCGGGGGCGTTGTTTCGCCTGATGCGGCTGCGCAAAGGACCGGTAATCGCGGCGCTTTATCCGGTCGCGGTGCTTCTTGGGCAGGCGCTCCTCGCGGGGGTATTGTGGTTCGCCGTATTCTTGGCATTTATGTATGTCAGCGAAGAGGTCTTGGCGCTGATCGAGGGACGCGCGTGGCTATTGCAAAGCTACTTTGGCGAACGCGCGTGGTTCGCCATTTTGGTGCTTGGCCCGATTGCGGCATGGCTGTTCCTGCGGTGGTGTGCGCGAAGGGATCATTTGCTGGCATGGTATTTGATGAAAGACTACGCCTTTTCGGCGCAGGGGATGGGCGCGTATCCGACAGAGCAGGAAGAGCGGATGCAGGCCTTCACCGACCGGATTGCAGAGGCCTTGCAGAGCGACGTCGATGAAGTTCTGGTCGTTGGCCATTCATCGGGTGCCTATATCGCGGTGTCGGTTCTGTCGGATTTGATCCGGGAGGGGCGTGTGGCAAAAGACGGCCCAGAGCTGTCGTTGCTGACCCTTGGGCAAGTCGTGCCGATGGTCAGCTTCTTGCCAAAAGCGACCCGGTTGCGGGCTGATTTGGCCTTCATGGCCGCGCAGGATGTGGCTTGGGTGGATGTGACCGCGCCCGGCGATGGCTGTTCCTTCGCGCTGTGCGACCCGGTGGCCGTGTCGGGGGTGGCGCCAGTGGAAAAGAAGGGCCCTTTGGTGATCTCGGCGGCCTTTACGCAAACCTTGAGTGCTGAGCGGCAAAAGGCGTTGAAATGGCAGCTTTTCGAGCTGCATTTCCAGTATCTCAATGCCTTCGATAACTTGCCCGATAGGCCAGACGCATACGACTACTTCCGTGTCACCGCCGGGCCGCTTACGTTGGGGACGCGTTTTGCCAATCGTGCGCCCTCTGCCAGCCGAATTGAGACACCCGTGAACAAGTTTACCGACACATGAGCGATCTTCCCCCCAAGCCGCCAGCGCGTGCGGATCGCGTGTCACTTTGGCGCTACATGCGGCTGTTTCGCGAAGATATCCTGTCGGCGCAACCGGCGCGGCTTTACCACGCGTGGATGGCCGAGTTCCGCACGCCGTTTTTCCGGTCTTACATGGTGAACGAGCCCGCTTTGGTGGACGAAGTCCTGAAGGCGCGGCCGATGGACTTTCCGAAGTCGGACCGGGTGGGCGAGGGGTTGCGGCCGCTTTTGGGCAACAGTGTCTTCCTTACCAATGGGGAGACATGGAAACGCCAGCGCAGGATCATCGACCCGGCGTTTGAAGGCGGGCGACTGCGCGACACGTTCCCGGCGATGTGGGCGGCAGGCGAAGCGGCGGTGGCGCGGATGGGTGAGGGTCTGCACGAGCCCGCTACCCCCATTGAGATTGAAGAGGAAATGTCCCACGCGGCAGCCGACGTCATCTTCCGCACGTTGTTTTCGCTGCCTATAGAGGCCGATATTGCGGGCCGGGTGTTCCACGAATTTCGCGCCTATCAGCGCACCCAACCGATCCTGAACGCGGCCGCTTTTATCCGCCTCCCGCGCTGGTTCCCTCGCGGGCATCGTGCAGAGACACGAGATACCGCGAGAAGTATTCGCGCGTTGCTGACCAAGTTAATCGCGGCTCGCATGGTTGAGATTGAAGCGGGCAACGCCCCCGATGATTTGGCGACCAAGATCATGACGACCGCCGATCCTGAGACCGGAGAGAGGTTTACCACCCAAGAGATGGTCGATCAGGTCGCGATCTTCTTTCTGGCGGGCCATGAGACATCCGCCTCGGCCCTTGGGTGGGCGCTGTATCTGTTGGCACGCTACCCGGAGTGGCAGGATAGACTGGCAGAGGAGGCGTCGGGCCTGCCCGATGTCGCGGACTTTGCAGTTGTGTCAAAACTGAAACTGACCCGCGACGTGTTCCGTGAGGCGCTACGCCTTTATCCGCCGGTTCCCATGATGGTGCGCGAAACCACATGCCCCGAGACGTTTCGCAAGCGGCCTGTGAAGCGCGGCAGCCAGGTGGTGATCTCGCCTTGGCACCTGCATCGACAAGACCGTCTCTGGGATAACCCCGATGGCTTCGACCCGGGGCGCTGGCATACGGAAAACGGCAAGACCTGTATGCGCGAGGCGTTTATTCCGTTCTCTGCCGGGGCGAGGGTTTGCACCGGGGCTGGCTTTGCCATGGTGGAGGGGGTGTTGTTGCTGGCGATGCTTCTGCGCGCATTTCGATTTGAGCGGATCGAAGGGGATGATCCTGTGCCCGTCGCTTATCTGACAGTGCGGGCCAAGGATGGCATCCGGCTTCGCGTTAGCCGCCGGTAGTTGTTGCGGTGGTACCGGGGGGCGGCTTCCCACGACCGGGTCCGGAGGCCAGAATGGCTACAGGTAACGTATTGCAAAACACGACAATATTGCCGTCGTTTTCCAGCGCCCGAAACTTGCGCCGATCCAGTTCTTTTTTGAACCGATCCATCCCTGCACCCCGTCGCACCGCCTTGACCGAGATACGGAACATGCCGCCGCTATGTACGCCGGGGCAATCGAAGGTCTGTTCAATCCATGTTTCGGAAGGATCACGTGTGGGCGTACTTGCTGTCATGGAGCAAACGTTACTGGGCCGAGCTTAACAGTGACTTAAGGCAGCTCAGATTTTGCAGCCTTCAGCACATAGACACGAATGGCCGAGGCCAGACCCGCACTGACGCCGCGGGCCGCATCAATTTCAGCCACCAGCGCGTTGACCGATAGCCCCCGGTCCGTCGCAATCGCTTGCAATTCGATCCAGAAGGCATCCTCGAGCGACACCGACGTGCGATGCCCTTGCAGGGTGAGGGAACGTTTGCGGGGGCGGGCGTCAATCATCGTCGCGGACATGCCCCTCAAGCCGCTTTTCGGCCAAGGCCTTACGCGCGGCTTCCAGATCACGCTCGGCCCTTGTGCGGCCATGCTTCACGGCATTCTCGTCCGCGCTTCGCTTGGCCGCATCGCGTGCGCGATCCTTGCGCACGCGATTAAGGTTGATGGGCTTGTCCGCCATGGCTGCTTACTTCGGGCCGATCATCTGCTCGGGGCGGACGACCTTGTCGAAGGTTTCTTCATCCACGAAGCCCAAGGCGATGGCCTCTTGCTTGAGGGTGGTGCCGTTTTTGTGGGCGGTCTTGGCAACTGTGGTGGCGTTGTCGTAGCCGATGGTCGGTGCCAGCGCCGTCACCAGCATGAGCGACTCGTTCATGATCTTCTCGATCCGCACAACGTCTGCCTTGATCCCAGCGACGCAATTGTCGGTGAAGGCCACGCAGGCATCGCCCACAAGTTGCATGGATTGCAGGACGTTGTAGGCCATCATCGGCTTGTAGACGTTCAGCTCAAAATGGCCTTGCGATCCGGCGAAACCAACGGCCGCGTCGTTGCCGATGACATGGGCGCAGACCTGGGTCATGGCCTCGCACTGGGTGGGGTTCACTTTGCCGGGCATGATGGAGGAGCCGGGCTCATTTTCCGGCAACATCAATTCACCCAAGCCGCAGCGCGGGCCAGAGCCGAGCAGGCGGATGTCGTTGGCGATCTTGAAGAGCGCGGCGGCGGTGGTTTTCATCGCGCCCGACATGGCGACCATCGCGTCGTGGGCGGCGAGCGCCTCGAACTTGTTGGGGGCGGTGACAAACGGCAAACCGGTGATCCGCGCCATGTTGGCGGCAACTTCCTCACCCCATCCGACCGGAGTGTTGAGGCCGGTGCCTACGGCGGTGCCGCCTTGGGCCAGCTCGTAAATATCACCAAGGGCCGTTTCCACCCGTTCAATCGACTTGGCGACCTGATGGGCGTAGCCGCCGAATTCCTGCGCCAGCGTCAGGGGCGTGGCGTCCATCGTGTGGGTGCGCCCGATCTTGATGATGCCGTCAAACTCGGCCACTTTCTCTACCAGACAGGCATGCAGCTTGCGCAGGCCGGGCAGGGTCACGTCCCGCGCCGTCATAGCGGTCGCGATATGCATTGCGGTGGGGAAGGTGTCGTTGGAGGACTGCCCCATATTGCAGTGATCGTTGGGGTGAACGGGATCTTTCGATCCGATCACACCGCCCAGAATTTCAATCGCGCGGTTCGCGATCACTTCATTGGAGTTCATGTTGGATTGCGTGCCAGAGCCCGTCTGCCACACGACCAGCGGGAAGTTATCGTCCAGCTTGCCGTCGATCACCTCTTGCGCGGCCTCAAGCATCGCGTCGCCGATGCCGTCCAGTTTCCCACGGGCGATGTTCGCCTCAGCACAGGCGCGTTTGATCACGCCAAGGGCGCGGACAACGGCCACGGGCTGCTTTTCCCACCCAATCGGGAAGTTCATGATCGAACGCTGCGTTTGAGCGCCCCAATACTTGTCAGAGGGAACCTCTAACGGGCCAAAGCTGTCGGTCTCGGTGCGGGTGGTGGTCATGGGCATGTCTCCGGTATGCATTTGTATGCCGTTTAGCCGCGCCGCTGCGTCAGAGCAATGCGACAGCTTTACGTTTGAGAAAAACGATACACGCGCGCGGGGGGCATGTTCCACCAAATCTTGTGGCTCTTGCGCCATGTCAGGCCCAATTCATCGCGCACCGTTTTGGTGACGGGGGGCTTGGGGCCATAGGTGAACTGAACATAGTCGCCGCCCGGGGCGACCAGCGTGGTAAACCCGCTTAATATATCGCGTTGCAATTGCGTGGGCATCGACAACAGCGGCAGGCCTGACACGACCGCCTGCACACCACTCAGGGGCAGGGTGCCGCAATCGCCCGCGCTCATCTGATGGACGCTCAAGCCGGGAAACCGAGACCGGAGGCGGTCACAGAAGTCAGGGTTCATCTCAATCGAATGGCAGTCTTTGGGCGCGATCCCGGCATCCAGAATGGCCTTTGTGATATTGCCCGTGCCTGCGCCCAGTTCCACAACGGGGCCTTTGGCGGGGTCAAGCTCCCGCGCCATTTCTTCGCAGAGCCCGCGCGAGGAGGGGGCAAGGGCCACAATCTGGTGGGGCCGCCGCAGCAATTGCCCCATGAAGAGCGCGAAATCACTGGAGGCCATGGGGCGGTCATCCTTGAAAGCCGGAGGGCAAGGGGTGGTTTATTGATTGCGCCGGAAGGTATCGAGGCTGACAACCTCTGCTTCTTGCGCAGGGCTATCGGTGCCGTCGCCCGGCTCATCACCGGAATCGTCAGGGCCACCGAAGGGCGGTGTCGGATCATCGCCACCGTCTTCATCATCGGATTGCTCGAACCGCCAGCCAAATTCCACCGAGGGGTCAACGAAGGTCGCAATGGCATCGAAGGGGATCTCCAACCGCTCCGGCGCGTCACCAAAGTTGAGCGTGATGGCAAAACCGTCTTGCTCAACGACCAGATTATCGTACCAGTTCTGGATTACGATCATCATCTCTTCGGGGTATCTTTCGTGCAGCCAATCGGCCAGCTCCACATCGGGGTGGCGGGTGTCGAAGGTAATGAAAAAGTGGTGCTCTCCAGGCAGGCCATCGCTGGCAACGCGGTTCAAAACCTCTCGGATCACGCCGCAGACGGCCTCATGCATAAGGCGGCCATAGGGGATGGAAGGAGAGGTATCGGACATTACGTATTCGCCATATCGTTTGAGCAGACACTGGCATTGTAGAAGATTCGCCAGCGGATGTAAGGCGCGGTTTGGTGGACCGGTGCTACGGCCGTTTTAGGTGCCGAGCATCCCAAGCAATGGGGCAAAGGCCCGAAAACTGCCTGAGAATTACGCAAGAGCGGCTGCAAGGCCGCCCGCAAACGCAATCTTGATGCGAGATAAATTGCTTTCCCCTTTCTTAACAGATAATCAATATTTATCGTTTTAAAACAGTTACTTTTTCCATATCGGAAACAATCGCCACTGGGGGTGCGCTATGGTTTCTTCTACCGATACACAGACAGGGTCCGACTCCGGCACTATTAACGGGATCGACGTGGGCCTGACCGCGACGCTTCCTGCCTATGCCACCGACAGCTTTGAAGTGGGTGCAGACATCACGACAGGTGCTTCGACGCAAGACATCAACGTGGCTTTGGTGATTGATACGTCAGGCTCCACCGCGAACAGCTCTGGCTCTGACGTGGATGGTGACGGCGTAAACGACACCTTCCTAGAGGCCGAGAAACTGGCCGCCAAACAGGTGTTCCAATCGCTGATGGATGCGGGCTACGACCCCGAAAACGTGACCATCACGCTGATTGAATACAACAGCAACGGCAACACCCTTGGCAATTTCAACCTGAACGAGCAGGGCGCGTTTGACGCGGCCGTCGATAGCCTGACGGCGGGCGGCGGTACCAACTTTGAACAGGGGCTGGACGAGGTCGTGGACGAATGGCGGGCTACCACAACCGATGGCAACGCCGACGACAGCCCTGAAAGCGAAGTCACGGCGAACGACAACAACCTTGTGTTGTTCCTGTCTGACGGGCGCTCGAACTCGGGCAACCCCAACAGCGAAGTGAGTGAGCTGGAAAACGAGTTTGACGCCGATATCACCGCGATCGGCATCGGCTCGGGCGCGGTCCTGACGCAGTTGAATGCCCTCGACAACACGGGCGGGGCCGACAAGATCACCGACCTTACGCAGCTAGAGGCGCTGATTACCGCGCCGCCGCCGCTGCCGGAACTGGAGTATGTGGAAATCGTGGTAAATGGCGTGGTGCTGGAAACCATCCCCGCCGATGATCCGCGTATCGTCGAAACGCCCTTGGGCCTGCGCATCGACTGCGCTGAGGTGACGGGATATCCCTATAATGTGGGGGACTCGTTGGATGTTGAGGTCCGCGCGGTCTTCGAACCCACAGGCGAGGCGCTGAGCGTTAGCGGTTTTGCCGTGCCGCTGTTTGTTTGCTTCACCCGTGGCACCCAGATTCTGACCCCAGCCGGGCAACGGGCGGTTGAACAGCTGAGCGTGGGCGACCGGATCGTCACCCGTGACCACGGCGTTCAGGCGATCCGCTGGATTGGGGCGACGCATCTGCCCGCCGCCGCGCTGGCCGTGCGCCCAGATTTGCGCCCGATCCGCATCAAGGCGGGCGCTTTGGGCCCGGATACCCCGGTGCGTGACCTGTGCTTGTCGCGTCAGCATCGGGTCTTGGTCCGCGATTGGCGGGCCGATCTGTTGTTCGGCAGCCCCGAAGGCGTTCTGACGCCCGCGTTTACGTTGGTGAACGACCAAGACATCCGCGTCGATGACGGCGGGGCCGAGGGGGTGGAATATTTCCACATCGCCTTTGACACCCACGAGGTGATCTATTCCGAAGGGTTGGAGACCGAGAGCTTCCACCCGGCCTCGGATACTGTCTCGGTCCTGAGCGAGCCTCAGCGCGACGAGCTATATGCGATTTTCCCTGAACTGGAAGAAGGCATCGCGGATATGCCCGCCGCCCGTGTGGGCCTGAAAGGCCGTGACGGTCACGCGCTGAACACGCGCCGCATTCGGATGACTGCTGCTGAGTGAATGGCGCATTCCACCAGAACCACAAGCGCCCTGCCGGCAACGGTGGGGCGTTTTGTGTTTTAGGTGCGTGCAAATCAGAGCCCGCTATCAAAGCGCGAAAAGATGTCGGGGAAAGGAAGTGCAGGCTTCTGTTGCCAGGTGCCTGCGAACCCCGCCTAACACGGCTAGGTGTTAGGGCTTAAAGTCGGCGACTAAGACAGCTTACGCTGCGATAGCCATTGCCGGAGCACGGTTGTCATTTGCAACTGTACGATGTGAACCGATAACGGTGGTATCTCACCGGGACAAAGCTAACCCCTTTAGACGTTCGTCGATCCTATTTCGACCCCATAGCCAACCCGCAAATGACGGGGCCCCAAGATTGGGATTTGGTGGAGTCGCCGGGTACCGCCCCCGGGTCCGATCCGCTTATTACGAGCGCGTTTATGTCCATAGTCCCCGAAGGAACAGGTAACACATAGGCGGCTGCGCCTCTGCGATCAAGGGGCGGTTAGGGCAGTTGGGCTTCCAAAAGCGCGCGCACGGTGCCGATCCGGGTGGCGTTGGCCATCCGCTCCATCACTTCGGGCAGGCGGCTGTCTTTGCCGTCTGCCGATTGCGCCGCCTCGGCCATCCGCCAGCGGAATAAACGCCACAGGGCCGCTTTTAACGCCTCGGCCAGAATGTCACTTGTCATCTCTTGGCTAATCACCGTCAGGGACGTGGCACGGATCTTATAATTGGTTTCAAGATCAATGGCATCGGTGTTGCTGACTTGGCGCTCCAGCGCGACGATATAGGCATTGGCTTCAACCGACAGCGGCTTGTCGCCTTCAATCTCAGCACCCACACGCAGCAGTGAAAAGGCAAGCTCGATGTCGAGGTCGCGGCGCGTTTCATCCAGCGGAGACACCACCGTGCCCACGCCCGAGCGTACTTCGACCAAGCGTTCATAGGCGAGACGCTGCAACGCCTGCCGCACGGGAGTGCGAGAGACGCTGAATTCCTCGGCAAGGGCTTGCTCGTGCAACACCGGACTAGCGGTGGGCGGCTCAAGGCAAATGCGCTTGCGCAGGGCATCAGCGATGGACGCGGCGTTATGTTTTGACAATTTTGCCATCCTTCGTGCGATTGCGTTGCGGCTGCATTCGGATAGGCGTATCTGTATACAGGTTCAAGAGAAAGCACCGAAAAATGTCAGATACCCAACCGTCGTCGCGTGCAGCGTCGGCTTCGAACGCGCCCCTGCAAGGTAGAATGCGGGCTGTGATCCCGCATCCTTTCGGAGGCAAAGTCGCCATGACGGGCTTTCCTGGCCTGGAAACAGGCTTTGACGGATCGGCGCTTTTCACCCCCGAGCAGTGCCGTGAAACGCTGATGGGGCTTTATGCCCAAGGCGCGCGAGACTTGTTTGTTATGGTGGAAAAAGACGAGCTGGACGAGGTCGGATTCCATCTTCTGGAAACCATCGCGTCAGAGGTGGGCATGTCGATCATCTATAACCCCATCCCCGATTATTCCGTGCCCTCTGACGCGTTGGCCGCGGCGTGGGCGGCACGACGCCCCGAGCGCGAGGCCCTTCTGCGCAGCGGCGGCACCATGGCCTTTAGCTGCCAATATGGGGCAGGGCGCAGTGGTTTAATGGCGTGCTGGACCTTGATGGAGGCGGGCCTTTCCGCTGAGCAGGCGATCGCCTTGGTGCGTAGCCATTTCTCGGAAGCGGTGGAAAGTGAGGCGCAAGAAGCTTGGCTGAACGCCCTAGTCACCGGCTAAACGCAAGATGTCGGGCCCAATGTAAAAGTTTACACGCGTAAATTTGCTGTTGTCATACACATCTACTCATGTATACATGTTCAAGAGAGGACGCGATGTGATGGAAGCGTGCCTGGAGAGATCCAGAATTCGCATCGCGCTCCGGCCCCTACAGTTGCTGCCAACTACCCGTGTCATGGTCGTAGCTGTAGGGGACACTCAATAAGTATCGAGTTTCAGTACTAGTGATTTAGGTTCCCGTGCTTTGCAGTTTACGAGTGAAGGTCTTGGGTTTTGATGCTGTTGGGGCGAAGCGACTAGGTTGCTCTCAAAACCGGCAATGACCTCAAACTAAAGGCGCCCCGTTCATTCCGGGGCGCCTTTTTTCGTTTTCGCTTGTTAGGGGTAAGGGGGCTTTAGAAGCCCGCCTTGATCCGCTCAAATGCTTCGGCTTGACGCTCGCGCTGTTCATTGGAAATCGGCAATTGCGCCAGAACCGGCACTGTCACTTCGCCCAGGCCTGCGGCTTCCATTGCTTCGGCACCCAAGGCTTGCAGCGCGGCGTCATTGGCCGAGCCAAACCCGTTCTCCAGCAATGGACCAGCAGAGCCGTCGGAGAGAAGGGCGTTCACATAATCATATGCCAAGCTCTCATCAGCGGTGCCTTCGACCATGTTCACATATCCGCAAAGCCATACAGAGGAGCCTTCCGTCGTGTTGCGCGAAAAGCCGACGTTGAAGCCTTCCTCGGCCATTGCCACTGGCACTTCGTTCCAGACCCAGGCGGCCAGAACTTCACCGGAGCCAACCAGCTGGCTGATCTCGGCGGGGTCCGTCCAATAGGTGCGCAGGTTGCCATGAATGCCACGAAGCCAAGCGGTGGCGGCGTCAAACTCGGCGTCGGTCACGTCGGACCAATCGGTGACGCCAGTGGCCAGATAGGCCAGCGCATAGGCGTCATCCACATTGTCGGGGATCGACAGGCGGCCCGCATAGGCAGGGTTGTTGAAGATCTCTAGCGAGGTGACATCGTCCGCCGACAACTCATCTGCATTGTAAGCCACGGCGGTAGAGCCATAATCCGTTGGCAGGAAGAACAGCTCCTCCGAACCTGCCAGAACGTCTTGGCCCACAAGGTCCGCGTTCAGCGTGGCGAAGGCGGCGATCTGGTCCGTATCCCAAGCCTCGATAATGCCAGAGGCCTGCCAACGGGGCACAGAGCCCGCACAGATGTGGGTCACATCGGATTGGAACCCGGCCAGAAGCCGTTGGAACGCTTCATCTTCATCCCCAAAGAAGACAAATTCCGGCGCGCCATGGGCGTCGATGAAAGGCTGGTGGAAAGACGGGTCTTCAAAGCCTGAATAGTCGAAGACTGTCAGGTCTTGGGCCATTGCAGGCAACGCAACCGCCAACGCGATTGCAGAGGTGAGAAGGGTGGTTTTTTTCATTTGGTAGACATCCCTGTTGAGACCTTGAGTGTAAGGTTGCCGTAAAGATTAGGGCCGAGGGCAGGCAACCTCAAGCGTTTGAACGCATCGCGCCGCACGATTTCAGGGAATAATCAGCATAACGCAGGGACGCGCGGGGGGCTTACTTGGCAGCGGTCTGGGCACGGGCGGCAAAGACCGATTGCGCAAGGGTTTTGGTGTAGCTTTCCAGCTTCGCCAAGGCCTCTGATACCGCAGTGCCATCGCGTGCTTCGGCCGCGTCGGCGATGCAGGTATGCAAGCGCACGATCTCCTCGCGGTTGCGAGCGGTAAAGGTGATCATATTCATCAACGGCTGCATCGCCTCTACCGCGCCAGCCAATTGGTAGGACATCACCGGGTTGTCGGCCCCGTCCACCAGGGCCCGGTGAAACGCCACGTCAGACGCGCAAAACGCCTCATCGCTCAGGCCCGGTTGCCCTTGGCGCAGGGTCTCCACCCGCATCGTGGCCAGATGATCGGCCGTGCGCCGTTTGGCGGAAAGATCGGCACAGGCCCGCTCCAACGCGAAACGCGCCTCGCATGCGGTGTCAAAAGCCACTTCGTTCATCCCCAACAACAGGGTCGATGTGGTGATATGTTGGCCATAGGCGTCCTCATAGGACAGGCGATTCACGAAAGCTCCGCCAAAGGCACCGCGCTGCGTTCGAATCAGCGATTGCGCCGCAAGCCGCTTCAGCGCCTCGCGCACCGTCGATCGAGATACCTCAAAGGTTTCAGACAGTTCCGCTTCGGATGGCAAACGTTCGTCCACGATCAACGCGCCCGAGATGATCGCATCCCGGATCGCCGTGGCAATCTGCGCCGATAGATCGGCTTTGCTGTTTGGATCGATTTTCATTTGTCAGACATTTAATTGTCTGACATCACATTGGGCAAGTAGATTCGCCGTGCTGCACCCAAATGCGTGTAAAGCGGCAACGAAGAAGCGGGAGAGTCTTCGCATGAGCCACACGATCAAATCAGCCCTCTGGCTTGGATTTTTCACGGTCATTTTGGTGTCTTGGGTCGTTTTGTACCAGATGAGCACGGGAATGGGCCTCGACCTGATCGGTCGCCCCGCGATGGATATGCCGATGACAGAGCCCGCCGCCGAGGACATGGGCGGCATGGATATGCCGGGCATGGAGGAGGGGGCCCCGCCCGCCGCAGGCGCACAAGAGGCACCCGCCGCAGGCGATATGGCGATGCCCATGCCGATGGAAGGCATGGATATGGCCGCTATGGACATGGGCAACATGGATATGTCGGCCATGACCCGCTTCGGCCCCTTGTTTGGCATGTGGTCGATCATGATGGCCGCGATGATGTTGCCCACCCTCGTGCCGACCCTGACAAACTATGACCGCCTGATCGCCTCTGCTGATGGCACGCGGGCCGGATGGCTTGGGGTGCTTGCTGGCTATTCCATCATTTGGATCGGGGTCGCCGCGCTGTTCGCTGTCACGCAGATTCTGCTGCTGCGTGCGGGGCTGATTGATATGATGGGCATCGCCTCCAACACATGGATCGCGGGCGGCCTGCTGATCGCCGTAGGCGCGTTTCAGTTCACCCGCGCGAAAGAGGTCTGCCACGGTGTTTGCCACGCCCCTATGACCTACTTCCTCGGCCATTGGAAAACCGGCTTCCGGGGCGGCATCCGCATGGGCATGGGCCTTGGCGTGTTCTGCGCAGGCTGCTGCTGGGGCTTTATGGCCTTGGGATTTGTCGGCGG
The DNA here is from genome assembly GCA_025141835.1 of Rhodobacteraceae bacterium M385. Lineage (NCBI taxonomy): Bacteria > Pseudomonadati > Pseudomonadota > Alphaproteobacteria > Rhodobacterales > Paracoccaceae > Rhodobacteraceae bacterium M385. The sequence goes on along the minus strand of CP081102.1, from coordinate 2,030,593 downwards.
CATGATGAGCCTTCTTTGGATGGGCCTCGCCACGCTTTTCATGGTCCTCGAGAAACTGCCCCAAATCGGGCATTATGTGACCAAGCCCCTTGGAGGGGCACTGATTATCGGCGGATTGGGCGTGCTCGTCTATCCGTTCATCGCTGGATAGGGAGACCACCATGAGCCTCAAGAAACGACCCGACGCCGACCGTCTTGCCGTCAGCCAACGCATAGATCAGCGGATGGATAACCCCAAACGCCGCAAGATCACGCCGCGCGATTGGGCCATCAAGGGCGAGTTGATCCTGAACTGCTCGTGCACCGTGTTCTGCCCCTGTGTGGTGTCGTTGGGCAAACACGAACCGACTGAGGGTGACTGCAAGGCATGGATGGGCATTGCCATTGATGAGGGCCATTTTGAGGGCGAAGACCTGTCCGGCCTCAACGTCGGTCTGATGGTCTATATCCCGGGCCGCATGGCGGACGGCGGCTGGCAGGTAGCGGCCTATGTGGATGATCGCGCCTCGGGCAAGGCTTACCAAGGGCTACTGGAGATTTTCTCGGGCGCGGCGGGTGGCACCACGGGGCTGTTCACGCTTCTGGTGTCCGACATCGTGAATGCGGAACGCGAGAAGGTGGAGATCACCCGGGATGGCAACAAACGCGGGCTGTTTGTGGGCAAGAAGATCCAGGGCGAAGTCGAGATGCTGGACGGCGCAAGCCCAGATCATCCGGTGATGATTACCAACTCCAAATACTGGATGGGCCCCGATATTATCGCCGCCAAGGGCCTCAAATCTCGTGTGCGTGACTTCGGCAAGATGTGGGATTTCTCTGGCAAATCCGCCGAGATTTGCCCGATTGACTGGTCCGGCTCTGCGGGCGGCAAGCGGTGATTACCCCCGACTACGCCCGCTATATGGCCCGATACAACGCTTGGCAAAACCAGTGGATGTATCAGGCTGCCGATGGCCTGACCGATGCGCAGCGCGAGCAGGACCAAGGCGGGTTTTGGGGCGGCATCCGCACGACCCTGTCGCATCTGATGTGGGGCGACACCCTTTGGATTTCGCGCTTTGATGGCGGGCCGGGGCCCGCCATGGGGCTGAATACCTCGCGCGCCTATGATTGGCCGACGCTAATGGCGCAGCGCCCGTTGCTCGATGCCCGTATTGCGGCATGGGCCTGGTCTACGGACGATGGCGATTTTGCGGGCGATTTCAGCTGGTTCTCGGACGCCATGCAGCGCGATTTCACCATGCCCAAAGCGGTTTGCGTCATGCAGTTATTCAACCATCAAACCCATCACCGAGGCCAGGTGCATCAGATGCTTACCAGCCTCGGCGTGAAAACCACGGACACCGACCTGCCGTTCATGCCGGATGAGGTGCCGGAATGGCTTTAGCGGGTCTGTGCCATGGCCGCGTAATCGCTGCGGCCGATGTAGTTGATATCCTCGAAGCCCCAGCTTGTGTCCTCGGGGCTATCAAGGGTCAGCACGATCGCCATGTAGCGCCCGTCCACGCCCGACCCAAGCGCAGCGGGGCCGTTCGCGCCCTCGATGGCGAAGGGCACGATGGCTTGGCCGCGCGCGTTGTAGCGGACCGGCAGGATCATCCCGTCCCAACCCAAGCCTGCGGCCCCTCGGGTGCCCTCAAACAGCTCTGCCTCGCTCTCAACACCATTGGCGATGGCATTGAAGAAATCGGCGTTGGTCTCGTTCGAAAACGGCGCGATGGCCTGCACATCTTGCTGCACAAAGCCATGCAAAATGGCCGAGGCGACGCGGTCCGCCCCGATGTCCTGGGCCGTGGCAATGGTGGTCGTAGCCAGCACCGCCAGCGCCGCGAATGTAAATCGTTTCATGGAAAAATCCTTTTGGTTGCTTCAGGCAACCCTAAGGCCACTTTCCCCCACACGCCAAGGTAAGGAGACCCTCACATGGCCCTGATCTCTCCGTCACGCCGTCTGCGTCGCACCCCGTTTTCTGATGGGGTCGAGGCCAGCGGCTGTAAAGCCTACACCGTCTATAACCGTATGCTCCTGCCCACGGTGTTCCGCTCGGTGGAAGAGGATTACCACCACCTGAAATCTGCCGTGCAGCTGTGGGACGTATCGGTTGAACGTCAGGTCGAAGTCCGCGGACCCGATGCGGGCCGCCTGATGCAAATGCTAACCCCGCGCGACTTGCGCGGGATGCTACCGGGGCAGTGCTACTACATGCCCGTGGTGGACGAGACAGGGGGGATGCTGAACGATCCGGTCCTGTTGAAGCTGGCTGAAGATCGCTGGTGGATCTCCATCGCGGACAGTGACCTTCTGTATTGGGTCAAGGGCGTGGCGCAGGGCTACCGTTTGGATGTTCTGGTGGATGAACCCGATGTTTCTCCGCTTGCGGTGCAGGGCCCTCAGGCGGATGCTCTGATGGCCCGTGTCTTTGGCGATTCCGTGCGGGATATCCGATTTTTCCGCTTTGGTTGGTTCGAGTTTCAGGGCCACGACATGGTTGTCGCGCGGTCGGGCTACTCCAAGCAGGGCGGGTTCGAGATTTACGTTGAGGGCTGGGATATCGGGATGCCCCTATGGAACGCGCTGATGGAGGCGGGGCGTGATCTGGATGTTCACGCCGGATGCCCCAACGGGATTGAGCGGGTCGAAGGGGGCTTGCTTAGCTTCGGCAACGACATGACCGATGACAACACCCCCCACGAATGCGGCCTCGGCAAGTTTTGCAACACCGCTACTGCGGTGGGCTGTGTCGGCCGCGACGCGTTGTTACGTGTGGCGAAAGAGGGGCCGGTGCAGCAAATCCGCCCCATCGCCATTGATACCGATGCCCTCCCATCTTGTGACCGGGTTTGGCCGCTGATGGCTGGAAAGAAGCGCGTGGGGCAGGTGACCTCTGCCGCCTATAGCCCGGATTTTCAGGAAGGCGTGGCGATTGGCATGGTTCGGATGACCCATTGGGACGCAGGGACGCAGTTACATGTTCAGACCCCAGAGGGCTTGATGTCAGCCGAAGTGCGCGACGGTTTTTGGATTTGATTGCAAGCACCTAGCGGGTGAACTTAAAGTGATACATAAGGGAGTGACGCAATGACGTTCAACGCTTTGATCGTAGAAAAGAATGATGAGGGCAAGACGAGCGCCTCGGTCCAAGCCATCACGGAAGATCGGCTGCCCGAAGGCAATGTGACGGTTGCGGTGGAGTATTCCACCCTCAACTACAAGGACGGCCTTTGTGTGGGCCCCGGTGGCGGTCTCGTGCGCAATTACCCCCACGTGCCGGGCATCGACTTAAGCGGCACCGTGGAAGCCTCTGACGACGCGCGTTATTCTGTCGGCGACAAGGTCGTGCTGACCGGTTGGCGCGTGGGCGAGATGCACTGGGGCGGCTACGCCCAAAAGGCCCGCGTGAATGCCGATTGGCTCGTGCCCCTGCCGGATGGCCTGACGACCCGTCAGGCAATGGCGGTGGGGACCGCCGGTTTCACCGCGATGCTGGCCGTGATGGCACTTGAAGATCACGGCCTAAGCACTGGAAATGGTGAAGTTTTGGTGACGGGTGCTGCCGGTGGGGTGGGCTCTGTCGCCACAGCGATCCTTGCGGCCCGCGGACACGAGGTTGCGGCGGTCACCGGGCGGCCCGAGACGGGGGAATACCTGAAATCCCTTGGTGCCACCCGCATCGTTGCCCGAGAGGAGCTGAACGAGACCACCAAACGCCCACTGGAGGCCGAAACATGGGCCGGTTGCGTGGATGCCGTGGGGGGCGACATGCTGGCGCGGCTCCTGGGGCAGATGAAATATGGTGCCTCGGTTTCTGCCGTGGGTCTGGCGGGCGGCGCGGGGCTTCCGGCGACGGTGATCCCGTTCCTTCTGCGCGGTGTGAACCTTCTGGGCATCGACTCGGTCATGCAGCCCTATGAAAACCGTGTTCGCGCGTGGGAAGCGATCGCCAAAGACCTGCCGATGGACAAGCTGGAAGCGATGGTGGAACCCGCAACGCTGGCCGACCTGCCAGAGCTTGGCCGCGCCATCCTGAAAGGCGGCGTTCGCGGCCGTGTGGTGGTGGACGTAAATGCGTGAGCGGCAGGGTTACAGGGGGAGGGCGCTGCCCTCCTTCAACTCTTCCATCACGAAGCTGGCCGAGACATCTCCCATTTCAACGCGCGCGATAAGACGTTGATATAAATTGTCATAATCGGCCATGTCCGCAACGCGCGCGCGAATAAGATAGTCCAAATCCCCGGTCATGCGGTAGACGCCCAAGATCTCGGGCATGGCGCGTACGGCGCGGCGGAATTGATCCAGCCAATCAGCAGAATGATGCGCTGCGCGGACCTGAATAAACACCATCAGCCCAAGGCCCACAGCGGCAGGGTCCACCACGGCGACGCGGCCCGTCAGAACGCCCCGATCCTCCAGCGCCTTCACCCGCCGCCACACAGCGTTGCGCGACAGGCCGACGTGCTGGCCGAGCTCCTCTAGCGGTTCATCGCAGCGCTGTTGCAAACGGGCGAGGATCTTCGCGTCCATTGGGTCAAGATTTGTCATATCTCCAATATAGTGGGAACTATTCCACAAGTCACCGACAACTTGCCGGATATTTGGGAGCTATGCACGCGGGCCCTGAGGCATTCTGCTAAAAACACTCACCAACAGGAGCAGACCATGATCCGCCGCGTATTCCTCGACCATCCCGCAGACGTTGACGAAAGCTATCTTGAGCATATGGCTTTCGCCGGAAAGTTCAGCGTTAAACTATTTGCCGCCGCCGGTGCTGCCGCGGTCCACGCGCTGATCCCTTGCCTGTTTGAAAAGACCGCCAGCAAGTTGATTGCCGAAATGTACGCCAAAACTCACAACCGGGGCGCGTGAATGTGTCGTTGGGCCGCCTATCTGGGCGAAGCGATCTATCTTGAAGAATTGTTAAGCAGTCCCGGTCATTCTCTGATTGATCAAAGCCGCGCCGCGACGGAATGCAAAACGGCGATCAATGCCGATGGGTTTGGCGTGGCGTGGTATGGGGACCGGGCGGAGCCGGGGCTTTACCGGGATGTTTTTCCGGCCTGGTCGGACCCGAACCTTGCATCCTTGGCGCATACGGTCAAAAGCGGCGCGTTTCTGGCCCATGTGCGGGCCTCTACTGGGGCGGCGACCAGCCGCAACAACTGCCACCCCTTTACCCATGGCCGGTGGAGCTTCATGCACAACGGCCAGATCGGCGGCTTCGACCGTTTCCGCAGGCACGCGGATATGGGCGTTTCAGATCGGCTGTATGCGCAGCGGAAAGGGGCCACGGACAGCGAGTTGCTGTTCCTCTATGCGCTGGAGGGCGGGTTGGACACGGACCCTATGGGCGCGATGCTTGCCGCGCACCGCACCCTGGAGGAGATGTCGCTGGCCCAAGGCACCACACCGCACCTGCGCAGTTCTGCCGCGTGGAGCGATGGGGAAAGGCTGTTCGCCCTGCGCTTGTCGTCCGACCACATCGCGCCCTCGGTCTATTACCGCTGGAGCAAGAGCCGCAACGGGTGGGCTGTGGTGTCGGAGCCGCTGGAAGTCGGGCAGGGCGGATGGACCGAACTGCCCTCCGGACACGGCGCGGTGTTTGAGGGGGCATCGGTAGACATTCAGCCGCTGGAGATCCGTCAAGCGGCTTAGATAGAGCCCGCCTCGACCATGTAGTTATGGGCCGAACACATGGCCGCGTCGTCAGAGGCCAGGAACAAGGCCATGCGCACCACATAGACCGGGTCTATCGGGTCCGGCAGGCATTGGCGGTTGAGTTGCGATTGAAGCGCTTCTTCCGTCACCCACAGCTCTTTCTGGCGCTCGGTCATGATCCAGCCGGGAACGATGGTGTTCACCCTGATGCGGTGCCGCCCCAGATCGCGGGCCATGGTGCGGGTCAACCCATGGGCCGCGGATTTGGCCGTGGCATAGGCGGGGAAACCGCCGCCAGCCTCCCACCACGAATTGGACCCCATGTTGATGATCGAGCCTTTGCCCGCCGCGACCATCGCAGGGGCCACGGCTTGGATAGCGAAGAACTGGTGGCGCAGGTTGGTGGCTTGGCGGTCGTCCCAATACTCGGGCGTGACCTCGTCCCATTTGTGGCGGTCGTCGCGGGCAGCGTTGTTGACCAGAACTTCCGCCGGGCCGTTTACCTCTACCAGTTTGGCGAAGGCGGCCCGCAAGGCATCAATGTCGCGCAGATCGCACGCCGCAAAGGTCGCGCCTGTCTCTGCCGCAATGGCCGCGCCTGCGGCTTCGTCCAGATCCACAAACCCTACCTTCGCGCCCTGTTCCGCAAAGGCGCGGACCATGCCCGCGCCAATGCCCGACGCGCCGCCCGTGATAATGACAGAGGCGCCGTTGAGGCTGGGGTAGGTGGCGAATTGAGGTGAGGTCATGGAAGGCTCCGGATTAGGCTGAGGGTGGGCGTGCGTCGTAGCTCACTTGGATCGTCACACCGCCGCTGTTGTCGCGATAGCTGTCGTTGATGAAGAACGTCAAGATGCGCCATCGGTCCAGTTCAAAACAAACGGACGCGGGGTTTTGCACCGCTTGTTCCGGCGTCGGCCATTGGGCCGAGTGCGCTTGCAAGACGGTCGATGAGGTGTCCGAGAAACCGTCGCTCATCACCGAAATACCGGTCTGCCATGTGCCTTTGTGCCCCGGTGTCCACGCCATGTAGTCGTCTGTGCCGCCTCTGACGGCGGTCAGCTCGTATAATCCGGCGGGGGCGCGCATCGTCACGAAGGGCGGATGGGTTGCGGTCGGGCTGGGGGACAAAATGACGTCGTAGGTTTGCACGGGAAATCCTTCAAGAAAATGAGGCCCCACTTGACCCGTACTACCGTCGCCCTGTCAAATCCTTCCACACATGCGAAGACCGCCGGGTTTGGCGGTCTTCGGGGTCGTGTTCGCTTGATTAACCCGCGAGGGCCTTGTTCAGGTTTTCGTCAATCTTCTCAAGGAAGCCCATGGTTGTCAGCCAGCTTTGGTCCGGCCCCACCAGCAGCGCAAGGTCTTTGGTCATGTGCCCGGCCTCTACCGTCTCCACGATTACCCGCTCCAACGTTTCGGCGAATTCCAGCAGCTTGGCGTTGTCGTCCAGCTTGGCGCGGTGCTTCAGCCCGCCGGTCCACGCGTAAATCGAGGCGATCGAGTTCGTAGACGTGGCCTTGCCTTCCTGATGGTTGCGGAAGTGGCGCGTGACGGTGCCGTGGGCAGCCTCGGACTCCACGATCTTGCCATCGGGTGTCATCAACTGCGACGCCATCATGCCGAGCGATCCGAAGCCCTGCGCCACCACGTCGGACTGCACATCGCCGTCATAGTTCTTGCAGGCCCACACGAAACCGCCGTTCCACTTGATCGCGCAAGCAACCATATCGTCGATCAGGCGGTGTTCGTACCAGATGCCTTTTTCTTCGAACGCCTCTTTGAATTCATTATCAAAGACCTCTTGGAAGATCTCCAGGAAGCGGCCATCGTATTGTTTCAAAATGGTATTTTTGGTGGACAGATACACGGGCCAGCCAAGGTTAAGGCCGTAGTTCAGGGACGCCCGCGCGAAATCGTAAATGGATTTATCGACGTTATACATCGACATGAAGACGCCCGCGCTGTCGGCCTTATAGACCTCATGTTCAATCTCGGTGCCGTCTTCGCCGACGAATTTCATCGTCAACGTACCGGCGCCGGGGAACTTCATATCCGTGGCTTTATATTGGTCACCAAAGGCATGGCGGCCCACCACAATCGGCTTCGTCCAGCCGGGCACAAGGCGGGGGACGTTTTTGCAGATGATCGGCTGGCGGAAAATCACACCGCCCAGAATGTTGCGGATCGTCCCGTTGGGCGAGCGCCACATTTTCTTCAGACCGAATTCTTCGACCCGAGCTTCATCTGGCGTGATCGTGGCGCATTTGACCGCAACGCCGACTTCTTTGGTCTTTTCGGCGGCATCAATGGTGATTTGGTCATCGGTGGCATCGCGGTTCTCGATGCTAAGATCGTAATAGAGCAGATCAATGTCGAGGTAGGGCAGGATCAGCTTGTCCTTGATGAACTGCCAGATGATGCGGGTCATTTCATCGCCGTCCATCTCAACGATGGGATTATCAACTTTGATCTTGGTCATGGAGCCATGTCCTTCGGAGGAGGGTCTGTTGAGATGCTTAGAACAACCGAGCCGCGCGGAATCAAGGCCGCAGGCTACTGCGTCGCATCTTGGGCACAGGAGAAGGCGTGTCCGCCCTATTCAGGCGCATCTTTGGCGGCAAAGTCTTGCCAAATGCTTAAAGCGGCATCGCCGAGCATAGGCCCGGCGATGCGCGTTGGTGCGTTTAGTCGATGATCGCGTTCAGCGTCGCAGAGGGACGCATGACAGCGGCCAGTTTGACCGGGTCATTCAGGTAGTAGCCGCCGGTATCGGCCTCGGCCCCTTCGGTTGCGTCCAGTTCCGCGATGATCGCGGCTTCACCATCGGCCAATGCCTTGGCGATGGGTGCGAATTCTGCGGCCATCTCGGCGTCGGTGGTTTGGGCGGCCAGCGCCTCGGCCCAGTAGCGGGCGAACCAATAGTGGCTGTCGCGGTTGTCGGGCTGGCCGACCTTGCGACCGGGAGAGCGGTTGTCATCCAAGATACCTTGGGTCGCCGCATCAACGGCGTCGCCCAGAACCCGCGCTTTGGCGTTGCCCTTGGCGTCGGCAAGGAAGTTGAAAGACTCTCCCAGGGCGCAGAACTCACCCAAGCTGTCCCACCGCAGGTGGCCTTCGCCGTGGAGCTGCTGGACGTGCTTAGGCGCAGAGCCGCCCGCGCCGGTTTCAAACAAACCGCCGCCCTGCATCAGCTTCACGATCGACAGCATCTTGGCAGATGTCGCCAGCTCGAGGATCGGGAACAGGTCGGTCAGGTAATCGCGCAACACGTTGCCGGTGATGGCGATGGTGTTTTCACCTTTGGTGATGGTTTCCAGCGAGGCGCGCGTGGCTTCGCGTGGGGCCATGATCTCAAATTTATCAGCTACACCAGCGGCTTCCAGCAGGGGCTTCACGTATTGGATCAACTGCGCGTCATGGGCGCGGTTGGCATCCAGCCAGAAGATGGAACGGAACCCGGTGGCTTTCTGACGGGCAATCGCCAACGCAACCCAGTCTTCAATGGGAGCTTTGCGCGCCGAGGCAGAGCGCCAAATATCGCCCGCCTGAACGTCGTGGGAATGCAGCACCGTGCCGTCACCGGCGATCATCTTCACCGTGCCGGCCTCAGCAATTTCAAACGTGGTGGGGTGAGAGCCGTATTCCTCGGCTTTTTGCGCCATCAGGCCAAGGTTTTGCACTGTGCCCGCAGTCGCCGGGTTCAGCGCGCCGCTTTCTTTGAAGAAAGCGATGCTCTCGTCATAGACGGGGGCGTAGGAATTGTCGGGAATGACGCAAACGGCGTCGTCCTCTTGCCCGTCTGGGCCCCAACCCTTGCCGCCAGCGCGGATCAGCGCAGGCATGGAGGCGTCGATGATCACGTCAGAGGAGACGTGAAGGTTGGTGATACCCTTGTCGCTATCGACCATATACATCGGCGGACGGTCGGCCATGCAGGCGTCAATCGCGGCCATGATCGCGGCGTCGTCTTTTACACGCGCCAGCAGGTCACCGAGGCCTTGGTTCGGGTTCACACCCAGTTCGGTCATCTTGTCACCGTGGGCCTCAAAAACCGGTGCCAGAAATGCGCGGACCGCGTGGCCGAAGATGATCGGGTCCGAGACCTTCATCATCGTCGCCTTCATGTGCAGCGAGAACAACACACCCTCGGCCTTGGTCTTTTCGATCTCGTCGGCCAGGAAGGCATCAAGCGCGCTCGCGCTCATGTAGGTTGCGTCCAGCACGGTGCCCGCAGGGTAGGACAGGCCATCCTTCAGCACGGTTTCGCCATTGGCGGTTTCCAGAACGATCTTGGCGGTCGTGTCAGCCTTCAACGTCACTGACGTCTCGTTAGAGAAGAAGTCACCGCCCGACATGGAAGCCACGCGGGTCTTGCTGTCGGCGCTCCAGTCGCCCATGCGGTGGGGGTTGTTCTGGGCGTAGTTCTTGACAGCGGTCGCGGCGCGACGGTCCGAGTTGCCTTCGCGCAAAACCGGGTTCACGGCGGAACCTTTAATCCCGTCATAACGGGCGCGGATCTCTTTTTCTGCATCCGTTTCAGGGGCTTCTGGGTAGTCGGGGATGTTAAATCCCTTTCCCTGAAGCTCGGTCACGGCGGCCACAAGCTGCGGCACAGAGGCCGAGATGTTGGGCAGCTTCACGACGTTGGCCGAAGCGGTTTTCACCAATTCACCCAAGGCGGCCAGATCATCAGGGATGCGCTGATCGTCGGTCAGGTTTTCAGGGAAGGTCGCAAGAATGCGGCCCGCAAGGCTGATATCCTTGGTGCCAACGGTGATATCCGCCGCTTTGGCGAAACGCTGAATGATTGGAAGCAGCGAGGCCGAGGCCAGCTCCGGCGCTTCGTCAACTTTGGTGTAGATGATGTCAGGAGTTGTCATGGAACGGCCCTCTGCGCGTGTTTGTGTGTTGGGGTCCGTGTAGCGGAACAACGCGCAATGGGGAAGGGCGTATACCGTGGTATACTGGCGACGCGGTGTCGCGGGAGAGGCGTGATATCACGAAATGGAATGACGGCAACGGCGGGTGGGCGGCGCCACATTAAGGAAATCGAAAGGTGGCCGCGCGCCGCGGGTTTGCAACTTTGCAAAGCGGAGACAGGGCTTGATATTCGTAGGAAAAGGGGCGGACGCCCCAGCGGCGGGCGCTACTGGCCCGAAAGCGCGGCCTCGGCCGCCGTGATCTTCGCCTCAAGAATTTTGCGGGCCCGGGCCTCGGCTTGGATCACGCGCACGGCGGTGCGGTAGAGTTCTTCGGTGGTAGGAGACGACGCGCCAACGACCTGCGCGATGGTTTCCGGCAGCGTTTCATCATCCAAGGCAATCGCCGCCGCGCAGGCGTCGATTGCAAGTTTCTCGGCAAGGTCGTTGGCAAGGCCCATAGAATTACCGTGTGTTTTCCGTCAGGCGGCGACGCACGTAGGTTTGCACGCTTTCGATCATCGGATCCATGTAGGGATCTTCAAAGAAGTGGCCCGCGCCTTCCATTTCCTCGTGGGTAATGGTGATGCCCTTCTGTTCGTGCAGCTTGTCCACAAGGATGCGGGTATCTTGCGGTTTCGCAACGCGGTCCGCCGTGCCGTTAATCATCAGGCCCGAGGCCGGGCAGGGAGCAAGGAACGAGAAGTCGTACATGTTGGCGGGCGGAGATACCGAGATAAAGCCGGTGATCTCGGGGCGGCGCATCAGCAGTTGCATCCCGATCCATGCGCCAAAGGAAAAGCCCGCAACCCAGCAGTGCTTGGAGTTGGGGTTCATGGATTGCAGATAATCCAGCGCCGAGGCGGCATCGGACAACTCGCCAATGCCCTGATCATATTCGCCTTGGGACCGGCCAACGCCACGGAAGTTGAAGCGCAGAACCGTGAAGCCCATCTGATGATAGGCATAATGTAGGTTATACACGACACGGTTATTCATCGTGCCACCGAACTGCGGGTGCGGGTGCAGGATGATCGCAATGGGCGCGTCTTTTGCCTTTTGCGGGTGGTAGCGACCTTCTAGCCGGCCTTCTGGTCCGGGGAAAATTACCTCGGGCATCCACGTCTCCTACTCGTATCGTGTGCTCGTGGGGGGAATTGCGCGGTTTTCTTGACGGGCCGCGCGGGCCTCCCTAGAACGATTCCAATGTGAGCGCGGCGGCTTAGCCGCGCAAAGGTTGCATCGCAGTTAAGGGCGGGGCGCGAAAAGGTCAATCATTCAAGCACGTTTGCGTGCCGATTGCGGGGCCAGTGGCAGGAGCGATGGAATGAAACTGAGTACAAAGGGCCGCTACGCGATGGTGGCAATGGCCGATCTGGCGTTGCAAGAGGGCGATCAGCTCACATCGTTGTCGGAGTTGTCGAAGCGCCAAGGTGTGAGCCTGCCGTATCTGGAGCAATTGTTCGTAAAGCTGCGCCGGGCCGATCTGGTCGTATCAGTGCGCGGACCCGGCGGCGGCTATCGCTTGGCACGGGCGGCATCGGACATCCGCGTGGTCGAGATTTTTGAGGCCGTCGATGAAACGGTGAGTGCCATGCACCAAGGGGCGGGCGCATCGAGCAAGGCATCGGGGAGCCGGGCCCAGAGCCTGACGAACCGGTTGTGGGAGGGCTTTTCCGCCCATGTCTACGTATTCCTGCATCAAACACGGTTGTCGGACGTGGTGAAAAACGAATTGTCGCCCTGTCCGGCCGTGCCGAACCTGTTTGAATTGGTGGATGAGTAAGCCATTGCGCTGAAACATTGGCCGCGTTGTGTGCGGCTTGTGTTGGAGTGAGTTGTATTGGCCAAGATGAAGCCAGGCAGATTTCTGACCGGAGAGTGACATGAGAGTGCGCAGTTACCTTGATTGGAACGCCACGGCACCGCTGCGCCCGGAAGCGCGCGCGGCGATGGGGGCGGCGATGGATTTGGTCGGAAACCCTTCGTCTGTGCATAGCGAGGGGCGGGCGGCGAAGGCCATGTTGGAGCGCGCAAGGGCGCAGGTGGCGGAGGCCTTGGGGGCGCTGGCCGCGGATGTGGTGTTCGTGTCGGGCGCCACGGAGGCGGCCGCCCTGGCAATGGCCGGGCGCGGGTTGGCTTGCGCGGAGGTGGAGCATGATGCGGTACGCGCTTGGGGCGAGCGGGTGTTGGACGTTGGCGCCGACGGGCGCGTTGCGATTGCGCAACCATCACAATGCAGTGTGCAGATCGCCAATTCCGAGACCGGGATTTTGCAGGAGTTGCCCGAGGGCTTGGCCGTCAGCGACTGGACGCAGGGCTTTGGCAAGGTACCTTTGGCCTTTGATTGGGCGGGCATCGATATGGTGTTTGTTTCGTCACACAAGGTCGGCGGGCCCAAGGGGGTAGGGGCTTTGGTGATGCGGCGCGGTCTGGATGTACAGGCGCAGATCCGCGGAGGCGGGCAAGAAAGTGGGCGCCGGCATGGGACCGAGAACCTGATCGGGATCGCCGGATTTGGGGCCGCCGCAGAGGCCGCCGCGCGCGATTTGGCCGATGGGCTATGGGAGCCGGTGGACAAACTTAGAATATTTCTAGAAAAGACTCTGGAAGACGCGGCGCAATCGACTATTTTAGTCGGGAAAGCCGCGGCACGCTTGCCCAACACCTCGATGTTTATCACCGAGGGGTGGAAGGGCGAGACGCAAGTGATGGCGATGGATTTGGCGGGGTTTGCGGTTTCTGCGGGCTCTGCGTGTTCCAGCGGCAAGGTTAAGATGTCGGGCGTGTTACGCGCGATGGGATATTCCGAGGCTGAAGCGGGAAGCGCGTTGCGCGTGTCGCTGGGGCCCGAAGTGACAGAGGGGCAGGTTGCGGCATTTTGCGATGCTTGGCTGGCTGCTCGGGACAAGAAATTCGCCCGTTGAGGCAGGCGTTGGAGGTGCAGGATGAGCGCGTTGGATATGGATAAAGTTCAGGTCAAAGACGGTGTCGATCAGGAAACGGTCGATGCGGTCAAAGGTCTTGGCGGGGCGTATAAATACGGCTGGGACACTGAGATTGAGATGGACTACGCGCCCATCGGCGTGAACGAAGACATCGTGCGCCTGATTTCGGAAAAAAATGAAGAGCCTGAGTGGATGCTCGACTGGCGTCTGCAAGCGTTCAAGCGCTGGAAGCAGATGAAAGAGCCAGAGTGGGCGATGGTGGACTACCCCGCCATCGATTATCAGGGCCAGTACTATTACGCGCGCCCTAAAAGCATGGAGACCAAGCCCAAGTCCTTGGATGAGGTCGATCCTAAGCTGCTGGAAACGTACAAGAAGCTTGGCATTCCGTTGAAGGAGCAGATGATCCTTGCCGGCGTCGAAGGTGCGGAAGATGCACCAGCGGAAGGCCGTAAGGTTGCGGTGGATGCGGTCTTTGACTCGGTCTCTGTGGGGACGACGTTTCAGGCAGAGCTGAAGGCCAAAGGCGTGATCTTCTGCTCCATCTCCGAGGCGATCAAGGAACATCCAGAGCTGGTGAAAAAGTACCTCGGATCTGTCGTGCCGATCACCGACAACTTCTTTGCGACGCTCAATAGCGCGGTCTTTAGCGACGGCTCTTTCGTCTACATCCCTCCGGGCGTGCGCTGCCCGATGGAGCTGAGCACCTACTTCCGCATTAACGCCGAAAACACCGGGCAGTTTGAGCGCACGCTGATCATCGCCGACAAGGAAAGCTACGTCTCCTATCTTGAGGGCTGCACCGCGCCAATGCGCGACACGCACCAATTGCACGCCGCCGTGGTGGAGCTGGTCTTGCTGGAAGACGCCGAGATCAAATATTCGACGGTGCAGAATTGGTATCCGGGCGATGAGAACGGCAAGGGCGGCATTTACAACTTCGTCACCAAGCGCGCCGATTGCCGGGGTGATCGGTCGAAGGTGATGTGGACGCAGGTGGAAACCGGGTCTGCGGTGACGTGGAAATACCCAAGCTGCATCCTGCGTGGCGACGATAGCCAAGGGGAGTTCTACTCCATCGCCATCGCCAACAACATGCAGCAGGCCGATACCGGTACCAAGATGGTCCATCTGGGCAAACGCACGAAATCGCGCATCGTCTCCAAGGGGATCAGCGCGGGGCGGGCGCAGAACACCTATCGGGGGCTGGTCTCCATGCACCCGAAGGCGAAGGACAGCCGCAATTACACCCAGTGCGATAGCCTTCTGATCGGCGATAAATGCGGGGCGCACACGGTGCCGTATATCGAAGTGAAGAATAACAGCAGCCGGGTCGAACACGAGGCAACCACGTCAAAAGTGGACGACGACCAGATGTTCTACTGCCAGTCGCGCGGCATGGACGAGGAAGAGGCCGTGGCCCTGATCGTCAACGGATTCGCCAAGGAAGTGCTGCAAGCCCTGCCGATGGAATTCGCCATGGAAGCGCAGCAATTGGTGGCGATTTCTCTGGAAGGGTCGGTGGGCTAAGGCTTGCGCCTGGCCCGACCATCACCACGATTGAGGTAGAGTAGTGAGCGTTCCTTTTGATGCAGATCGCGCCCGCGCGATGATCGAGATCTTGTCGCCCGAACGGCGCACAAGAGTTGTCGACATCGGGGCTAATCCGCTCGACGAGACGCCCTATCAAGGTCTGCTCTCGATCGGCGCATGCGATGTCTGGGGATTTGAACCACAGCGTGCGGCCTTCGACCAGCTGATGGAGTCGAAAGGCCCGCGCGAAAACTACCTTTGCGCGGCGGTGGGTGATGGCAACCGGGCAGAGCTGAAAGTCTGTGCCGATAGTGGCTTCACCTCGCTGTTGGAGCCCAACATTGCGTTGACGCAAGCAACCGGTCAGTTCCGGGACCGCGTCGAGGTGATCGAGCGGATCGAGATGGACACGACCCGTTTGGATGATCTGAAAGAGCTACCTCAGTTCGATCTGCTGAAAATCGATATTCAAGGCGGCGAGCGGATGGTTTTCCGCAACGGTCCCAAAGCCTTATCGAAGGCGTTGGCTGTGATTACCGAGGTTGCTGCCTTGCCGATCTACGAGGGGCAACCGCTGCTCCATGACCAGCTGAACGAATTGGCGCAGCATGGTTTCTATCTGCACAAGTTCTTTTTCCTAAAGACCATCGGGTTCCGAAATTCCCTTAGCGCTCGACTGGCACGTGGCCATTATCGCAGTCAGTTCAGTGATGGCGACGCGGTTTTGGTGCGTGGGATGATCGACCTGGCGTCGCTGGAGGTAGAGGAACTCAAACATCTCGCCATCCTTGCCGATAGTGTCCTGCTGACACAGGATCTTGCTGTCGTGGCCATGACGGATTTGGTGAAGCGCGACGTGCTGACCGAAGATGCCGTCCATGACTACATTGATTTGCTGCCAAAAACACGCCCACACACACGCGATTCTGTAGGGGGCGCGAACTGATGCATAGCATGTTGGCACAAGCACGCGCCATTTGTGACGCGGACCCGGTTCTGGCAAATCTTGTGCCTGACGAACCCGATGCGATCCAGATCACAGAATGTGAGATTGACGGCAAAGAAATGTGGTTCGCCACCAACATGGAGCGCGATCCGATCCAGCGAAGCCATCGTAACAAGCGCTTCTTCGAGCCGGAAGAATTGACCTTGATACACTCGTACTTGCCCAAGGGCGGGACGTTTCTGGACATCGGGGCCAATGTCGGCAACCACAGCCTCTATGCCGGCCTTTTCTGCGATGCCGGGCGGATCATTCCGTTTGAACCGAACCCTTTGGCCTACCGCCTTTTAGTTCTGAACCTTGTAATGAACGGCCTGAACGACCGCACGACGTTTGACTATGTGGGCTTCGGCGCCTCGGACGTGGACGGCGAAGGCTTCTCTATGACCGAACGGCGCAAAAATCTGGGTGCGGCCCGGATGGTGCCCGGAGAGGGTGAGATTGCGACCCTGCGCCCCGATGATTTCCTGACCGACGAGACGCCCGATTTCATCAAGATCGACGTCGAAGGCATGGAAATGTCAGTTCTGCGCGGCTTGCAGAAAACCATCCGGCGCACACGTCCTGTGTTACTGGTCGAGGTGGACCGCAACAACATCCATGACTTTGCCGATTGGCGCTTGGCCAATGGGTTCGCGCTTCCCGCCTCGATCAAGCACTACAAAGATAACCGCAACTTCCTTTGTGTCCCGGAAGAGCGCGCCGACGACATTGCTGTACCCGACGCCCGCGCGCGTGAAGCGGCGGCTAAGCTGTTGGCGGGCCGAAAAGCTGTTGCACCTCGGAAAGAGGGGCAGGGATGACCGACCCGATCCGCCTCTACTACTGGCCCGCGCCGAACTTTGGCGACGCGCTGTCGCACCTGATCGTGGAATATGTCTCAGGCCGGGAGGTCGTGAACGTGCGCCCGAAACAGGCAGAGCTGTTCGCGCTCGGCTCGCTCATGCATGTGATCTCCAAGCACTGGACCGATCACGCGCGTGGGGAAGGGCCGATTTTATGGGGAACGGGGCTACTGAACCCGTTCTATCGCAAGGATTTCTTGGAGAACGTCCGGGTGCGGCTTCTGCGTGGCCCGATCTCTGCCGCGTTTCTGCGCCTGAAAATGACCGAATTTGGCGATCCGGGTTTGCTGGCGGATGAGGCCCTTGGCCCCGTCACAGAACGCCATGACCGTGTGGCGATCGTGCCCCATCACAGCCAGATGGAAGACCCTCGGTTCGTTGATATGGTCGAGGCCGACCCGGCCCTGCATTTGATCGATGTGCGCCTTGATCCCGAAACCGTATGCCGTGAAATCGCGTCTTCCGCCCATGTCTTCAGCGCCTCGCTGCACGGGCTGATCGTCGCCGATGCCTACGGCGTTGCGAACACATGGATGGACCCTGACACACAGGGCCGTCTGAAGTACCACGACTATGCGGCCTCTATCGGGCGCGATTTGATCGCCCCGGTCGAGATTGACGATGTCCCCAAAGCGGCCCGCGCCGCCAAGGATGGGCCGCTTCCCTATACCGAAGGTATCGCGCGTTGCCGCGAGAGCCTTCACCGACATTTTCCGGCCGAACTGCGTGCCGGAACAACATCTTGAAGAGGATAGAACATGCTGAATATCAAAGGCTTGGCCGTACAACTTGAAGAAGAAGACAAGCAGATCCTCAAAGGGGTGGATCTGGAAGTAGGCGCGGGCGAAGTGCACGCGATCATGGGGCCGAACGGCTCGGGTAAGTCTACCTTGTCCTACGTGTTGTCCGGCAAGGGCGGCTATGAGGTCACCGCCGGCTCTGCCACATTGGATGGCGAAGACGTGCTGGACATGGACCCGGAAGAACGCGCCGCCGCTGGCCTGTTTCTGGCGTTCCAGTACCCTGTTGAAATCCCCGGCGTGGGCAACATGACCTTCCTGCGGACCGCCGTGAACGCGCAACGCAAACAGCGCGGCGAAGAGGAAATGTCAGCAGGCGAGTTCCTGAAAGTGATCCGCGCCAAGGCAAAAGACCTGAAGATCGACGCCGAGATGCTAAAGCGCCCCGTCAACGTTGGCTTCTCGGGTGGTGAGAAGAAGCGCAACGAGATCCTGCAAATGGCGATGCTGGAACCCAAGATGTGCATCTTGGACGAGACGGACTCGGGCCTTGACGTAGATGCGATGAAACTGGTGTCCGAGGGCGTGAACGCCCTGCGTAGCGAAGGCCGTGGTTTCCTTGTCATCACCCACTACCAGCGCCTTTTGGACCACATCAAACCCGACGTTGTGCACATCATGGCCAACGGTCGTATCGTGAAAACCGGCGGCCCCGAGCTGGCCCTTGAGGTCGAGCAAAACGGCTACGCCGACATTCTGGCGGAGGTGGCGTAAATGGCCCAACCGGCTGCAAAACTCGATCTGACCGAGGCGCGGATTGCCGCGCTGACGATGCCAGACAACGCGCCCGATGCCCGTGGCGCGGCTCTTGCGCGGGTGCGCGAAATGGGGCTGCCTACGCGCCGAGATGAATATTGGCGCTACACCGATCCCGCCTCGCTGACGCAGGCCAACACACCGCGCGCCGCCGTCTTCCACGATCCTGACGAGACGCCCTTGTTCGCGGATATCGACCGCCTGAAAGTGGTCTTTGTGGATGGCGTGTTTGATGCCGACAAATCCGATGATCTCGCCATGGCGGGGCTGGAGATCGAGCGTTTGGAGGACGTCTTGGCCAAGGATATCCATTGGGCCAAAGACTTCTACGGCACCCGGGAAATTGCCGGCCAAGATCCGGTGGCGCGTCCCTTGGCGGCGCTCAACACCGCCTTTGCCACGGATGGCATCGTGATCCGCGCCACGGCCAAGGCTGAAAAGCCCGTGGCGCTGATCTACCTGCACCGCGATGAACGCTCGGACGCGATGCTGCACCATCTGGTGCGGGTCGAAACCGGCGCCGAGCTGACCTTGCTAGAGGTTGGCCCCGCCGCCGCGCGTTTCAACAAGTGCATGGAGATCGACGTGGCCGATGGCGGCGCGTTCCATCACATCCGAGCCCAAGGCCGCGACCATGAACGCCGTGCCGCGACCCATATCTTTGCCCGTGTGGGCGCGGGTTCGCTTTACAAGTCGTTCACCACAACGGCCAACGGCGTGACCACCCGCAACGAGCATGTCATTGAAATCGTGGGCGATAATGCCACGGCCCACGTGGCAGGCGCGGCCTTGGGCGACGGCAAGACAGCGCCATTCCACCACGATGATACGGTGTTCATCACCCATGACGCCGTGGATTGCGAAAGCCGCCAGGTCTTCAAGAAAGTGCTCCGCAACGGGGCCGAGGGCGTGTTCCAGGGCAAGATCCTTGTGAAGGCGGGTGCGCAGAAAACCGATGGCTACCAAATCAGCCAATCGCTTTTGCTTGACGAGGACAGCAGCTTCCAAGCCAAGCCCGAGCTGGAAATCTACGCCGACGATGTGATTTGTTCCCACGGCTCTACCACCGGTGCGATTGATGAAGAGGCGATGTTCTACCTGCAATCGCGCGGCGTGCCCGTGGATCAGGCGACAGACCTTCTGGTTCTTGCGTTCTTGGCCGAAGCCATCGAGGAAATCGCCGATGAGGCGATCCGCGATGATGTCACCGCGCGGCTCGAAGAATGGCTGGTGCGCAGGCGGGTCGGTTGATCCATGAGCGTTAGCCAAGATATGGTCGCGACGTGGCGCAGGCCGCGTGCGGTGATGCGCAAGCTACTGGCGATGGGCGTCCGAGAGGATCGGGCGCTGGCGCTGCTGTTCGCGGCCTGTCTGATGATCTTCGTCGGCCAGCTGCCGCGCTTGCAACGGGCCAATACGTTGGAGCAGCAGGAATGGTTGGCGATGGCCACCAAAGCCTCGGACCAGGTGGCGACGTTCCAGGCAGAAATTGCGATCACCGGCTTTGCCTGGTTGCTGGTCTGGCCGCTGATGTTCTACCTCATCGGCGGGCTGACCCATATCATCGCGCGGCTATTCGGCGGCAAGGGTAGCTTCTATTCGGCCCGCCTCGCGCTGTTTTGGGCACTTCTGGCGTCCAGCCCCGCGTGGCTGTTTCACGGCCTTGTCTCGGGCTTCATCGGCCCCGGTCCGGCGCAGCAAATCGCGGGCGTGATTGTCATCGGCTCTTTCCTTGGTTTCTGGAGCATCTGCCTGCGAGAGGCGGAAACAAACCCCGAAGGGGCCGCACCGTGAGCCTTTCTTACCACCACCGGACGGCCCCCAAAGCCGCACCCCAAGATACGGGCGGTCTTTCCCATGACCTATGATGTAGAGGCGATCCGCGCCGATTTCCCGATCCTCTCGCGAGAGGTCAACGGCAAGCCCTTGGTCTACCTTGATAACGGCGCCTCGGCCCAGAAACCGAAGGTGGTGATAGATGCAATTACACAGGCCTATTCGCAGGAATATGCGAATGTTCACAGGGGCTTGCACTACCTAAGCAATCTTGCGACCGAGAAGTATGAAGGCACCCGTGCCACCATTGCGCGGTTCCTTGGCGCGGCGGATGAGGAAGAAATCGTCTTCACCACGGGCACCACGGAAGCGATCAATCTGGTGGCCTATTCCTGGGCCATGCCGCGCATGGAAGCGGGCGATGAGATCATCGTGACCGTTGCGGAACACCACGCCAATATCGTGCCATGGCACTTTCTGCGCGAACGCCAAGGGGTGAAATTGGTCTGGGTCGATGTGGACGCCAACGGCGACCTTGATCCGCAAGCGGTGATTGACGCCATGACCCCGCGCACCAAGCTGGTCGCTATGACCCATATGTCCAATGTCTTGGGCAGCGTCTTCGACGTGAAAACCGTTGTCGATGCCGCCCACGCACGCGGCGTTGCGGTGCTGGTCGATGGCTCTCAATCCTCGGTCCATATGCCGGTGAATGTGGATGCCATTGGGGCCGATTTCTACGCGATCACCGGCCACAAACTTTACGGCCCAAGCGGCTCGGGCGCGATCCATATCAAGCGTGCTCGCATGGATGAGATGCGCCCCTTCATGGGCGGTGGCGACATGATCCGGGAAGTGAGCCGCGAGGTTATCACCTGGAACGACCCGCCGATGAAGTTTGAGGCCGGTACGCCGGGCATCGTCCAGCAGATCGGCCTTGGTGTCGCGTTGGAATACATGATGAGCATCGGTATGGAGAACATCGCCGCCCACGAGGCCGATATAGCGGCTTACGCGACCTCTCGTCTGCAGGGGCTCAACTGGTTGAACGTGCAGGGTAATTCCGCCACCAAAGGCGCGATCTTCAGCTTCACCTTGGATGGCGCGGCCCATGCCCATGACATCTCGACCGTGCTGGATAAAAAAGGCGTGGCGGTACGGGCAGGGCACCATTGTGCGCAACCCTTGATGGAGCATATGGGCGTAAACGCCACGGCGCGCGCGTCCTTCGGGATGTATAACACGCGGGGCGAAGTCGATACGCTGATCGAGGCACTGGAGCTGTGCCACGAGCTTTTCGCCTGACGCCAAACACGGCGTCACCGCGTTAAGGATATCGTAAGACGCATCTGCAACGAAAGAGGCCTACCAGAAAGGTCTCATACATGCCGAAAGATGCCGCCGTTGGGGTGCCGCCCAGAAACGCGAACCGGGAAACGCCTTTTCACCCCGAAGAGCTGTTCTTTTCGCGGGCTGATAGGCGGGGCATCATACGCGGCGGGAATGGCGTGTTTTGCCGGGTCAGCGGCTACCAGTGGGAGGAACTAATTGGCTCACCCCACAAAATGGTACGCCATGATGATATGCCCAAGGCGGTGTTCTGGCTGATGTGGAAAGCCATCTTGGCAGGCGAACCCTTGGGCGCCTATGTCAAAAACCGGGCCAAAGATGGAGGGTATTATTGGGTCTATGCAATTGTAATTGCCCAAGACGACGAATTCGTTTCAGTCCGCCTAAAGCCCACGAGCCCAATGTTGGACACGGCCAAATCACTCTACGCTGACATCCGTGCCTTGGAAAAGACGGGCGAGGTGACGCCGGAAGAAAGCGCACAGGCACTATTGGCGCGGCTGGCGGACCTCGGCTTTGCCGATTACGCCAGCTTCATGTCGGCCGCGCTGTCGCAAGAAATCCGCGCTCGTGACGCGCTGATTGCCCGTGACCCCAACAACCGGATGGAGCGTTTTGCCGAAATGCTCACGTTCCTCGAGACGATCCGAACCGAGGGGCAAACCATCATTGACGGCTTCAAAGCCATTGAAGATTCACCCAAAAACATGCGTGTCCACGCCACCCGATTGGGCGAATGCGCAGCGCCCTTGGGGGTGATATCGTCGAATTTTAATGAGATCGCGACCAATATCAAATCGGGGATCAAGCCGTTTTTGGATGGGTTGGATCATGTGGCGGCGTGTCTGGGCCGTGGCCTGTTCGTGAACTGCGCCGTCAGTATGTTGAGCGAGATTATTGTGCAGTTCGGGGCCGAACCGGACCGCCAATTCGCCGCCTTCACCTATGATGAAATGGACCGTCTGAAGGCGCAACACCCGCATCAGACCGAACAGGGGCAGGAGGTGTTGGAGGACGTTTTGCGCAAACTGGCGGCGTTTGAAGGGGCCTGTCTGACATTGAAGCGGACGCTCTCAGGGCTCAACATCATGCGCGTGATGAGTGAGATTGAAACCGCCCGCATCGGCGATCCCACCGGCAGTATGGGAGAGATCATTATGCAACTGCACCGCTTCCAAACCCTCACGCATTCGAGCCTCAGCAACATTGAAACCCACAGCGGCCGCATCCAACGCATTCTGCGCAATGAGATATCCGCAGAAAGTCGGCTAGGCGTCAGGGTCGATCAACCCCAAGCCGCGCAGGTAAATGCCAATGCCCGCCTCTAGCAAATCTTCGGGCGGGAAGGGCGCATTGGCCCCGGGACGACCGCGGGCAAAAAGCTCTACCACACCGTGGGACATGGCCCAGATATGGGCGGAAAACATGGAAGGCGGCGGGCGTTTTTCCGGCGGGATATGCTCGGACAATGCCTCTGCCGCGTGTTCCAGAACGGCGCTGGATTTGTTCGCGGCCGCAGCCAGTTCCGGCGTCGCATTAACCGACGTGCCGGATTCAAACATCGCCATATAGTGGCCGGGAAATTTGCGGGCGAATGCCAGATAGGCGCGGCCCGTCGCCTCGAATGCCGCAAGGGCAGAGGGCTGGCCATCGTTGAATGCGTGGGCGATCAAATCGGCGAATATCTCATGGCCTTGGCGCGCACATTCCGCGATCAGTTCTTCGCGCCCATCAAAGTGGCGATAGACCGCCGCCGGGGTCACGCCCGCCGTCTTCGCCGCCTCCGATAGGGTGAAGCCTGTCGGCCCTTTCGCCTCGATCAAATGCAAGGCCGCATCGACCAGGGCCTGCTTGAGGTTGCCGTGATGATAGCCGCGTTTGGACATTAGTTGGCCGCACCGGGATCAACCCACATGTCAGGCCCGCCGGTGATTGCCGGGTCAGGCGCGCCCACCAGTTCTTCGTTCTTGCCGTCGTAGTCCAGCCCCTGCAACACCGCGCGGATCACCGCCAGCCGTGCCCGCCGCTTATCATCCGATCGGATCACCGTCCAAGGCGCCGCCGCCGTGTGAGAGCGTTCCAGCGTTTCCGCAATAGCATCGCTATAGGCGTCCCATTTCTTCAGGCCCTCCACATCAATCCAGCTAAGTTTCCAATGCTTTAGCGCATCATCTTCACGGTCCATGAAGCGGCGCAACTGCTCGGCCCGGCCCACGTTCAACCAGATCTTTGTCAGGTGAATTCCATCTGTCGCAATTGTGCTTTCAATGCCCGGAAGTTGCGCGAAAAACGCTTCTCGCTGCTCGTCCGTGCAAAAGCCAAAGACTTTTTCCACCACGCCGCGATTGTACCAGCTGCGGTCAAACAGGCGGATTTCTCCGGCGCTTGGCAGGTGTTGGATGTAGCGTTGGAAATACCATTGCCCGGCCTCACGTTCCGTCGGTTTCGACAGAGCCACCACGCCAGCCGCCCGGGGGTTCAGGTTCTCGCGGATACGTTTGATCGCGCCGCCTT
Source organism: Rhodobacteraceae bacterium M385 (assembly GCA_025141835.1). Taxonomy (NCBI): domain Bacteria; kingdom Pseudomonadati; phylum Pseudomonadota; class Alphaproteobacteria; order Rhodobacterales; family Paracoccaceae; species Rhodobacteraceae bacterium M385. The sequence continues at coordinate 2,006,491 of CP081102.1, read as the reverse complement.
TCCCTGCCGCGTCACGCCCCTCGAACACCACGGCGACCCGTGCACCACTATCGCGCACCCAGGCCAGCATCTTGACCAGCTCAATCTGGAGAGCGGCGAGGTCCGCCTCGTAGGCGTCTTTGTCCATCCGCTTCTCGTAGGGGTACGAGGGGTCCAGCACGCGGTTCTTCTTCGCGCTTTCAATCTGCTCGCGCACCCAATCGGGGGCGTCGTCGTTGAAATAGGCGCTGATGGCGCCGTCAAAGGGTTTGCTCATGGCTCGGGCCTGCTCTCGCAATATGTTATTATCTATTACATTAAGGGCCCGAATCCGGTTTCGCAATGAAACAGCGCGGTATCAGCGCAGGCCCGCCCGTAAGGTAATGCGGCCAATCGCCTCGACAATAGCCCCCGGATCGGCGTGTTGCGGCATATGGCCGACGTCTTCCAGCACCGTGAGGGCCGCGTCGGGGATTTGCTGACTGAGGGGTATGGCGTGAATGTGCAGGCCAACGGTCGCGTCGGCGTCACCGTGGATGATCTCGACCGGTGCCGCAATGTTACTGTAGCGCGGCACCATCGCCTCAATCTGCGGCAGCAAAGCCACCCGTTGCAGCGCGTTTTCCCGCAAAGACGCGCGGCGCAGGGTCAGGCCGGGGGCGAAATGTGTGCCGTAGCCATCGGGCGCCGATTGCGGAGTGAAGACCGCGTTCACCTGCTCTGTTACGATGCGCTCCGGCACCCATGCGGCTAGGAGGTTCGCCAAGATCGGGCCGCCGATGGGGTGGGCCAAGGTGCGATAATAGGGGCTGATCCCGGTGTCCCACGGGTTTGTCGCGCCTGCCAATACCACAAGGCCCGCCATCACATCGGGCCGTTCCACTGCCCAAGCCGTCGCCACCGATCCGCCGAAGGAATGGCCGACCACAATGGGGTTTTCAGCGCCCAAGGCAAGGCTCGCCTCGGCCAAAAGCCGCGCTTGATCGGCGATGGAAACGCCAGCGTCGGGCACTTCCGTATAGCCGTGACCGGGGCGATCAAACGCAATGACGCGGTAACGGTCGCGGAGCCGAGCGACCATGTCGAAGGTCCAATCGTTCAGGTTCCCGCCCGACCCGTGCAGCAGCACGACGACGGGGCCTTCGCCCTCATCTATGTAGTGAACGCGGGCGTCACCGACCTGCACAAAGGCCCCCGCAGGGGGATTTGCGGACTCTGCCGCGGCCTCATTGCGCCCCGCTCGCCAGATCGTGACCAATGCGAGGAGGCATGTGGCGCAAGCCAAAATGCCGAGGAGGGCCAGCACCAGTTTCATCGCCGCAAATCCGTAGAGGCAAAGCCGATTTGGTCCATGTCGAAGGGCGTTGTCAGGTACAATTCGCTGACCCAATTCCCATAAAGCAGATGGGCGTGGGACCGCCAGCGGTTCATCGGTGTGCGGGTCGGGTCGTCGTCGGGATAGTAGTTCACCGGTACGTTGATCGGCGCGCCGGCCTCTGCGTCGCGGTCGTATTCCTGCTTCAAGGTCTCGCTGTCGTATTCAAAGTGGTTGAACACATATAGCGCCCGGTGGCTTGCGTCTTCCACCAGTGCGGGGCCCACCTCATCCGAGCCGATCAGCGTCGTCAGGCCCGCCTGCGCCACCTCGTCGGCACGCACTTCCGTCCAACGCGACACGGGCATCAGCACATCATCCGAGAACCCCCGCAGGTAAGGTGACGCCGGGGCTTGGTTCACATGACGGAAACACCCAAAGGCTTTCGCGTCCAGCATATGCTTCTTGATCCCGTGGAAGTGGTAGGCCATCGCCATGCCGCCCCAGCAGATGCCGAAGGTCGAATGCACGTGGGTCTGGGTCCAGTCCATCACCGTTTTCAGCTCTTCCCAATAGGTGACTTCTTCAAACGGCATATGCTCGATCGGGGCGCCGGTAATTAGCAGACCGTCAAACTTCTCTCCGCTGGCCTGCACTTCCGAGAAGGGTCGGTAGAACTCATCCATATGCTCGGACGAGGTGTTCTTGGAGGCATGGTCAGACATGCGGATCAGCGACAGCTCGATCTGCAAGGGCGATGCCCCGATCAGCCGCGCAAACTGCGTTTCCGTCTGAATCTTTTTGGGCATCAGGTTCAGCAGCCCGATACGCAGGGGACGGATGTCCTGCTGCGAGGCCGCGTCCTCGGGCATCACCATCACGCCTTCACGCGACAGGATGTTATAGGCGGGCAGGGTATCGGGCAATTTGATGGGCATGGGTCTATTCTCTTGCTGCGTCGGCAGAATTTAGGCGGAGGCGGTGCGATGTGCCAGTGGCCTCACATAGAGTTGCGCGCCAGCGCATGCGCGATCATCTCCTCGGCGTCGCGCGCGTCGCGCACGGCTTCCACCTCTGCCGCTGTGACGCTAACGCCCCAGTTCTTCGCCATCGCCCCGTAAAGAGGGGCACGGTTCTGGATCACCCGCGAAAAGGCGTGGACCGCGAAGTCATCGGGGTCCACCTGCGCCTCGGTCACCCCATGTTGGGCAAGGTAGTCGTGCCAGAGCGTCTCTAGCAAGGCGGGCTGATAATAGATCGGCTTGGGGTTCAGCTTGAACCGGCGGATCAACTCGGCATCATGGCCTTCGGGGGATTCAATCCAGATCATCAGGGTGTTGGACGCCAGCGTCTGCAACACCTCATCCTTGGGATCATCGGGGGACACCACTTCACAGATGGAGCCGCCGGTATCGCAGATGAAATGACCGTACCCGTACAAGGCAGCCGCCCGGTGGATGAACGGCACCGTGTCAAGAAGCGCGTTCACCTCGGCTCTCCGATGCAGCGCTTGGCGACGTTGGTACTCGGCAAACGGCAAGCCACCCTTGGAGGGATCACCCGGCTTGCCCAGATAGGTGGACAGCGGCGCGAGGTTATCGAAGGTGATGTTGGACCCGATATAGATACTGTCCGAGCGCAAAAGTTCGGCCAATAGCGGCACTTGCATCGCCTGTGCCTTCAGGTTGTCGGCAATATGCTCGCCCATGTAGGCGGTGCCGATCCGGTAATCGACGCTGTAGTGAAACCAATCCCCGCTATCGCGCAGCTTGTTGGACAGCACCGTTTTGCCAAGACCAGACATGCCAAAGACGGCCACTCGTTTGGCGGGAGCATCAAGGAAGGCTTGCGGGCTGTCGTAGATCAATTCCATCGCCGATGCTTGCCACGGGCAAACGCCTCAAGGCAAGCGGGCGAATGCGTTTAGCGATACCAGATGCCCTGGTTTGCCAAGTATCCCTCGACTTGCAAGCGGTGGTGCTGGTGCAATCGGTAGCCTTGAGACAGGTAATTCTGGTTCGTTTGGGCGAATTGGGCGTCCGACATGCCGTGGTGCGTGGCCCAATCGCGCAGGCCTGCCGGCGCTGGCGCAAAATGGGCGTTGAACTGCAAATGCCCATAGACAAGCCCGGCCTCTACGTGGACGGGAATGAGGGGGGAATAATACGCCTCATCAAAGAAATACTGGTAATCGGCGCTGGACATCCAGCCCGTGGTGCTCTGCTGCGCCTGGCTGCTCGGCGTGCTGAGTGTGAAAATACAAAGTGCCGTCAAAGCGGATGCGATTAGGTGTTTCATGGTCAAATTCCATTGCAAGTCGTGGGCGAAATATGCCCGCAATGAAGGTGACGTTAGGGCAACGCACGCCCACCGGTCAAATGTTTCGACCCACGCCCCCGCGCCTTAGGACCCGCAAAATACGCCCGTCTAAAATCAGCAACCCCACCGCCAATAGCGCGAATCCCAAGAAGGCTTGGGGCGCAAGACGCTCCTCTAACACCACAGCGCCCAAAATGATCGCCACGGGCGGGATCAGCAGCGTCACCAACATGGCGTTGCCCGTGCCCACCATCGCCAGAACCCGGTAGTAAAGTAGATAGGCAAAGGCTGTGCCGAACACGGCGAAGTAGCCCACGGCGAGGTATGTCTGGGGCAGGGTGGGCCAAGTGGGGGCGCCGTCCATCACCAGAGCGGCCGGCAGCAGGATCAGGCTTGCGCCCGTCAACATCCCCGCCGCCGCCACCGCAGGGGTTAACCCCATTAACCTTTTGCGGGCCCAAGCGCTGGCCAAGGCATAGGAGAACGTCCCCGCAATCACCGCCAATTGCGCGAGGCTCCGGATATCGAACTGCCGCAAGCTGTCCAAACCAATCGCCACAGCGACCCCGGTAAATGCCGCCGCCACGCCGATGGATTTGCGTAGGGTCAGTCGTTCATCGGCAAAGCACAGGGCCGCCACCAGGACGCCAAAAATGGCCGTGCCTGCGTTGAAGATCGAGGTCAACCCGGTCTCGATGAACTGCTGCCCCCAAGCCATCAGGGCGAAGGGGATCACGTTGTTCAGCATCCCCATCACCACGAATGCCCCCCAAATACGCAGATCACCGGGCACGGGCAGGCGGCGGACCAGCACATAGATCCACAAGATCAAGCAGGCCCAGATCACCCGATGCGCCACGAGGGTCAGGAAGGGGATCTCCTCCAACCCCAATTTGATCGACAGGAATGACGCGCCCCAGATCAGGGCCAAAAGGCCCATCTCGGCCCACGCGCGGGTGCTCACAGAGGTTTGTGTCATGGCAACGGTCTAAGCCTGCTAGAGCCGCCCCGCGACCCGGAACTTGCGACAAGGCCAAAGAAAAACCCCGCCAGCGCAGGACGCGGCGGGGTTTTCGAGAAGGGATGTGGTTTGCTTAGAACGAATAGCCGAGGCGGAAGCCAACACCGAATGCGGAGTTATCGTTGAAAGTGGAGTTCAGACCTTCACTGGTGGCGTCACCAAGGAAGGTATAGTTGATGCCACCCGTCAAAGTAATCTGATCGGAGATGTCATAAACCCCAGCGAGCGAAAGACCAACGCGACCGTCGCTAGGTGCGAGGTTCGACGCCGCGTCCCCCGACGATGCTTCATAGGTAACACGTCCAACAAGCGCAAAGTCGTCGGAAAGACGACGAGCGCCGCCAATCATCCACGAGAAAACGTCATCATTAGAGATTGTTCCGAGCGCAGAGAAGGTTGGAATATCGGCCTCGGACCAATCAGTCCAGCGAACCGAAGCCATCACAAGCGTGCCTTCTGCAACACCAGATTGAACCGCAACTTCCAACGATTGAGGCAACGAATAAGACGTTGACGTCGCATAGGGACCAACAGCTGACGGCGCAGTCGAAGACATGATGGTATGTTCATGTTCGGTCGCCGACTGGTAAGTTACCGTAGCCCGGAAAGCGATGTCGGGAATTTCGTACGATGCCCCGAGAGTGTAGCCCCAAGCGCCATCGGACTCGTAGGTCAAAGTTTGGTCTGCCGCAATCGGTGTAGGCCCGGGGGCCAGCACCCACCCCCCTCCGATGAAGTTGATTTCGGCATCCATCACGACGTAACGCAGTCCGCCGTAAACACTAATACGGTCATCGATTTCGTAGCGCAGTAACGCCGCTGCGGATACGCCGCTGAGCGTCGCGTTGAAATTGTTTAACGGATAGCCGCCTCCGCCCGGTCCACCTGGATCGGAATTTTCATAGGAAATATCGGCCCCAAATGCGTCGTCATAAACAAAGGCAAGTGACAATCGCTCAGTCAGATCCGTGCGGTATGCAAACCCAAAAGCCGAAAAATCCTCAGCCATATTCCCGGAAGAAGCACCATTGGTCGGCCAGTTGCCCGAAACCTCCGGCCGCACGTAGCTGTAGCTAAACTCAGCATAGTCACCCTCTTCGAACAATGGGCTTATGTTGAAACCATTGCGATCAATTCCGCCCGCATGGGCGATGGTGGTGGTGGCCAGAAGTGCCGCGAGGGCGGTGGTTGTTGTTGTAAAGCGGGTCATATGAGTGCCTCCCCGTCGATGTGTCCCTAAACGTGTCCTGTGCTCTCCCACACAGGGCTTGACGTTATTAAGGGCGAGAAAGCTCCGCTTGGGTCAAATATTCCCCTGCGTCACATTCCGGTTATCGGCAGATCAACGCGCCAATGTGTCTCAAAAGTTACACTTCTGTTACACGTCTGCGCCCGCGGCGATGTTCTGCTAATATATTCATGTAGTTCGCGCCGAAAATCAGGACCGCGCCAAGTAGCACCGCCCATTGCAACGGCTCCTCAAAGAACAACATGCCCACTACCGCGATCAGGGGCAGGCGGGCGAAATCAATCGGCATCACGACCGAGGCCGGTGCCAGTGCGAAGGCTGATGTCATGCAGAAATGCGCCACAAGCCCGCATATGCCAATCAGGACCACCCAAGGCACAAGGGCCAGCGACGGCAGGGCTATGGTGCCGTCGTAAAGACAGAACAGGAGGCCAAAGATGAGCTGGATCACCGTGAGCCAGAACAAGATGCAGGTGATCGTCTGGTCGCCCGTCAGGCGTTTGGTGAAAATCGCCGTCGCCGCAAAGAAGACTGCCGCCGAAAGCGACGCCCCCATGCCGAGGGAAAACGGCGCGGCACCCGGCTGCACGACGATCAATATTCCAATGAAACCAATCACTCCCGAGGCGGCCCTCACCCAAGTCAACCGCTCACCCAGAAACAGCGCCGCAAAAATGATGACCCAAAGAGGCGCGGTGAATTCCAGCGCGAAGACCTGTGCCAAGGGGATCGCACTGACCGCGAAGAACCACAGGTTCTGGCCGGCGAAATGGCAGGCGTTGCGGATGATGTGAAGCGGCAGGCGGTTTGCCCGGATCTCTCGTAAATGTCCGCTTAGCCCGCCGATAAGCAGGACCAATAGAATCCCCACGGCGGAGCGGTAAGTCATCAGCTCGAAGGTATCCAACTCTTCTGTCACGCGCCGCCCCGCGACGGCCATGGCCGAGAACGACACGATTGCGCCGATCATGAAGGCGGCGGCCTTGGGGACGTTGGAGGGGGCGGCTTCGCTCATAACCCTTTGGCCTTCGCTTCATCCCAAAGCGCGTCCATCTCTTCCAGGGTGCTTGAGGCAGGGCTTGAAGAACGCCCCGCAAGAGATTGTTCAATATAGGAAAATCTGCGCACGAACTTGGCATTCGCGCCGCGCAGGGCCGTTTCCGGGTCCACCTTCAGGTGACGCGCCAGATTGGCCATCACGAACAACAGGTCTCCCATTTCCTCGGCGATTTTCTCTTGTGGAAGCGTGTCTTTCGCTTCGGCCAGCTCTTGGGCTTCTTCAGCGATCTTGTCGATGACATGGCCAATCTCGGGCCAGTCAAACCCCACACGCGCCGCGCGTTTTTGCAGCTTTTCGGCCCGCATCAAGGCGGGCAACCCCATCGCCACGTCATCCAATACGCCGCCTGCATCCTTGGCGGCACGCTCTGCGGCTTTGACCGCTTCCCAATCCGCCACCTGTTGCTCGGCGGATTTGGCGTTGCTCTCGTCGCCGAACACATGGGGGTGGCGGGCGATCATCTTGTCGCCAATGGCGCGCGCCACATCGTCGAAATCGAAGTGCCCACCATCCTCGGCCATCTGCGCGTGGAAGACGGACTGGAACAGCAGATCCCCCAACTCTCCGCGCAATTCCTCCATACTGCCCCGCTCGATCGCGTCGGCCACTTCATAGGCTTCCTCGATCGTGTAAGGCGCGATGGTGGCAAAGGTCTGCTCCACATCCCAAGGGCAGCCATGAACGGGATCGCGCAGCCGCGCCATGATGGCGCGCAGGCGGTGCATCGGGTCGGAGGGGAGCGTTTTCATGGTGCAAGGGATGGGCCAACATTCACGCTAGGGCAAGCCCTCAGTTAGGTTCTTGCATCTTCGCGCCCGCAGGCTCAACACTGCGCAAATACCCCCCGATATTGGAGAGCGCTATGCCCATCATCAACTCCATCGCTGCCATGGCCGACGACATGAAAACCTGGCGCAGGCATCTTCATATGCACCCAGAATTGCAGTTCGAATGTCACCAAACGGCGGCCTTCGTGGTGGAGAAGCTGAAGGAGTTCGGCATCAGCGATATTCACGAAGGGATCGCGACTTCAGGCGTTGTGGCGATTATCGACAGCGGCGTGCCGGGCGATACCATCGGTCTGCGCGCCGATATGGATGCGCTACCCATCGAAGAGGCGACGGGGGTCGATCATGCCTCGACCATCGCGGGGAGGATGCACGCTTGTGGTCATGACGGGCATACAACGATGCTATTGGGGGCGGCGAAGTATCTGACCGATACCCGCAATTTCACCGGCCGTGTCGCGCTGATTTTCCAACCTGCGGAAGAAGGCGGCGGCGGCGCGGGGGTGATGGTGGAAGAGGGCATCATGGACACCTTCAATATCGCCAAGGTCTTCGCGCTCCATAACGTCCCCGGCAAGGATTTGGGCAGCGTCTTCACCAACCCCGGCGCGATCATGGCGGCAGCCGATACCTTTCACGTGAACATCAAGGGCAAGGGGGGGCACGGCGCCTATCCCCATGAAACACTGGACCCGGTCCCGGCGGCTTTGGCCGTGGCGCAGGGCTTTGGCACCATCGTTTCGCGCAACAACCGGGCATTGGATGATCTGGTGGTGTCGGTCACGCAGATTCACGCGGGTACTGCCGATAATGTCATTCCTGAAACCGCCTACCTCAACGGCACTGTGCGCACCTTCGATGCCGATGTGCGCGACATGGTGGAGCGCCGTATGGGCGAAATCGCCCAAGGCCAAGCCGCAAGCTACGGGGTTGAAATCGACTTTGTGTATGAGCGCGGCTACCCGCCCACAATCAATGACGCCGCGGCGGCAGCCTTTGCCATCGACGTTGCCCGCGATGTGGCCGGCGCCGACCGGGTCGATGCCGACGCCCCCAAAGAGATGGGGGCCGAGGATTTCGCCTACATGCTAGAGGCCCGCCCCGGTGCCTACCTATTCGTCGGCGCAGGCGAAGGCGCGGGGCTGCACCACCCCGAATTCGACTTCAATGATGAGATTTCTCCCATCGGTGCCAGCCTTCTGGCGCGTTTCGTGGAGCGTGCAAACCCCGCCTAAAGTGGCGCTGGCATAACGTGGAAAAAATATGCGGGGCGGCCATTGTTCAATGGCCCCGTCGCGCTACCCTCCAGCCATGATTAGTAAATGGCTCTGGACCCTGCGCAGTTTGTTGCGCGAACTTTGGCTGCGTGTGGCGGCTTTTGCCGTTTTGGCGATTGTTGTGGCGGCGATCGCGCCTCTGCTGTCACCACTCATGCCCGATGAATGGGCCGAGGCATTGGGCGGCGATGCCGTGGATGACGTTTTGCAGATCCTTGCGTCGTCGATGTTGGCAGTCACGACCTTCTCACTCTCTATTGCGGTGAACGCTTTCACGGCTGCGGCCAGTGCGGCCACCCCGCGATCCACTGCGCTTTTGCAGCAAGACACCACGACCCAAACAACACTGGCCACCTTTTTGGGGGCCTTTGTCTACTCCATCGTGGCAATCATCGGCCTGAACGCGGGCTATTACGACGCCGGGGCAAGGTTGGTGTTATTTGTCGCCACGATCCTTGTGGTGATTATCGTGGTGCTGACCCTTCTGCGGTGGATGGGCTACCTGCCGGAATTTGGGCGCATGAACAACACGCTCGACCGGGTCGAGGAAGCCGCCCGTGATGCGCTGAACACGCGGCTGGAAATGCCCTGGATGGGGGCGCGCCCGATGAAAGGCGCACCACCGGAGGGGGCGAAACCCCTAACCGGCGATGAAACCGGCTACATCCAACACATTGACATCGAAGCGCTGAACGATTGTGCCGAGGCGGCGGGCTGTCAGTTCTACCTTGCCGCGTTGCCCGGCGATTTCATCTACCCCGGCGCCCCCCTGTTGTATGTATTGGGCGGGTGCGATGCCGCCAAACAGGTGCGCCAAGCGTTTAGCGTGGATCGGTTCCGCAGTTTTGACCAAGACCCGCGCTACGGCATGGTGGTACTGGCCGAAATCGGATCGCGGGCGCTCTCGCCTGCCGTGAACGATCCCGGCACCGCCATTGCGGTGGTTGGCAGACAGCTTTCGGTTCTGGCGCAATGGGAGGTCCGCGAAGCCCCCGATGTGCGCTTTGCCCGCGTTCACGTCCCCTCAACCGATCCCGTGGATCTGGTCGAGGCCGCATTCCGCCCGCTGATCCGGGATGGGGCGCAAAATGCGCAGGTGCAACTGCATCTGATAGACGCCCTTGATGCGCTCAACACGATCTCTGCCGAGGTGTTCGGCAATTCGGTCAGCACCTTGCTGGATGAGATCGAGGACAGGATTGGCGACGCCAAGGGCCTGTCTCAGCGGGATCGAGATGATCTGGCCAAGCGTCTGTCCTCGATTGATGCCTAGTCGCGCTTAGTGGTTCTCGGCCCGGAGGTAGCGGCGCATCCCATAGAGCAGCGGCTTGCCTTCCTCGGCCACACGCACGGCCTCGACTGCGCCGATACAGATGTGGTGCGAGCCGATCTTCTCAGCCGATACAAGCCGGCAATCAAACCCCACCAGCGCCGATGTCAGAAACGGCGCGCCGGTTTCCAGCGCCATATGATCCACGGCGTTGAACTTGTCGCCCCCCGGCGCGGGGATACGCGACGAGAAAATGTCGGAAATATCAGTCTGGCCGATCCCAAGAACGTTGATGCAAAAGCAGCCGTTTTCCAACACTAACGGCAGGGAGCTGGCGCTGGCATTTAAGCAAGTCAGCATAGTGGGCTGATCGCCGTCCGCCGAGATCGACGTCATGGCCGACACAGTCACCCCGCCGCGTCCTGCGGGGCCATCGGTTGTCACCACACAGACCGAGGCGGCCGCGCGGCTCATGCCTTCCAGAAACATCGCTTTCAGATCGCTCATCTTTATCCCTTTGTCGCAGGCCCTTCCGGCCCGCTTACATTAAAGGGAATCATCGCGCACCCCGGTTCCCGGCACAAGATGGATCAATTCAGGGCTTCGCCAAGGCCCAATCCGGGTATAGCAAGGGCGAATGTAACGCGAAGGGCATATCATGGCGCTGGAAGATGCAAAGAACGAGGTCGATGGGGCCTTTACCCGGGACGGTCTGAAAGGGCTGGCTTACGAGAACGCCTTCTCCGGCGCGCCCTCGTTCTTGCGACGCAAATACACCAAGGATTTGACAGGTGTGGATGTTGCGATTTCCGGTATCCCGTTTGATCAATCCGTCACCAACCGGCCCGGTACGCGCTTGGGGCCGCGGGCGATCCGCGCAGCCTCGGCGCTTCAGCCCTTCGATCCGCCCTATGGGTGGGACGGCTATTCCCCGCTGGAGGCCTTAGCCATCGCCGACTATGGCGACATGCCGTTTGACTACGCCCATACCCCCGATGTCCCCGCCCGGATCGAGGCGCATATCACGGCCATCCTTGGGGCAGGGGCCGCAGCCATTACTCTTGGCGGCGATCATTCGATCACCCTGCCAATTCTGCGCGCCCATGCGGCTGTTCACGGGCCCCTGGCGCTGATCCAGGTAGATGCCCACACCGACACCTGGCCCGATGATGACGCGGCGCGGATCGACCACGGGACGTTTTGTTACACGGCGGTGAAGGAGGGGCTGATTGACGTGGCTCGATCCTCTCACATCGGGATACGGACCGTGGTGGAAGATAACCTTGGCATCCACATCCATGACGCCCGAGAGATGCAAGAGGTAGGGGCCAGCGCCGTTGCCGCTGCTGTCAAGGCGCGGGCGGGCGACGGGCCGGTCTATCTGTCCTTTGACATCGACGCCTTGGACCCCGCCTTTGCGCCCGGCACCGGAACGCCCGTGTGGGGCGGCATGTCTAGCGCTCAGGCGGCGATCTTACTGCGTGATCTGGCCGGGATAAACCTTGTGGGAGGCGATGTGGTAGAGGTCTCTCCGCCGTTCGACGTGTCGGAAATCACCGCCGTTGCGGGCGCCCATGTGGCGATGGAACTCCTGTGCCTTTGGGGATGGACCCGGCGAGGATAGCGCAAGCCTTGGCCAAACATCACTAGACCCACACAGAACCACTGACTAAGTGTTTTGCACACGCTTCTGACGAGGTCATCCGATGCCCATACGTCGCCGTTCTGATCGCAAGGCGCTGCTCACGTCCGAAAGGGCTGTCGCGCAGGAGATTTCTTATGCCAACTCCGCCGCTACCAAGGGGGGGCGGGCGCTGATCCGTGCGATGGAGAATTCTACCGGGCGTCTGCGACTGATTAGAACCGCTAAGGGTTACGATGAAGACGTGCGCCAAGGCCGCGACTTCTGGGATGTGATGGTACAACGCTACAAGTTGGAGCTTGAGGTGGTGGGCGGATCGCTGGACAATATCCCCCAAAACGGCCCGCTGGTGATGATCGCCAACCACCCCTACGGCATTCTGGACGGGCTGATGTTGGGCCATATTCTGGCGCAGACCCGGGGCGATTTCCGCATTCTGGCGCACCAGGTGTTTCAAAGAGCGGAAGACATCAACAAGGTGATCTTGCCCGTATCCTTTGAAGAAACGAAAGAGGCACTGGCCCGGAACATCGCCACCCGCAAAACCGCGCTGTCATATCTGGCCGAAGGCGGCGCGATCGGCGTCTTTCCCGGCGGCACTGTCAGTACGGCGGCAAAACCCTTTGGGCGGCCCATGGACCCGAAATGGCGCAGTTTCACAGCGCGGATGATCGCCAAATCCGAGGCGACCGTGGTGCCGATCTACTTCGAGGGTCATAACTCCCGGCTGTTCCAATTGGCCAGCCACTTGCACTCCACCCTGCGCATGGGCCTGCTGATCAAAGAGTTCCGTGCGCGCACCAACTCGAAGGTCAAAATCGTCGTGGGCGCGCCGATCCCACGGGCCGAGCTGGACGCGCGGGCAGGGGACGCGGTTGCGTTGATGGAGTTCCTGCGCCAAACCACCTATGCCTTGTCGCCACGCCCCCTTGACCCCGAGGCGCGTGGGTTTGAATTTGAGGATAAACATCGCAGGCCAGACGAAAAGAAGCCCGCGAAACGAAAAAAGATAAAGGAGCGGTACTGATGGCAGTAGGAATTTTCGACAGCGGCCTAGGCGGGCTGACGGTGCTGGATGCGGTGTCCAAGGCGCTGCCCGATGTGCCGCTGATCTATTTGGGCGACAACGCTCACGCCCCTTACGGGGTGCGCGACGCCGATGACATCTACAACCTGACGACCGCCGGGGTTCAGCAGTTGTTTGACCGGGGCTGTGATCTGGTGATCTTGGCGTGCAACACGGCCTCTGCCGCGGCGCTTCGGCGGATGCAGGAAGGCTGGGTGCCAGAAGGCAAGCGGGTGCTTGGCGTCTTCGTGCCGCTGATTGAGGCGCTGACAGAACGCAACTGGGGCGATAACTCTCCGCCGCGCGAAGTGGGCGTGAAAGAGGTGGCGCTGTTTGCCACGCCCGCCACCGTCAGTAGCCGCGCGTTTCAGCGGGAATTGGCGTTCCGGGCCATCGGCGTAGACGTAGAGGCGCAACCCTGTGGCGGTGTCGTGGATGCCATTGAAGAGGGCGACATGATCCTGGCGGAAGCGCTGGTGCGATCCCACGTGGATGCGTTGAAACGCCGGATGCCAGAGCCGCAAGCCGCAATCCTCGGCTGCACACATTACCCGCTGGTGGAAGAGGTGTTCCGCGCGGCCCTCGGCGACGGCGTTGCCGTCTACTCGCAGCCGTCCCTGGTGGCCGCCAGCCTTGGAGATTATCTGGAGCGTCGCCCGGAAATGTTTGGCACGGGAGAGCCCGCATTTCTGACCACGGGCGACCCGAAATCTGTGGAAGCACAAGCCACGCTGTTCCTGCGACGAGAGATCAAGTTTCAGGCAGTCTAGCCCCAGCAACCCTGCATAATCCACAGGCCGTGATGGCCCCATAACGAACCGTGATTTGTATCGGCGGCGGCTTTGGATTAAGCCCCATCAGACGCATCAGAAGGCAAGCCCCATGACCAAGAAAATCGCAATCCTCGGCGCTTCCGGCTACACCGGGGCCGAGCTGTGTCGCCTGATCCATGGCCATCCCGATATGGAGATCGTGGCCCTGACCGGAGACCGCAAAGCCGGGCAATCCATGGCCTCGGTCTATCCCTTCCTGCGCAGCGCCGGTCTGCCTGATTTGACGCGGATCGAAGATGTGGATTTCTCTGGGGTTGATCTGGCTTTTTGCGCATTGCCCCACGCCACATCTCAGCGCGTTATCAAAGACTTGCCTGCCGACCTTAAAGTTGTGGACCTTTCCGCCGACTTCCGCCTGCGCGATGTGGCTGAATATGCCAAATGGTATGGCAAAGCCCACGACGCGCCCGAGCTTCAGGCCGAGGCCGTCTATGGCTTGACCGAGTTCTACCGCGACGACATCGCCTCGGCCCGGCTGGTGGCGGGCACGGGCTGCAACGCGGCCACGGGCCAATTCGCCCTGCGGCCCCTGATTGCGGCGGGTGTGATTGACCTCGATGACATCATCCTCGACCTGATCTGCGGCGTCTCTGGCGCAGGTCGGTCGTTGAAAGAGAACCTTTTGCACGCGGAATTGTCCGAGGGCACAAACGCCTACGCCCTGGGCAGCACCCACCGCCATCTGGGGGAATTTGACCAGGAATTCAGCCTGATCGCGGGTCGTAAGGTCGAGATCCAGTTCACACCTCATCTGGCGCCGTTCAACCGGGGCATTCTGGCGACGGGCTATGTGAAAGGTGACGCGGAGGCGATCCATCAAACGCTGGTTGACGCATATCAAAGTGAACCTTTCATCGAGGTGCTACCGATGGGCACAGCACCCTCGACCCATGACGTGCGGGGCACCAACTATTGCCACATCGGCGTGGCGGCGGATCGGCGCAGTGGGCGGGCTCAGGTCATCGCGGCGTTGGATAATTTGTGCAAAGGCTCCAGCGGGCAGGCGATCCAGAACGCCAATCTGATGTTGGGGCTACATGAAACTGCGGGCCTGATGGGCATGGGCGTTTTCCCTTAAGGGATTGCGTGATCGCAGGGCAGGAAAAGAGGCGGCAAGATGCGTGGACTAAAGAAGCAGCGGCGTATTCAGATTATCCTGCTGGCTTTCGTTTTCATGACGGCAGCCGTCGCTCTGATCGTCTATGGCTCCCAAGACGCCTTCAACTTCTTCCGGGCGCCCGCAGAGGTAGCCTCGGACCCGCCGCCGCCCCATGAAGTGTTCCGTATCGGCGGCTTGGTGGAGGAGGGCTCTTTGGTGCGCGGGCAGGGCGAGACGATTACATTTGCGGTGACCGACGGCGCGGCCTCGATCCCGGTGAGCTACACGGGGATTTTGCCTGATCTATTTGGCGAAGGCGAAGGCATGGTTGGCACCGGACGGCTTGTGAATGGCACGTTTGAAGCGACAGAAATCCTCGCCCGCCACGACGAGACTTACATGCCCGCCGAGGTGATCGAAGCGTTACAGGAACAGGGCGTCTACGTGGACCCCAACGAAAGCTGACGACGCGCCACTCCTCGGCCAAAGGCCTCCTCGCAGGCTTACGTTTCTTTGACGACGTTAGGGTTTTGTTAACCCCGCCATGGTGGATTCAAGCCTCCAGAAACCAAGAGCATGGAGGGCGAGCCATGCAAACGGTTCGGTCTATCGCAGAACAGATTGTGGCCCGTGAAGGCGGGTTCGTGAACGACCCCGATGATCCGGGCGGCGCGACGAAACATGGTGTGACGATCCACACGATGCGGGCGTTGGGGCTGGATCTGGACGGGGACGGCAATGTCGACGAGAGCGACGTGCGCCGCGTCACGCCGGAATTGGCCACGGACCTGTTTCTAGAGCATTATTTCACCCGTCCCAACATCCATATGCTGCCCGAACCGCTGCAAGCCAGCGTCTTTGATATGCAGGTGAACGCGGGCTCCAACGCGGTGCGTATCCTGCAACGTCTGCTGCGGGATATGGGGTTGGATATTGCTGTGGATGGGGCCATTGGCCCTCAGACCGCGCGGGCGGCCCATGCGGCGATTGGCACCGCGCCCGATCATCTGGTGGACGCCTACGGAATCGCGCGACGGAACTACTATTATCGATTGGCCGACCGTCGGCCCGCCTCGCGCAAATACGCGCGGCGCCGCGATGGCGGCAAAGGCGGCTGGATCATCCGCGCCGAGGAATTCATTTCGCCGCGCTACCACCTGACAGCGACGCAACATCGGGATCGGACAGCATCATGGGATTAATTGATCGGGCCCTGGATGGCCTTGGAGCAGGCAGCACCGTGGAAGGCATCGGCGAGGCGGCAGAAGGATTGTCAGAGGTTTTCGTGCCAAACGCCACAAGGGCGATGGAATTGGCCGCCGAAATTCATCAAGCCACGCTGGAAACCGCCGCGTCAGAGTTTCAACACGCAGGCACCGGCTGGTTTGACCGAATGATTAACGGCCTTAACCGTTTGCCGCGCCCGTTTCTGGCCTTGGGAACCCTCGGCCTGTTTGTCTACGCGATGGCAGAGCCCGCAGGCTTCGCCACCCGCATGGTTGGCTTGCAAGAGGTGCCCGAACCGCTTTGGTGGCTGTTGGGCGCGATCGTTAGCTTCTACTTCGGTGCGCGGGAATTTCACTATACCCGCGACCCCTCCGCCACCCGTGAAGGGGCGCGACGGCGGAGCCTTCGCGAACGCCTTGGGGGTATTTTTCGCCGCCGCGCCCCCGCGCCTGATCCCGCCGTGCAGGCGCGTGAGCAGGCCACCGACAACCCCGCCCTAGAGGCGTGGAGGGACCGCTAAGCGGTTGAATAACGCAAGTTTTCGGGGGTCGTACCCGCCAATGCCCCCAACACAACGCTCATCACGCCTGTTGCATCTTGCAGCAGGCGTTTTGGCAGATGCTCATCAGGGGCGTGTTGCGAACAGCCGGGGAAGGAATGCGGCACCCAGACCGTCGGCAGGCCCAATCCATCGCAGAAAATGTCGTTCGGCAAGGAGCCGCCAAGCGAGGGAAGAACCACCGGCGCCGTGCCGGTCCCCACGGTGATCGCTTGGGTCACGAATTGCACCGCCGGGTGGTCCACCGGGGTTTGGCTTGCGGCGAAGAACGGGCCTTCTTGGGTGATCTTGATGTCTGTAAATCCGTGGGTATCCAGATGCTTCCGCAAGGCCTCTGCCAATCCGTCCGCCTTGGTACCCGGGGCAAAACGGAGCTGCACCCAAGCCGAGGCACGGGGCGGAA
The DNA here is from genome assembly GCA_025141835.1 of Rhodobacteraceae bacterium M385. Taxonomy (NCBI): domain Bacteria; kingdom Pseudomonadati; phylum Pseudomonadota; class Alphaproteobacteria; order Rhodobacterales; family Paracoccaceae; species Rhodobacteraceae bacterium M385. Next base: position 1,989,384 of record CP081102.1, on the reverse strand, counting down.
TGGCATTGACCGGGGCAGGCGGGTCGCCCGCGTGCATCGCCAGAACCTCGGCCGAGGACCAGGCGTGGATACGCTCGGCCGGGGTCAGCCCTTCGGCGCCCCAATCCGCATCAATAGCGCCGCCCGCAGGGGTTAAGCCCGTTAACGCTTTGCGTGTCGCATCAGAGATCGTGCCGGGGGTCCATTCCGCAATTTGTAACGCGCCGTTGCGATCGGTGATGCTGGCCAGCGCGTGGGCCATTTCCAAGGCCGGGTTTCGCAGCGCCCCACCGAAGTTGCCAGAATGCCGCCCGGCGGCGCGGTGTTCCAGATCCAGCCTGAAGGTGGCCCCGCCTCGGGCGCCCAGAAAGACCGTCGGTCGGTCTGCATCCATGCGCGGCCCGTCCGAGGCCAACAACAGATCGGCCTTCAGCAACGCTTTGTTGCCGCTGCAAAATTCCGCCAATCCGGGGGAGCCTACTTCCTCCCCCATCTCAATCAACCACGTGACATTGGCCCCCAAGCTGCCGCGTTGCGCCAGCACGGTTTCAAGGGCGGTCAGGTTCACCAGAAACTGCCCCTTGTTGTCGGCAATCCCGCGCCCGAACCAATCATCCCCCACTTCGGTCAGCGCCCAGGGGTCGAGCCCGTCGCGCCATCGTCCCGCCATCCCCGGCACCACATCGCCGTGGGAATAGCTGAGGATTGTGGGAAGCCCGGCCCCCTCATGGCGCTTGGCGACCAGAAAGGAATGTCCCTCGTATTCATGCACATCGCTGGTAAACCCTAACGCCGTTAACCATCCCGTCACATGAGACAGGAACGCCGCAAGCTGCGGGGCAGACGAGGGATCAGTGGCGTCGGTTTGAAAAGCGATAAGCTCTTTCAAACGTTGACGAAACAGGGGAGAGCGGGCGGCATCGGCACCGGCGGAATAGAGGCTGGATCTGGTCATGGAACGTAGACTATGCGCCAACCCCATGAAGTGCACGGAGGAACTTTCAGAAGCGCGAAAAAGGCATCGACCGCCTATTTGCGCGACATTTCCTGCACCAGAAAATCATAGACCCGACGAATACGCCGTGAGGTCGTGACTTCGCGGTGGGTCACGAGCCAGATCGGAAAACTAAGAGGCTCCAAATCCGGCAGAACCCGCACTACTGCGGGATCGGCATCGCCAATAGCCGCGTCCAGTATGCCGATGGCGGCACCCTGCTTCACCAACTCCCACATCACCAGATAGCTCTCTGTGAACAGGGGGAAATTCGCCTCGGTCAACCCAAGCCCCAAAGAGTTAAGGCCCTTAATCATTCCGCCCCCGCGATCCATATTCACGAAGTTGGCGTGTCGCAGATCATAGGGCGTGGCAGGGTGGCCTAGCTCCTCCAGATAGCTCGGCGCGGCGTAAAGAACCGCGTCGGCCATGCCAATTTTGCGGGCAATCAAATCCGGCTCAGTCGGGCGAAAGTTCCGGATCGCGATATCGGCCTCCCGGCGCAGAAGATCGCTGGCGTGGTTGGCCACCACGACTTCCACCTGAATGCCCGGCTCGAGCCGGCGCAGCTTGGCGACGATGGCGGGCAGCAGAACCGTTGCATAGGTCTCACTCGCGGAGATGCTGATGCTGCCTTCAAGGGCCTGCGATTGCCCAAGGGCGGCCAGTGAAACGCGCCCCGCCGCGTCCCCCATGGCCCGGACATGTTCCAGCAATTCCATCCCGCTTGGGGTCAACGTCAGCCCGCGTCCGACCCTCTCGAACAGCACGATCCCCAGCTCTTGCTCCAGCCCATCGACCTGCCGACCCAACGTCGGTTGCGCCATGCCTAAGGCCCGCGCTGCCGCGGAAAGGGAGCCCTCCTCAGCCGTCACCAAAAACGCGCGCGCTTTGTTCCAATCAAATTTTACGGCCCGCCAATCCATACGGATATGCATACCAAACTTAGAACTTTGGTCAATTCGCATGACACCATGGGGCCGGTAAACAAGCCTCACAGCGCCCGCAAGGCCGCCCCCTCAATTGGATCAAAACGATGTTTGCTTATACCTACTCGCGCTACGGCGCCCCCGAAGTTCTTGAACTGACCCATGTACCCAAGCCGACCCCAAAACCGAAAGAGGTGCTGGTAAAGATTCACGCCACCACCGTCAGCGCTGGCGATTGGCGGGCGCGGAGTTTGACGATGCCCAAGGGCATGGCGCTTATGGGGCGGATGTTCTTCGGGGTAACCGGACCGCGAAAACCCATCCTTGGTACCGAGTTCTCGGGTGTGATTGAGGCTGTCGGAGCAGAGGTCACCGCCTATGCGCCCGGCGACGCAGTGATCGGATTTCCTGGCGCGAACTTTGGGGCCCATGCGGAATATATCGTGATGCCCGAGGCCGGGAAGTTGGTGCCTATGCCTGACAATCTTTCCTTCGCCGAGGCGGCATCCTTGCCGTTTGGCGGCACCACGGCCTTTGATTTTCTGGTTAACAAGGCCGGGATCAAAGCCGGGGAGGCGGTGCTAATTAACGGCGCGTCTGGGGCGGTCGGGTCCGCCTGTGTGCAGATTGCCAAGCACTTGGGCGCCCATGTCACGGCGGTATGCTCTGGCAAGAACGCCGGTCTGGTGCGCTCCCTTGGGGCAGATGAGGTCATCGATTATACGCAGCGGGATTTCATGGCCGAAGCCACGTTGTTTGACGCCGTCGTGGACACCGTCGCCACCGCACCGTTCAACCGAGTGCGGCATGTTCTGCGCCCTAAGGGGCGGTTGGTGATGGTCGCGGGCAGCAGCACGGACCTGCTGTTTGGCGCCGTGAAGGCCTTGTTCTATCGACGGAAAATCATCGGCGGGGTGGCAAGCGAGGCCCGAGAGATCTTGCAAGCCGTGGTGGACTTGGCAGCAGAGGGGCAGTTTCAGCCCGTGATCGACCGTTGCTATAGCTTCGACGCGATGCAAGCCGCCCACGCCCATATGGATACCGGGCGCAAGAAGGGCGCGGTTGTGGTCAGCCTTCTGCCCGAAGCCCTCGAAAACGGGCCCAAAGGCATCCTCCAGCAAGGAGCAGCGTAGCCGTTACTGCTCCCGTCGTCAGCAGTGCCTTGGCGACGGAGGCAGCGCTTGATGCGGCCACCAATGGGGCGGGCAGGTGAGGGGCGTGAAAGATCATCGCCACGATGCCTGCGTTCTCGCCATAGTCACAAAGTGCAGCCGCGATCGCGAGGGGGGAGGCAAGCCTTTGCCACCCAACCGGGCGGCCCGCTGTAAGGGATCGGTTGAGGCTGACCAAGGTCGCCGCCAGAAGGGCCGGGTAGGCGGTATCGAGGGGGATTTGGCGGGTAAGATAGTAGTGCCGCCCACTGGCCCCGAGCGCGTCCAAGAGTGTCGCCGCCTCGGCTCCGCTGTAGCCCATTGGGCGCATGTCAAAGGGCATCAACCCCGAAAGCGCCTGAAGGTGGGCGAGGGTTCCGGTGACCATCGTTATGTAGATCACCGCAGCGACACCGCCGTAGGCAAGGGCGGCGCGTGCATGTTGTTGGGGCAGAAAACGTGTCATCATCGGAAGACCTTTTGGGATGTCATGGGGTAGTTGGCTCATTTGCCCTGATCATGCCGTCCGCGCATTATCATTTGTTAAGGGATTTAACCTTTGGACCTGCTGAGTTTCCTGCGCCAATCGCCGGCGCTGAAAGACCCCGTCCAAGCCAAGCATTTCGCGACGCTCTGGGCCACGCGCAGGGTGCCGAAGGGCGCTCGGATCGCGACACAAGGCACGCCGGACAAGGCAGAGATCATCGTGCTCGACGGGGCGGCGGCCAGCTTGATCAGCGACGCCGAAGGGCGCACGGCCTGCGTCGGCTTGTATTACGGGCCGTGCATCGTGACTCCAAACATCGCCCGCACCCGCGACGGCGTATCCCTCGTCACGATCGAGGCGCAGACCGACACGCTGGTCGCTACCATGGACGCAGACGCCCTGAGCCGAGAGATGCTCTCTGCCCCCCATGTGCGCGATTGGGCCAATGGTGTCCTACGGGCCGCCTTGGCACAGAAAGCCGACAGGGAATGGTGTCTTGCAGCCCTAGGCGGCGCTCAGCGTTTGGCGTGGTTCCGAGAGAATTTTCCAACCCTGGAAGAGGTATTCCCTCACACGCTGATCGCCTCCCATCTGGGGATCACCCCGGTGACGCTTAGCCGGTTGCGCCAGGCTGCGAAGTCATAGGCATCACTGAAAAACATCACCCGTTTGCGCGTTTAAATACAGACGGTTCGCGACCGTCGCGCCGCCACAATAGGTGAAGTAGATCGGTTGATCCCGGTGGCTAGAGGACGCCACCCATCCCCCCATGTCGCGAAAATCCTGCGCGGTGCATCGGCCTTGCCCGATCAACGACTGTGCGGCCGCCGAAAAAACCGCGCGGTGGCGGGCAAAGTCATCGGACCCGGCGATCAGTTCCTCAACACCCGTGGCGTCCTGCGCCGGGTCATCGGGACGCGTCTGGGACAGATACGCCAAGGAAACCCATTCGGCGAAAGCCCCGTCAGTGATCCCGTTCGCGATCTCACACGCCCCATTGCCGCTATCCACATAGGAGCTTTGGCCGCCGACGCAGGCCGCATCATAGGGCTGCGTGATCCGCGCCCACCCCTCGTTTTGCTCCAGCACAACCACCCCTTCGCGAAAAAACAATTGCCCCACGACGCCACAATTTTGGGATGCGCAGGTCCGGCGGTTCAATCGGTCAGAGATGACCCAATACCGGCCCTCATCCTCGCCCTCAGCCACGGCCCATGGGCGCGCATTCTCATCGGGCAACGGGGGTTCCGGTCCCTCAGGAACGGGGTCGATCGTGCCGAGCGTAAAGAAGCAAACGAGAAAACTAACCAAGGCCACCCAACGCCTTTGGAAGGGCCGAAACGGGTAAATCACCCCCGCAAGCGACACGAGCGCCGCAAGCACCAAGAGAATTGTGGTCACAACAGGCCCCCTAAAGCTCTCATTTGTTAAGATAGTGGTTAAAAATCTCTTAATTTGATGATGCAGACTATCTGAGCCCGTTCAATCATGTCCGCATCAAGAAATGCCGTAGGGCACAACAACTCAAAGGAACGGTAAGGGGGTAAGTGGCGGAGAGACAGGGATTCGAACCCTGGGTAGGCTTGCACCCACAACGGTTTTCGAGACCGCCCCGTTCGACCACTCCGGCACCTCTCCGCGGTCTCGGCCAATTGGCCGTGGCGGGTCGATAACGGCAAGCGGCGGGGCACGCAAGGGGCTGTTGTGGGGATGAGGTTGGGTTTTTTGTGCTCGCATCCCCCAAGAGCTGCCCTAAATGCAGGCAAAGTTCGTTTTTTAGGGCAAGAGCACCATGGCCAAAGGGTTTAAACCGCGCCATGTTGCCCGCTGAGTGTGTGAAGGAGCTTTCTATGATCCGTGTCGTCTTGACGTCGTTGTCTATTGCCTGTGGGGCTTGGGTTTGCGCAACCGACGGGCTGCGGGCGCAAGAGGTTCAGGCCGTCGCCTCGCCGCATTTAGCCGCAGAGGCGCCAGAGTTGCACGCAATCCTTGATGGGTTGGGGATGTATGAAATTATTGCGCTGATGGGCACCGAGAACACCCAGGGCGGCATTGATGTGGAAGCACAGCTCTTTCCCGGCGAGGGCGGGCAGGCGTGGCAAGCGACTGTGATGCGCCTTCATGCGGGCAATCGTATGGCGGTGCTATTTGAAGATGCCTTGAGCCAAGACGCGCTGTCGCCCGAGCAGATGCAGGAGGTACAGGCCTTTATCGCGACCGAGGCCGGTCAACGTATGATTGCCGGTGAGATTGCCGCGCGGCGCCTGTTCCTTGACCCCGAAGCCGTGGCCACCGCAACCGAAGCATTTTTCACAGCGGTTCAGGAGGACGACCCTCGCATCGACCTGCTGCGCCAGTTCAATGACGTGAACGGGCTGGTGGAGCGCAACGTTATCGGAGCGCTCAACCTTCGGGTGGCCTTCTATCGCGGCCTGATCGACGGCGGCGCTTTTGATAATGACGTGCCCGAAGGCATGATGCTGTCCGAGGTCTGGTCCCACGAATCTGAGGTCCGCGAGATGACGATTGAATGGCTCTATGCCTATCAATTGGTGGCCTATGCCGACGCCAGCAACGACGATCTGGAAGCCTATATGGCGCTGGCTGCCTCGGACGCGGGCAGGGCGCTGAACTCGGCCTTGTTCAACGCCTTTGATTCCATGCTGACGACCTTGAGCTACGAGTTGGGAACATCAGCGGCGGCTTTCATCGCCGGGGAAGACACCTGAGGCGCAGAGCCTGTTGACAAAACCCGGCGCATGGCCGATACGGCGGCTTCCCATGCGCCTTGGCGTGTCGGAATTGGTATGTATGACGCCCGAAAAGGGCGCGCAGCCCGAGGTGGGGAAACCCAGAACATGGACGGCACCGCAAGGAACCGTTCGGACCACAGGGCGCGGGAAATGAAGGAAGATACTATGTTCGCTGTCATGAAGACAGGCGGCAAGCAATACAAAGTCCAAGCCGGCGACAAGCTGCGCGTGGAACTGCTTGCAGCAGAGGCCGGTGAAGCGGTCCAGTTCAACGAGATTTTGATGCTTGGTGGTGACAAGGTCACCGTAGGCGCGCCTTTGGTTGAAGGTGCCGCGGTTCAGGCCAACGTGATTGACATGGTGAAGGGCGAAAAGCTCATCCACTTCGTCAAGCGTCGCCGGAAGCACTCTTCCAAGCGCACCAAAGGCCACCGTCAGAAGCTGACCCTGATCGAGATCACCGAGATCCTCGCATCGGGTGGCGACAAGACAGGCGTGAAAGCGGCAATGGGCTCTGGCTCTGTCTCCGCAAGTGCAGCTGTAGCAGCCGCCGCAGCGCCTAAGGCCGAGAAGAAGAAAGCCGCGCCCAAGAAGGCAAAAGCTGCCGAAGCGCCTGCCGCTGACGCCGCCGCAGATGAGGGCACGCGCCCCGCAAACCTGCTGACCGAGGCCCGCAACGGACAAGCCGACGATCTGAAAAAGATCTCGGGCGTTGGTCCCAAGCTGGAAGGCCTACTGCACGAAAACGGCGTGTTCCACTTTGACCAGATCAAAGACTGGGGCCCCGCAGAGATTGCTTATATGGATGACAAGCTGTCGTTCAAAGGCCGCATTGAGCGTGACAACTGGATTGAGCAAGCGACCACGTTTGCCGCAGAACAGGAGTAATTGAGCTATGGCACATAAAAAAGCTGGTGGTTCCTCCCGCAACGGCCGCGACTCAGCTGGTCGCCGTCTTGGCATCAAGAAGTATGGCGGCGAGTCCGTTATCTCTGGCAACATCATCGCACGTCAACGTGGCAACAAGTGGTGGCCGGGTGAAGGTGTGGGCGAAGGCAAGGATCACACGATCTACGCCGTGACTGACGGTCATGTTTCGTTCCGTAAGGGCTTCAAGGGCCGTACCTTCATTTCCGTCCTTCCGGCAGCCGAGGCTGCAGAGTAAGCGCCACTTCCCGTGGGTATGACATTTCAGGGGGCCGGCGACATCGCCGGCCCTTTTCGCATTTCTACCGATGTTCTTGCGCGTGGAGGCTGCCATTCCCATTTAAACGGGACGGGAGAGCAAAAGAATAACGGGGTCGGAGGAGGCCCAAACATGAAACAGGAAACCATCTTGGCACAGGCCGTGATCGAGACGCCCCGGATGTTTTTACGTCCCATGCGCCCGTCCGACGCAGGATTGTTGGCGATGTATCACGCCGACAAACGCGTGGCGGAGATGACGACCTCGATCCCCCATCCGTTGCCCCCCGGCGCGGCTGAGAGCTTTATTGCCAACTATATCAAGCCTGACCGGGCGTCTTTCGCTTGGGTTATGGACGCGACAGAGTTCGGCGGGTCAGAGGTGATGGGCGTGATCTCTCTCGATCAGATGGACCGGGATCAGTCGGAGATCGGCTACTGGGTCGCGCCTGCCATGTGGAACACGGGCTTTGCTTCGGAAGCGGTGCAGGCGATGGTGGATGCCAACCCGTTGCGCAACAAGACTGTGTTTGGATCGGTGTTTCAGGACAACCCGGGATCAGCACGGGTGTTAACGAATGCGGGGTTTGACTACCTTGGCGATGCGGAAGCGTTTTCCGTGGCGAGGAATGCCAAGGTTGCGACGTGGACTTACCTCAAGCGTTTGGCGTAAGAGGCGGGGAAGCGGAAGGGGGCCAGCCCCCTTTGCGCATCTAAAGATGCGCTGACCCCCGCGATATTTTTGAAAAGATGAAGGGCGGACGCGAGAGTGTCCGGCAATGGTATGAAGTTTCTCGATCTGGCCAAAGTTTACATCCGCTCGGGCGGCGGCGGCGGCGGGTCGGTCTCGTTCCGGCGCGAGAAGTACATCGAGTATGGCGGCCCCGATGGGGGCGACGGCGGCTCGGGCGGGAATGTGTTTATCGAGGTGGTCGACGGGCTGAACACTTTGATTGATTTCCGCTACCAGCAGCATTTCTTTGCCAAGAACGGGCAACCCGGCATGGGGAAACAGCGCACGGGTCGCGATGGAGCGGATATCGTGTTACGCGTCCCCGCAGGGACGGAAGTTTTGGAAGAGGATCAGGAAACACTGATCGCTGACCTTGACGAAGTGGGCCAGCGCATCTGCATCGCCAAAGGCGGCAATGGCGGCTTCGGGAACCTGCACTTCAAGAGCGCCACAAACCAGGCGCCCCGTCGCGCAAACCCTGGACAAGAGGGCGTGGAGCGCACGATTTGGTTGCGCCTGAAGCTGATTGCCGATGTGGGCTTGTTGGGGTTGCCGAACGCCGGGAAATCGACGTTTCTGGCCGCGACGTCTAACGCAAGGCCAAAGATTGCGGATTATCCATTTACCACGCTAGTACCAAACCTCGGCGTTGTCGGCGTGGATGGTGCGGAATTCGTCGTCGCCGATATCCCCGGCCTCATTGAAGGCGCTAGCGAGGGCAGGGGGCTTGGAGATACGTTCCTCGGCCATGTGGAGCGCTGCGCGGCCCTGCTGCATCTGGTAGATGGTACTGCTGAGGATGTAGTTGTCGATTACCACACGATCATCACCGAGTTAGAGAATTACGGCGGAGAACTGGCGTTGAAGCCGCGGATTACCGTGCTCAACAAGGTGGACGCGATTGAGCCTGAAGAATTGGCCGAGAAGCGCGCAGCCCTTGGCGCGGTGGCTGGAAACCTGATGGAGATGTCCGGCGTAGCAGGCACCGGCGTGACCGAGGTGCTGCGCGTGTTGCGTGCGCGCGTTGATGCGAACCAAAAGGCCGCGAGAGAGGCGCTTGAGGAGCCCGAGCAATGGCGTCCCTAAGAGAGGCCAAGCGGGTCGTCGTCAAGATCGGCTCGGCCTTGTTGGTGGATCGCGGCACCGGTGATCTGCGCAGCGATTGGTTGCGTTCCCTAGCGCGAGATGTGGCCTCGTTGAAAAGAAATGGGACCGACGTGATCCTTGTGTCTTCCGGGGCCATCGCATTGGGGCGCGGCGCGTTGGACCTCGGCCACGGGGCATTGTCTCTGGACGAGGCTCAGGCCGCCGCAGCTGTCGGTCAAATCCGCCTCGCGCGCGCCTACGAGGAGGCCCTGGCCCCCCACGGCCTGACCTCGGCACAAATCCTTCTGACGCTGGACGACAGCGCCGATCGCCGGCGCTACCTGAACACGCGCGCAACCCTGGCGGCGCTTCTATCACGCGGCGCGGTGCCGATCGTGAATGAGAACGATACCATCGCGACGGACGAAATCCGCTATGGCGACAATGACCGCCTCGCCGCCAATGTGGCTGTCATGGCGGGCGCGGATGCCTGTGTCTTGCTGAGCGATGTGGACGGCCTCTACACCGCCAACCCCAACGACGATCCAGAAGCGCGCCACCTTCCGATGATCGACACAATCACCCCTGAGATTGAGGCGATGGCCGGAGATGCGGGATCGGGCCTGTCGAAGGGCGGGATGAAAACCAAAGTGATGGCGGCGCGCACAGCGACGGCGGCGGGCTGTGCCATGGCGATCACCCAAGGGGCGGTCTTCCACCCCCTTGATGCCCTGCAAAGCGGGGCCAAAGCCACTTGGTTCACCGCCACCCTTTCGCCACAACAGGCCCGCAAAGCATGGATCGGCGCGATGAAACCCAAAGGGGCGCTACGCCTTGATCCCGGCGCAGTCAAAGCCCTTGCCCATGGAAAGTCACTCCTCCCCGCTGGGGTCAGCGCCGTAGAGGGCGATTTCCAACGCGGCGATCCCGTGCGCTTGGAAGCCGCAAACGGCGACGCAATCGGCATCGGCCTCAGCCGCTACGCCGCCGACGAGGCGCGCGCGATCCAAGGCCACCATTCCGATGAGATCGAAGAAATCCTCGGCTATCCGGGCCGTGCGGCCTTGGTGCACCGCGATGATATGGTACTCTGACCCCACAATTTCACCTTTTTATAAATATCGATATTCTGCCGTTCCCCCCGCGATGAGGTTTCCAATGAAAGACCTACCTAAATCAAACCTGGAAAATGACGTTCCCGCCTTGATGGCCGAGATCGGCAGGCGGGCCAAAGCGGCCAGCGCAGAGCTGGCATTCGCATCGCCGGAAGCAAAGACCCAGGCGTTGAACGCCGCCGCCGATGCCGTTTGGAACAAGCGCGGGGCGATCATCGCGGCCAATGAAGAGGACATGGCGTTTGGGCGTGAAAAAGGCCTGTCGGATGCCATGTTGGATCGCTTGATGCTGGACGAGGCAAGGGTAGAGGGCATTGTTCAAGGTCTGCATGCTGTTGCCGCGCAAGACGACCCCGTTGGGCAAGTGATGACGGAATGGGACCAACCCTCGGGCCTGCATATCAAACGGGTGCGCACGCCTCTTGGGGTGATCGGGGTGATCTATGAAAGCCGCCCCAACGTGACGGCCGATGCGGGGGCTTTGTGCCTGAAATCCGGCAATGCCGTGATCCTGCGTGGCGGCTCGGAGAGCTTTCACTCCTCGGGCGCGCTGGCCGATTGCCTACAAGAGGGGCTACGTGCCGCCGGGTTGCCTACGGACGCTGTACAACGTGTGCCAACACGAGACCGCGCCGCAGTGTCTGAGATGTTGACGATGACCGACACGATCGACGTGATCGTGCCTCGGGGCGGCAAGGGCTTGGTGGGGCTGGTGCAGCGCGAAGCGCGGGTGCCGGTGTTTGCGCATCTGGAGGGGATTTGCCACATCTACCTTGATGCCTCCAGTGACCCAGAGAAGGCGTTGCGCGTAGTGTTGAACGCAAAGACCCGGCGCACGGGGATTTGTGGCTCGGCGGAATGCCTGCTGATCCACCGCGATGTGGTGGATACGATCGGGCAGGGCGTTGTGCGCGCCTTGCTGGATGCCGGCGTTGAAGTGCGCGGTGACGCGGGTTTGCAGAAAATCGACGGCGTGGTTGCGGCGCAAGAGAGCGATTGGGGGCAAGAGTTTCTAGACATGATTATCGCTGCGAAGGTGGTGGATGATATTGATGCGGCACTGACCCATATTCGGACTTTTGGCTCAAATCACACCGACGCGATTGTTGCCGAGGATGACGCCGCGGTGGCGCGCTTCTTTCAGCGGTTGGATTCGGCGATTTTGATGCACAATGCCTCGACCCAATTCGCCGATGGTGGCGAATTTGGGATGGGTGCAGAGATCGGGATTGCGACGGGCAAGATGCATGCACGTGGACCGGTCGGGGCGGAGCAATTGACCTCGTTCAAGTATCTCGTTACGGGCGATGGCACGATCCGGGGATAAGGTTACGCTTTTTCGGAGCGGTTAAGCGGGGGACCAGTCCCCCGCGCCCCCTGCGATATTTTTGAAAAGATGAAGGAGAGCCGTGATGGCGAATGGTCGGAATGAGAAACCCGGAACATTGGTGCGCCGCGCCGCTTTGCGAGAAGGTGTGAGCCGAGCCGTTGTGACGCCGATCCAGCCTTCTGTTGTATACGCTTCGCCGTCGATTTCTACCTTGCACGATCAATACGAGGGGCGGGCGCACGGCTATACCTACGCGCGGGAGGGGCACCCGAATGCGGAGCTTTTGGCGCGCAAGATCGACATGTTGGAAGAGGCAGAAGGCGGATTGGTTCTTGGCTCGGGCATGGCGGCGGTGTCGGCCACGATCATGGGTCTATTGGGGCAGGGCGACCATATCGTCGGGGGCAACCAGCTTTACGGGCGCTCTTTGCGGTTGATGCATCAGGACTTGGCACGGTTTGGGATTGCGACAACGGTTGCCGATCCGACGGACGTGGCGGCGATGCGGGCGGCGATCCGGCCGGAGACGAAGATGATCTTGGTTGAGGTCGTCTCCAACCCAACGTTGCGGGTCGCGGATATGGCGGGGATTGTGGCGCTTGCGAAGGAGGCGGGCGTGATCCTGGCGGTGGACAACACCTTTACCACGCCGATTGGGTACAAGCCGTTGACCGAGGGCGCGGATATCACGATCCAATCCGTGACCAAGTTGCTGGCCGGGCATTCGGACGTGACCCTTGGCTATGTGGCCGCCCGCAACCCAGAGCTGATGCGTAACATCTATGACTTTGCCGTCACCGTCGGCATGACCCCCGCCCCGAACGAATGCTGGTTGGCGGAACGCGGTCTCTACACCTTTCCGCTGCGTTTTGAGAAGGCGCAGGCCAATGCCGCGGCCCTGGCCGATTGGTTGGCCGATCACCCCAAGGTGGGCCGGGTCCTGTACCCCGGTCGCGCCGATCACCCCGACCACGAGGTTGCGGCCTCCATCGTGGGCCAAGCCTTTGGCAACATGGTGAGTTTCGAGCTGAAAGATAAGACCGAGGCCGCCGCGGACCGGATGGTACAAGCCGCCCCTGATCTGCCGTTCGCGCCGACTTTGGGTGATGTTGGCACCACGTTGAGCCACCCTGCTTCATCCAGCCACCGGGGTCTTGGGGCTGAGGGGCGGGCGGCGCTGGGGATCTCTGATGGGTTCTTTCGGGTTTCGGTCGGGATCGAGGAGATCGAGCTGTTGATCGCGGACTTCGAGGGCGGGCTGCGCGCGGTCTAATCCGGGCATTCCACGGCGCGGCCCTTTACCGAGGGGCCGCAAGCCCGTTGCAAGGCGGCGCAGAATCGCGCCACACCTCCGGGGCGTACTGGCAGGGGGACGCCGCCGATGACCCGAAATCTGATTAACACCGTCATGTTCACGGTGCCGGACCCGATGTTGTTTATCGACAGCAGTGGCGCCATTGAGGATGCAAACCCCGCGGCTGCAACGCTTTTTGGCGATTGGATCATCGGGCGCAACCATGCGGCCATCCTGCGCCAGCCAGCGTTGTTGAACCAAATTGACACGGTTCTTGCGGGGGCCGCCACGGCTGAGGCGCGCATTGAACGCTCGGACCAGACCGGGGTGTCACAGTACCGCGTGCGCATTTCGGCGGTCGAAACGCCGGAGGGCCGCGCCCTTTTGCTACATTTCAACGACATCACCCATCTTGGGGAGGCGCAGGAAATGCGGCGCGACTTCGTGGCCAATGTCTCCCATGAGCTCCGCACGCCGCTGACCTCGATGATCGGCTTTATCGAGACGTTGAAGGGCCCGGCCCGAAACGATCCCATCGCCCAAGACCGGTTTCTGTCGATCATGGAGGAAGAGGCCCTGCGCATGAACCGCCTGATCTCGGACCTGCTGTCGCTCAGCCGGGTGGAATCTGCCAAACGCCTGCGCCCCAATGATACGGTTGATCTGGCCGGTGTCTTGGCCAACGTCATCGCCACCCTGACGCCGAGGGCGCAGGACAACGGCAACGTGCTGCGCTTGGTCCATGACGGGACGCCCGCGATGATCCAGGGGGACCGAGATCAATTGATCCAGGTTTTTCTGAACCTGGCAGAGAACGCACTGAAGTACGGCGGGGCGGAAAAGCCTGTGACCATCACCATTTCGCGCGGGCAGGGGAGCGGGGCTACGAAGGGGGAAATCCTTGTCGTGGATGTCACTGACGAGGGAGAGGGAATCGCTTCGTTACATCTACCGCGTCTGACCGAGCGATTTTACCGGGTCGATTCGCACAGATCGCGGGAAATGGGCGGCACCGGGCTAGGGCTGGCGATTGTGAAGCATATCGTCAATCGGCACCTAGGGCGGCTAAAAATACATTCGAAACAAGGGCATGGAAGCACATTCTCGGTGCAGTTTCCGGCAATCTCCGAGACATCTGGGGCAGTGTCATAAAACTGATACGTACCTGTCACAAAAGCATAGCGATGCTGCCGTAGCAGGGGGCCAAGCGCGCAAAGAACAAGCGCGTGATGTCTGAAAACCAAATGGAGAGAGTCTTAAATGTCTTTCGCAAAAATCAGTGTTTCGGTTGTCGCACTTGCCGCCGTTTCTGCCACTTCCGCTCTGGCCCAGGGCCGGGAAGAAATCCGCGTTGTCGGGTCCTCCACCGTGTTCCCATACTCGCAAGCGGTTGCTGAGCAATTCGCAAACCTGACCGGCGCGCCTTCGCCCATCGTTGAATCCACCGGCACCGGTGGCGGCATGCAGATCTTCTGTGGCGGTATCGGCGAAGCCCACGCAGACGTCACCGGCGCGTCGCGCGCCATGCGTGCTTCCGAGTTTGAGCTTTGCCAAGAAAACGGCGTGACCGACATCACCGAAATCTACTTCGGCTCTGACGGTCTTTCCCTTGCAGTTTCCCGTGACAGCGAATTCGCTTGGGACCTGACACTGACACAAGTTTACCTTGCCCTGGGCGCACAGGTTCCAGTTGACGGCGAATGGGCCGACAACCCCTACACCCTGTGGAGCGAAATCGACGCTTCTCTGCCAGCCGTCGAAATCCTCGCCTACGGCCCTCCGCCCACATCCGGCACACGCGACGCCTTTGTTGAACTGGCCATGCACGCTGGTTGTGAAGAACTGGCCTATGTCCACGACGGCGGTTTTGACGGCGACTGGGTAGAAGAAAACTGCTCGCGCATGCGCACAGACGGACCTTTCGTCGAAGCTGGCGAGAACGACAACCTGATCGTTCAGCGCCTGCAAGCCGATGCGAACGCGCTGGGTATCTTCGGCTACTCCTTCCTCTACGAAAACCTCGACACCTTGCAGGCTGTGAACATCAACGGTGTTGCACCTGACGCGGCCACGATTGCTTCCGGCGATTACCCGATCTCGCGTCCTCTCTTTGTTTACGTGAAAAACGCCCACCGCGGTGTGATCGCGAACCTTGAAGAGTTCATCGAAGAGTTCGTTTCCGAAGAGGCCATGGGCCCCGGCGGCTACCTGTCCGAGCGTGGCCTTGTGCCGCTGGAAGACGACGTTCGCGCCGCCACCAACGAGGCGGCCATCACAGCCGTGACATACACAGGCGCCGAATAAGCGGCCCCTGAACTACTCTGGCTGCCCGGCGATTTGTCGGGCAGCTTCCTTCCCTTGCAGAGTTTTCCCATGACCCTGACCGCCTTTCTCATCCTGATTGCCTTCGCCATCGCGGGCTACATGTTGAACCGCCAAACGGCTGCGGCGATCCGGTCCGATGGGACACGGCTGCATTCGTTAATGCATTTCCACGGCCTCTACGCGATGCTGATGATCCTGGTCCCGGTCTTCGTGATCTTGGTCCTGTTCCTGATCCTAGAGACGCCGGTAATCGACACCATCGTCATGAGCGGCGTGCCTCAGTCCGAGCTAGAGGGGCTTGATAGCGGCGCCGTGCAGCTTATCCTCGCGGAAATCCGCTCCATCGCGAACGGGCAGGTGTTTGGCACCCCCGCCGATTGGAAGCTGGAGGCCGCCGAGCGCCTAAGCACCCTTTACCGCAACGCCGACATTCTGCTGATCGTACTGGTCCTGCTGCTGAGCGTCGGTATCTTGTTCTACACCCGCAACCGCGTTTCGGCCGAGTTCCGGGCCCGCCAAGCGGTGGAGGCCATTGTCAGCGGTCTGATGATCGCCTGTTCGCTTGTGGCGATTTTCACCACCGTGGGCATCGTCTTCGCGCTGGTCTTCGAGACCTGGAAATTCTTCCAGATGGTGCCGCTGCAAGACTTCCTCTTTGGTGTGAACTGGGAGCCTCAAATCCCGATCCGCGAAGACCAGATTGCGGCAGAAGGTGCCTTTGGCTGGCTTCCAGTGATCTTGGGTACGGTCGTGATCTCGGCGGTGGCCATGTTTATTGCCACGCCTGTGGGGTTGATGTCAGCCATCTACCTGAACGAATTTGCGCCGCGCCGGATGCGGGCAGTGGTGAAGCCGCTTCTGGAAATCCTTGCTGGTGTTCCCACGGTTGTTTACGGCTTCTTCGCGATCCTTGTGGTGGCGCCCGCCATGCGCGGGGTAGGGGCCGAGCTTGGTATTCCGGTCTCGCCCAACACCGCGCTGGCGGCAGGTGGCGTGATGGGGATCATGTTGATCCCGTTCATATCTTCCTTTGCCGATGATGCCCTCTCCGCTGTGCCACGCAGCCTGCGCGATGGATCGCTGGCGCTTGGCTCCACCCGAGCAGAGACAATGTTGAAGGTGCAATTTCCCGCCGCCATTCCCGGCATTGTAGGCGGCGTCCTGCTGGCCGTCAGCCGCGCCATTGGCGAGACGATGATCGTGGTGATGGCCGCGGGTCTGATGGCTCGGATGACAATTAACCCCCTCGATAGTGTGACCACGGTGACGGTACAGATTGTGACGCTGCTGATCGGCGACACCGCTTTCGACAACCCCAAAACGCTGGCGGCCTTCGCCCTAGGTCTGATGCTGTTCATCATCACCCTCGGCATCAACGTGTGGGCCCTGCGCATCGTGCGCAAATACCGCGAAATCTACGATTAAGGCGACGGATCAATGGCAAACATTCCAGATACCAACGGTACGACCCCAGCCCGGTCGCTGCGTCAGGCCTCGCCTCAAGTGCGTCGCCGCAAGCGTAAAGAAACACTGCTGCAAGCCTGCGGGCTTGGGGCGATCCTGCTGGCCTTCTCGGTCCTCTTCATCCTCGTGGCCTCGCTGGTGAAAACGGGTCACACGGCCTTTGTGCAGACCCATGTGACCCTTGATGTCTACGTGGACCCCGCCGAGATCGAGGTGGACCGTCTGCCACGCGGTGGTTTCCAGAACGTGCTGACGGCGGCAGTGCTGGCGAACCTGCCATCGGCGGACCCGGAAACCGACGCCCGCGCGGTGCGCGGCATCCTATCCAACGGGGCGCAGTTCGACCTGCGCGACCGGGTTGTGGCTGACAACGATCTGATCGGTCAGACCATCACCATGACGGTGCCCGTTGCCGACATTTTCGATCAGCTTAACAAGGGTGGCATCCGTCGCGACACGCCGGAAGAGCTGCGCCGCGTCAACGATCAAGAGATCCTCTGGTTCGACGAATTGGACGCCGCTGGCCTGATCTCTCGGCCCTTTAACGTCGCGCTCTTCACGAACGCCGATAGCCGCTTTCCTGAACTGGCGGGCCTGAAGGGCGCTTTGGTGGGCTCTTTCTGGGCGCTGCTGACCTGCTTCGTAATCGCTTTTCCCATCGGCATTGGCGCGGCCATCTACCTAGAGGAATTCGCCCCGAAGAACCGCTTGTCGGACTTCATCGAGGTGAACATCAACAACCTCGCGGCGGTGCCTTCGGTGGTATTTGGTCTGCTTGCCTTGGCGGTGTTCCTGAACTGGTTCGGGATGCCCCGGTCGGCCCCATTCGTGGGCGGCCTGACACTGGCACTGATGACCATGCCAACAATCATCATCGCGACCCGTGCGGCCCTGAAAGCGGTGCCACCGTCGATCCGAGAGGCCGCCTTGGGCCTTGGCGCATCGCGTCAGCAAGTGGTCTTCGGCCACGTCCTGCCGCTGGCCATGCCCGGTATCCTCACGGGCACAATCATCGGTCTCGCTCAAGCGCTTGGGGAAACTGCGCCGCTTCTTCTGATCGGGATGAACGCCTTCATCACCTCTGCCGCCAGCTCTCCGTTTGATGCCGCCACGGCGATGCCCACACAGATCTTCATCTGGGCCGACAGCCCCGAACGCGGCTTCGTCAGCCGGACATCCGCCGCGATCCTCGTGCTGCTTGGCTTCCTGGTCATCATGAACGGCGTCGCGATCTATCTAAGAAACAAATTCGAAAGACGGTGGTAGGCCTCATGGAGGATTTCAACGTGAACGACATGCGCACAATCGACCAAGAGGTAGCTTTGGAAACGCTCAAAATGAAAGCCCGCGGCGTAGATGTGTTCTACGGGGCAGGGAACGGCAAACGCTCTGTCGAGAGCATGCTGAACGACGCGTCCGTCACCCGTGCCATCAAGGGCGTGGATGTGGACATCGCCGACAAGACAGTGACGGCGTTTATCGGGCCTTCGGGGTGCGGTAAGTCCACCTTCCTGCGGTCGCTCAACCGGATGAACGACACGATCGAGGGCTGTAAGGTCACCGGTGAGATCACGCTGGAAGGCGAGAACATCTACGACCCGCGCATCGACCCGGTGCAATTGCGCGCCAAGGTGGGCATGGTGTTCCAAAAGCCAAACCCGTTCCCCAAGTCGATCTTCGACAATGTGGCCTATGGTCCGCGTATTCACGGGTTGGCCCACAAGAAGGCGGACCTTGAAGAGATCGTGGAAAAATCCCTGCGTCGCGCCGCCATTTGGGACGAGGTAAAAGACCGCCTCGATGCGCCCGGCACCGGCCTTTCTGGCGGCCAGCAGCAACGTCTGTGCATTGCCCGTGCGGTCGCCACATCGCCGGAAGTCCTGCTGATGGACGAGCCTTGCTCGGCACTGGACCCCATCGCTACTGCGCAAGTGGAGGAACTGATCGATGAGCTGCGAGAGCAGTACTCTGTTGTCATCGTGACCCACTCGATGCAGCAGGCGGCACGAGTCAGCCAGAAGACCGCGTTCTTCCACCTTGGGAACATCGTCGAATTTGACGACACCGACAAAATTTTCACCAACCCCAGCGATCCCCGCACGGAAAGCTACATCACGGGACGGATCGGATAGCGCCATGCCAAACCAAGAACACATCGTCAGCAGCTTTGACCGCGACCTCGAAGGTATTCAGACCCAGATCATGCGTATGGGCGGCATGGTGGAAGAGGCGATTGCCAATGCCTCTACCGCATTGACCACCCGCGACCTTGAACTGGCCCAGGCCGTTCGCAAGGCCGACCGCGCCATTGATGAGGCGGAAACCAACCTCAACGAAGAAGCCGCACGCATCATCGCATTGCGCCAACCCGCCGCATCGGACCTGCGAACCTTGCTGTCGGTCTTCCGCGTATCCGGCAACCTTGAACGGATCGCCGATTACGCCAAAAACATCGCCAAACGCAGTGAAGCAGTGATCGAGTTGCCCTCGGTTCCCGGTGACACAGCGGCGCTCAAGCGGATGGCGCACCAAGTTGAAATGATGCTGAAAGACGTGCTCGACGCCTATATTCAGCGCAACGCGGATCTTGCCGAAGACGTGCGCCAGCGCGACCTTGAAGTGGACCAGATGTATTCCGCGCTGTTCCGCGAATACCTGACCCACATGATGGAAGACCCACGCCACATCACCACCTGTATGCACCTGCATTTTATGGCAAAAAACATCGAACGGATGGGCGACCATGTCACCTCGATGGCCGAGCAGGTGATCTATCTTGTGACCGGCGAAATCCCGAGCGAAGATCGCCCGAAGGATGACGAAACGCCTTTCTTAGCCGGGGCCTAAGCAATGGCTGGTGAACCGATCGTACTTGTGGTGGAAGATGAGCCCGCTCAGCGAGAGGTGCTCGCCTATAACCTCCGTGCCGAGGGGTTCTCGGTTGTGACGGCGGCCTCAGGCGATGATGCGTTGATCGTGGTGCAAGAAACCTTGCCAGACCTCATCGTGTTGGACTGGATGCTGCCCGAAGTCAGCGGGATCGAGATCTGCCGCCAGTTGAAGTCGGGGGCGGCCACATCAAAGATTCCGATCATCATGCTCTCGGCCCGGTCCGAGGATACCGACAAGGTGCGCGGCCTTGAAACTGGCGCCGACGACTACATTACCAAGCCATATTCCGTGGCCGAACTTCTGGCCCGCGTCCGCACGCAGTTACGCAGGGTTAGGCCATCCTCGGTCGGGGAGCGGTTGGAATATGAAGACATCGTCATCGACCTGGCCGAGCACCGCGTCTATCGCGGTGGCGACGTGGTCAGCCTTGGCCCGACAGAGTTCCGCTTGCTGACCGCATTCATGGAACGGCCGGGCAGGGTGTGGGCGCGCGAACAGCTTCTGGATCGCGTCTGGGGCCGTGACATCTACGTCGATAGCCGTACCGTGGACGTCCACGTCGGACGCTTGCGCAAGGCGTTGAAGGTCGCCCAAGCCGGTGACCCGATCCGCACGGTGCGCGGCGCGGGCTATGCGCTAGGATAAAGTCGAGCGTGAGCGTTGCGGCGTAAGTGATTGCTCTGGCGAGACAATCATATCGACGGGCGTGTTGGCTTCTGAGAAACGGCGCTCAGCCGTCGCTGAGGGGCCGTTACACAGGCCATCGGCGCTCAGATCGACGAGAGCGCCAGTTTTGGCCGATGCGATCCGGGATTTCCAACACCGAACATACGAGAGGGCGGCAACAGGGCAGCGCCACATCCCTCAATACATTTCGCCAGTAATCATGATTATGTTAAATATGCAGATACCTAACAATGCCAAACACTTACAAAGCCCCCCCGGATCAAATCACCGCTGCCGTGACGATCATTTCCACCTTCAGCACGTCACGCGCCAGCCGCGCTTCGCCACAGGCCCGCGCCGGTGCGTGGCCCTCGGGCACCCAAGCGTTCCAGACCTCATTCATGGCGGCGAAGTCGGCCATGTCCGCCAGCCAGATCGTGACCTGCAACATATGTTCACGCGATGACCCGGCTTGCGCCAACAGCGCATCGACACGGCGCAGACATTCCTGTGTCTGTTCCGTGATATCGGCACCCTCGCCCACTTGGCCCGTCAGATACGCCACGCCATTGTGCTTCACGATTTTCGAGCTGCGAACGCTCGGCTCAATCCGTTCAATCATCCGATCAATCCTTTGTCGGTCAAAACTTGCGTGATCTCATCAAGGATCACGGGGTCATCAATGGCGGCCGGCATCTTGTAGGCCTCAGCGTCCGCGATCTTCTGCATGGTGCCACGCAGAACCTTGCCAGAGCGCGTCTTTGGCAAGCGTTTCACCGGCACCGCCAACTTGAACGCGGCAACAGCCCCGATGTCATGGCGGACCTTTTTGACCAGCTCGGCGGTGATTTCATCGGCGTCTTGTTCCACACCGGATTTCAGCACGAAGAAGCCTAAAGGAACTTGGCCCTTCAACGCATCCGCCTTGCCCACAACTGCACATTCGGCCACGGCGTCGTGGTTGGAAAGAACCTCTTCCATCGCGCCTGTGGACAGCCTGTGGCCCGCAACATTGATGATATCGTCGGTTCGCGCCATGATGTGCAGATAGCCGTCCTCATCCAGAATTCCGGCGTCAGAAGTGGCATAATATCCGGGAAATTCATTAAGATAGGACGAATGGAAGCGGTCTTCCGCGTTCCAAAGCGTCGGCAAACATGACGGCGGCAGCGGCAGCTTCACCACGATATTTCCAAGCGTCCCATTGGGCACGGGATGCCCTGCGTCATCCAAGACTTGCACGTCATATCCCGGCATCGGCACGCCTGGAGAGCCATGTTTTACGGCCAAAGCCTCGATCCCCATAGGGATTGCGGAAATCGCCCATCCGGTCTCGGTCTGCCACCAATGGTCGATCACGGGCACGCCAAGTTGCGCTTCCGCCCAAGCCAATGTCGCCGGGTCCGAGCGTTCGCCCGCAAGGAACAACGCGCGCAGGCTCGAGGTGTCGTATTTCTCCAGAAATTCACCCTCTGGATCTTGCCCCCGGATCGCGCGGAACGCGGTCGGCGCGGTGAACATTACGCTCACGTCATGATCCTCGATCACCCGCCAGAAAGTGCCAGCGTCCGGCGTGCCGATGGGCTTGCCTTCGAAAACCACGGTGGTGCAGCCGGCCAGCAAAGGCGCGTAGCAGATGTAGGAATGCCCCACGACCCACCCGACGTCTGAGGCGGCCCAAAACACCTCTCCTGCTTTCACGCCATAGATGTTTTTCATCGTCCAGTTGAGCGCCACCATATGGCCACCCGTGTCGCGCACCACGCCCTTGGGCTGGCCCGTGGTGCCGGAGGTATAGAGGATATAGGCCGGGTCCGTCGCCGCCACTTCGGCGCAAGGGGCGCTGCGGCCTTCGGCACGGGCGCGGGCCATTTCCTCGGCCCAATCCAGATCACGGCCCTCGGTCAGGTTAGCGGGCTGAATTTCACGCTGAAGCACCAAACAAGACGACACATTGTTTTGCGCAATATCAATAGCTTCTGACACAAGGCTCATGTAGTCAATGACCCGTCCCGGCTCGATCCCGCAAGAGGCGGTCAGGATAACCGTGGCATCCGCATCGTCGATCCGCGTGGCCAGCTCAGCCGGAGCGAAGCCGCCAAACACCACGGAATGAACCGCGCCAATTCGGGAACACGCCAACATCGCAATCACCGCCTCGGCCACCATCGGCATATAGATGATGACCCGGTCCCCCTGCCCCACGCCCATGCCTGTCAGCACCGCGCCCAGGGTGGCGACCTCGTCCAGCAGCTCTGTGTAGGAGATCGTGCGCTTGGTATCGGTCACGGGGCTGTCGTAGATGATCGCAGGCTGGTCGCCGCGTCCGGCCGCCACATGACGATCCACAGCGTTGTGGCAGGTGTTGCCAACAGCGCCCTCAAACCATCGCCCGTATACGCCAGAACCGGGCGTGAATGCCTGTGTCGGCGGAGTTACCCAATCAATCCCGCCTGCTGCCTCAAGCCAAAAGCCCTCCGGGTCCGTGCTGGCCCTTTCGAACGTCTCTTTATACGTCATGTGATCTTCCTCCCGCTGACGCAAATTAGTGCACCAGCCCCTCCAATTTCATCGCAGGTTGCGGCGCGGCGCGAGCGCGGTCAATGTGCGTTAACGCTATCTGCGACAGATTAGGAGCTTTCCCCATGGGCCTGAAAACCTCTGCCTCACAAATGGTTGCCACCGCTCGCGCCCGGATTGAGGAGATCGAGACCGCCGAGTTGATCGCCAAGGTCGATGATCCCGATGTGGTGATCGTGGACATCCGCGACATCCGAGAGCGTCAGCGCGGGTGCATCCCCGGCTCGGTCCATGCGCCGCGCGGCATGATCGAGTTCTGGGTCGACCCCGATAGCCCCTACTTCAAGCCGGTGTTCGGGCAGGAAGGAAAGAAGTACGTTTTTCACTGCGCATCGGGCTGGAGATCGGCCCTGACGGTGGCGACACTGCAAGACATGGGCTTTGACGCGGCCCACCTGCGCGAGGGATTTTCGACGTGGGAAGAACACGGCGGCCCGGTTGAGATACCAGAGCCCCGGAAATAGCCGCTAAGGGTGCCAAAACTTGGCCAATTCGACGACTCGACGCAAGCCGCCGGTTGCCTATAGAGTGCCGCTAAAGGGATAAGACGAATGAAGCTATTAGTCCTTAACGGGCCGAACCTAAACCTTCTGGGAGAGCGCGAGCCGGGCATCTATGGCGCCGCGTCTCTGGCAGATATCGAGGCCGAGTGTCAGGCCCTCGTCAGCACCTTTGGGGCCAGTGTTCGGTTCGAGCAATCTAACCACGAAGGCGGGCTTGTGGATGCGCTTCACGGGGCGCGTCACGACACCGATGGCGTCGTGTTGAACGCGGGCGCCTACACCCACACCTCCATCGCGCTGCGCGACGCGATCAGCGCCACGCGCTTGCCGGTGATAGAGCTTCACCTGTCCAACACCCATGCCCGCGAAGAATTTCGTCACACATCAATGATCGCTGCGGTGGTTGTCGGCATCATCCAAGGCTTTGGCGCAGACGGCTACCCCCTCGCCCTGCGTGCGTTGCATCAACACCTTTCAAAAAAGTAGCAGTCTATGAAACGTCTCCGCCCCTATATGGAAATGACCACTGTCGAAGACCTCTGGGCCCACCATACGAAAGTACTGGCAGGTTACGGCTTTGACCGCGTGTTCTACGGCTTCAACGCCTTTCGCGGCGCGGGTCTGTATGACAACCCCGAAGACGCGCTGCTGCTAACGAATATGCCCGCCGATTATGTAGAGGCCTATGTCGACGGCGGCATGTTCCGCGACGGCGTGATGATGCGGTGGGCGACCGAGAACGTAGGCGCCGCGTCTTGGCGCGATGTCTATACGGCGATGGCCCATGAAGAACCCTCCAAGGGCGAATTGGCCATGCGTGCAATGAATGAAAAGCACGGCATTACAGCAGGTTACACGGTGAGCTTCCCAATGGCGATCAAGAACGCCAACGCGGGCATCGGCATGGCCGTGAAGAAGGGCATGGACCAGGACGCCGCCGACGCGATCTGGGCCGAGCATGGCGAGGATATCGAGACGATCTGCCATGTGGCGCACCTGTGCATTCTGCAATTGCCCGCCACGGGTCAGCGCAAACTGCTGACCCCGCGCCAGTCCGAGGTGTTGGAACTGGTTGCTGACGGCAAGACCATGGCCGACATCGCGCTGCTTCTGGAACGCAACGTGGCGACCATCGAAAAGCACCTGCGCGGCGCGCGCGATGCGTTGGGGGTAGAGACGACGGCTCAGGCCGTGCGCAAAGCCTCAATCCTGAACCAGATCTTCCGCCTTGATGACCGCGAAGACACCACGCCCCGCCTGCCCCACATGGCCGGAACGGTCGGTGATCGCCGCTAACCTGTCCTAATCGACAGGTAGGGATTCCCCTATCTATCGCGATGACGTCCCATCCTGCATAACGTCCTTGTTCCGTGAGTGATGGCAATTAACGCCAGGAACACCGGGTTTCGGAGGTACGTATTTTCCCGCCTCCGGACCCACCCGGCGCCTGCTTGCACGCGGTTGGGTTCGGAGCGGTTGGTTCGTATTTTAAGGGCCAAACACCGCTTCGGGGAAACGGCGGCGGGGTCTTCTCCCTCCCCTCGCGCCGCATATTCTGATTGCGCCTCAGCTGTCCCTTGAGGTGTAAGATCCGGCGCTTCGTTCTTGTCCCTCGTGCGTCGGACAATCCAAGACGGCGCTGCCCCTGTCCCGGGCAGTGCCGTTTTTTTTGTGGCCTTTCCTATATCTCAGGTGCCCTTCTCTTGTCCTGAGCCCACGGTTATGAAGACCCTCAAGTCCACCCCATTCGGAGCCCCACGATGCCCAAGCACCTGATCGCTGGCGCCCTCGCAGGCCTGTGTCTCTCCGTTAGCGCCGCCCAAGCCGAGACGATCTGCACCCTGATCGCTTCCCCTTCAGCGCAGGACACGATTTACGAGGTCGGCGATTGCGACCGCCGGGTCACGCCCGCCTCTACCTTCAAGGTAGCCCTGTCGCTAATGGCGTTTCACGATGGTGTTCTACTGGATGCCCACACCCCAACCCTGCCCTACCAGAGCACCTATCCCGATTGGGGCGGCGAAAACTGGCGGCAGGCCACCGACCCGGACCGCTGGATGACCTACTCCGTCGTTTGGTTTTCCCGGCAAATCACGCCGCTTCTAGGGCTGGACCGGATGACAGAGCTGGCCCAAGGCATGGGCTATGGAAACGCGGATTTCAGCGGGGACTTTGGCCAGAACAATGCGTTGGAACGGGCTTGGATGACCTCCTCTTTGCTGATCTCTCCACGCGAACAGGTCGCGTTCTTATCGCGAATGATCCAAAATGACTTGCCGATCTCAGGCGAAGCCGTCGCGCAAACAATTGAGATTATGGATTATACCGACACACCCGGCGGTTGGCGGATCTATGGCAAGACGGGTTCAGCTTATCCGCGAATGGAATCCGGTGCGTTTGACTATGCCCAGGGCTGGGGCTGGTACGTGGGGTGGGCCACCAATGGCGACAGCACATTGGTTTTCGCCCACCTGACCCAAGATGAGACCCGCCACCAGACCTCGCCCGGTGTTCGGGCGCGCGAAGCATTCCTAGACGGGTTTGAGTCCCTCGCAAACGGGGCGCTGCAATGACCAGCCCTACACTGGCCTTCGTATGTGTCGCGGCATTGTGCGTGCCCCTGCTTCCGGCTCATGCTCAAACAGCGGACCTACAGGGGCTGACATGGGTCGAACAGAAGTGTGTGCTCTATCAAAGCGCGTGGGAATGGGCGGTTAACAGTGTCGGGGCAGAGCAGATCAGCGCAAACTTTATTGCCGACAACGACCGGTTCGTGGCCTCGGGCTGCCTGGCGGATATTCCCGTATGCCCCACAAATGATGTGGAATTTGAATTGGCGAATTTGCTGACTGTTATGACAATGAACGAAGGCATGGCCAGCACCTTCGTGCCTTTTGCCTGCCCCTGACGCGGCAAGCATCAGCGCAACAAAAAGGGGCAGAGAATTGCTCCCCTGCCCCTTCGTATGACGCGTAGACCGGGCATTTGCCCGGGGACGCTTAACCTTTGGCGGTTTTGGCCACTTCTTCTGCGAAGTTCTCGACCTTCTTCTCGATGCCTTCACCCACTTCGAGGCGAACGAAACCGGTGATCTCGGCGCCGGCCTCTTTGGCGGCGTCGCCAACGGTGAGGTCAGGGTTCACAACGAAGGCCTGGTTCACGAGCGTGATTTCCGAGAGGTACTTCTTCATACGACCCACGATCATCTTTTCGATGACCTGCTCGGGCTTGCCGGATTCGCGGGCGATGTCGATCTGAACCTGCTTTTCCTTCTCCAGCATGTCCGCGTCCACGGCACCCTCGTCCAGAGCGGCGGGGTTCACGGCGGCCACGTGCATGGCGACCTGCTTGGCGAAGGCTTCGTCGCCGCCTTTGGTGGCAACCAGAACGCCGATTTTGCCCATGCCCTCTGCGGCGGCATTGTGCACGTAGGAAACGACAACGTCGCCTTCCAGCGCAGCCATGCGGCGCACGGACATGTTTTCACCGATCACGGCAACCGCGTCAGTCACGGTCTGCTCGACGGACTTGCCGCCCATGTCAGCCGCTTTCAGCTCGTCCACATTGTTCACGCCTTTGGCGACGTCGGCAATGCCCGCAACCATCTGTTGGAAGTCGGCGTTCTTGCCCACGAAGTCGGTTTCAGAGTTCACTTCAACCGCAACGCCTTTGTTGCCTTCAACGGCAACAGCCACGAGGCCTTCAGCCGCCGTACGGCCGGATTTCTTGGCCGCTTTCGCAAGGCCCTTGGTGCGCAGCCAGTCAACGGCCGCTTCCATGTCGCCTGCGGTTTCGGTCAGCGCCTTCTTGGCGTCCATCATGCCGGCGCCAGTTGTGTCGCGCAGCTCTTTTACCATGCTTGCAGTGATTGCCATGTCATGGATCTCCTGAATGAAAATGGTGTCGGGCCCGGCAATACCGGGCCCTTGTATCAGTTCTGCAACGCTAAGGGCTTATGCCTCGGCGGCAGGGGCTTCTTCAGCTGCTGGCTCGGCGATGGCTTCCTCAACGGAGCCTTCTTCGAGGCCACCAAGGTCAACACCAGCTGTTTCCAGCTGCGTGGTCATACCGTCCAGCGCCGCGCGGGAAATCAGATCGCAGTAGAGTGCAATTGCACGGGCCGCGTCGTCGTTGCCGGGGATGATGTAATCAACACCATCGGGCGAGCAGTTGGTATCAACCACAGCCACAACTGGAATGCCCAGTTTCTTGGCTTCGGCGATGGCGAGGTCTTCTTTGTTGACGTCGATCACGAAGATCAGGTCAGGAAGGCCGCCCATTTCGCGGATGCCACCGAGGGAGGCTTGCAGTTTGATCTGGTCACGCTCCATGCCCAGACGCTCTTTCTTGGTCAGACCTTCGAGAGAGCCGTCGGCTGTCTTCTCGTCGATCTCTTTCAAGCGAGCGATGGAGTTGGAAACGGTTTTCCAGTTGGTGAGCGTGCCACCCAACCAACGGTGGTTCATGTAGTATTGCGCACAACGCTCTGCGGCGTCGGCCACAGGCTTTTGCGCCTGACGCTTGGTGCCCACGAAGAGGATCCGGCCGCCTTTGGCGACTGTCTCACGCACAACCTGAAGCGCTTGCTCCAGCATGGGGTGGGTTTGGGTCAGGTCGAGGATGTGGATGCCATTACGGTCGCCGTAGATGAACTCGCCCATACGGGGGTTCCAGCGTTGCGTCTGGTGGCCGAAGTGAACGCCAGCTTCAAGAAGCTGACGCATGGTGAAATCAGGAAGCGCCATGCCATATTCCTTTCCGGTTTGCGCGTAGGGCGAAGGATTAGAAACTGCTGTTTCAACCGGTGGACTGATCCATGGAATTTGCCACGGGGCCCGCCTTCGCCTGAGAAGTGAGGGTCCATTAGGGGGTTTGGGGAGAGGTTGCAACCTATGATTGAGCGTCAGCTGCGCGGAGAGGTGGGGATTGAGTTGTATTTGCCAAGATGAAGGAGGGAGCGTCTTGCGGGGCGGCGGATGTCAGGGCAAGAGGAGAGGATGGAACAGAGACCAGACATTTTGTGCATCGGCGCGGTTTTGTGGGACATCATTGGCCGCACGGACGACACCATGGTGCTTGGCAATGACAAGCCGGGGCGGATTAGCCGGGTGCCGGGGGGCGTGGCGTTGAACATTGCCATGACGCTTTCGGGGTTCGGGCTGCGGGCGGCTTTGTTGTCGGTCGTGGGAGAGGACACCGAGGGGCGCGAATTGCGCGCAGCGGTGGCCGAGATGGGGCTCGATGTGGGGCCAATGTTAGTGGATGCCACCCTGACGACCGATCGCTATATGGCAATTGAAGCGCAAGGCCAGTTGATTGCGGCGATTGCCCATGCCCATTCGCTGGAGCACGCGGGTGCCCGCATTCTGGCGCCTCTGGCCGACGGCACCTTGGGGTCCGAGGCTGCGCCTTGGGATGGGCCTGTTGCCTTGGA
Organism: Rhodobacteraceae bacterium M385; assembly: GCA_025141835.1. Lineage (NCBI taxonomy): Bacteria > Pseudomonadati > Pseudomonadota > Alphaproteobacteria > Rhodobacterales > Paracoccaceae > Rhodobacteraceae bacterium M385. The sequence goes on along the minus strand of CP081102.1, from coordinate 1,960,484 downwards.
TGGCAATCTGACGGAGGCGCTTTTGCAAGACATCGCGGTTAGCCCGCTGTTTGCGAAGGCGGATTTGCGGATTGCGCCTGCCTCGCCTGGCAAGGCATTGCGCCTGCGCCCATTGCTGTCGCATCCCCGTGCCACGATCTATGTAAACCGAGAGGAAGCGGGTCTGTTGACGGGAAGCCACCCCGCCAACGCCGCCGCCGCTGCCGAGGCCTTGATTGCCGCGGGCGCCCGCAGGGTGCTTGTTACCGAGGGCGCGCAAATGGCCGTGGACGCTTGCGCTGATCACAGCTTGTCCGCCGTACCGCCCGCTGTGGAAGCGCGGCGGATAACCGGCGCGGGCGATACGTTCATGGCGGCCCATATTGCTGCCGAAGTCGCGGGAAGATCCCGCGAGACCTCATTGGAAGCTGCGGTGAATGCAGCGGCCACCTACGTCTCAGGAGACACCCCATGACGCTCCCCCTCACCTTCTCGCCTGAGGTTGCCGAGGCCCGTGCCAACGGCACCCCCATCGTGGCGCTCGAATCCACGATCATCACCCACGGCATGCCTTATCCGCAAAACCTCGACACCGCGCGGCTGGTCGAGGCGGAAGTCCGCGACGCCGGAGCGGTTCCTGCAACGATCGCGATTATGGACGGGCGTATTCAGATCGGCCTGACAGAAACGGAGTTAGAGGTGCTGGCCCAGGCCCAAGACGTCTCGAAGCTCAGCCGCGCTGACTTGGCCGCTTGCCTGGCCATGGGCGGCGTCGGTGCCACGACCGTTGCCGCCACGATGATCTGTGCCGCCATGGCTGACATCAAAGTCTTTGCCACCGGGGGCATTGGCGGCGTCCATAAGGGGGCGGAAGACACCTTTGATATATCCGCCGACCTGCGCGAATTGGCCCATACCCCCGTTTCCGTCATCGCCGCAGGGCCCAAGGCCATCCTCGACCTGCCAAAGACACTTGAGGTGCTGGAAACCCTTGGGGTGCCGGTGTTTGCCTACGGCCAAGATGCCTTCCCCGCATTCTGGAGCCGGGACAGCGGGCTGACTGCGCCCCTGCGGGCAGATACGGCGGCGCAAATCGCTCAATCCCATCTGATGCGCACCCGACTTGGCCTGCCGGGCGGGCAACTGGTGACGAACCCGATCCCCTTGGCCGACGAAATCCCTGCGGCCACGCTGGCGCCAATCATCGCTCAGGCGCAGTCCGAGGCCGACGCTAAAGGCATCTCCGGAAAACAAGTCACCCCGTTCCTGCTGCAACGCCTGTTTGAGCTGACCGACGGCGCGACGCTGACCTCTAACATTGCCCTCGTACGCAACAACGCACGCCTTGCCGCAGAGGTCGCGCGCGAAATGATGGCCGAAACACCCTGATCCTTGTAGGCCCCGCCCCCGGCGCTTAGATAGACCCAAACCCCTCCCATTCGAGAGCCGCTCCGACGATGAAATTGTCTCCTACTCCAGATGTCCCACGGCGAGGGCTGTTTGCCTCTCTGCGGTCGAACTTCCTGACGGGATTAATCGTGATTGCCCCCATTGGGATCACGATATGGCTGATCTGGACGCTGACAGGCTGGATTGACAGCTGGGTGCTGCCCTTCATCCCGGACCGCTACAATCCGGCGATGCTGATCAACGAGTGGACCGGCATCCAAGTGAACATCCGTGGCATCGGCGTTGTGACGTTCCTGATCTTCACCATGATCGTGGGCTGGATCGCCAAGGGGCTCATCGGACGCTCGATGATCCGTTGGGCTGAAAGCCTCGTGCTGTCCATCCCGATGGTGCGTACGATCTACTCGGGCCTAAAGCAAATCGCCGAAACGATCCTTCAGCAAGGCCAACAGAATTTCGACAAGGCTTGCCTCGTGGAATACCCGCGCAAAGGCATCTGGGCGATCGCCTTCATCTCGACCACGGCCAAGGGGGAAATCGCCAAACGCGCGCCTGAAGATATGGTCTCTGTCTTCCTGCCAACGACACCTAACCCGACTTCGGGCTTCTTGCTGTTCGTCCCGGTCAAGGACACCATCGTCCTCGATATGTCGGTAGAGGATGCGGCGAAACTGATCATCTCCGCGGGCCTCGTTTATCCCAATGGCCAAGATCCCACGCAACCTCCTGCGCCTAAACCCTAGCCCCACAGTAAAAGGGCGCCCCATTCTCGGACCGCCCTCCTTCATCTTTTCAAAAATATCGCCGGGGGTCTGGGGGGCTGGCCCCCCAGTATTTTTAAGCATGGTCTGGGGGGCTGGCCCCCCAGTACTTCAAGGCTCGGTCTGGGGGGCTGGCCCCCCAGTTTGGTAGCTCGGTCTGAGGGCGTCCCTCGCCCAGTTCCATTCAGCCCCTATTCCGCCTCAACCCACCAAACGTCGGGCTGCCAACCAATCCAATCACCGTAGATTGGAATGTAATCCGGGAAGTGCAGCTCCGCGTTATAGGCGATGCGGCTGATCGGGTTGTGGTGGAACGGCACTACATAACGGTCCGATATCAAGATCCGGTCCAAGGCCCGTACGGCCGCACGATAGTTCTCTTGCGAGGACGCGCTCAACATCTCGTCGATCATCGCCTCGATCGCCGGGTTACAACCACCGTGAAGATTGCGGCCGCCATCGACCAAACCCGCGTCGCAGCCCCAGTAGTTGCGCTGCTCGTTTCCGGGGCTGAGCGACAGACCCCACCGGTAGTAGATCATGTCGTAATCATAGACATCTCGCCGTTCTCGGAACTGGGCGCTGTCTACACGGGTTACCGTGACCTCAATCCCCAGACGATCCAGCGCTTCGGTGTAGATGTTGGTGATCGCGTCGTTCTCGGAGCTGCCGGTCTGGAGCAGGATCTCAAACGTCACCGGGCCATTGGGGCCCGTCATCACGCCTTCCTCTACGGTGTATCCGGCCTCTTCCATCAGGGCGATAGCGTTACGAATGCCCGCGCGGTTGCGTTCCGTGCCGTCAGATACGGGCAGCGTGTAGCCTTCGATGGCTCCGGGAAGCAGCTCTTCTGTGAAAGGCTGCAAGATTTCCAGCACCCTGCCCTCTGCCGGCCCCTCGTGCATGGCCAAGGGAGAGTTCGCGAAAGGCGACGTGATACGGGGATCGACCCCGCCATTGACCGTCTCGTTAATGAACTCAAAGTTGAACGCTTGGATCATCGCCTCGCGCACGCGCCAGTCCGAAAAGATCGGGCGCCGTGTGTTCATCACAAATCCTGTCATGCCCGAAGGGCGTTGATGCGCCACCTCGGAGAGGTGAACCTCACCCGATTGCACCCGGGGGAAGTCGTAATCCGTGGCCCATGCCTGCGCCGAGGTTTCGCGCTGGGTCGTCACAAGACCGCTGGTGAACGCCTCGGTCATGGCGGTGCCATCGGCGAAGAACTCCATGCGGATCTCATCAATCACATTGGTGCCGCGCCGGAAGGGAATGTCCGCGCCCCAGTAATCAGGGTTCCGGGTCAGGGAAACGAAGCGTCCCGCCTCAAAATCAGTAACGACATAGGGCGCCGTGGCGATCGGGATGACATCAAGGCCGCTTTCGAGGAAGGGGTGCTCCTCCCACTGGGCGGCTTGCAGGATCGGGCGCAGGCCCATGATCATCGCCAACTCTCGGTCAGGCTCGGTCAAGGTAATGCGAACCGAGCGTTCGCCGGTCGCCTCGATCCCCTCCACCCGGCTCCATGCGCCCAGATAGCGGGGATGGCCTTCGGTGCCCAAGGTCTCAAACGACCAGATTACGTCTTCAACCGTAACCGGAGACCCATCAGAGAACCGCGCCTCTTCCCGGATCACAAATTCGACCGACAGGTTGTCCTCTGCAATGTCCACCGATTCGGCCAAGAGCCCGTACAGAGTGAACGGTTCGTCCCAGGACCGCCCCAGAAGCGATTCGTACGTCAAGAATCGCAGCTGCCAGGGGGTGGAGCCTTGACGGATATGCGGGTTCAGGCTGTCAAAACCGCCCACTTCCCCGGTCACAATCCGCCCGCCCGTGGGCGCATCGGGGTTGGCATAGGGCAAATGCGTGAAGTCCGGCGCCAGCGCAGGTTCGCCATACATGGCTACACCATGTTGTGGGTCAGCAAGGCTTGCAGTGCTAAGTCCGATGCTCAGCCCAATAGATAAGGCGCATTTCGTGAAACAATTCGTCGGCATTTGCGAACAATCCTCCAGCAGCTCGTTTTTGTTATGGTTAAAGGCTACCGGTCGGCGGGCGTGGGCGCAAACTTTTCAGTTGGACTCCGGCCAAGTCATTGCTTATAAAGAACTCACTGCTCGATAGGTTTCTTGCCTGTATGAAACCTGCCTCAATGACTTAGCCCTGGCCTTGTGCCAGGGTTTTTTTTGTCCCTCCCCTTGCCCGCCTGGCGCCGCCGAAAACTCTTGCAAGAGTTTTCCAAGGCTTTTGCAAAAGCCTTGCACCGTTGGCCATAACGCCCCCTGTTCATTTCGCACGTGCAGCATTAGCTTGCGGGAAACGACCGTAAGGAGCACGACAATGGCCATCATCACTGACATGTCCGGCAAGACCGCCGTCATCACCGGATCGAACTCTGGCATCGGATTGGGAATCGCCCAGGAACTGGCCCGTGCGGGGGCCGATGTTGTCCTCAATTCCTATACCGATGACGAGGCCGACCACACGCTCGCCGCTGAAATCGCCGCAGAGCATGGGGTGACAGCCCGCTACATTCAGGCCGACATGTCCAAGGGCGACCAAGCCCGCGCCCTGATCGAGAAGGCCGGCACCTGCGATATCCTGATTAACAACGCCGGCATCCAGCACGTCGCCCCGATTGATGAGTTTCCAACAGGCAAGTGGGACGCGATCATTGCGATCAACTTGTCCTCTGCCTTCCACACCACCGCCGCTGCGCTTCCGATGATGCGCAAAGCCGGTTGGGGCCGTGTGGTGAACATCGCCTCTGCCCACGGGCTGACGGCCTCTCCCTACAAATCCGCCTATATCGCGGCCAAGCACGGGATCGTTGGTATGACCAAGACCGTGGCCCTAGAGACCGCGCAAGAGCCGATCACCGCCAACGCCATTTGCCCCGGCTACGTGCTGACGCCTTTGGTGGAATCACAGATCCCCGACACGATGCGCGAATACGATATGTCGCGCGAGGACGTGATCAAGAACGTGATGCTCAAGCGTCAGCCCTCCAAGGAATTCGCCACGACCGAGCAGATGGGCGGCACCGTTGCGTTCTTGTGCTCCGCGGCGGCAGACCAGATCACGGGCACAACCATCAGCGTTGATGGCGGCTGGACCGCGTTGTGATATCATTGGCGCGGGGGGCAATACACTGCGTCCCGCGCCACCCACGACGTCCCAATCAGGAGAGCCCGAATGGCAGACCAACCCGAAGCTGGCCGCGATAGGCTGCAAATCAAGAATATGTATCTGTGCGGGTCAACCTTCACCTCGGTGAGCCTGAAGGATGCAGAGTTCCGCGAGACTCATCTGATGGGGGCCGTGATCGACGACGTGAACGCCACGGGTCTGAAGTTTCACAACGTGAACCTGACGTCGGCTTCATTCGAGGATGTGAACCTGTCGATGACGACAATCAATTCCGCAAATCTTGAAGGGGTGTCTATCACCAACGCCAATATCACCGACATGACGATCGAAGGCGTAAAAGTCAGCGATATGATCGCATTATGGGACAAAATCCACGGCGACGACACCGTGTGAGCTTTGTCTGGCGCGACCGCCCCGACGCCAGAAACATCAGGGCGGCGCAGGGGTGTTTAGCCCTCGGGCAGCGCGTTCAGGCAGTCGAATGCAGCGACACGGTGCTCGTCGTAGGTGGTGCGATCTTCCGTGGACAGGGCGTCCCGCTCATCGCTGCGCACGGCGCTGACTTGGTTGAACCAGACCGTATGCTGACGGGCCACATCACGGGTTTCAGCGGCACAGGACGCCTCACGCTCTGCCGCGGCCTCGGCCACCAAATTGGAACCACCGCCCAAGACAAAAAACCAAACCGCCCCACCAACGAGGGCAAGGGCCACAATCGCAATAACTGCGCGCATAAGAAAATTCCTTCTAAAATTGACAGGGGATCAGGCCATCAGCCCACCCCCGCCCATTGAGTGTGCGACCAGACATATAGCGGCCGTTAACCTCAACAATGCGGTGAAACCCTACCTTTCACGCCGCATTCCCCTTGCGCCCTGCCCCCGGACCATGGCCAAAGCCCCCTACACAAGACCCACGACTAAAGGACGTCCCCATGACCAAACGGATCAACCTTGCCCTTCAAGGCGGCGGTGCCCACGGGGCGTTTACCTGGGGCGTGCTAGAGACCTTGCTGAACGAACCCGGGATCGAGATCGCGGCCATGTCCGGCACCTCTGCCGGGGCATTGAACGGGGCTGCGGTGAAATCGGGGCTGTCGCAAGGCTCCAACGCGGCAGCGATTGAAACGCTGGCTTGGGTCTGGGAAAAAGTGGGTGCCATCACCGATCCGGCGTTTGCCCCCTGGCTCAACATGTTCTCGCCCCAAGCGGTTAGCGCGATGCTGGAAACTTCGGTGCCGTTTCTGGCCGGGGATGCCTATTCCCGTGCCGTCAGCCCCTATGCCTCGGGGCCATTCTACAAGAACCCGTTGCAGGACATTGTCTCTGAATTTCAGTACGATAACATCTGTAACACTGAAGGCCCCGCGTTCCATATCTGCGCCACCAACGTCCGGTCCGGCAAGATCCGCGTCTTCACCGGAGATGAGATCAGCCCCGAGGCAATCATGGCCTCGGCCTGCCTGCCCACAATGTTCCGCGCCGTGGAAATCGAGGACCCCGCCACTGGCAAGCAAGAGGCCTACTGGGACGGCGGCTACACCGGCAACCCGGCCCTTTTCCCCCTGTTCGCGCCCGACCTGCCCCGCGATATCGTCATCGTCAACATCAACCCTCTGCACCGCGATGAGGTGCCGACAACGGCCCGCGCGATCCAGAACCGGATCAACGAGATCAGCTTCAACACCTCCTTGTTCCGGGAATTGCGGGCGATTGATTTCGTGCAGCGCCTTTTGCACCGCGACATGATTGGCGGGGATGCCTTCAAGGACGTGCTGATCCACATGATTGCCGATGATGAGCTGATGCGCCAACTCTCGGTGGCGACCAAGGTCATTGCGACGCCGCAGGTGATGCACCAATTGCGCATGGCGGGGCAGCAAGCGGCGCAGAACTTCCTGCGCGATGCGATTGATCATATTGGCGAGGATAGCACTCTCGACCTGCGGGGTATGTTCGAATAACGCGGCAGCACGCTTACGCCAGTGACGTCACCCAAAGGATCGTCGCGTCATCGTCCGAGGTTGAAACGACGTTATGCCCCATCGCGGCATCGTAATAGGCGCTGTCCCCACGAGACATGTCAACCGGTTGATAAAATTCGGTAAATAGCCGCACGGTGCCGGTTAGCACATAGAGGAATTCTTCTCCCTCGTGACGCACCCAACCATCGAATTCGTCGAAGGCACGGGCGCGGATGCGGGCGCGGTAGGGCAGCATGGATTTCTGCACCAGTTGATCGGCCAGCAGCTCGTGCTCATAAGTTGTGGTGGCGTGGGCCGCCCCCTCGCCGCGCTTCGTGGTGACCATGCGCCCGCCGCCTTGGGGCGTGGCCGAGGGCGTGAACAGCTGCGGCACCGAAATGCCAAGCCCACCTGCCAGCTTCTTCAGCGCATCATAGGTGGGCGACATCTGACCGTTTTCGATCTTTGACAGGGTGGATCGTGCCAGCCCGGCTTCTCCGGCGGCCTGCTCCAACGTCCAGGCGCGTTCCTTGCGCAGTTCGCGCACCCGCGCGGCAAGGTCTACGGGCAGCGGCGCGGCCTCATCGCCGGTGGCGCGGGCGATGCGGATCAGGCTGGGGTTGTCAGGTAAATCACTCATGCATCGTGCGATAACGCACAGGGACTGTCCCTTGCAACCGTCCTGAGTGTCTCATACCCCATACAATATGCCCTGCCCGTCCCGCTTTAACCTTTCATCCTACGTGCTGTCCAAAGCGCAGGAGACGCCCGATAAGATTGCGCTGGCGATCCTTGGGCCCGCGCGGGCAGAGCGGTGGTCCTACGCGCGGCTAGAGGACGCCGTGGCGCGGGCAGCGGGCGGTTTGGTTGCAGCAGGGTTAACGCCCGGTGATCGGCTGATGCTGCGCCTTGGAAATTCGGCGCTGTTTCCCATCGCCTATCTGGGGGCGATCCGCGCCGGTATTGTGCCAATCCCAACCTCGGCTGCCTTTACGCAGCGCGAAATTACCGTTCTTTCCCAGACACTTCCGCCCGACGCCGTTCTGGCAGAGGAGGGCATTGCCCTGCCCGATACGCCCTGCCCCGTGCTATCGCCTGAGGTGCTGGATGGCCCGCCCCTTGCCCCCCATGACAGCGCCGCCGATGATCTGGCCTATATCGTGTTTACCTCGGGCTCATCGGGTAAACCCAAGGCCGTGGCCCACGCCCATCGGGCGGTTTGGGCCCGGCGGATTATGTGGGAGGGCTGGTACGGCCTGCGCCCCGACGATCGGTTAATGCACACGGGCGCGTTTAACTGGACCTATACCCTTGGCACCGGGTTGCTGGACCCCTGGGCGATGGGTGCCACGGCGCTGGTTCCCGCCCCCGGAACTGCGCCCGAAAGCCTTTCTTTATTAGCCAAACGCCATGATGCCACCATTCTGGCGGGTAGCCCCGGCATCTTCCGCAAGCTGTTACGCGGCCCCCTTCCACCCATGCCGAAACTCCGCCACGCGCTCTCCGCTGGAGAGGCTCTGCCCCCGTCGCTCCGCGCCCATTGGCAAGCCGCGACCGGCACCGACATTCATGAGGCTTTGGGGATGTCAGAGGTCTCGACCTTCCTGTCAGGCTCTCCCACGCGCCCTGCGCCAGACGGCAGCACCGGTTACCCCCAAAAGGGTCGCCGCGTTAAAGTTAACGCCATGGTTAATGACGGGTGCCTTGCGATCCACGGCAGCGACCCCGGCCTGATGCTGGGGTATATCAATGGTAGATCAATTGATCTGCCTCTGCGCGATGGATGGTTTCAGACCAGCGACCGGGTCGAGGAGGCAGAGGACGGCGCGTTCCGCTATCTGGGTCGCGCCGATGATGTGCTGACGGCGGGCGGCTTTCGGATTGCGCCGCTGGAAATCGAGCATGTGTTCACGGCCCACAAAGACGTGACCGATTGCGCCGCTTTGACGGTGCATCCGAACCCTGAGACTACCATTCTCGCCCTTGCCTATTGCGGTCCTGCAAGCGAGGATCAGTTGAAAGAGCACGCACGCCCTCTTCTTGCACACCACAAAACTCCCCGTGCCTATTTGCGCATGGATAGCCTGCCCCGTGGGGCCAACGGCAAACTGAACCGAGCCGCCTTGAGAGCGGCCGTTAAGGACTTGATATGATTAAGCTAGACATCCTCTCGGACCCGATTTGCCCTTGGTGCTACATCGGTTGGTCCAACCTTGCCCGCGCCATGGAGGCACGCCCCAACCACCCCTTCACGATCGAATGGCATCCGTTCCAGCTTAACCCCGATATGCCGGACGGCGGGATGGACCGCCGCGCCTATCTGGAAGGAAAATTCGGTGGCAAGGACGCCGCCGTGAAGGCTTATGCGCCCGTGGCCGAGAAGGCCAAGGAAGCGGGTCTTACGATGAACCTGGAGGGGATCAAGCGCACACCAAACACCCGCGACGCCCATCGGTTGATCCATTGGGCCGGGATTGAGGGGCGTCAGACGCCCACCGTTCTGGCGCTATTCCGCGCCTATTTTGTGGAAGGTCGCGATATTGGCGACCGGGAAACGCTGCTGGATATTGCCCAAAGCGTTGATCTGGACCGCGATATGATTGCCAAGCTCTTTGAAAGTGGTGCCGACGCCGATGATATCACCGCCCGCGACACCCATGCCCGCGAGCGGGGCGTTCAGGCCGTGCCGACGTTCATCGTCGCCAACCAACACGCCGTTCCCGGTGCGCAGCCGCCCGAACAATGGGAAGCGATTATCGACGACCTGAACGCGCAGCTTGAGAAAGCCGAACAGGCAGACGCCGCGGGATGACCCATTTCACGCCTATCCAATTGATCCCCCAACAAGACGCCCCGATCTGGAGCGCCCTGAAGATATTCTGGAGACGAAAACCTTGACCAAAGCGCCAATAGCTCGGCTTTCCACCGGCGAATTCATTGCCTTGATGGGGATGGTCTTCGCAACAATCGCCTTCTCCATGGACGCGATGTTGCCCGCCCTCCCCGAAATTGCAGAAGAACTTTCACCAGACGAGCCGACATTGGCGCAGCTTGTGTTGACCAGCTTTCTGGTCGGCATGGGATTTGGCACCATCTTTGCCGGCCCGCTGTCTGACCGTTTTGGCCGTAAGCCGGTGATTTTCGTCGGCTCCTGCATCTACGTGCTGGGCGCGTTTCTGGCCTATGTCGCCCCAACGTTGGAGTTGGTTCTAGCGGCCCGCGTGTTGCAGGGGTTGGGCGTTGCGGGGCCGCGGATTGTGGCCATGGCGATGATCCGAGACCTCTATTCCGGGCGAGAAATGGCGCGCATCACCTCGTTCGTGATGCTGGTCTTCACCATCTTCCCGGCCATCGCGCCCTTGATCGGAAACGGGATCATCACCCTTTTCGACTGGCGCGCCATCTTCCTTGCCTTCGTGGTATTCGCCATCATTTCGATCGGCTGGCTGACCCTGCGCCAGCCCGAAACCCTGATGGCACAGGACCGCCGCCCCCTGAACCTTGGCAAGTTGTGGGAGGGCACGAAAGAGGTCATGGCGGTGCGGCAAATGCAGATGTCGATTGCGGTGCAAACCCTGATCTTCGGGGCGCTTTTTGCCAATATATCCTCGATCCAGCAGATCTTCGATCTGACGTATGGGATGGGCCATTGGTTCCATTGGCTGTTCGCCGCCATCGCCCTGCTGACAGCACCCTGTGCGCCGATCAACGGGCGTTTCGTGGTGCGGATCGGGATGCGTCCGCTCATCTCTCGGGCGCTCGTGTTTCAAGTGATCTGCTCGGTGATTTTCATCGCTTCCCTGATGCTTGGCGCCGCCCCGGAGGTCGAGGTCTGGTTCTATTTCGTGTGGTCCGTGACGGTCTTCATGATGATGGGCTTCACCATCGGCAACCTGAACGCGCTGGCGTTAGAGCCACTGGGCCATGTGGCGGGGCTTGCGGCCTCGATCATGGCGGCGATTGGCACGATTGGCGGCGCGGTTCTGGGCGGTATCATTGGCCAGCTTTACAACGGCACGGCCCTGCCCTTGGCCATCTGCGTGGGCGGGCTGGCGTTGATCGGCGGGGTCATCATGCGGCGGATGCCGAGAGAGAAAACGGACGGATAAAGGCCCTTAGGCGGCGGAGGGCGAAACGCTACTCTGCCGCCTGAACCACGGGCCGCGCGGCGCGGTTCTGCCGATGCCACCACCAAGCGACGACCAGCACGTTGGGCACCCAACACGTCCAGCCGAGGTAGGGAAACACCACGTCCATATCCCAGAAAATCCGCAGGATCGGCAGTTGGATACGGAAAGACACGGCCCCAAAGCTGAGCGCGGCCATCATCACCATCCAGCGTTGGTGTAGCACCAAACGCTTGGTCTTGATCGCCCACATCCCCATCACGAGCGCCCCGAACCACGCGACTGAGCCAAGGGCAAACCCCAGTTCCGACCAAAACGGCAGGGTCATGTTGAAGCTGATCGGCGGTGTCGTCAGGGCCGCAATGGTCACGATGGGCACCAACGCCCACCCCAGATAAACATGTTTGCGGCGGTCCCCGCGCCGCCACATGCGGCTGACCTGCACCGGCACCAGAAGAACGGCCAAACCGCCAAAGACCATGTGAACGGCCAAAATAGAGCCCACGTTTTCAATATGATAGGCCACGTGGTCGGCCCCACGAGAGATCCCCTCCACCACGAAACCGGCCCATGTGGCATCGAAACCTTCGCCCCAATGGGCAAAGACGCCGTAGATCAGCCCCGGCGGCACAAACTTGAAAGCCGAGGCCGCGGAGAGGAAAGAAAACAGCAAAAACGCGATCCAGCCCCAGCGTGGAATTTGCCGTTTGGGCAGCTGCTTGGAAGGGTCTGACATTGGGCTTTGATCCTAAGGGGTGACGTCGCACTGAGCGCGTTTTAACGCGCCCATAGGGCCGCGGCAATGCAGAGGATCAACCCTTTGCAAACACCGCCAAATCGCGGGCGATGGCGAAGGCGCCTTTGATTTTGTCGGCGTCCTTGGGCCAATCGGCCATGACCACGATCTTGTTGTCCTTCACCTTCGCCCGGCCATTTTGGTCCTGCACGAACTGCACCAGCCCGCCGGGGTTGGGGAATTTGTCGTTGTGGAACTGGATCGTCACGCCTTTCGGCCCTGCATCCAGTTTGGCGATATGGGCGCGTTTGCACATGGCTTTGATGCGCACGACTAGCAGGAGGGTGTTCACCTCTTTCGGGAGCTTGCCGAAACGGTCGATCAACTCGGCGGCAAAGCCTTCGAGGTCCACCTTGGTTTCCAACTGCGACAAGCGACGGTAGAGGCCAAGGCGCACGTCCAGGTCGGGCACGTAGGCTTCCGGGATCAGGACCGGCACGCCAAGGTTGATGGTTGGCGACCATTGGCCATCGCTGTCGCCCAGTAGCCCTTCGCCCTCGCCGGAGCGGATCTTGGCAATCGCCTCTTCCAGCATGGATTGATAAAGCTCGAAGCCCACCTCTTTGACGTGGCCTGATTGTTCTTCGCCCACGATGTTGCCCGCCCCGCGAATGTCGAGGTCTTGGGACGCAATCGTGAAGCCCGCCCCAAGGCTGTCGAGGCTGCCCAGAACCCGCAGCCGCTTCTCGGCTGACGGTGTCAGCTTTCCGCGCGGCTTGGTGGTCAGATAGGCGTAAGCCCTTGTTTTCGCACGACCCACGCGGCCCCTGATCTGGTAGAGCTGCGCCAAGCCGAACATGTCGGCGCGGTGGATTACCATGGTGTTGGCGGTCGGAATGTCGATGCCGGATTCCACAATCGTCGTGGCCAGAAGCACGTCATATTTACCGTCGTAGAAGGCGACCATGCGGTCGTCCAACTCTCCCGCTGCCATTTGCCCGTGGGCGGTGATGAAGCTGACCTCAGGCACGTGATCGCGCAGAAACTCTTCGATCTGCGGCAGGTCTTCGATGCGGGGCACCACATAGAACGACTGCCCGCCCCGGTAATGCTCGCGCAACAGCGCCTCGCGGATGGTGACGGTGTCGAACTCAGAAACGTAGGTGCGAATGGCGAGGCGGTCCACCGGAGGCGTGCCGATCATCGACAGGTCACGCACGCCAGACAGGGACATTTGCAACGTGCGCGGGATCGGCGTGGCTGACAGCGTCAGCACGTGAACGTCCGAGCGCATTTCCTTCAGGCGCTCCTTGTGGGTGACGCCAAAGCGCTGTTCCTCGTCAATAATCATCAGGCCAAGGTTTTGAATCCGAACGGTTTTCGCCAAGATCGCATGGGTACCGATGACGATATCGACGGTGCCATCGGCAAGGCCCTTGCGGGTCTGCTCGGCCTCTTTATTGGGGACGAAACGGGACAATTGGCGCACCGTCAGGGGGAAGCCGCGGAAGCGGTCCTGGAAGGTCTTGGCGTGTTGGCGGGCCAGCAGTGTTGTGGGGGCCACGATGGCCACTTGCATGCCGGACGCCGCCGCCACAAAGGCCGCGCGCATGGCGACTTCGGTTTTGCCAAAGCCCACGTCGCCCACCACCAAACGGTCCATCGGGCGGCCCATGGTCAGGTCTTCCAACACGTCGGCGATGGCGGAAAGCTGGTCGTCGGTCTCCTCGTAGGGGAAGCGGGCGTTGAACGCCTCCCACATATCGCCGGGGGGCTCGAATATCGGGGCTTTACGCAGTTCCCGTTCCGCCGCGATGCGGATGAGCTTGTCCGCGATCAGGCGGATGCGTTCTTTCAGGCGGGCCTTCTTGGCCTGCCAAGCGCCGCCGCCGAGTTTATCCAGTAGCCCATCGTCATGGCCGTAGCGCGACAGCAGTTCGATATTCTCGACCGGCAGGAACAGACGGTCCCCGCCCGCATATTCCAAGGCGATACATTCGTGCGGCGCGCCGGCCGCCGTGACCGTTTCCAAGCCGTTGTAGCGGCCCACGCCATGATCCACGTGGACGACCAGATCGCCGGGCGACAGGCTTTGGGCCTCGGTCAGGTAATTGTCGGCGCGTTTCACCTTGCGCTTGGGGCGGATCAGCCGGTCCCCCAGAACATCCTGTTCCGAGATCACGGTGACATTGCTGCCCTTGGTGATCGGCCCGGTGAAGCCTTCTTCCAGCGGCCAGACGGTCAGGTTGACGGAGCCTTTGCCGCCAATTCCACGGGCATCGTTAACGCGGTTAACCTCTGTCAGACCTTCGTCTTCCAGAAGGCCCTCCAATCGTTCCCGCGCGCCTTCGGACCAAGAGGCGATGACAACGGCGCCATCTTTACGCATCGCTTTAACATGATCCGCCAAAGCCGCGAAAAGGCTGATGTTTTCTTGCTGCCGCTCCGGCGCGAAAGAACGCCCGACACGCCCGCCCGCATCAATGATACCGGGTCCGGGGGCCGCGGAATTGACCGAGAATTGCACCAGACGGTGCCCTTCCACGGCAGCGGTCCATGCGGCATCGTTCAGATACAGCAACTCCGGCGCGGCGGGCTTGTAGACGGTGTCCAAACGACCCTTCTGGGTCAGGGCGGTTTTGCGGGTGTCGTATTGGTCGGTGATGCTGTCCCACCGGGCCAAACGCTGGGGCGTGGATTGGTCATCGAGCGTGATCGTCGCGCCGGGGAGGTAATCAAACAGGGTTTCCAGCCGTTCATGATAGAACGGCAACCAATGCTCCATTCCCTGGGCCTTGCGCCCCGCCGAGACGGATTCGTAAAGCGGATCTTCCGAGCCGCCTGCCCCAAACTCTACCCGGTAATTCTGCCGGAACCGCGCGATGGCGGCATCGTCAAGGATAACCTCGGACACCGGCGCAAGCTCTACCCGCTCCAGTTTTTCGGTGGTGCGCTGGGTCCCCACATCAAATCGACGCGCCCCGTCGAGCGTATCGCCGAACAGGTCCAGCCGCACCGGGCTGTCTTCGCCCGGCGGCCACACGTCGATGATCCCGCCGCGCACGGCGTAGTCTCCGGGTTCGGACACGGTGGGCGATTGCACGTAGCCCATGCGCACAAGGAAGGTGCGAAGGGCCTCTTCATCAACGCGCCCCCCGACAACGGCTACGAAGGCCGAGGACGCCAGAAGATCACGGGGTGGCACATATTGGGTGGCCGCGTTAAGCGTTGTCAGAAGAATAAACGGCCCTGAAAGCCCCGCCGCCAAGGTGGCCAGCGTCGCCATGCGGGCGGCAGAAATCTCGGCCTGAGGGGACACACGGTCATAGGGCAGACAATCCCAACCGGGAAATTCCAGCACCGGCACCTTGGGATTGAAGAAGGCCAAAGCCGTGGCCATCGCACGCAGACGCTTGTCGTCACGGGCCACATGGACCACGGGCGCGCCTTTAGCGGCCTCGGCCAGCACAAGGGTGGCGTCAAAGCCTTCGGGCGCGCCGCCGCAAAGAATATGGGCGCTAGGGATATGAGTTTGATCAGCCATGGATCGCCTCACCTACGCCGAAGCGCGGTCAAGTCAAGCCTGTCACCCCAAGGGGCCGACGTTGACGTTTTGGTACATGCCCCAGAAAGCGGTGACAAAGATGAACACGACGCCCAACATCTGAACCATCGTGCGGTGCTGGCGCAGGATTTGCGGCACATGGCGATAGTCGTCCGCTTTCAGGCGGTAAGACGTCCAGACGCCAAGCCCGATTACGATCATGGAGGGGCACAGAAGCAGGAAAATCGCTTGGGAGAATTCAACCCCATATGCCCATCCCGTGACGGCAAGGCCCGATAGGATGAAGGTGGAAAAACCCATCGC
The DNA here is from genome assembly GCA_025141835.1 of Rhodobacteraceae bacterium M385. Classification (NCBI taxonomy): domain Bacteria; kingdom Pseudomonadati; phylum Pseudomonadota; class Alphaproteobacteria; order Rhodobacterales; family Paracoccaceae; species Rhodobacteraceae bacterium M385. The sequence goes on along the minus strand of CP081102.1, from coordinate 1,944,487 downwards.
AACGGTGCCAGAGGTCTGCGCGTAGGTCACGTTACGTTCCGCGTTCATGCGGGTAAGAACCAGCAAATCCTCGGCCGCTTGGGCATCGCCGCGTTTGGACCGGGTGACAAGGTAGTAAGGGACGCCGACGGTCCAATGGCTCATGGAAGACCACAGGATGGCAAGGACTATCCAATACCACAGGTTTGAGAACGACCGGAGGTCGATCACTTCGGTAAGAAGATCGAAGAAGTCCAAGGGGTATTCCAATTAGGCAGCCGTCAATTTCGCGCACCATATGCGGGGCGTTTGGCAGATGCTAGCCCCGTGTTGCCTTGCGGGCGGCCTTGCGTGGCAGGCGTTGCCGTGGCACCTCTGTCGCGCCTGAAATCAGCGAAAGTTCGTTCCCATGACCGCCAATCAAGCCTCGTTTCCGCAGACCCGCTTTCGGCGCAACCGGTCCTCTGGCGCGTTGCGCAATCTGGTGCGCGAAAGCCAGTTGTCGGTCCATGACCTGATCTGGCCCGTTTTCGTCTGCGCCGGCACCAATGAGCGGCAGGCGGTTGCTTCGATGCCCGGAGTGGAGCGTTTGTCGGTTGATCTTGTGGTAAAGGCCGCGCGGGACGCGGCCCGCCTTGGCATCCCGGCGATCTGCATCTTTCCCTACACCGATCCGGCCCTGAAGACAGAGCTTTGCGAGGAGGCCTGGAACCCCGACAACCTGTCAAACCGCGCCATTCGCGCGATCCGTGACGCAGGGATTGAGATCGCGATCATGACGGACATCGCGCTGGACCCCTATAACATCAACGGCCACGACGGCATCGTGCGCGATGATGTGATCGTCAATGACGAAACGGTCGAGGCGCTGGTAAAGATGGGGCTGGCACAGGCCGAGGCAGGAGCCGACATTTTGGGGCCGTCCGATATGATGGACGGGCGTATTGGCGCGATCCGCGCCGCGCTGGAGGCCGAGGGCCATACAAACGTGACGATCATGTCTTACGCCGCAAAGTTCGCCAGCGCCTTTTACGGGCCGTTCCGCGACGCGGTAGGTGCCTCGGGCGCGTTGAAAGGCGACAAGAAGACTTACCAGATCGACCCGCTAAACGCCCGAGAAGCCCTGCGCTGCGTCGAACGCGACCTGAGCGAGGGGGCGGATATGGTGATGGTCAAACCCGGAATGCCGTATCTGGACCTGTGCCGCCAGGTTAAAGACCGCTTTGGCGCGCCGACGTTTGCCTACCAAGTCAGCGGCGAATACGCGATGATCCAGGCGGCGGCGGGCAACGGCTGGATCGACGGAGAGAAGGTCATGCTAGAAAGCCTGATGGCATTTCGCCGGGCGGGCTGTGACGGGGTGTTGACGTATTTCGCACCGCGCGTGGCGAAGCTGTTGAACCCATAGCCCCCGGCCCGAGCCACTGATTTCGGCGAAAACCCGCAGATGTTGTGGTTTCACGGATGACATGCTGGGTTTTTCGGCGTATTCTTGCCGCTAAGGATCGGGGCGCAAAGTCCCGGCAAATGCAGTTATATAGGCAAGGTATTCCCATGGCAGATGGTCTTTCGACACCAGCGCTTTCCCGGCGTTCCGTTCTTCTCGGCGCGGGATCACTCCCGCTTCTCGCAGCTTGCGGCAACCCGCTTGGCAACGCCAATGCGCCGCGCATTGATAGCCGCGTAGACGCCGCGATCGAGTTCATGCAGCAAGAGGTGCCCGGCACCGCGGACCTGATCTCGCAAGCTTCGGGCATGTTGGTCATGCCGCTGATTTCCGAAGCCGGTTTCGGCTTTGGTGGCAGCTACGGACGCGGCGCGTTGCGCGTGGGCGGGGCGACGGTGGATTATTACTCGGCCGTGTCCGGCAGCTTTGGCTTGCAGATCGGCGCGCAACAATATGCGCACACATTGTTCTTCATGACCCCCTCTGCCTTGGCCGATTTCCGCGGCTCTGTCGGGTGGTCCGTGGGCGCGGATGTGCGCTATGCGGTAAACACCAACGCGGGCAATCTGGGCTTTGACACCGCCACATTGGCCGAGCCTGTGATTGCGGTGATCTACGGCCAAGCGGGCCTTATCATTGGGGCGACACTGGACGGCACGCGCTACACCCGGATCATTCCGTAACCGCTACACACGCCCCATCCTCGCGCATCTGTGACTGGCCGCCTGCCCGTGGCCAGTCCATTCTGACACCGCCACCCTGTCGGAGGTCTTTCATGTTGCGCGCGTCTCTTGCGATCTTGTTCCTATCCCTGCCCCTGTCCCTGCCCGTTTCGGCCCAAGAGGTTGCCGACATTACCCCGCAGCCCGGGTGGGAGGTCCATGCCACCGCCCATGATTTCGCGACCCTGACCGAACGCACCCGCGCCGCCGTCAGCGACAATGGCTTGGGCGTGGTGACCCGAGCAGGCCCCACGGGTGCCGCTGCGAACCGGGGCGTCACCATCCCCGGCAACATGGTCATCGGCGCGTTCAACAACGCCTTCGCCGTGCGCATCCTGCGCCTGTCCACGCCCGCAATGATCCACGCCCCGATCCGCCTTTACGTGACCGAGAACGGCGACGGCACTGCAACGCTCAGCTATATCCGCCCGTCGCACCTTTTCGCCCCCTATATCGACACCGCCGACCCCGATTTGGCCGTGGCCGCGCGGGAGCTGGATGTGATCTTTGCCGCCATTGCGGCACAGGCCGCTGCAAGGTAGAGACTTGCGATGCGCATGCGCGACTCTCTGAGGTGAAAGGCCACGCAACCGATGATGACTATCCTGCGATGGCTGACCCGTCTTGTCGGCGCTGGACTTGTGATCGTCGTGCTTGTCGGCGCGTTGTTTTACTGGATAGCCGGACGCTCGATCCCCGAATATGAAGCCGATTGGACGGTGCCCGGCCTGCAAGGCCAGGTGGAAATCGTGCGCAACACCGCCGCCGTGCCCCATGTCTTCGCGCTGACAGATCACGATGCCTACTATGGGCTCGGATTTAGCCACGCCCAAGATCGTCTGTGGCAAATGCTGCTGATGCGCCGACAGGGCCAGGGGCGTCTTTCCGAGATCTTCGGGCGGCGCACGCTGGAGATTGACGACCTGATGCGTAGGCTTGATCTCGATGGCCACGCGAGCCGGTCCCTGAATGCCTTGTCCGATGAAACCATGGGGATTTTGCAGGCCTATGCCGACGGCGTGAACGCATGGCTGCGCCTGATCGGCACGGAAGCCTTGGGGCGCGGCGCACCGGAGTTGTTCCTGTTCGAGCCTGAAATTGCCCCGTGGCGGCCCACGGATTCCGTCCTGATCTCGTCGCTGATGGCGCTGGAAATGGCGACGCACCACGAGAATGAAATCCTGCGGGCGCGCGCCTCGCTTGCGCTGCCCGATCCGGCGCGGATCACCGACCTGATGCCCGATGCGCCGGGGGCTGGCGCGGCGGAGTTAGGCGATTTCGCCAGCCTGATGCAGCTGCCGCGCCGGATGTTTGCCGAAGCCACGGGCGCAAACGCGCCGCGCGATCCGCTGCACCCCAACGCCCTAGGGCTGAATCGGGGCGGCGCGTCCAATGTGTGGGCCGCGACCCCTGCCCGCTCGGCTGCGGGCGGTGCCCTGATGGCCTCGGACCCGCATATGAACCTGACCGCGCCCTCCACCTTCTATCTTGCGCGGCTAGAGCTGGCCACGGGCGGCGTGATCGGGGCCACCATCCCCGGTATGCCCACCATCATCAACGGCCGCACGGACCGCCTCAGCTGGGGGCTGACCGCCGCCTATCTGGACGACATCGACCTTTATATCGAACAGATTAACCCTGAGAATTCTCAGCAATACCGCACGCCCGACGGTTGGGCCGACTTCGAGACCCGGCGCGAGATTATCGAGATCGCCGATGAAGCCCCCGTCACCATCACCCTACGCAACACGGTCAACGGCCCCGTCATCCCCGGCGCCCATTGGAACGCGGGCAGCGTGACCCCCGCGGGCCACGTCATGGCGATGCGCTGGACCGCGCTGACCGACGAAAACACAACAATCCAAGCCGGGCTGCGCCTGATGCGGGCCCGCACCATTGAAGAGGCGCTGGAGACCGGGGTGGATTACGTCGCGCCCTCGGCCAACCTGATGCTGGCCTCGGAAGATGGGCGCATTGCAATGCAGGTGATCGGCCATATGCCTTGGCGCTTGATCGAGCATGAAACCCAAGCCCGGATGCCATCGCGCGGCTGGGTGGAAGGCAACCTGTGGCAAGGCACAACGCAATATTTCGCCAACCCCACCTTTCTGGACCCCGAAAGCGGCGTTCTGGGCAATACCAACAACAAGATGGTGGAGCGTGATTTCCCCCTTCATGTCAGCTACTTCTGGGGCGACACGCAGCGCATTCAGCGCCTTGGCCTGCTGATGGAAGCGAGAGAGGTTCATACCCGCGACAGTTTCATCGGGGCGCAGCTTGATACCGTGTCCCCCGCCGCGCGCAACCTGCTGCCACTGGTCGCCCGCGATCTCTGGTTCACGGGCCAGCCCGCCGCCATCGGCACCACAGAACGCACGCGCCAACGGGCGCTGGAGCTGCTGGCCGATTGGAACGGCGAGATGAACGAACATCTGCCCGAGCCGCTGATTTTCGCCGCTTGGATGCGGGCGTTGCAGCACCGCCTGATCCGCGACGATATTGGCCCACTGGCGGAAGAGTTCTGGCATGTGGAGCCAGTGTTTCTGGAGCGTGTCTTCCGCAACGTCGACGGCGCATCAAGCTGGTGCGATGTGCGCCCGTCCAACGCCATAGAGACCTGCACCGACATGGCGGAACTGGCGCTGGACGAGGCGTTGCAGGAGCTATCGGAAAGCTACGGCAGCGACATTGAAAGCTGGCGTTGGGGCGCGGCCCATGAGGCGGTGCATGTGCATCCGGTTCTGGGCCAATCGCGGCTGTTTTCGTGGATCGTGAACATCCGCCAAGCAACATCGGGCGGCGATTTCACCCTGAACCGGGCCGCCACCCCCGGCAACGGGCCGGAGCCCTACATCAACATCCATGGCGCGGGCTATCGCGGGGTTTACGACTTCGCCGACCCCGACAGTTCGGTGTTCATCATCTCTACCGGGCAATCGGGCCACCCCTTCAGCCGTCACTACGACGATATGGGCGAGCTTTGGCGGCGCGGGGAATATGTGCCGATGACGCTCGACCCAGAGCTGGCACGCGCTGCCAACCTCGGCATCACGGTGCTGTCGCCGCCCCAGTAAGGCGCCCTACAAAGAGCGAAACGCCTTTTGCTGCCGCGCGGTCCAGAGAACGGTCAATTCAGTGCCGTCCTGGCCCGGCAGTTCGCTTTCCACCACGCCCTGTTCAAAGAGCCAAGCGCGCTTGCGTCCGTCGCTGTGGGGGAGCGTCACCACATCTTCAAAACGCGGCGGCGACAGGGTTTCCGACACAGCCGACAACATTTCGGCCATGCCCGTACCCGTAAGGGCAGAAGTGGCAAAGATTGCCTCGTTCCGGTCAGCCTCGGTCTGCCGGGCCTCTTGCGCCTCTGCATCCAGAAGGTCGAGCTTGTTCCACACCTCTAGTTGCGCGGATTGGTCCGATACGCCCAGATCGGCCAGAATGGTATGCACGTCCTTGGCCTGTTCAGCCGATTGCGGGTGGCTGATGTCGCGCACATGAACAATCAGATCAGCGTCCAGAACTTCTTCCAAGGTGGCGCGGAAGGCGGCCACAAGCTGCGTTGGCAGATCACTGATGAAGCCCACCGTATCGGACAGGATCACATCGGTGCCATCGGGCAGTGTTACGGCCCGCATGGTAGGGTCGAGCGTGGCGAACAGCATGTCTTTCGCCATCACGTCAGCGCCCGTCAAGCGGTTGAAAAGCGTAGACTTCCCGGCGTTGGTATAGCCTACGAGGGCGACAATCGGATAGGGAACCTTGGCCCGCGCAGATCGGTGCAGGGCGCGGGTTTTCACCACCTTGGCCAATTGCCGCTTGATACGGGTCACGGCCTCATCAATGGCGCGGCGGTCGGCCTCGATCTGAGTCTCGCCGGGGCCGCCCACAAAGCCAAGCCCGCCCCGCTGGCGTTCCAGGTGGGTCCAGGCCCGCACCAGCCGCGTGCGTTGGTAGGACAAAGCCGCCAGTTCAACCTGCAACACGCCCTCACGGGTGGCGGCACGGTCGGCAAAAATCTCCAGGATCAGCCCGGTGCGGTCCAGAACCTTGCAGCCCCATTCCTTTTCCAGATTGCGCTGCTGCACTGGCGTCACAGGACCGTCGATCAGCACAAGGCCGATATCCAGCGCCTCCACCAGATCGTGCAATTCCTTGATCTTGCCAGTGCCAAACAACAGGCCGGGCTGCGCACGCGGAAGACGCACGACTTGGGCGTCGACGACCTCTAGATCCGGCAGCGCGGCGGCAAGGGCCACGGCTTCATCCAGCGCAAATTCAGGCGCACGGCGGGCACGGTCGGATTTAATATCAGGGTGTAGGACAAGCGCCCGCATTGGGCCTTTTTCAAGGTCCCCGTCCCCGAGCTCAGTGGCGCGGCTATCGGCGCTCACTCTTCCCCGTCATAAAGGCTAATGGGTTGCGCAGGCATTACGGTAGAAATCGCATGCTTGTAGACAAGTTGCGACTGACCATCGCGGCGCAGGAGCACACAAAAGTTATCAAACCAAGTGATGACACCTTGCAGTTTCACGCCGTTGATTAAGAAAATCGTCACCGGAACCTTTGTCTTGCGGACGTGATTCAGGAACGCATCCTGCAAGTTTTGTTTATTTTCGGCCATTTTTTATACGCCCTGTTGGTGTTTTTGGCCCGAGGTTTTCCTCGGTTACGTTTCGTGCTTGCCCACTATGTCTGCGATTCCATAGGATTTCCACCCCCCGCTGGTTGACACCCAATCAATCGCGCCAGAACGCGGGGTTTAGTAGCGCAATCATCACAAGGGTTTCGATCCGGCCCACGATCATCGCGCCTGCGCAGATCAACTTCGCGATATCGGACAAAACGAAGTAGTCAATCGGCTTGGCCCCGGCCACCGAGGCCAGCGGCCCGGTCGTTGTCAGACTGGAAATCGCAAGGATGGTAGAGGCCTCAAAATCAAGGCCCGTGGACGACAGCCCCACCATGACCACCGCAATACTCAGCACCAGCAACATGAATACGACCCATGCGATATAGGCCCCCTCGCGGCGAATGCGCCGCCCCAAGCGGCCCGCCCCGGCGACCGAGTTGGGGTAGATCAATTTCCCCATCTCGCGCACCCCATGTTTATAGAGCGCATAGACCCGCAGCAGTTTCACCCCACCCGCCGTTGTCGCCACGCCGCCGCCCATCAACACCAACCCGACAAGCAACAGCCCCGGCGTTTGCAGCCCCGACCACGCCCGTGCGTCGCCCCAAGCCTCGCTGACAAAACCCGTTGTGGTGAGGAACGATATAACGGTGAACACAGCCCCCCACAGGGCCGAAACGGCGGCTTGGCCATCTGCCAGCTCTTGCACCTCGAAGGCGCCAAACCAGTGGCGGACGAACAGAAGCGTCGGCAACACGATGCCAGCAAAGAGGGCCAAGCGGATTTCGCGGTCTTTGGTCAAGCGTTCGCGCAATTCCCGGCCCGCGCCGCTGGAATAGGTGCGCCGCGACAGGGCGAAGAGGAAGAACACGAAAATCAGTACCTCGCCAAACATCCCCACGGGCCGCTCTGCCAGCCCGCTTACGGGGCTGATCCCCGATGTGGCCAGCGTGGACATGGCGTGGATGGCCGCCACCAATGGGTCCTCTCCGCCAGCGGTCAGGCCCACGGCCAGCACGACCGTCAGACCCGCATAAATCGGCGTCAGGCGCACGGCGTGTTTGCGCAACCTCTCGGACGCGCCGGCGGCCCGCATTTGGCCGCGGGCGTTCACGATCTTGCCCTGAACTGTCGCCTCCGATGTCACCTCGTAGCCGCCAAGGTTTAACGGCGCGAGAACTGCAAAGGCCGTGATCCAGATCAACAGGCCGCCAAACCACCCCACAAGGCCCCGCCAAAGGTGTACGGCAGGGGCAAGGCGTTCGGGGTCAAAGACCTCGGCCCCGGTGGTGGTCAGGGCCGAGACCATATCGAGGTAGACGTTGATGAAATAGGTGTTGCGCACCGCCTGATCCATCGGCAGCGCCAAGACCAGAGGTAGCCACAGATACGCCAGAAAAAGCGAGGCCAAATGGCTGCGCTCAGACGGCGGGCGACGCGGCGTTTGGCAAGCAAACCCCAGAAGGATCGCCACCATGCCCACCATCATTGCCGTATAGAAAAACACCCGCCCGGTCGCGAAATCCTGCATCCCCGTGGCCACGGCGGCCGGGATGAACATCGCCCCGGAGGCCACGAAGATCAGGATCGCGAAGAACGGCAGATTGCGGAAATAGGCGGTCATCGCGCGCGGCTGTCAGAAAAAGTCGATGGAGACTTGCAGCAGCGTTTCAACCGCTGGCACGTCCGAGGTCAGCGCGAAGATCACCACGGCGTCGCCCTCCTCGATCCGTGTGGCGCCGGTGGGGCGGAACACCTTTTTGCCGCGCTGCACCGCGCCCAGAAGCGCCCCTTCGGGGAAGTCGATATCGCGGATGGTCTTGCCCGCCATCGGCGAGGTGGACAGCACCTGAGCCTCGATCACCTCGGCCTCGGCATCACCGATGGAGTAGACGCCGCGCACCCGCCCGTGGCGGATATGGCGCAGGATGGAGCTGACGGTGGTCGAGCGCGGGTTCACATAAGCATCAATCCCAAGGGGCGACATCAGGGGCACCAAGGTCGGGTCATTCACAAGGCTGATCGCCACCTTCGCCCCGGCGGATTTGGCCCGCACAGAGGCTAGCATGTTGGTCTTGTCATCATCGGTCAGGGAAAGGACCACATCGGCCCGTTCCACCCCGGCTTCCCGCAACAGATCAATGTCGAGCCCGTCGCCGTGCAAGACGATTGTGCGCTCCAAGGCATCGGCGGCCCGCTCGGCGCGGGCGCGGTTCGCCTCGATCACCCGGGTGCGCATCCTTGTGGCGGATTTCTCCAACCGTGACGCAACGCTCAGGCCCACATTGCCGCCGCCGATAATCACGATGCGCTCCGGCAAGGCACGGGTTTTGCCGAAGATCTCGAGCGCACGGGCGACGTCATCAATGTGGCTGAACACGTAGATCTGGTCGCCTGCAAACATCTGATCGCCAGGCTCGGGAGCAAACAAAGTGCCCTCGCGCCGGATGCCCACGACGATGGCACGCAGGGTCGAGAACAATTCGGACAACTGTTTCAACGGGGTGCTGAGGACAGGGCAGTCTTCGTCCAGTTCGATCCCCATCAACTGCGTGCTGCCACCCAGGAAGCTTTCGGTATCGAAGGTGGAGGGCGACGCGATCCGGTTCAGCACCGCTTCGGCCACCTCCTTTTCCGGGGAGATCACCACATCAATAGGCAAGTGATCGCGCCGGTAGAGGTCGCTGTAGATCGTATCGAGATAGCTTTGCGCCCGCAGGCGGGCAATCTTGCGCGGCACGCCAAAGACCGAATGGGCCACTTGGCAGGTGACCATGTTGACCTCGTCCGAGAAGGTGGCCGCGATCACCATATCGGCGTCACGCGCGCCTGCGCGGTCCAACACATTGGGGTGGCTGGCAAAACCCGTCAGGCCCTGCACGTCCAATGTATCCGTCGCCCGCCGTACAAGATCGGCGTTGTTGTCGACCACGGTGACATCGTTGTTTTCCGAGGAGAGGTGCCGCGCGATTTGCCAGCCAACCTGACCCGCGCCACAAATAATGACCTTCATGTGGGGGCTTTCCCGTGACGATCCGAATGGCCGTCTTGTTCGCAGTTTGCGGAGGCCGCGTCAATGTCGGGCGTGGCGTGGGGAGGCAAGGGCGGGATTGAGTTGTATTTGCCAAGATGAAGGAGGGAGCGCGGCGCGAAATATTTGCGTCAGCGATGCTTGCGAGCGGGGGGCGGAAAAGTCGGGGCAATGGCTGGCCGAGGCTTGCACGCCTGATGGCCGCGCGGGGGAAACGCGGCGAGGACAACCTTGGGCTGGAGGAGCCGTTGGGAGGGGCGTGTGCCCTACCCTTCGCTGACCTGCGCCACCCGTGTGCCCGCCTTCGAGGTTGTCACCACGCCAAGCGATTTGAGTTTCCGGTGCAGCGCAGAGCGTTCCATGCCCACAAAGCTGGCGGTGCGGGAGATATTGCCGCCGAACCGGTTGATTTGAGCCATCAGGTATTGCCGTTCAAACAGTTCTCGCGCCTCGCGCAGCGGGAGCGTCGTCAGCGAGGCCGATAGGGCCAGATCATCCTCGGAGGTGGGCGCTTCTTCCTGCCCCGGCAGATCCCGCGCCTCGATCGGGCCCGAGCCATCGCCAAGGATCATCACCCGCTCGATCACATTCTTGAGCTGGCGTACATTGCCCGGCCAGGCCATCGTTTGCAGCATCGCGCTGGCGTCTTCGCCCAACTCGCGGGCCGCCATGCCTTGTTCCTTGTTGAACAGGTCAATGAAGTAGCGCGCCAGTTCCGGCACGTCCTCGCGCCGATCTTCCAAAGACGGCACCTCAACCGGGACCACGTTGAGGCGGTGGTACAATTCTTCACGGAACCGCCCTTCGGCGATTTCCACGTTCAGATCCTTGGTCGTGGAGGAGATCACCCGCAGATCCACCCGCACTTTCGCGGTGCCGCCCACACGGGTAAAGCTTTGGTCCACCAACACCCGCAGGATTTTTCCTTGCGTCGCCAAGGGCATATCAGCGACCTCATCAAAGTAGATCACCCCGCCGTGGGCCTGTTCCAAAAGGCCTTGTTCCACGCCGCGTTGTTGGCTTTCGCGGCCAAATAGCACTTCTTCCATATGATCGGGCTGGATCGAGGCGCTGGAGACCGTCACGAAGGGCGCATCGGCGCGGTTGCTTTCGGCGTGGATGTAGCGCGCGGCCACTTCCTTGCCGGTTCCGGCGCCGCCCGTCAGCATCACGCGGCCGTTGGATTTGGTCACTTTATCCAGTTGGCTCTTCATCGTGCGGAAGGCGGAGGAACTGCCGATCATCTCGGCCGAGCGTGTGTCCTGGCGACGCAGTGACACATTTTCACGGCGCAGGCGGCTGGTTTCCATCGCCCGTTTAATAACGACCATTAACTGATCAATATTAAAGGGTTTTTCAATGAAGTCATAGGCGCCTTGCTTGATCGCCGCGACGGCAATTTCCACATTCCCGTGGCCCGAGATGATCACCACCGGCACCTCGGGGTTATCGCGCTTCACATGGCCTAGGATGTCGATCCCGTCCATGTTACTATCCTTGAGCCAGATATCGAGGATCATCAGCCCCGGCTCGGCCTTGTTCAACTCGGCCATGGCTTCGTCCGAATTACCCGCCATGCGGGTGCTGAAACCCTCATCCTGCAAAATATCGCAGATCAATTCCCGGATATCGCGTTCGTCATCGACGACAAGAATATCACTCATACTCAATCTCCACTGTTGTCGGGAATGCGTGGCAGAATAATACGCGCTGTGGCCCCGCGATGAGCGCCGTCGGTAAACGGCTCCGCATCGCGCAGCTCTAGCGTTCCGCCATGCTCCTCAATAATTTTCTTAACGATTGGCAGGCCAAGACCCGTGCCGCTATCGCGTGTTGTGACGTAAGGTTCGAACAGTTTCGCGCGGTCCGGCGGCAGGCCGATCCCGTTGTCGGAAATGTCGATGCAGATCGTATCCGGGGTCAGTGACACATCCACGTTAAGCTGTGGTTCGTGACCTTCAGGCGCACCCTTTTCATGAAGGCTTTCAATGGCTTCCCCGCCGTTCTTCAACAGATTGGTGAGCGCTTGACCGATCATGGTTGAATCGACCTCTGCCATGACTTCCCGATCAGGAATATCGGTCTTGAACCGCGTGCCCGGCTGTCCCGCCCGTTGCAACAAAATCGAATTGTTCAACAGTTGAACTATATCTTCTGTGCGTGTTTCAGGCTCGGGCATGCGGGCGAACTTGGAGAATTCATCAACGATCCGGCGCAGGTCGTTGGTTTGACGCACAATCACACCGGTCATCTGCTCAAGCGATGCTTGATCTTCGCCCTCCAACAGCTTGGAGAACTTACGCTTAATGCGTTCGGCCGAAAGTTGAATCGGGGTCAGTGGGTTCTTGATTTCATGGGCGATCCGCCGCGCCACGTCACCCCAGGCGGCCATGCGTTGGGCGCTGACCAATTGGGTCACGTCATCGAAGGCCACAACGTAACCTTCCAACTCTCCGGCGTCGTTGCGGCGGGTGGCCATGCGCACCAGCAGGCTTTCCTGCTTACCGCCACGGGTCAGCTTGATTTCTTCTTGCACTGTTTCCGCCGCAGTACCCGTCAACTTATTGAACAGCACGGCAAATTCAGGGATCGCCGCCTCTAGCGTTAGGCCACTATCGCGTTGTTCAACCAAGGCCAACAAGCGCCGGGCCGAGCGGTTCATGAAGTCCACGCGCCCGCCTTCTTCCAGCCCCACTACGCCCGCAGTAACCGAGGACAAAACGCTATCGAACAACCGCCGGGATTCCTCGGTCGCGGCGTTTTGCTCGACCAGCGTTTCGCGCTGGCCCTTCAACTGCCGGGTCATCTGATTGAACAAGCGCCCCAGCATGGCGATTTCGTCGTCCGATGTCGCCTCGGGCACGCGCACATCAAGGTCACCTTGACCCACCCGTTGCGCGGCCCCCGCAAGCTGCCCCACGGGGCGCGACAAACGCTCCCCAAACGACAGGCCCGCCCAAATCGCCGCGAGGATCATCAGCGTCGCAAACCCTAGGTACAACAGCGCGAAGTCAAAAAGCAGCCGCCCCCGGTCTTCTTCAACCTGACGATATAAAAGCACCGTCTGTTCTGTCTCATCGAGCAGAGCAATAATCTGACCATCAACCTCTCGGGAGATATAGAGGTAGCGGTCGGGGAAGGCCGCCAAGCGGTAGAGGGCGCGGAATTCGTTTTGGGCGCGGTCCTCGGACAACACCACTTCACCGCCGGAGGCTAGCGCGAGGTCTTCGGCGCTCGGGGCGTCGTAGTCAAAAAGGTAGGACCGTGCGCCGCGCGCCCGAATTTCTCCGGCGCTGTCAATCACAAAAGCCTCGCGAAGGCCGCGCTGAATTTGGCTTTGCCCGGTGTTTAGAACCTGCCGCAGGTCGCCATCGGAGAGGAAGGGTGTCGCACGGCGATTGATGTTCAGATAGGCCCCCAATGCGCGGGCATCCTGTTCCAGATCATCGCGGTGTTCTTGTTGGTAAGCCACTGCCGCGTCTACGGAATTTCCAAGCGCGGTCGAAACGCGGTCCGAGAACCAGCCCTCTAGGCCCATGTTCACACTAAGAACGGCAAGGACGGCCACAACCACCGTCGGCACCAAGGCCACGACACCGAAAATCGCCGTCAGCCGCAGGTGAAGACGCGACCCCGCCGATTGCGCCCGGCGCGAGGCGATGATCTGCGCCACCTCGCGCAGAACCAGCGTAATGATGACCAGAATATAGACAAAATCGGCCAGCAGAACGAGCGTGCGCACCGTGCTGTCCGGGGTTTGATTGAGCGGGCTGAAGGCAAAAAACGTCGCCAGCGCGAGGACCGGCGCCAGAACGACAAGGCCCACGGCGCCAATGCTCCGCAAACGCTTGTTGCGGCGCAACAAACTTAGACGGTCCATCAAACTCTGCTGATCGCCCAAACTTCGGGCGGGCTCATCCACCACTCGAATCCCCCACAATCACGCATTTGAACGGCCTGACAGGACCGTTGCGCACCGAAAGCCTGTTTCCGATGCGCCACGCGTGTTGCGATATTACACCAGTTTGCGGCGGCGTGTCACGCGAATATCGAGATCGGTGATCTTTTTGCGCAAGGTATTGCGGTTGATGCCCAGAAGATCGGCACATTTAGCCTGATTTCCCGCAGTCGCATCCAACGCGATTTCGATCAAAGGGGCCTCTACCTCCCTTAAAATACGGGCGTACAGCCCCGGAGCAGGCAGCACCCCCCCGTGCAAATCGAAGTAACGACGCAGGTGTTTAGCGACCGACGCGCTCAGTTTATCGCCCTCGCTGGCGCCCGAAATCAGCGGCTCGATCGCCGGTTGAGAGCCCAAGACGGCCTCCACCTCGGCGCGGGTAATTTCCTCGACCTGGGCCGTCACAGTCAGGCGGCGGATCGTATTCTCTAGCTGGCGCACGTTGCCGGGCCAGGTGTATGCGCGCACAAGCTCCAGCGCCTCGGTCGAGAAACGCCGGGTTGCGGCGCCGTCGCGCTCGGCACGGGCCAGAAAATGGGTGGCCAGAAGGGGGATGTCATCGACCCGTTCGCGCAAGGCCGGCACGTTAACGCTGACGCCGCCCAAGCGGTAGAACAGATCTTGGCGAAAGCTGCCCTCTTCCATCCGGTCGGCAAGGTCTTTTTGCGACGTTGCCATGATGCGTGGGTTGGCTTGTGGCATGGCATCCAACATCCGCACGATCTTGGCCTGCGCATCGTCGTCCAGATCGCCCACCTCATCAAACAAGATGGAGCCGCCCTTGGCGCGGTTCAGGATGGTCGAGGGGCCGTCCGCTCCCTCTAGATCAGCGGCGGAGGCCACGACAAACGGCAAGGTACGCCTGTCCGAGAAGTCGTGAATAGCCCGTGCTATCAGGGACTTGCCGGTGCCGCTTTCGCCGGTGACAAGCACCGTCAGATCGCTGTTCATCACCCGCGCGACCAGCCGGTAGAGCGCCTGCATTGCCGGGGTCCGGCCGACCAGTGGCAGGTCTTCCCCCATCGCCGGAAGCGCCGTTTCCGTCGTCCGTGGTGTGGGGTTTGCGTGGCGCTTGACCTCCAGCGCACGGGCGGCGCGCTTCATGAGGTCAGGCAGGTCGAACGGTTTGGGCAGGTAGTCATAGGCGTCTTTTTCGGTCGCCTGGATCGCCGTCATAATCGTATTCTGAGCCGAGATGATGATGACCGGCAGACCGGGGCGACGCTCGGTTATCTGCGGCAGGGTATCAAGGCCATTCCCATCGGGCATGACCACGTCCGAGATCACCAGATCACCCTTCCCCTCATCCACCCACCGCATCAACGTCACGAGGCTAGAGGTCGCGTGAACCTTGCACCCTGCCCGCGTCAGAGCCTGGGTCAAAACGGTGCGGATTGTGCGGTCGTCGTCAGCAACTAGAACGGTTCCGTCCATGGGTCAGGTGCCTTTTAGGTTGTTATTTTTCAGATGGGTACGGGGCATTCCCCGCAGAGGGCTAGGGGTGGTGTTCTGCATCACACGCTCCCTTTAGGAACGATGGGTAGTGACACGCGGAACGCCGTGCGTCCGGGTCTACTTTCCACGGCGATCCAGCCGTCGTGGTCGGCCACGATTTTTGAAATCAGCGCCAGCCCCAGACCGGTGCCGTTTTCACGGCCCGATACGAACGGCTCAAACACGTCTTGTTGCAGCTCTCCCGGAATACCGGGGCCGTCATCGATAACCTCAATCTGCAATGGCGCGGCGGTGCCCTGCCCATCGGCGCGGCGCACCTTGAGAGAGGCCTCGTAGAAAGTGCGCAAGCGGATCGTGCCGCCCGATTGACCGGCCTCGGCGGCATTTTTCATTAGGTTTACAATCACTTGCTGCAACTGATCCGGGTCCGCCCATGTCGGCGGCAGTGACGGATCGTAGTCTTCCACTAGGGTCATATGCGCTGCGAAACTGACCGAGGCCGACTTGCGCGCACGGTCCAACACATCGTGAATATTGACCGGGCGCCTTTCTGGCGGACGCACATTGCCGAAGTCTTCGACCTGTTCCAAAAGCTTCAACACACGGCGGGTCTCGGCAACGATTAAGTCCGTTAACTCTCGGTCCTCGGCATTGGCGTTCATCGAGATCAATTGCGCCGCCCCGGTGATCCCCGCCAGCGGGTTCTTGATTTCATGGGCCAGCATCTCGGCCATGCCGATGGCAGATTTCGCCGCGGTTTTAGAGGACATTGCCCGGTTCATCCGGCCCACAAGCTCTCGGTTTTCCAACAACACCAGAACGTGGTCAGGGCGGTCGGCCAGTGGCCCGATTTGAATGTTGCAAGACACCGGACGCCGACTGCTGGTGCCTACGTCGACACTATTCACAAACATCGGCGACTGCGCCACGCGGACCCGCGCCACACTGTCGCTAAGGTCAGGCTCCACATATATTTTTTCCCAAGCGGGCTTGCCGACAAGGGACTTGCAAGACGCGTTAAGGAATGTCTCGGCCACGGGGTTCACGTCGCAGATGCAATCGTCGGCATCAAGGATAAGCGCTGGCGTCGGCAGGGACGCCCAAAGCGCCGTGGTGATATCGGTCATGCAACTGCCCTTTCTGCGTCGCCCAACAAAGCGTCAGGCAACATCCGAAACACTTCATCGGTCACTTTTTCAGTTAAGATTTTCTTGCGCAGCGCCGGGGCCGTGGCGACCCTGTCCATATACCAGCCAAGGTGTTTGCGGGCCACGCGAGCGCCCAATTCGGCGCCATAGAACGACAGCATGTCCAGATAATGAGTGGCGACCATGCTCAAGAATTCCGCGCCCTCAGGCACCTTTGCTGGCTTGGCTCCGAACAAGGAAGCGCCGATCTGCGATAGCAGCCAAGGCTGTCCCTGAATGCCGCGCCCGATCATGACACCATCGGCCCCCGAAAGCTCCATCGCCTGCCGTGCGGCACTGGCGTTCACGATATCCCCGTTGGCAATGACCGGCACGTTAACCGCGTCTTTCACAGCGCGGATCGCCGCCCAATTGGCCCGCCCCTTGTAGAACTGGCACCTGGTCCGGCCATGGATCGTAATCATTTGGATGCCAGCGTTTTCCGCCCGCCGCGCCAATTCAGGAGCGTTCAGCAAATCGTCATCCCACCCCAAGCGCGTCTTCAGCGTGACGGGAACGTTAACGGCGTTAACCACTGCGTCGATCAGATGCAGCGCATGGTCCAGATCGCGCATCAGGGCCGAGCCCGAAAGCCCCCCCACAACCTTCTTCGCGGGGCAGCCCATGTTGATGTCGATGATCCGTGCGCCTTTGGATTCCGCGATACGCGCGGCCTCGGCCATCCAATAGGCATCGCGACCCGCCAATTGCACAGCGCTGGCTTGCTCCGTTAACCCTAATTCCGCCCGAGCCCGAACCGAGGTTTTGGCCTCAACCATCTCTTGGCTGGCGACCATCTCGCTCACCACAAGGCCCGCGCCAAAGCTGGACACGAGGCGGCGGAACGGCAAATCCGTGATTCCGGCCATCGGCGCGAGCAGGACCGGCGGAGATAGGGGGATGGAGCCAAGGGTGATCGACAAGGTATTTTCCATGTGTAACTGCTAATTTTGGTAGTCCCCGCCCGAGGCGATGACAAATGAGGCATCGGGTCATTTTGCATGCAAACGTGCATTTGCACAAATATTAGGCAATGCCGGTGAAAAAATGGGCAGATCATCAAGAGATTGTGCCAGAAAGGCTTTGGGCCTAGACCCTTAGGCATGAGCCATACGCCCACCACAACGCCCCCTCAACCCGCCACTGCCCTGCTCGTGGCCGCCGGACGCGGCACCCGCATGGGCGGAGAATTACCCAAACAATACAGAGAGTTATGCGGCGCCCCTGTGATTTCCCGCACGATCCGCGCCTTCGATACTCATCCAGAGGTTGCGGAGATCATCGTGGTGATCCACCCCGATGATGAAGCCCTCTTCGCGCGCTGCTGCCCAAACACGCAAACACCCCTGCACCGGGTGTTCGGCGGGGCCACCCGTGAAGCCTCGGTCCGGGCGGGGCTGGAGGCGATTCAACACGGCGAGATTGTTCTGATCCATGATGCCGCCCGCCCCTTGGTGAGCCGCGCGGTGATCGACGGGGTGTTGAAGGCGCTCGGCTCACACCCCGGAGCCGCCCCTGCCCTTGCGGTGACCGACGCGCTTTGGCACGGCGCGCAAACTGTTAACGCCATTAAGGATCGTGCAAACCTGTGGCGGGCGCAGACCCCGCAAGGGTTCCACCTGAGAGCAATTCGCGCCGCGCACGCCGCGCAGACCACCCCCGCCGCCGATGACGTCGCCGTGGCCCGTGCCTTTGGGCTTGATGTGGCGATCACGCCGGGCGACGAGGCAAACCTGAAACTCACCGCGCCCGGCGACTTTGAACGGGCCGCGAAACTATTGGAGAGCGCCATGGATATCCGTGTCGGCAATGGGTTTGACGTGCATCGGTTTGGGCCGGGTGATCAGGTGTGGCTTTGCGGCGTTTCCGTTCCGCACACGCGCGGATTGCAAGGCCACTCCGATGCGGACGTGGGCCTGCATACGGTGACCGACGCGATCTATGGCGCCTTGGCCGAAGGCGATATAGGCACCCATTTCCCGCCCACGGACCCACAATGGAAAGGCGCGGAGAGCCATATTTTCTTGACCCACGCCGTAGATCTAGCCGCCGCTCGGGGCTTCAACATCTCAAACGCCGATCTTACATTGATGTGTGAGAGGCCAAAAATCGGCCCCGTCGCAGGCGCGATGCGCGCGCGGTTGGCAGAGCTATTGCGCATCGACGTGGGCCGCGTCTCGGTCAAGGCGACAACGACGGAAAGGCTCGGGTTTACGGGCCGGGAAGAAGGGATTGCGGCGATGGCGACAGTAACCTTGGTGGCCCCATGATGCGGGCGATCACAACCGTGGGCGGCGTCGGCCTGTTGCGGCCCGCGCCGGGCACTTGGGGCAGCCTTGCGGGGCTGATTGCCGGGGTGTTGCTACACATGATTGGCGGCTTCTGGCTGCTTTTCGTGGCCAGTTTCGTGGTGACCGGACTGGGTTGGTGGGCGGTGCTGCAAGAGGTGGGAGATAGCGCCGATGACCCGTCAGAAATCGTGATAGATGAGGTCGCAGGCCAATGGGTCGCGCTGTGGCCGGTGTCGTTTGGCGCATGGATGATGGGGGCCGACATCCTGGCGCTCTACCCTGGATTGATCGCCGCATTCCTGGCGTTTCGCGCCTTTGACATCTTGAAACCCGGCCCCGTGGGGTGGGCAGATCGCCAGCATGGGGCCTTCGGGATCATGGCTGATGACGTGATCGCAGGCTGGTTGGCGTCGATGGTGGTGGCGCTGCTTGCCGTCTTCGCGCATCTGGTGCTGATGTGAGTGTTAACGCCGTTAACGCTTTGCGTGCTTGCGGCTGGATGTTGGCCACTGCGGAAAGCTGCACCGGCGGGCTGATCGCCGGGGCTGTCACAGATATCGCGGGATCATCCGCCTTGTTTGACCGCGGATTTGTTACCTACTCCAACGCCGCCAAAGTTCAGATGTTGGGTGTTTCCATGGCCTTGATCGAGGCCCACGGCGCTGTGAGCGAAGCGGTGGCAGAGGCCATGGCCCAAGGGGCGCTCGCCCGATCCGAGGCGCACATCGCTGTCTCTGTCACCGGCATCGCCGGACCCGGAGGGTCCGAGCACAAGCCCGAAGGGCGCGTGTGTTTCGGGGTCGCGACAGCGACCAAGGTGCATGTGGAAACGGTCGAATTTGGCGCTTTGGGGCGCGCAGAGGTCCGCTCCCGGACCGTTGCGCACGCGCTATCACTGGTGGAGCAAGCCGCGCACAACGCGCCCAATGAACAGGCATAGCCCGCCGATTTACGCCCAATTGTTAAGCACTTCACAAAACGCCCGCAGATTCATCGCTGAATCCCTCCCTTGCCTCTTTTTCCCGCGCCGATAACCCGCTTTCTCGCTTCAAACCGATGAGAGAGGGACATCGAAATGAACGGAGCGGACACCGCATGGATCATCGTCGCCACGGCGCTGGTTCTCTTTATGTCATTGCCGGGATTGGCACTTTTCTACGGCGGCCTCGTGCGCGCCCGCAACGTATTGAGCGTGTTCATGCACGTTTATTCAATCGCCTGCGTGATGAGCGTGCTTTGGCTGGCCGTTGGCTACTCCATCGCCTTTGGCCCCGGTGAAAGCGGCTTCTGGGGCGGGCTGGATCGCGCATTCCTTAACGGCGTTAACCCAGACACATTGTTCGGCACCCTGCCCGAAGTGTTATTCTTCGCCTTCCAAATGACCTTCGCCATCATCACCCCCGCCCTGATCGTTGGCGCCTATGTGGAACGGATCGGGTTTGGCTTCGTGCTGCTTTTCTCGGGCCTCTGGATGCTGGCGGTCTACGCGCCCGTGGTCCACTGGATCTGGGGCGGCGGCATGTTGTCGGACGGGGGCATCCTTGGGGACATCGGCGTGCGCGATTTCGCGGGCGGCATCGTGGTACACGAGACGGCGGGCCTTGCCGCCTTGATCCTTGCCGTCATGTTGGGCGCTCGGAAGAACAAGACCACCCCGCCCCATAATCCCGGCATGGTCATGATCGGCGCGGGGATGCTGTGGGTTGGCTGGTTCGGCTTCAACGGCGGCTCTCAACTGGCGGCCGACGGCGGCGCGGCGATGGCAATCACCGTCACCCATATTTCGGCGGCAGCGGCGTCGCTGACATGGGGCCTGTGGGAAAAGATCAAGTACGGTAAAGCCTCGCTCGTGGGTATCGTGACCGGCACAATCGCGGGCCTTGCCTCGATCACACCAGCCTCGGGCTTTGTGGGCCCGGTTGCGGCGCTGATCATCGGCTCTGTCGCGGGTATCCTGTGCCAAGAAGCGGTTAACCTGATCCGCAACAAGGCCCGCATTGATGACACGCTGGATGTCTTCGCGGTTCACGGCGTGGGCGGCATCTTCGGCACCATCATGATCATCTTTTTCGGCAGCGATGTCAGCGCCTTGGCACAGTTTGGCGGCCTTGCGGTTGTGGGGATCTACACCTGCGTTTTGACCGTGGTGATCGCCAAACTGGTGGGCCTTGTGACCCCCCTGCGCGTCGATGCGGAAACCGAGGTGACGGGGCTCGACATCACGGTTCATGGGGAACGGGCCTACGACATCACGTCCTAAGGGTTAACCCCGTTAAGAATCCAATGCGCCCGGGCCGTGAAGGTTCGGGCGTTTTTCGTTTCAAATAGTGTGTAGGTATAGCGCGAAAGCCGTTCGAACCCGGGCCGAGCGGACCCGGGCCGAGGCCCGGTCTACCCGTAAAGGGCCAAGGCGCGGGTCTCAAAGGCACGCACGATCCGTTGCATCGCCTCCATAAAGAAAAGGCCCGCGGCGCCCTGTAATAGACGGTTCTTGAACTCAAAATCCACCTTGAACCGGACTTCACAGCCCGCATCCACATCCACAAATTCCCAATTGGATATCAGGTACTTGAACGGGCCATCGACGTATTCCGTGTCGATCTTGCCTTGGGACTCCCACAGGGTGACCCGGCTTTGAAAACGCTCTCGGAACATCTTGAATCCCACGACCATATCCGCATGCATCACGTCACATCCCTCGCCACGTTCGACCGAACGGACACGGGTGGCGATCGTCCAGGGAATGAACTCAGGATACTTGGCCACATCGGCCACAAGGTCATACATCTGCCGGGCAGTATAAGGCAGCACACGGGTTTCAGAATGGCTTGGCACGGGCACCCTTTCGGCTTTTACCTTTGCAGCCCATGTCATAAAACAGGCGCAAGAATTCAAGGCATGACAAAGATTTGGGGGCGAAATGGCGCAGCAGGGCTACACGGTCGAGCAGATGATCTCGGCCAAATCCATCGCCGCACGCATTGAAGAATTGTGCCGCGAGATTGAGACAGACTACGCCGACACCAGCAAGCTGGTGGTGGTGGGATTGTTGCGCGGATCCTTCGTGTTCATCGCCGATCTGGTGCGCGAGTTGGACCTGCCGGTCGAGGTCGATTTCCTCGAGGCCTCCAGCTACGGCAACGCCATGGAAAGCTCACGCGAAGTGCGCATCCTCAAGGATATCCGAGGAGAGATTCAGGGCCGCGATGTTCTGGTTGTGGAAGATATCGTCGATACCGGACACACCTTGACCCATGTCGTGGCGCTGCTGAAGCAACGCCAGCCGAACCGACTGAAAACCATCGCGCTTTTGAATAAGAAAATCCGCCGCGAGGTGGAGATTGAGGCCGATTGGGTCGGGTTCGAGATCCCCGATGAATTTGTCGTGGGCTACGGGATCGACTATGCGCAACGCAACCGGAACTTGCCGTTTATTGGCCGGGTTCAGCAGGAAGACTGAGGCGAACGCAACCCGCCCCTTTATCGTGCAGCCGCAGGGGGACCGTTCATCAACGCACCGAAGCGTGAGTTGACATGATTGTGTGCCTCTCTACGCTGATCCGTACTCTGTCACCCTTGTCCGCAATCTATCGGAGCCTCGCCATGAACTCAGTGAAAACTGCCGCCACAGCCGCCCTCACCATCGCCCTCACTGTCAGCACCGTCGCGTTCACCGCGCATGCAGACGGCCATAGCGTCGACCCCGCCGTCAGCGCCCGTCAGGGACAGTTTCAAATCATGGCGTTGAACATCGGCGTGCTGGGACAAATGGCCCGAGGCAACACCGATTACGACCCCGAGACAGCACAGGCGGCGGCCAATAACCTGCTGGCCATGAGCCAGATTGACCAGCGTTTCCATTGGGTTCCCGGCACCGATAGCGACAGCATCGAAGGCACCCGCGCCCTGCCCGCAATCTGGGCCGATGACAGTCGCGTGCTCGAAATTTGGGGCCAGTTTGGCACCGCAGCGGAAGGCTTGGCCGGGGTCGCCGGTGACGGGTTAGATGCCATGCGCGCCGGTATGGGCCCCGTGGGCGCGGCTTGCGGCGCCTGCCACGATGACTACCGCCAGGCGCAGTAGGTAGGTCACTATGGGTCGTGTTCTGCGCATATCCGCCGCCTTGGTGGTGCTTGGATTAGGCGTCGCCTGGGCGCTGACACGGCCCACCTATATCACCCAGACCGACGTGGCCGGGCTCGCCCCCGGCGATCCGGTTGCCGGAGAGGCCGTTTTTTGGGCCGCCGGTTGCGCTTCATGCCACAGCCGCGAGGACGCTTCAGCGGAGGAGCGGTTGGTGCTGGCCGGAGGCCAGGAATTCCCCAGCGATTTCGGCACCTTCCGGGCGCCCAATATCTCTACCGATGCCACCCACGGCATTGGCGGGTGGAGCTTGCCGCAGTTCCTGACCGCCCTGCAAAACGGGATCAGCCCCGATGGGCAGCACTATTACCCCGCCTTCCCCTACACCGCCTACCGCCTTGCCGATCAGCAGGATTTGGCGGATCTCTTTGCCTTCATGCAGACGCTGCCCGCTTCCGATACCCCGTCCCTGCCCCATGACGTGGGCTTTCCGTTCAATATTCGCCGCGCTGTGGGTCTTTGGAACGTGCTGAACCTGCACGACACCTATGCCGTCACCGCCGATTTGCCCGCGACCGCCGCCCGTGGCCGCTATCTGGCGGAGGCGTTGGCCCACTGCGGCGAATGCCACACACCGCGCAATGGCATCGGGGCGCTGGACCGGTCCGCCTGGCTGACGGGGGCGCCCGATCCCAGTGGACGCGGCACAATTCCGGCCCTCACGCCCGCTGAGCTGAGCTGGTCCGCTGATGAGATCGCCGCCTATCTTGCCGACGGCTTTACCCCCGAATTTGACAGCGCCGGGGGCCATATGCGCTCTGTCATTTTGAACCTCGCCCAGATCAGCGCCGAGGATCGGGCCGCGATCGCCGCCTATCTTTTGGCCCTGCCCGAGGCTGACCAACCCACGCCTTAACCAAGCAGAAAGGTCCGGGTGCTAGGGCTGAACCGTCTCAACAAAGGCGGTTCGATGGCGGTTCCAGTTTCTAGCGATCCCAATGCTCCATTCGTGGAACGGCGGCGCGCGTCCAGCGAAGGTCTGCACAGGCTTGGCATTTTGGCTGAACGGACCGGGTTTAATATCATTACGCTGGCCGCGCATCTCCAACAGATTGATGAAGATGCGGCAGCCCAGTTGAATGTCGTGAAGGACGTGGCCAATCAGGCTGCATCGCTGGCCACCAATATCGGCACGATGTCGGATGTGCTGGAGAAAGTTGCCGCCGCTAATTTTCGCGCCAAGGACACCCTTGATGGGTCGATGGATACGCTCAAACACTCCGCTGAGCGAAGCAAAGAGGTGGCCACATGGGTGGGTGATCTTGAAGGCGTCCTATCCGCCGTCGAAAACACTCTGGCCACGGTAAATCAGGCGAATTTCAAGATTGCTGCCATTGCCAAACAGGTAAACATCCTTGCCGTGAATGCCCGGATCGAAGCCGCGCGTGCTGGTGACACGGGCCGTGGCTTTGCCGTTGTGGCCGAGGCGATCAATGCCCTGTCCAAAGAAACCGCCGGCGCCGCGGCAGAGGTGACAGGCTCCACCCGGTCCCTGCAAAGCGCCATCGGCGATCTGCGGAGCGATGCCCAACGAACCGCCGAAAGCGCGCATTTCGTGCTGGAAGGGTCCTCCCTCGTTGATAAGGCGTTGACCCAGATTAACCTTGATGTGTCCGCTGCTACCCAAGGCACGAAAGAGCTTACGGAAAATGCCGTGGGGGTGACCTATGCCGTGGACCAGTTCGGCCCCGCTTTCTCGGGCCTAATCGCCGCCTTGAAGGGCACCGCGCAAGGGGTGCACAACGCCAATACCCGAGCCGAGGAAATCATCGACATCTCGGAACGTGCGGTGCAGGTCGCGGTTGAGCTTGGCGCTGGCAACGCCGATGCCGCCATTATCGAGCTGGTTCAAGATCGCGCCGCCGAAGTTGGTAGCCTGTTCGAGCGGGGGATCGCCCAAGGCGACATCACAGCCGAGGCGCTTTTTGACATGACCTACACCCCAATCAAGGGTTCGCGGCCCGAGCAATTTATGGCCCCTTTCACCCGATTCACCGACGCTGTGCTTCCCTCGGTTCAAGAATCGGTGCTCTCCGCCGATCCTCGGGTCATTTTCTGTGTTGCTATCGACCGCAATGGCTATTTGCCGACCCACAATACCATTTTCTCGTCCCCCCAAGGTGATGATGAGGTGTGGAACGCGGCCCATTGCCGGAACCGTCGCATGTTCAACGACCGCGTTGGCCTGAAGGCAGGGCGCAATACGGCACCGTTTCTGATGCAGACCAACAGACGCGACATGGGGGGTGGGCATTATGTGATGATGAAGGACATTTCCGCCCCCATCATGGTCAATGGTCGCCATTGGGGCGGGCTGCGCATTGGACTAGAAATTCAACGCTGACTTCGTGCTTCCATTGGCATCGCACTCGCCCCTAGACGGGTCAAACATCACATACGCCGCGCCCCGGCGGGGCGCGTCAATACAGCAACCGCGGCAGCTTAGGCCAGCTTGGCCATGCGGTTAGCCCGCAACCGCGCGAAATCATCGCCCGCATGATAGGATGAGCGGGTCAGTGGCGTAGCAGAGACCATCAAAAACCCCTTACCCCAAGCCGCTTTCTCATAGCCTTCGAATTCTTCCGGAGTCACAAAACGGTCCACCGCATGGTGCTTTGGGGTCGGCTGCAAATATTGCCCGACCGTCATGAAATCAATGTCAGCGGCCCGCATGTCATCCATGACCTGCATCACCGATTGGCGATCTTCGCCCAAGCCCACCATGATCCCGGACTTGGTGAAAATGCTCGGGTCCAGCTCTTTCACGCGCTGCAACAGACGCAGGGAATGGAAATAACGCGCGCCGGGACGAACCTCGGGGTAGAGGCCGGGCACGGTCTCGAGATTATGGTTAAAGACGTCGGGCCGGGCCTCGACGACGATTTCCAAGACCTCTGGGGCCGCCTTGATGAAATCCGGCGTTAGAATTTCGATTGTGGTGTCGGGCGCACGGTTGCGGATAGCGCGGATGGTTTGGGCAAAATGCTCGGCCCCGCCATCTTCCACATCATCGCGATCGACCGAGGTGATCACCACATGGTTCAGGCCAAGTTTCGCCACGGCATCGGCGACACGGCCCGGCTCAAACACGTCCAACGCCTCGGGCGGCTTGCCCGTCGCGATATTGCAGAAGGTGCAGGCGCGGGTACACACCTCGCCCATAATCATCATCGTGGCGTGGCCTTGGGACCAGCATTCGCCCACGTTCGGACAGCTGGCCTCTTCACAAACCGTGGTTAGCTTGTGCTCGCGCATGATCGAGGCGGTGGCCTTATACCCCTCCCCGACCGGCGCTTTCACCCGGATCCAAGATGGCTTTTTGGGCTGAGGATTGTCTGGACGCCGCGCCTTTTCGGGATGGCGTTGTTCAGGAATCTTCAGATCGCGCATAGGAGCCTCCGGTTCGGTAACGCCTTTGATTACCTTGTTTTACCGGGAATGTAATTCCCCTAATTCGACACAGCCGCCATGCCCGGATCACAAGCCTGCGTCCGGGCGCGGCGGCCCTTATCCCCCGGCACCCGAGGTTGAAACACTCACCGTCACCCCTTGCGGGATCACGGTCGCGAAAGTGCCCGGCGCTGTGGCGTTACGGGCCAAGGCCTGAAAGTACGGCGTGCAGCCCGCGACGGCCGATGCCGCATAGTTCTGAGTGCCGGCCATCATCATGGCCTCACATTGGGCGGGCGTCATCGCCGTTTGAGCCGCCAGTGGCGTAGCGGCAAGCGTGAGCGCGATGGAGGTGGCGGTAAACATGGTGCGTTTCATTGGGTTTCCTAGGGCTGAGATCGGCACCCCTTGGCGCGGATCGTGGAATGTAAATAGATTGACCCGCCCATTCGCCCGAATTGGCCCCGCTAGAGTAAACCAATTAAACCTAACCATCTTAATAAAACTGGCAATGCGTTCGTGATAAACAAAAAAATTTTTGATTAATGATTTATTACCAAGACAAGTTCCACCTAGGGAAACGTGAAATTCACACTTCTGCCGCATTTTGATTCCGATAGCAGAGACATTTGACGCGCCAGATACTGACTCTCTCACACGAAAAAGGCGGCGCAAATTGCGCCGCCCTCATCCCAATCTCAATGGGCATCTTTGTCGTTGAAGCCCTTGAGCTTAGTTTAGAAGCCCGATGCCACCGACGCTGACCGACAGGCCAGAATCTCCGCCAACGCTTACTTCTGCAACCGAGTGGCCGCCGACGTCTGCTCCTACAGACAAGCCGCCACCGGAACCGGAACCGACGGAAACATCGGCCAAATCATGCCCGCCCAGATCGGCATCAACGTTCAAACCGCCGCCGTGGCTGCCACCATTGCCGTTACCGCCGTTGAGGCCAACGCTGGCAAGGTCATGGCCGGCCAAATCTGCATCCACCGCCAAGCCAGATTGGTTAGCGGCAACAGTCAAGTCAAGGAAATCACGCCCATTGATGTCGACATTCGCGTTCAGTACCACGCCACCATCGCCCAAAAGCATGTGACGCGCGCCCTGTGCTGTTTGCAGAAGCACCAGCGAGCATGTTTGCGTGCTGCCGCCGGTCATGCCTAGACACACGTTGGGGGCAAGCCGACCATTGCGAAATGCGCTAGCCGTGATGGTCAACGGGGCTGTCCCGGTGCCGCCACCACCACCCGAGGCAGTATCACCGCCGTCGGAACCACCGGGGTTCGCATCTGGGTTCGGGTTCATCACGGCAGACGTTCCGCGCGTTACGGCAGTATCATTCTCAGAAAGCGCGGCCAATGCGCTGCCACAGGCTTGACGCACCGCACGGCGAACAAACGCCGGATTCATTTCCATAACTTCGCGACATTCTTCCATGGAAAGGGATTGTTGGGCATTTGCCGCTGTTCCCGCAAAGAGCGTTCCCGCGGCCATCGAAATAACGCCCAGAGTTTTAATCGTTTTTCTGCTCAGTTTCATTTTGGCACCATCTCATCAATTTCGCCCCCACCAATTAAGCTAGCAGAACTTTTCCCTCTTCCAAGGAAAAAATGTAATTTTCTTTCTTATGGTGCATTTTTTGCGCAACTTTTCGCCAGCAGTCAGATTGCCTATTTAAAGTCAGATAGTTACCAGCGAAACGACGCCGTTAACCTCTTGTTAACCAATATGACAAGAAATGGAATCTCCTTAAATGGAGCACAATTCTTGCCACATTGCCTTAGTTTGTTTCAATTACGCGTTGCTGGCCGAAAATCTGAAACAGATTCGTAGTGCTGCAATAGTCGTTGCAACCCGATCTTCAGAACCACCTTCCCCGACCGAGCAGACCAACCAAGCCTTTTTTCGGCGGTCTCAAGCCCATCAAGGAAGCAACAGACCCGCATCACCACGTCCCCAAGGCCGGGTCCAAGGGCATCGAGGGCGTCTGAAACACGGGCGCGCGCGGCTCGGGGGCCCTCACCAACCCCGCCATCGGCCATGAACCCGCCCCGGTCCGATCCAGAAAGGAAGCGATCCCAGTTCTGCCCGACGCGGGGGCCCATCTGGGCGCGTTCAAACTCTTCGCGCAACCGCTCTCCGGCCTGCACCAGCTCCGGTCCCAAGAAGGGTTTGCCATCGGGGCCCTTCCGCCGCGCCAACCCTGCCAGAGGCGATTCCGACAGGTTCACCCGCATCGTTTCGCGTTTCCCCCCCTTGCCCGAGACGTCGCGCGTGCCCCAAGTGGCGTGTTGTCCCTGGAAGGCAGTTGGCCCCTCGGCGAAACCAGCAGTGCCCATGCGGCGCTTACGGTCTTCTTCCAACAGACGCTTCAAGGCAGTCTTGCCGACCGAGGTGATGGCGTAGCGGGCCAGTTTGCCGCCCTGTTTCACGCAAGAGATCCAGTCTTTCACCGCAAAGGCCTGCGCCACGCGGCGGTCCACCACGGCGGTTCGGGTCTGGTTGCCATCGGCACCTTGGCGCAGCACCACGGCTTTATCCATGTCCTGGGCCACCGCCAGAACCGCGCCAGTTTCGCACAGGCGGCGTAAAATGCGCCTTGCCTCTCGGGTGACCAAAGCCTCGTCATCAATCGGCGTCCGTATTGGGGCAGTCATGCGCCTCGTCTCCTTATTCATTGTCGGGTGGCATTGAGTGCCGACCCCTTCGGCCAGCGAACTCAACGCTTCATCGATAAGTGGGTCGTCACGCCGAGCTTCCATTTGGCGAATACGACGAGAGATCGTCGAAGGCGCCTGCCCGGTCCGTTGTGCAATCTTCCGCAAGGATTGCCCCTCGGCCACATGTGCAAGGTATTGGCATGCCGCCTCTGGCACCCATCCCGGCATCAACTTGGTGTTTTGGTGTTCGCTGCGAGCGTCTGGGGTCATGGCCGTCGGGCCCTTTGAAGTTGCGGAAGTACCCCAGCAGGATTCCGCCGTATTGATTACTGAATCGTTAAAAACTGTGGATAAGTGCAAAATTGTTTCCAAAACGTAAACAATTGAGACGGCTCCGAACGCAAGGTCGTGCGATGGCGCAACACACCCCGTTCCGGGGGCATTCTTGGGATCAGATTAACTTCCCAAGGAGCGTTAGATATGACCGACCTGACCACTCACCTGACACAGATGCACCGCCCTGGCCTTCTGGTAAAAGCAGCCACTTTGGCTTGTGTTACAGGGGATGCGCACCGCAGAGCCAAGCGCCGCCCGGTCGGAAAGCTGTTGGCAGAGGAAGAAATGTTGAACGCCGCACGGATGGGCGGAGGCATGGGATATTCGCCCACCCGCCACGTCCAAGTGATGAGCGCGCTACTGGCCGCCGCAAGGGGTGATTCCTAGACAATTTTAGTAAAAGTCGCGCGGGCCAAGATTCGGTGGCCACATCGCGAAATCAGGCCAGAGATCCGCGAAAATGGGCGACTCACCCCGGCGCAAAGTCGGAAAAAGTCGCCCGGAACTTAGGGAACTGCTTAGATGAACGCGTCGGGCATAGAGGCCTTCTTCTCGGCCACGTAGGCCCGCAGCGCCTCATCGGTGATTGGGTCCAGATGCGGCTGCTGATAGTCGCTAAGCATCCGCTCAACCTTGGCGGCGGCCAGTTCATAGGTGGTGCGGCTGCCCTCTTCTGCCCATGTCTCATAGGGCTTGTAGTCCAGCACATTGGTCCGCCAGAACGCGTCCTTGTAATTGGCTTGGGTATGGGCGCAGCCAAGGAAGTGGCCCCCGGGGCCAACCTCACGCAGGGCGTCCATGGCCTGGGCATTCTCATCGACCGCCACGCCTTCGGCCATCCGGTGCAAAATCCCCAATTGATCGGCATCCAGCACGAATTTCTCGGGGCTGGCAGACAAGCCACCCTCAAGCCATCCGCAAGAATGCAGCATGAAATTCACCCCGGACAACAGCCCCATGTTCAGGGAATTCGCTGTCTCATATCCCGCCTGCGCATCGGGAATTTTCGCGCCGGTGAACGCCCCGGCCGAGCGGTATGGCAGCCCCAAGCGGCGGGCCAATTGGCCCATGCCATAGGTGATCTGCGACGCTTCGGGCGTGCCAAAGGTCGGCGCGCCGGAGTTCATGTCGATGGAGGTCACCATCGCCCCCATGATCGCAGGCGACCCCGCCCGCACCAGTTGCGAATAGGCCACCCCCGCCAGCCCTTCGGCCAGACATTGGGTCAGCGTCCCGGCCACAGAGACCGGCGCCATCGCCCCGCCCACAATAAACGGAGAGATGATCGAGGCCTGGCCCGCGGCGGCATAATGCTCCAACGCGCCCATCATCACCCCGTCAAATGTCAGCGGAGAGTTGATGTTAATCAGCGAGGTCATGACGCAGTTGTTTTCAACCACATCGGCGCCGAACAGGATTTTCGACATCGCAATGGAATCTTCCGCCCGCGACGGCTCTGTGACCGAACCCATATAGGGCTTATCGGACAGCGACATATGGGCATAGAGCATATCCAGATGGCGCTTGTTCACCGGCACATCGGTCGGCTCGCAAACAGTGCCGCCAGAATGGTGCAGCCACTTGGACATGTAGCCGAGCTTCACGAACTTCTCAAAATCGGCCATGGTGGCATAACGCCGTCCGCCCGCCTGATCGTGGACGAAGGGCGGGCCGTAGACCGGGGCAAGCACCATCGTGTTGCCCCCGATTTCCACGTCACGGGCCCGGTTGCGGGCGATTTGCGTGAACTTGGACGGCGCGGTTTTCACCAACTCCCGCGCAAGGCCGCGGGGGATATGGACCCGTTCGCCACGCACATCCGCGCCCGCCTCGCGCCAACGCGCAAGCGCGGCGGGGTTTTCCACGAACATGACGCCGATTTCTTCCAGAACCGTTTCGGCGTTCGCCTCGATGATCTCCAGCGCTTCATCGTGAAGGATATCGAGGGTGGGGATTTTGCGCTCGATGAACCGCGCGGTCTCGAAGCTGACGGCCGAACGCGACGCGCGCCGCGCTGCGCCACCGCCGCCCCGTGCCCGTCGCTTGCCTGTTGTTTGTTCTGCGTCGCCCATGACATCCTCCACCGGCGTTAATTCCATGTCCCTCCCTAGCCCGTGTTTGGGCGTTTCCATCGCCGGAGTGCGACATGTGGGACGCGGATGCGACATGCGATGTCTTGCGCCCCGCCCCCGCGCGCCTTAATCCGTGGCCATGAACAACGCCGCTGTCCCAGACCCCGCCAATCATGAACGCCTGCTGATCATCGACTTCGGATCGCAGGTCACGCAACTGATCGCCCGCCGCCTGCGCGAGTTGAGCGTTTATTGCGAGATTCACCCCTATCAAAACGTCGATGATGCCTTCATCGCGGAATTCGCCCCCAAGGCGATCATCTTTTCCGGCGGACCGGATTCGGTCACGCGCGAAGGCTCTCCTCGGCCCCCCAAAGCGGCCTATGACGCGGGCGTGCCGATCCTTGGCATTTGCTACGGCCAACAGGTCATGATGCAGGACTTGGGCGGCGAAGTGCATGGCGGCAAGATTTCCGGCGGCGGCGGCACGGCCGAGTTCGGGCGAGCCTTCGTGGAACCCACCGGTGCCTTGGCGCTGTTGCAGGGCTGGTTCGCCGATGGGTCTGAACAGGTCTGGATGTCCCACGGAGACCACGTGGCCAAGCTGGCACCGGGGTTTGAGGTTTACGGCACCTCTCCCAACGCGCCCTACGCGATCACGGCGGACGTATCGCGCAATTTCTTTGCGGTCCAGTTCCATCCCGAAGTCCACCACACCCCACGCGGCGCAATGCTGTACGAAAACTTCGTGCGCCTTGCAGGTTTCAGCGGCGATTGGACCATGGGTGCCTACCGCGAACAGGCGATCGAGGCGATCCGCGCCCAGGTGGGCGACGCCAAGGTGATCTGCGCCCTGTCTGGCGGCGTTGACAGCTCGGTCACCGCGGCGCTCTTGCACGAGGCGATTGGCGATCAGCTGACCTGTGTGTTCGTGGACCACGGATTGTTGCGCCTGAATGAAGGTGTGGACGTGGTCGAAATGTTCCGCGACCACATGAACCTCCACGTCATCCACGCCGAAGAACAAGACCTGTTCCTTGGCGAATTGGAAGGCGTCAGCGATCCCGAGACCAAGCGCAAGATCATCGGCAAGCTGTTCATCGACGTGTTCCAGAAATACGCCGACCAGATCGAAGGCGCGGCCTTCCTTGCCCAAGGCACGCTTTACCCCGATGTGATCGAAAGCGTCTCGTTCAGCGGCGGCCCTTCGGTGACGATCAAGTCGCACCACAACGTCGGCGGCCTGCCCGAGAAGATGGGCCTGAAGCTGGTGGAACCCCTGCGAGAGCTGTTCAAGGATGAGGTCCGCGCCTTGGGTCACGAATTGGGCCTTCCGGCGCATTTCATCGCCCGCCACCCCTTCCCCGGTCCTGGCCTCGCCATACGTTGCCCCGGAGAGATCACCCGCGCCAAGCTCGATATCTTGCGCCAAGCCGATGCGGTCTATATCGACCAGATCCGCAAGCACGGACTCTATGATGAGATCTGGCAGGCCTTCGTTGCGATCCTGCCGGTGCGCACCGTTGGCGTCATGGGCGATGGCCG
Source organism: Rhodobacteraceae bacterium M385 (assembly GCA_025141835.1). NCBI lineage: Bacteria > Pseudomonadati > Pseudomonadota > Alphaproteobacteria > Rhodobacterales > Paracoccaceae > Rhodobacteraceae bacterium M385. Next base: position 1,911,638 of record CP081102.1, on the reverse strand, counting down.
CACCTATGATTACGCCTGCGCCTTGCGGGCCGTGACTTCGGTGGATGGGATGACTGCGGATTACTATCCTTTCACCCATGAGTTCCTGGGCGAAACGGCCACCCGCATCATCAACGAGGTCGCAGGCATCAACCGGGTGACCTACGACATCACCTCCAAGCCTCCGGGCACGATTGAGTGGGAATGATCCGCGCAGGGAAGGTGCCTAAGGCGGGCGCATTCCAAGCAGAGAAATTCGCCTTTTGGCTTTGGCTTCAAACTAGTATTTATGTCAGCGGCGTTTTTCGACGTCCTAGTGCGTAAGGAATGTAGGGCCGTGAGCATGCGTTTTCGTCGCTGGAAGTTCAAAACAATCAAGGGCGCCAGGCGCGAAGTCCTTGCCGAGGTCCGACGAATTCATGGGAATCGAATTTCCCACGGGCCGTTCTCAGGAATGCTCTTGGGGGAAGGGCAATCTTGGGGAAACCTTGATTTAACAGGAAAAATTCTAGGAACATATGAAAGCGGAATCGTCAAATGGACGATCACAGCGCTTGCGGAGCGGTCGAAGATCATCAACATCGGCGCAGGCGACGGATATTATGGAATTGGGTGTCTGGTCGCTGATGCCGCTGAATATAGCATCTGTTTCGAAGCATCATCCGAGGGACGCGCAAATCTTGGCAAGATAGCCGAAATCAACGGAGTCGCAAATCGGATGGAGTTGAAGGGGACCGCCGATGCTACATCGGTCTTGGACACGTTCACTAAGCACGCATCTGACGCCGTTGTTGTATGTGACATCGAAGGAGCGGAATTCGACCTTTGGAATGGAGACGCCATCGAATTGTGTAGACACACACCGATAGCAATTGAATTGCACGACACGATCATGCCCGTGGATCAGAACTCGCGGGAGGATCTACTAGCGCGGTTTGCCCACACACATGAGCTAACAATCGTACATAATGAGCCTATCGACGCCCACGCCTTTGATGAACTGGCGAAATTCGATGATCAGATGCGCCTTCTGGCATTCGCCGAGGATCGGCCATGCCGAATGGATTGGCTGCTGGCCATGCCACGCGCTTAACGAAACGCGGTCAGGCGGCCATCTTCGGTTACCACCAAAAGCGTATCGCCCACGACGATGGGATGCGCCGCAGCGCCTTGGCGAAGCTCCAGCGCGCCGGTCAAGGCACCGGATTCGGGGCTGAAGAAGCGCACATTGCCATCGCCCGAGGCCATCACCAGACGCCCGCCCGCAAGGATCGGGCCGAAGTGCGTATAGACGGCACGGCGGCGACGCTCGCGGTCATTGACGTAGAGCGGAAGCTCCGTGCCCCAAACCCGCGCGCCCGAGCCCGCATCAAGGCGGATCAGCTCGTTGCGGTCCGAGATGAAGAACAAATCGCCCCCGGTGTGCAAGACCGGCGAATAGGCGCCCTCGTCCGCCTGCCACAACTGCGAACCGCGTGTGGTGTCAAAGGCCACGACACGGCCCGATTGGTTGCCGATGTAGACACGGTTGCCCACAACGACCGGATCACTGGTGACATCGTTGATGTTGGCATAGGCCACGCCATTGCGACCCGCCGCAACGGAGGTATTCCACAAGAAAGCGCTGGAGCGGCGCAACACGCCGCCAATCTCGCCCGAGCCAAAGGGCATGATGACAAGACGGCCTGAAACCGCGGGCGCAGCCCCTCCGGCCAGCACCGCGCCCGTGGCCGTGCCCGGCACGTTCCATTCCAAACGGCCCGTGTTGGCGTCAATCGCCCATCCTTGGTTATTGCGGCTCACCACATAAACGGTGCCATCAGCAACGGTCGGCGCGCCGATGCCTGCATCAAGGCGCTGCCGCCAAGCAACTGCGCCCGAAGCCGCGTCGAGCGCGATAAGCTCTCCGAACCCTGTGGTGACGAACAAGCGCCCGCCCGAGACGGCCAAGCCACCGCCCGAGATATTGCCGCCCCGGTCAAAGCCCGGCTGCAAATCTGCGGCCCAAAGGGGCGTGCCAGAAGTGAGCGATGTGGCCACAACACCGGCCCGAGAATCCATCGTGAAGACACGGCCATCGGCGGCAACGGGATCGGCGGAAATCCGGTGACGGCGAGAGTTCCCCTGCCCGATCTCAGCCGTCCAAACAGCCGTCGGGTTGGCGCTAAGCGTGGCGTGGGGGGTGCGGTTCAACGCGTTGTAGCCGCGCTGTTCCCAAGCACTCAGCCGCGCCGCAGAGGGCAGGCTAATGGCGCGGGGGCCGTCGGTTGTGACTTCGACACCGGCGCCGCCGTCCAGCACCGCATCCACCGAGAAGCGTTCCCCCGGCAAGATCGTTTCGCGTTCACAGCCGACAAGAACCAGCGACGTGACCAAAGCCACCCCCGCTTTCAGAAGCGTTTTCGAAGAGATCATCGTGCTTACAAGGCTCATGCCGCGTCCACCACTCGTTCCGGGACCAGAGGAATTTGGCATCGGCCAAAGACGGTCCTCACGTTTTTCGTCCTTCGGGCTTTGGGCGCAAATGCGCGGGCCCTATTCTTCCTCGACCGCGCCTTCGGCGGGCTCTTGTTCCGCTTCCGCTGCCGCTTCCACGTCGCTGCCTTCGGCTGCTTCCGCTTCCGCGTCTACAGGCGCCGCCTCCTCAGTTGGCGCTTCCTCGGCGGGGCTCGCTTCTTCTTCCACGGGCTCTACCGGCGCGTCTTCCAAGACAGCACCACTTTCCAGCGCCACAATCAACTGCGCTGCGCGTTGTTGCAAGCCTGCCGTTGCCGCCGCACTGCGTTCAATGGCCCGCAAACGATCCAACGCGGCATCCAGATCGCCGGCGCGCACTTCCATCAGGGCCAATTGTTCCTCGGCCAGCGCCGAATAGGGCGCGCCGGGGGCGGCAAGCGCCTCAAGGACGATACGCGCTTCGGCCTCAGGCGCGGGGTCGAGCATTTCGGCCTTCAACAGCGCCAAATCCACATAGCGACGCGCTACGCCGGGGGCGTCGGCAGCGGCCCGCAGGCGGGCGGCAGCGTCAACGCGATCTTCGCCGTTGGCGGCCTCTCCCGCGGTCAAAAGCGCCAGAATGATGCTTGCCTCGGCAGAGGGCGTTTCCACGGCTTCAAGCGCCGCAATGCGGGCCTCGGTGTCTTCGGCATCCAACGCTTGCAAAAGGGCATCGCCAAATGCTTCGGATTGGGCGCGATCTTGGGCGCTTTTCCATTCCAGATAAGCTGCACCGCCAACGATGGCGAGCACCAGCAAAACAGGGATCCAACCCCAGCGGCGCATCAACGCATAAAGGCGGTCGCGGCGGACCTCTTCGCTGACCTCATCAATAAAACTGTCGGTATTGGCCATGGACGCCGCTCCACCCCGGATCATTCATTGTTGGCACCGACTTACCCCGCCTTGGCCCATGGGGGCAAGGCCTCGTGATTGCGGGTTCAATCTGCACGCGCGATAGGGTCGCATTGGCACCCGGACGCACCTTGTAATACTGGTGGGATTGATCCGTTCTGAACCGTTCGGTTCATTCTTGCGCAGGCTGTACACAGCTCCTAAACTGAACCGGTCGGTTTAGCACTATGAGCCTGCATAACGCGATATTCGCCCCTCCGACGGTATTTAAGGGTCGGGCCAGAGAGGTTCTTGAATGAAGTTATTCCCGATGCTGACTGCGGCGATTGTGTGCGTGGTCTTGTATTTCGCCATTCTGGACCGCCAAACACTGGTCGATTTTGCCGATGGCTTTGCCGCGACGGCGGGCGACATTATCCCAGAGCCCAACAATGTGCCTACAGATATTACGCCGCTTGAGGCCGATGCGGCGGAAACCTCGGTCACCGACGATGGTCTGATCAGCGTGGTTGTGCGCCGGTCCGAGGCGCAGATCACCGAGAACGCCGTGGTATTGCGGGGCCGGACCGAAGCCTTGCGTATGGTTGATGTAGCGTCGGAAACGTCGGGGCGCATCATCTCCACCCCCATCCGGGCGGGGGCTTTCGTGGAAGAGGGCCAAGTGATGTGCGAGATTGATCCCGGCACATCCGGCACCGCATTGGAAGAAGCGCAAGCCCGCCTTGGCGAAGCGCAGGCCCGCGTCCCAGAAGCCGAGGCACGCATCCCCGAGGCAGAGGCCCGCCTGCCCGAAGCGCGCGCCATGCTGGCACAGGCGCAGGCACAACTGACATCGGCCCAGATCGACGGCAACGCCGCCACGCGACTGGCCGAATCCGGCTTCGGCTCGGACACCCGCGCTGCCTCGGCCACCGCAGGCGTCGCTGCCGCAGAGGCTGGTGTTGAAAGCGCCATGGCACAGGTACAAGGGGCGCAAGCGGGCGTTCAAGCGGCACAGGCCAGCGTGCAATCCGCCCTTGCAGGGGTTCGCGCCGCAGAGGCCGCCGTGACCCGCGCCGAAGAGGCGATCACCATGCTGACGATCCACGCCCCATTCTCGGGCCTGTTGGAAACCGACACGGCAGAGCTTGGGGCGCTGATGCAGCCCGGCACGATCTGCGCCACAATCATTCAGTTGGACCCGATCAAGTTGGTGGGTTTTGTGCCCGAAGCGCAAGTGGACCGTATCCAGGTGGGGGCAACCGCAGGCGCGGAACTGGCCAGCGGCCAACAGGTGCAGGGCGAAGTGACGTTCCTGTCACGCTCTGCCGATGAACGTACACGCACCTTCCGGGTTGAGATCACGGTGCCAAACTCGGCCCTGACAATCCGCGACGGCCAGACTGCGAACATCCTGATCCAGACCGAAGGCGCGCCCTCGCATCTGTTGCCCGCCTCTAGCCTGACCCTGAATGACGAGGGCCTTCTAGGCGTTCGCACCGTAGAAGATGGGATCGTGCAATTCGTGGAGGTGCAACTGATCCGTGATACCGCCCGTGGGGTGCTGTTGTCGGGCCTGCCCGACACCGCCGATGTGATCGTTGTGGGACAAGAGTTCGTGACAGCCGGCGTCGAAGTCGCCACCACGTTTGAGGAGTTGAGCCAATGACGGGCGTGATCGACTGGGCCGCTCAACGCGCGCGCATGGTCATCGCCTTTGTGGTTCTGTCTCTAACCGCTGGCACCGCCGCCTATGTGGGCCTGCCCAAAGAGGGTGAGCCGGATATCGATATTCCCGGCCTCTTCGTGTCAGTGCCCTTCCCCGGCATCTCTGCCCTTGATAGCGAACGCCTTCTGGTGCGCCCGATGGAGGCCGAGTTCCAAGACCTCGATGGCTTGCTGACGATCAACGCCACTGCCGCCGAAGGCTACGCGGGCATCTTCCTTGAGTTCGAGTTCGGCTGGGACAAGGGCGAAACCATCGCCGATGTGCGCGACGCCATGGGCCGCGCCGAGGTGCAGTTCCCCGAAGGCGCGGAAAGCTATTCAATTAACGAGATTAACTTCTCCGAATTCCCGATCATGGTCGTGGCCCTGTCCGGCTCCGCGCCCGAGCGCACGTTGATCCGGCTTGCCAATGAGATGCAGACCGAGTTGGAAGCGCTATCTCCGATCCTCTCCGCCGGGATCGCCGGGGCCCGTGATGAGATGCTAGAGGTGATCGTCGATCCCCTTGCGCTTGAAGCCTATGACGTGACCGCCGCCGACCTGATCAACGCGGTCCAAGGCAATAACCAACTGATCGCTGCGGGCGAAGTGACGACGGAAAGCGGCTCCATCTCGGTGACGATCCCCGCCAGCTTCGACAACGCCCAAGATGTCTACAACCTCGCCATCTCGGTTAACGGCGACAGGGTGGTGACCCTGGGCGAGTTGGCCGACATCCGCCTGACCTACCAAGACCGCGACGGCACCGCCCGGTTCAACGGCGAAACCACCATCGCTTTGCAGGTGGTCAAACGCCAAGGTTTCAACATCATCGACACCGTCGCCCTGATCCGCGAAACCGTCGCCGCCGTAGAGGCCACCTGGCCGGAGGAGCTTCGCGCCTCGGTCAACGTAGAAACCACACTGGACCAATCGGTACAGGTAGACGGCATGGTGCGCCAGCTTGAAGGCTCGGTCCTGACGGCGATTGCATTGGTCATGATCGTGGTGCTGGCCGCCCTCGGCACCCGCTCTGCGCTGCTGGTGGGCTTTGCGATCCCCACATCGTTCCTGTTGTGCTTCATCCTTCTTGGGATCATGGGCATCACCATTTCCAATATCGTGATGTTCGGCCTGATCCTTGCCGTAGGCATGTTGGTGGATGGCGCGATTGTCGTGGTGGAATACGCCGACAGACGCTTGGCCGAAGGTGCTCGGCCAATGCAGGCCTACGCCGATGCGGCCAAGCGCATGTTCTGGCCCATCGTGTCTTCGACCGCGACGACACTATGCGCCTTCCTGCCGATGCTGTTCTGGCCCGGCGTGCCCGGTGAATTCATGGGCATGTTGCCTGTGACGCTGATCTTCGTGCTCTCGGCGTCCCTAATTGTGGCGCTGATCTACCTGCCGGTTCTGGGCGGTGTCGCGGCCCGTTTCAGCCGGTTGATTGACACGGCAGCGCTGGCCGTCAAAGGCGCGTTGCCTTGGTATCTTCTGCGCCTGATCGTCACCATCGGCATGGCCTATGTGATGTTCCTGTCAGCCCTGCAAGTGGTGCGCAACGGGGTGTTGTTCACCCTGCCCGCTGGGCTTTCGCCCTTGATGCAAATGGCGATCAGCGGCGCGGTCTTCGTCGGCATCTGCGTGGTTATGTCGGTGCTCGTGTCTTCGATCCAAATCCCGCGCCGCGAAAAGAAAGTCACCTCGGGCTACCGCCGTAGCTGGTTCGGTTGGGTCATCCACTTCCTGACCGGCAACCCGGTCATGCCTCTGGTCTCTATCGCCGCCGTCAGCGTCTTTGTCGTCAGCGTGTTCACCTACTTCGGCGCCAACAGCCGTGGGGTCGAGTTCTTCGTCACCACCGAGCCTGAAACCGCCATTGTCTATGTCCGCGCCCGGGGCAATCTGAGCGTTGATGAACAAGACGCCATGGTCCGCCAAGTCGAAGAAATCGTGCTGAGCCAGGAGGGCGTCCGCGATGTCTTTGCCTTCTCCGGTTCGGGCGGGTTGAACAACAACACCGGCGGTGCGGCCGCGCCCGCCGATACCGTGGGTCAGGTCCAGATCGACCTTGAACCCTGGGGCACCCGCCCCGGCGGCGATCTGATCCTGGAGCAATTGCAAACCCGTCTGGACCGTCTTCCCGGGTTCCAGACCGAGATCTTCTCGGTCGCCAACGGCCCGGCGGCAGGCAAGCCGATCTCTCTGCGCTTGTCCGGCGACAATTGGGAAGAACTTCAGGAAGCCACCCGCATCGTGCGCGCCTTCTATGAAAACCTCGACGGGCTGACCCTAGTGGAAGACACCCTGCCCCTTCCCGGCATCGACTGGCAGATCAACGTCGACGTCGAAGCCGCTGGCCGCTTCGGTGCCGATGTTCAAACCGTGGGCGCCATGGTGCAGCTGGTCACCCGTGGCATCTTGCTGGATACGATGCGCGTCCCCACCTCGGACGAGGAAATCGACATCCGCGTGCGTTTCCCAGAAGAGGCCCGGGTGCTTTCCACCCTCGACAGCCTGCGCGTGCGTACCCCCGATGGGCTGATCCCGCTGTCCAACTTTGTCTCCTACGCGCCTGCGCCGCAACTGGCCACGATTGAACGCATCGACCAGTCGCGGTTCTTCATGGTGAAGGCCGATGTCCTCTCGGGGCTTGTCAGCGTCACGGATACCGAGGACGAGACAATCGCCATCCTGCGTGACGTGGCCGAGATTGCCACCGGCGGCAGTGCCGATCTCACCATCGATGATACCGCGTATCAGATCTTCGCCGCCTATGACGGCGCCACCGCCGCCGACATCGACGCGGGGCTGGCCGATGCAAGCCTGACGACCACACCGGTCAACGCCAATGAACGTATTCAAGCGATCACCACTTGGTTGGAGGCCGAAAATCCCCTGCCCGCCTCTGTGTCTTGGGAATGGGCAGGCGACCAAGAGGAGCAGGAAGAATCCCAAGCCTTCCTTTCGTCCGCCTTTGCCGCCGCCTTGGGCCTGATGTTCATCATCCTGCTGGCGCAGTTCAACTCCATCTACAATTCCGTGCTGGTTCTTCTGGCGGTGGTCCTGTCCACCACGGGCGTGCTGATCGGAATGCTGGTGATGGATCAGACTTTCTCGATCATCATGACCGGCACGGGGATTGTGGCGCTGGCGGGCATCGTGGTGAACAACAACATCGTTCTGATCGATACCTATCAGGAATACGCCCGCTATATGCCAAAGCTCGAAGCCATCGTGCGCACGGCCGAAGCCCGCATCCGCCCGGTCTTGCTTACCACGATCACCACGATGGCTGGCCTCGCCCCAATGATGTACGGTATCTCGCTGGACTTCGGCGCGGGGGGATACACCGTCGATAGCCCTACGGCCCTTTGGTGGAAGCAACTGGCCACGGCGGTCGTCTTCGGCCTTGGTATCGCGACCGTGCTCACCCTTGTATTCACCCCGTCACTTCTGGCCCTGCGTGTGTGGTTCTGGACCATCCTTGGCGGTAGCTTCCGGGGCCTCGCCCTCGTGGGCGCGCGCAAACTCAGCACCCGCGCCCAGGATTGGAGCTTGCAACGCAATGCCCGCCGCACCCGTGATCCGGTGATCTACTGGGATGATGCCCCTGCCGAGGAAATCCTCCCCGATGAGCTTGCTCCAGCGGAAACCGAGCCAACGGAACCGGCCCCAGAGCCCAAACCTCAGACCACCCCGGCCAACGACGCGCCGCGGACACCGCCGGAGGCCCCCGTCCCGCCGCCCCCCGAAGACGTCCCCGAGGTCCCAAATCCGTTTGAGGACACCGAACTCGACAGCGACATCGGCCCCCAGCCGCCCGTGCGTGCCGCCGAGTAACGCAGCCAGAAACCGCCGCCAAGCAGAACAACGCCCTTGACGGCGCGACCACGCCCTCCTTCCTCGTTCTTCAAATATCCAAAAAAACGGCCCGCAGGGCCGACCTGCCAGCCCCTCCCACAGCGCCCACCAAACGTGGCCCCCCTCACCATGTCACAACGCCGAGGAGCGCGCGAAGCGCCGCGAGGAGGCCGCCGCTGAGCGCCGAAGGCGCGCCCTCAGGGCCTAGTCCAGATCCTCATCCGCCGCCTGTCGGCTCCACAATTGCGCGTAGCGCCCTTCTTGCAGCAACAACGCCTCGTGGGTGCCTTCCTCGACGACTTCGCCCTTCTCCAGCACCACAATCCGATCCGCTTCCACGATCGTCGAAAGCCGGTGCGCAATGGTCAACACCGTGCGGCCCTCTCCCATGGCCTTCAACTCGGCCTGAATTTCCATCTCCGTGTCGGTGTCCAACGCGCTCGTGGCCTCATCCAACACAAGGATCGGCGGGTCTTTCAGCAAGGTCCGCGCAATCCCCACGCGCTGTTTCTCTCCGCCCGACAGCTTCAAGCCGCGCTCCCCTACGGGCGTGTCATATCCCTCTGGCAGGGACAGAATAAACTCGTGGATCGCCGCCGCTTTCGCCGCTTGCTCCACCTCGGCCCGGCTGGCCCCGTCGCGGCCATAGGCGATGTTGTAATAGATCGTGTCGTTGAACAGCACCGTGTCTTGCGGCACCACGCCGATCTGCCCATGGACCGAGGCTTGGGTGACGTCCCGCAAATCCTGCCCATCAATGGTGATCCGACCCGCACCAACGTCATAGAAGCGGAACATCAGCCGCCCGATGGTGGACTTGCCCGACCCGCTGGACCCAACAACCGCCACCGTCTGCCCCGCCGGGATATCGATATCGACCCCCTTCAGGATTGGCCGCGCGGCGTCATAGCCGAACTTCACGCCTTCCAGCCGTACGTTGCCGCCAGATACTTTCAACGGGCCTGCCCCCGGGGCATCGCGTACTTCTTGCGGCTGCTCCAAAAGGTTGAACATCTCGCCCATATCCACCAGCGCTTGGCGGATTTCCCGATAGACCGTGCCCAGAAAGTTCAGTGGCATGGTAATCTGGATCATATAGGCGTTGACCATCACGAAATCGCCCACGGTCAAGGACCCATCCTGCACCCCAAGGGCCGCCATCACCATGACGATCACCAGCCCCGCCGTGATCAACAACGACTGCCCGAAGTTCAAAAACGCCAAGGAATATGAGGTCTTTAGCGCCGCCGCCTCATAGCCCGCCATGGCGGCGTCATAGCGCTCTGCCTCGCGGGTCTCTGCGCCGAAATACTTCACAGTCTCGAAGTTCAGCAGGCTGTCGATGGCCTTCTGGTTGGCGTCGGTATCCTGGTCGTTCATCTCCTTGCGGATACGCACACGCCATTCCGTCACTTTAAAGGTGAACCAGATATAAAGCCCTATCGTGACCGCCAGAACGATCAGGTAATTGATATCGAACACCACTGCCAGAATGATCCCGGTCAGGGCCAGCTCCAACACCAGTGGCCCGATAGAGAACAACAGGAAGCGCAAAAGGAACTCGACCCCTTTCACGCCGCGCTCGATAATCCGACTTAACCCGCCGGTCTTGCGCTGGATGTGGTAGCGCATAGACAGGGCATGGATGTGCTGAAAAGTCTCCAGCGCCAATTGCCGAAGCGCCCGTTGCGCGACCTTGGCAAAGACCGCATCGCGCAGCTGATTGAACCCCACCGTCAGCGCCCTTGCCATACCGTAGGCAATGGTCAGGCCCACGGCCCCCGCGCCCAATACCCATGCGGGGCTAACCGGGCTGTCTCCGGCCAACAGATCTACCGCGGCCTTGTATAGAAACGGCGTGCCGACCGCGATGACCTTGGCTACCGCCAACATGATTAACGAGATGACGACACGCTGCTTTACCCAAGGCTTATCCTCAGGCCAAAGGTAGGGCGCGACCTTGCGGATCGTGCGCCAACCCGAGCGCCGCTCGGCCTCTTCCATTTCGGCAGTGGCTACCGCTTGGGGCCCCTCTGTCGTATTGTCGGAGGTATCGGGTGGCGTGGTCGTGTCAGCTGGCATTGTGCGGGCATCCCTTGGCGTGCCCTTCTACCTAGTGTGCGATCAGGTCCGAGACCAGAGCCAGCGGCTCAGTTCCCGTCATTCTCTGCGCCGAGGCTGGGAAGCCGGAAAATCTGGCCGGGAAAAATCCAGTTAGGATCGCGGATTTGGTCCTGATTTTCTTCGAAAATTTGCACATAGAGGATGCCGTCACCAAAGGTGTTTTCAGCCATGCCCCAAAGGGTGAAACCGGGCTGCACAGTGATGAGGTCGATGCCATCGGCCCCGGCCACCGGCGCCTCGGCGACCCGTTCCGGGTCTTCTCGCAGAAACGGCGTCTCCACCCGACTGACGGTCGTGCCATCATTGGCCAGTTCGGCCACTGCCAACGTATAGGTGCCGGGGTCCACATCGGGCAATTGCAACGACCATGCGCCGCCGGGCCCGACCTCTCCCAGATGGATCGGTTGGTTGTTGAGATAGACCTGAATATCCGCCGCCACAGAGCCGCGCCCCGCAAGGATCACCGCGCCGTCGGCATTGTAGGAAATCGCGTCCAGCCGCACCGATGTTTGCACCGCAGGCTCGGCGATTGTGTTTTGCGCCACGCGCAGGCCCTCAGGCCCGGCGATCACCACGGCGGGAGCCGCCGCGCGGGTGGGTTGGGTTGCCACGGGGCGCGGGTCGGCGGCTGTGTCTTCCGGTGACACGGCCTGCGCAATGGCAGGTGCTGTGGGCACCACGGGGGCCGATGGGCTACCGGGCGCGGTGGCCAATGCGCCGGGGGCTGCGGGTGTTGGGGTTGGTTCCGGCTCACGCGCTGCGATGGCTGCGGGTTCTTGCGACTCAGCGAGGGGTTGCGGCTCTGCTGGGAGAGGATCAGCCACCGGCCCAACCACAGGATCAACGACCGGGTCAGCCACCGCCGCAACCACCGGTTCGGTGACCGCCTCAACGTCAGGATCAGCCTCTGGAACAGAGGCCACTTCCCCGCTTGCCCCGGCAAAGGGCGCGACAAGGACCGTTTCAACACCCGCGATAGGCTCTTCCCCGTCAGGGCGTGCTTCGACCCCCAACATGCGCGGCGCTTCAGAAGGAGCGAGCGTCAGCAGCGCGACGAAATCCCCCGCGCCATCAGACGTCGTTTCCGCGACGTCTTCTCCGTCCAGAAGGATGGCAACGTTCAGGTTAGGCGCCGTGCGTCCAGCGATGACCGTGGTGCCATCAGCATCTACGCGCACCAGATCAAGGCGCGGCGCCGCCACCGTCACTACGTGTGCAGGATCGGTGGGTGCAGGATCGGTGGCGGGTTCCGGGCTTTGCGCCCCGGCGGTTTCTTCAACAGGTTCTGGTGTTGCTGGTGTCGTCACATCGGGTTCTGCGACAGCAACGGGCGGCGTTTCTTCCACCTCCGGTTCCGCGTTGAACACGGTGAACCCAACAGCGCCCGCAACCACGATCACAGCCCCAACGGCCGTGGCCCCAATGGCACCGGAACTGCTTCCGAACATCGCCGCGAGTTTCATTGCATGTCCTCTGGCACGGTTTCCCCCTTTAAACCCTGCAACACGCCCTGCGCCTGCTGCGGATTACCCCGCTTGAGGCCCAAGCCAATGCGCAGTATTAGGGCCTAAGGGTTAACAAAGCGCAAGGTGTTGGGATGAGACGGCTATCTTTGTGTGTCTATTGTGGCTCTCGTATGGGGGTGGATCCGGCTTATGAGGCCGTCGCCACGACCTTGGGCGCAGAGATGGCGCGCCAGAACATGCGCTTGGTCTATGGCGCGGGCGACGTGGGCCTGATGGGCGCTGTGGCGCGCGCAGCGCAGGCCGGCGGGGCCGAAACCTTTGGCGTTATTCCCACTCATTTGATGAACATGGAGGTCGGCAAGACCGACCTGACCACCTTTGTCGTCACTGAAACCATGCACGAGCGCAAAAAGGTGATGTTCATGAATGCCGATGCGGTCGTGGTGCTGCCCGGCGGCGCGGGGTCGCTGGACGAGTTCTTTGAGGTGCTCACCTGGCGGCAATTGGGTCTGCACGCCAAACCGATATTCTTGATGAATACCAAGGGCTACTGGGACCCGCTGCGCGCATTGATGGATCACGTGGTGGATCAGGGCTTTGCCGACGCCAGCCTGTTGCAATTTGTGGAAACGGTAGATGACGTGCCCGCGCTGATGTCAGCGCTTCAGCAGGCCAAATGACACGCATCTTCACCAGATTGCTCTGCCTTCTGGTCTGCTTGTTTCCCTTGGCCTGTGCGCCTGCCATCGCCCCAACCGCCGATCCTGCGCCGCCGCCTGACGCGCTGCGCATGGCCACTTTGAACGTCCACTACATCCGCCCGTCCAACCCGCGCGGCATCGCCTCCCTTTCCGATTGGGCGCGCCGTCAAGCTCCGCTCAATGCCGCGTTTCAGGCAATCAACGCCGATATCTTTGCGCTGCAAGAGGTGGGCACCTTCCCCTGTTGCAGCCAGAACGGGGCCAACCCTTCCCTTGATTGGCTGCTATCCCAGAACCCCGCCTACAGTGTCGCGGCCCATGGTCCGGGTGAGGTCTTTCCCCAAATTCAACCCATCCTCTATCGCCATGACCGGGTGTCTTTGCTGGATCAGGGGTATTTCTTCTTCTCTCGCACACCCGGCACCCTTGGCTCGCCCGGGTATCGGGCGGGGTCATATCCGACCTTTGCCAGTTGGGCGTCGTTCCGCCACGGTGGCGCGGTAGTGCATGTGGTGAACGTGCATCTTGATGTGACGAGTTGGGCCAACCGCCGCGCCTCTGCCGCGCTGATCGGCCATGCCATCGCGCCTTGGTTGGACGCCGGAGAACGGGTGATGGTCATCGGCGACATGAATTCCTTTACCCAAACCCGCCCCGTGCAGACCTTGGCCCGCACCCTGTCCGTGGCTCCGGTGCGCGGTGCGACCTTCCACTTCTACCGAGGCCTGCACCTTTATGGCGCGATTGACCATCTGGCCTATTCCGAGGGTGTGACGCCCATAAGCCCACCTCAGGTGGTGCGCGGGCGGTTCGCGGGCGGCTTTCCGTCGGACCATTATCCGGTGTTTATGGATGTCGTGTTGGATTGAGAGACAAGGCTCGATCTCCTTAACGATCTGTTAACCCTGCGTGGCCAAAACCTCCCCGTGAAATTGAGTTTTAGGGAGGGAAACCATGACCGATGAAGAAATGCTTCGGGCACTACACTCGGTAGGTTTTGCGGCATTTGTTGCGCATTTCGACATTTTCGACGGGCCGTTATCGAACGCCGACGCGACTGCGCGCTTGCAGGAACGTACCGCTTGGACCGCTGCCGGGTGCCGGACCCGCGTCAACCGCGCGCGCGCCGTGTTAGACGCCGGACGAAAGGCCGATGCCTATGATCTGATCGCGCGGTCGGAAAGAACCACCGATGCGGCACGCTCAAGGGCGCGGGCCTTGCTGGCCACCATATGAAAAGGCCCGCCGTTGAACGGGCGGGCCATTAATTCGGTTTAAATAGCACCGTTAGACTTTCGGCATCGTGGCGTCGGCGACGCGCTTGGTGATTTCATCCACGGGGTGGTTTGTCAGCGTCAAATCCGCCTCGGCCACAACCCGGTCGCTCACTTCTTTATGAAGCTCTTTGCGCAGCTCGCCCAGAATTTTGGGCGATGCACAGATGATCAGCCGTTCGAACCTGTTGCGATGCGCTTTGAGGTAAAGAATATCTGCCAAGTCACTGGCAAAGCGTTCCTTTTCCAGCCAGTGCCAATCCGTATCAGCCACGGCGGACCTGTGAACCGAGGGACCGTCGTTGAAACGCCCCGGATGGTCTGTGCCCTGCTCTCGAGTAGGCGGATTGTCTTGCTCTTCCTCGCGGAAGACCACCAAATTCGGGTCCTCGGCATCTGTAATATTGTGCAGGAACAGCGCCTTTTCACCATCCGCCACCAGAACCCAAGTTCCATGGGTGAGCGGCGAACGATTGTGCGTGACCTGATCAACGTCAGTCTGTTTCAGTGAAGCCTGTGCCATGTCACTTGTTCCTTTCACCCAGATTATCGGTTCCGGGCCGGTCCTCGTCGGATTTGGTAACGCGTGTCGCCCCGGCGGAGGCATTGGTGAAATGACGCAACTCGTCCTTGGTGCCCGTTTTCCGGGCCAGGTTGCCGCCATTGCGGCCTGCAAATGCGGGGGCGTCTGGGGTATCCCCCAACAGCTCCTTCGTTTCGCTTCTGCCGTCTTTCGATCTGTGACGCTCAGCCATGGAATCTCCTCCTCGGTTTAGTTTCACTCAAGGATTCAACGCCTGACCCGCGATTCAGTTCCAGCAACGGCCATAGCAAAAGGCCCGCCGTTTGACGGGCGGGCCTTCAAAAAAGATGCTTTCGCCGCAATTTACATGCGCGAGGCGACGTTTTCCCAGTTGACCAGGTTGTCGAGGAAGTTGGTCAGGTAGGCAGGGCGTTTGTTGCGGAAGTCGATATAGTAGGAATGTTCCCACACGTCGCAACCAAGCAGAGCCGTTTGGCCGAAGCACAATGGGTTAACGCCGTTTTCCGTCTTGGTCACAGCCAAGGAGCCGTCCGCGTTCTTTACCAGCCAGCACCAGCCGGAGCCGAACTGACCCGCACCCGCAGCGGAGAACCGGGACTTGAACTCATCAACCGAGCCAAAGCTCTCGTTCAGCGCGCTTTCCAGCTCGGAAGGCATGGAAGAAGCGCCCGGCCCCATCATTTCCCAGAACTGGTTGTGGTTCCACAACTGGCTGATGTTGTTGAAGATTCCGCTCTGCGCCACAGCGTTGGCGTCGTAGGTGCCGGTGATGATCTCTTCGAGGGATTTGCCCTCCCACTCGGTGCCCGCAATCGCCGCGTTGCCGTTGGTGACATAGGCGTTGTGGTGCAGGTCGTGGTGGTATTCCAGCGTTTCAGCCGACATGCCGTGGGCAGCAAGCGCGTCGTGGGCGTAGGGAAGGTCTGGAAGTTGAAAGGCCATGGTTGGTCCCCCTGTTAGGTTGCAATTCACTACGGCACAGATGGAGGGAGCAGCCCCCCGCCGTCAAGGGGCGCTGCCGTATCGATCGACAAAATCACCCCCGCGCCTTGAGCAAAACCTCAAAGCTCTTGCAGGTCTACGCGCGGGTTGGGCCATAGTTCCATCGCCCTTGGCTCGCGACACGGGAAAGTAACGAGCGCGGCTCAGTAATAGCCCACTTCGCTGCCTTCCGCCGACGCGTTGGACAGCAAATCAAAGGCATATTGCGCGACCGAGCGGAAGCAGATCACGGAAGCATGGGTTTGATCGTTCATCCAGAACGCCGCCGGAACCTGTGCCAGCCGCGACCTGCGCATTTCGCCGTATTTCAGTATGCCGAGGTCTGCGGGCGTCAGCTTTCCCAACACTTCGCGCACTTCGGCTGCTTCAACGGTGAAAACTGCCCGCGCGTCTGAAACGTTGACGGCAAGATGATGGGCGCCCCCCATGTCTTTCGCCAAGCTGGCCACGACCTTGTCCGCGTCTTCATGTTTGCACATGATCAACACCTCATCCGGGGCCATCCACGCCACGCTTACTGGATCGCGCCCCGTATTGATCGCGCGTTGCGTCGGCAGGTCCAGCCCGACAGCCGCCTTCACCGCCGCCGCAGTTTTGGGCGCGGACAGATCGGCCCGCAGGGTGACCATGCCCAAAAGGCCCATTTCCCGGATATGGGCAAAACCGGTATGTGCGGCTCCTTGCAACGCGCTGACAGAGTTAGACATTTTGCTTGCTCCCCTCGGGATCAAAGAACACCGGGCTGACGATCCTTGCCGCCACGGTCGAGCCGTCCACCTTGTTGAAATTCACCACCTCGCCCATGCGTTCCGGCCCTTTCAGAACCAGCCCCATGGCGATGCCTCGGTCCAAGGTTGGCGAATAATAGGTGGAGGTCACGCGCCCCTCTACATTGGCCTGCCCGTTGGCGTTCTTGCCCTCGGCCACCGCATAAGCACCATCGGGCAGGACGGATTTATCCAGCGTTTCCAAGCCCACCAATTTCCAACGGTTGGGATCGGTCATATAGGTCCGCTGTTGGCCACGCTTCCCAAGGAAATCCTCTTTCTTCTTGGAGATCGCCCAGTTGAGGCCCAGATCCTGCGGGATCACGGTGCCGTCGGTCTCGTCCCCGATCATGATGAAGCCCTTCTCGGCCCGCATCACGTGAAGCGCCTCGGTGCCGTAGGGGGTGGCGTTGAACTCTGCGCCCGCGGCGTGAAGCGCCTTCCAGAAGGCGGCGCCTTGGCTGGCGGGAACGGCAATTTCATAGGAAAGCTCGCCCGAGAACGAGATGCGGAAAACGCGCACGGTGAAGCCGCCAATCTGCCCCTCGGCCATGCCCATGAACGGCAATGCCTCGGCCGAAAGGTCAAAATCCGCACCCATCTTCTGCAACAGCTTGCGCGCGTTCGGACCTACCACAGCCACCTGCGCCCATTGCTCGGTCACATTGGCGGTGTAGACGTTCCAGTCCCACCACTCGCATTGCAGCCAATCCTCCATATGGGCGTGGACGTGATCGGCCCCGCCCGAGGTTGTGTGACACAGGAACGTATCCTCATCCAGCCGCACGACCACGCCGTCATCCATCAGGAAGCCGTTTTCAGAACACATCAGCCCATAGCGGCACTTACCCGGTTTCAGATTGCTCATCATATTGGTGTAGAGCATGTCCATCAGCTTACCCGCGTCCGGCCCCTTCACGATGATCTTGCCAAGGGTGGAGGCATCCAGCAGGCCGAGCGAGGTGCGGGTAGCGGTGATTTCACGGTTCACCGCAGCGGCGTGGTCTTCGCCGTTACGCGGGAAACAATAGGGTCTGCGCCAACCACCGACGGGCTCCATGTAGGCGCCCTGCTCTTCGTGCCAATCATGCATGGGGGTGCGGCGCAGGGGTTGGAAGATCTCGCCACGCGCTTCGCCCGCAATAGCGCCCATGGAAATGGGGGTGTAGGGCGGACGGAAGGTCGTGGTGCCGACGCGGGGGATTTCTTCGTTCAACGCATCAGCAAGCACGGCGAGACCATTGATATTGCTGAGTTTCCCCTGGTCCGTGGCCATGCCGAGGGTGGTGTAGCGCTTGGTATGTTCGACGCTCTCGTAGCCTTCGCGGGCGGCCAGTTGCACGTCCGAGACCTTCACATCATTCTGGAAATCGAGCCACATCTTAGAGCGTTTCTTGTAGCCCGCGCCGTGGGGCATGACCCATACCGGGGCCAACGGCTCCTCGCTGACGCTCCTCGCCGCGCTGCCCCCTTGGGAGGATTTTCCAAATGTTTGCAGCACGTTGCCAGTGTTAGTTAACGCATTCTCCAGCGTCGCATCCGCCCTTAACGCGCCATCGGCGCTGCCGACGCAGGTCACGAAACCTTCGCCGTTTTGGTTCAACGGGGGCCGCGCGGGATCGGGGCGGAAGAAGGCGTTCTCGGCGTCCCACGTCAGCTTGCCGCCGCAGTGGGACCAAAGGTGCACCACCGGAGACCAGCCTCCCGACATCGCCACAGCATCGCAAGAAATTTCCTCTGTCACCAAGCCGTCGCCGTCCTGAGCGCACAAAGCGACAGAGACCACGCCGCGCAGGCCTTTGACCTTGGCAATACCCGTGTTGACTTTAACATTAACCCCTAAAGCGCGGACTTTATTGGGCAAATCCCCACCCACAACGGCGCGTGCATCGACCACACAGGCAACGGACAACCCGGCCTCTACCTGCGCAATCGCCGTGCGATAGCCATCGTCGTTATTGGTCACCACCACGATCCGCTGCCCCACGGCCACGCCGTAGTTCACTAGATAATCGCGCACACTGGACGCCAGCATGACGCCCGGCTTGTCGTTACCCGCAAAGCTAAGGGGCCGCTCCAACGCGCCGGTAGCCGAGATGATCTGATCCGCCCGAATGCGCCATAGACGATGGCGCGGGCCACCTTCGCCGGGGGTGTGATCTCGCAATCGCTCATAGCCCAGAACATATCCGTGGTCGTAGACGCCCGAGACCATGGAGCGCAGGCGCAGCGTTACATTTTCAAGGGTTTCAAGCTCTTGCACCGTGTTCTTCACCCACTCCTCGGCAGGCAAGCCATCCACTTCAACCCCATCCACCGGCGCACGGCCGCCCCAATGGGCGGTTTGCTCCATCAACAGCACCTTCACCCCGGCGCGGCCCGCCAGAAGCGCGGCTTGCAGCCCGGCGATGCCGCCGCCGGCGATCACCAGATCGCTGTGGGCATAGAAATGTTCATAGGTATCGGGGTCGCGGGTTTCCGGGTCCGGCGCTTTGCCGAGGCCTGCGGATTGGCGGATGAACGGCTCAAACACATGTTTCCACGCGGCGCGGGGGAACAAGAACGTTTTGTAGTAAAAACCGGCTGGAAGGAAGCGAGAGACGAGGCCGTTCAGCTCCCCCACGTCGAATTCCAGCGAAGGCCAGTGGTTCTGCGACGTGGCGCTAAGATCGTCAAACAACTCGGTCGTGGTGGCGCGTTGGTTCGGCTCGTGGCGGTGGCCTTGGCCCAGATTAACCAGTGCGTTAGGTTCCTCTGCGCCGCTGGTCATGATGCCGCGCGGGCGGTGGTATTTGAACGAACGGCCCACCAGTCTCTGCCCATTGGCCAGCAGCGCCGAGGCCAGCGTATCGCCCTTATGGCCGCGCATTTTCTTTCCGTTAAAGGTGAACGTGACCTCAGCGCTGCGGTCGATCAGGCGGCCTTGGGTTTCTAGACGGTTGCTCATTGGGGGAAGCTCCAACCGGGGCGTTTGCTTTGAATTTTGGCGATCAGATCAGCAGGCGGCGCAAGAGTCTGGGCGGCATAGGTGCCGAAGACCTCCAGCGTGGCGGTATCACGGGCGGCAAGGAACCACTTGCCGCAACCCGCCGCATGGCGCCACCGTTCAAAATGCACGCCCTTGGTGTTGGGGCGCATGAACATATATTCCTCGAACTGGTCATCGGAGGAACCGGGCCCGAAGCGCTTCAGATGCGCTTCACCGCCCGGGGTAAGCTCGGTTTCGCAGGCGGCCACGCCGCAGACAGGACAGGTGAGGGTCAGCATCGGCTACGGCTCCTCTGAAGGGTGAGAGGTCAGGGGCAAGGGCTCGATCGCGTCGAGCACAAAGGCCACGTCGTCAAAGAGTTGCGGGTCGGGCGTGCCCTCGTATTTATCAAGGGTCGTGCCCCAATGGTGCTCGGCATAGACCGGCCCCGGCCCGTCATAGCGCGGGCCCTTCTTGTGCTGCGGCACAAAGAAATAGGCGGGCCAGATACGCAGGTCTTTGATCTCTGCACGGTACTTCTCAAGGAAATTGCGCAGGAACAGATTACCGACGCTGATCCACGGCTGCCGCGCGGTTTGCGGCGCATCGGCGTAGGTTGCGTGGATCTCATCCACGGTCAGGGCCAGCGTCGTGGTGCCGGGGGCCGAGGCCAAATAGGGCGTCAGTTTGGAGCGTCGTTTGGGGTGGGTCTCGTAGCAGGTGTAGGTGCAAGGCTCGGTGAACAATTCATCACAGGGGCGCAGGGCTTCGAAATCCGAACCGGGCAGAAAGCCGCCTTGCTCAAACAGAATCTCGTAACGCATCAGATCAGCGACGCCTTCAAAATGGCGCTTGCGGAAGTAATGGGCCATCAGGCGCTGGTTTCGCCAGCGGCGGCCAGTCAGATAGACATTGTCGTACAGGGTGTAGGCCCAATCGGGGTGCAGATCGCGCCACGATTGCATCCAGCGCTTGGGCGCCGGACGGTCCCCGATCCAGATATGGCCGAGGCGCTTGGGGATGGCGACCGCGCTCATCGGCGCGCCCTACCCTTCGCAAATGATATGTGCATCAGTGCGATCAATGGGCCACGCCCGCCGCAACGCTTTCGTCGATAAAACGCCCCTCGCGGAAACGTTCCATCCCGAATTCAGCGGTCAGGGGCGAATGGCCCTTGGCGATCAACTCTGCAAAGCCCCAGCCAGAACCGGGGATAGCCTTGAAGCCGCCCGTGCCCCAGCCGCAGTTCATGAACATCCCCTCCACCGGCGTCTTCGACAGGATAGGAGAGCGGTCGCCCGTCACATCCACGATCCCGCCCCACTGCCGCAGCATCTTCAGGCGCGACAACATCGGGAAGGTTTCAATCAGTGACCGCACGGTTTCCTCCACATGGTGGAACGACCCGCGTTGGGTGTAATTGTTGTGCCCGTCGGTGCCGCCGCCGATCACCATCTCGCCCTTGTCGGACTGGGACAGGTAGCCGTGCACCGTGTTGGCCATCACGACCACATCCATGCAAGGCTTGATCGGCTCGGACACCAGCGCCTGAAGCGCCACGGATTCCATCGGCAACCGGAACCCCGCCATTTCGGCCAGCACGCTTGAGTGCCCCGCCACAACGCCGCCGAGCTTCTTGCAGCCAATAAACCCTTGAGAGGTCTCCACCCCCGCAACCGCGCCGCCCTCAACCCGGACGCCTGTCACCTCCGTCTGCTGGATGATGTCCATCCCCATGTCCGAGCACGCCCGCGCATAGCCCCAAGCCACCGCATCGTGGCGTGCCGTACCGCCGCGCGGCTGCCAGAGGCCGCCCAACACGGGGTAACGAGGTCCGTCGATGTTCATGATCGGCACGAGCTTCTTCACTTCATGCTTGTCGATGAAGCGCGTCTCTACCCCCTGCAGGGCATTGGCCTGCGCCGTGCGCAGATAACCGCGCACCTCATGGTGGGTCTGGGCCAGCATAATCACGCCACGGGGGCTGAACATAACGTTGTAGTTCAGGTCCTGGCTCAATGTTTCATAGAGCGACCGGGCCTTTTCGTAAATCGCGGCAGACGGATCTTGCAGGTAGTTGGACCGGATAATCGTTGTATTGCGCCCGGTGTTGCCGCCGCCAAGCCAGCCTTTCTCGATCACCGCGACATTGGTGATGCCGAAGTTCTTGCCAAGGTAATAGGCCGTCGCCAAGCCGTGGCCGCCCGCGCCCACGATCACCACATCATAAGCGGCCTTGGGCTTGGGCGAACGCCAGGCACGCTCCCACCCGGCGTGGTGGCGAAAGGCTTCTTTGGCGATGGCAAAGGCGGAATATTTACGCATGGACGGGCTCCGGGTCTGATACTTTGCTTTTGGGCTGCCTTGGAAAAAAGAGGATACTCAGCGCGACATGAAAGGATCAATTTGCGACCCCCTGCCATGTTGTCGCGGCTTCCATGGCGTTTGGCCAAGGGTCTTATCGCGATTGTGACAGTTCGGCGTCTTTCGCTCCTGCCGGATGCGGCCTATGTCGGGGGTAAGTCACGAAAAGGGACCGCGGACATGGCGTTTTGGATTGCAGCGGGCTTCATCAGCTTGGGGGTGGCGGCCATCGTCTTTTTGGCCGCGCGACGCCCTGCGCAGGTGCAATCCCCCACCGCCGCCTATGACCTGAAGATCTACCGCGACCAGTTGACCGAATTGGACCGTGATCTGGCCCGTGGCACCCTGTCCGAGGATGAAGCCACCCGCGCCCGCACCGAAGTCAGCCGTCGCATTCTGGACGCGGACCGCGCGTTGCAGGACGCAGGCGCCGGGACACGCGAAGGCGGGCTTGGCACCGTCCCAATTGTCGGCGGCTTAGTCGCCGTGGTCGCAGGCGCCGGGCTGCTCTACGCGGAAATCGGCGCGCCGGGCTACCCTGACATGCCCCTGCAACCGCGCATCGCGATGATCGAACAGGCCCGCGAGAACCGCCCCTCCCAGACCGCTGCCGAACAACAGGCCCCCACAGCGCCGCTCCCCGACGCAGACCCCGACCGCGTGGCGCTGGTCACTCAATTGCGCCAGGTCATGGCCGAGCGCCCCGATGACGCCCAAGGCATGACCCTTCTGGCCGCGAACGAGGCGATG
This sequence comes from Rhodobacteraceae bacterium M385, assembly GCA_025141835.1. Classification (NCBI taxonomy): domain Bacteria; kingdom Pseudomonadati; phylum Pseudomonadota; class Alphaproteobacteria; order Rhodobacterales; family Paracoccaceae; species Rhodobacteraceae bacterium M385. The sequence goes on along the minus strand of CP081102.1, from coordinate 1,888,798 downwards.
TTGGGCAATTTCACCGCCGCCCATACCGCCCAAACTCAATTGATCGCGCTTCTGGGCGACGAGGCCACGGGCCGTCACTACATTGATCTGGCCGAGATGATGATCTTCGCCGCCGGCGGCTATGTTTCCCCCGAGGCCGAGCAAGCCCTGCGCCAAGGGCTGGCGCTGGAACCCAGTGACGGCACCGGCCGCTACTACGCCGGAGAGATGTACGCCCAACAAGGTCGCCCCGATCTGGCCCTGCCGATCTGGTCCTCTCTTCTGGCCAATTCACGGCCTCAGGCCCCCTGGGTGCGCCCGATCCGGCAACAGATAGAGGCCGTGGCCTTTGCCGCTGGCGTCGATCTGGACCCTGCCCTTTTGGCCCCTGCTCCGGCCTCTAGCGGCCCGACTGCCAATGACATCGCCGCCATGGAAGACCTCTCGCCCGAGGATCAGCAAGCGATGATCGCCTCGATGGTTGAAAGCCTTGCGACGCGCTTGGGAACCGAGGGCGGCCCGCCAGAAGATTGGGCCCGCCTTATCACTGCCTACGGCGTCTTGGGCCGGGTGAACGCGGCGCAAATCGTCCATGACGACGCGCAAGTGACCTTCGCCGACGCGCCCGAGGCGCTGGCAATGATCGACGCCGCGTTCCGCGCAGCCATGGCCCGGATCGGTTCCGAATGATTTACCCCGAGCTTGCTGACCTCGCCCCGCTCTTGCCGCCGATGCGCGGGCTCATGGGCCTTGATCTGGGAACCAAGACCATCGGCGTCGCGCTTTCCGATCGCCTGCTAACCTCCGCCAGCGCCCTGGAAACCGTGAAACGCAAAAAGTTCGGCGTGGATGCCGATGCCTTGGCAGTGCTGATCGCCAAGCACGAGGTGTGCGGCATCGTTCTGGGCCTGCCCCGCAACATGGACGGATCTGAAGGCCCAAGGGCGCAGGCCACCCGCGCGTTTGCCCTCAACCTGTCTCGCCGCCCCGATTTTGCCGATCTGCCAATCACCTTCTGGGATGAACGCCTGAGCACAGTGGCCGCTGAACGCGCCTTGATCGAGGCGGATACGACCCGCAAGCGTCGCTCTGAGGTGATCGACGCCGTGGCTGCCAGCTATATCCTGCAAGGGGCGCTGGATCGCATGCGTCACCTGAGGGCCGGGATATGAGCGACAAGGTATGGAAACGCGACGAGGTGCAATCGCCCTGCGTCAATATCTGCGTGATCCACCGCGAGGCGCGGCTTTGCACCGGCTGCCTGCGCACCATCGACGAAATCACCCAATGGAGCCGCCTTACCGATGAGGCTCGCGCCGAAGTAATCGCCGCCCTACCCGCGCGTCAGTCCAAACTCTCGGTGCGCCGGGGCGGCCGTGCCGCCCGACTGGCCAGAGACGCCGGGACGTCCTAGAACCCAAGCGCCTTGCGCAGCATGTTCAAGGCCATCACCATGATGAAAACCGCAAACACCCGCTTAAGGGGCTTGGGGTCCATCGCATGGGCCAGCTTTACGCCCAAAGGCGCGGTGATCAGCGTCATAGCCACGACCGCCACGAAGGCCACGATGTTGACCTGCCCAACGGTGAACGGTGGACGCCCCGCTGCCTCTCCGGGTGTCAGCAGAAAGCCAATAACCGCAGGCACCGCGATAATCACCCCAAAGCCCGCCGCCGTGGCCACCGCCCGGTGGATTGGCACACCGTAAAGCGTCATCATCGGCACCCCGAACGACCCGCCACCGATCCCCATCAGCACAGACAAAAACCCAATGATCGGCGATGTCGCAATCGTCCCCGCCCGGCCCGGCATCTGCGCGCCCAAGCGCCACTCGGCCCGGCCAAACGCCATATACAGCCCGACCGCCAACCCAAGCACACCGAAGATCGCCATCAGAACCTCGTTGCGCAGCCCGCTGGCCGCCACAACGCCCAATGCGGCCCCCACAACAATGCCGGGGCCCCATGCTTTCAGAATGTCCCAATCCACCGCGCCGCGCTTGTGATGGCCCATGACCGAACGCACCGATGTCACCACGATTGTCGCCAATGACGTCGCCAAACAAATCTGCATCAACCCATCGGGACCATAGCCAAGCCCCTCAAACGCGAAGAAGAACGCTGGCACCAGCACGATGCCGCCGCCAACCCCCAAAAGGCCCGCGATCACACCGGCCAAAGCACCAATCGCCAGGATCAGCGCCAACATTGGCAAAAATTCAGCAAGTTCCGGCATGGGCCCTCCAGATTCTCTTCCAACCGCGCCTACCCCACAGGGCTGAGGGAGAAAACCCCCTCTTGCCCTTCACCTTTTCAAAAATATCGCTGCACAACACTTGCCCCGCGGACCACCCCCTCGACCAAAACGCCCGCAAAACAGCTGCGAGGAGGCCTTGGCCGAGGAGTAGCCGCCTATTCCGCCGCGCGCGCGTGACCGCCCGTGCCTGAGAGCACCATCAGCAACTCTTCTCGCCGCTTCCCGGCCTTCTCGGCGTTCTTTTCTTTCACCGGACCAAATCCGCGAATTGACAAAGGCAACTCTGCCAAGGCCACCAGCGCATCCATCTTGGCCGCGCTCGCCTTGGGCAACCACTCCGCCATATCCGCCTGATATTGCTTGATAAGCTGCCGCTCCATCCGGCGCTCCGCGGCATAGCCGAACACATCCAACGGCGTGCCGCGCAGACCCTTCATCTTCGCCAACACCTTGTAGACGCCGCCGACCCAAGGGCCGAAGTTGCGCTTCTTTGGCCTGCCAGTGCTATCGCGCCCCGGCAACATCGGCGGGGCCAGATGATAGGTGATCTTGAAATTCCCCGTCAGGGTTTCGCGGGCCTTGGCTTCTGTTTCCAGATGCAGACGGGCCACCTCGTATTCATCCTTATAGGCCAATAGCTTATGGTAGCCCTTCGCCACGGCCTCCTTCAGGCGACGGTCCTCTACGGTATCCACCAATTTGCGGAACCGCTTGGCCAGGCGCTTATTCTGATAGGCCACCAGATGGGTCTCACGGTAGCTGATCTTTTCTTCCAGCGTCTTCGGCAAAGCCACCACATTGGGCGCAATCAGCCCCTGCACTTGATTGGGGTTCACAGCCGCCCAACGGCCCATCTCGAAGGCTTGTTTATTGGCCTCCACCGCCGCGCCATTCATGGTAATCGCGGTCATGATCGCATCATGGCTCAACGGAACAATCCCCGCCTGCCACGCCGCGCCGAAGGTCATCATGTTCGAGAAGATCGAATCCCCCAACAAAACCCGTGCCAGTTCCGTGGCATCAAACAACACCAGCTTTTCGCGCAGGCGTGCCTGAAGGGCGACCTCCAGGTCTTTGCCGGGAATGGTGAATTCGGTGTTCAGGGTGAAGTCTCCGGTGGTGATCTCGTGGCTGTTTACCACCGCCCCCGTCCGGCCCGTTTTCATCTGAGCCAATGTCTTGGCCCCGCCCGTTACCACCAGATCGCCGCCAATCACGGCATCGGCTTCTCCGGCCCCGACGCGAATGGCCGAGATATCCTCGGGCCGATTGGCCAGCCGCAGGTGGATCGCCACAGCGCCGCCCTTCTGGGCCAGCCCCGCCATCTCGATCATGCCCACGCCTTTACCGTCCAGTTGCGCGGCCTGCGCCATCACAGCCCCGATGGTCACAACGCCCGTTCCCCCCACGCCGGTCACCAGCATATTGTGAGTGCCGTCGATCTCGGGCAGCACCGGATCAGGCAGCCCAGTCAAATCGACCGAGGCCGAGGCCTCCTTGCGGATCGCCGCCCCTTCCAGGGTCACAAACGACGGGCAGAAGCCATTCACACAGGAGAAGTCCTTGTTGCAGGTCGATTGGTCAATCGCCCGTTTCCGGCCCAGTTCCGTTTCCACCGGCACGATAGAGACGCAGTTCGATTGCACTCCGCAATCGCCGCAGCCCTCGCAAACATCGGTATTGATGAACACGCGCTTGTCGATATCGGGGAAGGTGCCCCGCTTGCGGCGGCGGCGTTTTTCGGCGGCGCAGGTCTGCACATAGATGATCGCCGACACGCCCTTGTGGTGGCGGAAGTCCTCCTGCACCTTCATCAGATCGGCCCGCTCGAACCGGGCCAAGCCCTTGGGGAACGCCGCGAAGTCAATCTCTTCCTTGGCGTCGTAGACCAGCGCGATGTTTTCCACGCCCATGGCCTTGATCTCATGGGCGATGCGGGCCGGGTCCAGATCGCCCTCATTATCCTGCCCACCGGTCATGGCGACGGCGTCGTTGAACAGGATCTTGTAGGTGATGTTGGTGCCCGCCGCCAAAGCCGCCCGGATCGCCAATACGCCCGAGTGGTTGTAGGTGCCTTCACCGAGGTTCTGGAACATATGTTCACGGGTCGAGAACAGGCTTTCGCCCAACCAATTCACCCCTTCGCCGCCCATATGGGTATAGGCTTCGGTCTCTCGGTCCATCCACTTGGCCATGAAGTGGCAGCCAATCCCTGCCCCCGCACGGGAGCCTTCTGGCACTCTGGTCGAGGAGTTGTGCGGACAACCCGAGCAGAACCAAGGCGTCCGCTTCGCCAAATCCGGCGCGTTGGACGCGCGTCGCGCGTCCTCTACCGTCGCCATGCCGGCCCGCACGCGGTCCGTGGCGCAGCCTTCGTCGATCAGGATTTCGCCCAGTTTCACAGCGATATCTGCCGGGTCCAGCGCGAAATGGGTGGGGAACAGCGTGTTGCCCTTGCCATCCTTGTAGCCATAAACGCGGCGACCCCGGCGGTCGTCGAAAATCGCCTCTTTCACCTGCACTTCGATCAGCTTGCGCTTTTCCTCGATCACCACAATCAGGTCGAGCCCATCGGCCCAATCATGGAACCCGCGCATATCAAGCGGCCAGACTTGGCCGACCTTATAGGTGGTGATCCCCATCGCCTCGGCAGCTTCCTCGTCGATCCCCAACGCCTCCATCGAGGATATCAGATCGAGCCAGTTTTTACCGGCGGCCACAAAGCCAATCTTGGCCCCCGCGCGTCCGTGGACCCGCTTGTCGATCTTGTTGGCATGGGCAAAGGCCTCGGCCGCGTGGCGTTTGTGCTCCAGAAGCCGTTCTTCTTGCGGAATCCAATGGTCCCCAAGGCGAATGTTCAACCCACCCTCGGGCATATCGAAGTCAGGCTCTACAAACTGCATCCGCTCGGGCCGGCCATCGACCACGGCTGTGGCCTCGACATTGTCTTTAACGCACTTCAGTCCCACCCAGACGCCCGCATAGCGGCTAAGAGCGTAAGCATAGATGCCGTAGTCCAGAATTTCCTGCACGCCCGCAGGGTTCAGGACGGGCATATGCACGTCCACCATCGCCCAATCGGATTGGTGACACACGGTCGAACTTTCGCCGATATGGTCATCGCCCATCGCCATGATGACGCCGCCATGCTTCGAGGTGCCCGCCATATTGGCGTGGCGCATCACGTCGCCGGTACGGTCCACGCCGGGGCCTTTGCCGTACCACAGGCCAAAGACACCGTCGAACTTACCTTCGCCGCGCAGCTCTGCGGTTTGCGCGCCCCAATGGGCGGTGGCGGCAAGGTCTTCGTTCAGGCCGGGCTTGAAGGTAACATCGTTGGCGGTCAGCACCTTTTCCGACCGCGTCATTTGCAGGTCCACCCCGCCCACGGGGGAGCCGCGATAGCCGCTGACGAAACCCGCCGTGTTCAACCCGGCGGCCCGGTCGCGTTCCTTCTGCATCAGCATCAGGCGCACCATCGCCTGGGTGCCGTTCAGCAATACCTGAGACTTCGACAGATCAAATTTGTCGTTAAGCGAGACTTGTTGCACTCCCATAGGGACCTCCCGTGCGCCAAACGAGCGTTTTTTAGGCTCGATATAATGTCTGGGTCCCTTATAGGTCATAAAGACTGACCTGTCCACTGTTGTGAATCCGCCATTAACTCAAGTTCAACTATGTTTCTCTAGAATTTTCGTTGCGCCTGAAGCATAGCGACCTACGTTAGCGCAAACCAAAAAAGGCCGGGAAATATGGACTGGGATAAACTACGCATCTTTCATGCGGTTGCTTCTGCGGGGTCGCTGACCCATGCGGGCGATACGTTGCACCTGTCTCAATCCGCCGTATCGCGCCAGATCCGCGCCTTGGAAGAAGGGTTGGACACGACCCTGTTTCACCGCCACGCCCGCGGCCTGATCCTGACCGAACAGGGGGAGCTTCTTTATGATGCGACCCGGCACATGACCAAGCGCCTCGATGCGGCCTCGGCCCGCATTCGTGACAGTGAAGAGGAAGTGTTTGGCGAATTGCGCGTCACAACCACGATCGGTTTCGGCTCTTTGTGGCTGGCCCCGCGCCTGCCCGCCTTGTACGAGAAATATCCCGATCTGAAGATCGACCTGATGCTGGAAGAACGTCTGCTCGACCTGCCCATGCGCGAGGCGGACGTTGCCATTCGGATGAAGGAACCCTCGCAAGCGGATTTGATCCGCCGCCGTTTGATGACGATCAATATGCGCCTTTATGCGACACCTTCTTATATCGAGACCCATGGAATGCCGGCCAGCATTCGGGATTTGGGAACGCACCGTCTGATTTCTCAAAACGCCTCTGCGGCTCAGGTGAGTGCTGGTGCAATTTTGGTGCGCGAATTGATGAGCTATGATGTAGGATCAACGCTGTCTGTGAATAACTACTTCGGGGTTTTGCAGGCGGTGATCCACAACTTGGGCATCGGCGTTCTGCCCGACTATCTGACCCAGGATTTCCCCGACCTCGTGCGCGTCCTGCCCGAGGTAGAATCAGCCGAAGTTCCAGTGTTTCTCGCGTATCCCGAAGAATTGCGCCAATCGCGCCGGATCGAGGTGTTCCGTGACTTCGTCAGTGAAGAGGTCATCGCCTACCGTCGCCGCCAGAGAGAGGCCGAAGCTTCGCCAGTTGCGTAAAATCTATGCAAAGGGTCGCATTTGGATGTGTGCTATGCGCCACAGGCATAGCGGGTTTGCGCCCAAAATCCTCAGTTTGCCTTGATTGCAGGCACTTTGATTAATAAAACATTATTTATTGGAGACGCCGCCTAGCGGTCCTCCAATACCTCCCTGTTGGACTTCGGCCGAGATTCGTCTCGGCCTTTTTTTTGGCCTATACTCAATGGCTAAAATCCCGAGGTGACACGTCCATGACAAGACCATCAATTCAGCTCAATTCCCACGACAGTCCCGCGTCCGAGGCGGTGTATGATCTTTTGAACGCCTGCTTCGCGCCCATGGCCGCCCGGATTGATCCGCCCTCCTCTCTCACCTCGATGAGCTTGGCAGATGTGGCGCAGAAAATGGCGGATGAGGATTTCTTCTGCATCTGTAATGAGGCGCAGCCCGTAGCATGCCTGTTTGGCCATGCCGAGGGGGCCGCCTACGAGGTGGGCAAGATCGCCGTGGACCCGAGCCAGCGCAAACAGGGGCTGGCGCGCGCCTTGGTTGATGCCGCCGCCGCCCATGCCCACGCCAAGGGCTTTGCCACGCTGCAACTTTATGCGCGTGTGCAACTGGTGGAAAACCACGCCGTCTACACCGCCATGGGCTTCACCCAATCGGGCACCTTTACCCACCCCGGTTTTGACGCGCCCACCGCATTGATCTTCCAGCGCGCCCTTTGATGCGCCCCTCCCAGTGCGTCAAAGGCACAACCGCCCGTGCGACATGGTGTGAGGCTTCCCCCCCGCGCCTAGGGCGCTTATAGAACCCTCAGAATATGGGCCTTGGGGCCTGAACTGCGCAAATCTGGGGAATATGCATGACCGATCCTGCCATCACACCCGATGTGATCGCCGCCCACGGCTTTACCGACGACGAATACGCCGAGGTAAACAACATTCTCGGACGCGCGCCGAATTATACCGAGATGGGCATTTTCTCGGCCATGTGGAACGAGCATTGTTCCTATAAGTCTTCGAAGAAATGGTTGCGCACCCTGCCGACCGAGGGCCCGCAAGTTGTTTGCGGCCCCGGCGAAAACGCGGGCATCGTGGACATTGGCGACGGTCAATGTGTTGTTTTCAAGATGGAAAGCCACAACCACCCCTCTTATATTGAACCCTACCAAGGCGCGGCGACGGGTGTGGGCGGTATCCTGCGCGATGTCTTCACCATGGGCGCGCGCCCCATTGCGGCGATGAACGCGCTGTCGTTTGGCGAGACGTCACATCCTAAGACGCGGCAGTTGGTGCACGGCGTGGTGGAAGGCGTGGGCGGCTACGGCAATTGCTTTGGCGTGCCAACGGTCGGCGGCGAGGTGCGTTTCCACGCGGCCTATAACGGCAACTGCCTTGTGAACGCCTTCGCGGCGGGCTTGGCGGACACCGACAAGATTTTCTACTCCGCCGCTTCTGGCGTGGGGATGCCCGTTGTCTATCTGGGCGCGAAGACGGGCCGCGACGGCGTGGGCGGGGCGACGATGGCCTCGGCCGAGTTCGATGACACCATCGAAGAAAAGCGCCCCACCGTCCAAGTGGGTGATCCCTTCACCGAGAAACGCCTGATGGAAGCCACGCTGGAGCTGATGGCGACCGGCGCCGTGATCTCGATTCAGGACATGGGTGCGGCGGGCCTGACCTGTTCCGCCGTGGAAATGGGTGACAAGGGCGGCCTTGGGGTGCGCCTGAACCTTGAGAATGTGCCGCAGCGCGAAGAAGCGATGACGGCCTATGAAATGATGCTGTCGGAATCCCAGGAGCGGATGCTGATGGTGCTGAAGCCCGAGTTGGAAGCCGAGGCCCGCGCGGTGTTCGAGAAATGGGACCTCGACTTCGCCATCGTCGGAGAGACGATTGCAGAGGACCGCTTCCTAATCATGCACAACGGCGAAGTCAAAGCCGATCTGCCGCTGTCCAAGCTGGCCTCCACCGCGCCGGAATACGACCGCCCCTGGGTGCCGACAGAGCCCGCGCCCGAGATGGACCCCGTGCCCGAAGTGGACCCCATCGACGCGCTGCGCGCGTTGTTGTCCTCGCCCAACTATTGCTCGCGCCAATGGGTGTATCAGCAGTATGACCATCAGGTGATGGGCGACACGGTCTTGTCTCCGGGCTTGGGAGCTGGCGTTGTGCGGGTTCACGGGACCGACAAGGCGTTGGCCTTCACCTCGGACGTGACACCGCGCTATGTGAAGGCCAACCCTGTTGAGGGCGGCAAACAGGCGGTGGCGGAAGCCTATCGGAACCTGACTGCCGTTGGGGCCAAGCCCTTGGCCACGACCGATAACATGAACTTCGGCAACCCCGAGAAGCCCGAGATCATGGGCCAGTTTGTGGGGGCCATTCAGGGTATCGGCGCGGCCTGCTTGGCGCTGGATACGCCGATCGTGTCGGGCAACGTGTCTTTGTATAATGAGACCGACGGCACGGGCATTCTGCCCACACCCACGATCGGGGCCGTGGGCCTCCTCGATCATATTCATGATCTCATCGCAGGTGTCGCCCGCGAAGGGCATTTGCTGATGCTGGTGGGGGAAACCGAAGGGCATCTGGGGCAATCCGCCCTGCTGGCCGAAGTGTTCAACCGCGAAGATGGCGACGCCCCGCACGTTGATCTGGAGGCCGAAAAGCGTAACGGCGATTTCATCCGCGACAACCGGGAATGGATCGGCGCATGCACCGACCTGTCCGATGGCGGTCTGGCTGTGGCAGCCTTTGAGATTGCCCATGCGGCAGAATGTGGCGTGACGCTGGATGTGGCCGACACGGCGACATTGTTTGGCGAAGATCAGGCCCGCTATCTAATCTCCACCTCCTTCGACAAGGCGGAGGCGCTGATGGTGGCAGCAGGTCAGGCGGGCGTGCCGCTGTCTACTGTGGGCAAAGTCGGCGGAGATTTGGTGCGGATCAGCACTTCGGAAGCGCCTTTGGCCGAATTGTCCGAGGCCTATATGGGCACCTTTGCCCAAACCTTTGCGTGACATGGTTGCGGCGGGGCCAGCCCCGCCCTACATTTTATTCCGACAACCAAGGATTTGATCATGCCGATGCAAGCCCCTGAAATCGAAGCGCTCCTGCGTGAGACTTTTCCCGATGCCAAGATTGAAGTCTCGGGCAATGACGGCGTTCATATGGCCGCAATGGTCGTGGACGAGAGCTTTCGCGGCAAGAACCGCGTCCAGCAACAACGCGCTGTTTATGCAGCACTAAAGGGCAAAATGGACGGTGCGGCGGGCGAATTGCACGCGCTGGCCCTGACGACCAAGGCGCCGGAGTGATGCGCCGCCTGAACACGGCGATTGCGATTGCTGCGTTCGGACCGTTTGCCCTGTTTCTCCGCTCTGTGCGGACCCATCTTTTTCGCGCACGGCCCCGTGCCGATGACCAAAGGACTAGAATGCTATGACCGCAGAAACTCAGATCAAAGAGACGATCACCACGAACGATGTGGTTTTGTTCATGAAAGGCACCAAAGAGATGCCGCAATGCGGGTTCTCGTCCCGCGTGGCTGGCGTGCTGAATTACATGGGCGTGGATTTTGCCGACGTGAACGTGCTGGCCGATGAGGGGCTGCGCCAAGGGATCAAGGATTTCTCGGACTGGCCTACGATCCCTCAGCTCTACGTGAAGGGTGAGTTCGTGGGGGGCTGCGATATCATCACCGAGATGACGCTGTCGGGCGAGTTGGACACGTTGTTTGCCGAGAACGGCGTTGGCTACGACAAGGATGCGGCGGATAAGATCCGCGAAGCGAACGCCTGATTTGGGTCGCCCGTGCGATGTGCGGGCGAAACCATTTTGGGGCGCGGCCCAAGTGGCACTGTCCGGGGACTCTGCCCGTTGGAAAATAGTTCGGGGGCTCTGCCCGAGTGACGTTGTTCGGGGGCTCTGCCCCCGGGACCCCCGGAGTTGTATGGCCAAGATGAAGGAGGGAGCGCCCCGAGTGGGGGGGCGGGGGTTAATCCTTCTTCTTTGTCAGGCCTTTTTTGACGTGTTTGTTAAGCCGCGAGGGGATGGACTTCTTGCGGTTTTTGTACGGGTTATCATCCGCTTGGCTCCGCATGTAGAGGCGGATCGGCGTGCCGGGCATGTTGAAGTCTTCGCGCAGGCCGTTGACCAGGTAGCGTGAGTAGGCCTCGGGCAGCAGTTGCGGGTGAGAGCACATGACCACGAAGCCCGGGGGCCGGGTTTTCACTTGGGTCATGTAGCGCAGTTTGATCCGGCGACCGCCCGGTGCGGGCGGCGGATGCGCCTCGATCATGGCGGAGAGCCATTGGTTCAGGCGCGCGGTGGAGATGCGGGTGTTCCACGTCTCGTGAATTTCCATGATCGCGGCGTGGAGTTTATCGAGGCCCTTGCCGGTTTTGGCAGAGACCGTCACCAGAGGGGCACCGCGCAGTTGCGGTAGCAGTTTTTCGAACCCGACCCGCAGGTCTTTGAGCTTTTGCTGCTTCTCAGGCTCCAGGTCCCATTTGTTCACGGCCACGACCACGGCGCGGCCTTCGCGTTCTGCCAAGTCGGCGATGCGCAGGTCCTGGCTTTCGAACGGGATCGCGGCATCGAGGAGGACCACGACGACCTCGGCGAATTTGACCGCACGAAGCCCGTCGGAGACCGAGAGTTTCTCCAGTTTTTCCTGAACCTTGGCGCGTTTTCGCATACCGGCCGTGTCGAAGATCCGCATGGGCACGTTGTCCCATTCGAATGGCAGGCCGATGGCATCGCGGGTGATCCCGGCCTCGGGTCCGGTCAGGAGGCGATCTTCGCCAATGATCTGGTTGATCAGCGTGGACTTGCCCGCATTGGGGCGGCCGACGACCGCGATTTGTAGCGGTTTGGTGGCGGTGATAACGCGGTCTTCGCCTTCCACATCCACATCGGTTTCGGCTTCTTCCGTTTCCTCCATCCCCTCGATCAGGGGGCGCAGGACGGCGGCGAGGTCGGCCATGCCTTCGCCGTGTTCGGCGGAAAGCGCCAGAGGTTCGCCAAGACCCAGAGAGAACGCGTCCAGAAGGCCCGACTGGCCGGCGTTGCCTTCTGCTTTGTTGGCGGCCAGCACCACGGGGCGGCCGGATTTGCGCAGGATATCGGCAAAGACCAGATCGTTGGCGGTCACGCCCGCGCGCGCGTCCATCACAAACAGCGTCGCGTCGGCCATGGCCACAGCACGTTCCGTCAGGCGGCGCATGCGCCCTTCAAGGCTGTCGTCGTTGGCGTCTTCAAGTCCCGCCGTGTCGATGATCGTGAACCGCAAGTCCGCCAGACGCGCCGCACCTTCGCGCAGGTCACGGGTCACGCCGGGTTGGTCATCGACCAGCGCCAGCTTCCGGCCCACGAGCCGGTTGAACAGCGTGGATTTGCCGACATTGGGTCGGCCAACAATGGCGAGAGTGAAGGACATGAGAGCCACCTTAAACAGAAGAGGCGCACCTACGCTTCTTTTGCAGCTATTTCAAGCGGTCTCCGGCACCGCAACGCGGGGTTACAGCTTGCGCAGGGCGGTTTCCAGCGCATTGGAAAACGCGGATCGGTCCGCTTTGGAAAACGGTTTCTGCCCGCCGATGGCCTGCCCCTCTAGTCCCGCACGCAAATCGGCCATGATCGCACGGGTCGCGACCTGCGCCCCGATGGAGTTGGCGGTAAACGCCTCTCCCTTATGGTTAAGTACCACGGCCCCTTCGCTCAGGCAGCGTTCGGCCAGAAGGATATCAGCCGTTATCACCAGACTGCCCTGCCCCGCGCCTTCGGCGATCACGTCATCGGCGGCGTCAAAGGCATCGCCCGCCATCACCATGGTAATCAGCGGATGCTCGGGGTGGCGCAGGTAGCCGCCCGCCACCAGTTTTACGGGGATATTGTGGCGGTAGGCGCATTTATACACCTCTTCCTTTACCGGGCAGGCATCGCCATCAATCCAGATCATGCGGTCAGTCAAAGTGATCCTCCGGGAACGGAATAGCGAGGGAACTGCCCCCGGCTTCGGTCAATTGCAAATGGCCGCCTTCCAGCGTGACCTTTGTCAGTTCGGACCAGCCGGGAGGGCGCGGCAGAGACACCATGGCGTGGCGGATCACATGGCGCGGCCCCAGGCTCAGGCAGGTGGGAACGCCCATGGCCGTCAGGCGGTTGTCGGTGCAGGCGGCTGCCAGCCCCTCTCCACCCATGGCGCAACCATCCTCGATACCCAGAACACCCGTATGGCGGCTGTTCCAAGGCGGGAAGTCGCGCGCGCCGTTGGAGATCCATAGCATCGTGATCGGTAAGACCTGTGCGTCTTTCAGAACGATCACCATGTCGTCTTCCGCATTGCGCATCACGCAGGTCCAGCCGAGCGTTGCGCCGCGGGCCTCGACCAATGTGCAGAAATCCTCCACCACGTGGCCGGCGGGATAGGTGCCGGGGTTCCACTGGCTGCCATCCTCGGCGTCCAAATCCAGATCGCCACGCAACTGGTTCAGCGCCCAGAGGTTCGCGCCTTCGTGCTGCGCTGTGGGGTCGGTCAGGGCGGCGCGTTTGGGGCTGAAGGACAGCCGCCCGCCCTCCGTCATGCGGGTCATGGGATGATGGGCAAAGGTCACGTCACCGCTGCCGCCGTCCACCACATGGGTGGTCAGCAACGACGCACCGACAAGGCGCACCTCTTTGGTGACATGGGCCCCCAGAACCCCGGTGCTGAGTGCAAACCGGGCCGTTGCCGCATCGTGAGCGACCAATTCCCAAGGGTCGTTGGCGGTGGGGCCGTGGATTGGCCCGCCATGGACGTCGTCACGCCCGAACGGCATACACAGGAAATCGCCCGCCAGTCGTTTATCGACCAGCGCCACGTTGGTGTCGTCTTGGACCTCAGGCTCATCGCGCCAAGGGGCCACATGCAACGGCACCCGGCCCGACACTTGCCAATGGGGGATGTTGCCGACGCGCGGGTCAATCAGCGCCTCGGCATCACCGTGCGCGATGCGGATCATGTCTTGCGCCGTGTTCATTGGGCGGCCAAACCCGCAAGGCCCGTTTGCAACACGCCCGCATCGCCGCCGCAGCCAAGGAAGGTCACGCCCGCTTTGATCACGCGGGCCTCCATCTCGGCACCGCTGACGATGATGCCCGCCGCCTTTCCGCCGCCCCGAATAGTGGCGATGGCGCCCTCGATGGTTTCCCATAGCTCGGGATTGGCCAAATCATCGCGAAAGCCCAGGTCGGCCCCCAAATCGGCAGGGCCGATGAACACGCCGTCAACGCCCTCTACCGCGGTGATCGCCTCTAGATTATCCAGCGCGGCGCGGCTTTCGGCTTGGACGATGATGCAAATCTGGTCATTGGCCGTGGCGGGGTAGCCTGACGTTGCGCCAAAGCGCCCGGCACGGGCCACCATCGCCCCCATGCCGCGCGTCCCCTCGGGCGGGTAGCGGCAGGCGCGGACGACGGCTTGCGCCTCTTCCACTGAGTTCACCATGGGCACCACCAAGGTCTGTACCCCCAGATCAAGTGCCTGTTTGATAATCCATTCCTCAGCCACCGGCACCCTGACAACGGCAGGGGTTGGCGTGGCGGCAAGGGCAATAAGCTGCGCGCGGATGGCCGCAGGGTCCCAGGGGCCGTGCTCTCCATCGATCAGGCACCAGTCAAAGCCTGCGTTCCCTGCCATCTCCGCTGTTACCATGCCGGGCAGGTTCAACCACAGGCCCCGCTGCATTTTGCCTTCAGAAAGGGCAGCTTTGATCGGGTTTGGATCGGCGGGCATAGGCAGAGTTCCTTTCGGGCGAGCGGGCGTGTCGAGCCCCCCAAGGGGGCATTGCGCGCAGTCGATCAAATCCGTCCCCCCGGCGCAAGACCACATGACGAATGCCGATACCTCAACCTGCCCCAAATCACCCGCAGAGCGTTCTAAACCCTAGCGAAACTGGTCCCGATATGGACCCCCGATTACCCCCTTTCCCTTTTAAACAACCGCGGCTAGAGTTCCCGCCATCAAGGGCAAAAATGCCCAGATCAGGGAGTAAAGTAATGAAAAAGTTTTTGCTGGCATCCGCCGCATCCATGGCGCTGACAGGCGTTGCAATTGCTGACGGCCACCAAGGCGACGTGACCCTTGGCGTGATCCTCGGCTTCACCGGTCCGATTGAATCGATCACACCTGCAATGGGCGACGGCGCGGAACTGGCGATGGCCGAAGTCACCGCCTCTGGCGCATTGTTCGGCGGCGCGTCCGTCACGTCTGTACGTGCAGACAGCACCTGCGTTGACAGCTCTGCCGCGCAAGCCGCTGCCGAGCGTCTGATCACATCCGATGGCGTGCACGGCATCGTCGGCGCCGATTGCTCAGGCGTGACCGGCTCCATCCTTGCCAACGTCGCCCTGCCAAACGGCATGGTCATGGTCTCGCCTTCCGCGACATCCCCCGGCCTTTCCACGGCTGAAGACAACGGCTTGTTCTTCCGCACCGCGCCGTCCGACGCCCGCCAAGGTGTTGTGATGGCTGAAATCATCATGGAGCGTGGCATCGACACCGTTGCCCTGACCTACACCAACAACGACTACGGCCAAGGTCTGGCCGACGCGTTCTCGGCCGCGTTTGAAGAAGCGGGCGGCACCGTGACGCTTTCCGCCGCCCACGAAGATGGCCGCGCGGATTACTCCGCTGAAGTTGGCGCTTTGGCGTCCGCCGGCGGCGACGCACTTGTTGTTGCAGGCTATGTGGACCAAGGCGGCTCTGGCGTGATTCAGGCGGCACTGGACACCGGCGCGTTTGATACCTTCGTCTTCCCAGACGGCATGGTTTCGCAAGCACTGGTCGACAACTTCGGCTCTGACATCGACGGCTCTTTCGGTCAGAACCCCGGCACCGACTCTGAAGGCGCTGGCATCTACCAAGCGATGGCTGAAGAAGCGGGCTTTGACGGGTCTTCGCCCTTCTCCGCGGAATCCTATGACGCCGCCGCTTTGATCATGCTCGCCATGGCTGCCGCTGACTCCCGCAACGCCGCCGACTACATGGGCGAGATCATGAACGTCGCCAACGCACCGGGCACCGAGATCCTGCCCGGCCAGCTTGGCATGGCGCTTGAGATGATCGCCAACGGTGAAGACGTGGACTACGTCGGTGCCTCGGCCGTGGACCTCATCGGTGGCGGCGAATCCGCTGGCAACTACCGTGAGATCGAGATCGTTGATGGTGAGCTGACGGTCGCTGGCTACCGTTAATTGATCTACCATTGATATAGGGGCGGCCCGGTTTACACGACCGGGCTGCTCTTTTTCTGATTTAAGGGCTGTCTTGGCTGGCAGCTCGGAAGGACGCCCATGATCGAAGTCCACGACCTTCACAAACATTTCGGCGGTTTCCATGCCGTGGATGGCGCAAGCCTGCGGATCGAAACCGGCTCTATCACCGGACTTATCGGCCCCAACGGCGCGGGTAAGACGACGCTGTTCAACGTCATCGCGGGTGTTCTACCGCCGACCTCGGGGCGCGTCGTGATGGATGGCGAAGACATCACCGGCCTGCCGCCCCATCAGTTGTTTAGCAAAGGGCTGTTGCGCACGTTCCAAATTGCCCACGAATTCTCGACCATGACTTGCCGCGAAAATCTGATGATGGTCCCCGAGGGCCAATCGGGCGAGACGCTTTGGAACACATGGTTTGGCCGCAAACGCATTGCCGATGAAGAACGCGCCCTGCGCGCCAAAGCCGATGAAGTGTTGGAATTTCTGACGGTTGAGCATTTGGCCGAGCAACCAGCGGGCCAGATTTCGGGCGGGCAAAAGAAGCTGCTGGAACTGGGCCGCACCATGATGGTGGACGCCAAGATCGTGTTTCTGGACGAGGTCGGCGCAGGCGTAAACCGCACGCTGCTAAACACCATTGGCGACGCGATCATCCGCCTCAACCAAGAACGCAACTACACCTTCTGCGTGATTGAACACGACATGGATTTCATCGGCCGCCTCTGCGATCCGGTGATCTGTATGGCTGAAGGCAAAGTGCTGGCCGAAGGGACGCTGGACGAGATCAAAGCCAATGACGCCGTGATCGAGGCCTATCTGGGCACCGGCCTGAAGAACAAAGACCAGCTCGAAGGGGCGGACGCATGAGCGCTGATCCATACCAGAACGATCGCGGCAACAAAGACCGCTCCATCACCAAAGCCGCGCCGCCCTCCATGGGCGATCCGATCCGCAAAAGCGGCAAGCCTGTTGCTGTGGACGGGGAACATCCCTTCCTGATTGGTGAAGCAATGACAGGGGGTTACGGCCAAGGGCCCGACATTTTGCACGATTGCACCATCGCCGTGAACCCCGGCGAGATTGCGGTAATCGTGGGGCCAAACGGGGCCGGTAAATCCACCGGAATGAAAGCCGTTTTCGGCATGTTGAACCTGCGCCAAGGCCGCGTTTTGCTGGACGGGCAGGACATCAGCACCCTTAGCCCGCAAGCGCGCGTTGCGGCGGGGATGGGCTTTGTGCCGCAAACCTCGAACATCTTCACCTCGATGACGGTGGAAGAAAACCTTGAGATGGGCGCGTTCATCCGCCGCGACGATTTCCGCCAGACAATGGAGCAGGTCTACGACCTTTTCCCGATCCTGCGTGAAAAGCGCAACCAAGCCGCAGGAGAGCTTTCGGGCGGCCAACGTCAGCAGGTGGCCGTGGGCCGCGCGTTGATGACAAAGCCCAAGGTTCTGATGCTGGATGAGCCGACCGCTGGCGTTTCCCCCATTGTGATGGACGAGTTGTTTGACCGCATTATCGAGGTCTCACGCACCGGCATTCCGATATTGATGGTGGAACAGAACGCCCGCCAAGCCCTTGAGATTGCTGACAAAGGGTATGTTCTTGTGCAGGGCCGCAATGCGTTCACCGGAACGGGTAAGGAACTGCTTGCCGATCCGGAGGTGCGCAAAAGCTTCCTTGGGGGCTAGGGGCATGGGGGCTGGCTTGACCACGGCCATGGCGGCGGCGTTGTGCTGTGCGGCGCCCGCCTTGGCTGCGCTTGAGGATCTGACGCCCGAGGTCTATCGCGGCATCTGTGTCATGACCGAGACTTGCTCCGACACCGGCGCCTGTGGCGCGACGCCCGCTTTGGGGGAATTGCTGGTGGTCATCGACGGGACCGAAACCCACATGGGACGGAACGAGGGCGATCTCCGCCAGATCGACCGTTTCGCGGCACTTCAAGACGCGCTGCCCCTGCCCCAATTGAGCGATTTCCGGCGAGAGTTTCTGGTCGATCTCGCGCCAGACGGTCGCCACCGCCGCTTCGCGGTTCACGTCCAAACTACCAATCCTCAATCCGATGCGCCCGCGCTGCGTCCGCAATATTTCGTTCTGTCGTGTGAGGCCCAATGAGAGCCGCCGCGCTTCTTCTTTTCCTGCTGCCCACCTCGGCCACGGCCAACGGGTTGGATTGCACCTTCACCACCATTTGCAGCCCGCAAACCGATTGCCAAACCCACCCCGGCGTGCCTTTCAGCTTCGAGAACGCCTCGGGAATCTTGAGTTTTTCCGTTCAGGATCAACAGGTAACCGGAACGCCCCTGTCGCACCTAACCGCCCCTGCCATGGGCGCGCTGTTCCAGACCTCGGACACAAGCACCGTTTTGCTGACCATCGCCCCCAACCGCGCGGCGGTGATGACGCAGCAAGACCTCTCTGCCACCGGGGGCGTTCAATCGGTCACTTATTTCGGTACATGTGAGCCCGCCACATGACCCTTCCGCCCCCTGCCTTTCCTCTCAAAAGGAGCCGCCCAATGCGCGTTGCCACCCTCGCCCTTTTCTGCGCCCTGCCCTTCAGCGCTCAGGCACAAGAGGCGCCGGTCAATTGGACCTGCGTGTTAGATATCCTGTGCCCTGACACGGGTGCGTGCCGCGATTGGGACCAACAGATTACGATTGTTGAGGGCGAGGAAAATTGGCAGGTGAACTGGAACGCCGACCTGCCCTCGGATTATGAATTGATCGGGGATTACCTACCCGCTGAGGATGCCGTGGAACAGGTCCGCGTGCGCACACTGTTGTTCCGCAATGACCGTGCCCAATCGACCCAGATCGTAACTTTCGACAGCACCGGCCATGTGGTGGTGACGGGCCATCAGCCGCAAGCGGGCACGCGGGTTGTGACCGGCCTTGGCACCTGTGAGCAGAGCGAGTGAAACAACACCGCCCCTGCCTTTGGCCGCTGGCCTGTGCCCTCGCCCTATTTCCCTTGGGTGCAGCGGCAGAGCCTTGGGCCTGTCAGATGACCGTCCAGTGCGAAAACCTAGATTGTTTCAGCATCAACGACACCTATGAAGTCATCGCCGCCGATCACGCCGGAGAGCTGTTCTTATCCTCGCTCGCCGGGGACCGTCCGGTCGTCCGCCTTGATCCGGGCAATACCACCTCGGCCGACTATGCCAGCGCCGGAGAACACGCTATCGGAGAGCTGCTGACCATCACCCAAGACGGCCTTGCGACCGTTTCCATCCACGGGTCCGAGGGCCCGGCCCGAACCATCACCATTTTTGGCACCTGCGAGGCGCTTTAGCCTCGCTTTTTCTGGCCAACTGCGCCCATGCGCGTTACCAAATACCGATGCAAGCACCACCATAAGGTGCGGCAAACCAAGGGGAGACATTGCGTGGACTATCTCAACGCGCTCGTGGCACTGACGAACTTCGTTATCGTGCCCGCAACCGCCTATGGCGCTCAACTGGCATTGGGGGCGCTTGGCGTTACCTTGATCTATGGCATCTTGCGGTTTTCGAACTTCGCCCATGGCGACACGATGGCCTTCGGCACCATGGTGACCATCTTCGGCACATGGGGTTTGCAGGCGGCGGGGGTGTCCTTTGGGCCGCTTCCCACGGCGCTGTTGGCCCTCCCCCTTGGCATCGCAGTCACCGCCGCGATGATGATCGGCACGGACCGGGTCGTCTATCGCTTCTACCGCGAACAAAAGGCCAAACCGGTCATCTTGGTGATCGCCTCCCTTGGGGTGATGTTCATCATGAACGGCATCGTGCGCTTCTTGATCGGCGTGGACGATCAGCGGTTTTCCGACGGTGAGCGGTTCATCATCCGCGCCCGTGATTTCCGTGACATGACGGGGCTGGACGAGGGCCTTGCCTTCCGAACCACCCAGGGCATTACCATCGTTGTGGCGATCGTCGCGGTTGCGGCGCTGTTCTGGTTCCTAAACCGCACCCGCACCGGTAAATCGATGCGCGCCTTCTCGGATAACGAGGATTTGGCGCTGCTGTCTGGCATCAACCCCGATCGCGTGGTGCTGGTGACTTGGATCATCGTGGCGGCACTGGCGACCACGGCGGGCGTGCTCTATGGGTTGGATAAATCCTTCAAACCTTTCACCTATTTCCAGCTTCTTCTGCCGATCTTCGCCTCGGCCATCGTCGGTGGTTTGGGCAATCCCCTCGGCGCGATCTTGGGCGGCTTCCTGATCGCTTTCTCGGAAGTTGGCGTCACATATGCTTTCCGCAAGGTCGTGGGCTACCTCGGGCCAGAGGGTTGGCAGCCAGAGGGGCTGCTGCAACTGCTCTCCACCGATTATAAATTCGCGGTCTCCTTCGGGATCTTGCTGATCGTGCTGCTGTTCAAGCCTACGGGCATCATGAAGGGGAAATCGGTATGAGCGACGCAACCGCACCCGCCACATCCGCCGCCACTTCGGGCGTGAATACCAAAAACATCCTTCTGTTCGCTTTGGTCGCGGTCCTGTTCCTTGGCACGGGCTTCCTGCAATCCTGGAACACCGCCCTGACAATCTTCAACATGGGCCTGATCAGCTGCATCATGGCCTTGGGCGTGAACATGCAATGGGGCTACGCGGGCCTCTTTAACGTGGGCGTCATGGGTTTCGTGGCCCTGGGCGGCCTTGCCACGGTTCTGATCTCGGTCGATCCGGTGCCCGAGGCCTGGGCCGCAGGCGGCTTGCAAACAATCCTTGGGTTGTTGCTTGGGGCAGGCACGATTGTCGGCGCGATCCTGCTTTGGAGTGCGCTGCCCAAGGGCCGGCTCCGAGGTCTCGTGATCCTTGCCTTCCTGATCATCGGCTACGCGATCTTTCGCCGTGTCTTTGACGCCGGCACCGAAGCGGTAGAGGCGATCAACCCTGCCTCCACCGGCTTCCTCGGTGGCTTGGGCCTGCCTGTGCTTCTGGCATGGCCCGTGGGCGGCCTTCTGGCCGCAGGCGTGGCTTGGATCATCGGCAAAACCGCTCTTGGTCTGCGGTCTGACTACCTTGCTATCGCCACGCTTGGCATCGCCGAAATCATCATCGCCGTGCTCAAGAACGAAGACTGGCTGGCGCGTGGCGTGAAAAACGTCATCGGGATCGAACGCCCTGTCCCCTATGAGGTAGACCTGCAAGCAAGCAACGGCTTCCTTGACTTCGCAGCCAACATTGGCGCCGATCCGGTCACAGCCTCGACCCTGACTGTGAAACTCCTCTACGCGGCCCTGTTCCTTGCGGTCCTCGGCCTGCTGATCTGGCTGTCCGAGAAGGCTTGGAACTCCCCCTGGGGCCGAATGATGCGGGCAATCCGCGATAACGAGGTCTCCGCCTCGGCCATGGGCAAGGACGTGAAGCAACGCCACCTGCAAATCTTCATCCTCGGTTCCGCCGTCTGCGGCATCGCGGGCGCCATGATGACAACGCTCGATAGCCAATTGGTCCCCGGAACCTACCAACCCCTGCGCTTCACCTTCCTGATCTGGGTCATGGTGATCGTCGGCGGATCGGGCAACAACTGGGGCGCGGTCCTCGGCGGTTTTCTGATCTGGTGGCTTTGGGTTCAAGTCGAACCCCTTGGCCTGATGCTGATGCAGGGCATCACCTATGGCATGGAAGACGGCTATTGGCTGCGTGAACACCTGCTCGACAGCGCGGCCCATATGCGCCTTCTGACTATGGGTCTCGTGCTCCTCCTGGTCCTGCGCTTCAGCCCCCGTGGCCTGATCCCCGAGAAATAGGCCCAAACAACACGCAGGGGCCCGATCATGTGCCCCTGCTTCCTCGTTCTTCAAATATCCCGGGGTATGCGCATCTTGATGCGCAAAGGGGCAGCGCCCCTTCCGCCGCCCTAGGGCGGCCAAATATATCGTCGCCTCTGGCGGCAATTCAAAAAAGCGCCGGCGGATCTCTCCGTCGGCGCTTTACTATTTGCGAAGAAGCTTGTGCTTCACCGCCCCTCAAATACCGCCGGGCGCTTCTGCAAGAACGCCATCACGCCTTCTTTGAAATCTCGGGACTTTCCGCATTCGCCCTGCAATTGCCCCTCCAGCAATAGCTGCTCGTCCAGCGAATTCCCGATGCTGGCCCGCATAACCTGCTTGATCCGCTTGAACGCTTCACTCGGGCCCGTTGCCAGATGCATCGCCCGCGCGGTCCACAGGGCCTCAAACTCTGCGTCACTGGCCATTTCCCAGATCATGCCCCACTCAGCCGCCTGTGCCGCGCTGATCTTTTCCGCGAACAAGGCCGCCCCCATGGCCCGTTGCAGGCCGATGGTCCGGGGCAAGGCCCATGTGCCACCTGCATCGGGGATCAGGCCAATGCGCGAGAACGCTTGAATGAACGAGGCCGATTCCGTGGCGATGACCACGTCGCACACCAGCGCAAGGTTCGCCCCGGCCCCCGCGGCGGTGCCGTTCACAGCGGCGATGACCGGAACCGGGCAATCGACGATGGCATTGAGCATGGGGATGTACTCATCGCGCAGGGTGCGCTCCAGGTTCAAGTTGCCCATATTGGCCCGATCGCCCAGATCCTGGCCGGAACAAAACGCAGCGCCGGTGCCGGTCAACACAACCACGCGGGCATCTTGCGCCGCGGCATTGACCGCATGGGTCAGTTCGGCCCGCATCTGCGTGTTCAGGGCATTCATCACCTCTGGACGGTTCATGGTGATAACGGCCATGCCGTCACGGGTTTTTGCGGTGATTGTCTCGTAATTCATCGGCGAGGCCTCCCTAAGGTTGCCCGGACCTTAGCAAAGCAGCGGGGGCAGAAAAGCCTAAACGCCGCGTCAGTTCTGCTTTGGCTCATCCGACAATATAGCCTCCAGCCGCGCCTGCTCCTCCGGGCTCAGCCCGTCCTCGCCGCTTGTCTGAGCACGGGCGCGTCCTCGCACGTAAGTCAGCGACAGGCCCAAGCCCGCCAGAAGCAGCAATGGCCCGGCCAACCACAACGCAATGGTCGAGCCGTCGAATGTCGGGCGCAGCAGCACATATTCGCCGTAGCGGGCCACGATATAGGCCACGGTTTCCGCGTCCGTGTCGCCCGCCACAAGCCGTTCTCGCACCAGCAGGCGCAGGTCTCGGGCCAGATCGGCGTTGCTTTCGTCGATGCTTTCGTTACGGCACACAAGGCACCGGAGCCCTGCGGATATATCGCGGGCGCGTTCCTCTAGCACCGGATCATCGAGCACCTCATCAGGTTGCACCGCGAAAGCGGGGCCTGCCAAAGTGACAACTGCGAGGAGCGTAGCGAGGAGGAGCTGTTTCATTCCGCAGGCATTCCCTTGGCCGCAGGCCGTTGCCGGGCAGCGCCCGCAGCCATGCGATAGCGGCGGTCGCTGAGGCTCAACAAACCGCCCAAAGCCATGACGATCGCCCCGCACCAGATCCAATTGGCAAAGGGTTTGATCCAGACCCGCAGCGCCCACCCGCCGCCCTCTTGGGGATCGCCGAGAGTGATATAGACGTCCCGTGCCACGCCGCCGTCAATACCGGCCTCGGTCGTGGGCATCCCGGCCACCGGATAGATGCGCCGCTCTGGCGACAGCACTGCAATCTCGGCGCCCGTAGAAGGATCGCGAACGATCACCGTGGCGACGGTGCTGAAGTAGTTGGGACCGGGGACGTTATCTTCCACACCCACCAACTCCACCTCATAGGCGCCGACGACGTAGGCCTCTCCCTCATGGGCGACGCGGATATCTTCGATCTGGTAACCGGTCAGCGTGACAACTCCAAAAAGCGTCACGCCCACGCCCGCATGGGCAATGGACTTGCCCCAATCGGCCCTCGGCAAACGCCATAGCCGTTGCATACGGCCGCCAAAAGCACCGCGCCCGGTACGCGACCAAAGGTCCGTTGCCGCGCCCGCCACCAACCAAACAGACAGACCAACCCCCAAAGGCGCAATCGCCGTGCGGCCCGAATACATCGCCCAAGCCAGCAAACCGACCGCAATTGCCAAAACGGCAGCGGGCACAAGCGCCCGCAGGGGCTTGCCGAGCTTTGCGCGTTTCCAAGGCAGCATCGCCGCGACGGGAAGCACAACGGCTAGGCCGAAAACGAAAGGCGTGAAAGCCGCGTCAAAGAACGGCGGGCCAACAGACAGGGTTCTGTCAAAGAACAACTCAGCAATCAGGGGCCAGATCGTGCCGATAAAGACCACGAAGCAAGAGACCGCTAACAGCAGGTTGTTGATCACCAGCCCACTTTCGCGGCTGACGGTGGAGAAGACACCCTTGGCCTCCATCGCGCCGGCACGCAGGGCGAACAACAGCAACGCGCCGCCCATGAAGATTGCCAGAATGATGAGAATAAAGACCCCGCGTTCCGGGTCATTGGCGAAGGCATGGACCGAGGTCAGCACGCCTGAGCGCACGATGAATGTCCCGATCAGCGAGAAGCCGAAGGCGAGGATGGCCAGAAGGATGGTCCAGCTTTTGAGGCTTTCGCGTTTTTCCACCACGATGGCCGAATGCAAAAGCGCCGCCGAGATCAGCCAAGGCATGAAAGAGGCGTTCTCGACCGGGTCCCAGAACCAGAAACCGCCCCAACCAAGTTCATAATACGCCCACCATGAGCCCAAGCCGATGCCAATGGTCAGGAAAATCCAAGCCGCCAAGGTCCAGGGCCGCACCCACCGGCCCCAAGCCGCGTCCACACGGCCCTCGATCAGGGCGGCAACGGCGAAAGAGAAGGCCATCGAGAGGCCCACATAGCCGAGATAGAGAAAGGGTGGGTGAAACGCGAGCCCCGGGTCTTGCAGCAGGGGGTTGAGGTCTTGGCCGTCGAAGGGAGGGGCCGCGAGGCGCAGGAAGGGGTTCGAGGTGAAGAGAATGAAGGCAAAGAATGCCGTGGCAATGGCCGATTGCACCGCAAGCACTCGGGCGCGGAGCGTCGGCGGCAGGCCTTTGCCGAACCAGGCCGCACAAGCGCCAAAGAGGGTCAGGATCAGAACCCAGAGCAGGAGAGAGCCTTCATGATTGCCCCAAACGCCCGAGATTTTATAGAGCAGCGGCTTGGCCGTATGGGAGTTGGCGGCAACGAGGCTGAGGGAGAAATCCGAGGTCACGAAGGCATAGGTCAGCGCCGCGAAAGCAAAGCCCGTGAGCAGGAATTGCGCACTGGCAGCGGGTTCCGCCGTGGCCATCCAAGACTGGTTCCCCCGCGCAGCGCCGAGCATTGGAACGATCGATTGGAAGATCGCCACCGCGAAGGCGAGGATCAGGGCGAAGTGTCCGAGTTCAACTATCATGGGGGTGTTGTAGGCCGCGGGCGGTGGTGACGCCAGAGAGCACCGGGGGGGATGCGACGCTTTGGCGGGGCTTTGGCGGGGCTTTGGCCGGGGGATAACGGGGATGTGAGGGGGCGTGGGTGCGATGGCTTAGGGATATGGCGCGAAGCGACCCTCCGGGGGGAGGTGTATTTGCCAAGGTGAAATGGGGAGGGTTGGCGTGTGACCGCGAGGGCGCGCGCCCGGACCGGGGGGGCGCGCGCCGTTTTGGGGCTGGGTGCTAGCGGCCGCGGAAGAGGCCACCGAGGATGCCCCGGACCACGGCACGGCCCGACTGGGTGCCCATTTGGCGGGCAAAGCTTTTGGCAAAGGCGGTGCCGACGCTATCGGAGCGGCTGGAGCGGCGGCGCGGTTTGGAGGTGGAGCGGCTGACGCCGCCGCCGGTATAGCGGCGACCGGCGCGGTATTCCCGCTCGGCTGGGGGGGCCTCTTCTTCCTTGGCTTCCGCTTGCTCGGCTTCACGGGCCGCGGCGGCCGCGCGTTCCTGGAGGATTTCATAGGCGCTGGTCCGATCTTGGACGGCCTCGTATTTACCTGCAACGGGGGATTGATCCATGACCTGGGAACGGGTCGCGGTGGATATCGGGCCCAATTGCGACGACGGGGGCCGGATCAGCGTGCGCTGCGCGATGCCGGGGATGCCTTTACGTTCCAGAAGCGAGGTCACCGCCTCGCCCACGCCCACTTCACGGATCGCGTCTTCGATATCGAAGGCGGGGTTGTCGCGGTAGTTTTCCGCGGCCTGTTGCAAAGCGCGACGATCTTTGGCGGTGAAGGCGCGCAGGGCGTGTTGGACACGATTGCCAAGTTGGCCGAGGATATCTTCGGGCACGTCCGCGGGGTTTTGGGTGATGAAGTAGACGCCCACGCCCTTGGAACGGATCAGGCGGGCGACTTGCTCTACCTTATCGACCAGCGCCTTTGGGGCATCCTCAAACAGCAAATGCGCCTCATCGAAGAAGAACACCAGTTTGGGTTTATCGGGGTCGCCCACCTCGGGAAGGGTCTCGAACAATTCCGACAGCAGCCAGAGAAGGAAGGTCGCATAGAGGCGCGGCGATTGCATCAGCTTGTCGGCGGCGAGGATGTTGATCCGCCCTGCCCCGGCCTCGTCCGTGAGAAACAGATCATCGAGGTCCAGCGCCGGTTCGCCAAAGAAGCCTGTGCCGCCCTCATTATCGAGCACCAGAAGCCGCCGTTGGATCGCGCCGACAGAGGCGGTCGAGACATTGCCGTAGCGCAGAGACAGCGTTTTGCGGTTTTCACCGACCCACACCAGGAGGGCTTGCAGGTCTTTGAGGTCGAGGATCGGCCATTCCTCTTCATCGGCGACGCGGAAGGCGATGTTCAGCACACCTTCCTGCGCATCGGACAGGTCCAGAAGACGGGCCAGCAGGAGCGGGCCCATTTCGGCGACGGTCGTGCGGATCGGGTGGCCTTGTTCGCCGAAGAGATCCCAGAAGGTGACCGGGAAAGCACGGTAGGCGTAATCGGCGAAATTGATGGTTTGCGCCCGCTCGGTGAACGCACCGTGGAGTTTGAAACCTTCGGACCCTGCTTGAGCCAGACCAGAGAGATCGCCCTTCACATCCGACAGGATCACCGGCACGCCCATGGCCGAGAAGCTTTCGGCGAGGATTTGCAACGTCACCGTTTTGCCGGTTCCCGTGGCGCCAGCAATCAGGCCGTGGCGGTTTGCGTAATCGGGGCGCAGCAATTGCGCCAAGCCATAATCCGGCCCGCCGCCGCCCACGAAAATACCGTTGTTCACCTGCTCTGGCATTGCGATTTGTCCCTGATCTCAGTTTTTCTCCGCTGAACAATACATTTTTAACCTTTCTACGCCAGAGTGAGTTCATCACCACGCCTTTGGCGCGGTGTTGACTTCCTCCCTGTCAACTGGCCGCGCCGCTCTGGCGCGGTTCTTTTATGGGCAAGCGCTTGTATTTAAATAGGAAATGATACTCATCACATTCCTTGAAATGGGCTGTTGACGGGTCGCGACCTGTCCCTTAGGTTGCTGTACACAAGTCGGCCAGTCCGACAGGGAGAGACAAAAGAAAAGGGTCCGTACTACGGACCCTTTCGCCTTTTCAGGGCCGCGCATCAGTGCCGCCTATCTCGACTTTCGCCATATTCCCCACCCGACTGATCCAATCCGCAATCCTTTGCCGATGCCCCCCACCGATCCGCATTTTGCGCCTGACAGACCAGCCCCCTACATGATAGCCACCTTTCTTAACGGCCATTTGTTAACGGGCCGAGTAGACTGACGTTTATAAGGAAGCGCATCGTATGACGTTTTTTAAGCCGATCGTTTTGGGCTTTGTAGCCGCCCTGACCCTGCCGAGCCTTGCCTTGGCACAGGCTGCTGAGCCGCTGGTATTGCCAGACCGCAGCGAAGTGGAGGCCGGAGAGCCTTACGTCGCGGAGATTTTCCGCGACTGGCAGGTGCGGTGTATCCGTTCGGAAGGCGAAGACATCCCAGACCGTTGCGAGATGTTCCAACTGTTGGAAGAGGAAAACGGCAACCCCGTGGCTGAATTCCGCATCGCGGCCGCCTTGATCGACGATGGCGAAACTGTTGCCAACGCAACGATCCTCACACCGCTCGATACACTGCTGAGCCCGGGCCTTCAGATTCGCGTTGATGACGCCGAGCCCGCCGTTGTGCCCTATGCGTTCTGCCGCCCCATTGGGTGCTTTGTGCAACTGTCTCTGACGGCGGAAAACGTGGCCCAGTTTGAGAACGGCGCCGACACGCAGGTGGTTTTGTTTGCCCTCTTGCGCGATGAACTTGGTCAAATGGGCGGCGCGCCTGTCCCCACGACCGCCTCTTTGCGCGGGTTCACCGCCGCGTTCGACTCCCTGCAAGAACGCATTACCGAGGTGCGTGCCTTTATTGCAGCTCAGGAAGAAGCCGCAGCCGCCGAAGGGGATGCGGAACCGACGGAAGAAGCGACGGAGTAAGCTCCCGGAAGTTACGCCCGACACATGCCTCGGCATATGCGGGGCGGCAAGATTGGCCCGCTGGAGCGATCCGGCGGGCTTTTCTTTGGCTCGTTCTCTGAGGTTTCTTAGGGCGCGGCGCGGAGCGCCAGAACTGCGTTCAAGCCCCCGAAGGCGAAGGCGTTCGATAGGCAGGCATCAACTTTGGCATCTCGCGCCTCGTTGGGGACAACGTCCAGAGCGCATTCGGGGTCAGGTTCCTGATAGCCAATGGTCGGCGCAATCACCCCGTCTTTCAGGGCCATGATGCAGGCCAAAAGCTCCACCGCGCCGGTGCCGCCGATCAGGTGGCCATGCATGGATTTGGTAGATGAGATCATCAGATCATCGGCATGGGGGCCGAAGACATGGGCCACGGCGGCGCATTCCACCTTGTCGTTGGCCGCCGTCCCGGTGCCATGGGCGTTGATGTAGCCCACGTCCTCGGGGTTCAGCCCGCCGTCTTGCAGCGCCGCGCCGATGGCCCGCGCCGCGCCCTGTTGCGAAGGCATCACGATATCCGCCGCGTCCGAGGTCATGGCGAAGCCCACGACCTCAGCAAGGACTTCGGCCCCACGGGCACGGGCATGGTTCAACTCCTCGAACACGAAAACCGCCGCACCTTCGCCTTGCACCATGCCGTTGCGGTTTGCCGAGAACGGGCGGCAGGCGTCCTTGGACATGACGCGCAAACCCTCCCACGCTTTGACGCCCCCAAACGACAGCATCGCCTCGGACCCGCCAGTGACCATCACATCGGCCCCGCCGTAACGGATCAGGTTGAAGGCTTGCCCCATCGCGTGGTTGGACGAGGCGCAAGCCGTCGCGACCGAGAAACTCGGCCCCTTCAGGTTCCATTCCATCGACACATGGGACGCGGCCGCGTTGTTCATCAATTTGGGCACCACGAAAGGATGAACGCGGTTCTTCCCTTCCTCGTAGACCGAGCGGTAGTTTTCATCCCAGGTGTTCACCCCGCCCCCGGCAGTGCCCAGAACCACACCGGCGCGCGCCGCTGCCTCACCGGAAAAGCTCATACCATCAAGGGCTTGGCGGGCCGCGATCAGGGTGAATTGGGTGAAGCGGTCATATAGGGCGATCTGCTGGCGGTTGAACAGGCTTTCAGGGTCATAGCCCTTTACTTGACCGCCGATCTTGACGCTGAGCCGGTCCACGTCACGCAATTCCAGCTGAGAAATCCCGCAGCGCCCTTTGCGAAATGCCTCTAGGGTCGAGGGCACATCGGCCCCCAGCGCATTGATCGTGCCCTGCCCGGTAATCACAACGCGGCGCATGGGTTAACCCTTTTGCTCGGCCAGAAGGCCTTCCACCGCCCGTACAATCGCCGCCACCGAGGAGATGTCGAATTCCGACGCCTCAGGCTCATTGGCGTTGAAGGGCACCTGGATGTCGAAAGCTTCTTCAATTGCGAAGATGGATTCGACCAGTCCAAGGCTGTCGATCCCCAGATCGTCCAGCGTCGATGTCTCTGCAACATCGCCCGGTTCAAGCACGGCTTGCTCGGCGATGATCGCGATAATCTTATCTTTGACGGTCGTGGCCATGGCTCTCTTCCCGCTGGTTGGCGCTGGTCTAAGACGTCTTGTCTGGCTTGGAAACGGCTTTTTGCAGATCCGAGACGATGCGGGCCGTACGCGGCAGGCGGCGCAGGGCCTTATACATCTCGACATGGGTGTCCATCTTCACCGCCGGATGCCCCATGACCATGCGGCCCGCAGGCACGTTGGTGAACAGCTTCGAAGATCCCGCCGCCACAACGTCATTGCCAATAGTGATATTGTCGCTGACGCCGCATTTGCCGCCCAGAACCACGCGGTCCCCCATCTGGACCGAACCTGCAAAGCCGGTTTGGCCGCAGATCAGGCAATCTTTGCCGATCACGCAGTTATGGCCGATGTGCACGAGGTTATCGATCTTGGTGCCGTCGCCGATTTCCGAGTTCGCAATCGTGCCGCGGTCAATCGCCGTATTAGCGCCCACTTCGACATCATCGCCAATGATAAGGGAACCGAGGGAATGGATGCGCACCCAAGATTGCTCTGTCGCGGTTTCCGTCGCTGTGCCCAGACTTTCGCGGGCACGTTCGACCTGCGACTTCTGTGGGGTCACGAAGCTGAAGCCATCGCCGCCCAAAACCGCACCGGGTTGGGCAATGAAACGGTGCCCGATCTGGACGTGGTGGCACACACGCACCCCTTCATGAAGCAGCACATCATCGCCGATCTGCGCCCCATCCTGGATGGAGCAATGGGACGCGATCCGCGCCCGGGCGCCAATACGAACCCCCGCGCCGATCACCACAAATGGACCAATCGCGGCCCCTTCCCCGATCTCGGCACTCGGGTCGATCACGGCCATGGGGTGTAGACCGGGCTTAAGCCCGGGACCCGCGTCCATCGCCGCCGTCACACCGGCCATGGCATAACGCGGTCGCGGCGCAATAATCGCGGCTTCCAGCCCCAACGCCTGCCAATCCATATCCGCGCCGATCACCGCAACCCGAGCTCGGCCCGCCCGTAAGCCTTCCGCATATTCGGGTCGCATCGCCAGCGCCAAATGCTCTGGCCCTGCCTGCGCCGGCTCGGCCACGCCCGTCACCAAAAGATCAGCGGCGCCCAAGACCTCTGCCCCAAGCGCCGCTGCAATATCTTTTACGCTGAATTCAGCCATGTCATTCCCCGAAGCTTTCGGGGACAGGATTAGCTGTTCACGCCTCTGATCTCCACCCCAAGGTTCTGGATCGCCTGACGCAATTGCGCGTTCCGCCCGTAGATGTCGTTGCGGAAGTTCAGGCGGCCCTCGGTATCAACCCAAGAGGTCCAGTAAACGATGTGAACCGGAATTGGTGTTTCAAGGTTCACCTGAGTCTCGCGGCCCGAATGCAGGATCGTGTCGAAGAAGGTACGGCTGTCTTCTTCCTGCGCAGCAAGAAGATGGTAGGCCAGCTCATAGGGGTCATCCAAACGGACACAGCCCGCGGAATAGGCCCGAACCTCGTGGGTCATCAGGTGCTGATCGGGGCTGTCGTGCAGATAGATGTTCCACTGGTTCGGGAACATGAACTTCACCAAGCCAAGGGCATTGCGCGGACCGGGGGGCTGGCGCAGGTCGAAGGGGAAGTTCCCCGCCGAAACCCGGCTCCAATCCACGTTGGCACGGCTTACCGGGCGGCCGTTGGACATCAGCTCCAGATGGTTCGCCCCCCCCGCGATGATCGAAGGGATGTACCCCCGCGCAATTGACCGTGGCACGTACCAGCTGGGGTTAATCACCAGATGCTCCATCGTGTCCGAGAACTCGGGCGTACGACGGTCGCTATCGCGCGAGCCGATGACAGAGCGGGTGATAAAGGTCACTTCCCCATCATCAATCACGCGGGTGTGGAAATCCGGCAGGTTGACGAAGACGTGGCGCGGGCCGCGTTCGAAATTCAGCCACCGCTGACGTTCCATCGCAAGGATAACCTCGGACAGATGCTCAGTCGCGGACCGGTTTACGGCGCGGATCGTGTCGCTCCCGGCGATCCCGTCGGCGGTAATCCCGTTATCAACCTGAAACTCCAACACGGCCTGTTGCAGGCGCACGTCGTATGTCGCCGTGGCCGAGCGGTCCAGGTAGCCCATCGCCATCAGACGGTTGCGCAATTGCACAACCGAGCTGCCAGTTGCCCCCGGCGCGAGGGAGCCCGCTTGGACCGTGGGACCATAGCCGCCCTCGTCGATCAGGCCTTCCAGGCGAAGCTTTGCACGCTGCAACCGCGTGTATTCCGGGTGCTGAGGCGGTAGCGACGCGATGTATTCATAGGGGTTTGACGCGGCGAACTCGGTGAAAAGCTCTAGCGGATCACGGCGCGGCAAGGTGTGAACGATGTCCCCCACGATGTCGCCCGGCTCCAGGAAGCCCGAATGAATGTCGCGGGCATACTGCAAGAACAAAAGCGAGGCCTGAACGTCGGCGCGGCCCATCTCGTAGGGATTCGTCGCGCTTTCAAATGCGGCCACCAGATCAGTCGTGTCGTAGCGCTGCGTCGGCAAACCGTGGTTATGGGCGTCTGCCAGCGCGCTAAACAGCGCGTTGCGGCGGTCGGCGGCGTCCGCGGTCGTCCAAATCGGCTGGAAGTCACGCTCGCGGTAGAAAGCGGCAAGCTGCTCTTCCGTGGAAGATGCCTCGGCGATGGCTTGGCGCAAAGCTGAGAACGCCTGCGCTTCGGCTTGGCTTGGGGTCAACATGACCGACACCATCGGCGTCCCGGCCAAGGCCAACGACAAAAGCGAAAGCTTTGCGAATTTCAACATCTTACATATCCCCGCAGCGGTAAACTTTGAGCAGTCATTCAATGGAAATCACCCTCGCGTGATGACGCGTCAGTGTCTATTCACGTTTTTGTAAGATTTTACCGGTAGTTTCAATCCTGCAACGGTGGAAACCCACCCTTGTGACAGTGATTGGCCCCCGAACTGCACCCGGGCGTGATCGTGCTTCTGGCCCATCTTTGCCGGTGTGATTCCGCTAAACCGGCAGAAAATTGCCTAGATTCGGGGGTATGCGTATTCGGGAGCGCAATAAGACTTCCGAAAAAGTTTCGATTGTGTCATTCAGTCCACACTAAGCCTGTGGGGACAGTGCACAATTCTGGTGAGGGTCGTTTTGGACAAACGGCCTGACTGTGCTGACACGGAACGGGCAGTAAAAAGGGGCAATATCCCATGACGACACAATTTTCTCGACGCTCGCTGATGCGCGCGTTCGCGGCCACTACTGTTGCCGCAGCGCCGGTGATGGCGAATGCGACCGGCCTTCTGCGGGGCGCTGGCGATATTCGCCGCCTCAACATGTATAACGGCCGCGCGGGTGAAAGCCTGAACATGATCTACTGGATCGAGGGTGAATATATCGCCCCGGCTCTGGAAGAGGTTAACTACTTCATGCGCGACTGGCGCACCGATGGTGTGATCGACATCAACATTGGCACGGTCGACATTATGGCCGCTGCGCACAACCTGATGGAAACGTCCGAGCCTTACACGCTTCTGTCTGGTTACCGCTCCCCCGAAACGAACGCGATGCTGCGCCGCCGGTCTTCCGGTGTTGCGCGAAACTCGCGCCACATGGTGGGCGAAGCCGCTGATTTGCAACTGCAATCGCGCTCCGTTAACCAAATCTTCAACGCGGCGCGCGCCTGCAATGCAGGCGGTGTTGGGCGCTACTCCAGCTCCAACTTCGTGCACATGGACTGTGGCCCCGTCCGCAGCTGGGGCGGCTAAGATCGGGTTCGGGCTGGTGCGACGCTTCATGCCTGACTAACACCCGACGTCGGCAAAAGTTCCCTGCCCCGTCCAAAAAATTCATTAACGCCCCAGCCGCTGCGCATGGGGCGTTTTTTGTTGCCCATGCCAGACGCGTTATCGTGACCGCAAACCCCGTTGGACAATCGCCCCGCCGCCCCCATATTCTGCCTGACAACAAGCGGAGGCCCCATGACCACCTACACCAAGAACCCCGATGTGATCGCCACTCTGACGCCCGAACAATTCCGCGTCACTCAACAGGACGCGACAGAGCGCCCCGGAACCGGAGAGTTGCTCTATAACAAGGAGCCGGGCATTTACGTTGATATCGTATCGGGCGAGCCGCTGTTCGCCTCTTCCGACAAATACGAATCCGGCTGTGGCTGGCCGAGCTTCACCAAGCCGATTGAACCCGCTCACGTGAACGAACTGCGCGATATGTCCCTTGGCATGGTCCGCACCGAAGTCCGCTCTAGCCACGGCGACAGCCATTTGGGTCACGTGTTCCCCGATGGCCCCCCAGATCGCGGCGGTTTGCGATACTGCATCAACTCCGCCTCCTTGCGTTTCGTGCACCGTGACGACATGGAAGCGGAAGGTTATGGCGCATACATTAACCAAGTGGAGGACGTAGCATGACCGAACGCGCAGTTTTAGCAGGCGGTTGTTTCTGGGGCATGCAGGATTTGATCCGCAAGATGCCGGGCGTCGAAGAGACGCGCGTTGGCTACACCGGCGGAGACGTCGAAAACGCCACCTATCGCAACCACGGAACCCACGCCGAAGGGATCGAGATCCTCTATGATCCGGCAAAGATCAGCTATCGCCAATTGCTGGAGTTTTTCTTCCAGATCCACGATCCCACCACGGAGAACCGCCAAGGCAACGATCGCGGCATGAGCTACCGTAGCGCCATCTACTACGTGGATGACACTCAGAAATCCGTGGCCGAAGACACGATCGCCGATGTGAACGCGTCGGGACTTTGGCCCGGAAAGGTCGTGACCGAGGTGGAACCCGTTGGCCCGTTCTGGGAAGCCGAGCCAGAGCATCAGGATTATCTGGAGCGTATTCCCAACGGCTACACCTGCCATTTCGTGCGCCCCGATTGGGTGCTTCCCAAACGATCCACCGCAGCGGAGTAACGCCATGGCTATCAGACTATTAGCAAGGGCGATCCTGATGGGCGCGGCCTATTTCGCAGGAAAGGCTGCCGCACGGCGCGAGGAAGCAGGCCCGGAAGAGGGTTAACCCTTCGCCAGCCCACAAACCAAAGTCCACAGGGCATCGGGCACATCAACCGGGTCCAAATGCTTGCGCGACGCACCGGGTATACGCCCGGTGCCGCCGTCGCTTGCCACCACATCGGCCACCCGCGCGAGGCGCTCGGCCATGACATCCGCCCCGGCATGCCCCTGCGGATCAATCAGCAGATAAACCTGGCCCAGATCGTGGGGCTTGCCATCTGCCACCTTCAAGCCTTTGACATCTAATGAGTTAACCGACCCCGTCAGCCCGGCTGCCATCACCTCTACCAACAGGCCAAACGCCCACCCTTTCGGCCCCGCCGCGCTGACCAAGGCGCCCTTTATTGCCGCTTCCGGGTCCGTGGTCGGCTGTCCCTCAGCATCTACAGCCCATCCAAGCGGGATCGCCTCGCCCGCCGCTTTGGCCATGGTGATCTTGCCCAAGGCCACCGCCGAGGTAGAGAAATCCGCGTGCATCAGCGGCGCATCGGGGCCCGGCACCGTCATGGCGATGGGGTTGGTCCCAAGGACCGGCGTCTTGCCCCCCGGCGCCGCCACAATGGCAGAGGCATTGGTAAACCCGATGGCGATCAGCCCGTGCGCCGCGATCTGTTCGGTGAAGTAGCCAAGGGACGTGCAGGTATGGGCGTGGGCGACCGTCAAGGTCGCAACGCCCACCTCCTGCGCCGCGGCCACCGCCTGAGGAAGCGCGCGCGTGAACGCCGGTTGTGCAAAGCCGAACCGCGCGTCAACTCGGGTAACGCCTTTTTTGGGTTGCGAAACATCCGGCTCCACTGTGCCGTTCACTCGCCCCGAAGCAAGCTGCGTGCAATAGCTTTCAAGGTAATAGAGCCCGCAGATAATGTTTCCCGTCTCCTCGGCCCGAGCAACGGCTTTGGCCACTTCGGCAGCCTGAAAAGCGCCCGCCCCATGGGCCAGCAACGCCGCTTCAGCCGTGGCGCGGATATCAGCGATGGAGATGTGCATGGGCAGCCCTTCTGTGCAAAACTGTCCCGTTGAGGGAACAGGATAGCAGGTCACGGCGCAAGAGCGGTGGGGTGCCACGGCCCGTTCCGTAGTGCCTGAAAAGCGCCGTTTGCCAAAGGCTTCCATAGATGGAGCAGGTAAAAATGGCGGACCCTAGAGGATTCGAACCTCTGGCCTCTGCCTTCGGAGGGCAGCGCTCTATCCAGCTGAGCTAAGGGTCCGCTGAGGCGCGGTATATCTGCCCCTTTGCGCCCCCGCAATCTCAAATCCGCTTAAGCTGCGCGGGTGGTGACTTCTTCCAGGGCGCGTTCGATCAACTCGGGCCCTGCGCCTTCCAGATGCGCGCCCTCGGACAGAACCCGTTTCCACCCACGGGCGCCGGGGCGGCCTGCAAAAAGGCCAAGGATATGGCGGGTGATTTGGTTCAAACGGCCGCCGCCCGACAGATGCGCCTCGATATAGGGGAGCATTCGGTGGGCCACATCTACGGCACTGCGCGGCGGGTGATCCGCGCCGTATATCAGCTGATCGGCCTGCAAAAGAACCTCGGCCGGGGTGTGATAAGCGGCCCGGCCGATCATCACGCCGTCCAGGCCCGCGTCCAGATGCTTGCGCGCCTCAGCGAGCGTGGCGATGCCACCGTTGATCGAAATATGCAGCTGCGGATAGGCACGTTTCATGGCGTGGACCAGATCGTAGTCCAACGGTGGCACGTCCCGGTTCTGTTTCGGGCTCAACCCCTGCAACCACGCCATGCGCGCGTGGATCGTGACGCGCCGCACCCCTGCCCCGACTATGGCGTCGAGGAAGTGCGGCAAGGCCTTTGCCGGGTCTTGCTCATCCACGCCGATGCGGCACTTCACGGTGACCTCAACTTCGCTGGCGTCCTGCATCGCGGCGACACATTCGGCGACCAAGTCCGGTTGCTTCATCAAGACCGCCCCGAAACAGCCCGATTGGACCCGGTCCGAGGGGCAGCCGACGTTCAGGTTCACCTCATCATAGCCCCAGTCATTGGCGATCCGCGTAGCCTGCGCCAGCTCTGACGGGATCGAGCCGCCCAGTTGCAGCGCGACGGGGTGCTCGGCCCCGTTGAAGTCCAACAACCGCGCCCGATCCCCGTTAATGACCGCGGGGGCTGTCACCATTTCGGTATAGAGCAACGCCTGCTGCGACATCAGCCGATGGAAGAAGCGACAGTGGCGATCGGTCCAATCCATCATCGGGGCGACGGACAAACGCGCGCTGCGATCTAGGTTAATTCGTTTATTGTCAGTCACTTAATCAATCCACGGGCAAGCGGTTGGGCGGTCTTCTAGTTAGGGCAAAACCGGGCCAACAACAATAGGCAGGGGTATTCGTAACAGGGTTCAAAACCCGGCCCGACGGCTTTCCATGCATATTTGCATATGAAATCCGCAAATCCATTCAATTCCATAGAGCTCGGATCGGCGTATGACAAAGGGAGATGTCACACCCACCGCAAAAGGAGCCCTCCCATGCGTGTCTTCGATGATCCCTCCTCTCGGGCCTATGCCCGTGTCACCGGCCTGCTATACCTCGTCATCGCCTTTGCCGGGGGCTTTGCCATTCTTTTCGTGCCGAGCACCCTGAACGTGCCCGGCGATCCGGCGGGAACTTTCGCAAATATCGCGGTGCAACGCGGGCTCTTCCATGCCGGTCTGGTCGGTGATGTCGTGATGATGACGGCCGAGGTTCTGGTCTGCGTCATGCTGTATTTCATCTTCAAACCGGTCAACGCCACCCTATCGCTGGCGGCGGCTTTCGCACGGTTGATGATGGTCGCCGTGATGGCGGCGATGTTGTTCTTTCATGCAGGCGCCATAGCGCTCGCCGATGGCACGGTGCCATTGGGCAGCTTTTCCGAGCTTCAGCGCATCGAGTTGGCCGGGTTGATGCGCCATATCCACGATGCGGGCGTCTGGATCTGGCAGCTGTTTTTCTGCCTGCACCTGCTGCTGCTTGGCAGTTTGGTGATCCGCTCTGACCTGTTTCCCCGGTTGTTAGGGCTGGGGTTGATGGTGGGAGGCGTGGGTTATCTGGTGGATAGCGTGCAGATGTTCGCCCTGCCCCACGCCACCACGTTAGAAGCGGTGAAGCTTGCCTTGCTGGGAATTGTAACCCTGTCCGAGATCGGCTTTGCCCTGTGGCTTCTCATCCGCGGACCAAGGACGACCGTGGCTTAAACCTGCGGGGCTGAGCGCGGGCGGTTTGCCAAAAAGGCATGGCCCGCGATCAGCACCACGGCTGCGATCAAACTGATCCACATCACCATCGCGGTTTTCCAAAGGACCAATACCGCCACAAGAAGGCGTATGGCCACCTCGCCCCGGCTCAACCGCGCTTTGTCGAACCCCGACAGCGCCGAGGCGACCAGATAGAGGGCCAAGACGATCCGCGCTGCCAAGGCGGCCAAGGGGCCAAATTCGATCTGGCCGCTATAGCCCTCAATCAAGGCGCGGCTGCCGCTGTCGTCGGTGATGGTTACGGCCTCTTCGATCAACAGCAATTCAGGATACCACGCGAAGACGAAGGGGATCGTGAACATGACGATCCCCACGCGCACGGCAGCAATTCCAGTACGCATCGGCTCGGTCCTTGTGATGGACGCGGCGGCGAAGGCGGCAATTGCCACAGGTGGTGTGATGGCCGAGGCGACGGCGAAGTAGAACACGAACATGTGTGCTGTGAAGAAGCTGACCCCAAGGTTCGCCAATAGCGGCCCCAGCAAAAGCGCCACGTTCACATAGGCAGGCACTGTGGGCATTCCCATGCCCAAGATGATGGCGCAAAGCATCGCGCAGGTCAGCGCCAACATCAGGTAGACGCCGCCCACGATGGGGATCTGGAAGCCGAAAATCGATAGCATTTGCGCCCTCTCCAACCACGAGGTGACGGCGCGGGTCAGCTCTCCGGTCAAGCCGCTTTCGTTGAGGAACGCAGCGATAATCGACACCGCGAAAAGCAACAGGAACAGCCGGGAGATCAGCACACCCCCTTCGGCCAAGGACACCAACACCTTGGATGGCATCGCCCGCGTCGCCGGATCTAGGAACAGCAAGGGCAGCAACACGATCACCGCCCACCAGCCTGCCGACACGGCGTCGCCCGTCGCATTCACAAGAGTTTGCAACATGAACTCAGGCAAGATGAACGATAGCCATCCCGCGCCCACTTCGTCCTTGTTGCCCAGAAGCAGGAACAAGATGGTCAGGATCGGCACCGCAATGATGATAAGGTTCAGCCAATCCTGCCGCGCCATCACCAGATCTTCAGGGATCTCGCGCATCGCCTCAATCTTGTCGCGGCGGGCTTGGAACATCACCGCAAGGAAGATGGAGAAGAAGAAGAACATCGCGGGCAGGAATGCCGCCTTGATGACGCTGGTGTAGGGCACCGATGTCAGCGCCACGAGGACAAAGGCCGCGACCCCCATCACCGGCGGCATGATCTGCCCGCCAGAGGATGCGGCGGCCTCGACCCCGCCGGCGAACTGCGGAGAGAACCCGTTGCGCTGCATCATCGGGATTGTCAGGCGCCCGGTGGATAGCACGTTGGTCACAGGCCCCCCAGTGATCGTGCCAAACATGGCCGACGAGACAATGGCCGCATGGGCCGGACCGCCGCGAAGGTTGCGCGTCAAGCGCACCGCCAGTTTGATAAGCGAGGTGCCCCCCGCTGATGTCCCAAACAGCGCGCCAAGCACGATATAGGGGAAGACTTGGTTCACGATAATATCCATGAACCGGCCCATGAAGCCATCGGGCGTGATGAAGACGTTGGTAACTTTCTGGATCGCGGCCGCCAGCGGGTCACCGCCGTCGGCCCCCAACTTGGTCAGCAGAAAGTTGTTATCGCTCAGGTCAAAAACCCAGATCAGCGCCGTGCCAACGGTATAGAGGACCACGACGCTGGCCACTGCCACCAAGGGCCAGCCCCAGACACGCACGTTATAAAGGAAAAACAGCGTGATAATCGTGAACAGCAGGGGAATGATCCAGACCCCAAATCGCGCCTGACACGCAGGAACTTCCGCCTCGAACGACATCCCCGGGATCACCCCGGCCGAGCGTTCGGCGGCGTCTTGGATCAGGCGCGCGCGCTCTCCGCTGAGTTGGTCGAAAAGGCAGATCGAGTCGATTTCCACAAGAAACCCAACGGCTGCAAGCACCGCCGCGATGACTAGCCCAAGGTCCAGAAGCAGCCCCAACCACGCGAAATGCGGTTTCTCCTTGCGCCACGCCCGGAAAACGCTGGCATCCAAGGCGACGATAATCATCATCACAACGAACACCGGCGGATAGAAATATTCAGGCGGGAAGCCGGAAATCCGCAGGTAGCGCTGCCCCGTTACCGTACGAACGAAGTCTTGCAGGCCTGAAATCTCGGGCATCGTGTTCAGCATTCCGACGATCACGAGGATCAGGGAAAGCACAAGCGCGATGCGCTGTCCGGTGGCGCGGGCAGTGTCAGGGGCGGTCATCGCATACTCTTAATCTGAGTGGATTAAAGCGACGGGCCACCACAGCGGCCCGTCCGTTGATCCGACTTAGGGCCGAACGCAATCAGCAACCGTGTGGCCCGCATCTTCATAGGCGCGGATAGCACCGGGGTGCATCAGGATCGTAACAGCCCCGCAATTGCCTTGGCTCACCCCATCAACATCGCCGAACGACATGTTGAGGAATGGTCCACGGGGGGAGCTGGTCAGAAAACGCTCTTCCCCCGCCAGCATCGCTGCGGTGATCTGATAGGCCAACTCTTCATCCATCGAAGAAGGCACGATCTGCGCGAAAGCGGTGGCGAAGGTATCAAACGTATCATCGTCGGTGACGATGGTAATGTCGTTACCCGCATAGGCTTCGCGGTAGGCATCTACCGGAATGGAGTACGGCGCGTGGCCCGGGGCCGCAACGATCTGCTGGCCCAACTCGCTTGCCAGAAGGTCCGAGGGAACATCGTAAAGGGTAATTCCCCCTGCCGCCGCGATAGCGATCTGACGGCCGGAAGGCAGACCTTCAGGGATCGTCCACGCATCGACACTACCGCCGGTGATGGCGCCAACGGTATCAGGCCAAGCGTCCTGCACGCCTTCATAGCCCTCACCTTCGCTCAGGCCCGCCAAAAGTTGGATCATCGCCCGGCCCGAGGTCAAAGCCGCTCCGCGCGGGGGACCGTTCCAAATGCGCCGGCCTTCCAGGTTCCGAATGTCATCGATATCGGTGTTGTTGTAGTGGCCGAACACCTGCCCCGAGGCCGCGTTGAAGAACAGGGCGCGCACGTTGCTTGCCAACTCTGCCCCATCTTCCGGCGCGATACCGCTGTAAGGGCCAATGCCACGCGACAAAAGGAACGGCAGGATCATTGGCGCTGGCGCCATGTCCAAGCGGCCCTCAGCGACGGCCTGAACCGAGTTGGTCAGCGTCGCCCCTTCGGTGATCTGCATCGTCGCCACACCGGCGCTGTCCAGGACAGCGGCAAGGGTTGTGTCGATATAATGGGGCGTGGAGCCCGGCGCGGTGGTTTCCGCGGTCAGGGTCACTTGCGCCTGTGCAGCAAAGGGTGCTGCAAGCAGAGCGGCCCCAAATAGGGTCTGTTTAATCATGTCATTCCTCCCAATGATCTTACGCCTTCCTCCAAAGGCGAGTGCCCCACGGATGGGAGCTCTTTAAAGAACGTTACAGATATTATGTGACTTGTCACGTATTATTTTTTGATGCTTTATTGCGGGAAGGGAGAACACCATGACCGACGTGCAAATCACCGACGAGGCCAAAATCGGCGCGCGTAAAATGCGCGAGCACACGAATATATTTGCGCGTCTGTCTCCGCTCTACGCCGCATCGCGCCAGCAGGGACAGCGCCTGTTGCAGATGGGCGGCGGCCTGTCCATTGTCGAATGGCGCACCCTATGGGATCTGGCCGAAGTGGGGCCCATGACGATCCGCGATCTGGCCGAGGTGCAGCGAGCCGACCATTCCCTTCTTAGCCGCGCCCTGCCCGAGATGCGGCGCAAAGGTTACGTTACCATGACCCGTGACTCCCGCGACGGGCGGCAAACCATTGTGACCCTCACCGCCGAGGGCCGTGCCGCCTACGACCGAGCCGCCCCAATCATGGCCAGCCGCCGCGCCGCCCTGCGCGAAGAATTCACCGAAGCCGAGATCCAGACCTTCGTAGACTTTCTGGGCCGGTTCGAAGAATTTTTGCGTAGGCCGATAGAAACGATCATTGAAGATAAGGAAGCCGCGACATGAGCAAGCCCCCCAACGTCCTGTGGATCATGGCTGACCAACTTCGGTTCGATTACCTCAGCTGCTACGGCCACCCGCATCTACATACGCCCCACATTGATGCGCTGGCCGCCCGTGGCGTGCGCTTCACCAA
Organism: Rhodobacteraceae bacterium M385; assembly: GCA_025141835.1. Taxonomy (NCBI): domain Bacteria; kingdom Pseudomonadati; phylum Pseudomonadota; class Alphaproteobacteria; order Rhodobacterales; family Paracoccaceae; species Rhodobacteraceae bacterium M385. The sequence goes on along the minus strand of CP081102.1, from coordinate 1,846,406 downwards.
CACTTATGTGCAATCCCCCGTTTGCGGCCCATCGCGGATGTCGGCCTATACCGGGCGCTACGTCCGCAGCCACGGCTCTACCTGGAACGGGATGCCCCTGCGTGTGGGAGAGCCGACCTTGGGCGACCACCTGCGCGATGGCGGCGCAAGGGCCGTGCTGGTGGGCAAAACCCATATGGTTGCTGATGCCGAAGGGATGGCTTGGCTTGGCATTCCCGCCGATAGCGAAATCGGCGTGCGCGCCGCCGAATGCGGCTTTGAAGCGTTCGAGCGTGACGACGGCCTGCACCCCGACAGCCCGCGCCAGCACTGGTCGGCTTATGATGATTACCTAGAGGCCCATGGCTACAAATCCGACAATCCTTGGGAGGACTTCGCCAATTCCGGTGTCGATGCCGATGGAGAGCTTCTTTCGGCTTGGCTTCTGGAAAACTCTCGCCTTGCTGCCAACGTCCCGGAAGAACACTCCGAAACGGCCTATATGACTGACCGAGCCATTGCGTTCATGGAAGAGGCCGCCAGCGATGACCGCCCCTGGGTCTGCCACCTGTCCTACATCAAGCCGCACTGGCCCTACATCGTGCCCGCGCCCTACCACGACATGTATGACGAGACCCATATCGTTGACCCTATCCGCTCGGACGCGGAGCACGACACCGATCATCCCTTGGTCAAAGCCTACCAAGACGCCCGCGTATGCCGCAGTTTCTCTCGCGATCATGTGCGCACCCATGTCATCCCCGCCTATATGGGGCTTATCAAGCAGTTAGACGACAACCTTGGCCGGCTGTTCGCTTGGATGGATGCCCAGGGCCTGAGTGAGAACACGATCATCGCTTTCACCTCGGACCACGGGGATTACATGGGCGATCACTGGATGGGCGATAAGGATTTCTACCACGAAATGGCGGTTAAAGTGCCGCTGATTATCGCCGACCCCCGCCCCGAGGCCGAAGCCACGCGCGGCCTTGTGTCGGACGAATTGGTCGAGATGATTGATCTTGCCCCAACCTTCATGAACGCCACCGGATGCGGCGCGAAACCCCATGTGGTGGAGGGGCGCGACTTGACCCCGATCTTGCACGGCAAGGAAGGATTTTCGCGCCGCTATGCGATCAGTGAGCATGATTATCATTGGTCCGAGATGGCCAAGAGCCTTGGGCAAAAGCAACAAGACGCCCACACCAAGATGATCTTTGACGGTCGCTGGAAATTCATTCGCTGCGAAGGGTTCCGCCCGGTGCTGTTCGATCTGGAAACCGACCCCCACGAACTGACCGATCTGGGGGCGTCGGAGGCGCCTGAACATGTCGCCGTCCGCGCGCGGATGGAAGCCGCGCTTCTGGATTGGGCCACCCGTCACCACACCCGTATTACCGCCACGCCCGAGGTGTTGGCCCGCCAAAGCAAGGCGGCGGAATCAGGTATTCTGATCGGTTTCTGGGACGCTGATGAGTATGAGGCCGCCGTTGGGAAACCGTTTTCTTCCCTCACTCCCCAAGGCCGCCCCGCGAGCTAGAAGCTGCCGTAAGGCGGGGCGTCACCTGCCCCGCCCTAAGTCTGAACAATCAGCCGGTTTCGCCCAACAAGCGGAGGGCGTTTTCCTTGAGGATCAATGGGCGCACCTCGTCCTTGAACGGGGCTTTCTCGAAATCAGCCAACCAACGGTCCGGCGTGATGGCAGGCCAATCCGAGCCGAATAGCATCTTCTTTTTCAGGATCGAATTGGCGTAGCGGATGAAGGTTTCGGGGAAATACTTCGGGCTCCAGCCGCTCATGTCGTAGTAGACGTTGGGCTTGTGCTGACAGACCGCCAGCCCCTCTTCCGTCCAGGGGAACGAGGGGTGCGCCAGAATGATTGGCATATCAGGGAAATCCACGGCCACGTCATCCAGATGCATCGGATTGGAATACTTTAACCGCATCCCCATGCCGCCGCGCATCCCCGATCCCACGCCCGTTTGGCCGGTGTGAAACAGGGTTATCACGCCTTCTTCCGCGCAGGCCTCTAGCACCGTGTAGCAGGCGTCGCGGTCATTAGGGAAAAAGCCCTGCATTGTCGGATGGAACTTGAACCCGCGCACGCCGAAATCGCGGACCAACCGGCGGACCTCGCGGGCGCCTGCCTTGCCCTTATGGGGGTCAATGGAGGCGAAGGGGATCAGGATGTCGTCATTCTCGGCGCAAATGCCTGCCACTTCCTCGTTGGAATAGCGGCGAAACCCGGTCTCACGCTCGGCATCGACGGGAAAGATCACGGCGGCAATGTTGCGTTCGCGGTAATAGGCGGCGGTGTCTTGCACCGTGGGCAACATCCCTTCGGCGCCTGCGGGGTTTTTGAAGTAGGCCGCCATCCCGGCCTGAAATTCATTGTACCCATCGTCGCGGCCATGATTGCACGGCTCCTCGGCGTGGGTGTGGAAATCAATCGCTCGGACCTTGCTGAAATCGACCATGACGCTCCTCCTGTTGAAATCGATATACAGAAGAACTGTTATGCCGTAAAACTATTTTGACCAATTTCGAGGAGGGTAGGACAAATGGCTGAGCAAGCAGCACAAATCAAGGTGACGCGGATCGAGATCGAGGGCGATATTGCCACGATCATCTTTAACCGCCCCGAAAAACGCAACGCCATGAACGATCAGCTTATTGCCGAGCTGGACGCCTTCTTCTCGGCCCCGCCCGAGGGCATAAACGCAGTAATCATGCGCGGTGAAGGGGGCCATTTCTGTTCAGGTCTTGATCTGGCTGAACATGAACATCGTGAACCGATTGAGGGTGTTTTCCATTCGCGCAACTGGCACCGCGTGTCGGAATTGATCGAGTTTAGCGGCCTGCCCGTCGTCTCGGTTCTGACCGGCGCAGTAATCGGCGGCGGGCTCGAGATCGCCGCCTCAACCCATGTACGGATCGCCGAACCTGACGTGCGCTTTCAGCTTCCCGAAGGGCGGCGCGGCATCTTTGTGGGCGGCGGTGCCACGGTGCGTGTGGGCCGCCTTCTGGGCGCGGACCGGATGCGCGAGATGATGTTGACCGGCCGCAGCTATGGGGCCGAAGAAGGCTTGGCCCTTGGTCTGGCCCATTACTCGGTTGAGGCGGGCGCAGGCATGGATCTGGCCAAGAAACTGGCCCGCAAGATCGCCGATAACGCCCCCTTCTCGAACTACCTGATGATGCAGGCGCTATCGCGCATCCAAGACATGCCACGTTCGGAGGGGTTGTTCACCGAAAGCCTTGCCGCCGCCATGTCGCAAACATCAGACGGCGCCAAGGAAGGCCTGCGTGCCTTCCTTGAAAAGCGCCCCGCGAAGTTTCGCTAAGGCGGTTTTCGGGGTGGGTTTCGGGGCGCAACGGCCCCGAAACCCCTCCTTGGGCGTTACTTCAGTGCAAGCGCGACAGTATCGGCCATGGGCGTTGTGGGACGCCCGATCAGATCGGACAGCTCGGACCCATCGTGGAACAACGCGCCGGTACTCACTTGGAAATCAATCTCAGCAAACATGGGGGCAATCGCCTCGGGGAAGCCCACCGAGGCTAGAATTTTCGCATATTCCGATGGCGGCAAGTTGTTGAACGGGATGTCTTTTCCGGTCTGACGGCTGACTTCTGCGGCAAGATCCGACAGCGTGAAAGAAGCATCGCCAGCCAGCTCCAGCGTCTTGTTTTCAAATCCTGTGCCCTTCAGCACCGCCACTGCCGCCGCCGCGTAATCGGCCCGCGTAGCCGACGAAATGCGCCCGTCGCCCGCAGACCCTACGACCGCGCCTGCCTGAACCGCGCCCGGAAGGGCGCCTGCATAGTTCTCGGTATACCAACCATTGCGTAGGAACGTATATGCAATGCCCGACGCCTTGATGAGAGCCTCTGTCTCGCGGTGTTCGTCGGCAAGGCTCAGCGGAGATGTGTCGGCCCGCAGCAGGCTGGTGTAGACGATATGTTTCACTGCGTTGTCCTGCGCAGCCTCAACCACAGCACGGTGCTGCGCGGTACGCTGGCCGATCTCGCTGCTCGAGATCAGCAGAACCGTATCCACGCCAGCAAGGGCCTTGGTCAGCGTTTCGGGCTGGCTGTAGTCCGCGATACGCACGGCAACGCCCAGGTCGGCGGCCTTCTCGGGTGAGCGGGCCAAAGCCACGATATTCTCTGCCCCGACGGCAGGAGCGAGGTCTTTGATGACGAGGCGGCCAAGCTGGCCCGTTGCACCGGTAACTGCGATTGTCATGGGAACATCCCTTCAATTTGTTGTTGCAATAGGGAAGGTAGATGAAGCACTAACGAAAAGTTAGTACGCACAAATTTGTAAGTGTCAAAAATGACGATCACCAAGCCAATTGATACCGCCATGAGCCTTAGCGAGCACTTGATGCAAGGCGATCTAATGGCCCATGACTGCCCATCCCGCGAGGTGCTGAAGCACGTTACCAGCAAATGGGGCGTGCTGGTTCTGATGGCCCTTCAGATCGAGACTCAACGCTTCAGCGCCCTGCGCCGCAAGATCGGGGGGGTCAGCGAAAGGATGCTGGCGCAAACATTGCAGAACCTAGAGGAAGACGGCTTCGTGAACCGCGTCTCCTTCGATGTGGTGCCACCCCACGTGGAATATAGCCTGACGCCCCTGGGCGTCGAAGTCGCCGAAAAGGTCGGCGGGCTGGCGGACTGGATCGAACAAAGCATGCCGCGCATCGCCCAGGTCTGGACCGAGCGGAAGCAGCCCTAGGACAAGCCTCTAGCCGTTACCGGGCTGACTGCGGCGTACCTTCTTGAGAAGCTGCAACAGGGTTTGTTTTTCGGCCTCTGACATACCGCTGAACAAGCGATCTTCGTGATCGCGCACGGTTTGCAGCGCAGCCCCGTAAGCGCGGCGTCCAGCATCGGTTGGTACCAGGGCCTGAACCCGCCGATCCCCCGGCACGGGCGCCCGTTGCACGAAGCCGCGGGCTTCGAGATCATCGACAATGGCCACAAGCCCCGAGCGCTCAATCCCCATAACCCGCGCCAGCGCGCTCTGGGTGATCTTGGGCGTTTGCACAACCAATGACAGGGCGGTGAACACACGCGTCGACAAGGCATCAGCCCCGAGAGAGGCCGTGAAATGCGTGCGAACCACAACGTCCGCACGCCGCAAATTGTAGCCAATCAGACCTTCCAGATCCGTAGCTTCCTCTGCGCCATCCGGCACCAATCTGGCGGGTCGTTCGGCCATTGCGATGCTCCTTTTTGACGGGTGCATCCTACGCAGATTTCGTTACACTGGTAAACAATTACTCCAGTGAAAGACCTATTCATGCAGCTCCCCTTGCCGACGCTTGACCCTGTTTGCACGTTAACCGTAGCTCTCGACCCGATCCGAGAAATGGGCAGCGGTCGGGCCGGGCAGCGGCGCATTGTGCCGATCATCGGCGGCACGGTCGAAGGCCGCGAGCTTTCGGGGCGGCTCCTTAATTTAGGGGCGGATTGGCAGACGGTCTTTGCCTCCGGCGTGGCAGAGTTGGACACGCGCTATGCCATGGAAACCCACGACGGTGCGACGATCGAGATCATTAACTACGGCCTGCGCCATGGCCCGCCAGAAACGCTCGACGCCATCGCGCGGGGCGCGGAGGTTGATCCGGCTTCGTACTACATGCGCACCCATGCGCGGCTGGAAACCGGCGATCCTCGATATGAGTGGGTGAACCGCACGTTGTTTGTGGGTGTGGGCGCGCGAATGCAGCAATCCGTCAAGATCGACCTCTACGCGCTGCGCTAGACGGGGCCGGACATGAAAACGCCCCGCCGCAGAAACACGGCGAGGCGTTCGCAAGACGTCGTGCCCTCTGCCCTTTTCCAAACAAGGCAGACGCGGCGGTCCTTATTGAGAACGCTCAATCTCCAACCGCTCCACGGCGCCAGCCCGAAGGCTTTCGATCTGCGTCAAAAGACCATTGGGATCTACCATCACGTTAGGCTCGCCCTCGGCCCGGTCAGCCATGGCCTGGCGATCTTCGTCAAGGTTGTTGGAAAATCCATGGGTCGTCAGATGTACCTCGACACCCATCTCTTGCTCCTGCACCAGCGCGCGCATCCGGTCGAGGCTTTCGATAAAGGCCTCGACTTGGGGTGGCCCCTCAATGGCGTTCAGGCCAAGGCCGCCAATGGTGATTGCACGAAACGTGTCATCGCCATCCACCACGTCATAAAGGTATGACGCTGTTCCCCAAGTATGTCCCGGCGTCTCGATCACCGTGAAGGTATTCCCGCCAAGTTCAATCGACTCGCCGTCCGCCAGCACCATATCCTCAGCGATCATATCCCATGCTCGCGGCCCACCCTGGGACGCTTCAGCCGATTCAATCGCTTCATCCCAACCGCCCTGCGTCATCGCGAAAGTGGCATTCGGCAACAAAGGGGCCAGACCCGCCGCGCCGCCGACGTGGTCAAAATGGCCGTGGGTCATCAGGACATAGCGAATGTCCGCCAAATCCGTGCCCGTGGCGGCAATATTGTCCAATAACGTCTGTTGAAAGGGACCATAGAGCGTATCAATTAGAACCGTGCCTTCATCCGTATGCACCAACCAAGCCGAGACCCAGCAGACCCCAACGTAATCGACGTTGTCGAAGGGCGACCACGGCTCCACGTACTGTGCATCGGGCGTGCTCAACCAACGGCCCAAATCAGGCGGCATCTGACCGGTGCGGCCAAACTCCACAAAGCGCGCCATGATCTCGGCAGACGGGCAGCCATCGAACAGGGCCTGCGCAGAGGCCTCTTCGCCAATACTTGTGCAAGCAATCGCGCCCGCGATAACGCCGCCCAGAAAACCGCCTTTTGCTATGGTCATACTTTCACTCCCTGAATTGTGTTTTTCTGTGACAGACCAAATGCCCCCGCTTCCCGACAGCGTGACTTTCCGTCTATCGGAGTGATCTGTCCATAAATCTATATATCTAGCACTTAGGATTGCCGCAACGGAAACATACGCGTCGCAACAGGGTGCATACGGCCCCATGCCCCAAGTTTGCGGGCGCACGTGCTAACTTGCCGCATCCACAAAAAGCACTTAAGCTATAAACGTAGCTTATTGAATTGCACGAGGCGCAGCAAACGCCTCTTCCGCCCTTGCAGTCCGGGCGAACGTCTATTTTCGCGGAGGTCATTGAGACATGGGAAATAACACGCCGAAGGGTATCTTTGATCCCTTGCCCACAGGTATTCAGCCGAGCGTGCCGGTTGAAGGGTATACCAATACTTGGACCCATACCCCCTCTCAAACGCTGTTCAAACGCCCTGTTACAAGGACCGAGGCCACAGGTCCGGCTGATCTTTGGCGCAAGCTCGAATGCGGAGACCGCAACTTGGCGCAAACCAAGGAAGGCAAGTTTGCTCAGGGCGCATTGATGGAAGTCTCGGGCCGCGTGTTGGACGAAGACGGGCGCCCCGTTGCCAATGCGGTGGTGGAACTGTGGCAGGCCAATGCTGCCGGGCGCTACACCCACGCACTCGACGACCGCGAAGCGCCGCTGGACCCAAATTTTCTAGGCCATGGCCGCGTGCGCTCCGATGAAGATGGGGGCTACTCATTCCTGACGATCAAACCCGGTGCCTATCCGGTACCGGTTAAGGACACGTGGTGGCGTCCGCCCCATATCCACTTCTCGGTTTTGGGGCCAAGCACGCTGTCGCGGCTGGTCACGCAGATGTATTTCCCCGGCGATCCGCTCAACGACTGGGACCGAATTCTGCATTCCGTGGGCGATCCTGCCGCACGCGAACGACTGATTGCCAAGCAGTTGCACCCGGCGGATGTGGGCGTCGATTACCTTGGGTTCCACCATGACATCGTCCTGCGCGGGCGCAACGCAACACCGGAGGCATAATGCAACAGCTTCAAACATCGCGCCGCTTCCCGCTGTCGCAACACACAATCGGGCCGTTCTTTCCGGCAGATTTCTTCCAACCCACTGACAACGACCTGACCCGCATCACCCCTGATGCCGCGCCCTGCACCAACGGCGTGCCATTCACCTTAACCGGTAGCGTCCGGAAAGAGGGTCATGAGCCCGTCGCCAATGCGATCCTAGAGCTGTGGCAAGCCGATCCTGCGGGCCGCTTTCAACATCCCGAAGACCCGGAAGCTGCCCAAGCGGACCCTGATTTCCTGGGTTGGGGCCGTGCGTGGTCCACCGATCAGGGCGTTTATTCGTTCCGCTCCCTTCATCCGGGCAGCTATACTGAAGGCGGCATCGAAAGAGCACCTCACCTGAATATCGTGGTGATGGGCATCGGCCTCATGCGCAACGTGGAAACCACGTTGTTCTTCCCCGACTACCCAGAAGCGAACGCCAAAGACCCCGTTCTGACGCTTCTTCCCGAAGACATGCGTCACCGGCTGGTAATGCGTGACAATGGCATGGTGGATGGCGTGCGGTCTTACGAGTTTGACATTCTTCTGCGCGGCTCAAAAGACGAGGAAACCCCCTTCTTCGAGACGTGAAAGAGAGGGTGGCAGTCGCGGGGTGCCTACCGTGACTGCGCCGCCCTTCCCTTTGCCTTTGCCAGCCCTTAACGCATCAGGGCGGCCCTATGACCGCCCTTTGAAAAGGCAGATCCTATGGACATCGACACCCGCCGTTTGACCCGCGAGGGCACCGAAATTGTTTATCGCACCGCAGGCCAAGGCGCTAGCGTCGTGCTGATCCCTTCCCTTGGCCGCGGGAGCGAGGATTTCGACGGGCTGCTGCCCGATCTGGTGGCTGCGGGCCTGCGCCTGATCCTGCCAGAACCACGCGGGATCGAAGGCTCTGCGCCTCTGCAAGAGGCCGACACCCTGCACGACATGGCCGCCGACGTAGCTGCGATTATCGAGGCTGAGGGCGCAGCCCCTGCCGTCATCGTCGGCCATGCAGCAGGCAATTGGGTCGCGCGAGTACTGGCCTTTGACCGGCCCGACCTGACCCGCGCCGTGGCCCTTGTGGCAGCGATTGTGACTAACACGGTGCCCAAACATGTCAGCGCGTCCATCTCGGCAAGCTTTGACATGTCGCTTTCCGACGCAGAGCGTTTGGGATACCTCAAGGACGTTTACTTCGCTCCCGGCGCCGATGCCTCGGTTTGGCTTGGCGGCTGGTGGCCCGAGGTATCGGCTGCGCAACGCCGGGCGGCCAAACAGACGACGGACAAGGAGTGGGTGCGCGTCGCCGATACACACCCGACACTTTATGTCGGAGCCTCCGATGACGTGATTTCTCCGCCGCCCACCCTTTCGGATCTGCGTGAAAAGATCGGGCCCAAAGCCAATTGCGTCGTCGTGCAAAATGCCGGCCACGCCCTGCTGCCCGAACAACCCGCGGCAACGGCGAAAGCGCTGCAAAGCTGGATTGCTACACTGGACTAGGGGCGTATGGAACTAAAGGGATGTGAGCGCGGGCTATAACTTAATCCCGCGCCGCAACACCCCCGATTCAAAACTCAGGCTTGGCCCGACTTCGTGCGTTCAATCTCCTGCCGCTCGGCCCGCAGGGGTGCCAGCATTTCAGCCACATCGCCGCGAGCAAACACCTTGCCCGCCGCCTTTGCCACGGCGTTTTCCATGGCCTCTACCCGGTCCGCCGACAGGCCCGATGCCCACCAAAGCGGCCCGCCTGTCCAACGGGGAAAGCCATAGCCATGCACCAGTGTCACGTCGATATCTCCGGGCCGCTGCGCGACACCTTCCGAGAGGACCAAGGCGGCCTCGTTCAAGATCGCGCCGAGCAATCGGTCTTGAATATCACGCTCTGAAAGGGACATTGCCGGCGTCCCCTTGGCGGATCGCGCCTGTGTAATGATGGCATCCACCGTGGCCGATGGCAGTGGCTTCGCGCCGTCGTAATCATACCAGCCGCCTTGCGTCTTACGCCCAAAGCGCCCCGCCTCGCACAGCCTGTCAGGGATATCCACGTAACGTGCCGCCGGATCGCGGGTGGCCGCCTGTCGTTTGCGCATGTTCCACGCGATATCGAGGCCAGACATATCGCCAACAGCAAACGGCCCCATAGCAAACCCAAAGGCCTTAGCCGCGCGGTCCACGTCCTGCGGGCTGGCCCCGTCCTCTACCAAAAACTCTGCATGGCGACGGTAAGCGGCGTAAATCCTGTTGCCAATAAAACCCTCGGCCACGCGGGCCACAACGGGCTGTTTGCCAAGCTTTCTGGCGAATGCCAGTGCCGAGGCCATGGTGCGATCCGCGGTATCCTTGGCCTGCACCACTTCCAGCAGTTTCATGATGTCGGCAGGGCTGAAGAAATGCAGCCCAACGACGTCGGCTGCACGCGCTGTCACCGCGGCCATTTCGTCAATGTCGAGGTATGACGTATTGGTTGCAAGGATCGCGCCGGGCTTCAGCAGGGCGTCCAAGGTGGAGAGCAGCTCTTTCTTGACGGCCATATCCTCAAACACCGCCTCGATCACCAGATCACACGGGGCAAGCTCGCCCATCTGGTCGCTCACGGTCAGAAGGTCCTTGCGCATCTGCGCGGCCGCCGCGCTAAGGCGACCTTTGGCGACGCTCGCATCCAATGCTGACGCAATGGCGGCGGCGGCCTTGTTGGCAGCATCCATGTCCCTCTCGATCAGGATTACCGGCAAACCGGCGGCCAGCACCGCGCGGCAAATCCCCTGCCCCATGGTCCCCCCGCCTACAAGGCCCACCTGTGCGATGGGGGCCGGCGCGGTGTCTGCCCCCTCCAGCTTCGTCGCGGTGCGTTCGGCGAAGAACAGATGGCGCAGTGCAAAGGCCTCTTCCTGCAAACGATAGGTTTGGAACGCCGCGCGTTCCGTTTGCAGCGCAGCCTCTGCGGGGGTATCGGCCGCCAGTTTCACAAGCCTGATCGCCTCGGCCACATTCGGGCGACCACGCCCACGCCTAAGCGCCGTGGCCTCGGCCGCTGCAATTTCTTCTTGCGTATTCTCAGGCACCGGAAGATCGCGCAGGCGGCGCTTGGTTGGGGCCGCTTGGATGGCCTGCGAGGCGGCCATAAACAAAGCCTCTGGCGTGGCGGCATCGGCTATCGCGTCGATCATTCCAAGCGTGAGGGCGGCGGGCGCTTTCACCCGTTTGCCCGAGCACACCAGCGCAATGGCTTCGGCCACGCCAGTCAAACGCGGCAACCGTTGCGTGCCGCCCGCACCCGGCACCATACCAAGCGTCACTTCCGGCAAGCCGAGCACCGCCTCGGGTGCTGCAATGCGCAGATCGCACCCCAAGGCCAGCTCGAACCCGCCCCCCAAAGACGCGCCGTGGATCGCGGCGCAGACCACATGGGGGCTGTCTTCAATAGCGGCGATAACCAGCGGCAACTCTGGCGCTGCCAAGGGCGCGCCAAATTCTCGGATGTCGGAACCGGCGATGAAACTGCGCCCTGCCCCCATAATGACGATACCGCGCAGGTCCATCTCTGCGGCCTCTTGCAAGCGGGCCAATACCCCCGCCCGCACCGCGGTAGAGCCCGCATTCACCGGCGGGTTGTGGATGCTGATGACGCCAAAGCCGTCTTGGATTTCAAACCGGACCACGTCCCCGGTCCCCTTGTGCTGAACCATCGTGTTTCTCTTCTTTATTTTGGGAGGTTAAGGCTGGCGCGGGCCAGTACATTGCGCATCACTTCGGTTGAGCCGCCGAAAATCGTCGTGGGACGGGCGGCCAAATATGTGCCCGCCGCGTCAAAGCGACTGTCGCCGCCTTCGGCAAGTTTCACCCCCGCAAGGCTGCCAGCGACCTGCATCAACTCTTCCGAAATGCGTTGATAGAGCTCGCTCTGGAAGATTTTCAGCACCCCGACATCGGCCCCGATGGGCGCACCGGTTCGCAACCGTTGGACGTAGGTTTCAAACAGATCATTGAGATCCGCCAAGTCCATCGCAAGGCGGGCGAAGCGATCCTGAAACGCCGGATCATCCCACAACCCATTGGCGCGCGCCGAGGCTTCCAGCCGCCCCAATGCGTTGGCCGACAGGCGCGGCGCGCCGATGAACACCCGCTCGTGACCCAACAGCGCCTTGGCCATGGTCCAACCTTGGTTCACTTCGCCCACGATGTTGCCCGCAGGGATGCGCACACCATCAAAGAAAATCTCGCAGAACTCGGCATGCCCTTCGAGGTTCTCGATCGGCCGCACCGTAACGCCGGGCGCGTCCATCGGCACCAGCAGAAAGCTGATCCCGGCCTGCTTCTTTACGGTCTTATCCGTACGCGCCAGCACGAAGGCCATATTGGCATCAGCGCCAAGTGTGATCCACGTCTTCTGCCCGTCAATAACCCATTCATCCCCGTCGCGTACTGCCGTTGTGCGCAGGGCGGCAAGGTCCGATCCCGCGCCCGGTTCGCTGTAGCCTTGGGCCCAAATATCCTCCCCGCGCAGAATACGTGGCAGATAGTAGTCCTGCTGCGCTTGGGTGCCGTATTGCATCAACAAAGGCCCCAACATGACGGTACCGATATCGTGGACACGGGCCGCCCCGTAGCGTTCAAATTCCTCTATCAAGATAAGGTGCTTACCTGCCCCAAGCCCCATACCGCCAAGGGTCTGCGGCCAGGTTGGGGCGATCCAGCCCGCGCGGGCCAATGCCGCGTACCATGGCCTTACCTCTGGCCAGCGCAAGCGATGCTGCGCAAAGCGGGGAATATCGGGGTAATTACTTTCCACAAAGTCCCGCGCCAGCGCCCGGAACTCAGCGTCGCTCAGGGCGTTGAAGTCGGGATGGGGGGCGTGATCGGCGATGAAGGGGGGCTGGGTCATGCCGCGTCCTCCCGATGGGTCATAAACCTTTCGCGCAGTCGGAATTCCGGGGCAAACTGCCCGGCCTCGACCACAAGTTTGCGAGCAAATAGCCCGATGTCGGCCTCGTCCGTGTAGCCGATTGCTCCGTGCATCTGAATCGCTTCCCTTGCCACGAGGCGCGCCAGTTCTCCGGCTCGGCTGCGTGCGCGCAAAGCTGCCATGTGGCCCGCATGATCTAGCTGCCCGACGTCCATTGAAGCCGCCGCCGCATCAATCGAGGCGCGGGCCAGTTCCAGTTGCACCTTCATTTCTGTCGCCCGGTGCTGGAGCGCTTGAAAGCTGCCGATCGCGACATCGAACTGTTGTCTCGTTCGCAGGTATTCCAACGTGATATCAAAAGCCTGCTCTGCAGCGCCGTGCAGGTATGCCGCGTGTAGCACCATGGCACGGGCCAGACAGGCCACGGGGTCGGTGCTGGGGTGCACTTCAACCGCCACCTCATCAAACGTCAGGGTCTCGCGGTACGTGCCATCGTGCATGGCAATTGCTTGGACCGTCAGCCCGCCCGCATCCCGTGGGATCAGCGCCAGTCCTTCGGCCGTCGTCACTGCATAAAGATCAGCCCCCGCGATCACGGCGCATTTTGTGCCGCTCAGTCGGCCATTTCGCACCGACACCCCTGCGGCGGGGTCCAGCCCATCCGCCGTGGCCTGCCAAGCGGGTAGAATGATGTCCTGCCCGGTAAGCGCGGAATCTAATGCGGTATGCGGGCCTGCGTCCTCTAGCAAATCAATCGCCAACGTAGCGGCGACATAGGGCTCTGGCACCAGGCCGCTGCCCAACACGCGCACCAGGGCGACCGCCTCTGGCAGACCAAGCGCCATGCCCCCTGCATCCTCGCTGGCCCGCAGTCCAAGCCACCCCATCTCGGCCACGGTTTCCCATCCGTCCCGCGAGAACCCGGGCGCTTGGAACCGAGCAGCACGCACCCGATCAAGCGAGCCATCCGCAGGCACCAACGCGCTGGCGCTGTCGCAGAGCATTCGGATGTTCTCGGTAGTCTCTTCGTCCATAACATGCATCGTTGAGCCCTTCCGCCACTGCCATTAAGGCGTAAACCTAGCTTAAAGCAGAAGTCAACTCAGGCCGCCCCTAGTGGCCGATCAGCAAGATCGCATCAGCGGCAATCGCCACCCGGCCCGCTTCGCCGATCTCGATGGTGGAGGTTAATGAAACCCGAGTGCCAAGCCGATGGGGCGCAGCCGCCGTCACGGTTTGACTAAGCCGGATATTTTCATCCACCGGAACCGGCGCGACAAAGCGCACGCGGTCATAGCCGTAGCTTAGCCCCGCGCCCCGCTCTTCAATCTTGAACAGCTGCCGTTGCCACTTTGGGATCAGCGACAACACAAAGAGCCCATGGGCAATCGTCCGTCCGCCCGGCGCCTCTTCGGCGGCGCGCGCCACGTCCACGTGAATCCAGTGATCGTCCCCCGTGATTTCCGCGAAAGCATTGATTTCAGGTTGAGAAACCTGCCGCCACCCCGTCGGCCCCAGGGTTTCCCCCACATGGTCAAGGAACCCGGCTGGCGTTTGCAGAACAAGCATTCAATATCCCTTTTCGGTGAAATCCCAATTGCATAACCGCAAAAAGGCTATATACCTAGCTTTTAACACGGTCAACGAAGCTGGAGTCATACAGAACCGATGGTAGCGCATAATCCCTCGTCCGAAATGGCGCCCTCAAAGGCGCTTGTGGTGGCCCGCGACGGCTATCACTTGCACGCACAGGTCACGCCGCCCGCTATGGCTGATGCGCCTTGGATCGTGTTTGGCAATTCGCTGGTGACAGACCTGTCTATCTGGGACGCGCAAGCCGATGCGCTTTCGGGTACTTACGGCATATTGCGCTACGATCAGGCCGGTCATGGACGCTCAGGCCAGCCTAACGGTCCAGTCGACTTTGACGCTTTGGGGGCTGATCTTTTGGCCGTCATGGACGCCGCAGGGGTAGAGAGCGGCGTTTATGTTGGCCTTTCCATGGGCGTACCCACGGGTCTTGCGGCCCACATCCAAGCGGCAGATCGATTTTCGGCACTGGTTTTCTCGGACGGACAAGCCAAGACCGCGCCCGGCGGGGCCGCCGGTTGGGCCGAGCGGATTGAGGGCGCGCGCGCCTCTGGCATGGCCGCCTTTGCCGAGGCGACAACGGGGCGTTGGTTGACCGAGGGCACAGGCGACGCCCCGCGCGCACGTCTGACCCAAATGATCGCGGCCACGCCCTTCGAAGGGTTTGAGCTTTGCGCCACGGCATTGAAAGACTACGACTACGCCGATGAACTGGCCCGCATTACCTGCCCGACGCTCTTGATTGCTGGGGCGCAAGACGGCGCGATGCCGGCTGGCATGGCAACCAAGCTGCAACCGGCAATTGCCAACGCGCAGATGCATGTCATCGATGCGGCAGGCCATGTGCCGTGCTTTGAGCAACCTGAAGCCTTCACGGCCCTGCTTTCCGGCTTTCTTGCCACCAACTTCGGAGGATCACGCCCATGAAACTACATTGGTCCCCCCGCTCGCCCTTCGTGCGCAAAGTAAACATCGTGCTCGAGGAACTAGGCCTGACCGATCAGGTTGAACGGGTTCGCTCGGTCGCTGTGTTTGCCGCAGCGCCGAACCCGGACATTCTGGCCGATAACCCCTTGGGAAAGATCCCTGTTCTGATCACGGACGATGGCCAAAACCTGTTCGATTCCCGTGTGATTTGCGAATATCTGATCACGCAAGCGGGACGCGATGATTTACTGCCCTCGAACCCGAAAGCGCGGGTCAAGCAGTTGCGTTGGCAGGCTTTGGGCGACGGGTTAACTGACATCTTGCTTCTGTGGCGCACGGAACGCGCGCGCGGGGAGATGGCCGATCCGGTCATCCTTGGCGCGTTCGAGACCAAAACCCGCGCGGCCCTTGCTGTTCTGGAGGCCGAAAGTGGCGATCTCGCCCGAACAGAGTTCGGGCTTGGTCATATCTCGATCATCTGCACCCTTGGACAGTTGGATTTCCGCTACGCCGATTGCGGTTGGAAAGCCGCCCTGCCCGGACTTGCGGCTTGGTACGCGGACATGAGCACCCGAGCCTCCGTTATAGCCACGGCCATCGTTGACGACGGCGATGGACCTGCGGGCGCTCTCGATACAACACCTTCTTTCACCTACGGGGCGACATCATGACTGGACCATTAAAACACATTCGGGTGCTCGACCTTTCTCGGATCATGGCGGGGCCTTGGGCGGGTCAAATTCTTGCCGACCTTGGCGCTGAGGTGATCAAGGTTGAACGTGCCGGCGTGGGCGATGACACCCGCAAATGGGGCCCTCCGTACTTGAAAGATAGCGACGGCAAGGACACCGCCGAGTCCGGTTACTATCTGTCGGTCAACCGGGGCAAAAAATCGGTGGAAGTCGATATCGCCTCGGCGGAAGGGCAAGCCGCGATCAAAGCACTGGCCGCGACCTCTGACATCGTGCTGGAGAACTTCAAAGTTGGCACGCTGGACCGCTATGGTCTTGGCCCCGACGATCTGAAAGCGGTGAAGCCGGATCTGATATTCTGCTCCATCACCGGGTTTGGCCAAGACGGCCCCCGCGCCAAGGATGTGGCCTATGACTTCATGATCCAAGCTATGGGCGGCTTGATGAGCGTGACCGGCGCCCCCGATGATGAACCCGGCGGCGGCCCGCAGAAAGTGGGTGTGCCGATCGTCGACATCATGACCGGCATGTATGCCACGATCGCGGTGCTCGCCGCGATTGCTGAACGGGACCAAAGCGGCAAGGGCGACACCATCGACATCGCCATGCTAGATGTGGCAACGGCGATGCTGGCGAACCAGGCGATGAACCATCTGGTCTCTGGCGCAACCCCCACAAGGCGCGGCAACAAGCACCCGAATATCCAGCCGCAGGACGTGTTCCCCGTACGCGACGGGCACATCGTTCTGGCTGTCGGCAATGATGAGCAATTCCAACGCTTTGCCACTGCCATTGGCCGCCCTGATCTATCGGACGATGACCGCTATTCCACCAACCGGGAGCGGGTGAAGAACCTGGGCACACTGCATCCGTTGATCTGTCAGCAATTGGCAGAAAAAGACCTGTCCGATTGGATCGCGATCTTTGGCGAGCAGAAGGTGCCTTGCGGTCCGATCAACACCGTCCCGATGGTGTTCGACGAAGCGCAGATCAAACACCGCGAGATGCTGCGCGACCTGCCCCACCCATTATCGGGCAAAGTCCCCTCGGTCGTCAGTCCAATGCGCTTTGATCGCGCCGCCCTGAGCTTTGACAATCCGCCCCCCCTATTGGGGCAGCACACCGATGAAATCCTTGCCCAACTTGGCCTGAACACTGAGGGAGATCACTAATGACACCCCGCATCCCCCTTCCCGGCCCCGAGGATATGAACCCACCCCAGAAGGCCGTCTACGAGAAGATCGTCAGCGGCCCCCGCGGCACCCTTGTCGGCCCGCTCCGCGCCGCCTTGCACAACCCATCTTTGGCGGATCGCTGGCAAGCCTTGGGCCAAGTGCTTCGGTACGAGACATGCTTGCCGCGTGATCTGAACGAGCTGGCCATCCTTGTTTCGGCCCGCCATTGGAATAGCGAGTTGGAATGGACAATCCACGCCCGCGCGGCCCGCGATGCGGGTTTGGCGGAAACCACGGTAGAGGCAATTCGCCTGTGCACAACACCTCAATTCGACCGTGAGGAACAGCGCGAGGTCTATGAATTCAGCCGTGAGTTGGTGGAAAACGGTAAGGTGTCCGATGCTACCTACGCGGCCTTGCTGGAGCGTTGGGGCGCCCTTGGCGCGGTCGAACTAACAGCGCTGGTGGGTTATTATTCAATGGTGGCCATGACCCTGAACGCCCACGGCATCCCCCTGCCCGATCACATCCCGGCCGAGCTCAACAGTGATGCGGCAACCCGCACGACACTGCCCGCCAGCCCGCGTCCCGCCGCCGCAGAATAATCGAGCCCGCGCATGTTCTATGACCCTCGGAGCCAAGACCATGGCCTGGCCCATACCCCTTGGACGGCCCTTGTCGTGCCGCGTCCTATCGGGTGGATTTCCAGCCAATCCTCGGACGGCATCGCCAACTTGGCGCCCTATAGCTTTTTCAACGCGGTGTCCGGCGCACCGCCCTTTGTGATGTTCTCCTCGGCCGGGCGCAAAGACAGCCAGACCAATATCGAGGAGACAGGCGAGTTCGTGGTGAATATGGCAGTGGCCGACCTGAAAGAGGCCTTGAACCAATCCTCCGCATCCTACGCGCCGGGAATTGATGAGTTTGAGCGTGCAGGTCTGGAAAAAGCGCCCTGCCAAAACGTCAACGTGCCACGTGTGGCGGCCTCACCGGTGGCGCTGGAATGCATCTTGAACCGTGTGGTCCCCCTGACCGCCAGCGACGGCACCAAAGTTCGATCCGACGTGATCTTCGGAGAGGTCGTAGGCATCCACATCGCCGACGACGTGATCGTGGACGGCGTTTTGGACATCAAGCGCATACGTCCGCTGGCTCGGTTGGGCTACATGGATTACGCGATCACCGAAGATGTCTTTGCGATGGCCCGCCCGGTCTTGGACGACTAGGCCACCGCCAAAGGGACGTTAGCGTATTATCCCTTTGGCCCGCAGCCCCGCGACCTGTTCAGCCGTCATGGCAAGGTCTTTCATCAACACCGCATCGGTATGTGCGCCCAGTTCCGGTGGCGCCAGATCATAGACGTTTGGCGTTTTCGAGAAAACGATCGGATTGGCGATCACGTCCATCTCGCCCACTTCCGCATGGGTCACACGTCGCTTGAGGTTACGGGCTTTGAACTGCGGATCGTCAAGAACATCATCGAAACCATTGATCGGCCCGGCTGCGATTCCCACGGCCTCGAGCGCGTCTTGCAGAGCGGTCGCCTGCCATTTGGCGATGCGGGTTTGCAGAAGCGGCACCAGGGTATCCTTGTGGTTCACGCGCTCCAGGTTGGTTGCAAAGCGGGGGTCATCGGGCAGATCCGGGCATTCCAAAAGCGCGCAGAGGCGCTGGAACTGAGGGTCGTTCCCGACGGCAATCATGATCGGCTTGTCGGCCGCATCGAAGGCCTGCCATGGGCAGGTGATTTGCGATGCCGTGCCGTTGCGGAATGGCACATCGCCGCTGGAGATGTAGTTCATCGCCACATGGGACGCGGCATGGACCTGCGCATCATACAAAGCGATATCAAGGTGTTGGCCGCTGCCGCCCGCTGCGTCGCGGTGGTTTAGCGCCGCTAGGATGCCGATCACGGCATAGTAGCCCGCGTTGATATCCGAGATGGAGTAGCCCACCAGATTTGGCCCCGCGCCGGGTTCTCCTTCAGGGACGCCGGTAATGCTCATCACGCCGCTCATGGCCTGAAAAATCGGGTCATAGCCCGGCAAATGGCTGCGCGGGCCGGTTTGCCCGAACCCGGTGATAGAGCAATAGACGAGCCGAGAGTTAACCTTCGACAAGGTCTCATAATCAAGGTTGAAGCGGGCCATGTTGCCGACCTTGAAATTCTCGATCAACACGTCCGCTTCTGCGGCCAGTTGGGTGATGATCTCCTGCCCTTCGGGTTTGGACATATCCACCGACAAAGAGCGTTTGCCCCGGTTCATCGCCAGAAAAGAAGAGGTCTGTTTGGTCGCGTTACCCTGTGCATCCACATGAGGGACACCCATGCGCCGCACATCATCGCCACCCTTCACATGCTCGACCTTCAGCACATCGGCCCCAAAATCCGCCAGCATTTGTCCCGCCCACGGCCCCGCAAAAACTCGACTGAGATCAAGCACCTTGAGATGAGACATTGCACCGGCCATGGCGACCTCCTCTGTATTAATGAAGTAGTATATACTACGTAAAACTAGCTGATAGCATTTAACCTGACATAGCTTGCGCATTCAACGCAAAACGCAATAAGCTAGCACAACTGGACGATTAGTCCGTACGTCGGCGCTGCCCGGCCCCTTTTTAAGACGGAGAGTCCGATGCCCGAGACAGGCAAACCATCGCAAGCCGCCACCGCGATCCGCAAAAGCGCCGTCGCCCGCTATCTGCAATTAGCCGCCCTGTTTCGCCGCCGGATCGAGACCAGCGAATGGCCCGTGGATTCGCGCATTCCCACGGTAGAGGAGCTGGCTAAGGAATGTGGCGTCGCCAATATGACGATCCGCCAAGCCCTGAGCCTGCTGGAGCAAGAAGGCCTGATTGAACGCTTCCGCGCCAAGGGCACCTTTGTCCGCAAAAGCAATCGCCGCGACCTCTGGTGTGAGGTGCAGACCGATTGGAACGGTTTGTTGATGTCGCGCGACAATGCGGAATTGGAAGTGCTCAGCGCCCAAACCGGCACCAAGCCTACCGACTATCCGGCCGACGTCGGTAAACTTGCCGATTCCTATCTGCACCTGCGCCGCCGCCACAGCCGCGACGGAGAAAACTTTTTGTTGGCTGATGTGTTCATCGACGAACGGGTCAGCGAAAAGATCGATCCCGCTGATTTCACAGCAAAAACCTCGATGCGGCTCATTGCCGATATCCCCGGCCTCAAGATCGTCGATGCGCGGCAAATCCTGACCATCGGCTCGGCTGATCCAGAAGTCAGCGAACTATTGGGCGTGTCTTTAGGCGACCCGATTGCCTATGTGCAACGGATTGCCGTGGCCGAAGATGGGACCGTCGCACTGATCGCCAACGGCATCTATCGGGGCGATATGGTGCGGGTCGAAATCAAGCTAACCTGAGGTCGACCCGCTGGTTCCCTAGGCTTCACCAGGTGGCACGCCCTGGTCGCGGCGCGCCCGCATTGCACCGCGCACACCGCCGAAGATCGCCCATAGCAGCATCAGCGCAGACATTGCCAAAATCGTGCCCGTCAACGGATCTGACACGACGCGCATGACGTCACCTCTTGCCAGCAACATGGCACGGCGTAGGTTCTCTTCCAGCATGGGCCCCAGAACAAACCCCAGAATAAGCGGCGCGGCGGAATACCCAGTGCGTTGCAACAGGTAGCCGAGGCCCCCGAAGATCACCACAAGCCCCACGTCAAACACGCTGGTCCGCATCGAGAACACGCCAATACAGATCAGGGCGATCACCACCGGGTAGATATACTTGTAGGGGAACTGAAGCACCTTCACCCAAAGCCCGATCAACGGAATGTTGAGCACCAGCAGAAAAAGGTTACCGATCCAGAAGCTGGCAATCAGGCCCCAGAAAATCGTGGGATGGTCTGACACCAATAGCGGCCCCGGCGTAATCCCGTGGATCATCAAAGCCCCCAACATGATCGACATCGTGGCGCTGCCGGGAATGCCGATGGTCAGGGTCGGAATGAAGGCAGTTTGGGCGGCGGCGTTATTGGCGGATTCAGGGGCTGCTACCCCCTCAATCGCGCCTTTGCCAAAGCGGGTTTTATCTTTGGCTAAACGGATTTCCGTCGCATAGGCCAAGAACGCCGCGATGACCGTCCCCGCCCCGGGCAAAGCGCCTAAGAAGCCGCCGATGCTACTGCCGCGCGCCATGGGCCCCACGGTGCGGCGCATGTCGTCGCGGGTAGGCATCATGCTTTTCATTGTCACGGGTTCGGTGATCTTGCGGGTGCCTGCCTCTCGGACCGAACTGACAACTTCCGCGATCCCAAATAACCCCATGGCAATCGCCACAAGGCTGACACCGTCGCGCAGCTCCAGAAAGCCAAAGGTATAGCGGAAATCACCCGAGGTAACATCGGTGCCGACGGTGCCTAGCAACAGGCCAAGCACCACCATAATCAGGCCCTTCACGATTGACCCGCCGCCCACAGTCACAGCTGCAACAAGCCCCAAAAGCATCAAGGCAAAGTAATCGGCCGGACCAAAACTCAGCCCCACTTCTGCAATCGTCGGGCCAAAGCCCATCAGCGCAATCACGCCAACAGAACCGCCGGTGAACGAGGCGATTGCCGTCACAAAAAGCGCCACGCCCGCGCGGCCTTGTTTCGCCATCGGGTTGCCATCAAGGCAAGTGACCGCCGCCGAAGGCGTCCCGGGCAGGTTCAGCAGGATCGAGGCAATAGAGCCACCGTATTCGCCGCCATAGTAGATGCCCGCCAAAAGGATTAGCGCCGTTGTCGGCTCTAGATAGAAGGACATCGGCAGCAGCATGGAAATCGCGGCAAGCGACCCGAGACCGGGCAGGACGCCGATAAAGGTACCCAAAAACACCCCGATGAAGCAGTACATCAGGTTCTCGATCGTCATCGCCGTGGCGAAACCCAGAAGAATATTGTCCCACATAGCGGTTATGGCCAATCAAACAGCGGCATTGTCATGCCAAGGAAGCGGGAAAACAGGAGCCACGCCCCCGTCGAGGTGACTACGGCCAGGATCAGTGCTGCGCCCCAACCAAAGCGTTTCTCAGATAGTGTCGTGATCCCGATCACCACGAAAAAGGCGGGGATCATGCCGAAAAGATACATCGTCACGGCAAAGCCCGCGACGGCGGCAAGAATGGCCAGAAACGGGCGCCAATCCACCGAGATCGGCGGGGATGGCTTCAACGCGGCGGTAATCATTTCGCTGATCGCCAGAAGGGTCAGAAACCCCGACAGAACGACCGGAAAATACCCCGGCCCCATACGGCGGGCCGATCCGAAGTCATAGCCTAGCGCAATGATGAAAGCCGCCGCTCCAAGCACTGCAAGGATGCCGGCGACGATGAAACGCAGCGATAAGATGTTCATGGTCTCTACCTGCCAAAGGTTTCGGATCAACGCCCCTGAAAGGGCAGCGACCCATGGCGAAAGGATTGGGGGCCACCCGCTAAGATGGCCCCGCAACCTAGATTATTCGGCAATGCCCAGTTGCTCAATCACGCCAGACCATTGTTCACGGTTGGCTTGATGGAAGGACGTCGCTTCCTCCGGTGTTGTCTGAGACGGCGACAGGCCTGCTGCGGCGTAGTTTTCCAACACTTCAGGATCACGCATCGCAGCGTTCAGAGCGTCAGAAAGTGTCGCTTGAACATCGGCGGGCGTGCCTTCGGGCGTGACCAGAAGGTTCCACAAAGTTGCGGAATAGCCTTCAAACCCAGATTCGGAAACTGTAGGCACTTCTTCCATCAACGGCGAGCGGTCAGGCGAGGATACGGCGTAGGCCACGATGCCCCCTGCCCGCACTTGTTCCGCCGCGCCCGGCGTTGTCAGAAGCGCCACATCGACGTGGCCGCCAAGGGCGTCGTTCATCAACGGCGTATTGCCCTGATAAGGGATGTGCAGCATCTCGACACCGGCGATATCTAGCAGATATTCCATCGCCAAGTGGCCCGGCGTCCCAACACCCGACGTGCCATAGGCCAGCGCCTCTGGATCAGCGGCAGCTGTCGCGATGAGATCCGAGAGGTTCTCGGCCTCCAGCCCATTGCGGCCTGCGATGACAAGACCAAGGGTGCCCATCACGCCGATCACATCGAGTTCACTGTCGAAATCATAGCCCGGCTCACGGCCCATGGCATCGATCAGGATCGACGCGCCAACACCGCTGACGCCAAGGGTGTAGCCATCAGGCTCGGAGGCGGCGACATGGCCGATGCCCACGGTGCCACCGGCGCCGGGGCGGTTTTCGACAACAACGGGCTGACCCAATGTTTCGGTCATATGCTCGGCCAGAATACGCGCCACAACGTCGGTGGAGCCGCCGGGTGGGAAGCCCACGACCAGCGTTACGGGCTGGTTTGGGAATTCTTGTGCGGCCACGGCGCCCGCGCTGAGGATAGCAAGCCCCCCCACTGCAAGCGCCGCCGCCGTGCGGCCGAGGGTGATTTTGATCTGATTAGACATCTGGTATTCCTCCCGTTTAAGTGGCTTTAGTGCGCATTACCCCGCGCACTCGCCAAAAAGCTATTCATATAGCTTTTACAAGAATGCCGCCCGATGCAAGGAAAAACTTAACGACCTGTCGCTGAGTCAAAGCGATCGACGCACTTTGCCGATTGCCCTATGCGTTACAAGGCGTCTCTTGCGGCCCGCATCTCATCCAAAATAGCCTCTCGCTTCGACAAAGCGGCGTTTGTCGTCTGGTCGTAGATGCTGTTTCCATGGGCATCGATTCCCACGGTCAGAGGCCCCAATCGCTCTACCTCGATACGGGCGATCCGGTAGTGAGAGATCATTTCCGGCCAGCCGATTCCCGTGACCTTCTTGATCCCGGCGGTAATAATCTCGGCCCCTCCTCCCAAGAACGCGAGGTAGA
The DNA here is from genome assembly GCA_025141835.1 of Rhodobacteraceae bacterium M385. Lineage (NCBI taxonomy): Bacteria > Pseudomonadati > Pseudomonadota > Alphaproteobacteria > Rhodobacterales > Paracoccaceae > Rhodobacteraceae bacterium M385. The sequence goes on along the minus strand of CP081102.1, from coordinate 1,822,359 downwards.
CACAGCCCGCTTCCTTCATTGCCGCCGCGCATTCGGCGTTCAGGCCGCCCTTCCCACCAGTGGCCCGCAGGCCAAGGCCGGGGATCAAACGGGGCATATGAGGGTTAAACCGCGTGCTGGTGGTGGGGTTCATATAGACGATCCGTAGCGATCCATCGTCGGCCTCTTCATTCAGGCTACCCAAATGGAACATCGCCGCGCCGTTCAAATCAAACGGCAAAGGCTCCACCCCATCAAGACAGCCCAACAAGCGGTCATGGGTGGGCATGCCTGCGGTCGTGTAAATCTCTCCGGTCAGATAAACGAGATCGCCGACATTGAGGGCACGCACCGCGTCTTCGCTTAGCGGAAGGGTTAGTTCATGCTCAACCATGCTCATTCGCCATACTCCATCCGGCCATCGCCCCAAAGCTTCACACTGGTGCGGCGGTTGATCCAACAATTGAAGGCCACTGCCACGGGGGTAAAGCCGTGACCGCTGGCAAAATCAGCGTGCACACCCAACACGGTGGTATCTCCGCCGGTGCCCATGGGGCCGAAACCCAAGGCGTTGACCGCCTTGAAAATGCGTTCCTCCATCGCCGCGAGGGTCGGGTCTGGGTTGACCTGCCCCAAAGGGCGCAACGTCTGCTTTTTAGCCATGCCAGCGCAGTAGTCAAAAGTGCCACCGATACCGATCCCCATCACCACCGGCGGGCAATGCTGTGCGCCCGCCTTGATTGCGACGTCCAGGATATAGGTTTCGATCTCCTCCAACGTAGGGAAGGTAAACAACTCCATCGCGGCCCACCGCCCGGAGCCGAGCGCCTTGGGTGAGCAGATGATTTCCACGTAGTCCTGACCGCTTTCGAAGTCATAGCTGACAATGGGCATATCCTTGCCGTGATAGCCGCGCTCTAACGTCAGCGGGTTGGTCACATGCTTCAGCAGCGGCGGTTCGATGGTTTCAACGAGGTCTTCGTAGCCTGCCCTGATCGAGGCTTTGAAATCGCAGTCCAAATCCGCTTTCGCGCCCACCTTCACGAAATACACCGGCACCCCGCTGTCAGAGCAGACGAAACGATCTTTCTTTTCGGCCAACTCAGCGCTGCGCAGTTGCAGCTCTAGCGTATGGCGTGCCGTCTCGTGGGTTTCAGTCTTCATCGCCGCAGCCAACGCTGCCTTGGCGTCTTCCGGCACCTTGCGCAGCGCCCGAGAGTAGAGCTCTTTCGTGGCCTGGTGGATCATCTCATCTGTGATTGCCATTTCCGGCTCCTCCCTTTGCTAAATCAAGCACGCATCTGGCTGGCTACAGGCTTTGCGTCAGCAATCGTTTGATTTCTGCTATTAAATCTCGGCGGTTCTCGTGCGTGAACACGGCAGCATGAGGCGACAGAATACAGATGGGCAGGTCCAGAAACCGAGCATCTGGTGTTGGCTCATTCTCGAACACATCCAAAGCCGCCCCTGCAATTTGGCTGCTATCAAGCGCCGCGATCAGCGCAGGCTCCTGCACCACAGATCCACGAGAGACGTTCACAAGATACCCCTGCGGCCCGAGCGCTCCAAGGACATCGGCGTCAATAATCCCGCGTGTCGCGTCTCCTCCGGCACAGGTCAGCACAAGCACATCTACTGATGCCGCCAAAGCGTGAAGGTCGGCCTCGAACGCCCAAGGCACGTCTTTCTTGCTGCGCCCGGTGTAGGAGATCTGGCACCCAAAAGCGGCGAGTTTATCGGCGACCCGCCCGCCGATGCGACCAAGCCCGACGATCCCAATGCGACGCTCTGCCAATCGCCGCCCAAGGGCAGGACGCGCAGCCGCCCACTGACCACTGCGCACAAAACGATCGTTGCTAACGACGTTGCGCAAGAGCGCGAAGGTTAACGCCACAGCGCAATCGGCGGTGTCTTCCGTCATCACATCGGGCGTCGGGTGCAAAGTGATCCCCCGCGCCTTCAGGTCGTCAAAATCAAAAGTGTCAATGCCTGCGCCGACGCTGGCAATCATCCGCAGCCCGGGCAACTGCACCAGCAAGTCGGCCCGCGCCCCTCCCATGGCCGAGGTCAGCCCGATGGCGATCCCAGCACGTTCTGCGTCAGACAGCGCCGCCAATGCCTCTGCGTCCAGCAATGTCACATCAGCCGCCACCCCGGCGCGAAGGTCCGGAGGAACAGAACCCAGCAATGCGACCAAAGGCTTGCGCGTCATACCCGTCCCCCTCAAGGTTTGAACACGGGCGCACGTTTTTCTTGGAAGGCGGCCATGGCCTCGGCGCTATCGGCAGAGGTGGACAACGCCTTGGTCTGACCCTGCTCAAACCGATAGCCCTCATAGACCGATTGGCCTTCGGTCACTTGGAACGAGGCCTTTGCCGCTCGCACCGCAGAGGGGCTGGCCTTGGCAATATCGCGCGCAATGCCCATGGCCGTATCCAGCAACGCCTCAGGCGCAGTACAGGCCGAGGCGACACCCATCCGCAGGAGGTCCGGCCCATACATACGCCGCGCCGACAACAACATGAGGCGCGCATCAGATTCGCCCAAATGGCGCCGCACATGCGCCACCCCGCCCGCAAGACCGACGTTCACTTCGGTCATTTGAAGGTAGCCCTTCTCGGAAAACACAAGGATATCGCAACACAGCGCCGTCACACAGCCCGCGCCAATCGCGGGGCCGTTCACAGCGGCGATCACCGGCTTCGGGCATTCCATAATGCAGTCAAAGCTCGCGCGAACGCGGCGGTTATGGGCGGTGTAATTTCCCGGTTCCTGCGTGGGTCTCTCGGACAGATCAGCCCCTGCGGAGAAGGCTTTCCCCTCGCCGGTCAACACGATGGCACGCACGTCCGCCCGATCCCCAAGACTATCCATAACAAGCTGCATTTCTTCCCGAAGCTTGTTGTTTTGGGCGTTCACTGGGGGGCGATTGATGGTCACGGTTGCGATATACTCATCAACGGTAACCGAGAGCGTTTCTAAGGTCATGGGCGATCTTTCCAGACGGCAAAGGATGGCTGAATACCCCGCTGTTTTCGCACAGAGCTAATATCAGCACAAGCGCAACATCTAATAATATAGCTTTTAGAGTAACTTCACCCGCCATCGCTCGGTCCAACTCCGAAAATTCGTAAAAAATGCTTTGCATGAACCAAAAGGCTATGTTTATAACTTATTGAACATTGGGAGGACGATCATGAACATCATTAAATCACTACTCATCGGCACCGCGATGACCAGCGCCATGGCCACAGCAGCTGTCGCGAACACCTGTCCCGAGGGTTACCCCGGCGGCAATGTGAACTTTCTTGTGGGCTATGGCGCAGGGGGTGGCACCGACACCGTGGCGCGCCGCGTGGCCAGCGATATCGCGACGGCGACCGGTTGGACAATCGTGGTCGATAACCGCCCCGGCGCCAGTGGCGGCGTAATGGCGCGGAGCCTTCTTGACGGCGAAGCCGACGGATTGACCATTGGTGTCGTCAGCAACACTACTGTCGCCATTAACCCCCACGTGAACGCCGATATCGGCTACACCCATGATGATTTCGCCTATCTCGGCACTGGTATGGTGTTGAACTACGGCTTGGTCACCTTGGCCGATAACCCCTACAGCACCCTTGAGGAATTTGTTGAATTTGCTCGGGAAAATGGCCGAGCGACGATTTCCGTTGGGGCGTCTAGCCACACGATCGCAGTCACGACTCTGGCCGAGCACTTCGATATTGATCTGGTTGCCGTCCCTGGCCAAGGCTCTGCCGCAGCGCTGCAAGAGGCCCTGGGCGGCCACGTCAATGCCACCATCCAAGGTGCCGCGCACGTGCCCCAGATTGAGGCAGGCGCCATGACGCAGCTTTCCACCCTTACTGAGAACCGCGCCAGCTACGCCCCAGACACCATGACAGCGATGGAAAGCGGCGTGGATCTGTCCATTGAAGGTCACATCATCTTCATCATGAACAGCGAAACACCGGCCGAGGTCCAATCTTGCCTTGCCGACGCGCTGGCCGAGGTCACCTCGTCCGACGCCTATGTCGAGTTCCTTGCCGGGCGCTCTGCCGTACCGGGCAACATGGGGGCCGAAGGCACTGCTGAATGGGTCGCAGAAGCCTCGGCTTTCTACGGCGCACATTTCGCCCAATGATCTCTAACGATCGCATCCAGGGCATCGTTGTCTTCGGGTTTGGCCTACTGCTGCTGTTGTGGCTTGTGCCAAGCTACGTGACCGCGATGCCCGGTAACCCGCTGGACCCATCGTTGTTCCCGCGGGCCGCGGCCTGGATCATCACCGGGTTAGGGCTTGCACAGATTGTGCTGGCCCGCCCCGGCGGCTCTGCCCCCGATGGGCGAGAGGTCTTTGGCTTTGTCTGTTTCATCGGCGCCCTCGTGGTGGCGGCCCTCCTGCTGCCCATGGTTGGCTTTATTCCGGTGGCCTGTGGGCTGATGATGGCGAGCCTTGTGCTGTTACGGGAACGTCGCCCGCTTTGGGCGGCAACAACGCTGATCGGCGTGCCGGTCTTTGTGTGGTTCCTGTTCACCGTTCTGCTGTCTCGGTCCCTGTCTTAACATTCGCCCTGAGGAGCCTCCATCATGGTCGATTTTTCACTATTGCTTGCCGGGTTCGCGGATGTCTTCACGCCGACCAACATGCTGTTCATTCTGGGCGGCGTGGCCCTTGGCCAAATCGTGGGCGCCATCCCCGGCCTGAGCATCATCATGGCGTTGGCCATCGCGGTGCCGTTGACCTACGGGCTCGATACGCTTGCGGCGATCTCTTTCCTGATTTCGGTTAACAAAGGGGGCACGATTGGCGGCGCGGTTCCGGCGATTTTGCTTAACGTGCCGGGGTCGGCGGAATCTGCGGCCACCACGATGGACGGCCACCCGATGGCCAAAAACGGCAAGCCCATGAAGGCGATGAAATACGCGCTGTACCATTCCGTTTCCGGCGACTTGGCCAGCGATATCATCTTGATCCTTTTGGCCGCCCCCTTGGCCATCGTTGCCCTGAACATGGGCCCGGTCGAGATTACGGCACTTATGATCCTGGCCTTCACCGTCATCAGCGGCCTGGTCGGAGATTCCATGATCAAGGGGCTGATTTCGGCAGCCTTGGGCATCCTTGTGGCCACTGTGGGCCTTGATCCGGGCATGGCCACACCGCGCTTTACCTTCGGTATTCTAGAGCTCTACGACGGCGTCCCTCTGACGGCGGTCAGCATCGGCGCACTCGCCATGAGCGGGGTTCTGGTGGGTTTGTTAGGCATGCGGAGCTCGGACAAGACGCAAACATCTGCCATCTCGATCAAAGGGCGCGCACGCGAAGATAACGTCGTGACCTTCGGGGAGTTCTGGGCCAACCGTTTCGTCGCCATGCGCGCCTTCTTCATTGGCACGGTTATTGGGGCTATTCCGGGCCTCGGCTCTACCACGGCAGGTTTCCTGAGCTATTCGGTGAACAAGCAAGCCGCCAAAGACCCCGAGTCTTTCGGCAAAGGGGACCCACGCGGTATTGCCGCGTCGGAAACAGCCAACAGCGCCGTGGTCGGGGCAAACCTGATCCCGCTACTCACCCTTGGCATCCCCGGCAACATCGCTGCCGCTTTGCTGGTCTCCGCCTTCATCATTCACGGCATTCAACCCGGACCCCTTCTGTTCCAACAGCAGGCGCAATTGGTCTACGGGATGTTTGGAGCCATGCTTGTGGCGAACTTCTGCAACCTTGGCATCGGTCAATTCGGGATGCGGTTCTGGGCCCTGATCGTGTCGGCCCCCGGCACCGTGATTTACCCCGCCGCGATGTTGCTTTGCTTTGCCGGGTCGTTTGTTATCACCGGCGCGACCTTCGGCGTGTTCGTGATGATCACAGCAGCCTTCTTCGGCTACCTGATGCGGTCCTTCGGATATTCCATCGTGGCGTTCATTGTGGCGTTTCTTCTGACGCCGCAACTGGAAAGCGCCGTAGTCCGTGCACGGTTGATTACCAACGACGACCTGACCGAGCTGTTCAGCCACCCCATCGCACTGGTTTTGCTCGCCATGTCGATTGGCTCCATCATCTACTTGGGGCCCCGAAAAAAGAAACCGGAAACGGCGGATATTCCGCCGCCCACCGGTCACTGATACCTCCCTGGAAAAACGCGCCTCGATTGATTTCCTGGCGCGTTTTTCTTGGTATCAGCAAGAGCAACCTAATTGTTTAGGACACCGTCAAAGAACTGGGCGAGTGCGTCGAAACCATCCAACGGCAAAACCTGTGCCACGAAATGATCCGGGCGAATGACGACCAACGCGCCTGCACCGCGATCAATACCGCGCATGTCAAAGATGTCTTGGGCGGGGTCCCCCGTGACCGTAAATATCTTTTCGTAATCCAGTAGCTGAAATCGCCCCTTTCGCGGCAAAAGCAGCGGCGGCATGATTGAGAGGTCAAGCCTCCGGTGAGTTTGCTGAAACACCGCGCGGGTATCAATCACGGCGTCCGCATCCTCGCCCGCAGCCCGGTGCCGCCCGATGGGTGAGCATGGGTCATCTGAGAGGAACTCACACAGCCTCGCCACACCGCCGCCTGCCGCGCCATCATCATCGGCACTTGCAAAAGCAATCAGCCGCCAACGGCCATCGGCCTCCAGACATTCTGCCAATTGCAGGGGCTTGGCATCGGCCAGCCGGATTACCGGCGCCGAGTGGAAGCGCTTGCCGATGCGTTGCCCGCGGGCCAAATGCTGATGCGTCGCCTCCCCCACAATCTGCGACGGCGCATAGGTTGTTTCCACCCCCGCCGTGTAGCGGCCATGGGTCTGGAAATAGCGCTGAAACTGGGCTTCTTCTTCGGGCGTTTTGGGCTTTTCGCTGAACAAACGCGCCATGTCGCGGTCAAAGTCGATTAACTCTTGCGCCTTGGCCTGCCGCTCGGACGAATAGGTGGACAACAACCCGGACCGCGCCTGCCCCTTGAGGACCGAGGCCAGTTTCCACCCAAGGTTAAACGTGTCCGCCATCGACACATTCATCCCCTGCCCCGCTTTTGGGCTATGGGTGTGGCAGGCATCACCGGCAATAAAGATCCGCGGCGGCTGGTCATTACCATCCGGGCCCGTCGCGTCATCAAAACGGTCGCAGACCCGTTGCCCGATCTCGTAAGCGGACCACCACGCCACCTCCTTCACATCGAAGCTGTAAGGGGCCAGAATGGCTTGGGCCTTTTGCGCCAACATCTGCGCCGTGACGTTACGATCGGCGGCGCGCTCATCGCCGTGCAGCGCATCCAACTCGATGTAGAGGCGCACCATATAGCCGCCCTCGCGTGGGATCAGAAGGATGCTGCCCGCCGCCGCCGATTGGATGGCGCATTTCAGGCGAATGTCGGGGAAATCGGTGACAGCCAGAACGTCCATCACTCCCCAAAGTTGCCGCGCCGCTTCGCCCTTCAAGGCATAGCCCAACGAACGGCGCACCGCGCTTCGTGCGCCATCACAGCCAACCACGTATTTCGCTTGGACCGTTTCCGTCTGGCCCGGCGCATCGAGGCAATCAAACACCGCCGTCACCGGGTATTCCGCCCCCTCTTCCCGCGTTAGTGAGGTCAGATCCCGATTGTAATCTGGGGTCAGCCGCGCCGGTGCGGTTTGCATCACTTCAAGGTAGAAATCGTGGATACGCGCTTGGTTCAAGATCACATGGGGTTGGTGGGAAAGGTCATCTTCCACGTCCTGAATACGGTCCGCCCGCCGCAAACCGTCAGCCCCCGCCTTGGGACGCCAAAAGGTTGTTTCATTGACCCAATAGGCTTCGCGCCGCACACGGTCCACAAAGCCGAAGGCCTCAAACATCTCCATCGAGCGGCACGCAATGCCATCGGCTTGGCCAACTTCCAGCGGCCCGGATTTGCGGTCAAAAATCCGCACGGACAACCCGCCAATCACCGCCAATTGTGCCGCCAGCGTCAGGCCCGCAGGGCCACAACCGATGATTGCGACATCGACCTGAGCGGTCTTCGCGTTGGCGGTTGCGTCAGCCTTTGCGACGCTGGGGTCACCGGGGCGAAACCCTTCCAAATGATACTGCATCGCGCGGCACTCCCCCCGTGTTTAGCCAAATATAATACGTATACTTATTAAATTAAACCGTCAAGAGAACCTCCCCTCGGCGGTATTGACACAGATCAAAGCAAGCCCCCGCAGATGCGGCCACAATGAACGCAATCAAACCAACACACAGAGATTTCTTATGTTCTTCAAGAAGATCGACGAAAGCTGCACCCTGATGACGGGCATGGCAGAGCGTTTGGGAACCAATATTCCGGGGACAGAGGCCGTGACCTCCACCGCGAACGCAAACGCCCTGCGATCTGCGGTTTTGCGCTGCGCAGCTTGTAAACAGCACGAAGCTTGCCAATCGCTTCAGGATGAAAACCCACAGCTAGAAGCCGCGCCGGATTACTGCCGAAACTGGTAGCTTGTCCCCTTTAGGCGCGGGGCCGGAAGGGGTGCATCTCGTTGTCTTTGCCAAGGGCGAAACGGCGCAGATAAGGCGAGTTTATCAAGTCATGGGGGAAGCCGAGGCGCGGGGCCGTGGCTTCGGTCAAGCGATCCGCAAGGGCTTGATCCATGGGGCCGTCTGCCGCCTGCAAACTCTCAGACAGTTGTGCCTCATTCCGGGCCCCGATCAGGGGGATCACCGGGGCCGATTGACCGGAACGCAGAAGCCAACGCAGGGCCACCTCGCGCAGGGATAGCCCCGCCTCATCAGCAATCTGGCTGACGGCTTCTACGGTCTTGCGGATGTGGCTTGGCACTTTGTCCGCCGGACGTCGCTGCGGATTGCTGCCACCGCTCAACGCGCCTGCGGCAAGCGCGCCCCAGCCGACAACACCAAGATCGAGGGCGGCGGCCATCGGCAAAAACTCTCGCTCCGCCTCGCGGGCCGCAAGGGAATATTCCACCTGCACCGCCGCCGGGCGGGCCCACCCGCGAAACTCTGACATCGTCAGCGCCCGGCTGACCAACCAGGCTGGCACGTCCGAGAAACCAATGTAGCGAATTTTGCCCGAAGATATCAGCGCGTCAAAGCCCTTCAGGATTTCTTCCAGCGGCGTCGTTCCATCCCAAAAATGCAGCCAAAACAGATCGATATGATCCGTCTTTAGCCTTTTCAGACTACCTTCGACCGAAGCCACCATTGTACGTGCGCTATTGCCCCCCGCCAGCACATGAGGGCTGCTTGAGGCGGTATATTTGGTGGAAACCACGACCTCATCGCGCCGCGGGGCGATGAACTCTCCAATGATCTCTTCGGCGGCCCCCTTGGCATAATTTGGGGCGCTGTCGATCAGGGTTCCGCCCGCCTCGGCAAAGCGCGACAGGACGGCAAGGGATGCCTCCCTGTCCGCGCCCCAGGCCTTGGCCTCGCCGAAATTCAGCGAGCCCAATGCAAGTTCCGAGACCCGCAGGCCGGAATGCCCCAGCAGCCGATGCTTCATGGCGCAGGCGTCGCATCAGCAAGCGCCGTGCCCTCCTTGGCGCATTGCAGCAGAAGCGGCGACACCTTCCAAACAAGCGGGTCTTCCTTGGCATATTCTTCAAGCTGCGCCACAATCGCCTTGGCCCCGAGCGTATCAGCGAAATGCATCAAGCCCCCGCGCCAACGGGGGAAGCCGTAGCCAAAGACCGTGACCACGTCGATATCACGGGCCGATTGGGCGATGCCTTCGTGCAGGATGTCTGCGGCTTCGTTAATCATCGCGTGCAGCAAGCGGTCGCGGATTTCATCCTCGGAATATTCAACGCGGGTGATCCCGGCGAAATGCGCTTCCTCAAGGGCCAGATCGGCCACGATGGGGTCTTCCACCTTGCCGCCCCCACCGGGGTAGCGATACCACCCTGCCCCGGTTTTGCGGCCCAGTTTGCCCAGTTCAACCATCCGGTCCGCAATGGGAATGTAGCGTCGGTTCGGGTCGCGCGTGGCATCCTGACGACGGCGATTGGCGTGGGAAATATCAAGGCCGGACAGGTCTTGGGTTTCATAAAGGCCCATGGCGTAGCCGAAGGCGACCATGGCTTCATCAATCTCCCACGGGGTGGAGCCGTCCATCAACACCGTGTCTGCCGCCTCGCGGTAGCGGGCCAGAATGCGGTTGCCGATGAAGCCATCGCAGACCCCCGCCAATACCGGCACCTTGCGCAGTTTCCTGGCCAGCGCAAAGCCCGTGGCCAGCGCCACATCGCTGGTGGCATCGGCGTTCACGATCTCTAGCAGTTTCATGATATGGGCAGGCGCGAAGAAGTGCAGCCCCACCACACGGGAAGGGTCCGAGACGCAGCCCGCGATTTCATTCACATCAAGGTAGGAGGTGTTGGAGGCAAGGATCGCATCCGCCCCCATGACCGCTTCCAGCTTGGCAAAGACGTCGCGCTTGACCTCCATGGATTCAAACGCGGCCTCGATGGCGAGGGTCGCGCTGGCCGCATCCGCATAATCATGGCTCAGCGTCAGGCGAGCGCGGTGATCGTCGGCGCGCGCCGCGTCAATCATGCCGCGCTTCAGGCTTGCCTCGATGATTTTTTCGACGTTGGCCCTGGCGCGTTCTACCCCATCGGCGTCCGTTTCCAGCAGTGTCACACGCAGGCCCGCGTTCAGCAAAGCGTAGGCGATGCCCGCGCCCATGGTGCCGCCGCCGACAACGGCGATGTGATCGAGCGCGACCGGCGCCGCGTCCAGATCAGCGGGCGCCTTGGCACCGCGTTCGGCAAAGAAGATGTGGCGCAACGCTTTGGCCTGATCGCCGCCTTTCAACTCGATGAAGGCGGCGCGTTCAATGGGCAGCGCCTCGTGGAACGGCAGCGATAGGCCAGCCTCGATCACATCAATGGCGCGCTGCGGGGCGATCTGGCCCGACATCTTCTTGGCCACGCGATCACGGGCCGCCGACAGGACATCGGCATCCGCTTCGGGCGGGTTGAATTCCCACGTCGGCACGATGCAGCCCAATTCTTCCGTGTTTACCATAAAGGCGGCATCAACCGGGTTCTCATCGATCATATGGACCAAGCCCGCGTCCAGCGCCGCTTGCGCACGCATCGGCTTGCCGCTGGTAATCAGGTCGAGCGCCTTTTCCAGCCCCACAAGACGCGGCAAGCGTGCCGTGCCACCGGCACCGGGGATCACACCCAAGGTCACTTCCGGCAGGCCAATCTGTGCGCCCGGCGCCATGATCCGCATCCGGCAGGCCATGGCGATTTCCGCTCCACCCCCAAGGGCCACTCCGTTGATCGCTGCTACCCAAGGGACGAAGCTTTCGTCGATGGCATTCATCACATCGGGCAAATGAGGTTCCACCGGCGCTTTGTCGAACTCCTTGGCGTCGGCCCCGGCAGCAAAGGCGCGGCCCGCGCCGGTCACGATCACGCGGTCCAACATCTCTTTCTCGGCCCACCGCACGGCATCCAGCAAGCCTTGGCGCACCGCTTGGTTAATGGCGTTAACCGGGGCGTTGTTGATCTCGACATAGCCGACGTTTTCTTCGCGGCGGGTGGTCACGCTCATGGGCGCTCTCCTCATGTGTGCTAGGATATTGGGCGCGATCAGCGGCGATCGGGGCCCAGAATTTGATAGGTTTGGATCAGGTCAGACAGCTCCGCTTGGCTTACGTCCACGGACTTTCCACTGGTATCTAACAGGTGGTCTGCTTGGGAGTAATAGACTTCGCGAGTCTTCAATATCTGGCGTAATTGGATCATCGCCTGCGGGTTGCCTTCCATCGGACGCATATCCCCTTGAGCGCGGACCCGTTCCATGTGCTCGTTGGGCGACGTGCGCAGCCAAACCGTGTGGAATCGTGACAGCAACTGCTGAAACGTCGTTTCCTCGGACACGATCCCGCCCGCCACAGCCACGATGGCGCGTTCATGGGCTTTCACAATGCCATCCAGCGTATCGGCCTCTAGCTGGCGGTAGCCCTCCTGACCGTATAGCGCGATGATCTCGGCCACGGGGATGCCTGCGTTGCGCTCGATCTCGTTATTCAGCTCGATAAAGGGCGCGTCAAACGTCACCGCGAGTTTCGCCCCGAGGGTCGATTTCCCGGCGCCGCGCAGACCCACCAAACACAGCCGTTCTGCCTTTTGGGCACGGGTCCGCTCGGGGTCCAGCACCTGCAACACGCGGGCACGGGTCCCGGCATCGGCGCGGCGGTACATTTGCGTCAGGTGCCGGATCTCGGCGCTTTGGTGATCTTCCCGCACCAAAAGCTGCTCAACCGGTGTTTCCAATGCCAAGGCCACCCGCTTGAGCAACCCGATTGAAATGTTGCCATCGCCCGCTTCCAGCTTTGCCAAATACCGTGGCGATACGCCCGAGGTTTCCGACAATTCCCGTCGCGACATTCGCCGCGCCTTGCGAAAGGACAACACCGTGCGGCCGACATGGGCGATCAGGTCGGCAACGTCTTCTTCAAAAGGCATATGTCGGATGTCGTCAGGCATCGTCACCCTTGGGTTGCGCGGCAATCAGCGGCTCAATAATCGCGCGCACCTCTTCTGGCGCGCGTTGCTTCTTGAACTGGTCGGCCACGATGAAAACGCTCACCGTGCGGGTGGAGAAGCACAGCTTTCCGTCCTGCTCACCGTCCACCCGGAACGTGATCGAGCTTTCGCCCAACTTCTCGGGCCAGACGTGGCAAATCAGATCATGGCGCGGCGTGACCGGTGTGCGGAAATCCATTTCCAGCCGCACAAAAGGCGTGCCGAAATTGCGGTCTGTCTCCATCTGGAACCAACCGTCACCGTCCAAATGGGCCTCCCACCAGCTGTTGATAGCATCGAGCGCGAACCACGGAAGACGCCCGGTGTAGACGATCTTTGCAGGGTCGCAATCGCCCCACGTCACGTTGATCTTGTGCTGCAATGCCGTGGCGGGACGGCCCGTGTCGGACAGGGACGTCACTTAGTAGGTCTCCACATGGTAGCGGCCATCTTCGCGCATGGCATCGCGCAGGTTTAGCCATTGCTCGCCCATGGATTCCGCGATGTTGGTAAAGGCTTTCTCCACCCCTTCCTCCATCCCTTTGAGACCACAGATATAAATGTGGGTCTTGGGGTCTTTCAGGTATTCGGCCACCGCGTCTTCTTCCGCGCGCATCCGGTCTTGCACGTATTCCTTTTCCGCGCCGGGCATCCGGCTGAACACGAGGTGCTTGTGCAGCAATTCATCGGGCATTTTCTTGAGCGGCCCGAAGTACGGCAGGCTGTCCGGCGTCCGGGCGCCGAAGAACATCATCATGCCGCCGGGCTTGGTCCCCACGGTGCGTTGCCGCGCCATGGTGAACGCCCGCATCGGAGCCGATCCGGTGCCAGTGCAGATCATCAAGAGCCGCGCATCGGGGTCCGAGGGCAACAGGAACGTCGCGCCGAAGGGCCCGGTGATGTTCACCTTTGCGCCAACCTCCAGATCGCACACGTAGTTGGAGCAAAGCCCCCCCTCTTCCCGCTTCACGGTGAGAGAGACATTGTGATACCCCGGCCGTTCGCCGTCACGCGGGCTGGATACGGAATAAAGGCGCGGCAGATGGGCGTTGCCATCGGCGTCCTTGCCCGGCGCGATAATGCCAAGGGATTGGCCTTCGAGCACCGGGAAAGGCTTGCCTTGGAAATCCAGGATGATGTGGCGCACGTCCGCGTCAGAGTCCTCTGCGGTCAGACGGTAGTTGCCCTGCACCACGGCCTCTACCGGATGGCCCAGATTATGCAGGTTGATGGCGGGCTTGGAGGCCGTGGCCGGGGCCTTTGCCTTGCCGCCCGCGCCCTTATGGGCTTCGGCCAGAAGCGCCGCAACGGGGTCCACTTCGGCGTCGCCCGCCTCAGCACCACTCGCGTCGGGTTGTTCGACCTCGCCCTGTTCGGGCAGCTCGTCAAACTCGTATTGTTCTTCCAGCGTATAGGGCGTGTTCACCACCCGCCATTCGTCGATGGAGCCCGTCGGGCAAACTGGAATGCAATCCATGCAGAAGTTGCAGGCATCGGCATTTACCACGACGTTGTTGTCGTCATGCTCGATCGCGCCCACTGGGCAAGTCATCTCGCACGTATAGCAGCGGATGCAGATTTCGGGGTCGATCAGATGTTGTTTCAAAGGTTGGTTCACAACTTGCCCTCCCGGCGGCGGCGAAGAATTTCAGGCAGCAAGGCCATCTGCATCATCTCCATGCAAGTGCCTTGGCAATCAGCGCAGCCAAGGCAGGCGTCGCGCTGTATCGCTGTGGCTCCCGCGGCCTCGGGCGCATTCGCTAAGCGTTTGATAACCATGTCTGTCCTCCCTGTCGCCGGATGGGAAGGCCTTTGGCGGCCTTCCCGCTTTTCTATCAAGCCATGTGTAGTTTGACATACTCGAAATCGCCGGGCTTGTTATCGATCCCGATCTTGGGCGCGGAAATCCAGCTGGCGTATTTTCCGGGCTCGTAGCAGGGCACCATCAGCGATTGGATGAACGCCCCGTCTTCTTTGGTGGGGATCCACTTGTGCTCGTTCTTGGCCCATTCCTCGGCCGAGATAATATCGCCCTGAGGGTTTGCCTTGATCGCCGAGAAGACGCCGATCTGGCGGTGGAAGGCCTCGTGCGGCATCTCCAGTTGGAAGTCGATGCCCGCCTTTTGCAGTAGCTTGTTCCACCGGCCCACGCCGCCTGCGGCATCGCGAATGTAGTCATCGCGCAGACGCATGTTGATCGCCGTCAGGGCCGGCACTTCTTCGGCCACGATCTTACCATCCACCACGTTGCGCACGATGTAGGTGTCGTTTTGCAGCTTGTGGTCGTCGTCAATCCGCTGCTCCATATAGCGGCCCTTGATGCCCGAGTTGAACGCATTGGCCGCGTTGGTCGAGACTTCTTGCCCAAAAAGATCAAGCGACAAGGAATAGTGCAGGTTCAGCTTTTTCTGGATCGTTGGCAGGTCGATGACGCCCAAGTCACGCACGCGGCCAATGTCATAGGGATCGTTGATGCCCGCCTTGTTCATCGCGTCACAGGTCGCCTGCAACACGCGGCCCACACCGGTTTCGCCCACAAACATGTGGTGCGCTTCTTCGGTCAGCATGAAGCGGCAGGTGCGCGACAGCGGGTCAAAACCCGATTGCGCAAGGCTTTCCAGCTGCATCTTGCCGTCACGGTCGGTGAAATAGGTGAACATGAAGAAGGACAGCCAATCGGGCGTTTCCTCGTTGAACGCGCCAAGCATCCGGGGCGCTTCATCAGAACCAGAGGAGCGGCGCAACAGGTCATCGGCCTCTTCGCGGCCATCTTTGCCGAAGTACTTTTGTAGCAGATAGACCATCGCCCAAAGGTGGCGGCCTTCTTCCACGTTCACCTGGAACAGGTTGCGCATGTCGTAGAGCGATGGCGCGGTCAGCCCGAGGAACTTTTGCTGCTCGACCGAGCCCGGCTCGGTATCGCCCTGGATCACGATCAACCGCTTGAGCATATTGCGGTATTCGCCGGGCACCTCCTGCCAAGCAGGCTTGCCCGCGTGTTCGCCCATGGGGATCGTGCGGCCCTCGACTTGCGGCGCGAGCAGAACGCCCCAACGGTATTCGGGCATCTTCACGTAATCGAATTTCGCCCAACCCTTGGGGTCCACGCTGACGGCTGTGCGCAGGTAGACCATGCTTTCCTGGAAGTTCTGCGGGATCAGGTCATTCCACCAGTTGATATAACCGGGGTGCCACTTTTCCAGCGCCTTCAGAACCTTACGGTCCTCGGACAGGCCCACGTTGTTGGGGATCATTGTGTCGTAGGATACGTCGATTGCAGTCATCTTGCTTCTCCTCCTGAACCCGGGCCGAGGCCCGGTCTACATCTGTCGGTGTCTCGTAGACCGGGCCTTGGCCCGGGGCCGCGCGGGCCTAGCGCCGCGCCGCGTCAGACCCTTGGGTTACACCCGTTCCATGTTGTAATCGCCACGAACGCCGGTGCCATAGCGCTGAAGCGCGCCGTCTTGGCCTACCGCGTTGGGGCGGTTGAAAATCCAGTTCTGCCACGCCGTCAGACGCCCGAAGATCCGCGTCTCCATGGTTTCTGGTCCGGCAAAGCGCAGGTTGGCTTCCATTCCTGTCATCGCATCGGGCGAGAAGCTGGCGCGTTCTTCCATGAAGATACGCACTTCGTCTTCCCAGTCGATATCGTCGAGGATCATCGTCACAAGGCCCAATTCCTCGGCCGCATCGGCATCGAGGTCTTCGCCGATGCTTTCCTTCGCCTTTTCAACCGCTTCCGGCGTGCCGAGGAAGCGGGTTTGCAGGCGGGTCAGATCGTTGCCCATCGGATAGGCGCCAAAGTTGGATTCCGATAGTTTGATCGTGGCTTCAGGCCGGTTGTCGCCCTCAAATTCGCCTTCCATCATGTAGGTCCGGTCCACCGCAAACAGGATTTCCGCAAGGATACCCGCAAAACAGGACCCGTTCTCCACAAATGCCGCGAGCGAGCGCGATGTCACATCGATCCGCTTCAATGTGCGCTTCCAGAACTGGCGCACTTCGTTGGCCAGCCAGTGGTCCGAGCCCGCAATCACCGCCTCATGTGCCAAGAACGCATCGGCGTCGCCTACGGTTTTGAAGATCCACAGACCTGCTTCCATCTCGTTCAGGCGCAGATGCAAAATAGCGTCTTCCAGCTCTCGGGCCAGTTTCAGCAAATAGGCCTGGTCGCCCTGGGCGTGGAACGCATCCATATCCGCAGGTGCGGCCTCGACCGGGGCTTTCAAGGTAATCGTGGCGCGACGGGCGTCACGCTCCAACTCGACCTCAACGAAATCATAGGTAATCGCCGTATCGGTGATCGTCCGGTTGAGCGCCCCAAGGGTGATGCCCTGTGCGCCATCGGCCTTTTCCGAGGCGGCGGCGAATTCGCGGGCGCGGTCCTGCACCGTTTCGTCGAACTTGGAGTTGGCAATAACCTCATCCACCAGCCGCCAATCCTTCGCACGCTTGCCTTTAACGCCCTCTTCGATGGAGCAGAAGATATCCGCCAGATCGCGGCGCACTTTGCGCTTGTCGGTCACACGGGTCAGGCCGCCGGTGCCCGGCAGAACCGCCAGCAGCGGCACCTCAGGCAGACCTACGGAAGAGGTGCTGTCGTCGGTCAGCATGATGTGGTTACACGCGAGGGCCAGCTCGTAGCCGCCGCCCGCACATGCGCCCTTCACGGCGGCGATGTACTTCTGGCCGCTTTCGGCCTCGGCCGCCTCAAAGGCGTTGCGGGTCTCATTGGTGAACTTACAGAAGTTGACCTTATGGCTGTGGGCCGCCCCGCCCAACATGCGAATATTTGCGCCCGCGCAGAAGACCTTGTCCTTGCCCGACTGCATGACAACGACTTTCACCTCAGGGTGTTCAAACCGCATCCGCTGGACGATGTCGCTCAACTCAATATCAACACCCAGATCATAGGAGTTCAGCTTAAGCTGGTAGCCATCGAACAACCCGCCATCCTCGTCCACATCCATGTAGAGGTTCGCCACAGGCCCCTCATACTCCACACGCCAATGACGGTAGCTGGATGGATCTGTTTGAAAATCAATCACCTTGCCCATGATAGGGTTCCTCCCTGAAAACTGTTGCCCTCAGTCTAGGGTGAGGGAAATGATAAGTAAACGTATTATTGCACGATAGAGCCGATATAAATCCGTTAAAATACAGTGCATTAATGAAACAAGGTCCACATTTTGCACTTTAATGCATCACTAAGGGCTCTGCACTTCCGCCGCCAAGGAATCGACCCGCGCCAGCAGCTCTGCCACGTCGAAGGTCATGATCGCCCCGCCCCCCGTCTGACCGAGCAGCCCCCGCACGATGTCACATAGGCGCAGCGCCGCCTTTGGGCGGTCCATCCGTTGCTTGAGGTGGGCGTTGGCCAATTGGATCAAGGCCTGCACCATCAGGCGGGCATCGCTGTCTTCAGGCAGTACCATCCAGACCGGCTCCAGAAGCTCATGAGCCTCCCAGAAATAACCGTGCTCCAGATAGGCCACCCCGGTTTGGAACGCGGCGCTTTCGGCCAGTTCCCGTTCGGTCATACCGGGCTGAGCGGTGTCGCGGATGGAGTCAAAACACCCCTCCGGATGGCGGGGTGTTTTGCCGGGGATGTAGGCGTGGGTTGGCGTCAGAGCCTTGGGAAACTTCACCGCGCCACAGGGGCCGCTTCGATCTGCTCCAACCGGGCGCAGAAACCTGTCAGCCCCGCGAGCACCGCCTTGGGTTGCTCCAGAAACGGAGCATGGCGGCAATCATCCAGCAGCAGCGTATCCGCCGGAGCGTAGCTGCGATTTTCGACCTCTTCGATCTGCGCGAGGGTGCCGTATTGGTCCTGCCTGCCTTGAATGGCCAGGATCGGCACGCGGATGTAATCAAGGACCTCGGACACGTTCCAGGCCTTGAAATCAGGGTGCAGCCAACTGTCGTTCCAGCCACGAAACGCATTGTCAGGGTTGGCATGGTACTTCGCCATCTTGTCGCGGAGATTGGTTGTCTCATAGGCCACCTTGGCGGCCGCAATCTCGGTCAGGCCCATGTCTTCGGTGAAGAAATGCGGGGCCATCAAGGCCAGCCCGCGCACCCGGTGATCTTGCACACTGCCCCCATAGATCGCGGCGATGGTGGCCCCGTCACTATGGCCCACCAACACCGCGCGGCGGATGCCTGCGGCGTCCAGCACCTCAGGCAACACGTGGGTCGCCTCGCGGGTCATGTAATCCAACGGGCGCGGCAGATCAGCGGGGTCCGAGCCGCCGTATCCGGCCCGCGAATAGGCCAACACCCCAAGACCCGTTGCCTCTGACAGTTTTTGCGGAAAGTCCCGCCAAAGGGCAGTGCACCCCAAGCCTTCGTGCAGCAACACAAGCGTCAGCGCGTCCGAGGGCGCAGGCCCCCAACAGGCATACTCTAACCCCTTGCCAGCCGCCTGAAGCCTGCCCTCTGCTGCCCAAGGCGCACTCATGCGACGGAGCGCAGCTTGAAGCGCTGGATTTTGCCCGTGGCGGTCTTGGGTAGATCATCGACGATTTCGACCCAGCGGGGGTACTTCCACTTGCCGATCTTCTCTTTGATGAACTCCTTTAGTTCGTCCATCTCGAACGCCGCCTGCGCATCTTTCAACACAATGAACGCTTTGGGTTTTTCCAAATCGTCTGCGTCCTTATGGGCGACCACTGCGGCCTCCAGAATGCTGGGAAATTCCACCAGCGCTTGCTCGATCTCGAAAGGGCTGACCCAGATGCCCGAGACCTTGAACATGTCGTCGGTGCGCCCGCAGTAAATGTAGCGGCCTGTCTCGGTCAGCTCATACTTATCGCCGGTGCGCGTCCATTGCCCTTCGAACGTTGTTTGGGACTTTCCGCGCTGGTTCCAGTAGTCAGCCGCTGATGATGCACCGCGCACCAGTAATTCACCCACGCCGCCCGGTGCGACGTCGCTGCCGTCGTCTTCGACCAAGCGCACCTCATACCCCGGCACTGCCGTGCCCGAGGTGCCGTATTCCACATCGCCGGGACGGTTCGATAGGAAGATGTGCAACATCTCGGTGGAGCCTACGCCATCAATGATGTCGACACCCCAAAGCGCCTTCCACTTGCGCCCGATGTCGGCGGGCAAGGCTTCCCCCGCCGAGGTGCAAATCCGCAGTGGCGCGTGGGGCGATGCGCCCTCGGCCTCCCACTTATGCAGCATCGCAGCAAAAAGCGTGGGGACGCCGTAGTAGACGGTGGGTTGGTAGGTTCCAAGGATGTGGCTGACGCTGTCGGGCGTCGGCCTGCCGTTAAACAGCAGACTTGTAGCGCCGACGGACATGGGGAAGGACATGCCGTTGCCAAGACCATAGGCGAAGAACAGTTTCGCCGCCGAAAAGGTCACATCGTCTTCGCGGATATCCAGCACGTCACAGCCAAATGTATCGCAGGTAACCTGCAACGAGCCGTGGACATGGCGCACGCCCTTGGGCGCCCCGGTAGAGCCCGAGGAATAGAGCCAGAATGCGATTTCATCGGCGCAGCAGGTGACGGCCTCTTGCACGGGCGCGTCCTGCATGAAGGCGTCCCAAGAGATCGTGCCTTCAGGCGCCACTCCGCCGATCACCACGATCTGGCGCAGGTCGGGGGCGTCTTTGGCGGCGGGCAGAACCACGTCCAGCAGCTCTGCCGAGACAAAGGCAATCGCCGCGCGGCTGTCATTCAGGATGGTGCGGTAAACGTCCGTGGCCAAAAGCGTGTTGAGCGGCACAGGCAAGACACCCGCCTTCAACGCGCCCCAGAAGATCTGGGGAAATTCGATCTGATCCAGCACGAACATGGCCGCGCGGGCCTCTCGGTGGATGCCAGCGCGGGTCAATGCGCCCGCCACGCGGCCCGTGCTTTGCGCCAATGCGCCGTAGGAAAGCTCTCTCCCGCCGTCCCAAGCCTCGCGGAACGCGATCTTGTCGGCGCGTCCCTCGTTCAAATGTCGCTCTACAAACCAGTTAGCTGCATTTCCCGTCATAATGTGGCTTCCTCCCTGCCGATTATGTGGTGCCTATTTTCCGGTGAATTCAATCGCCCCGTCCGGCAGAAGGTAGAGCACATAGGCGTCCCCTTCCGTGACCGTCGGATTGTGGTCCGATCCCGGTGGGTAGACGTACCACCCCGGCGCAAACCCATCGAATTTGGGGGTGCCCGAGATGGGCATGATCGCCCCGATTTCCCCTTTGGTATGAACGTGATGCGGCCCCTTCACGTCCTTCATGCGGACCACATCGACGCTGAATCCACCGGCCTCTTCCCCCGGCTTGATTGCGCGACCAAACTTGATCCCGCCATGTTCGCGCGACATCAGCCAGCCCTCTGCCTCGCCCTCCGCGCAAAGCGTGGTGAGGCGCTCAAAGTTCTCTCCGTTCACCGGAAACGTGCTGTTGAGATGGGCTTCCATCTCGGCGTCTACGGCCCGCCCCTCCAAGCTATCCGCGACTTGCGCCATCAGGCGCTGGAATTCCTGTTTCGACATTGGTCACCTCCCAACCAAGAATCAACTTTAGTAAGCGTACGTTCTATTTTAATGATTTGCAATTTATTGCGTGAGAAGCCTATTTCGCGCAATATTGTGCAACATAATGCCTACTTGCCAATCCCGGCCCCGCCCGTATGTTCCCGCCATGAGCGCCATCTACACCATGCCCGGACATTTGATCCGCCGTCTGCAACAGATTTCGGTCTCGATCTTTTCCGAGCGAATGCGATCCGAGGGCATCGACATGACCTCTCCTCAGTTCGCGGCGCTGGCGATCCTTGAAGAACATCCCGGCATTGACCAGGCGACCCTGGCGGGCCTGATCGCGTTGGACCGCCCTACCATTGGCGGCGTGATTGACCGTCTGGCCGCCAAGGGCCTTGTGGCCCGCAAGGTAAGCGAGACCGACCGCCGCGCAAAGCAATTGGCGCTGACGCCTGAGGGCAAAGCTATGGTCGCGCGGATGCGTCCCTTGGTCGAGGCCACGCAATCTAAAGTGCTCGACGGACTAACGGCCGACGAACAGGCGCAATTCACAGCCTTGGCCGAGAAGATAACCCGCCTGCACAACGGCCAAAGCCGCGCGCCTTTGGTGATGCCCAAGAAGAAATCCGCCCCGCCCGCTTAAGGGGCAGCGTCCCTTGAACTTGGGGCGCGACCATGCAAGCGATAAGTATACAAATCATTCATGAAAGAGATCCCATGGCAGATCCCATTTTGGTCACCGACCATGATACATGGTGTGAGATTACCCTGAACCGGCCCGAACGGCTCAACAGTTTCACGACCGAAATGCACCTCGCCCTGCGCGAGGCTTTGGATGCTGCAGCGGGCAAACGCGCGGTCCTTTTGACGGGCGCGGGCCGTGGCTTTTGCGCGGGCCAGGACCTCGGCGACCGCGATCCGCGCAAGATGGACGGGCCACCGGATTTGGGCGCGACAGTGCGCAATTTCTGGGCCCCCTTGGTGCGCCAGATCCAAGCCTTGGAGATGCCGGTGATCTGCGCCGTGAACGGCGTGGCGGCGGGGGCCGGGTCCAGCGTGGCGCTGGCGTGCGATATCGTCTTCGCGGGCGAAAGCGCGAAGTTTATCCAATCATTCTCGAAGGTTGGGTTGATCCCCGACACGGGCGGAAGCTGGCATTTGACCTCGATCTTAGGGCGGGCGCGGGCCATGGGGCTGGCCCTGACGGCCGAGCCCCTGAGCGCCACTCAAGCCGCCGATTGGGGCTTGATCTGGAAAGCGGTGCCCGACGACACGTTGATGGATGAGGCCCGCGCCTTGGCCGAAAAACTGTCCCATGGGCCTACATTTGGCTACGCCCGCACAAAGGACGCGATCTCGGCGGCGGCGACGAACACGCTGGACGCGCATTTGGATTTTGAGGCAGAGCTGATGAAGCTATGCGGCGAACATCCCGACTATGCCGAAGGGGTGTCTTCCTTCCTGGATAAGCGTGCCCCGAAGTTCTCGGGGCAACGCTAACGATAGCGCCTAGGACGTGCCGCGCAGGTCAAGGATATTGGCCATCAAGCGGTACGCGCCCGGCACCAGATGCTCTAACTGGTGGTGCAGGTTAAGGGCCACATGGGCATGACACCCCCGCCCGATCTGCCCTACCAGCAGGCCGCCATCCAGCGGCTGCTCCTCAGGGTCCGCCATGCGTAACAGCGGCGTGTAGCTGTCGGACCAGGATTTCGCGAAATAGAGCCCGCGTTCCTTCTTCCAGCCTGCCCAATCATCGGGGCCGATCGGATTGGGGCCCGTGAAGACGGGGTGATCGGGGTGCAGCACCGTGACCGCCGCTGCCGCATCGGTGATGCGCCACCGCAGGGACGGCTGCCCAATTTCAATCGGAGCGGGCGGCGTGTTGGCAGGGTCCCAATTGTCCCAAGGCCGGTGATAGAGCGTGACCAACGTACCGCCGGCATCACGCACCCAAGCGTTCAGACGCGCCACAACCGGGGCCAGCGCCGGGCGGAAGCGATAGGCGAACACGCCCACCAGAACGGTGTCAAAGCCCTCAAAGGGGTCTGTCCGCGCCAGATCGGCGTCAGACAGATCGGTGATATCGACGCCAATGGCCCGCAACGCTTCCGCGATACGGTCATTACCCGCTCCGATATAGGCAATGCGCCCCCTTGGTAGCGCGATCTCGGCCAGCCGAAGGGTCAAGACAGCCGGGCTATGACTGACCACAGAGGCGATGTGTTCGTGGTCGAGCACCCGCACCGAATGGGCCGGTGCGCCGTTAATCATCACCGGCAACTCATGCAGGCCCGATGCGGCGTTGTCGGGCACTGTGATGCTCACCCCATCGGTGTCCCAGACCTGCTGAAAGCCATCAGGCAAATCGAAGGCTCCTTCAGGCCCATCGACGAAAAGCTGCACCGTTCGGCCCGGTTGCGAAAGGTTCACAAAGGCACGGGTGCGCGACAGGCTGGCCAGCGGATCAGGCAACACGAGGATCGGTTGTTCCAGCGCGACCCGCCTCGGAATCTCAACGCCCAGAACATGAGCCGACACCTGCAACGCGGGGGCGCGTGGCGATAGCGGATCATAGGTATCGGGGTAAGGATCACTTGAGGCGGCGTCGGCCTTCACATGTACCCCACCGGGCGTCTCGCTCATCCCTTCGGGAAGCAAAAGCGCGGTTTCAACAGCCTCGGCACGGCCCTTGGCAACCTCGGTCACGATCGCCACATCGCTGCCCGGCGCGACGGCTGACTGCGCAGGGATTGCACGCACGCTGACGCCCGCCACAAGCTGCACCAGCCGCCCAAGTTGTTTGCGCTTGCGCGTGACGCGGTGGCGATGCACTTCGGCAACCTCGGCAGCGGTCAGCATGGCGTAAGCTTCGGCCCCCAAACGCGCCATGGCGGCGAAATCAGGGAAGGCCGCAAGCGTCGCATCAATCCGTTCCTGCGCCGCGCTCAACCCGATATCTGCCAGCGTCTGCGGCAGGTTATCCGTCACCGCGCCAGCATCATCGCCGACTGAGCTGTAGGCCAAATGCAGGGGCCAGTCGCGTTCTTGTCCGGCGGCAATCCAACGGCCCATGCCTTGGGTGCGGTGGAACTGGCGCGACCATTGGCCGATCCGCTCATAGCTCATGCCCAAGACAGGATCACTGCCCTTCGCCGCGACCGTCAACGTGGCAGGCGGAGGCGGCACCTCGTCGTCATAGGCCCCGCCCGCGCCGGACCAAGCCGGAAGATAGAGCTTGGAGACCTGCCACACCGGCAAATCGCAAGGAAACGCCGGATCAGCGGCTAGCGCGATCACCGCGTGGGCGGCCTCGGTCATGGCGCGGTGGTGCCCGTGTTGGCCGGGAATATCCAGAAAGGTGGGGCACAAGATATCGGGGCGCTCCGTCCGCACAATCTCTACAAAACGGGTCATGAGCCTTTCGCGACCCCAAATGCCCATGGTTTCTGTGCCGGACTTCGAGAACCGAAAATCGGTGATCGTGTCGTCGGGCGTCTGCCCATGCCAATACATGACCATGTCCAGCACATCGCAGGCCCGCTCCATCTCGGCCGTACGCAACGCGCCGAGGTCCGGCCCCGCCTCGGTGCCGATGTCGTTCTGCCCGCCTTCGCCACGGGTTGAGCAGGCATAGGATAGGTTAACCCCGTCACGCAGCCACAACGCCGCCAACATGGCGCTGGTCTCATCATCGGGATGGGCGCCCGTGTTCATGAACCCCACGACAGAACGCAGCCCCGCCATCGCCTGCCAAACGCGGGCAATAAGGGGGGCGCTGGCCTCGGCCAGAATGCGGGATTGCGTGGTGTTGGGCATGGGAAGAAGGTCCTATTGGGCGTCCACAAGACGCGGGGAAAGAGCAGAATTCACAACCAAAGCCGCCGCCCCAAGGGTCGCGGCCATCCGCCCCGCCTGCCCCGCCACAAGGCGCGGTCCTGCACGGTCGGCACGGTTTGAGACGGATAGATCCGGCAGCACCACACGCGCCACCAGCTCCTCCAGCAGTGCGGCGGGCAAGGCGCCGGTAATCACGATCGTTTCAGGGTCCAGCATGTTTTCCAGCAAATGCACCGCTTGACCCAAACCCGCCACGGCGGTGTCTAACCAAGCCTCCAACGCCTTGGGACGGCGTTCGAATTGCGCTGCCAGATCATCAACGGTGGTGGCGCGAATACCATCGCTCGCCAAGGCCCGCACAAGGGAAACGCGGCTGACGAGCGCTTCCAGCGGAAAGCGGCCTCCGTCGGAAAAAACCGGAATGTGGCCAATCTCTCCGGCGTTGCCGAAGGTGCCTTCATAGACCTTGCCGCCATCCACAATCCCAAGGCCAAGGCCGGTCCCAAAGTAGAGACAAGCGAATGTGTTGAACCCTTGCGCTGCGCCTAAAATACGCTCGGCCATCGCCGCGGCATTAGCGTCGTTTTCCAGCTTGATCGCCACCCCAAGGGCATCGGCCAGCACCGGGCCTGCCGCGATCTCTCCCCAGCCGGGCAATTGGGTGGCGCGGTCTGACAGGCCGGTTTGTCCCACCGGACCGGGCATCACAACGCCCGCGCCAATCACCGTCTTGTGGTCCACTCCGGCCGCTTCCCCCAATGACGGCAGGCCGGCGATTACGGGCAGCACATCTTCGGGCCGTGCCGATGGCAACGCGATGCGTTCCTTGTGCAAAACCGGCCCGCCCAGATCGATCCATGCGGCCAAGACGGCGTCGGGGCGAATCTCTACCCCCAGGGCCGTGTGGGCCCCGCAACGGATCGCATAGGTGACCGCAGGAAGGCCGCGTTGCCCCGCGCGTTTGCCGGTTTCCGCGACCCAGCCTTCGTCGAGCAAATCGGCAATGATATTGCTTACAGCCTGAATGCTTAACCCCGACGCACGGGCAATTTCTGCCCGCCCTGCCTCACCTTCGCGGTGCAAATGGCCAAGCACGAGCCCGCGATTGTAGGTCCTGCTGCGTTCGGCATTAGAGCCGGGAGGTGAAAGACGGGAAGCCATGAGAATCGAATAACTCAACTCACTTGATAACTCAACGCCCCTGCGCTAGCGTTCCCTCAAGGGCACCGTCCGCAGATGTCGGGCCTCTGACCAGACCAGCCACTCAGGGAGAGTTTCCAATGCTTCGCAAAACCCGGAACACGCTTGCCGTTCTTGCCACCTCCGCCGCCGCATTGACGGCCGCAGGGGCCGCATCGGCACAAGAACAAGTCACCATCGAATACTGGCAGTATTTCTTTGAAGCCCGCGTCACTGCGATGGATCAACTGATCGAGAACTTTGAAGCGGCGAACCCCAACATTAACGTCGAGATGACCCATTTCCCCTATGCCGATTACCGCACGCGCACCGCCGTAGCGGTGCCATCGGGCGAAGGCCCTGACGTGGTGCAGCTCTTCTACGGCTGGCTCAACGACTATATTGATGCGGGCCTGATCCAACCGCTTCCCACCGATACATTCTCGCCCGAAACGATCGAGGCCGAGTTCTTCCCCATGGTCCAAGCGATGGAGCGTGACGGTCAATATTTCGCCCTGCCCACCGCCGTACGCTCGCTGGCGTTGTTCTATAACGAACGCCTTCTGGAAGCCGCCGGTGTCGAAGTCCCCACCACGCTGGAAGAACTCGTCGCTGCCGCTGCTGCCACCACCGAGCGCGATGGCGCAGGCAACATCACACAGGTGGGTTTCACCTCCGGCATGACCGCCCAGGACCACCATTGGTTCCGCGAGGTTCTGATCCGCCAAATGGGCGGTGAACCCTACACCGACGGCTACCGCAACGTGAACTACGACACTGAGGCCGGGCGCGCCGCGCTTGATTTCTACCTTGGGCTGGAGGAGCAGGGCGTCACCCAGTCGGGCTTCATGGACGAGCCTCAGGCCGCCTTCCGCTCGGGCCGCGCGGCGTTCCACATCGACGGGTCTTTCCGCATCGGTGCGCTGGAAGGCGAACGCGGTCTTCGGTGGGGTGTGACAGAGCTGCCCGCCAATGAAGAAGGTGTTCGGTCGAACTATTCTTCCTATTGGGTGAACGCGATCACCTCTTCGGCGGAAGGTCCGGAATACGACGCCTCTGTGTTGTTCATGGAATACATCACGTCGCCCGAAGCGATGGAGATCTGGCTGGAAACGGTTGGCGAATTGCCTGCCCGCTCGGCCGTGGGCATGACCGAAGAAAACGCCAATGATCCGGTGTTTGGTCCCTTCATCCGCGGTTTGGAATACGCCCATACCACGATTTTCGCCGACGAATCCGCACAGCGCCAAGTGCTCGTGGACATGGTCGAGCGGGTGCAGCTGCAAGACATGGACCCCGGCGAAAGCCTGACCATTGCCGCAGAGGCCGAACAAGCGATCCTGGATGACTTCCACGGAGAGTAATCCGCCCAATTAACCATTGCACCGGGCGCGCCTTTCGCCCGGTGCCACGCACGACCCTCTCCTTCAAAACTCTTCTTCCCGAGGCCCCTATATGGCGCGAAATCCGTCCTCCGACGCCCCAAACAGCGCGACTGCCACCGCGGCCCCTGCGCCAGCATTTAGCGGGCTGACCATTACCCAAAAACGCACGATCTGGGCGTGGGGGTTTCTGGCGATCCCGGTCCTTTTCTACGTGGTGATACGCTTCTACCCGACGGCCAACGCGATGGTCTTGTCGTTTCAGGAATGGAACCTTCTGGGCGAGCGTACGTGGGCAGGGCTAGATAACTACCAGGTGCTGTTTAGCGACCCGGTGTTTTGGCAGGTCTTCCGCAACACCTTTATGTATCTGCTATTGGGCACGCCTATCAGCCTCGTGCTGGCCTTTATCGTGGCCTATCATCTGGACCAGGTGCGTTTCATGCACGGCACCATTAGGGCGCTGTATTTTGTGCCTTTCATGACCTCGGCCGTGGCCATGGCTTGGGTCTGGCGCTGGTTCTACCAAGACGTGCCTATCGGGCTGTTCAACAACGCTTTGGCGACCGTCGGCATCCCGCAGATCGACTTCCTGGACAGCACCACGAACGCCCTGCCCTCGATCCTTGCGCCTGCTATCTGGGCTGGACTTGGGTTTCAGATCATCATCTTCATGGCCGGCCTTCGCGCCATTCCGCGATCTTTCTACGAAGCGGCCAAGATCGACGGTGTCTCTACCTGGACCGTGCTTTGGGAAATTACCCTGCCGCTGCTGCGCCCCACGATTGTGTTTGTGGTGGTCCTGTCTTCCATCGGTTTCCTGCGCATCTTCGATCATGTGTTCAACATGACCACGCAAAACCCCGGCGGGCCGCTGAACGCCACCAAGCCGCTGGTGTTGATGATCTATCAAACCGCCTTTGACAGCTTCGACATGGGCTATGCGGCGGCACAAACCGTTGTCCTCTTCGTGATCTTGCTGGTGGTCAGCCTGATCCAACTGCGCCTTCTGAAAGATCGTTAATCCATGACTACCACCACCGACGACCTGACAATCCGCGCCTCCTCCGAGGCTCTGCTGAAGGCGCCCACGCCGCCCAAACGGCGCAACACAGCGCAATTCATCCGTTGGATTCTGCTATTTGGTGGCGGCATCCTGATGGTGATGCCCTTGGCATACATGATCTCGACCTCGATGAAATGGCCGTGGGAGGTCTATGAGATCGGCCTGATCCCCGAGGAACCTACGCTCGAGAACTACACCTACGTGCTAGAAGACGGTCGCTTTTTCGGGTGGTTCATCAACTCCACCATCATCGCGGCAATCACCACGATCTCGGCGCTCTTTTTCGATAGCCTTGTGGGCTACACCCTATGCAAATTCAAATTCCGGGGCCGCTATATTGTGTTCATCGCGATCCTTTCGACCCTGATGATCCCGACCGAAATGCTGGTGATCCCCTGGTACATGATGAGCCAATCCCTGGGCTGGCTGGATACCTACTGGGGCATCATGTTCCCCGGCCTGATGACGGCCTTCGGTGTATTCTTGATGAAGCAGTTCTTTGAAACCGTCCCCGATGACTTCCTGGAGGCCGCTCGCATCGACGGGCTGAACGAGTTCCAGATCTGGTGGCAGGTCGCCATGCCCATGGTACGCCCGGCATTGGCGGCACTGGCGATCTTCATCTTCCTTGGCAATTGGACCGCCTTCCTTTGGCCCCTGATCGTCACCACCTCGCCCGACCTCTATACGCTCCCCGTGGGCCTGTCGTCCTTCGGGGATGAGGCCGACGTGGCGTGGGAGTTAATCATGACCGGTGCCGCAATCTCGACCCTGCCCACGCTGGTCTTCTTCCTGATCTTCCAACGCTTCATCATTCGCGGCGTCGTCATGGCGGGGTTGAAAGGATGACCGACACCACAACTTTCCCCGATCCCACCTATCGCGACACCGTCCTTGCGCCGCTGTTTGAAGGGGTGAAAACCCACTTCGACTCCTCCATGGATGCGATCAACCAAGCGCATTTGGTGATGCTGGTGGAGACGGGGATTTTGCTGCGAGAAGATGGCGAAGCCATCGCCGAGGCGCTGGCCGATATTGAGATGAACGTAGACCGGCAAGCCGTTGAATACACCGGAGAACATGAGGATTGGTTCTTCCTCGTGGAATCGGAACTGCGCGCACGCCTTGGCGATTTGGGCGGCGCATTGCACACGGCGCGGTCACGCAACGACATGGATCACACCATGTTCAAAATGGTCCTGCGAGACCGCGCGGAAGATGCCCTTTCGCGCATGAACACCCTCGCACAAGCCCTTCTGGACAAAGCAAAATCCGAGCGTGACACGCTGATTGTAGCCTATACCCATGGCCAACCGGCACAACCTTCCACCTTTGGCCATTACCTTTCAGCCGTGATCGAGGTTCTTCTGGCCGACGCAAAACGGTTAGAGGCCGCAATTCTCCATGTCGACCACAGCCCCATGGGGGCCGCCGCAATCACCACATCCGGCTTCCCGATTCACCGAGAGCGCATGGCGGAATTGCTTGGGTTTCAGTCGGTTAGAGTGAACTCTTACGGTTGCATCGCGGGGGTGGATTACGTCACCGGGCTCTACTCTGCGTTGAAGTTGCCGATGATCCATCTGGGCCGTGTGGTGCAGGATATGGCGTTCTGGACGGCGTTTGAGGTCGGGCAATTGCACGTGCCGCGTAGCCTTGTGCAGATCAGCTCGATCATGCCGCAAAAACGCAATCCCGTGCCGATTGAACATATGCGCCACCTTGCCTCCGTCGCCGCAGGCCGGTGCGACACCATCGTAAATACGATGCACAACACCCCGTTCACCGACATGAATGATAGCGAAGGTGAGGTGCAGCAAGCTGGATACAGCGCCTTCGATCACGCGGGCCGCGTGTTGGACCTGTTGACGGCATTCCTGCCTGCCTGCTCGATCAATGCCGACCGCGTGGCCCGCACCACCGATGCGGCCTGTATCACCATCACCGAACTGGCCGATACCTTGGTGCGCGAGGAAGGACTGACCTTCCGCCAGGCCCATGACATCGCCGCAAAAACGGCTAAGGCGGTCATCGCTGCAGACCAGCCCCTCGGCGGCGGTTACACCGCCTTCTCGCAGGCTTACGAGAACGCCATCGGCTCTGCCACGACCTTGGACGAGGCCGCGTTCCGCGCCGCCGTGGACGCCCGGAGCTTTGTCGCGCGACGCGATAGAACTGGCGGGCCCGCGCCCGCCGCCCTGGACGCAGCCTTCGCGATCTACCGAAACAATATCAATGAGATAAAAAGCGACCTTCACGCACGGCTTGAACGTCGCGCCGCCGCTTCCGCCTCCCTTTCCACCGCCTTCAACGCCCTTCTGAAAGACCCGCAATGACTGAACTGATCCTTACCGACCTTGTTAAAAAATACGGCGACACCGAGGTCCTTCATGCGATCAATCTGACCGTTGAACCCGGTGAGTTTCTGGTCCTTGTCGGGCCATCGGGCTGTGGTAAATCCACGACCCTACGGATGATCGCGGGGCTGGAAGAAGTCTCCTCCGGGACCATCGAAATTGCCGGGCGCGTAGTGAACAATCTTGAACCCAAAGAGCGTAACATCGCCATGGTGTTCCAAAACTACGCGATCTATCCGCATATGTCCGTGCGCCGGAACATTGGCTTTGGCCTGAAAACCTCCAAACTGTCCAAGTCCGAGAAAGCCAAGCGTATTGAAGAGGTTGCCGACATTTTGGGCATGACAGATCTGCTGGAGCGCAAGCCCGCGCAGCTTTCGGGGGGGCAGCGCCAGCGTGTGGCGATTGGGCGGGCCATGGTGCGCGACCCCGCGGTCTTCCTTTTCGACGAGCCTTTGTCCAACCTCGATGCGCAGTTGCGTACCCAAATGCGGTTGGAGATCAAAAAGCTCCACGCTCAGATGGGGCGGATGATGGTGTTCGTGACCCACGACCAAGTGGAAGCCATGACCATGGCCGACCGGATCGTGATCATGAAGGATGGCCATATCCAACAAATCGGTACCCCAGCCGAAGTCTATCACGCGCCCGCCAACACCTTTGTCGCGCAGTTCATCGGTGCCCCCGCAATGAACCTGTTAACCGTGACCAGCACGGGCGATGGCGTGACCCTGAGCAACGGCCACACAATCCCCATGCCCGGCCTGTCGGTGCCCGCGGGCGAAACCCTGAAACTCGGCGTCCGGCCCGAGGATTTGACCGCCGAGGGAGAGACATTCCTGTCCGGCACCGTCACCGTGGCCGAGCCGTTGGGCTCGGAAACGCTGGTATATGTGAACGTGGACGGGGTTGAATTGACCGCCACGGCATCGGGCCGCAATCCGCCCCGACCCGGCGATGCGATCCAACTGGGGTTCAGCGCGGACACCGCGCATCCCTTTGACGCAAACACCGGGACGCGCCTTTCGCTCAGCTAGGGCCCATCTTCCATCTGGAAATCCGATGTCTCGCATCAGAAATCTTCGGTTTTCCTGATGCCCCTTTGTGATCCACCCTTGTGGCGACACGAGAAGGCCGAGGGGGGCCGCCGCGCATACCAGCCGCGCGCGCTCCTCCCATCGCCAAACAAGGGAAGACACATCATGGACACCGCGCAGGACGAGACGCAGATCAACCCAAAGGCCTTCCGCCGCGCTCTGGGCAACTTTGCCACTGGGGTCACAATCATCACCGCACGCGGGCCCGATGGCACGATCGTGGGGGCCACGGCGAGCAGCTTTAACTCACTGTCCATGGACCCGCCGCTGATCTTGTGGAGCAGCATCAAAGGGACCCCAAGCTGCGCGATTTTCGAGCAGGCCGAGCATTTCGCCGTGAACATCCTGGCCTCGGACCAGATGGACATGTCAAACCACTTTGCCCGCCAGCAAGAGGACAAGTTTGCCGGGGTGGAGTGGGAGCCGGGCCTTGGCGGCGCCCCGATCTTTCCCAATTGCGCAGGACGCTTCCAGTGCGAAACCTATGCCAAGCTGGATGGCGGAGATCACTGGATTTTCGTGGGCCGTGTCCGTGCGTTTGACGACTTTGGCCGCCCGCCCCTGTGCTTCCACCGCGGCTCTTACGCGATGGTATTTGACCACCCGTCCGCCTTCCCGCAGATGGACGCAGCGCCACTGCCCGAGGACAACGACGGGCGCATGGGCAACCACACGTTCTTCATGATGATGCGCGCGAGCCGCGCCTATCAGGACCGCTATCAACCGAAATTGGAGACCCTTGGCCTTAGCCTGATCGAGTCGCGCAGCATTCTGGCCCTGAACGATATGCCGGGGCTGACGCCGGAAGACATTGTCCCTCATGTTCACGCGCCGATTAACGAAACCAGAGCCGCACTGGTGAACCTTACAGATCGCGCCTTGGTGACCACGCAGGATGGCGGCTACGTCCTGACGCCCGAGGGGCACGCGAAAGCCGACGCCTGTTGGGACATCGTCAAAGCCCACGAGAAAGAGTCTTTCGAAGGCGTCAGCGATGCGGAATTAGAGACCTTTAACAAGGTGCTACGGCAGTTGATCGCGCCTTAGGCGACCAAAAAAGGAGGGGAGGCAGCGGTTTTGCCTTCCCTCAAATAGTTAAAATGCGGCCTTCACTTCTGCGGATATTAACCCCTATTCTGCATCAGAAAAACGGATAGGGCGATGAAGCTTCAACAACTAAAATACTTTGCCGCCGTGTATGAAAACGGCTCTTTTTCTGCTGCGGCGGAAAAGGTAAATGCGACCCAATCGGGGCTGTCGATGCATGTCAGCCAGATTGAAAAGCGCTACGATATCAATCTGTTCACCCGGACATCCTCAGGGGTGACACCGACGGAGGCGGGCCGCGCCTTCTATGAGGACGCGGTGAAGGTTCTGGCCGCCGCGCGCCGCGCCGAAGACCGCCTGTTGACCTTGTCAAAGACCGTTGTGGGCCACGTTCACGTGGGTCTGATGCCAACCTTCACCCGCGCCGTATTAACCGCCGTGGTGCTGAGGTTTGCGCAAGAATACCCCAATGTGCGCGTGTCGGTGTCCGAGGCCTATTCCAACGCCCTTAGCAAAGAGGTGGCCGAGGGGCGTTTGGACTTTGCCGTTGTGCCGACCTCCTTTGAACTGAGCGATGTGCTCCGCACCCAACTGATGGGGCAGGATCGGGAATGTCTGGTTTGTCGCGCTGATCGGAAGCTGCCGATGAAAAACGGCGAGGTGCAGCTTCGCGAGATGGCACCGCTCAAACTGGTTCTGCCGGGGCGCAGCAACGCCCGCCGCCAGAACATTGAGCACTACATGAAGGTTAATGAGATCGAGGTAGCCGAGATTCTGGAGCTCGACACCATGCACGGCACCCTTGGAATTGTCGCCCATTCAGAATGGGTTACGATCTTGCCCGGCATTATGTGTCTGCCCGATCTCGACGGCGATCGCCGCCAGGTCACGCCACTGGCTGACCCGCCGCTGACGGTGGACTATGCCCGGATTGAGCCGGTCAAAAACCCGCTCAGCACGGCTGCGCAGGCCTTCGCGGACATCTTGCAGGAAGAACTGAATTCCGCCCTAGAGATCGACCTGACCTAAGCCGCGATCATCGGGCAGTAGCGGAACCCGCGCGTAGGGTTCCGCCACGCGCGGGCTCTGGGCTTAGACGTCGGAGAGATCAACCGCCTTGCCCGTCTCGGATGACCGCGCGATGGCTTCGAGAACCTGAATATTATGGATCATTTCTTGCGGCGTGAACGGATACTCGGCCCGGCCCAAAGCGGCGTTTGCAAAGGCCTCCAGGTTGGTGGTCACGGCGTCCGCCCAATCGTAGTTCTGTTGTGTCACCGGCTGCCCCGATGTGCCGGTCAGCACGCGCACGATCCCGTCGGGCGTATCGGGGTGGCTGTCGTTCAGGACTTCGACCCATTTTTGCGTGCCAAACACATGCATCCGAATGAAATGCGGCGTGTGAAGGACGGCGCTGAACGTGGCGGTCATGCCCGCTTCAAACTTCATCTGCACCGTCACCACGTCCCCGGTTTCCCACCCAAGGGACCGATCGGCGGTAAAGGCGTGCAATGTTTGAACCGGCCCGAAGAACGAGATCATCAGATCGCTCAGGTGGATACCCATCGCCGTCATCCCCGCCGCTGGTGAAACCTCTTTCCTTGTGCGCCAATCATCCGCTTTCACTCCGATCAGCTTATCGTGGCTAAAGGCCGCTTCGGCGTGCATGATCGTGCCTAGATCCTTCGCATTCAGGGCATCACGCAGGGCCAGCATCGCAGGCTCAAACCGGCGCTCATGGCCGATGCCCAATTGCACGCCCGCATCCAGACAGGCCTGAACAGAGCGCCGCGCGCTATCGGCAGTCAGGCCAAGGGGCTTTTCGCAGAATACATGTTTTCCCGCTGCCGCCACCTGGCACACCTGCGCTTCATGCAGAGGGTTGGGCGTCGTCAGGATCACCGCGTCGATGTCATCAAGGGCCAAAGGGGTTTCGAAATCCTCCCACACGCGAAGGCCCATTTCGGTGATGGCGCTATGGTTCTGCGCCGCAGGCTCGATCACGCCCGCGACCCGTAGCCAAGGGTGGTCGTGCAGTCGGGTGGCGATATGTTTGCCCCACCAGCCGAATCCAGCAATGGCGACGGTGAAGGTCTGCGGCGCGTCGGTCATATAATCCTCCCGTGGATGATGCGTCTTGCGGGCGGGTAGGTTTCACGAATGCGAACCGCCCCAGCCTGCGCGCGTGTCCGAGATTAGCGACATGAAAATAGCCACGCCAAATCATGTAATCTGATGCCGGCCCACACGTTCTCTGATGCCCTGAGACGCCAACAAAACAAGGCCAAACAGGGTATCAACTTTCCTGAAGTCAGATAGGCAGAAACACAATTTCCTTTGCTGCGACAGGTTGTGCAAGATTTTTTGGACAACGTGCCAAGCTTTGGGAGGAGCGGTGCATGATTGGGAGGAAACAGGGCCGTAAACGCGGCCCCCATCCCGACATTACCCCCCCTCTCCGATCCTTGCCGATATCCATTGAGGGAGAACCAGATGTCGACTGTCAAAGAGAAACCTATCTGGAAGTTCACAGTTAACGGACGCCAAAACACCAACACACAATCGGTGGCCGAGGCCCGTGGCAAAAGCGTCGTAATCGACGAGCCCGTGCTGCGCGGCGGCACCGATGAAGGCCCGATGCCCGTCGAATACGTCTTCATGGGTCTGGTGGGATGTACCCACGTGATCGCCAACAAACTGGCCGCCGCCAACGGCATCACCTTCACCTCGATGGATATCAAGATCGACGTGACGATGGACAGCCACGGCACCCGCTTGATCCACCCCATTGATGTGCCATTCCCGTCCTGCATTCTACACATCACCGCCGAATTTGACGGCCCGCGCGAAGGCGCGATCAAGGTGACCGAGATGCTGCGCGACCATTGCGCCGTGTCCAAGATGCTTCAGGAATCGGGCACCATCGTGACCGAGAACTGGATGCTCAACGGGATCGCGATCTGAGCCGTGCCCGTGTCGCTGCGCCCCCCATGCCTCCAATGGCTCAATCCCTCTCTGATCGGAGCGCGACGCCATGCTAAGCCAGATGACCGAGGTTTTGGCCCCGATCTGCATCATCGTGCTGATTGGGTTTGCAATGGGCCGCTCCAAGGCGGGGCTGGAGACGCGGGCGCTCAGCTCTCTCATCATTCTGGTGGCGACGCCTGCGTTGATCTTTCACACGCTGGCTTCGCTTCAGGTGCCCACCGACACGATCCAAGTGATGTCAGTGGCCGCCCTTCTGTGCCTTGTGGTGGCAGGCGGTATGGGCTTGGCGCTGCTGCTTCTGTTCAAGGGCGCCGTGCGCAGTTACCTGCCGCCCCTGATGTTGCCGAACTCGGGCAACCTCGGCTTGCCGCTGGTGTTTCTGGCCTTCGGGCAAGAGGGGCTGGAACTGGGCATCGCCTACTTCTTCGTGGTCGCCTTGGTGCAGCATTCCTTCGGGATGTCGATCTATGCCGGGTCGCTGAAACTGGGCGTGTTGATGCGCCAGCCGCTGTTCTACGCGGTGGCGGCCGTTTTGGTGGTGACCTGGACGGGCATCGAGGTGCCGACAATCATTCTGACCACGACCGAGATGTTGGGCGGCATGATGATCCCCGCCATGCTGGT
The DNA here is from genome assembly GCA_025141835.1 of Rhodobacteraceae bacterium M385. Classification (NCBI taxonomy): domain Bacteria; kingdom Pseudomonadati; phylum Pseudomonadota; class Alphaproteobacteria; order Rhodobacterales; family Paracoccaceae; species Rhodobacteraceae bacterium M385. Next base: position 1,785,798 of record CP081102.1, on the reverse strand, counting down.
CCTTCTGGGCGCGTCGCTATCGCGTCTGCAAATCACCGATCTGCGCCCTGCCCTCGCAATCGCTTTCGGGCGGCTCGCCATCGGGATAGCCTCGGCCGCCTTAGTGATCTGGCTACTGGATTTCAGCGGCGCCATGGCGGGAACGGTGTTCCTTCTCGCCTCCATGCCCACGGCGATCGTGAACTACATCTACGCCGAGCGCTATCAACACAATCCGCGTCAGGTGGCGGGATCTATCGTGGTCTCTACGGTGCTAACCTTTCTGTGCTTGCCGGCCATCGTTTGGGCGGCGCTGGCGATCGCGGGGCCACAATGACGGAGGGCCGGTCCCAATGACGGCGCCGTGGCGCATAACGCTTGCGGGCTACCAAGGCCCCGGCTCGGTCCATACCCGGGGGCTAGAGGTGTTTCGCGATGCGATGACACGTCAGTTGGGCGACCGTGTAGAAGTTGTGTTGCGCACCAATGTCGGCCCTGAAGGGATCAAGACCGAGGATCTTCCCGGCTTGGTCGAGGCGGGCGATTTTGACGGCTGCTACATCGCCTCCAGCTATCTTGCGGGCCGCGTGCCCGCGTTGTCCCTGTTTGACATGCCGTTTAGCGCCCCGGATCGGGCGCAGGGATTGGCACTGGTGGACGGCCCCCTAGGCGCAAGGTTCGCCCAAGACATCGGCGCGGCCACGGAATTGGCGCTGCTTGGGGTCTGGGACAATGGGTTGCGCCACATGGCAACGGCGCAAACGCCCCTACGTGCGCCCGATGACTGCAAGGGTCTGGTGCTGCGCACCCTGCCCAACGATGACCACCAGCGCGTGTTCCGCGCCCTAGGTTTCAACCCACAGGTGATCGACGCCAAAGACCTGACCGAGGCCGTGACCAGCGGCCAAGTTGACGCTCAGGAAAACCCGCTGACCAATACCTATAACTTCAACCTTCACGGGCCTTTGCCGATCATCACGCTCACGGCGCACCTGATGGGCATCGCTTTGTTGGTGTTCAACAAGGCCCGTCTCGCCGCCCTACCCGGCGACATCCGCACCGCAATCACCCTTGCCGCGTCCGAGGCCACCGCTTCCCAACGCGCCCTTGCCCAAAGCGATGACGCTGAGTGTGCAAAGGCGCTGGCTGCATCCGGTGCCACGCTTATTGAATTGACCGCGGCAGAGCAGGCCGCCTGGCAAGCTGCCGCCGCCCCCCACACCGCGCGCGCCCGCGCCCAACACGACGCCGCGCTCCTGGCGCTCTGGGATGACGCGGCGCCGGCATCGCAAATGGCCGATACTGCGCCTTCGGCGCAAGGGTCCAATTCTGCGCCTTCGGCGCAAGGCGGAGAAGCCGTTTGACCCATCCAATCCCCACAACAAGAGGTGCGACGTGACCTTCAAATCCCTCCTCCGAACACCCGAGACGCAAGTGACGCTCGCCCTACTGGTGGCCTCTGTCCTGTCGCTTGTGTTCATGGGTTCCCTCATCGCGGCACCTCGGGCGCTTTTTGGACGGTCGCTTTCCGCGATCCCGCCAAGCATGTTCCCCGCCATCACGATCACCCTTCTGGCGGTGCTTTGCGTGATCGCCCTGGTGCTGATCGCACGCGGCCAAGGGGCAATGCAGGACACGCCGATGAAACGCGCCGAATGGGTCCGATCCTTCATCCTGTTCGGCATCCTTACCCTATACGCGCTGACCATGGCCCCCTTTGGCTTCCTAATCTCTTCCGCCGTGACCATCGCATTGCTGTCGCTGGTGATGGAGGCGCGCAACCCGATCCAGATCGTGCTGGTCAGCCTGATCGGCCCCATCGCCCTATACCTTGCCGCCACGCGCCTTCTGGCCGTGTCGCTTCCCGAACTGATCGCGATCGAGCTCTTTTACGCCCGCGTTCTGCCGTTTTGACCCATCCCGTGACCCTGACTGTAGAGGCTTAAATGATAGACCAATTTATCGAAGGGTTTGGCATGGCCATGCGACTGGACACAGTCACCATGGTTGCCATTGGCCTGTTTGCCGGGATGCTTGTCGGCTCTTTGCCCGGATTCACTACCCTGATGGCAATGGCGATCCTGTTGCCGATTTCTTTCTTCATGGACCCTCTCGTGGGCATCCCCTTCCTGCTTGGCATCTATAAGGGAGGCATCTTCGGCGGCAGCGTTCCGGCGATCTTGCTGTCGATGCCCGGTACAGGCGCGGCGGTGGCAACGTCGAGGGATGGCTACAAGCTGACCCAACAGGGCAAATCGCGCAAAGCCCTTGATATGGCGCTGTTTGCCTCGGCCTCGGGCGATACGTTCTCCGACATCTTCACCATCATGATGATCTTCCCCATCGCCTTTTTGGTCATGCAATTTGGCCCGCCCGAGCTGTTTGCCGTGCTGCTGATGAGCCTTGTGATTATCGCCGCCACCTCTGCTGCGAACCCGGTCAAGGGCTTGGTGATGATGATGCTTGGTCTTTGGCTGTCGTTCATCGGCACGGACCCTTTGGGCGGCGTGGAGCGCTTTACCTTCGGGCTGTTTGACCTGCGTTCGGGCATTCCGCTTCTGCCCATGCTGATCGGCGTCTTCGCAATTCCTGAGGTCGCCTCCATTGTGATCCGCAACGAGAAGGGCCGCAAACTTGCCGCCCTGATGGGAGAGCGCCTGAAACTGCACGAGTTCCGCCGTTGTGCCCGTACCATTGGCCGCTCTACCCTGATCGGGACGGGCATCGGGATCATCCCCGGTCTGGGCCAAATCGTGGCCGCGATGATGGGTTATTCGGCGGCCAAGAATGCTTCCGACCACCCAGAGACCTTTGGCGAGGGCGAGCTTGAAGGCGTCGCCGCCGCAGAGGCCGCCAACAACGCCGTGAACGGCCCGACGCTGGTGCCTTTGCTGACCCTCGGCATCCCCGGCGACAACGTCACGGCCATTCTGCTGGGTGCCTTCGTGGCTCAGGGCCTGCGCCCGGGACCAGAGTTGTTTGAACAACAAGGTGCCACGGTTTTCGCGATCCTTGTCGCAATGGTGATGGCGAACATCTTGTTCGTGGTGATTGGCTACCTCGCCATTCCGTTTTTCTCGCGGCTGGTGACGATCAAGACCTCGATCCTGATCCCGGTCGTTATCATGTTCGCTTTCGCGGGCACCTATGTGTTCCGCTCCGACTCCACCGACCTGTTGATCCTCGTGGCCTTTGGCGCCTTCGGGATCATCGCCAAGGCCGCGAAGTTCGACGTGATGCCGATGGTGATGGGCTTCATCCTTGGACCCTCGATGGAATACGCCTTTGGCCAGACCGTCGCTATGTCCAACGGGGATGCGCTTGGCTTCTTCGTGACCGAACGCATCGGGGCGATGTTGATCCTGCTGGCCACGCCCTTTGCCGGATATCTTTTGTGGAAGCGCCTCTACGGCAAACCCAAAACAAAAACCACAACGACACCAACAACATAAGACGGAAGGCGGCGCAGGAGGGCGCCGCTTTCCACCATTCAATCTAGGGAGAAAAGACATGATGAAGAACTTTGCAGCCGCCTTGGCCGTGACCGGGGCCGCCGTTGCCGCCACTGGCGCGATGGCCCAATCCGAATACCCAGAACGCCCCATCACGATGGTCATCCCATTGGGTGCTGGCGGATCCCATGACTTGAACGCGCGGGTCATCACTTCGATCATTCCGACCTATCTGGAACAGGCCGTGATCGTGCGCCTGACACCCGGCGCGGGCGGTCAGCTTGGCACCCAAGAGGTCGCCAACGCCCCCGCCGATGGCTACACGCTTTTGTTCACGCACAATTATATCGACATGCTGCAACAGCACGTCGAGAACCTGCCCTACAACCCGGCCGAGGATTTCGTGACCGTGGCGCGTGTCAACTACGCCCCCATCGCCGTGGCCGTGAACGCCGACAGCCCTTATGAGACGATGGACGACCTGATCGCCGCTTCCCGCGAAAATCCCGGCGGCATCCAGATGGCCCATTCGGGCAACTGGGGGGCGCTGTTCGTGCCTGCCGCACAGTTCATGCAGTCGCTCGATATGCAGTGGAACCTTGTTCCCTACCAAGGTGGCGGGCCCGCTTTGCAGGCGCTTCTGGCAGGTGACGCCGACGTGACCATGGGCTTCCCCTCGTCCCTCGGCAGCCACCTAGAGGCTGGCACGATCCGCATTCTGGCCACCGCCGGGCCGGAGCGTATCTATGACGACGTGCCGACCTTCGAGGAAGTCGGTGTCGAGGGCGACGTGGGCTTCATGCACCGCGTCGTTCTGGCCCCAGCCGGCACGCCAGAAGATGCCTTGGCAACCTTGCGCGAGGCGTTCGAGGCTCTCGGCGAAGACACCACCTTCACCCGCATGATGGGCCGTCTGGGTGAGAACATCGACATCATCACCGGTGATGAATACGAGGCCATGCGTGCTGATCAAAGCGTCGCGTACGAGGCGCTGGTGAACCAACTGACATCGCAATAATGCGGTGACATCGGGCGGGGGCAGCCATCTGGTTGCCCTCGCCCTTTCTACCCTCCCCCCCAAAAAGCAGACCGGAGATCACACCCATGCCCGATAGATATGGACCCCTTGGCGTTCTGGCACTGATGATCCCGCAGCAGAATTCAAACATGCAGCCCGAGCATGAAATGCTCCGCCCCGACGGGGTCAGCAATCAGACCTATCGGTTTGATATCTCGGTCCAGGATAAGGTGCCCGAGGCGATGGTCTCGATCATGGGACAAGCGCGGGGTAGCTGGCCCGACATGGTTCTTTGCGCCAACTCCGTTGAAATGCGCAACTGGTCCCTTGATCGCCAAATCGCCTACCGCGCCGACCTTGCAGCCGCCCTGCCCGACACCCCCATCGTGACCGCTGGCGATGCCTGTGTCGCCGCGCTGAACACCGTGGGGGCCAAGCGGATTGGCCTGATTTCCCCCATGTCGGAGGAATATTCTGAAAGCGCGCGCGGCTTTTACCGCGCCCATGGGTTCGCAGTGCCCGAGACCGCTTGGCTCCACGTCAAAACCTCGGACCGGATCATCGACGTGCCGATGGACGCAATCCATGCCGCCTTTGACAAGGTGAACACGGACCAGGTTGATACCATCCTTCATGTGGGCGGTGCCCTTGGGATCGCCGACATCGTCGATGATCTAGAGGACCGCTTGGGCAAACCTGTGATCTCGTCCACCTCGGTCGGCTATTGGTACGCTTTGCGAATGATGGGCCTCGATATGCCGTTGAACTTTGGCGGGCAGATCACGCGGCAGCCCCTGCCCGCCCAATTCCGTGACCCGACGCGCCTTGTCTCTTAGGTGCGGGCGCTGCGCATCAAAGCGCCGCCACCCCCAATTCCCCGGCCAGCGCCGCCAGCTGCGCGCGCAAGGCGTCAGAGAGCGGAATGCCCTTGGTGGATCGTTCCAACCGCACCCGGTCCATCCGCTCCCCGGGCAGGCGGATCTCATCGACGCCGGGCATCTTGGCCGAGGATTTCATCTGCCGCCACACGTCATCTATTTCGGCTCGGAAGGCATCGGGGTCGGCAAAGGCCGCGATATCAAGGGCAAGGATCATTTGCCCGGTGTTCGTGACGCTAGTGGCGTCAGCGTTGAAATCCACCACATCACGGCCAAAAGCGGCCCCGTTCAAAACGCCCGCAAGGATGCCGAACACCAGCGACAGCCCGTAGCCCTTGGGCCCGCCGATGGGCAACAAGAACCCTTCGCTCGCGCGGGTGGGGTCGGTCAGCGGATCGCCGTTGCGATCCACCATCCAGCCTTCGGGCATCTGCTCGCCCCGTTGCGCGGCGGTCTTGACCTTGCCGTATGCTGCAACCGTCGTGGCCATATCCAGCACGATCGGCGGGTGATCCTTGGAGGGCAGCGCCACGGCAATCGGATTGGTGGACAGCAACATATCCGTCCCACCCCAAGGCGGCATATGATTGGCCGAACCCACCGCCAGATAGAGGCCGATCATGTTCTCTTTCGCGGGCATCATCGCATAGAGCGAGGCCGGACCCGCGTGGTTGGACATCCGCGCGCCTACCCAGGCCACGCCGGTAGTGCGCGCTTTCTCCATCGCCAATTCAGTAGCGTGGTGCATCACCAGATGCCCCATGGCGTTATCACCATCAATCAACGCTGTGGCGGGCCGATCCGACAGGCGCTTAAACGCGGGCGTCATGTTCATCCCCCCCGCCCGAATGCGCTTGATATACATCGGCAGACGGAACACGCCGTGACCTTCCTGGCCATTCACATCGGCCTGCGCCATCAGCGCGCCCACCTTGTCGGCATCGGCGGCAGGCATCCCGCAAGACACCAGACACCGGGCGATGAAGGCCACAAGATCGCTTTGGGAAACAAGATCAGACATTGAAAACCTCTTTAAAGGAAAGGAACGGGATATGGGACATTCTCAGGAAACCGGCACGATCATCAGCTACGCGGACATCACGCCGTTCGCCCGAGGTGACGGGGTACAAACGCGCTTGATGGTGGGTAAATCCGTGGCCGACGCCGCCCCTTTCACCACCGGCACGACCGTGTTTCCGGCGGGCGCCGCCGCGCCGCTGCATACGCACAACTGTGCCGAGCAGGTAACAATCTTGGCGGGCCAAGCCGAGGCGATGGTCGGCGGCGCCGTAACCGAACTGGGGCCGATGGACACCAGCTTTGTGCCCGCAGACGTGCCCCATTACTTTCGCAACATCGGCGACGGCCCCCTGACAATCCTGTGGATCTATGCCGCCCGCGACGTCACCCGGACCTTCGTTGAGACCGGGGAAACCGTCGCCCACATGTCGCCCCGCGATCAGGTCTAGAGAAGCGCGGGGCTTCGGTAGATTTGGTTGACCAATTAACGTCATTTGTGACACCCTCCCCGATAGGTAATGACTATAAACATTAATGTTGCGACCGGAAGCCTGATGATGGCAATGAGTCCGGGAAACTAAATTGGACAACCAATGCAAGACAGAAACCTGACACGCTTGCGACGCTGGATCGCAACTACGGAAATGGCGCGGGGCGCGCGCCTGCCGCCGGAAAGGAGCCTGTCGGAAACCTTGGGCCTAAGCCGGGCCGAACTGCGCAACGCCCTGCTGGTTCTGGAATCCGAAGGGATGCTGGAGCGCCACGTCGGGCGCGGCACGTTCCTTGCCAGAACCCCGCCACCGCCGCGCAGCGCCATGGGAATTGACGCCACCATCGGGGCACTGTCGGAAACGACGGGCCCCGTAGATGCGATGGACGCCCGCCTTGTGCTAGAACCCGCCCTCGCCCGCTTGGCCGCCCTTCACGCGACACCTAAGCAACTGCGTTCCTTGCAGGAAATGTCCGATGCCATGCGGAATGCCCCCACTTGGGCCGCCTATGAAACGCTTGACCACGACTTTCACAGCCTGATTGCCGCCGCCTCGGGCAACACGATGCTGCTGGCGCTGTTCGATATCCTCAATGGGGTGCGCCAAGTGGTGGTTTGGCGCAGGCTCGCCCCTGCCGACCAGCAGCCCGAGCGGGATTACCATTCGTTTGACGAACACGATGCCATCGTCGCCGCGTTAACCACGCGCGACGGGGCCGCCGCCGCGAAGGCCATGGCCGCCCACCTGAATGCAACACGCGCGGCCCTGACCCAAAGCTACGATGACTAGCTGCGGGATCAGAACTTCACATACCCCCTATCAGGAGTTGTTGTTTGGCTGATTGCACTCCAGTTCTGTAAAATCTTTCAATAACTTGGACAGGGTGGATTGTGCATGAGACAGGTAGAAGTGGCGGTAATCGGAACGGGCTGGTGTGGCGGAATGCGCGCCGAATCCTTGGCGAAATCCGCTTTGGTAGACAAGCTGCACATCTGTGAGATCAAGCCCGAGCGTTTGGCCGAAGTACGCGCGTTAACCAACCCTGCGACGGCCACCGATGACTACCAAGACATCGTGCGCAACCCCGCGATTGCGGTGGTCTATATCTCCACCACGCCCGAACCCACGCATTACCCCATCGCCCGCGATTGCCTGAAGGCGGGCAAGCATGTTCTGCTGGAAAAGCCCATCGCGATGGAGCTGGCCGAGGCGGACGACCTGATTAACATCGCCGCCGAGCAAGGGGTGAAGTTCACCATCGGTTATTCGCAGCGCTTTAATCCCAAGATCGCTTGGGCCAAGAAGAATATCGCGGAAGGCAAGCTTGGCAAAATCGTCAACGTCATGGTCAGCCGACATCTGTCGCGCAGCTTGGGCTCTCGGATTGCGGGGCGGGTGAAACTGTCACCCGCGGCGATGGAATCCACCCACGATCTGGACTTCGTCTACTGGCTGCTCGATGCGAAACCCACCAAGGTCTACAGCCAAGGCGCCTACGGCTATATGGAAAAGCTCAACGGGTCCTTTGATTGCATGTGGAACACCGTGAACATGGATAACGGCACGCTGGTGGTGATCGGCGGCGGCTGGAATCTGCCCCCCGCCTACCCCAATTACTGCGGCACATGGATCGAGATTACGGGCACCGAAGGCGCGCTAATCCTCGACGATACGTCGCGCGATAACTGGTATTCGACCGTGGAAGGCCACACGCAATTCCCCTTGTCCACAATGCCGGGCGAACACGTAGACCACATGTATGCGGGGCAAATGGGCCCGGAAACGCTGCATTTTCTGGAGTCGGTTCTGCTCGATCGTGACCCCTTGGTCTCGCCCGCCCACGCGCGGATGGTGATGGAAAGCTATCTGGCCGCCGATATCTCGGCCGCGACGGGTGACCCTGTGGAATTGCCCCTGTCTAACCACGCGCTGGCGACCCTCGCCGATATGCTCGCAGCGCAGAATGAGGGCTCCTCATGACCCGGATTGGCGTCGTTGGCATCGGCCAGATGGGCGGCGGCATTGCTCGCTGTCTGGACCGTGCAGGACAGCTTTATGCGGCCCGCGATAGCAAGGCAGAACAGCGACAGGTGGCCGGACTTTCTGAAGCGGTTAGCGATGATGTGGCCGCTTGTGATGTGATCCTATTCGTCGTGCCAAGCACTGCGCAAGTAGCTGAATGTATGGCAGATTTACCGACACGGGCGGGGCAAGTGATTGTCGATCTAACGACCTCTCACCCTGACGACAGCGTGGCGCTGGCGGCCGAGTTGAAGACCCGCGGCGTGAACTTTGTGGACGCTGCCATGACCGGCGGCGCGGCGGGGGCCGATGCGGGAAAGCTAACGCTGATGATGGGCGGCGACACCGAAGTGATCGCGCAAATCGCGCCGGTGCTTGATATCATCTCGGCGCAACGGTTTCATCTGGGCGCGGTCGGTGCGGGCCACGCCATGAAACTGGTCCACAACCTCATTTTGCACAGCGCGTTCCTGGCGACCTGCGAGGGGCTGACCTTGGCGGAAAAGGCCGGGTTAGACGTGGCGCAAGCCGTCGATGTGCTCAACGCTGGCAACGCGCGCAGCTTCGTGACCGAGGTGCGCTTTCCCCGCGATATCTTGGGCGGGGTGATGAACGGGCGCTCGGTCATCTCGAACCTCGAGAAGGATTTGGGCCTTGCCCGCCGCTTCGCCGACGCCCTTGGCGGGCCGTCGATCTACACCGACATGACCCACGATGTGCTGCACCAAGCCATTAAAAATGGCGACGCTGACACTGATTTTTCCTATCTTTTTCCGATGTTTGCCGACCTGGCCAAGGCCGCACGGTGAGCCGTACCCTGCCCCGTGTCGGCGTCTTTGGACTTGGCCTGATCGGACGCGCATTGGCGGAGCGCCTGATCGCAGCCGGTTACAGGGTCACAGGCACCGACGTGGCCGCGGACGCCCGCGACTGGCTTACAGAAACGGGCGGCAGCTTTGGCTCGGCAGCCGAAGTTTGGGCCGCCGATGTCGTGTTTTCCTGCGTCTATGACACGGACCAATTGGCCGAATTGATCGCTCAGGCCCCGGCCTCGCCCACGATCCTGATCTCTCTCAGCACCTGTGACCCGGACCGCATGGGGGCCCTTGCCAACAACGCGGGGGCGAAAAGGATCACTCTGTTGGAGGCCCCGATTTCCGGCACCAGCAAGGCCCTGGCACAGGGCGATGTCTTGCTCCTTGTGGCCGGAGACATTGCCGCCGCCGAAACGGTCGCCCCGCTATTGGACGACATCGCAAGGCAACACATCCATGTGGGCGAAGTCGGCAATGGTAACCGGGCCAAGCTGGCGATTAACCTTGTGCTTGGCCTCCACCGCGCGGCTTTGGCGGAAGGGATGATCTTTGCGGAAAGCATTGGATTGGCGGGCAGCGATTTTCTGCAACTCGCCAAGGCTTCTGCCGCCTATTCTGCGGTGATGGACGCGAAGGGCGCGTTAATGGTTAACCGCGACTTCGCTCCGCAAGGTCGCATCGTGCAATCGGCCAAGGATTTCGCCTTGATCCAGGCCCAAGCGCAGGCCGCCGGTCAAGGGTTGCCGTTCACCCGGACCTATCTGGAAATGATGGAAGACGCCCTACGTCACGATGAGGGGGACTTGGACAATTCCGCTGTCATGCTCCCCATCTCTCGTAGCCGCGCCTGACTAAGGCTTAGTTCGGCTTTTTCAACCGCAAGTCATCCGGCACAGCAAGGGGCGTGTTGGGGCCGTCAATGAATTCTACCGTGGTGAACAACAAATCCGTTTCGCCAATGTTTTCAACGGAATGCACCATGTGATCCCCATCGCCATAGTCGAAATGCTTGGTCTCTCCGGCATAGTGTTCCACGTCGCGGATTTCCCCCGACGAGAAGTAGCCCCGCGCTTTTCCATCCACCAAAGCGGACCAGAAATAGCGGTTTACATGGCGGTGGAAACGGCACCGTCCCCCGGCGGGAATATGCAGGTGCCAGATCCGCATCGTTTCCGTCTCGGACACCAAGACCGACCCCACACACCCGTTATCCAGATCGCCCAACATCTCTTGATAAAGGCCATCAGGCCAATGGGCGAAAGCTGCGGGATCTTGGTTAATCACAACATGGTCGGGGCCATGGGTCTGGGGGGTGGTCATGGTGTCCTCCGGGGTTAAATGGCTGTTATCGCGTCCAGATCTTTCTTGAACGCTGCTTTCTGTTCTTCTGGCATCGGGCGCAGAGGGGGCTGCATCGTTAACCAAGTGTCATCGCCGCTGCGCCAGCTTTCTGCGGTCTTCATCGACGCCATCAGCGGGTATTTCGACGCCGTAGCGCGGGCCGTGCGCACGATGTCCATCGCGGCATCTCGGGCCGGCCCCTCGGGCGCGGATTTTGCCACCTGCACCGCGCGCGCCGTGAGGTTGGTAGAGCCCGAAATGATGCCCGCAGAGCCGATTGACAGACCGTCCCACAAGAACGCCTCGGACGAGGGGTACACGTCGAAGTCTTCGGCCACACCGCCCGTTGCCTCGATAAAACCGCGCGACTGCTCAAAGTCGCCGCTGCTGTCCTTCAGCCCCGCGATGATCGGGCCAAATTCAGCCTTCAAGCGTAGGACCAGATCGGTGCTGAAGGGCACCATCGACATCTGCGGAAAATGATACAAGAAGATGCGCAGATCATCGCGGCCCACCTGCTCGATCACTGAGGCATAAAAGGCGAACAATCCGTCATCGGAGGCATTCTTATAGTAGTATGGCGGCAGGATCAGCGCGTTAACATAGCCCGACGCACAGGCCGCAGAGGTCAGTTCGACGCAATCGGGAAGCGAGGGCGCACCGGTGCCGAAAATCACCCGGTCCGCTTCAATTCCGGCCTCCGCGAAGGCAGCAGGCAGGGCCAACCGGTCTGCCATCGCGGTCGAGGTTCCCTCACCGGTGGTGCCGATGGGGGCAACACCGTCGCAGCCGCCATCGCTAAGCAAGTGCTGGCAATAGCCAACGAGTTTTCCCTGCTGCACCCGTCCGTTTTGGTCAAAAGGCGTCACGGCGGCGGCGTAGATGCCGCGTCTTGCTTTGGTCATGTCTGTGGTCCTTTGGATTTCGCGCCGCCAACGACGCCCGGCCTGTTGGATACGACAACTTTGATGGCATCGTCGATCCGCTCTTTCGCATACTTGAGTGCTGTGGGCAGGTCGTCCATCGGAAACGTGTGGGTATGGATCAAGCTAGCGTCGAAGGTGCCCGCCTCCATGAAGGCCATCGCGCGGTGGGTGGCGGATCGCCCCTCGCCCCGGATGCCGTAAAGGTAAATGTTGTTAACCGCCAACGCACCAAGGTTAAATTCCACCGCGTTTTTCGGGAAGGCCGCAAGGCAGATCTTGCCGCCCCGGTTGGTCATGGCGACGGCTTGGTTCACCGTCGTCTCATTGCCCGCACAATCCACGACGTAATCCGCGCCCTTGCCCGTCAGTTCCTTCACCCGCGGCACGACATCTTCGGTCCGGGCATCAATCACGTGATCCGCCCCCAATTGCAGGCCAATGGCATTGCGGCTTTCGCGCGTGCCGACCAACACCACCGGCGATGCGCCAAGCGCCTTGGCCACGGCCACCGCCAGCAACCCAATAGGCCCCGGTCCGATCACCACGACGCTTTCGCCAGCCACCAAGCCGCCCAATTCCGTCAGCCCGTACATGGAGGTGCCCGCCGTCACTACCAACGTCGCCTCCTCATCTGACATCTCGTCGGGGACCCGGATCAACGTGTTAACGTTGTTAACCGCGTATTCCGCAAAGCCCCCATCGGTGGTGAACCCATTGGCGCGGTGTCCTTTATTCTTGTCCCCGTAGTTGAGCCCGTAGTTGTGGCACGAGGTATACATCCCCATGCGGCACCGTTTGCATTGGCCGCAGCCCGCGTGGATTTCTACCGTCACCCGGTCACCCACGGCGAATTCATCCACCCCCGGCCCAAGCGCCGCGACAGTGCCCATATACTCATGGCCCGGCGTGTAGTTTTTGTTGAACGGAGGTCCGCCCTCGATCAGCGCGGGGGTGCCGTAGGTCAGGATCTCCAGATCGGTGGCGCAGATGGCAACGGCGTCGATGCGTACCAAAACCTCAGCCCGGCCCGGTGTGGGCATTGGCTTGTCCGTTAGGGTCAACTCCTCTGGGTCGCCAAGCACCCACGCCCGCATGGTGTCTGGAAGATCATCCCCTAGACCACGGCTTTTACCTGCTGTGCTACCCATTGCTGAAACCTTCCATATTGGTTTACCAATTTCCCACGAAAGGAAGAGGCATCCAAAAGGTATGGACGCACTTTATTTATATTTCAAACAGAATATTCCCGTTCCTATCAGAATATTGGTTTACCAATTTTCGCATCATAACCAATCAACGCCCCTCCCCCCCATATATCGGATAGGTCGCGCAAAGCTCTGCCGTTATCTTCCGGGCCGAGGCCAACCGCTGTTCCCGCGTGCCTTCATCTGCCGTCAAAACGGCCCCAATCTCTGTGCCTAATCGGTCGAAATCCGCCGCCGTGAAGCCGCGGGTGGTGGCCGCTGCCACCCCAAGGCGCAGGCCCACCCATTTGTTCGGGTTCGCCACATCATAGGGCACCGGGTTCTTGTTGCTGGTGATATTGGCCTGATCCAAGTACGCCTCTGCATCGCGACCCAAGAGGCCTTGGCGGCTCAGGTCCAACAGGACAATATGGGTGTCCGTCCCGCCTGACACGATGTCGATCCCGCCCGCCTGCAAGGCCCGCGACAAGACGGCGGCGTTGTCCACCACGCGGGCGGCGTAGTCCTTGAACGAAGGGTCCAGTGCTTCGCCCAAGCACACCGCTTTGGCGGCCAGAACCTGCGTGTGAAGGCTGCCTTGGACGCCCGGAAACACCGAAGATTGCAGCTTCTTGCGCCATGCCTCATCACGCGACAGGATCAACCCGCCCCGAGGGCCCCGCAGGGTTTTGGTAGTGGTGCAGGTCACGATATCCGCATGGGGAATGGGCGACGGATGCACACCGCCAGCGACCAAACCGGCGATATGGGCCATATCGACCATAAAATACGCCCCCACCTTTTCGGCAATCTGCGCCAGTCGTGCAAAGTCGAGCCTGCGGGGGTAGGCAGAACCGCCCGCGATGAGCAGTTTGGGCTGCACCTCCTGGGCGCGGGCCTCGACCGTGTCATAGTTAATGGTGCCGGTATCACGATCCACACCGTAATGATGCGCCTCAAACCAGCGGCCCGACAGATTAGCCCCCAAACCATGGCTCAGATGCCCGCCAGCGGCCAGATCAAGGCTCAACACCCGGTCGCCGGGTTTGAGAAGCGCGAAGAACACCGCAAGATTGGCTTGGCTGCCAGAGTGGGGCTGCACATTGGCATAGGCGCAATCAAACAGGTCGCAGGCCCGGTCAATCGCGACCTGCTCCACCACATCCACATTCTGCCCGCCGCCATGAAACCGCGCGCCGGGGTAGCCTTCCAACGTCTTGTTGGTCATCTCATGGCCGAGGGCATCCAACACGGCGCGGCTGACGATATTCTCGGACGCGATCAGCTCGATCTGGGTCTGTTGCCGGGTAAGCTCGGCCTTTAGGGCATCGGCAATCAGCGGATCTGTTTGGGCAATCGGGGCTGAGAAATATTGCGTCATCTTGGGGCTCTGCTTGTTTTGAGGGGGCTGCGCGGGTGCGCGACACTTGCACCACACGACCACGCCGCCGCCCCTTGGCGCAAACGAGATTTACTTCGCCTTAGGCGTAGAATATCTATGCCTAGCATGAGCATACCTTCCAAACGCCCGAACCTGCCCCCCCTCAACGGTCTGCGCGTGTTCGAGGCCGTCGCCCGCCTTGGCAGTTTTGTCGCCGCCGCCGATGAGCTTTGCGTGACCCCCGCCGCCGTGTCGCAACAGATCAAAGCGGTAGAGGCGTGGTTGGGCATGGGGCTGTTTGACCGCCACGCCCAAGGGGTCAGCTTGAATGACGCGGGCCGCAATGCGGCGGCAGATTTGACGCAAGCCTTTGATATCATGGGCGGCGCGGTGGTGGGACTGTTGCGCAAGGCCAGCCCCCTGACGATCCGCATCGCGGCATTGCCAAGCGTTGCGCACCTCTGGCTTGCGCCGCGCCTCGGGGCTTTGCGGGCGGCGGTTCCCGACCTGCGGGTCTCTGTCACCGCCCGAGAAACGCCGCCGAACCTGAAGCGAGAGCCGTTTGACCTGAGCCTTTTCGTGCTGGATCACAGTGGCGCGGAGGACGCGCTTGCCATCGCACGGGATGAGATTTTTCCCGTCTGCGCCCCAGATATCGCCGCGCGACTAACCGCCCCGGCGGACCTGTCGGCCGAGACATTGCTGAGCGATGTGAATTGGCACAGCGATTGGCAGACTTGGAATATGGGCGTGAGCGCTGGTTTGGACCTGCGCACACCGGGGCCGACTTTCTCGCTTTACGGTCTGGCATTGGAAGAAGCCAAGAACAGCGCGGGCGTGTTGATGGGGCACGGCTTTTTGGTGGAGGAGCCGCTTCGGCGCGGGCGTTTGGTGGCACCGTTTGCCGACAAGATCGCCCTCGACCGGAGCCTCTGCCTCCAGATTGGTGAGACCCGCGGGCAGGACTCGGTGATCGACAAGATCGTTGCCGTGCTGCTTGCGGGCTAGGTCCGCGCTACAACCCGTTCACGGGCACCTTCAGCACCGGGTTACCGTCAGCATCCTTGGGGATTTCACCCGCCCGCATGTTCACTTGTAGCGATGGGATAATCAGCCTTGGCATCGCCAGTTGCGCGTCCCGTTCCGTGCGGAACGCGATGAAATCCTCCCGGGTTTTGCCCCCGCCCACGTGAATATTGCTGGCCTTTTCCTCGGCCACCGTGGTTTCCCACGCAATCGCACGCCCCCCCGGCCCGTAGTCGTGACACATGAACAGGCGCATTTCGTCGGGCAAAGACAGGACTTTCTGGATGCTGTCATATAGCTCGCCCGCGTCCCCGCCGGGAAAATCCGCGCGCGCTGATCCGCCATCGGGCATGAACAGCGTATCTCCCGCAAAGGCCGCGTTGCCCATGACATGCACCATGCAGGCGGGCGTATGACCCGGCGTGGCCATCACGAACACGGGCATTGTGCCGATCATATAGGTGTCGCCATCGTTAAACAGCGCATCAAACTGGCTGCCATCGCGTTGGAAGTCCGTGCCCTCGTTGAACACCTTCCCGAAAGTGTCCTGGATCACCATGATCTTCGCCCCGACACCGATTTTGCCGCCCAACTTCTCCTGAATATAAGGGGCGGCAGATAGGTGGTCGGCGTGGACGTGGGTCTCGATAATCCATTCCAGCGTCAGGCCTTGTTCTTCAATCCGGGCAATCAGCGCGTCGGCATGGGATGAGGTGATCCGCCCCGCCGCATAATCGATATCCATGACCGTATCGACCACCGCGCAAGCGTCAGAGGCCGGATCCTGCACGATATAGCTGATCGTATTGGTGCCTTCGTCGAAGAAGCCTTCAACCAGCGGCTCAACATCCATGTTGACGGGGTAGTTGGGCATAGCAATCTCCTGTCGTTGTGGATGTCAGGCCTTTGCAGCCATGGCGATCTGAACGCGTCGCGCCACGATAATGCCAAGGCCGAGGGCACCTGTGAAGGCAAATACCTCCCACCTGCCGGTGCCGAGGGCGGGCAATGCGCCACCGGGGCAGAAGCCCGCGATGCCCCAGCCGATCCCAAAGACCGCAGAGCCGCCAACCAACGGCAGATCAATGTCACGCCGTTCGGGCAAAAGAAACGCCGAGCCAAACAGCGGCGCAGAGCGGCCAAACACCAGTTTGTAACCGATGAAGGTCGTGACCAGAGCGCCGCCCATCACGAAGATCAACGACGGGTCCCAAGTGCCTGCGACATCGAAGAAATTCAGCACCTTGGCCGGGTTCGCCATGCCAGAAATCGAAATTCCGACACCGAAGATGATCCCGATCGCGTAAGCAATGATTAAACGCATAACTCAGGCCCCCAAAACGTGACGCACGATGAACACCGTGACCAAAGTGGCAATCATGAACGTGGCTGTGGCCACGATAGACCGCGGCGAAAGCCGGGCAATACCGCAGACCCCGTGGCCGGATGTGCACCCGCCCCCAAAGGTCACCCCAATGCCGACGATAAAGCCGCCCACCAGCAACATCGGCAGGCTGATTGGCACCTGAACCTCGGGCATGTTGCCGCTGACCAGCCAGACAACCAATGGCCCCGTCACCATCCCCGCCACCACAGCGGCGCGCCAAGCGAAGTCTGCGCGCGATGCCGGAAAGATGAAGCCCGCAAGAACCCCTGTCGCCCCCATGATCCGTCCCAAAAACAACATCAGCAAGGTCGCAGAAAGGCCAATAAGCCCCCCACCAAGTAACGATATCCATGGGGTAAATTCAGTTTCCATCAAGCCTCTCCGGTTTGGTTCTTGGGGCCGCACGCTGCGTCCAGTGGCGGCAGGTCCACTTAGTTTAAGCACTGCGCGGCGGGAGTTCTGTGACGAAGTCACCAAACGGCGCAAAAAAGTGACGCTCAGCCCGTCGCCAAGTCAGATAGAGCATTTTGGTCCAATATCCGCACCCTGCCCCGTTGCTGCTCTAACCAACCGCGGCGCTGGAATTCGTGCAACTGACGAGAGATCACCTCTCTCGCTGTACCTAGTTCGCTGGCCAGCGCCTGATGGGTGGCGGTGACCTCGGACGCACCGTCAGACAGCTCCAACAATCGCGCCGCAAGCCGAACATCAATGCGACCGAAGGCGACATCTTCGATGATCTTGAACATCCCGGTCAAGCGGTGAGCATAGGCGGCAAGAATAAAATCTCGAAACACCGGCGCATCGGAGACAAGGGCGTCGAACGTGGCCTTGGGCAGCGCCATGGCGGTTACGTCGGTTTCCGCGATACCCTCGGCCAAATACGCTTCATGGGCCAGCATACAGGCCGTGGTCATGACGCAGCTTTGCCCCGCCTCGACCCGGTACAAGACAATCTCTCGCCCGACGTCCGAACTTTGGGAAACCCGCACCGTGCCATCAAGCAAAAACAACAGGCTATCAGGCACATGACCGGGGCCGAATATCTGTGCCCCCTCAGCCACCCGTATCAATTTGCCATCGGATTGCAATTTCCGGCGCACATGGTCAGGCAAACGGGCCAGCCCGGGAAATTGTTGCGTCCAGTCTTTTGGTCCACCCATGTGCAGCTCTCGCCCAAAGAAAACAGCCTGCTATCAGCGTAAAGATAAGCTCATGAAGGTGAAGTTACCACCGCCGCCAAGCCGACCTTTCAAGCCGGTCAGTGCCCGGATCGCGACCCCTCACTTTCCTTGCAGTCGCGCAGCAACGCGCCTAGTAATTCGTGAAACCCCTCACAACCGGAGACAGTCCATGGACGCCGCCACCGCGATCAATGTCACCCCCCAATCCGCCCGGGCCAAGCCTGCGAGCTTGGTTTGGGACGACCCGTTTCTGCTGGAGAACCAGCTGACGGAGGAGGAGCGGATGATCCGCGACAGCGCCCATGCCTATTGCCAGGAAGCGTTGGGGTCGCGCGTCGTCATGGCCAACCGCCACGAGACATTCGACCGCGATATCATGACCGAGATGGGCGATATGGGCCTTCTGGGCGCGACCATCCCCGAGGAATACGGCGGCATCGGTGCCAACTACGTCTCCTACGGTTTGGTTGCCCGCGAGGTGGAGCGGATCGACAGCGGCTATCGCTCGGCCATGTCGGTGCAAAGCTCTCTGGTGATGCACCCGATCTTCGCCTATGGGACCGAGGCGCAGCGCCAGAAATTCCTGCCAGAGCTGGCCTCGGGCCGCATGGTCGGCTGTTTCGGGTTAACCGAACCGGACCACGGATCGGACCCCGGGTCGATGGTCACCCGCGCCAAAGCGGTGGACGGCGGCTACAGCCTTTCCGGCGCGAAGAACTGGATCACCAACTCCCCCATCGCCGATGTCTTCATCATCTGGGCCAAGTCCGACGCCCATGACGGCAAGATCAAAGGCTTCATTCTTGAGAAGGGAATGAAGGGTCTGAACGCCCCGAAGATCGAGGGGAAATTCTCGCTCCGCGCCTCGATCACGGGCATGATCCAGATGGATGAAGTCTTTGTGCCCGAGGAAAATTTACTGCCTGAAGTCAGTGGCTTGGCTGGTCCTTTCGGCTGCCTGAACCGGGCGCGTTTCGGCATCGCATGGGGCGCCATGGGCGCGGCCGAGGCCTGCTTCCACGCGGCCCGCAGCTACACCATGGACCGCAAGCAATTTGGCCGCCCACTGGCGCAAACGCAGCTGATCCAGAAGAAGCTGGCCGACATGCAGGCCGAGATCGCCCTGGGCCTGCAAGGGGCCCTGCAACTGGGCCGGATGTTCGACGATCACACCGCCCCTGCCGAGCTGATCAGCCTGATGAAGCGTAACAATTGCGGCAAAGCGTTAACCATTGCGCGGGAGGCCCGCGACATGCACGGCGGCAATGGCGTCAGCGACGAATACGGCGTGATCCGCCACGTGATGAACCTTGAGGCCGTTAACACTTACGAGGGCACCCACGACGTCCACGCCCTCATCATGGGCCGCGGCATCACCGGTTTGCAGGCCTTCGCCTAACGCCATCCGCGGGGTCCGGGGCCGCTGAAAAGCACCTCGGGTCACGCATCTTTCGGCACGTCCGGCATCTGTGCCGCCGTGCCGCCAGCGTCCTTGGCCTCGGAGCTTCCATGACCGCAACCAATGCCCAAAGCCCGCTAATGACGGCGATCCGAACCCGTCAGCCCAAGGCCGTTCTCTTCGACCTCGACGGGACGCTAACCAACAGCGATTCCGAGAATTTCCTTAGCCTGAAAGCCGCTTGGAGCCTCCAAAGCGCGGAACTGAAACAAGATTGGCTGTCTTCCCGTACGGGGCTGTCTGCTTTTGACATGGCGCAAGCTTGGAACGCCGATCACGGTGGCTCTTTGGACGGCCACAAGATTGTCGCCGATTTCATCCAAGAAAGCGTGCAACAGGCCCCCACCATGCGCCTATTCCCCGATACCTTCGCCGCCCTGAAGGACCTGTTACCGCTTATGCCCATCGGGATTGTCACGAATAACTTTCGCCCAATTGTGACGGCCTTGTCGGCACAGCACCCGGCCCTGCAACGGGCCAGCGTCGTCGTCACGGCAGACGACGCCGGAATGCGTCCGAAACCCTTCCCCGACCTTTACAGCGCCGCCCAACTGGCCTTGGATATTCCGGCCCAACAATGCCTTGCGGTAGAGGATAGCGATCAGGGGCTTGAGGCGGCGGACCGGGCGGGAATGCTCACCCTTGATATCCGCAAGTTCCGATAGACCCAACACCCCCGCCCCGTTGCAAGAAAGCGCTCAGATGACCCCAGCCTTGCCCCCGCGACGATACCGCCAATGTTAGTCCTTGCGCGCACCTATGTGATTGCCGCTTTGGGCGTCGCGGCCTTCTATGGGGCGGGCCTGCCCTTGCCGTTCCTGCTTGGGCCCATAGCCTCTTGCCTCGTCGCGGCGTTGCTCGGCATCGTGATGAGCGGGAACGCCACGATTAACCATGCCATGCGCGCCATTCTGGGCGTCGCCGTGGGCGCAACCCTGAGCATGAGCGTCGTGCTCGGCTTGGGCGCAATGTGGCCCACGTTGCTGATGATGCTGGTAATGACCGCGCTCATCGGGGCGGTCGGCATCCCTTATTTTCAACGCCTGTGGGGGTTCGATTTCCCCACCAGCTACTACTCGGCCATGCCCGGTGGCCTGCAAGATATGCTTGCATTTGGCGAGGAGGCCGGCGGCGACGTGCGGGCTTTGTCGTTAATCCATGCCACGCGGGTTCTGGTGATCGTCACGATCCTGCCGTTTATTCTGGTCGGCGCTTGGGAGGTGGACCTGAGCAACCCACCCGGCGCCCCTGCGACCTCGCTCCCTTGGGACGAAATGTTGTGGATGATCGCGGCAGGGCTTGTGGGCTGGCAGGTCGCAAAAGCCGTCGGCCTGTTCGGGGCGTCGATCCTGGGGCCCTTGATCGCAGCGGCAATCCTAGCCATGGCGGGCATTTTGAACCACCGCCCGCCCGCCGAGGCGATCTTCGTGGCGCAGTTCTTCATCGGCATGACCATTGGCACCAAATACGGCGGCGTCACGGGGGCCGAGGTGCGGCGGGACGTTCTGGCAGCGCTCGGCTATTGCGTCGTGATCCTGTTGATTTCAGGCGTTTTTGCAGAAGTTGTGGTGGCCTTAGGGCTGGCACCACATATGGAGTCTCTCCTTGCCTTCGCCCCCGGCGGGCAGGCCGAAATGACAGTGCTGGCGCTGATCGCGGGGGCAGATGTTGCCTTTGTGGTGGCCCACCATTTGCTGCGCATCTTGGCCGTTATCATCGGCGCGCCCATCGCCGCACGTCTCTTTGGTCGTTAACGACGTTAACCTTGCGCCAACGACGTCAAGATCGGGCAATCGGGTTTCGCATCGCCCGCGCAGGTCTCGACCAAATGCGACAGGGTGGCTCGCATGTCGGTCAACGCCGCGATCTTGGCGTCGATCTCGGCCAAATGGGTGGCCGCTACCGCCTTCACCTCGGCGCTGGAGCGGTCTTTGTCTTCCCAAAGTGCCAGAAGAACGCGGCATTCGCTGATCGAAAAACCCAATGCCCTAGCCCGGCTAATGAAGGTCAGCTTATGAAGATCCTGATCGCTGAAGTCGCGGTAGCCGTTCAGCCCCCGAGCCGGGGCAATCAGGCCGATCTCCTCATAGTAACGGATCGTTTTGGCCGGCAAATCAGAGACTTGGGAAACATCTTTGATGTTCATGCCGCCCCCATGCCGCGCAACCGCAAGGCGTTAACCACGACTGAAACGCTCGACAACGCCATCGCGCCCGCCGCAAAGGCCGGGGACAGCAGTAGTCCCGTGAATGGGTACAACACCCCTGCCGCCACGGGGATCAGCGCCGCGTTATACACAAATGCCCACCCAAGGTTTTGTCGGATGTTTCGCATGGTGTGGCGCGAGGCATCAAAGGCCGTAACCACGCCTGACAAATCTCCAGACATCAGCACCACATCGGCGCTTTCAATGGCCACGTCGGTCCCGGTGCCAATGGCGATGCCGACATCTGCCTGCGCCAATGCGGGTG
Source organism: Rhodobacteraceae bacterium M385 (assembly GCA_025141835.1). Classification (NCBI taxonomy): domain Bacteria; kingdom Pseudomonadati; phylum Pseudomonadota; class Alphaproteobacteria; order Rhodobacterales; family Paracoccaceae; species Rhodobacteraceae bacterium M385. The sequence continues at coordinate 1,763,764 of CP081102.1, read as the reverse complement.
CGTCGTTTATGCCGTCGCCCACAAAGGCCACCGTCTCCCCCTGACGCAATTCGTTAAGGGCCTTAACCTTTCCGTCCGGCAAGACTTCGGCCACCACCTCATCCACGCCGACCTGCGCGGCAATCGCCATGGCAGTCGCCTGTCGATCACCGGTGATCATCGCAACCCGCAGGCCCCTGTCCCTAAGCGCCGCAATCGCCGCGGCGCTAGAGGGTTTTACCTGATCCGCTACGGCGATCATTGCGGCGATCACGCCTTCCACTGCCACGTAGACCACCGTTTCCCCCCGCGATAGGGGCGCATCTTCGGCGCTGGCAAGGGGGTGGATATCAACAGATTCCTGCGCCATGAAACGATCCGATCCCACAGCGACCATCCGGCCATCCACCATGGCGCGGATGCCGAAACCGGGGATCACGACAGCATCGGTCGCGGTAAACACGCCCTTGGCGGCCCGCACGATGGCGTGGGCGATTGGGTGTTCTGAAACGGCCTCTACCGCTGCCGCCTGTGCCAGAACAGTCTCCCGTTTGAAGCCGTCGGCCAGACTCACCTCGGTCACCTCGGGCCGCCCTTCCGTGATCGTGCCGGTCTTGTCCAGCGCGACAAGGCCCACACCGCTAAGCCCTTGCAAAGAGTCGCCTTTTCGAAACAGAACCCCAAGCTCTGCCGCCCGCCCCGTCCCCACCATGATCGAGGTTGGCGTGGCTAATCCCATTGCGCAGGGGCATGCGATGATCAACACGCTGACCCCCGCCACAAGGGCGTAGGTCACCACCGGATCGGGGCCGAAAGTCAGCCAGATCAGCACGGTTAACGCAGCCAGCGCCATCACCGCCGGGACGAAATAAAGCGTCACGCGGTCCACGATGGCTTGGATCGGCAGCTTGGCGCCCTGGGCGTCTTGAACCATGCGCGTGATCTGTGACAGCGTGGTGTCCGCGCCGACCCGCGTGGCGCGGATTTGCAAAGGCCCCGCCCCGTTCACCGTGCCGCCGGTGACGGCCGCGCCGGATGACTTTTCAACGGGAACCGGCTCTCCAGTAATCATGGATTCATCAAGAAATGACGTGCCTTCGATGATTTCCCCATCCACCGGCACTCTTTCCCCGGGGCGCAGAACGATGATATCGCCCACCTGTAAGGCGTCGATGGCTATGGTTAACGTCGCGCCATCACGCAAAACGCGGGCCTCTTGCGGTTGCAGCCCGATCAGGGCGCTGATCGCGGCGCCGGTTTGGCCCTTTGCGCGGGCCTCAAGGGCGCGGCCCAACAGGATCAGCGTGACGATGACAGCGGCGGCTTCAAAATAGACGGCACGAGAGGCCGCGGGCAGCACTCCCGGCGCGAAGGTCGCGAGGGTTGAATAAGCAAATGCCGCCGCCGTGCCCAAAGCCACGAGGCTGTTCATCTCGGGGGCACCTTTCATCAAGGCCGGCACGCCAAGGCGGAAGAATACGCGCCCCGGCCCCAAAAGGATTAACGCCGTTAAGGTAAACTGGATTAACCAAGATCCTTGCTGACCAATCGTGGCGCCAATCAATTGGTGGAAGGCGGGAAATAGATGCGCGCCCATTTCCAGTGTGAAGACCGGCACGGTCAATGCCAGCGCGATCCAAAGCCGCCGGAACGCGGCCTCGGTCTCTTCCGCCGTATCGGGGGCGCGGGTAGAGGTCTCGTCCAACACCGCCGCCGGATAACCCGCCTTGCCAGAGGCTTCGGCCAATTCAGCCGCGCGCGCCGCATTGGGTGCCACCTGCACCTGCGCCGTTTTCGTGGCCAGATTGACGGCGACCGCGACCACACCCGGCTCCGCGGCCAAGGCGCGTTCCACCCGGCCCACGCAGGACGCGCAGTTAAGGCCTTCGACCGAAAGTCTGACAATATCGTTAGGCATGGCGGCAATCCTTGATCCTGGTTGCCGCCTCACTACACCTTCCAGTCACTGGAAGCTCAAGCCCTAATCTGAACCCGCCCCTAGGTCACCCGCTGGCGGGTTGTGTATTCAGGTCGGTCCCACAGCCTGTCACGCAGGATTTCCGCAAGGATCGCAACCGCTTGGCTAATGTCGTCGGCGTCCAGATACAGTGGCGTAAACCCGAACCGCATCGTATCAGGGGCGCGAAAATCGCCGATCACACCGCGCGCAATCAGCGCCTGCATGGCGGCGTAGCCTTCAGCAAAGTGGAACGACACTTGCGAGCCGCGTTGCGCCGCGTCGCGCGGGCTGGCAAGGGTGAGGTCCGGGCAAGAGGCCTCTACCTCGGCGATAAACTGCTCCGACAGCGCGACAGAGGCCGCCCGGACATCTTGCATATCGACGCCATCCCAAACCTTCAACGCATGTTCTAACGCGGCCAATTGGATCACCGGTGGGGTGCCGACGCGCATCCTTTCGATTCCTGCGCCGGGGCGATAATCCAGATCGAAGGCAAAGGGGGACTCGTGGCCCAACCAGCCCGAAAGCGCGGGGTTAACGTCGTCAATGATATCGGGACGCACGTAGATAAAGGCGGGCGCACCGGGGCCGCCGTTGAGGTATTTGTAGGTACAGCCCACCGCAAATTCCGCGTTCGACGCGGTCATATCCACCGGAATGGCCCCGGCCGAATGGGCCAAATCCCACAGCATCACAGCGCCCGCGTTGTGCGCCGCCTCGGTCACGGCGGCCATGTCGTGGACCCGGCCCGTGCGGTAATCTACCTGTGTAATCATCACCACCGCGACACTGTCGTCGATGGCCCCCAGCACATCTTCGGGGGCAACAACGCGCAGCTCATGGCCTTGCTCTAGCTGTTGGATCAAGCCTTCCGCCATATAAAGATCAGACGGGAAGTTGCCGCTGTCAGACAGGATCACTTTGCGGTCGGGTCGCATTTTCACCCCGGCAGAAAGCGCCTGATACACCTTCAGCGACAGCGTTTCCCCCATCACGACACTGTCCTTGGGCGCCCCGATCAAACGGCCCACCTGATCGCCAACGCGGGTGGGCAGGGTCATCCAGCTATCGACGTTCCAGCCCTTAATCAGGTTACCACCCCATTGGTCGGCCACAACGGTCGACACATGCTCGGTCACGCCCGCGGGCAGTGGTCCCAGAGAGTTGCCATCAAGGTAGATTACCCCCTCGGGCATCACGAATTTATCTTTTACGGGCAATGTCATAGCTGTCCCCTTACATTCCAAAGTTCAGGGAACAGTTCCACGTCCAACATCCGTCGTAAATAGGATACCCCCGACGTTCCCCCGGTGCCGCGCTTGAAGCCGATAACGCGTTCCACTGTGGTTACGTGATTGAAACGCCAACGGCGGAAGTAATCTTCCAGATCAACCAGCTTCTCGGCCAGTTCATAAAGGTTCCAATGGGCTTTGGGGTCGCGGTAGACCTGCGCCCAAGCGTCCTCGATCGCAGATTGCGCGGTGTGGGGCGCATCCAAGGGACCGGTGGGAAGATCAAGGCCAAGGGTCGCCCCCAAACGCGCGATGGCAACATCATAGAGAGAGGCCTGCGACAGTTCCTGCGTCAGCATCCGGTGCAGATCGGGGCGGTGTTCATGGACACGCATCATCGCCGTGTTGCGGTTGCCAAGGATATATTCGATCAGGCGATACTGGTGGGACTGGAAGCCGCTGGATTGGCCCAAGTCCTCGCGGAAATCGGTGTACTCGGACGGCGTCATGGTGCGCAGAACGTCCCAAGCATTGTTGAGCTGTTCAAAGATCCGCGCCACGCGGGTCAGCATCTTGAACACCGGCTGGTCATCGCCCGCCGCCAGTGCCGTGCGGGCCGCGTCCAACTCATGCAAGGCCAAACGCATCCACAGTTCCGAGGTCTGATGCTGGATGATGAACAACATCTCATCATGGGCGTTGCTCAGCGGCTTGGACGCGCCCAGAATGGGGTCCAAGGACAGATAATCAACATAGCTCATCGCGTCCTTAAAGGACATCTTCGCACCGTCTTTTTCGGGGTTCTCCGCCATCTATCTTTCAGCCTCTGTCTTGGGATTTCAGTTGGTTATGCCACCAATCAGCAGCGCCGCACCATGCACATGAACCGGCACAGGGTCCAGTGCGCATCCCTGCCCCAACCCATCCAACCCCGCGCCTGTGCAAGCGTCAAATCCCGCATCGTGGTTGGAGCACCGCAACATCTCAGCATCTTGCGACAAGATCGCTTCGCTGCGCCAATCCAACGGCAGAAATTGGTGCGGGCAAGCGTTCACATAGGCCCGCAACCCCTCGGCCGAGGCCACAAGGATCAGGGGAAAGCCGTCGATGTCATAGCTTTTAACGCCTGTTACGGGGATATCGGCGATGTCGCAGATTCGGGTCCCCAAGGCGGGCGCATTAGGGAAACTGGCCCATGCGTCTGCGTTCATATCCTACCCTCCTGCTGCAACACCTACCCGGCTCCGCGCGGGGCCGAACACACATGCTATGGCAAGGAATATGCCAGACACAACCGCCACCATTCCCGCCGCCGAGACGGAACTTCTCGCCCCAATCCAGATCGGCCCATAGCCCGCCAGAACATAGCCGATGATTGCAGAGAGGCAGGCGAACAGCAGGCTCCACGCCACTTGGCGGCCAAGGCGGTTGGTCATCAGCCGCGCAGCGGCAGGCGGGCAGATAAACATCGCAATAACGATGATTGAGCCCACCGCATCGAAGGCCGCAACCGCCGCCGCGGCAGCCGCGGTGACAAGTCCAAGGCCGATCACCGTCACGGGCATGCCAAGGGCACGGGCGAAGCCTTCGTCAAAGGATGACAGCTTCAAGGGCCGCCAGAACACCGCCGTCAGCACCGCAATAATGCCCGCGACCAACGCCATGCGCGGCAGCTCAGGTGGCAGGTGGCGCAGCGCCTCGGGGTCCAGCAGTGACCCCCACCCATCGGCGCGCAGCCAGATTAACTGTTCCAGGTTGCCCATCAGCGCATGTTCCACGTCCAGATGCACGGCAGAGGTGTCGGTCTGCTCCAGCAGCAAGACGCCGCCCGCAAACAGGGAGGTAAAGACAACCCCCATCGCCGCGCCCGGCTCGATCCGGCCAAGGCGGCGCACGGCCTCGATCAGGACAACCGCCAGAAGGGCTGCGCCCGCCGCGCCAATCAACATCGGCCAAGTTGTCACCGCGCCGGTAATCAGAAACGCCACCACAATCCCCGGCAACACCACATGGCTGATCGCGTCCCCAATCAGCGCTTGGCGGCGCAGGATCAGGAAGTTGCCCGGAAGCGCACAGGCCATGGCCGCGAACATCCCGATCAGGATCGGCGTGAGAGAGAATTGGACGAATTCGGCCCCCATTTACGTGCTCCTCATCAAGGCGGCATCGAAATGCGCGATTTCATCGGCGGTGAAGACGTCTTCAATGGGGGTCAGGCCATCGTAGCGGCCCGTCAGCGCGGTATCGAGGTGTTGTTGACGCGCAATAGACCAGCGCTGTTCATCCCGGGAAATCCTTTCACCGGCGGATCTACCGGCGAGGGTCGCTACCCCGTCGGCTCGCATAAGCTGTTCGCGGCGCAGGATTTTTACAGTAAGAGGGTCGTGAATAGGCTCCGCCCGGCTTAGCGCCAACAGGCCTTGGCGGCGGTGAACGCGGGTCTGGAACGCGCGCCGTGCAAGGACCGAGGCCAGAACCCCACGGGCGGGGGCGAACAGCAAAGACAACACGAACAGCGCCGCAGAGATCAGCACGATAATCGGCCCGGTGGGCAGCGCAGGCGCCGAGGCGGACACCGCCGCGCCGACATAGCCTGAAACCGCGCCGATGACCCCCGCCGCCCAAACCACCGCCTCGGCCCGTTCGGACCAGAACCGCGCGGTGACGGGCGGGATAATCAGCAACGCCACGATCAAGATCAGCCCCACAAGCTTCAGGCCAATCACTGTCACCGCCAAGACCAGCCCCATCATTGCAAGATCAATCCGGCGCACATCCACACCGCTGGCGGCGGCGAAACCGGGGTCAAAAGCCACCATCGTCATAGGACGGCGCAACGCCCAGATAAGCGCCACAACCAAAGCGCCGCCGCCCGCGATCAGCATCGCATCCTGGAACAACATGCCGGCGGTGGAACCTAGCAGAAAGCCTTCCAATCCCGCTTGCCGGCCTTGGCTCATGGATTGAATGACCGTCAACAACACCACACCGAGGCCGAAGAACACCGACAAAATCGCGCCGATGGCCGCATCCTCGGACAGGCGCGTGCGACGCACGATCCATTCCACCGCCAACAGCCCCAGCCAAGCGGAAATGGCCGAACCGACCAACTGCCCCAACAGGCTGCGCCCGTCACCGCCCAAGGCGACCATCACGATAAATGCAAGGCCCACCCCCGGTAGCGTGGCATGGGCCACCGCGTCCGACACTAAGGCGCGTTTGCGCAGGAACAAGAAGCTGCCCCCAGCCCCCGCCGCAAAGCCCAACAGCGCCGCCCCGATCGCCACAAGCGCCGCATTATAGCCCACCTGCAAAAGCAGCGCGTCAAGGAACGTTGCCATCAGGGGATCTTTCGTGAGGGTACTTTTTCCCCAGTCTTTGGGCCCGACTTTGCCAGCGCAAGACTATCGATCTGCACCGCCCCAAGGCGGCCGCCATAGGTCTCGGACAGAGTATCTTCGGTGAACGCTTCGGCCACGGGGCCTTCGGCAATTCGGGTCAGATTAATCAGCATGACATGATCGAAATAAGAGGTGACCGTCGAAAGATCATGGTGCACCGCAATGACGCTGCGCCCCTCAGCCTTCAGGGTTTTCAACACGTCGATTATCGCTGCCTCGGTCGCGGCATCGACCCCGGCAAAGGGCTCGTCCAGCAAGAACAGATCGGCCTCTTGCGCCAAGGCCCGCGCAAGGAACACTCGCTGCTGCTGCCCGCCGGAAAGCTGTCCAATCTGGCGGTCCGCGAAATCGGCCATGCCGACCCGGTCCAAACAAGCGCGGGCACGATCCTTCTGGGCGCGGCTGATGCGTCGCCAAAGGCCAAGCTGGCCGTATAGTCCCATCAAAACCACATCCACCGCCGTCGTCGGAAAGTCCCAATCAACGGAAGCGCGTTGCGGCACATAGGCGATCCGGTCACGGGTGCGCGTGACCTCTCGGCCAAAGACGCTCACCTCGCCGGATACGCGGGGGATCAGGCCAAGGGCCGCCTTCAGAAAGGTCGATTTCCCCGCGCCGTTCGGCCCCACAATGGCCGACATCGCCCCCGCCGGAAACGTCGCATCGAGCGAGAATAACGCAGGCTTTTCGCCGTACGAAACCGTCATGCCACGCACAGCCAAGGGACTGGAGGCATCAAGGCCGATCAGGTCCGGGACTACATGCAGGTCCTTCATTGCAGCAATCCTTGCATCCCGCCTTCCGGCGCGTCCCCGCCCAAGGCGCGGGCGATCGTGGTGACGTTGTGGTCAATCATGCCAATCCAGGTTCCTTCATAGGTGCCGTCTTCGCCCATCGCGTCCGAAAATAGTTCTCCGCCGATCACAACCTCATGACCCCGCGCGGCAGCGCCTTCGATCAAAGCGCGGATGTTGCGATCCGAGACGGAGGATTCCACGAAAACGGCCCCAATCTCGCGGGTCACCAGCAAGTCTACGAGTTCTCCAATCCGCTGCAAGCCCGCCTCGGATTCCGTGGAAATGCCTTGGATACCAATGACCTCGAACCCGTAGGCTTCACCGAAGTAACTAAACGCGTCATGGGCGGTCAAAAGGACACGCGCGCTTTCTGGGACAGAGGCAAGGGCCGCTTCGCTATAGGCGATAAGCGCGTCGATCTCGGCCTGAAGGGCCTCGGCATTGGCGGCAATGGTGCCGCTGTCGTCCGGCAGCGCCTCGGTCAGCACGCCTTCGATGGTTTGCACCACGCCGGACCAAATCGCCGGGTCCATCCAGACGTGAGGATCAAAGCGGTCAGCGTAATCTTCAGAGCTCAGCAGAATGTCGCGGGGCAAGGCATCGGCCACCGGAATGACAGTATTGGTTTCGGCCAGCTCCAACAGGAACTCTTCCATCTGCGCCTCTAGATAGAGCCCGTGCCACATAACCATGTCGGCGCGGGCGGTCGAAACGATATCGGACCGCGTCTGGCGGTAGGCATGGGGGTCCACCCCCGGCCCCATCAGGGCCTGCACGCTGACCAAGTCGCCCCCCACCTGCCGCGCGGTGTCGGCGATCATCCCTGTCGTGGCAACGACGCTCATCTCCGCATAGGCGGGCGCTACCGAGGCGAGTGTCAAAGCAAGAGCGGTGGTCGCGCGAAGCATGTCAGGTATCCCATCTGATAAACTACTCAGATGAATATGAGAGTTAGTCGCAACAAGGTCAAGGTAATTGAGAATGATTTGCAATAACGCTGCGAGAAACCGCCGCAAGGCGGTGCCGAGGGGCGCGGAAACGGGCGGTTCGCCAAAAGAAAAGGCGGCGCAAACGCGCCGCCCTCCCCTATCTCAACTGTGATCAGTCAAAGCCTACAGGCGTCGCCCTTTGTCGGCGTCAAACAAATGCACCGCGCCGGGCTTCACGCTCAGCATCATGGCGCCCGTATCCGCCACTTTGTCCTTGGGAATAGCGACAGAGAACGCCTGCCCGCCCACATGGCCATGCAACAGACGTTGAGCGCCCAATTCCTCGATAATATCTACGTCAAAGGCCAGATCACCTGCCGGATCGGGCCAAGTGTCCTCGGGGCGGATACCCACTTGGATCGCCCCATCGTGGCCTTCCGCATTGGCATGGGGCACGTTTACGCCGCCCTCCAACGTGACGCGCCCATTGCTGGCAGTGCCGCGCAACAGGTTCATCGGCGGTGCGCCCATGAAGGACGCCACGAAGGTCGAAGCGGGATGCTCGTAAATTTCATTCGGGGTGCCGATTTGCTCGATCGTGCCCGCGTTCAACACGATGATCCGGTCCGCCATGGTCATGGCTTCCACTTGGTCGTGGGTCACATACATCGCGGTGGTGCCAAGGCGGCGTTGCAGGGCGCGGATCTCGATCCGCATCTGGTTGCGCAGCTTGGCATCAAGGTTCGACAAAGGCTCATCAAACAAGAACAGGTCCGGCTCACGCACAATCGCGCGGCCCATGGCAACCCGCTGGCGTTGACCGCCCGACAGTTGCGACGGGCGGCGGTCGAGGAACTCGTTGAGGTTCAGCATCTCTGCCGCCTCGCGCACCTTCGCGGCAATCGTCGCCTTATCCATACCCCGGTTCTTCAGCCCGTAGCCCATGTTCTGGGCCACCGACATATGGGGGTACAAAGCGTAGTTCTGGAACACCATGGCGATGTTGCGGTTGGCGGGGTCCACATCGTTCACGATGCGATCACCGATGGAAAGCTCACCCTCCGTGATCTCTTCCAACCCCGCCACCATACGCAACAGCGTGGACTTACCGCAGCCCGAGGGGCCGACAAGAACGGTCAGTTCACCGTCCGGGATGGAGAAGGAAGAGGCCTCCAGCGCCTCAGCGCCATTGGGGTAGACCTTGCGGACAGCATTAAGGGAAACTTGTGCCATTTGAATGGTTCTCTCTACTTATCAGACTCGGTGAGGCCCTTAACGAACCAGCTTTGGAAGAAGATCACGATCAAGACCGGAGGCGTCATGGCGATGATCGCCAAAGCCGCCGCTTGGCCGTAATCAGGCGTTTCGCCGCCGTCGGCGTAGGATTGGATGATCTGCCGGATACCCCGCACAAGGGTGAACATGCTTTCGTCCGTGGTGATCAGCGTGGGCCACAGGTACTGGTTCCAGCCGAAGACGAACATGATGATGAACATCGCCGCAATCATGGTACGGGACAGCGGTACAAGGATGTCGATGAAGAACTTCACCGGCCCTGCCCCGTCAATCCGGGCCGCCTCGATCAATTCCTCAGGCACGGAACGGAAGAACTGCCGAAAGAAGAACGTCGCAGTGGCCGAGGCAATCAGCGGCACAATCAGGCCAGCATAGGTATTGCCAAGGTTCATATCGGTAATCACCTCGTAGGATGGTAGAATACGCACCTCCAGAGGCAACAGCAGCGTCGTGAAGATCATCCAGAACGCCAATGTCGCAAAGCGCAGGCGGAAGTAGACAATCGCATAGGCCGCCATCATGCCGACGATGATTTTACCAATGGCAAAGCCAAGGCCCAGGATCATCGAGTTCGCCAACATCGTGACGCCGTTCACACTGTCGGTGAACCCGCCGTATTCAAACAGCGCGGCATTATAGTTGACGCCAAACTGGTCGCCAAAGCCGAACTGCATCCCGTTGCGGTGGATTGTGATCGCGTCCCAAGATGACGTCGCAAAGACCATATAGACGGGCACCAGCATCAGCAGGGCGCCCGCGATCAAAACCGCGTGGTCAACGACAGTGTCCCACCGGAACCGTTTGGCCGGACGCGTCGGGGCCGTTGCGGCGCTGGTGTGGGTTTCAGAGATATCAGACATGTCTCAGCCCCCTCAAGTATAGTGAATGCGGCGTTCCAGGAACCGGAACTGCACGACAGTGAGGATGAGGACGAGAACCATCAGAACCACCGATTGCGCGGAAGACCCGCCCAAATCCTGGCCCCGAAACCCATCGACAAACACGCGGTAGACCAGCGTCATCGGGTTGTTGCCCGGTTGCCCTTTCACGAGCGTGTCGATGATACCGAAGGTATCGAACAGCGAATAGGTGATGTTGATAATCAGCAGGAAGAAACCCGTGGGCGCCAGCAGCGGGAACGTGATGTCCCAGAACCGGCGCGTGCCCGATGGGTTGTCGATCATCGCGGCCTCGCGCACCGAGCGTGGGATCGCTTGCAGGCCGGACAGGAAGAAGATGAAGTTCACCGGGATTTGTTTCCAGATCGAGACCGAGATCATCGCCACTGCCGTATCCCAGTAATTCACGCCCAAGCGATACTCGATCCCCATCATCCCCAGCAGTTGGGTGATGTTGCCGCGCGATTGGTCAAACAGCATGACCCCGATCAGGCCCGCCACCGGCGGTGCCACGGCGTAGACCCACATCAACAGCGTTCGGTAGGTCTTGGCCCCGCGGATCACCTTGTCGGCCTTCACCGCCAGCAACAGCGCAATGGCGAGGGCAAAGAAGGTCACAAGCGACGTAAAGATCAACGTGAACCAAGCGCTCGACAAATAGTTAGAGGAGCTTGCAAGGCGGGTGTAATTTTCAAACCCCACAAAAGTGGAGCCAAACCCAAACGGATCTTCCAGATAAAACGAAGATTGGATCGCATAGCCAGCGGGCCAATAGAAGAAGATCGCAATGATGGCGAGCTGCGGGATGAGCAGCAGGATCGGAAAGCCGATATGCCCGAATGCGGCGCGTTTCACGAAAGGTATCCCCCTGAGGTCTTGAACGTGTTTTTGCTTGGCAACTGGCCGGGCACAAGGCCCGGCCAATGCAGTAGCGTGAAGGTGTAATCCCGAACTGGGGCTTAACCTTGTGTCTGAGCGAAGCGCGACAGCAGATCGTTGGCTTCCGCCTCGATCGTGTTGAAGGCGTCTTCAACAGTGGTTTCACCGGTCAGGATGCGGCCGTACTCACGGTTCATCACGTCACGGATCTGCACGTAGAAGCCCATGCGGTAGCCACGGGTGTTCTCGCCCGCGGGCAGCATCAGCTGCTGAATGCCAACTTCGGCGGCGGGGAATTCATCGTAGTGACCTTGCTCAGCCGCAGCAGCGTAGGCCGCTGTGGTGATTGGCACATAGCCCGTTTCAGTGTGCCACATGACCTGCGCGTCAACGCTGTCGAGGTAGTCGAAGAAGGCGGCCGTTGCGGCGTTTTCTTCGGCGTCAAAACCGGACATCGCGAACAGGGCTGCGCCACCGATGAAGGTTTGCGTAGGCTCGGTCGTTACGGCTTCCCAGTAAGGCAGCACAGTGGCAGAGAAGTTGAACTCTACACGGTCAGCGATACCGCCGAACGAGCCCGAAGAGCCGAGCCACATGGCGACGTCGCCTGCTTCAAAGGGGTCTTGGTTGTCGGCCCAACCGGTGCCGTACCACTCAAAATAGCCCGCATCCTGCCATTCGGTCAGGGCAGTGAAGTGATCGCGGATGGCAGGGTGGTTCACCAGAATTTCGGTGTCTACGCCGGTGTAGCCGTTCTCGTTCGTGGCGAACGGCAGGTTGTGGCGCGAGAAGAAGTTCTCGGTGAAGATCCAAGGCAGGTGCGATTGTGCCAGCGGGATGTAGCCCGCTTCCACCAGCGCAGGCGCTGTGGTTTCGGCGAATTCTTCCCATGTTGCAGGCGCTTCTACACCAGCCGCTTCAAGCGCGTCGGCGTTGAAATACATGATTGGCGTGGAAGAGTTGAACGGCATGCCGATCATCTGGCCATCGGCGTCGGCATAGAAGTTACGCACGCCCGAGATATAGTCTTCGATGTCGAAGCCAACACCGTTGTCGTTGAGAAGCTGCTCAACCGGGATTGTCGCGCCCTGGGCACCGATAACGGTCGCCGCACCGGCATCGAAAACCTGAACGATGTTAGGCTGTTCGCCCGCACGGAACGCTGCGATGGCGGCTGTCAGCGTTTCTTCGTAAGTGCCCTTGAAGACGGGGGTAATTACGTAGTCGCCTTGGCTGGCGTTGAAGTTCTCGGCGATCTGGTTGACCGTTTCACCCAGCTGGCCGCCCATGGCGTGCCACCATTCGATCTCGGTCTGTGCCTGTGCGGCACCCGCCATAAGGCCCAGTGCAAGGCTCGCGCCTACTGTGTTTTTGAAGTTCATTTGTCTCTCCCATCGTGACGCGACCGCTTTTTGGGCCGCAGGTGTCGCGTGACTTCGCCTCGGTCCATACCAAGGCGAGCTGATTTGTTACCGGGTCGCATATTGAAGACGCGCCTCCCCCCGGATCACCGCGAAGCCGAAGCCTACACGCAGAGCGGAAGAGTGCAAACGTTTACGAACCGAGAACTCGGCCCGGCGTCTTTTGCCCCCTGGTGGGGGCTCACTAGGCCCTATGCATGACGCCTATGTGACAACCCGCAAGGAGGGCTGTCATATTCCTGTTACAAAAGGGATTTGGGACATCTCGCCCCCTGCCCGCACGCAATAAGCGCGGGGATATCAACGGTTTTCGCCGTCCAAAAACAAATTACCATTACGTGACGGAAAGCGATTTCATGACCGCTGTGGCCGTCTCTTCGTTAACCGCCAAAAGCGTATCATAGAGAATCGCCAGACGGATCAGCGACTTCACATCAACATCGTGAGGCATCGCTGAAAGCGGATCGATGAAGAACACCAGAACTTTCAGATTTCCCTCTGCAATCATCGCGCCCAGTTGCGCGTCACCGCCCAAGGGCCCGGACTTCAGAGGTGTCACCGCAAGGTCCGTTTCCGCCTGCAAGCGCCCCCCGGTTGTGCCCGTCGCAAATAGTGTGTGCCCCGTCAGTGATGCTTCATGGGCTTTCGCCCAGGCAACAAGGGCGTCTTTCTTCTGATCGTGGGCGACAAGGGCAATTGTGGTCATGGGGCTCTCCGCTGGTTGTTCTTGCCATAGCGCACCTGCCCCTGCACGTCACCTAGGTTGCCGCGCCTTGCCTTGGGCCGTTTTGTTCCGCGCCCATACGCGCTACCTTCGCGCCGCACCAAATAGGACGACCGCCATGCCCCTTGGGTTCAGACAAGCCGAAATTCTGGAGATCGCCAACCGCGACGGCAAAGTGACCGTGGACGGCTTGGCCGCGCATTTTGCGGTGACGGTGCAAACCATCCGACGCGACCTGACCGAGTTGGATCACGCGGGCTATCTAAATCGGGTCCACGGCGGCGCGATGCCGGCCTCGGGCACCCATAACTACGCCTATGAAGAACGCCGCGGGCTGCAAGCCGAGGCGAAGGCGAAGATCGCTCAAGCCTGCGCACAGCAGATTCCCAACGATTGTTCTGTCTTTCTGAACATCGGCACCAGTACCGAGGCCGTAGCCGAGCATCTGCGTCGCCACGAGAACCTTCTGGTGGTCACCAACAACCTCAACATCGCCAATATCCTGTCCCAAAGCCCCGCCATCGAGATTGTCGTCACAGGCGGCACCCTGCGCCGGGCCGATGGCGGTTTGATCGGACCGCAGGCGGTGGACACGATTAATACGTTCAAACTCGATTACGCCGTGATCGGCTGCTCGGCGCTGGATCTGGACGGCGATGTGCTGGACTTTGACGTGCAAGAGGTCGGCGTGAGCCAAGCCATCGTCGCGCGGTCGCGCAAGACGTTTCTGGTGGCCGATGCATCAAAGTTCGACCGCACCGCCCCCGCGCGCATCTGCTCGCTTCAAGATGTGGACGGCTTCTTCACCGATGCCCCCCTTGCCCCACCCCTTGCCCAGCACTGCGCTGAATGGGGCGTGCGCGTTCACAATACCGGGCGTTAAGCCGCCATGCCCGTTTGTACGGGTTCACTGGTGCAGTCTCAACCGAGACAACTTGATACGAATCAAGGGTTCCTGTGCCTCCAAAAACGACGCCGCAGCCCCCGTCGAAATGCGGAGGGAAACGGGCCTAAATCTGGCCTTTTTATGCCGTCTTTTTACACAGGTATACACCTACAATTCACCGCAGATACAACTGATTAACATTATGATTTTATTCAGTTTTTATTGGCACCATACCATGGTCGTACGCCCGTAATCCCTAGGTCTAGTCGTAGGTGATTGCCCCCGTCGGCGGATATCTACTTTTCAGCCCATGGGTCATTAATGGGTCATCGGCGGCCAACTGGTCATGCCACGTTATCACCCACTAGGAGCTACCCCAATGACACGTATCTTTAACTTCACCCCCTTCACTGCCTTCGCCAAAGACGAAAGCGGCGCCACCGCGATTGAATACGGCCTCTTCGCCGCCCTGATCGCCGCCGTGATCGTTGGTTCCGTTGCCACTTTGGGCACCGAGACAGAGTCCGGCTTCGACACCGTTGCAACGGCGATTCAAGAAGCTCAAGCGGAAGAAGAAGGCGAAGTCGAGGTGCCGTAAAGCTACTACCCCGTGTGGCACGTGGAAGGTCCGCCCGTGTATTGGGCCTTCCGCGTGTCCCTTTTTCCCTTTCCCCCCAGGAGGCACCCATGCCGTCGCTCGTCCAACCCATTGCAACTGCTCCCGTTGAAAGCCCCGTTACCGCCTATGTCTGCACCGAACAGGGTGCCGCGGTTGTCCGGGACTTCGCTGCCAACATCGGCAACAATGAGCCGGAGTTGTATGGCGGTGGCGTAAGCGGTGCGGCCCGTGTCGCTGATCCATCAAAAGCGTCCCATATCTTGCTGACAGAAATCGGTAACCTGCCCCTGTCCACCGCTTGTGAAAGCGTAGCTGAAATTCGTCGCTCCGGCGCCCGTGTTGTGGTGTTTGGCGAGCAAACCGATATCTCCACCTACCGCGCCATTGTCGCTGCGGGGGCGGTTGATTACTTCCCGTTTCCCGTAAGCTCTGCCGACATCATCGAGTCGCTTAGCCGCATTCCTGCCAACACCCCCACTGCCGCGCCCGAACTTACCGTGGTGCCCGACCCGAACCCGGCCCTGCGCATTGGCGTGACCGGCAGCAACGGCGGCGTTGGTGCCAGCCTTCTGGCCCAGAACCTTGCCTATATCTCCTCCACCAAGAAAAACGCAGTACGCCACACCGCGCTGGTCGATGGTGACCTGCACTTCGGCTCTGCCGCTTGCGACCTGAACCGCAACCCCACCCCCGGTCTGCTAGAGGCGCTTTCCGCCCCGAACCGGGTGGATGAAACCTTCCTGACCGCTTCTATGGATCAAATGACGCCGAAGCTGTCGATCTACTCGGCCCATTTGCACCACGGCGGCGATGATACCCGTGCCATCGACGGCATGACCCACCTGATCCCAACCCTGTCCAAGCACTTTGAGGCCACCATTCTGGATGCCCCGCGCGAGTTGCTTCTGCGCAAGCCTGAGTTGTTGGAAACGTTGGACCGCCTCGTCGTTGTGATGCCCGGTGGCTATTCCGGCGTTCACGCGGCCGTGCGCATGTTGGACGCGCTGAAAGAGGCCGCGCCAGAGCTGACCGTTGTGCCCGTCCTGACCGAGCTGCGCCGCGATGCGGGCCTGTCGGCGAAAGACATGTCCAAGGCGCTAAAGGTTGACCTTCGCCACACCCTGCCCCGCTCGGACGCCGCAATCATGCGCGCCCATCGCGCCGGGGTGCCACTGGTGGCACGCCAACCGCGCAGCCCCTACGGCAAAGTTGCCCAAGCCCTGTGGGACGACATCTCTAAACCCGTAAAGGCCAAAGCGCCTGACGCAGCCGCACCACGCCGTGGCTTTCTGAAGCGGGTGAAGGGATGACCCTTCATATTGAACAACCCTCCCTGCGGGAGGCGCTGGACCAAGTCCTGAGCCTTGCCCGTCGTATTGATGCCGCGGGCCTGTCGGCAACGGAACGTGCCAATGCCGCGATCACTTTCGTGGTCGAGGACAGCGGCCACCCCTGGCCGATGAGCCTTCAACGGCAAATCCTGACCCAAGCAGCCGCGATCTTGGCCGAAGATGACGTGGCCGGTGACTTTACCGCCCCTGCTCCTGCCAAGACGAGCCTGACAGTTCCGCCGACCTCCCCCTCTGCCGCCGCTCCCAAGCCGGCGGCGCAGACATTTGCAGCCCCGGCACCAGCAGCTTCCACAGCATTCCAAGGCAACTCGGAAGAGACTTTGGCCCGCCTGCGCATGGCCAATGAGATCACGCTGGCCCTGTCCAAGCGGATGGATTTCGCTGAACTTGCCGTGCTGAGCCGCCGGGTGCAGGAAGAAAACATCCGCGTCGCGATTTCCGAGCTGTCGTCCGAGCGTAAGCTGCAACTCAACGGCACAGAGATCGCTGACCTTGTGGGCACGATCCTGTCCGACATGCTTGGCCTCGGCCCGCTCGAGGCGCTTTTGGCCGATGAGAGCATCACCGACATCATGGTGAACGGCCCCGATCAGGTCTATGTGGAACGCGGTGGCAAGCTGACTCTGACCAACGTGCGTTTTCGCGATAACGCCCATGTTCTGGGTGTCGCCACCCGCATCGTGGCCGACGTTGGCCGCCGCATTGATGAAGCACAGCCCATGGTAGATGCGCGTCTGGCCGATGGCAGCCGGGTAAACGTGGCTATTCCGCCCTTGGCGATTGATGGCCCCACGATCACCATCCGTAAATTCCCCAACCGCGCGGTGAAGTTCAACGCACTGGTCGAGGGCGGATCTTTGTCGTCGCAGATGGCGGGCTTTCTTGGGCTTGCGTCATTGCTACGCCTGAACATTCTGATTTCCGGCGGTACCGGCTCGGGTAAAACCACGCTGATGAATGCCATGTCCGAGTTCATCCCAGCCGATGAGCGGATCGTCACCATCGAAGACGCCGCTGAACTGCGTTTGCAACAGCCCCATGTTGTCCGGTTTGAAACCCGTCCCCCCTCTATCGAAGGCAACGGCGAGGTGACGACACGGACGCTGGTGCGCAACTCTCTGCGGATGCGCCCTGATCGGATCATCATTGGCGAAATCCGGGGCGACGAAGTGCTGGATCTTCTGCAAGCCATGAACACGGGCCACGACGGGTCCATGTCCACCCTCCACGCCAACTCCCCGCGCGAGGCACTGACCCGTGTGGAAAGCATGGCCGCACTGGCAGGTTTCGCCCCCGGTGGCGGCGTTGTGCGCAAGCAATTGTCCGATGCCGTGCACCTGATCGTGCAGGTCAGCCGGATGCGCGATGGCCGCCGCCGTATCACCTCGATCTCCGAGATTGCGGGCCTTGCGGGTGATGCGATCACCTTGCAGGAAATCTTCCACTTTGAAGTCTCTCCTGACAGCACCCGCGACGCGGTGCAGGGCCAGTTCGTGCACACGGGCTACCGCCCCAACTTCGCAACCCGTGCCGCCGAATACGGCCTTGGTGACGATCTAGATCGCATCTTGGGGATGCACTGATCCATGGGCTTTGATCTTATCCTTCTTATTCTGGGCGGTCTTGCCCTGGCGGGCGTGGTACTGGGGGCGTTGATCGCCCTCGACCGTCGTCGCCGGGCCCACCTGGAACGGTTGGAGCGTGCGCTTCCCACGCGTCAGATCACCGGCACCGATACACCCGCTCGCCGTAAACGCGGCACCGCCTCGGCTGCTGCCAATGGCAACGGCGTGGCCCGCGTCCTGGCCCGGCTCGAGGGCGCAATCGCCCGCGCGGGGCTGCGCCTGTCGGCCACGGAATGCCTTGTTCAGGTCGGCATCGCCGTCCTGATCGTTTTTGCCGGCCTGACGATTGGTCTGGGGCATCCCCCCTTCCTTGCCGCGATTCTTGCCGTTGCCCTGCCCGCCGTGGGCCTGTCCATGATCCTCAAGATCGCCTATGGCCGCCGGATCAACGCTTTCACGCAACAACTGCCCGAAGCGCTGGACGTATTCGCCCGCGGCCTGAAAGCGGGCCGTCCCGTCGCCGATAGCCTGAGCATCGTGGTGGAAAACGCGCCCGAGCCCCTCCGCTCAGAGTTTGCGACCTGCCACGGACAGCTGGTTCTTGGCACCGGGCTGGCCGACACCTTCACCGACCTTGCCACACGCATGCCCACGCCCGAGGCCAACTTCTTCGGCGTCGCCACATCCCTGCAAACCGAGACAGGCGGCAATCTGGTCGACACGATCGAAAACCTTGCCCAGCAGTTGCGTGACCGTCGCCGCCTGAAGCAAAAGGCCCGTGCGCTGTCGTCCGAGGCCCGTGCCAGCGCCATGATCCTCGCCTCCCTACCTTTTGGCATCGCCGGGGTGATCTTTGTGCTCAACGCCGAGTATCTCTCTCCGTTGTTCTATGACCCCCGCGGGCAAAAGCTGCTGGCGGCAGGCATCATGGGTATCATCATTGGCGTGTTCATGATGGTTCGGATGGGGCGTCTTGATGTTTGATCTTACAGTATATTCTCAGGAGCTGGCCCCATGCTGAGCGGTGACACCACCATCTTCTGGCTGGCGTTCGGCGGGTTGACCCTTGGCCTGATGGCCTGTGCCGCGCTGATCGCTGACGCGCGTATCAAAACAACGGCTAATCGCCGTTTGATGCGCGCGGCCGGGCGGATGAAGGGGAGCAACTCCCCCCTCAACACGCCCGATGCGCCCTTGCTGGAGCGGATGCGCACCGGCACCCTGTCGGTTATCACCAGCGTCGGGGAACGTCTGGCCGTTTTGCTTGGCGGTGAGGCCGAAAAAACTGCCGCTGACCTGCGCTCTGCCGGATTCAAGGATCGCGATGCGCTGATGATCTACGCCTTCGCCAAGACGCTGCTTCCCCTGGCCACCGCCGTTATCGGGGTTGGCTGGGTGTTCTTGACCCGTGCCCCGGAAGACTCGCTTTTAATTCCGCTAGCCACCAAGGTCGCCGCCGCGCTGGCCCTGTCCAAGGGCGTAGACATCGCGCTGGACGCCATGCGCAAACAACGCTTGGGCCGTATCCGTGCCGGGGTGCCGGACTTGCTGGAACTGCTGGTGATCGCCAGTGAAGCGGGCCTTGGCCCTCAACCCGCGCTGCAACGGGTGTCCTATGAAGTGGCCCTGGCCCATCCCGAGTTGTCGGCCGAGATGTTGCAGATGGTGGCCGAGATGCGCATGACCAACGACCGCCGCAGCGCTTACGAGGGGCTTGCCGACCGTGTCCCGCTTCCTGAAATCGGGGTCTTTACCCAAACCCTCGACCAATCCGACCGCTACGGCACGCCGTTCTCGCGGGCAATGAAAACGCTGATGTCGGAACTGCGCGCCGACCGCCTGTTGCGGGTGGAAGAAAAAGCCGCGCGTCTGCCCGTCATCATGACCGTTCCACTCATTTTCTGCATCATGCCTGCCGTTTTCGTCGTGCTTGTCGGCCCCGCCGCCATTAGCATCATCGACAACATCTTTGGCGCGACCTGAGCGGAGCCCCCATGTCCAAGTTCCTGTCCCCCCTTCTACGCTTCACCCGCCGCGAAAACGGCGCAGTCGCGATCGAATTTGTCCTTCTCGCGCCGCTTTTGTTCGGCCTGCTGTTCGGGATCATCTTCGTGGGCTACGCCATGGCGCTCAGCCACTCGGTGCAGCAACTCGCCACCGCCTCGGCGCGAGCCAGCGTGGCCGGGATCACAACGCAGGAGCGGACCGAAATCTACGACGCCTATATCGAGGAAGCCTCCAGCAATTACCCCCTGCTGCGGCAAGAGGCTATCGCTGACACCCCCACCATCACCGCCTCGGATATCCGGGTCGAGATCTCTTACGCTGTGGATGGCTCTTTGTTGGACCTTGCAAGCGGCATCATCGGGATGGAGCTGACCCATTTGGCGGGGAGCGCTTATGTCGCGTACTAGCGCCCCTTCCCGGCTCCAGTGCCACCTGCGCTCTTTCTCCCATAACGAGGAAGGCGCCGCTGCCGTTATCGTCGCCCTCTTGCTGACGGTTCTGTTGGCCTTCGTGGCCTTTGGCACCGACATCGCCGTGGTCTACCGCGATCAGTCGCAGTTGCAGGCCCATAGCGACCTGACAGCTCTGGGTGTGGCCGCTGATTTGGATGAGGCCGATGATCGCCTTGTCCAAATGCTGGATGGTAACGCGCTGGCGGATGAGGATTTTGTGGACTGGCAATTCGGGCGCTACCTGCGCAATCCGGCTATTGCCCGAGAGGACCGGTTTCAACCGCGCGCCCAAGGCGACCCGGATGTGAACGCCGTGACCGTCCGCCTGCGCACCGACGCGCCGCTCACCTTTGCGCAATTGTTTTACGATGGCGACAGTGTCCCGCTGAACTCCGTGGCCACGGCCTCTCGCACTGGGGCCGCACGCTTCACGCTTGGGTCACGGTTCTTGGGCTTTGATCCCGACGCGCTCTCTGGCCTGCTGACAGGTCTTTTGGGGTCACAAATCACCCTCAATGTCGGCGATCAGCTCGCGCTGGATAGCGAAGACATCAACGTCGCTGACTTTCTGGACGCGTTATCGAACCGGATGGGGTTTGACCCCTTGAACCCCGCTGACGTGTTGACGATGCGCCCCAGCTTGGCCGATTTCGTTCGCACCATGCAGGACATGCTTCCCGCCGGTGTTTCAGGGCGCTTGGCGCAATTCACCGTGCTTCCCGTTTCTCTTGAGGCCGGGATCGGCGATATCATCGCCTCTGACCAAGACGCCCGTGATCTTGGTCTGACCCTGACCGCCTTCCTTGGTGAAACGGAAGTCAGCGCCCTCGATCTGCTGATCGCCGCTGCCGAGGCGGTCGATGGCACTAATACGGCGGACTTGGATATTGGCGTCGCGGTTCCGGGTATCCTTGATGTCGATGCAAGCCAAAGCTTTCCGGACAGCCCCGCCGATTCCGGTTGGTTGGCCATTGGCGAGGAAGGCACGACCCTTAGCACCTCCGCCGCTGAATTAGACGTTGACGTCGAGGTAGAGCCAAGCATTCTGGGCGGCCTCGTTTCCGGCGTCGCCGCCACCCGCCTTCACCTGCCGCTTCATGTCGACGTTGCGGGGGCAACCGCCACTTTGACAGAGCTGAACTGCACCACGACCGATCCTAACGATGTCATCGCCCGCTTCTCCACAGCCCATAACCCGCTTACTCCCTCCGACGGCGTTTCCGTCGCGGCGCTGTATCTGGGCGAGCGCACCTATGACCCGGTGACTTCCAGTTGGGTGAATGACTACGCCGATTTCCTGGATATTCGCGTAAGCTTGCTTCTTGTGAGCGTTGACCTGACGCTGCAAATCCGCGCCTCCGCGACCGTTGGTCAATCGCAGGTCGAAGAGGTCTCGTTCACCGAGAACGACATGATTAACGGCACCAACATGCGCACCTTCGGATCTGGCGATCTGCTGGCCACAGCCATTAGCGACCTTCTGGCTGCCGACAACACCGAAATCCGCATCAAGCCAAGCGATGGGGGACTTCTGACATCGGCGGTTAATGGCATCGTTGGCACGTTGATTTCCGTGCTGCCGGCTCAACTTCTGGCAGCGCTTGCCTCTCCGCTGGACTCGGTCCTTGATGCGGTGCTGGACGCCGTGGGGCTAAACCTTGGAGAGGGCGAGCTGACCCTGACCGGCCATCATTGCGAAAGGGTGCAGCTTGTTCAGTAACCGACGCTCCCTTCCCCGCGTAACGAAAAGGCCAGCACACCGGAATGTGCTGGCCTCTTACGGATTGCTTGTCTGTGACGCGTTAGGCTTGCGCGGCGCGGGGCAGAGCCGCCATGTCCTGGTCGGCCAAAACGGCGCGATCAACGGCGGAGCGACGCTTTTTCTTTGCAACCGGAAGCTCGGTGACATTGGCGGTTTCAACTTCCGCCGTGTCCGAGGTCTGCGCCAGGGCGCAGACTTCATCGGTCACAAAAGCCATCAACTGATAGCGCGTCTCAAGGCCGGATTTGTTGTAAATACTGCCAAGCTGCGATTTGACCGTCGCAATGGCACAGCCGCGCATGTCAGCAACTTCGGCGTTGGAAAACCCTTTGGCCACGAACAGCGCCACATCGCTTTCGGCCTGCGAAAGGCCCCATTCTTTAGTGTAGCGCAAAATGACCGCCTCTTTCGACACTTCGGTGCCAACCTCGGGCGCTGGACGCTCGATCGTTTGCACTTCGAAATGCGCGCGGAATTGGTAAAGAGCGGCGGCTGCAACGGCGGCGGTCAAACCCACGAAGACGATAAACATGCCAACGATCAGCGCGGGGCTTTGTTGTTCTACTGGGACCAGAAACTGAAGCGCCAGCCCCGTCTTAACTGCACCAACTAAACCGACGCCGGCTGCTACTGAGACAATTAACCTTGTCATTTTGTTATTCCTTTCACCCGTGTTCCTTAACGCTAGGTTCGGATTGTGGCGGAATTTGGTGATAGATTAGGGCACCGCGTGGCTATAATTTCGTTATTGTTGCGTCGTAAACCTTAAGGATGAGACCCAATTCACCAAGCCGCACGGACCAACGGTGACGCTGTGGGGGGATCAAACTGAGGTTGGATACCCTCCATCCAATATCCTGAAATTAAACAATAAAAAAACAACCTACCCGGCGCATCATACCTTCGTCGCATAGGCCATTTTGGCCCCAAACGGGAACCGCGCAGCCCCCAAGAGGTCACCCCTTTTCTGCCACATTGTGTCCTGCCCCTACGTCATTGCGACAGAGTGTTTCTTTGCCGCTTCGTTAACGCTTCGACCGTTCAGGCCCCGGCTTGTCCCCGCCTAAATCATCGGCACATCTTACGTCAGCCCGCCTTTGCCCGGCGAATTGTACAATCTCGCGTTGCCTAACGGTCCGCGAAAAGCCTACCGTGCTGACTATGGTTCGACACGCAATTCTCTCTTTTGGCATGCGCCCCCAAGTATCGGGGCCAGCGCGGCCTAGGGGTGCTGCGATCGTTTCCGCGCGTCACATCACTGGCGCGCCTGCCGCCGGTATCGTTTCAACAGGAGGCTCCCTGCGTGCACCAGTTCCATAGGTTAACCTCAAAAATCAGCACCTGGCTTGCGTGGGCGGCGGGGGCGGTCATCCTGTTTGGCTGCGCCGTACCCATCGCCA
This sequence comes from Rhodobacteraceae bacterium M385, assembly GCA_025141835.1. Lineage (NCBI taxonomy): Bacteria > Pseudomonadati > Pseudomonadota > Alphaproteobacteria > Rhodobacterales > Paracoccaceae > Rhodobacteraceae bacterium M385. The sequence continues at coordinate 1,740,204 of CP081102.1, read as the reverse complement.
TTGATGTCGTGTCCCGCGCCACGTTGGGCCGCACGATTGTCGAGAGTTTTGAGATCTCTAGCTACGCTTTCGCCGCCTGCATCGGCCTTGGGATGGGCTACACCGTGTCCAGCAAGGCCAACATCCGGGTCGATATCCTGACCGCCAAGCTACCGCGCCGCTTGCGCCTTGGCTTCGATATGGTGGCCGCCACGGCGATGGCGGTAACGGCGGTGGCCTTGGCCTACTACACCTTCGATGTCTTGGCCGAGAGCTGGAACTTGGGCGCACGCTCACAATCCACGTTGCAGGTGCCATTGATCCTGCCCCAAAGCCTGTGGTGGGCCGGGTTCGTGTGGTTCGCCACGGTCGCCTGTCTGACCCCGCTTTTCGCGGCCGCCCGTCTGCTTGCCCGGGACCCCGACGGGGCCGAGGCGCTGATCTCCAACCCCGACCTGATGGACGAAATCAAGGACATCGGCATTGATGTGGGCGAGGATACCCCATGATTAAGGGCGCAATCTTTTTCCTGCTGATCGGGCTGGCGCTGAGCCTGCCCGTGGCGGCTGTTCTGGCGATCACCGGCTATTACCTGTCAGAAACCTACGCCTTTATTCCCATGACCCGCGCCGCAGGGCCGATCATGTGGAGCCATTCCAACGACTTCATCCTGATCGCCGCGCCGATGTTCATCATGATGGGTGAGCTGATGCACCGCTCTGGCGTGTCCGAGCGCTTGTTCGGCGCGCTGGCCCCGTGGTTTGCACGGGTGCCGGGGCAGTTGATCCATACCAACATCGCCTCTAGCGCGGTCTTTGCGGCGACGTCCGGGTCTTCGCTGGCCACCGCGGCGACCATCGGCACGGTGGCGGTGCCGAATATGGACAAGGGGGGCTACAACCGTCCGTTGTTTCTCGGCTCCATCGCGGCGGGGGGCACTTTGGGCATCCTGATCCCGCCGTCGATCAACATGATCGTCTATTCGGTGCTGTCGCAAACCTCGGTTACGGACCTTTATGCTGCGGGGTTCATTCCCGGCATGCTGCTGGCGATGCTGTTTTCCGGGATCGTCCTTTTTGCCGTTCTCGCAAATCCTTCATTGGTCAAATCCAAGCCTGCAACCGGATCGCTTTGGCCTGCGCGGATTGCCGGGTTGCCGCATTTGCTGCCGCCGTTGGGATTGTTCTTTGTTGTCGTGGGGTCAATCTACGTGGGTCTTGCCACTCCGACCGAAGCCGCGGCCTTGGGCCTTCTGGCGACCCTTGGCTTGGTCGCGTTGAACGGTAAACTCTCTGTCGCTGTGCTGCTAAGCGCCTTTGAAGGCACCGTGCGGACCACCTGCATGATCATGCTGATCGTGCTGGCAGCCTTCTTCCTGAACCTTGCCATGGTCTCGGTCGGGTTGGTGGATACAATCACCACGGCCATTCTGGCCCTTGGGTGGCCGCCCTTGATGATGCTGCTGGCAATCATCGCGTTCTACCTGCTTTTGGGCTGCTTCATGGAGACGATCTCGATGATGATCGCCACCACGCCGATCATCGTGCCCGTCATCATCGGGCTTGGCTATGATCCGGTTTGGTGGGGCATCGTCTTTGTCATCCTGATCGAGGCGGCCTTGATTACGCCGCCCGTGGGGATGAACCTTTATATCGTGCAGGCGGTGCGCAAATCGGGTTCCATCCTTGATCTGTTCATCGGCTCGATCCCGTTTTTGTTGGCCATGCTCATCATGATCGGCCTGCTGATCGCCCTGCCCGGCCTCGCGCTGTGGCTGCCCGAAATCGTTAACCCAAGATAGGCCGGGAACAACCCGGCCCCAACAAGGAGAGTCTTATGAAACAACACCTTACCGCTGTAAGCGCCCTGGCCCTTGGCCTCGCCGCCGCGCCTGCGTTGGCCCAAGATATTCCGGCGACCGAGTTCAACGTCGTAGGCTCCATCGGCATTCTGTCGATGTACCTAGATATGGAGCAACCCTTCTGGTCCGAAACCATCGTTGAGGCGACTGACGGCGCGATCACGGCCAACATCCGCCCCTTCAACGAGCTAGGCTTTGATGGCGGAGAGCTGTTCTCGCTTGTGTCCAACGGCACCGTGCAAATGGCGCACCAAGTCCTTGCCTATACCTCTGGCTCTGTCCCGATGAACGAGGCGACCGATCTTGTGGGCGTTGTGGCCGATGTGGAGGCTGTTCACCAAGCCGCCATGGCCTTCCGCGACACCCATACGGCGTTTTTGGCGGAAAATCACGACATCCAGCTTCTGGGCTACGGCACCTATCAAAGCCAAGTCGTCTATTGCCGCGATGAATTCACCTCTCTGACCGATCTGGCAGGGCGCCAAGTCCGCGCGTCGGGGGCCTCTCAGCAGGTGTTCTTGGAACATATCGGGGCCTCTCCCATCGGGATGGCGTTTGGCGAGGTGCCCACCGCCATGGCCAACGGCACGATTGATTGCGCGATCACTGGCGCGTTGTCCGGCTATTTGGCCGAATGGCACCAGCCCGCGAACTACATCTCGGCCATTCCGATCAACCACGGCGTGATCGCCCATATCGCCAACCTTGATTGGTGGAACAGCCTCGACCCTGCCGCCCAAGAAGCGATCTCCACCGGCTTGGCCGAGCTGGAGACAGAGATGTTCACCCTTGCCGCCACCGAAACGGCGGACGGTCTGTCGTGCAATACCGGGGGCGACTGCGCTTATGGCGACGCGGCATCCATGACGCTGGTTCCCGCATCCGATGCTGATATGGCGCTGATGGCCGAAGCCGCGACCGAGGCTGTTCTGCCCGCCTACCGCGACCGTTGCGGCGACGAATGTGCCACCGCTTGGAACGAGACCATCGGGGCCGCGATGGGTTTTGAGATCCAGTAAATTGATAGCGGGATGAGCGGGGTTGCCTGCTCATCCTCTCCCCTTCAGGCGTCGTCGTCCAAGGCCTCCAAGGGGCTTTGCAGGAACGCCCGCCTGCCATCGGTGTGATAGGCCTGCGCCACCTGATCGGCGATAAGATTAAGGGTGAAGCGGTTCACCTCTCCCCCCCGAAAGTTAGCGTAACGCGTCCAATAGGTGTCGCCCTCCAGACCCCATTCTGCCGTGTCCTGCGTGCCGTCAGCAAACCGCGCCGCGCAGTCCCCTTCCCTGCCATAAGTGACCGTGGCAACCCGCGCCTTGGTGTCAGGATCAAAGGCGTACAGGGTCTTGCCCGCCATGAAGGATTGCAGCTCTTCTGCTGTAAGGCGTGGCACCGGACGTTTCCTTTATCTGAGTGGTCGCGCCAATGCTCCATGCACTGGCGCGATAGGTTTACCAGTTATCCAACTGCAAATGCGGCTGCCCGTCACTGGTTTTCTCGACCGATTGCCCCTTGGGGCCCACCACACCGCGAACGCGCTTGCGCAGGTTCGAGAACGCATCCGAGGTGACAACATCCACCGCCTCATCCAGATGCAACGACAGATGCACCCAACCGGGGCGTAGTTCGGACATCTCGCGCACCTCGCCCGTGAACGGCTGCCCCATGAAACGGCCCGTCACCCTGTCGCCGACCGTAACCGCGGCCTTGCCGAGGGCGGCCGACATGGTGTTCCAATCGTGGAACCCGTGCCGCTTCGCCACCTGCTCCAACGCTTTGCCTTGGCCCATCGGCCTCCCCTGCTCTGCCATCTCCCGGCGCAATTGTGCCGCTTGATCCTTGGCCTGAGCGATTGTTTTGGGTTGAACGCTCATAGCGCCACTCCTTTCTTTGGCTGGAAAATACCCCAGGCCAGGTTGCTGTGTCTGCCGCGCCGAAACAGCACGACCAAGGTTAGGCCAAGCAGCAGGATTTCTGCCAATGGCCCCGCGAGCCAAACCCCGATTTCCCCGAACGACAGGGGCAACAGAAGGGTTAACGGGATCGCGAATAGGTAGGGTTTCGTCAGGCCCAAAATGGCCGCGTTCAAGGCTGATCCGATGGCTTGAAAATAGCTCGCCACCATCATCAGCGGCCCCATCAGGAAGAACACGACGGTCATGATCGGCAAAATCCGCACGACCTCAGCGATTACGGCGGGGTCATCCACAAAAGCGCCCGCGATTTGGGCCGGAAAGCGCATCACAATGGCTTGCACCGTGGCGCAGTAGATCAGCGCCACCCACAGAGCGATGCGAAAACTTGCGTCCGCCCTGTGCCAAATCTGCGCGCCATAGTTGTTGCCGGTGATCGTCTGCATCGCAAACGACAGCCCAAGAAGCGGCAGAAAGGTAAAGGTGACCACGCGCGTGATGATCCCATAAGCCGAGATCGTATCGCCGTAAGCCGGGCTCCCCACCCATTGCAGCATCATGATAATCGCCGCGGACGAAAGGGAGAGGCCCAAGAAGTTCAGGCTTTGCGGGGCACCAAGGGCAAGGATACGCCCCCACCCATGCCCCATCGAATAGCGCCGCAAAATCGCCGGTCGCAACGCGGTTTTGCCCCAGATACGGAACCCGACCACGATACAAAGCGCCAAAGCCTGCGCCGCCGCCGTGCCATAGGCAGACCCGGCCACGCCCATCTCGAATATCGCGATCAGGACGTAGTTGAAGGCGATGTTGGCCAGCGACACAAGCAAGCTCATCGCAGCCATGAAGCCCACGCGCCCCTCGTTGCGCAGCGCGTCAGAGTTCACCGACAAAACGAACAACAAGGGCGAGAAATAGACCGTGATCCGCAGGTAGATCACGCCCATCCGCGCCAGTTCCACGTCACCACTGGCCGCGCTTAACGCCATCGCGGGACCGAAAAGGGTGAACAACACAATTAATGCGGCCCCCAACATGAAGGCCAACCCGTGGGCGCCCGCAAAAACTGCGCCCGCCCCTTGCATATCCCCTGCCCCCAAACGGCGCGCCAATAGACTGGACATGCCGTTGGAAACAAGGGTCGAAAGCGCCACGATCAGCATGTAGATCGGGAACATCAATGTGACAGCGGCCAAGGCCTCGGGGCCCACATAGATGCCCAGAAACAGCGCATCGGCCACCGATAACAAGCCGTTCATCCCCATCACAAAAATGATCGGAACGGCGGTTTTCAGATAGATCACGCCAAGGGGCGCATCCGTGAAGGAATTCGGGGGGGTATCAGACATTTCCAATATCTCTCTAGCAACGTCGCGCAGTGAAAGATGGAACCCGCATTACCATCCGCGCGATTGCGGAAAGAGACTTTGAAAACGTATCACGTAGAACTTCACCAAGACTTGCGTCAGCGGGCGGCAGGCGTCTACGGCCTGAGCGCCATCTAGGATGAGTCCTTGAACCAGTCAAGCAATTTTATTTGCCCTGTTGGAGGCGCAGGTTTCCTCCGCTATGTTGGAGGTCACGTAGGATCGGAGCAGGACACAATGACGGATCGGGCAGAAATCACGGCGCGTTTGGCATCTCGGCTGAAGGAAGAACGGGCGGCCAAAGGGCTGAGCCTGGACGCTTTGGCGAAGCTCTCGGGGGTGTCTCGGTCCATGCTCAGCCAGATCGAGCGGGGCGAAAGCAGCCCCACGGTGGCCAGCCTTTGGAACCTGACCCGCGCCCTATCCGTTGATTTCGCGTCCCTTTTGGATGATGAAGCCGAGCCGGTTCACCCCATCCGCGAAATCGTCCATGCCGACAACACCCCCGTTATCCGCAACCGCGCCGCGGGCTGCGAGATCCGCATCCTAAGCGCCCCCGATGAGGTGGGCGGAACCGAGGTCTATGATATCCGTTTTAACGCAGGCGCAGCGCTGGAAAGTGCCCCGCACAAGGCGGGGTGCGTGGAACATCTGACCGTTCTGGAAGGCGCCTTGGACGTCGTTTCCGATGGCGAACGGGCCAAAGCAGGCACCGGAGACACCATCCGTTATGCCGCCGATGTTGAGCATTCGATTCTTGCGGCAGGGCAATCGCGGGCGCTTTTGATCGTGAAAAACGCCTGAAATCCAACTTAACGGCCAAAATCCCAGATATTGACATTCAGCATCTCCAACGGATATCTATCCGCTAAACCGGAGGCTCCCCATGTCCACTCAATTTCTCGACCACATTTCCAACACTCTGACCGGCATCGAAAATGACGGGCTGTATAAGAACGAACGCCTGATCACGTCAGCCCAAGCGGGGCAGATCACGGTAGAGCTGCCCAATGCCAGCACGCGCCAAGTGATTAACCTTTGCGCCAACAACTACCTTGGCCTCGCCGATCACCCGCAACTGATCGAAGCCGCGAAAGGCGCGATGGATGACCACGGCTACGGCATGGCCTCGGTCCGGTTCATCTGCGGCACCCAGGACCTGCACCGTGAGCTGGAGCGAGAGCTTGCCGCGTTCCTGAATAAGGACGATGCGATCCTGTTTGCCGCCTGTTTCGACGCCAACGGTGGCCTGTTCGAGCCCCTTCTTGGCCCCGAAGACGCGATCATCTCCGATAGCCTGAACCACGCCTCGATCATTGACGGCATCCGGCTGTGCAAAGCCAGCCGCTACCGCTACGCCAACTCCGACATGGCGGATCTGGAGGCCAAGCTGAAGGACGCACGCGCGGGCGGCGCACGGTTCATCATGATCGCCACCGATGGTGTTTTCTCGATGGATGGCTATCTGGCGAAACTGCCGGAAATCACTGAATTAGCTGCGAAATACGATGCGCTGGTGATGGTGGATGACTGCCACGCCACAGGCTTCATGGGCCCAAAGGGCGCGGGCACGCCAGCCCATCACGGTGTCGATGTAGACATTCTGACCGGCACGTTGGGCAAGGCCCTTGGCGGCGCGATTGGGGGCTATATCGCCGGACCTCAGCCGGTGATTGACCTGCTGCGGCAACGGGCGCGGCCTTACTTGTTCTCCAACTCTTTGCCGCCCTCGGTTGTGGCGGCAGGGCTGAAGGCGCTTGAGCTGGTGGAAAACGGCGACGCGCTGCGCCAGCAATTGTTCGATAACGCCGCTTATTGGCGGGCCGGGCTGGCGGAGCTTGGGTTTGACCTTCTGGAAGGGGAGCATCCGATCATTCCGGTAATGCTGGGGGATGCGAAACTCAGCCAACAAATGGCCGCGCGCCTGTATGAATTGGGAGTGTACGTTGCGGGCTTCTTCTTTCCTGTCGTCCCCAAGGGCCAAGCCCGCATTCGCACCCAGATGAACGCGGCCCTGACCCGTGAGGAACTTGACACAGCCCTTGCCGCCTTCGCCACGGCGGGCCGCGAGTTGGGGATCATCCGATGAATGGCACGATGAAATGTCTGGTGAAGTCCAAGGCCGAGAAGGGCCTATGGATGGAGACCCGGCCAATTCCGCAAATCGGCCCTGATGAGGTGCTGATCCGCGTGAACCAAACCGGGATTTGCGGCACCGACGCCCATATCTGGAACTGGGATGAATGGTCCCAGAAGACGGTGCCTTTGGGCCTTATAACCGGCCATGAATTCGCCGGAGAGATCGTAGAGCTTGGCCGCAACGTCGATGATCTGAGCCTTGGCCAGCGCTGTTCGGGCGAAGGTCATTTGATCAGCAAACATTCCCGTCAAAGCCGGTCGGGCAAGTTCCATCTGGACCCGGAAACCAAGGGCATCGGCGTGAATGTGGACGGTGCCTTTGCCGAATACCTCGCCCTGCCCGCTTTCAATGTGGTCCCCCTGCCCGACGCCATCCCTGATGAGATCGGCGCGATCCTTGATCCTCTCGGCAACGCCGTTCACACCGCGTTAAGCTTTGATCTGATCGGAGAGGACGTGCTGATTACCGGCGCGGGGCCCATCGGCATCATGGCCGCCGCCGTGGCACAGCATGTCGGCGCACGCCATGTGGTGATTACCGACATTAACCAAGATCGGCTCGATCTGGCGGCGCAGGTCACGGATGTCGTCGCGGTCAATGTCTCCACGACCGATCTGCAAAGCGTGATCGATGGTTTGGGCATGAAACAAGGCTTCGATGTGGGGCTGGAAATGTCGGGCAACGCGGCGGCGTTCGATCAGATGGTCGAGGCGATGGTGATGGGCGGGCGCATCGCGATGCTTGGCATTCCGCCCGGCAAATCGCTGGTGGATTGGAACCGTATCGTCTTCAAGGCGCTCACCATTAAAGGGGTCTATGGCCGTGAGATCTTTGAGACCTGGTACAAGATGATCGCCATGTTGGAGGATGATTTGGACATCTCGCGCATCGTCACACACCGCTTTCCCGTCGGCCGCTTTGAAGATGGCTTCGCCGCGATGCTCTCGGGAAGTTCCGGCAAGGTGGTGTTGGATTGGCGGGCGTAGGTCCGGTGCCTCACATTTGAGTGATTGCTCAAATAGATACTTGAGCAATCACTCAAACATCCTTACTTAGCCGTTATCAATTCTGATACCGGCCTGAAAGGACATCCCATGGCTACGTTCCCCATCCACACCATCGACTCTGCCCCCGAAGCTGCAAAGCCCGCTCTGGAAGCCTCGTTCAAGAACAACGGTCGCATTCCGGGCCTTCACGGCACCATGGCCGCCGCCCCGCCGCTGCTGGAAGCCTATGCTTTCGCCCACCAACAGTTTATGGCCACCAGCCTCTCGGCCGAAGAGAAAACCGTTGTTTGGCAAACGATTAACGTCGAAAGCAATTGCCATTACTGCGTGCCTGCCCACACCGGCATCGCGAAGATGATGAAGGTGGATGACGCCATCACCGAGGCGCTGCGTAATGAGACACCCCTGCCTACGGCCAAGCTGGAAGCCCTGCGTACTTTTACGCTGGCGCTGATCCGCGACCGTGGTTTTGTCTCCGACGCCGACACCCAAGCCTTCCTTGACGCGGGCTTCACCGAGACGAATATCTTGGAGATCATCCTGGGTGCGGCGCAAAAGCTGATGTCCAACTACACCAACCACTTCGCCAAAACGCCTGTCGATCAGGTGTTCCAGAAGTTTGCTTGGGAAAAGAACGACGCCGTCGCAGCCGAATAAGGTTACCGGCGAGGGCTGGCGTTTGGCGCCCGCTCCACCCATATGACAGCGCAAGTGGCGGGCATCGGCCCGCCTTTGCTTTGATGCGCCCAGAAAGGACCGACCATGACCGAGCCCCTGAAAATCGACATCATCTCTGATGTTATGTGCCCCTGGTGCATCATCGGCTACCGCCAGCTTGCCACCGCTCTGGAAGCAACCGGCACGCCCCATGAAATCCAGTGGCACCCGTTCGAATTGAACCCCCAGATGCCGCCTGAGGGGCAGAACACGCGCGAACATATCATCGAGAAATACGGAAGTACGCCGGAACAATCCGAGCAATCGCGCCAGCAAATGAAGGCCTTGGGCGATAGCCTTGGGTTTGACTTCGCGTGGTCCGAAGACTCGCGCATGCACAACACCTTCAACACCCACCAACTGCTCCATTGGGCAAATACCCAAGGCCGGATGCACGACCTGAAACAGGCGCTTTTCACGGCCCATTTCACCGATCAACGCAACCTGTCTGACACCTCCGTGTTGGCCGATGTTGCAGGCGAAATCGGGCTGGACCGGGCCGAGGCAGAGGCCGTGTTGGAAGATCAACGTTACGCCAAAGAGGTGCGCAGCGCAGAACAGTTCTGGCAGCAACAGGGCATTTCCGGCGTGCCTGCCGTGGTCTTTGACCGCAAACACCTTGTCACCGGGGCGCAGGGCGTCGAAAACTACACCAGCATCCTGAGCCAACTGGCGGAAATGAGGGACTAAACCCATGGCACGCGCCGCAAATTACGATCGTGATGCCGCCCTAGATGCGGCCATGGCCGTGTTTTGGCGCAAGGGCTATCACGCGACCTCCCTCAAGGATCTGGAGGTCGCGTTAACCATGAAGCCGGGCAGCATCTACGCGGCCTTTGAGAGCAAAGAAAACCTCTACCTGCTGGCGATTGAGCGGTATTTTGAAGCCTCTCGAAAAGGGTTCCTCGCCCAGATCGCCAAGGCCGATACGCCGCTGACCGGGCTTGCGGCGCAGTTTCAAACCTACGCCGATCTTTCTGGGACTGAGCCGACGCGGCAGGCCTGTATGTTGATGAAAACAATGGTCGATACGGCCACGACGGAACCGGCAATTGCCACCGCGGCGCAGAACTACCTCGATCAGATGTGCGCGGCCTTTGCCGATACCTTCAAAGCCGCCCAATCTGCGGGGGAAGTCCGCGCTGACGCGGATCCTAAGCGTCTTGCTCGGCGCTATCAGGCCAATATCTCGGCGCTACGGGTGGAGCTGCTGCGCGGCTTGCCCCGTGAAGATATTCAGAAACTCGCCGATGATATGGCGCAAGAGACACTTGCCCTTTGCGACGCCTAGGCCCGCGCCCGCCGAACCGCATCGGCGAATACTTGGCGTTGAACCCGCCGCTCCTGCGCAGTGATCGTGGGCCGGAAATTGTCCACCTCCAACGGCAAGTGGATCTCTCCCCCCAACACCCTTGCCGCCATCATCGCGACGCCTAAGGCGCCGACCTCGGCAAGGTCGGACCGGGTCACGGTGGCGTTCAGAAAGTCCGCCTGCCGCCCCATCAGCCAATCATTGACCGAAGCGCCGCCATCGGCCCGCAAGGTATGGAGCGGCACTGCGGACGCATCGGCCATGGCCTCAAACACATCGGCGATCTGGTGGGCAATCGCCTCTAGGGCGGCGCGGGCGATGTGGCCACGCGTTGTGGCCAGCGACATGCCCGAAATCAGCCCCCTTGCAGCATCGTCCCAATAGGGCGCGCCAAGACCCGCGAAGGCCGGAACAAGGGCGACGCCGCAGGTGTCAGGCACTGTTTGGGCAAGGGCCGTCAAAGCTTCCGGATCATCCAAACCCAACATATCAACGGCAAACGCCGCCGTTTGGGCCGATACAGTTATGTTGCCTTCAAGGGCATAGGTGGTCTTGTCCTGTGCGGTCCACGCGATGGTCGAGGACAGGCCGTTGGACGGCAGCGCCCGTTCGGGCAAGGGCATCATCAGCGACGATCCGGTGCCATAGGTCGCCTTCACCGTGCCCGCCTGTCGGATACCGTGGCCGTAAAGCGCGGCGTGGCTATCGCCCATCACGGCCAAGATCGGCGTCCCCTTAGCCAAGGCAGTAGTCCCCGGCGCTACCCGGCCAAATTCTGCATCTGATGCCAAGGGCGTAGGCAAGCACGACATCGGCACTTCAAAAATATCGCAAAGGCGCGGACTCCATTGCAAAGCGCGCGTGTCGAACAAAAGACTGCGCGAAGCGTTCGAATGATCCGTGACAAAGGCCGCTCCGTCCGTGAGCTTCCAGATCAACCACGCATCAACGGTCCCGGCCCGCAGACGCCCCAGAGCGTGCAACCGGGCGGCCTCAGGCCGATGGGCCAATATCCACGCGAGTTTAGAGGCCGGAAACAGCGGGTTGATCCCAAGCCCAGTAAGGCGGTGAACTTCGTCCGCGTGGTGCTGAAGCGTGGCGCAGACCTCTGACGTACGGCGGCACTGCCAGATCGGCGCGGGGCCAACGGGCGTGCCAGTTTCACCATCCCACACCACCAGCGTTTCGCGTTGGTTGGAGATGCCTATCGCATCGATCCGGTCCACCTTGGCACTGACATCCGCAATCACTCGTTGCGTCGCCGTCCAGATCGCCATGGCATCCTGTTCGGCCCATCCCGCCTGCGGATAGTGGGTTTCCATCGCAACCGAGGACGCGGCAAGGGTGGCACCATGGGCGTCAAACACCAAGGCCTTGGTATTTGTGGTGCCTTGATCAATTGCGAGAATTTGCATTGTCAGCCCATCTTGCGCGTGATTGCGCGGCGCGTTGCCTCTGCAATACCAGTGGCGGTCAGGCCCGCCGCTTCAAACAGCGTATCGACATCGCCGGTGGATTGGAAACCGGCAAACCCGATCCGCTCCAACGGCACCGGATGATTGGCCGAGGTCATCTCGGCCACAGCCCCCCCAAGCCCGCCTGACACCAACGCCTCTTCCGCCGTGACCACGGCCCCGGTCTTTGCCGCCCCAAGGACTGCATCGGCGTCCAGTGGGTTGATCGTATGGACCGAGAGAACCCGCACGCTCAGGCCTTCCAACGCCAGCGCCTCTGCCGCCGCAAGAGCCAGATGCACAATTGTGCCGGTGGCTAGGATCGCGGCGTCATCGCCTTGGCGCATGACCCGTGCCTTGCCCGGCACAAACGCGCGGGTGCCGTCGACATCGGGGCCAAGGTCGGGCACTTTCATACGCGACAAGCGCAGATAGACCGGACCATCATGGGACGCGGCCCATTTAACGGCTTGCTCTGTCTCCCACGGATCGGCGGGGACAATGGTGGTGATCTGCGGCAAGGCCCGTAGCCAGGCAAAGTCCTCGATCGAATGGTGCGTGGCCCCCAACTCCCCATACGCCACGCCCGAGGATTGGCCGACCAGTTTCACGTTGTAATTGGAATAGGCAACATCCGCTTTCACCTGCTCTAACGCGCGCCCCGTCAGGAAACACGAAGCGGCCGAGACAAACGGAATGTGCCCGCCATTGGCCAAACCCGCGCCAACGCCCACCATGACCTGTTCAGCAATGCCGACGTTCACCAGACGATCCGGGTACGCGGCTTGAAAGCCGCCAAGGTTAGACGAGCCCACGGAATCGTTCACCACGGCCACGATGCGTTCATCGTCTTGGGCCAGAGCCTCTAGGGTTGTGGCCCATGCCTTCCGGCAATCAAACCGCTCCGCTGTTTGTGCCACCATCATGCCAGTTCCTTCTTCGCAATCTCGTATTCTTCTGCATTGGGCACGCCGTGGTGCCATTTTGCCTTGTCCTCCATGAAGGACACACCTTTGCCCTTCACGGTATGGGCAATGACACAGCGCGGCTTATCGCTTTTGGCGGTCAGCACTTGGTGCAGGGCGGCGGGGTCGTGGCCATCTACCTCGATCACATCCCAGCCGAACGCCCGGTACTTGTCGTCCAACGGGTCCAGCGCCGTTGTCTCGCTGGTGCGTGCACCCTGTTGCAAACGGTTGCGATCGACGATCAGGGTCAGGTTGGACAGCCCCCGATGGGCGGCCACCATAGCCGCTTCCCAGTTCGAGCCTTCTTGCTGTTCCCCGTCCCCCGTCAACACATAGGTCCGATACGTGGCTCCGCGCATGGCACCGGAAATCGCAATGCCTGTGGCAATCGGAAAACCATGTCCAAGGGGCCCCGTGTTGGCCTCGACCCCCGGCAGATAATTGCGGTTGGGGTGACCGTTCAGACGGCTGCCCGGCTCCATATAAGTATCCAGCAAGGCTTCCTCAAAATAACCCGCCGCACATAGGGCGGTGTAAAGCACCCCCGTGGCGTGGCCTTTGGACATGACGAACCTATCGCGATCCGCCCAATCGGGACGATCCACATCGTAACGCAACACGCCAAAGAAAAGCGTCGCCACGATATCAGTGGCCGAGAAATCCCCCCCGATATGGCCAAGGTTCTTTTCCACCACCATGCGTAACGCCCTGCGGCGCATCCAGGCGGCCTTTTCCTTGATGATATCAACGGTTTCAGGGCTATCAGTCGCGGGCATAGTCATCGCCATGGGGACACCTCAAGGAGCAGGGGGAAGCGTGGGAAACGGCGCAGGTTCTGCCCCGTGATGATATGTGGGCCAGCGCAGATAGCGGGTAACCGCCTCGTGCAAGGCATCGCCATGGTGGCCGCGCACCATGGAAACATGATGCTCAAACCCGTTTTGCGTCACGAACGCCATCAGACGGCGCAGATCATCGACGGCCGCAACCGCTATGCCGCCATCCATACCGAAGGGATCATCGGTGAACGCCCCCTGCCCCACGTAGGTTTTCAACGTGCCCGAGCGGTCATCCGAGGACAGGCGGAAATAGGTCATATCCCCTGCCTTCACCTTCCCCTTCACCGCGCCAAAGCACTTGGACCGGCCAATCGCTTCGCCCAGAACATCCAACTCGCCAATCTCGGGCGTGGCCCCGGTGAAAGATTTGGGAAAATTGCCGCAATGGGTACAGACCACCTTGTTCGGCTCGGACCCATAATTGTTGTTCCAGTCAAGGATCGCCGCCGGCGCGCCCGAGGCAAGGGTCAGCGCATACATCGACAGCGCGCCCATCACGTCCACTTCGCAGGCAGAGGGCATCAATTCCTCCCCCATCATCGACATGGTCACACAGGTGGCGCAGCCAAAATTATCCTGCAACGACCGCCAACATTGAATGGCCGAGGCGTCACATTCGTTCTCTGCGATCCAGCGGTTGACGGCCAAGGTCCACTTGGCCTGCGTGGCAATCTGCTGCTCCGTAATATGGGCCGGGATGGTGCCATAGGCGCGGATACGGTCCATCTTTTCAACCAACTCCGGCGCGTTGTCCGCGATCTTGCCCGCCGCTTGCATCATCTCGGAAAGATCAACGGTAACCACCGTCACCCCCGAGGCTTGCAGCAGCTTTTCAGAATACCGCATGGTCTGGAACGGCCCGGTGCGCGCGCCAATCGCGCCAATCCTCGCGCCGCGCAGCCCGCGCACAGTGCGGCAGGTGCGGGCGAATCTATCTAGGTCTTCGCGGAACGCAGGGCTGTCCAAATCCATCGTGTGTTCTGACGTTTCGGTGAACGGAACCCCATATTGCCAGAAGTTGTTGGAAACCGAGATCTTGCCGCAATAGGCATCGCGGCGCGAATGCACGTCCACCTTGTCGATCTCGTCGTTGCAGGCCTGCAAAAGGATCGGCACGTTTAACCCCGCCCGAGAGATCAGCTCGGCCACCGCGATCTCATCGCCGAAGTTTGGCAACGAAATCACCAAGCCATCAATCCTGTCGCGGTTCTCGATGAAGTGCTCGGCGTAACGCTTTGCGTCCTCTACCGATTGCACGGCGCCGTTGGGCGTTGCCTCTGCTGGCAATGTTACAGCGTCAATGCCGAGGGCTTCGAATTGCGCCAACAGGTCATTCCGCGCGGCCTCACAGGGGGCCGGGCTGAAGAATGCGCGACTTGCAATCACCACACCCAAGGATACGGGCCGATCAAAAATACGAGACATTTTACCTCCGAAAGCGTGGGTGCTTGATTATCGTTTATTTTCGTTTTCTTGCACATCACCCATTGCAGGTCAATGCGCTTGCACCTGCGCTGACGCTCAAAATTGTTTGTGCGCACGCCAGAAGCAGAGCCACACCAACACCTTGCCAAAGCCACACGCCAAAAAGCGAAAACAAACAAAAGAATATTTCTTGACAAAAGGGGCGCATATCGCATCTGAATGCTTTTACTTAGCGCAGAGCTGCGCTCAAATGGGAGGAACCAACCTATGACAATGAAGCGTCGTACGTTTCTGACAACGACCGCCGTGGGCGCAGTTTTTGCTGCATCTGGTCTGCCACTGCGCGCAGACGGCCATTCCGGCGGTACAATCGCAATCATCACGCCAAGCCATGACAACCCGTTCTTTCGGGCCGAGGCCGTAGGCGCAGAAGCCATGGCCGCAGAGCTTGGCTATGAGACGATCACCCTCGTCCACGACGACGACCCCAACCGCCAATCAGAACAGTTTGATACGGTCATCGCCCAAGGCGTTGTCGCAATCATCCTTGATAATGCGGGGGCAGATGCCTCGGTCACGGCGATCCAGCGCGCCAAGGACGCAGGTATCCCCTCGTTCCTGATCGACCGCGAAATCACCGCAACCGGCGTGGCCGTGTCGCAGATCGTGTCGAACAACTACCAAGGCGCACAACTTGGGGCGGAAGAATTCGTCATCCAGATGGGCGAAAGCGGCCGCTATGCGGAACTTCTGGGCCGCGAATCCGACACCAACGCGGGCATCCGCAGCCAAGGCTATCATGACGTGATTGACCAGTATCCAGACTTGGAAATGGTCGCTCAGCAAACCGCCAACTGGTCCCAGACCGAAGGCTTCACCGTGATGGAATCCATCCTTCAGGCCAACCCTGACATCACCGGCGTAATTTGCGGCAACGACACGATGGCCATGGGCGCCTATGCGGCCCTAGAAGCAGCGGGCCGTGGCGATGTGATTGTATGTGGTTTTGACGGCTCCAATGACGTGCGCGACTCTATCTTGGCGGGCGGCATCAAGGCCACGGTCTTGCAACCTGCCTATGAGCAGGCTCAGCTGGCCGTTCAGCAGGCCCACACCTACCTGACAACTGGCTCCACCGGGCTGGATGAACGTCAGCTGATGGATTGCGTGCTGATCAACGCCGACAATGCGGCGCGGCTTGAGACGTTCCAACTGACCTAATGTGGTATCGTTTTTGGTAAACACGTCGCGGCGGGCCTTGGCCTGCCGCGGCATCTCCTGCCTTTGGGGTCATCTATGAAATACGTCCTAGTTCTGCTGTGCGCCTTGTCGCTTGTGGGTTGCAAGATCATCTACGAGTCCGACGAAAGCGAAGCAGCGATCCCTGCCGGACAAGAGGGCGACGACGCCCGCAACGCAGCCCGGCTGGATGCGACGTTCGAAACGGAACTTTTGCCGCTCGTGTCGGATCGCGCGCTAAGCATCGCGGACCTGCGCGCCGAAATTGATATAGGGATTGATATAGCCGGCGAGGCCCACGGTAACCGGGGTGCGGGACAGGGAGTGGCGTGGAATTTTGCAGTTTCCGACACCGGTGAGATCATTGATGCAAATCTGGAGTCCAGCGCCCGAACCGCAGATGTCGATGTGGATGGCAACGGAACGCCTGACGTGCGCCTGCAACTTGGCCCGGTCATCCGCGGCACAACGCTTCGCGATGTGGCCCCCTTCTACAACTTTGACGACTTCCGCGACCAAATTGAATTTGCGCGCCTCGCCCGCGCCATCAACGACCGGATGAATGCGCGTCTTAGCATTCCCGAAAGCGATCTTATCGGGCGCAGTGTGTCATTTACCGGGGCCGCGCCAATGCGCTCAGCCGACGATGCGCTGGTCATCACCCTGACCGAATTCGCGGTGCTGCCATGAGCGATACGCCCCAATCCCCCGAAGCCCATCCCATCGGCCTGTCGATCCGAGGGGCCGTGAAGGTCTACCCCGGCACACGGGCGCTGAAGGGCGTGGATTTCGATATCCGCATGGGGGCCGTCAACGTCTTGGTGGGCGAAAACGGGGCCGGGAAATCTACTCTCATGAAGGTAATTTCCGGGGTCGAAGACCTGACCGAGGGTCACATGAATGTCGGCGGGCAACCTGTTGAATTCAAGTCCAAAGACGACGCCGTGAAAGCGGGTGTTGGCATTGTGTTTCAGGAACTGAACCTGTTTCCGGAAATGAGCGTGGCCGAGAATGTCTTCATGGGTCGCGAACCCACGCGCGGGGGGATTGATATTGATGCCCCCCTTGTCGCGGAAAAGACCAAGGCCCTGCTGGCCCGGTTGGAGCAAAAGATCGCCCCCGACACCACCCTTGGCCATTTGCGCATCGGTCAACAACAGGTGGTCGAGATCGCCAAAGCCCTTGCCCAAGACACGAATATTTTGATCCTCGATGAACCGACCTCGGCCCTGTCGGCGCAAGAAGTCGAGGTGCTTTTCCGCATCATCGACGACCTCAAGGCGCAGGGGGTGGGCATCGTCTACATCTCTCACCGGCTCGAAGAACTGATCCGTATAGGTGACTATATCACCGTCCTGCGGGACGGAGAGATGACCGGAAGCAGATCGATGGAGGGCGTCGATATCCCGTGGATCGTACAGGCGATGATCGGCGAGAAATCCAAGGATTTCGCCTCGGAAATTACCCATGAATTTGGCAACACGATGTTCGAGACCAAGGCCGTGTCCCTCCCCCGATCGGGAGGCGGCTGGACCGTCAACAACGTCTCGATGTCTGTACGCGCCGGAGAGGTCTTGGGCGTCTACGGCCTGATGGGCGCAGGACGCTCGGAGTTTCTGGAATGCGTGATGGGCCAGCACCCTAACGCAAGCGGCGAAATCTTGGTGGACGGGGTCTCATTGAAGGGGGTGTCCATTGGCAAACGCATCGCGCGCGGCATCACGATTGTCCCCGAAGATCGCAAGCGGGACGGTTTGGTGCAGATCATGTCGATCCGCGAGAACTTGACGCTTTCCTCCCTGCCCCAATTGGCCCGCTGGTTCGACCTCTCCCCCAAGGTCGAGATGTCGAAAGCAGTGGAATTCATCAAAAGGTTGACCATCAAGGTCGCCTCGCCGGAGAACCCGGTTTCGTCGCTGTCCGGCGGCAACCAGCAAAAGGTCGTTATCGGTAAGGCTTTGATGACAAATCCTAAAGTCCTGCTGATGGATGAGCCTTCGCGCGGGATTGATATCGGGGCCAAGGCCGAGATTTACCGCATGATCCGCAAACTTGCCGCCGAAGGTTTGGCCATTGTTTTCGTGACCTCAGATATCGAAGAGCTGCTGTCGCTATCGGACCGGATCATCGTCATGGCGGATGGCCGGATGACGGGGGAATTCCCCGCCGATACCCCGGCCGACACCATCGTCACCGCCGCGAACCCCGCAAAACAAAAGGACACCGCCGCATGAGCGACACCTCTGCCACCGCTGGCACCGCCGCGCCCTCTCGCAACTGGTTGCTGATGCTGCTGGAACTGCGCACCTATGTGGCCCTAATCACCGTCTTTGGGGTCTTTGCGATCATCGTGCCGAATTTTCTGACGGTCGATAATGCGGTCCTGATTTCCAAGCATGTGGCGATCAATGCCTTTCTCGCGATTGGCATGACCTATGTGATTATCACCGGCGGGATCGACCTTTCCGTGGGCTCTGTCGTGGGGCTGACAGGAATGGTTGCAGGTTATCTGGTGCTTTACGGCATTGATCTGGGGCTTGGCTGGTCGATCCAGTTCAACACCACTGAGATTGTCCTGATCACCTGCGCCGTCGGGGTCTTTGTGGGCTGGATCAATGGCGTTCTTGTCACAAAACTGCACGTGGCCCCCTTTATCGCCACTCTTGGCACGCTCTATGTGGCCCGAGGTGCAGCGCTTTTAATGTCTGAGGGGCGCACCTACCCCAACCTTAACGGCTCGGCTGAATATGGCTCAGCCAGCTTCCCGATGATCGGGGCGGGCACCTTCCTTGGGCTGCCCATGATGGTGTGGATATTGGCCGTTGTGACGATCATCGCGATCTATATTTCCCGGCGCACGCCATTGGGGCGGGCGATCTATGCCACCGGCGGAAACGAGCGGGGCGCGGCCCTGTCGGGGGTTAACGTCAATCGCACCAAGATGTTCGTCTATATGTTTACCGGCCTTATGGCGGCGATTGTGGGCATTATCATTGCCTCGCAATTGCGCGCCGCCCACCCCGCAACCGGAGAGTTCTTTGAGTTGAACGCCATTGCCGCCGCCGTCCTTGGGGGCACCTCTATGGCCGGGGGCCGTGGTCGGATATGGGGCACGATCATTGGCGCTTTCGTCATCGGCATTTTGACCGATGGGCTCATTATGATGGGCGTCTCCAGCTTCTGGCAGATGGTTATCAAAGGCCTTGTCATTATCGCGGCCGTGGTCATCGACCAATTCCAGCGCAAGCTCAGCGCCCGCATCGCCCTGACACAGGAAGCAGGTTAGTTTCGTTGTGTCTTTGGGCATCTCTGTCTAAAGACCCCTTCTAAAGGCACTTCATCCAAGGCGTGATCTTGAACAAACACGACGAAGAAACCACTCGCGCTGCCCCTGGCATGCTTTCGACGGTACGCCGGCAAAGCATTCTGGCGTGGATCGAAGAAGAAGGCTCTGTCCGGGTGCGGGAGTTGGCAGCGGCGTTTGAAGTGACCGAGGCCACGATCCGCACAGACCTGGAACGACTAGAGAAGACCGGCCGCATCAAGCGAGAGCACGGCGGCGCGTTCCTTGTCTCTATGCCGCAAGATGTCATTGCCCTGTCCCTGCACCACCGGGTGGAGATGGACCGAAAACGTGCCATCGGCGTTGCAGCGGCCAGTCTTGTGCAAGATGGCGAAACCCTGATCCTTGATGCTGGCACGACGACCACCGAAGTCGCCAATATGCTGCAATCCAAAAACGGGCTGACGGTCATTACCAACGCCCTGAATATCGCAATCACGTTGGGATCGGTGCCGGGGTTCGAGGTGCATATGCCCGGCGGTCAGTTCAAGCCGCCCACTCTGTCGCTGACCGGGGATGCCTCGGCTGAATATTTCCGTTCAATCTTTGCCAGCCGCCTGTTTCTGGCGACGGCGGGGGTCGATGTGACTTCGGGCCTGACCTACCCGTCATTTGCCGATTTACAGTTAAAACAGGCGATGATCCGCGCCGCCAAACAAGTGTGCCTCGTGGCAGATTCCACCAAGATTAACCGATCTTCCTTCACCCGCTTGGGCGACCTGGATCTGGTGCATACTTTCATCACCGATGACGGCATCTCCGACGCCGATGCCAAGCAATTTGAAGCGCGCGGCGTCAAAATTCTTATCGCCTGAATATTCCTAGGAATCGCGCAACGCGACGGGGCATCTCTGCCCCATCGCTTTTACGTTTAAGCGGCGACCAAGGACGCGCGAGATTGCGTCAGGCTAAGGGCAGCGGCGGCCGCCTCTTGGCCCTTTTGCACGAAATGCTCGCGGAAAATGCCGATATGATGCTCTGTCTCTTGGAAATGATGCGGCGTGAGCGACACCGACAGGATCGGCACGCCTGTTTCCAAGCCCGCTTGCATCAGACCGGTCACAACAGCTTGGGCCACGAAATCGTGGCGGTAGATGCCGCCATCGACCACAAATGCCGCCGCGGCCACAGCCGCGTATTTGCCGGTCTTCGCCAAGTCACGCGCCAGAAGCGGCAACTCGAACGCGCCCGGGACATCGAAGACATCCACGGCACTGCTGGGAATTTTCTGGAGAAATCCGACAAGCGCCTGATCGACGATATCGGCATGCCAGTTCGCTTTAACGAAAGCGTATCGGGTGTGTGTCATGGTCAAATCCTTCTATTCTGACACGTCACCCAAGGCGATCACACGCAATCCGCACGGGCCAAGACCGCGCGTTTGCATATTCTCTTTCATCCGGACTATGACCGTCGGCTCAGGAGTTGCACCTGATCTGCTGACCCTTGTCCTTCCGGCCAAGGCGCTCGCGGGCTTACAGAATGATCTGCTTACCGCCGGTGGGGAATTTCGCCCCGCCCTGAGAACAACTTCATATTAGGGGCGAGGCGGCGCGGTTCGCAAGTCTGCCGCGGGGGAAAAACTGCACATTATGGGTGCAAAAATGCGCGGGCATAGTCGCGCGGGTACAGTCCCCGGGCCTATTTTCCCGTGAAGGTGCCCTCGCGCCGCTCCAACAGAGCGGCCACAGCCTCTGCGTGATCCTCGGTCTGATGAACCGCGCCTTGGTAGGCCGCCGATAATTCCAGCACCTGATCGAGCGAGGCGATTGTCCCTTCGCGCATCAAACGCTTGGTCAGACGAAGCTGGCGCGGCGGGTTGCGCGCGACGCGGCGGGCCAATGACATCGCGGTGTCCATAAGATCTTCTGGCGCGGTTACCCGAGAGACCAACCCCCATGCCAGCGCTGTTTGCGCGTCAATCGGGTCGGCGGTGAAGGCCATTTCAGCTGCCCTCGCCAAGCCAACCTGACGCGGCAAAATCCACGCGCCGCCATCGCCAGAGATGATCCCGACGTTCACGAAATTCTCGGCAAATACCGCTGTTTCCGAGGCAAGGCGCATGTCGCAAAACAACGTCAGATCGCAGCCCGCTCCATAGGCCGGGCCGTTCACGGCCGCGATCATCGGCACTTCGACGTTCCAGACCGCCTTGGCAACCTTCTGGATACCCGCTCGATACGCGTTGCGAACCGCGATGGCGTCGCCCCCGAAGATGCCTTCCTTGTCGCGCATATGTTTCAGGTTACCGCCCGAGGAAAAGGCCTTGCCCGCCCCTGTCAGGATCGCGCAGCGGATCGACTGATTGGCGTTCAGCCATGCCATCGCCGCGCAGATCTCGGCCACCATATCGGCATCCGTGATCGGGTTGCGCAGCTCGGGCATGTTGAGGGTCAGGGTCGCGACCCCGTCCTCTTCGGTAATGAGTAATTTGTCTGTCATGGGGTATCTCCGGGGTCGTTGGCAATGACGCCGTCGGCAAGTAGGGCGTCCAGATCAAAGCTGGCAGGGTCCAGTAGCGCAGCCAAAACGGCCCGTGTATCCACCCCAAGTTCAGGCGCGGCCTTAGGGGGGATCGGCGGGGTCACCGACAGCTTCAGAGGAGAGGCTACCCCATGCAAGCGCCCCCCTTCCGGGGTAACGGGACGGGTGTGCATACCTCGCGCCTGAATGTGGGGGTCTGCGAAGACACGTTCGATATCGTTGATCGGCCCCACGGGCACGCTGGCCTTGTTCAGTGCCTCAATCCAGTCATCCATCGTGCGGCCCGACATCAGCCCTTGCAGGATCGGGATCAGCGCATCGCGGTGGCGGACACGCTCTGGGTTCGTGGCGAACCGAGGGTCAGCGGCAAGGCCGGGGGTGCCTGCGACCTCGCAAAACCGCGCAAATTGGCCGTCATTGCCAACCGCAAGGATCACATGTCCATCGCTTGTGGCAAAGGCCTGATAAGGCACGATACTGGGGTGAGCGTTGCCAAGACGTCCCGGCGATTTTCCCGTCGCAAGATAGCTCAGCGCCTGATTGGCAAGGGTCGATACCTGAACATCCAGAAGCGCCATATCAATGTGTTGCCCTTGCCCCGTCGCGTCTCGGTGGCGCAGAGCCGACAGGATTCCGATCACAGAATAGAGCCCAGTCAACACATCGGTCAGCGCCACGCCCACCTTCATCGGCTCGGCCCCCGGGGTGCCATCGGGCTGGCCCGTGACGCTCATCAACCCGCCCATCGCTTGGATCAGAAAGTCGTACCCCGCCCGGTCAGCGTAGGGGCCCGTTTGCCCAAACCCGGTGATGGAGCAATAGACGAGATCAGGTTTCAGGGCCGAAAGACTGGCATAATCCAGCCCGTATTTGGCCAAGCCGCCCACTTTGAAGTTCTCGATCACCACATCCGACTGTTGCGCCAACGCGGCCACGACCCGCGCTCCTTCGGGCTTTGCGATATCTACGGCCACGGATTTCTTGCCCCGGTTTGCCGCGTGAAAATACGCCGCGCCCCGGTCCTGCCCGCTATCGCTTCGCAGGTTGGGCGGGCCCCATTGCCGCGTGTCATCGCCTGCGCCGGGGCGTTCAACCTTGATGACCTCTGCCCCCAAATCCGCAAGAATCTGCGTTGCCCAAGGCCCCGCGAGAATACGGGTCAGGTCAAGAATGCGCACGCCCGCCAAGGCGCCTGCTGCTGCCTCGGACATCTTATTTCAACGTCGAGAAGGCGGTGGGGGTCAGGAAACTGCTGGCGATATTGGCCACCACCTCCCCGTGAACGCGCTGATGCTCGGTCCGTGCCGCAACCCACTCGGGATCGCTGGCAAAAGCGTTCCAAAGCCGTTCGCGTTCCGCAAGGCTTTCCCACGCAAGGAAGTATGTCAGATCGTGGTTCGACGGCCCAACAAGCGTGGTAAAAAAACCCGAGGGGCGCAGGCCGATCCTGTCCCAAATCCCCAAAGTGGTGTCCTCGAACCGTTGCAAGAGGGCAGGCATACCGCCGGGAACGCAGGAATAGACGCGCATCTCGTAGATCATCGGATTTCCTTTCAAACCGCCTTAGGCGGCGGTGTAGGCCGTTTTGACGGTGGTGAAGAACTCGGCCGCATAACGCCCCTGTTCACGCGGACCATAGCTGGAGGCTTTGCGCCCACCAAACGGAACGTGGAAATCGACGCCTGCCGTGGGCAAGTTGACCATGACCATGCCCGCTTCGGCATTGCGCTTGAAATGGGTGGCATGTTTGAGGCTAGTGGTTGCGATCCCTGCCGACAGACCAAATTCGGTGTCATTGGCCACATCCAACGCAGTCTCATAGTCCTTGACCGGGATCACCACGGCCACAGGGCCAAAGATTTCCTCTTGCGCGATGCGCATGTCGTTGGAGCCATCGGCAAAGAGCGCGGGCATCTGGAAGAAGCCCTTGGTCTCGCGGTCCAGCCGCATGCCGCCGCCTACCAGACGCGCGCCTTCGGACTTGCCGATCTCGATATATTTCTCGTTCTGGGCCAATTGGCTTTCATCCACCACGGGGCCAATTTGCGTATCTTTCTCCAAAGCATGGCCGACACGCAGCGCCTGCATCTGTTCGGCCAAGGTGGCAACAAACTCATCATGCACAGCTTCTTCCACAATGATCCGAGACGATGCCGTGCACCGCTGCCCGGTCGAGAAGAACGCCCCGTTGATGACGCAATCCGCTGCGACGGACAGATCAGCATCGGCCAAGACAACAAAGGGGTTCTTGCCCCCCATTTCCATCTGCGCCTTGCGCATCAGTTGCGCCGATTGCACCGCCAGAGCTGCCCCGGTGGGTTGCGACCCCGTAAACGTCAGCGCCGCCACGTCGGGGCTTTCCACGATCGCCTGCCCCACGACCGAACCGCGCCCCATGACAAGGTTCAAGACCCCTTCAGGCAGGCCCGCCCGGTGCAGGATATCAACCAGCGCCCAGGCACAGCCAGGCACCAGATCGGCAGGCTTGAATACGACCGTGTTGCCGTAGCAAAGCGCGGGCGCCAGCTTCCATGCGGGGATCGCGATGGGGAAGTTCCAAGGCGTGATGATGCCCACAACGCCCACCGCCTCTCGGGTAATCTCAACACCCGCACCGGGCCGGACCGAGGGCAAGACCTCCCCGCCCAAGCGTAGGCATTCGCCGGCAAAGAAATCAAATATCTGCGCGGCGCGGGCCGTCTCTCCGATGCCTTCAGCCAGTGTCTTGCCTTCTTCGCGAGACAGCAAGGTGCCCAATTCTTCCTTGCGGGCAAGGATTTCGTCCGAGGCGCGGCGCAAGATGGCGTGGCGTTCCAGCGGGGTCGTGCGCGACCATGCAGGGAACGCAGCCTTGGCGGCGGCGATGGCATCTTGGGTCTGCGCAGCAGTGGCGCGCGCATAGTGGCCGACCACATCGGACAGGTCAGAAGGGTTCACGTTCGGGGCAGCGTCGCCCGCGACCCATTGGCCGCCCACAAGATTAAGTTTCGGATCGGACATCTTCAGTCTCCAGCAGTGCATTCAGCAGGTGTTAACCCACAACAGCAGTTTGATCGGAATAGCGAACGGTAACCGTCATGGAGCCTTCATTCAGCAACCAACGGTGAAGGGTGTATTGGCGCAATCCAGCTTGGTGAAACGGATCGGCATCGGCCAGTTTTCGGGCGGCGTCCTCATCCTCGGCGCGCACGATAATCATGCCACCTGTGGGGGTCGTCCCACCCTCTTCAAAGATCGGACCAGCCCCAAACAATTGCCCTGAACGCTCCATTCCTACCTGGTACTCCAAGTGGGCGGGCAACACCTCTTGCATGCCCGGCGCGCGGGCGGGGCGCGTGGTGATCACGTACAGGGGTTGGCGCAGAAACGAGGCATAGAGTTCTTCAGGCGTTTTCGCGGCCATTGGGGCTCTCCGAGAGATATCGAGTGAAAGAAAAGGCGCTGGCCCACCAAATTCAGGCGGGCCAGCGGAAGGGGTTAACGGCGTTCGATTTCAGCCGTGTCGATCACTGTCGTCCAAACGGCAATCTGACGTTCTACCAACGCCTGAAGCTCTGCCCCGGTAGAGCCTTGGGGGTTGGCACCAAGGGCCGCAATCTGTTCTTGCACCTCATCAATGGCCAAGACGCGAGCGATCTCTTCGGACAAGGTGGCCTCAACATCTTCGGGAAGGCCAGCGGGCGCCCCAAGGGCCGTCCAAGAGATCACGTCAAAGCCTTCGGCAACGGTCTCATTCACCGTTGGCACGTCTTCATAGCCCGGCCAGCGCTCCGCAGAGGTGACGGCAAGGATATCGTAGACACCCGCATCGGCCTGCCCGCGAATAACGGTGCCCGTGTCGATGATCAGGTTCACTTCGCCCCCCATCAGGGCCGTGCTCGCCGCCGCGCCGCCTTGGTAGGGCACGTGAATGAAGTCCGCGCCTGTCTCAAGACCCAGAAGTTCACCGGTCAAATGTTGCGTAGAGCCAACGCCGGAATGGCCAATCACGATAGAACCGGGGTCAGCCATCGCCGCTTCGATCAGCGCCTCAATGGATTCATACTCGCCAGCGCGTGCCGCGATGAAGAACGGGAATTGGCCCAGCGTGGACAGGAATGTGTAGTCATCCACAGGCTCAAAAGGCAGCTCGTTATAGAGCGCGGCTGCCACAGCATGACCGCCCACCAGAAGTTGCATGGTGTAGCCATCGGGGTCTTCGCCCGAGACATAGCCCGAAGCCACCGTGCCGCCGGCACCGGGGCGCGATTCCACGACCACGGGTTCTCCCAAACCTTGGGTCATCTGTTCGGCCATGATCCGCGAAACCGTATCCGCATTGCCGCCCGGCCCAAAGCCATGAACGATCCGCAGCGAGCGGTCTGGAAAGCTGTCCTGCGCCACGGCTGGCAGTGCCAGAGCGATCGTCAGGGGTAGCGTAGTCATCAAAGTTCGAAGCATTGTCTTCCTCCCTATTTTTAAAGCCTTGGTTTAGTCGTAGCGGCCTCAGGCTTTGGTAGGCCTACCGTTTCTTGCTCGTGGGTTTCCCCACCGTTTGACGGTAATTTCGAATGGCTGAGTAGAGCGAGAACACGATCAAAGCCGTTGTGCAGGTCAGCAGCACGGCGCTGATCGGGCGTTCCAAGAAGATCATGAAATCGCCCCGGTAGATCAGCATCGTGCGGCGGAAATTATCTTCCAAAAGCGGGCCTAGCACGAAGCCAAGCAACACGGGCGCGGGCTCAAACCGGTAGCTTTTCATGAAGTAGCCGATGACCCCGAAAGCCAGCGTCAGCACCACGTCGGTTACGCTGGTGCGGTGCGAATAGACGCCGACGCAGATCATCACCACGATCACCGGATACAGCTTCTGATACGGGATGCGGAGCAACAAAACCCACAAGCGGATCAGGGGAATGTTGATCAGCAAAAGGATGATGTTGCCGACAAAGAAGCTGGCAATCACGCCCCAAAAAAGCATTGGCTGGTCCACCATCAGGCGCGGGCCGGGAATGATACCGTTCAGGATCAACGCCCCGATGATCAGCGCCATGACCGCATCCCCGGGAATGCCAAGGGTCAGGGTCGGGATAAACCCGGTCTGAGACGCCGCGTTGTTGGACGATTCCGGCGCGGCCAACCCTGGCAGGTGCCCTTTGCCAAACTTCGATGGCGTGTCAGAGACCCGCTTTTCCATCGCATAGGCCATGAAGGACGCAATCGCAGCCCCGGTGCCGGGCAACGCCCCGAAGAAGCTGCCGATGGCAGAGCCACGCAGGATCGGACCGCCAAGGGTCTTGGCCTCTTCCCGCGTTGGCAAAATATCCCGGACTTTCAGGTCAAGGCGCGGACGGGGCCGCCCTTCGTCGCTGGCGTTGCGAATGATCTCGCTGACGCCGAATAGCCCCATTGCCAGAGACACAAGGCTAATGCCATCGGCCAGTTCGGGCATCGCCACGAAGCGGTAGAAGCCAGTGGTGGCATCCGCGCCCACGATCCCGAGGGCTACCCCCAACAATACCATTGCGAAGGACCGCAATTGCGAGCCGGTACCCACCAAAGACGCCGCCAAGAGGCCCAAGACCACCAACATCGCATATTCAGGTGCCCCAAAGCGCAGCGCGATAGAGGTCATGGGAATGGCCGCAAGCACAAGGATCGACACGCCGATCATGCCACCCACGAAAGACGAGAATGCCGCCACGAACAGCGCCAGCCCCGCCCTGCCCTTTTGCGCCAATGGATAGCCGTCCAGACAGGTCACGACCGACGACGGCGTCCCCGGTAAATTCAGCAAAATAGACGCGATCGAGCCGCCATATTGCGAGCCATAGTAGATGCCCGCCAGCAAGATCATGGATGTCGTAGCGTCCAGATAGAAGGTGATGGGCAATAGCAAAGAGATCGCCGTGATCGCCCCGATACCGGGCAGAACGCCGATCAATTGGCCGATAAACACACCCATGAAGGCATAAACCAAGACCTCTGGTTGCAGAACAACCGACAGGCCAAGAAGAAACTGATCAATCATGACCACCTCCAAAATGCCGGGATTGGCAGTTCGAGAATGACCAGAAACAACAACCAGCCGATCAGCGTGGCCACGACAGAATAGATCAGCACGGTCAGAGGCTTAACCTGCTTGTCAGCAAACATAGACACAGCCACGGCAAGAAACATCGACGGTACAAGTCCCGCCACATCCACCAAGCCCGCAAAAATCAAAATGGCCGCGGCAACAAAAATCAGACCACGCCAATGGATATCATCTCCGCGCCCTAGCCGGGGGTTTTGCACATCTATCGTAATGATCGCCGCCGCAATCGCGCAGATCATCAAAGCGATGGCGCGCGGCACAAAACCCGGCCCCATTTGGGTCAACTGCCCCACCGGGTAATCCCAGCCAATGGCCAGCATACCAAGCCCGATCAATAGCAACACACCCCCGCTTAGGGCGCGGTGCCAGACCGGTGGCTGTTTTTGGTCTTCTGGTGTCATTGTAGCTCCCCTCCCGAGAGCGGCGTTGATGGCGGGCCTAGATCGGCACGGATGTATGTTGCGGCTCTGCCGCGATGGTCTGAGGCGGTGCAACGCCCAAAGCGTCACCCAGTTTGGCCAGCCGCTGCAAGGTGCCCTCGGCTATCGGTATGCCTTGGGCCATGCGCTCTTGCGACAGCCGGAAACCGCGCTCCCCGGGCATCAAGATTTCGTCGGTGTCAGACGCCTTGGGAAGCGCCTTCAACGATTGCGCCAGCTCGGCCACTTGGACAGAGAACAAGTCCGGGTCGGTGAACTTATCGACCTTAAGCGCAATCGCGGCCCCGTTCATCGCGCCCTTTTCCCCCATTAGCACAGTCGAGATGACGGGATTGGAGACCAACAAGCTGGAGAGAACCTCGATCATTAAAGACAGGCCCGAGCCTTTGGGGCCGCTCATCGGGGTCAAAGTCTCGACCTGCGCGGGGTCCGTTGCCGGGCGGCCCGCGGCGTCAATCGCCCATCCTTCGGGAATACGCGCGCCAGTATCCTTGGCTTGCATGATCTTTCCAAGAGCCACCGTCGAAGTAGACATATCCAACAAAAGCGGCAGGTTAGCCGAAGGCGCACTGATCGAAAGCGGGTTCGTGGACAGCCCCGACACCCGCGCGCCATGGTAGGCCATAAGCGGGCCGGAGGCGGTCATCACGATGCCTACACAGCCCCTCTTGGCGGCCTCTAACGCGAAATAGCCCACGGCACCGGCATGGGTGATATTGCGGGCCGAGCACCAGCCGATACCCATATCTTCAGCGATATCTACCGCCGTCGTCATCGCCGCCAACATCCCCGATGGACCGGGCGCGCGATTTACCTCCAACACGGCCATTGCCCCGACTTGGGTGGCAATCTTTGGCTCGGCTTTCGGGGCAATCATCCCCTGCTTCACCATTTCGATGTAGCGGGGAATGCGCAAAACCCCGTGGGAATTCGTACCCCTTGCGTTGGCCCAAACCAGCACATCCGCCGTGCAGGCCGCATGGGCCGACGTGTAGCCTCCGGCCTCTAGCAAGGCCGCAGCGTAGGCGTGCAAATCTTGGGGCCGAAACAAGCTCATGCGCTGTCTGCCAGTGGCGTCGGGAAGAATTTCTTCAACCAAGCAGAGATCAGCGCCTGAGTATGGGGGGCGTCTTTTTCGGACAGAGGGAAATGCGACATGCCCGTGGGGATCATCAACTCGGCATTGGCCCCGGCCTTTTGGAACAAGCTGATGGATTGCTCCATCGGGGTAATCACATCGCCCGCCGTATGGAACAGCAACAGGGGACGTGGCGCGATCGAGGCCACAACGTCTTCGGCCCGGAAGTTGTACATGCTGATCGCTGTCTCAACGGGCACCTCAAATTGCGCATGGGGCGACAGGTTCTTGCGCAGTTCCTCAGGGATCGGAACCACATCAAAACGTGACACCCACATGCTTTCGCCGGTTTCTGCGCGGTGGCGTTTGCCCTCCTCCAGAATACCAGTGAATTTCTCCCACGCCTCGGGCGTGGGGTGCTGGCCGCGGAACTTGCGTTCTCCATCGCCCCAACCACAAAGCGACAGCACGCAGGCCACCCTTTCATCCACGCCGCCGGTGAAAATCGCGACCGCCGCGCCAAAGCTATGCCCGGTCACGCCAATGCGTTCAGGATCGACCTCTTCGCGCTCGGCGATGAAGGTCAGCGCGTTGCGCGTATCGGCCACTTGGTCAAAGCACCGCACTTCGCCCCGCGCGCCCTCACTTTTGCCGCAACCACGGAAATCAATGCGGAAGACGCAGTAACCCATCGCCTCGATCATCCGGGCGACCAACTCTACATGAGATTTATCCTTTGTGCCCACAAACCCATGCAGCACGATGAACGTGGGCAGCCGCTGACCCGGTTTGCGCCCTTCCGGGACATGCAAGACACCAGACAGCTTCAGGCCGTCAGACATAAACGTAAGATCGTGTTCCATCGTATCCTTGCCTCAATCAGTCAGATCGTGACCCGCGCGTTAGCCGCGGGTCCAAGAGTTGCAGAAGGTCGAAAATGCCCCAAGGTGCGCGCGCAAGAAGTCTTCCGTTTCCGGGGATTTCAAGGCGCCCGCCGCGACATCCACCTTGGCAATCGCGCCGCCCACCTGCACTTCAGGTTTGGCCATAATCATCATGTCTTGGCTGTGCAGCACATGGCGCAGCGCTTCATGCACCCGCGCGCCGCCAAGCAGGCCCGGCGACACTGTCCAAATCGCCACAGGCTTGCCCGCCAATGGATGCACCGGCGCCTTGGAAAGCCAATCGAGCGCGTTTTTCAGGCCGCCGGGGATCGACCAGTTATATTCTGGCGTCACAATCAACAGCGCATCGATGCCTTGCGTCGCCTCGATCATCGTTTGCACCGACGCAGGCGCGCCGTCATCCAAAACGTCTTGGTTAAACAGCGGCAGCGTGCCGGGGTTGGGCAGGATTTCTGCCGTCATCCCATCGGGAAGCAGATTTGTGGCGGCCTTGGCCAAGGCCCGAGACAAGGACTTTTGCCGCAAAGAGCCTTCAAGAATTCCGAGCTTAGTCATGTGTCATGCCTCATGCAGTGGGAGCGGCCCAGGGAAAGTGATGTTCGCGCCATGGCAGCGGAGCGGGCTCGCCCCAGACATTCATGACGCGCACATTCTCCGGCCGTTTCAGGGCGGTAATTACGTTGGGCTCATACCGGTCATCATCGTTAATGATCGCCATACCGCCCGCGCATTCGACCATCGCGCCACAGGTATCGACATAATAGGCGAAGGTATTGTCGCCGGGGCGGTGGCGTCCGGGACCCCAGATGAAGTTCTTTTCGACAGTGTCGAGCAGATCGCCCAAGCGGCAATAATCCGAGAATTCAGCCACTTCCCAAGAATAATGGTGCAGGCCTGTATCCCCGCGCACGATCCCAAGGATGTGGTGCAAACGGTTCGCGCCGCGCATCCAGCTAAGACCATCATCCACCATCCTCTCGGACAGGCGCATCCCCATGATCTTTTCCATTTGGGCGCGGGTTTCAGCGGGCTCCGGCGACGTAATGTTCACGTGGTCCATACGCAGCGGCATCATGCCAGTACGCGCCTGACGGCCTCCATAGATCTCTGTTTTCACAGGGGAATGCAGCTCAAACGTGTGGCCTTGCGGGGTCACGAAGCTCATGCCTTTTTCGCATACGTCCAGAGTTGCTTCGGTCGCTGTCAGACGGCACCCGGCATCCTCTACTCGTGCGGCCGCTTCAGCAACGGCGGCCTCCGAGACTGCTTCGAATCCGAGCGAGCGGATCGAATTTTCCTGCGCCTCGTGTAGCACCAATTCTGCGGAACGCCCGTTGGACGAAAGCCAAACGCATCCCTCGGCTTCGCGGGTGACATGCAGGCCCAGAATTTCCGTGGACTCAGCAACCAACGCGTCAACATCGGTCACGTTCAACTGCACATGCCCAACCGAATTGACCAGATAGCTCATCTTCACCTCCCCTTGGTGATCTCTGTGTTAACCACTGGCTAACATACAGTTTCAACAATCACAAATATTTTCGAAACTTTTATTATCGTGGAAAAAGTGCACTGACTATGCCTCTGCTTCCACAATGTTGGACAGAAGGCCGATGCCCTCAATTTCGACCTCGACCACGTCGCCGGGGCGCAGAAACTCCGGGGGCTTTCGCGTGGTGCCAAACCCGGTGCAGGTGCCTGTGACAATGACATCACCCGGCACAAGAGGCGCAAAGGTAGAGGCGTAAGAAATCAGATACGGGATATCAAAAATCATCCGCGACGTGTCAGTGCGCTGCTTTTCTACCCCGTTGACCCGCGTGACCAAGGACAGACCGCTTTCAGGGGCTGGCACATCCCCTGCCCTGACCATCCACGGTCCAAACGCGCCCGTGCCCGTAAAGTTTTTTCCCGGCGTGAACTGATGCGAGTGCTTCTGCCAGTCCCGAACCGAGCCGTCATTGTAAACAGAATATCCCGCCACATGAGACATGGCGTCATCGGCCGCAATGTGCCGCCCGCCCTTACCGATAATTACTGCCAGCTCCCCTTCAAAATCCAAACGCTCCGATGATCGGGGCTGAATTAATGGTGCCCCATGGGCGATCTGCGAAGAGGCCAGCCGCAGGAACAGAACTGGGTATGGCGGCACTTTGGCCGGGTCCATATCGTCTTCGTAAAAGTTAACCGCCGCGCAGATGATCTTGTCGGGGTTCGGGATCACCGGGGCCAGCACCGCGTCCCCCTCCGCGACATCGGGCAAATCTGCCCCTGTCAGCACCGCAGAGGGGCAGCCATCGGCGATATAGGACTTCAGGTCTGGGTACTGCCCCCCTGATCTTGCCCCAAGATCGACGAAGCCGCCCTCCAAGGCGCAACCCCATGTTGCGCGACCGTTTAGCGTGAAGGATACCAGTTTCATTCGCATGTCTTTCTTTTTTCGAAAATTTATATATCGTCGAAAAGAATGCAAGAGAAGCGAATTCTCGAATCCAGTGGCAAGATCAACTTTACTGAGATATTCGAAAATTTACGGGGCCCGTGGTGCGGTACTGAACTCACCTGACGAAGATGGCCCGATGGACGATGGAGCAACCCGTGACACCTACCCCTTCAGACACGACCGACAAGCAGGCAAGCAGCAGCTCAGGGGGGCGTGACGTCTTGGCCAGGTTGCGAACCGACATTGTCAGCAGCGTGTTCGAACCGGAGACGCGCCTGAAGTTCGCGGACCTCACCAAGCGCTATGACGTGGGCATCGGCACGCTACGCGAGGCACTGTCTCAACTTTCGTCAGAAGGGTTCGTGACGGTTGAAGCCGGTAAAGGGTTCAAGGTCGCGCCCGTTTCTGCGGACGAACTGGCAGAGATTACCGACCATTTCATCACCCTTGAAAAACGCGCCATCCAAGAGGCGATTGCCCATGGGAATGAGGATTGGGAAGCACATATCGTCGGCGTGCATCACCGGTTGAGCTTGATCGAAGGCCTCCCGTGGGAGGCCCGGATGGCCCGTCATTCGGAATGGGTGGAAAGGCACCGCGAATATCACGAGGCGCTGGTGGCCGCTTGCCCGGGCCGGTGGCTACTGCGCCTACGCTCTATGATGTTTGACCAATTGGACCGCTATCGTTTCGTCACCAAGAAAGCGCCCGAAGGGTTGGGGAAACTGAAGTTCGAAGAACACCGCCAACTGATGGTCGCCACCTTGGATCGCGACGCGGAACGTGCCGCCAGCTTGATCGAGCATCACATCCGCGACACGTCTGATCGCGCCCTTGCTATGTTGCGGCAGAAATAGCGCGCTGGTTCCAACTACGCGCCGTATTAAAAACGCGCCACCCTGCCCTGTTAGGCAAAGTGGCGCGTCGGGTTCGCCCTTTATGGCCGCAGCATCACCTTACCCGCCCGGCCCGGCTCTAGCGCCGCTGTCATGGCCTCGGACACTTGATCCAGTCCAAAAACACCACCGTCGGCCAACGTCAGTTCACCTTTGGCCGCCAGTGTCACCAACTCAGTGATCAGGCGGGTGCGCTCCTCGGGGGCCATGTCCTTGCTGACGCGAGACCCCCAGAAGCCCTTCACCGTGATGTGCTTCATGATCAGCGCTCCCGACGACAGGGGCATCGCCGCCCCGGTTGCCGTGCCAAACACTACCAGCTCTCCATCCACGCCCAGAAGGTCGACCAGATCGGCCGAGGTTTCGCCGCCAACGGAATCAATCGCCGAAACCGCGCCTGCCGGGCCGATCAACTGCGCCGCTTTCTCTTTCCAGTCAGCGTCGCTGGTGGAGAGGACGTTGCCAAAGCCCAAGTCTTTCAATTCCTGAGCGGCGGCGTCGCGTCGTACAAGGTTCACCAAGTTGATCCCCCGCGCTTTCGCCAGCACCTCCATGATCCGCCCCACCGCGCCGTTGGCCGCGGTTTGGATGATCCAATCGCCTTTCTTGGCCTTCAAAGTCTCTAGCAGCGACAGGGCGCTGAACGGCATGGCGATCAATTGCGCGCCTAGCGTGTCGGAAATCGCGTCTGGCAGGGGCAAAACGCCCGCCGCTGGGGCCACGAAATACTCTGACCAAGACCCGTGGATGCCCGCAACCGTCACGCGCTTGCCCACCAAGGCGGCGTCTACGCCGTCGCCCACGGCCTCTACCGTGCCAAGGGCCTCGGACCCGCCGATGGCGCCAGGCAGGTCCGGTTTGTAGCCGTAGTTGCCCCGGATCGTCCAAAGATCGTGGTTGTGGATCGGCGACAGGGTCATTTTGACCAGAACCTCACCCGCCGCGGGGGCAGGTTTTGCGGTTTCCTTGGCGACGAGCACGTCAACCGGTTCGCCAAATGTGTCGTGAATAGCAGCTTTCATTTTCAGTCCATTCATAGTGGTTATCTTGTTGTGTAGATGTGTTGAGTCTCGGCCAGCGCCTGCTGTAGCGGCAGGTCGCTCCGAGATATTTTGGCAAGGATGGCCGCCCCCAGAAACTTGGCGTAAAGCATCCGCGCCACCGCTTGCGGGTCGTCCACGGGCCGCACGGACCCATCCCCGACGCCCGCGATAAGAAGGGCGGCGATCCGGTCCACCAAGGCGTCCACGCCCGTATCCAGGACCACGCGCATCCCTTCCGACAGGTCAGCAATTTCTGCCCCCAGCTTGACCACGAGACAGCGGGTCGAGATCCCGCCCGCCCCCTCTTGGCCAAGCCACGCGCCCCAAAAGGCCGCCAGCTTGTCGCCCGCCGATGCCGGGCCCGCGGTCAGCAGATCAATGCGTGACAGGTAATCGTCCACGTAATCTTGCAGCATCGCCTGCCCGAAGGCGTCCTTGGAGGGGAAGTAATAGTAGAAAGACCCCTTGGGCACGCCGCTTTCTGCAAGAATTTGCGCAATACCAACGCCACTAAAGCCCCCCTTCAAGGCAAGCTCCCGCCCCGCCGTAAGGATCTTCTTGCGTGTCTGATCGGATTTCGTTTGCTCTGTCATGGGGGGGTAGATAGGAAGTAATAGACCGGTCGTCTAGTCACCTCCCGCTTTCGTGAACTCGTGACCGCGCACGCCCTACTTCCTAGCAACTAAACGAATTATTGACGCCAACTCGATGATACGTTCGACAGAGCCGCCGGATGCTGGCAAGCGGGCGTTCGTCCAAATCAGAGCCCGCACCGATCTCCTTCTCCGTCCCCCAAATTAGAAAATGTAAAAAAGATTTACTTTGCCTCTTGCCCGCTCCGCCGGACCTCCCATATGAGTTAATGTGATTAACATTTACATTCGAATATCCCACCAACCCCAAGGAGAACTTCCATGACCACCACAACCGCCCCCACCCATTCCCATGAAAGCCTTGGTTGGTTTTCTCGGGCGGAGAACTGGCTTGATGCCCGCGGCAAAGGCGCTTGGATCGCTGCCATGGTCATCGGTTTCATCTTCTTCTGGCCCATCGGCCTCGCCCTTCTTGCCTACATGATCTGGAGTAAACGCATGTTCAATGGTTCCTGCACATCCCGCCGCCACAGCCACCGTGGCCACAAGTTCAACTCTTCCGGCAACAGTGCCTTCGACGCCTATAAGGCTGACACGCTGAAGCGCCTGGAAGATGAACAAGGCGCGTTCGAGGCCTTCTTGCAACGCCTGCGCGATGCCAAGGACAAGTCCGAATTCGATGCCTTCATGGACGACCGGGCCGAAGCCGCAAAGGCCGAGACCGAAGAAGCCAAGGCGTAACCGTCCCCCCTCGCCTTCGGCTTATCCCCGCGCGCGCCCACTGGTCCCAATCCGGGCGCGCGCCCCCTTTTTCCCCTTTCAAAAGGCTCCCCTGATTGCCATGTCCTTGTCCATGACCCGCTCGCCCCTGCCCGACCCAACCTATGATGCCGCCTTCTACGACGGCGTCTTGCCTAAACGCCTGTTTGCCTGGGCCATCGACGCCGCGCTGATTTTCACCGCGATGCTAATCCTGAGCGTTCTGACCGCAGGGATTGCCTTTCTGCTCTGGATACCGGTGCACTTTGCCCTCGCCTTCTTCTACCGCTGGCGTACGATCCGGGCGGAATCCGCAACCCTCGGGATGCGCTTGATGAATATCGAATTGCGCGGCCCCTCCGGCGCCCGCCTCACCAGCCAAGAGGCCGCCATTCATACCGGTTGCTTTCTGGTGTTCGCCACGATCTTCGTAATCCAGCTGATTTCCATCGGCATGATGATGGGCCGCCCCCTCAACCGCAGCCTTCCCGATGAGCTTGTCGGCACCGTGATGATTAACCGCCCGGCCTAAAGACTGGACCCAAGGGGCAACAGCAAAGTAACCACGTTCCAGAAAGCTGTTGCCCCATCGCGGTCGAGTGTTGCACTCTAAGGCCGACGACACGGGACCCTATTTTTATGCGCCATACGCTACCCATCGCGCCACAATTCTATGTGACAGCGCCCCAAGATTGCCCCTACCTGGACGGCAGACGCGAACGCAAACTGTTTACCGCGTTGCAAGGGGATCAGTCGGAGGCGTTAAATAATTCACTCTCCAAACAGGGGTTCCGCCGGTCGCAGAACGTGCTCTACCGCCCCTCCTGCACCGATTGCGCCGCTTGCCTGTCCGCCCGCATCCGCGTGGCGGATTTCGCGCCGAAACGCAGCCACAAGCGGATCTCGAAGCGCAACAAACACCTGATCCGCCACCCCCGCTCTGCTTGGGCCACGGAAGAACAATACGCGCTGTTTCGCAGCTACCTTGATACCCGCCACGCCGATGGCGGCATGGCCGACATGGATGTGTTCGAATTCGCCGCGATGATCGAGGAAACTCCGGTCAAATCGCGCGTCATCGAATACCGCGACCAGACCGAGGGTGATGATCTGGCCGCCGTTTGCCTGACCGATATCCTCGATGACGGCCTCAGCCTCGTCTACTCGTTCTTCGAGCCGAGCCTGCAACATAACTCCCTGGGAACCTACGTGATCCTCGATCACATCGCCCTCGCGCAAGAGGCCGGCCTGCCCTACGTCTATCTCGGCTATTGGGTGCCTGGCTCGTCGAAAATGGGCTACAAGGCAAACTTTCCCGCGCTCGAGGTCCACGTAAACGGCCAATGGCAAGACATCGGCGCGCCCGAAGATTACGACACCCAAACCCACCCCCTCTCAACCGATCCCATCGCGCAGCAAGTGGCCCAAATCACCCTACCCGATCTGCGCGCCGCCCCCGACAGAAACCGCTGATGCGCCTCGCGCTCTTGACCCTAATCGTGCCCGACTACGACGAGGGCATCGCCTTCTTCGTCAATGGCCTCGGCTGGACGTTGCTGAGCGACGAGGACCAAACCCACAAGCGTTGGGTCACCGTCAGCCCCTCCCCACAGGGCCCCGCCCTCCTCCTCGCAATGCCCACAACCGCTAGCCAGTCCTCGGCCCTTGGCCAGCAAACCGGCGACCGTGTGGGCTTTTTCCTGCACTCAAGCAACTTCACTGAGGACGCCGCCAAGATCACCGCCGCGGGCGGCACTCTCTTAGAAACGCCCCGGCACGAGCCCTACGGCACCGTCGCCCAATGGCGCGACCCTTGGGGCAACCTCTGGGATCTGATCGAACCCTCCGCGTAAACGCGCACGGCCCCCCTTCATCTTTTCAAAAATATCGCCCCCGGAGGGTCCACCCCCTCCTCCGCGCCTCCAAACGAAAAAGGAGGGCCGCCATGGCCCCCCTTCCCCAATCTCTACAGGCTCTCGAAACCCTAGTTCGGCAGCAGGTCCGGCACGATCGTCACGATGCCCGGGAAGAACCACAAGATCGCCAATCCCAACACCTGAATGCCCACAAACGGCAGCACCCCTCGGTAGATGTGCCCCGTCGTCACCGACTTTGGCGCCACGCCCCTTAGGTAGAATAGCGCAAACCCAAATGGCGGTGTCAGGAACGAGGTCTGCAAGTTCACCGCGATCATGATCGTCACCCATTTCGGGTCCAGCGTCCCGCCATAAATGACCGGCCCCACGATGGGGATCACGATGTAGATGATCTCCAGGAAGTCGAGCACGAAGCCCAGGAAGAACAAGATCGCCATCACCAGCAGGAACACGACCCATTCCTGGTCAAACGCCCGCAGAAACTGCTGGATGTAATGCTCACCGCCAAAGGCGATCAGCGTCAGGTTCAACACTTGGCTCCCGATGAGGATGGTAAACACCATGCTCGTGACCTTCGCCGTTTCGCGCACAACTGGTCCCAAAACGCTAGTGCGCAAAAGCGTCCAGCAGGCAAAAAGCAGGCCGAAGAAGGCGAAGTGATAGGCAGCTTGCGTCACGATATAGGCCAGCCAATCGGCAACGGTTACGGCCTCGCGCGACATCCGCAGGTCAAAGTTCACGCCCACGACGATCATGATCACCACGGCAAAGGCCGCCCCAACAATGATCTTCGCGCCGCCGCGGTCATCGCCAAACTTGCGATAGGCCGCCAACATGATCGCCCCAGCTGCGCCCAAGGCGGCCGCCGGTGTCGGGTTGGTGATCCCGCCAAGGATCGAGCCCAGAACCGCCACGATCAAAACCAGCGGCGGGAAGACCACACGCAACAGCTCGTTCTGCGACAGACGCCCCACGGCGTGGTAGCACCCATAGACCGTCAGACCGAAAGGAATGGCGAGAACCGCAAAGGTCGTCCCCGGTCCCGTCAACGGACCGATGAACATCACATCAGCCGCCAAGGCCAGCACGATGCCCATTCCCCCCACCAACAATGGCAGCGGAGAGGACGACGGCGAGATGCCGCGTGCCAACACCAAGGTCAGCGCCAAAAGCGTGAACAGGACCGCAACGCCGCTGCCGATGGGCGCCGCCGCGGCAAGGGCCGCATCGGTGGCAATAACCATCTCTTCCGGTGTGCGCTCATGGGCAGCTTCCCCTGCGGCGCCCGATTCAATGGCGGCCTGCTCGGCGACGGCTATGTCCCAGGCCTCTTGGCCGTGCAGTTCAATCATGCCCGCCGCACATTGCTCGGACACATTGGTGCGCAGCGATGCACTGGCCGCTCCGTCGGACATATCCGACACGGTGATCGTCTGGCTGCCCACGATACCCACGGAGGCCGCAAGGCTTACCCCGATGATAATCGCCGCTGGCACCCCAAGGAACCAAGTCAGACCTTCGCCCCGTGTCACGGGTTCTCCGCTGCTGGTCCCCATTTGCACCGCGGGAGCTTTCGATGGGAACACCAAAGCGTAACCAAAAGAATACGCGCCATAAAGGAACGCCAGGAAGATGCCCGGCAGAAGCGCCGCTTGGAACAATGTGCCGACCGACAGAACCGCAGGTTGGCCCAGATAGGTCAGCGCATCGCGGCACCCTGCGGTGACGGCGCGGGTCTCTTGCCCCGTGGCATACAGATCACCCGCCAGTGTGCCCAAAAGAACGATCACGATCGAAGGTGGAATGATCTGTCCCAAGGTACCCGACGCGGCGATAACGCCGGTCGCCAACTCGGGCGAGTAGTTGTTGCGCAGCATTGTCGGCAGAGCCAGCAGGCCCATGGTCACAACTGTCGCGCCCACGATCCCGGTCGAGGCCGCAAGAAACGCGCCCACGATCACGATGGATACAGCCAGACCGCCGGGAAGCGGGCCGAAGACGCGCGCCATCGTGGTCAGCAGGTCGTTGGCAATTTTCGAGCGTTCCAGCGTGATGCCCATCATCACGAACATCAGAACGGCCAAAAGGATCTCGATGGATTGGCCCGCAATCACACGCTCGTTCATGCGGTTCACAATGAACGACAGGTTGCGATCCAGCGCGGTTTCCCAACCGCCGGTGAACAACGCCTCATCAATGCGCGGCAAATCGGGATATCTGAACGTTGATATCGTATCTCGCGGGACTCCATCGGCAATCAGCGCCAGATAATCCTCTGATCGCACATCCACCGCTTGGTGGATCAGCAAGCCAGAGCTGTCCAAAACCGCGATAATCGCGAAGGAAATCACACCCGCGCCACCAATGGCGAAGGCCACCGGAAAGCCCGTCATGATCCCACCAAACAAGGTGAGGAACACGATAATCAGGCCAATCTCGACCCCGTCCAATCCAAATAGCATCTAATTCGTCCCTATGCTGCGCCTATGGGGGCGCATTGTCTTGTTGTGGATCAGGTGGAACCTGAGTGGATGGCGTGTTCGACTTCCTCGGCCTCGTCGCCCAGGAAATCTTGATCAATGTATTTGCCTTCGCTGGCCTCGCCCTCTTTCCATTCCAGGTACGAGCGCCAGAACATCGACCACGCTTGCAGGAAGACCAGCACGCAATAGGCCACAATCAGCACCTTAAAGAGGAAGTAAGCGTTGAAGCCGTTGGGGCTGAAGCCAATGGTTTCGACATTCCACCGCAGGGCGCGCGACTGCATAATCATGCGATCCAGCGTGCCCGAGGCGGAAGGGTTCGGCACCACAAGGTGACGCCACATGAAGAACCAGGCGTACATATACGTCAGCGTCACTACGGGCAGCATGAAGAACATCGCGCCCAACATATCCAGCACCTTCTTGGTGCGGAACTTCACGGCAGAATACACAAGGTCCACGCGAACGTGGCCGCCTTGCACGAATGTATAGGTCACACAGAGCGTCACGATGATGGCGTTATAGAGCTTCAGCTCCTCCGCCCACCAAGACAGGTCTTGCGTGAAGGTGATCCCCAACGGCCCGAACGAAATATCCGGCACGCGGAAAATACGCTGAAGGAAAACGATTATCACCTGTTGCAGCACCATCAAAAGGCCAACCCAGGCCGC
Source organism: Rhodobacteraceae bacterium M385 (assembly GCA_025141835.1). Taxonomy (NCBI): domain Bacteria; kingdom Pseudomonadati; phylum Pseudomonadota; class Alphaproteobacteria; order Rhodobacterales; family Paracoccaceae; species Rhodobacteraceae bacterium M385. The sequence continues at coordinate 1,698,892 of CP081102.1, read as the reverse complement.
GGTGCGGCCCAAAGCATTGGCGAAACCTTCTTGGATGCGCACACAGGTCCAAAGGAACTCGCGCTTGAAGACCCCGATGACAGTGATGATGGTTAACACGAAGAACAGCGCGAAAAACAGCTCTACCGAGGCCCCATAATACATGAATCGCGACAACGCTTCGGGGTTGGACCAATCGAGCCAAGACGAGGGGTTGAGCAGCGCGGTGACGATATTCACCGGGGCCATCACGAACTCCGTCAGAGCCCAGAGGATCAGATCTAGCATGTTGAGAATCTCCAGCCGAAGCGATCTCGGCCATTGGTGCCGCCAAACAAAGGCGACCCGTCAGGGGCCTTTGAAAACGCCCCCACCCCGCCGTAAGGCAGGATGGAGGAGGTCTTTAGACGTATCGGGTGATTAACCGGCGTTAACGCGGTTACGCTGACGCTGGTACTCGCCGTCAGCAATCTCGTACCAACCGGCAGATTCTGCCTGAGACGCGAAGTAGGAGTTCGCGATGTTGGCGTAGATTTCGTCGCCCATGTTCTCTTCACGAACCTCTGCGGCGGCAGAGCCGAAGGCATCCCAAACGTCGTCAGGGAACTGGCGAACCTGAACACCACCAGACTGCAAGCGGGCCAGCGCGGCACCGTTTTCAGCCAGCGACAGAGCGGTGTTCTGTGCGTGAGCGGCCTCGGTCGCCACTTTACAGATGCGCTGCTGCTGTGGTGTCAGCGATTCCCAGATTTCCAAGTTGAAGCCCATGGTCAGGGCAGAGCCTGGCTCGTGGAAACCAGCCGCGTAGTAGGTGTTGGTGACCTCTTGGAAGCCCATGCGCTCATCCGCGTAAGGACCGATCCACTCCGCACCGTCGATCTGGCCAGAGGACAGCGCCTGGTAGATTTCGCCACCGGGGATGTTCTGTACCGACGCGCCGAGGCGGCCGAGAACCTGACCACCTTGGCCGGGCATACGGAAGCGCAGACCTTGCAGGTCTTCAACCGAGTTGATTTCCGTGTTGAACCAACCGCCGGGCTGCATCGCGGTCATACCGCACATCAGGGGCTTCAAGCCGAACAGCGACGACAGATCGTCGTGCATTTCCTGACCACCGCGACGGTAGTACCAGTTTGCCAGCTCCTGCGACGTCATGCCGAAAGGCACGGACGTGAAGAAGGCAAATGCAGGGTGCTGGTTGAGGAAGTAGTACTCAGCCGAGTGATACACGTCCGCTTGGCCCGAAGACACAGCGTCAAACACTTCGAACGCGCCAACAAGTGTACCGGCAGAGTTCTTGTTGAAGGTCAGCTGACCATCAGTCATCTCGGCAATGTAGTCGATGGCAAGCTGTGCTGCGTCATCAAAAATCGCAAAGCCGTCTGGAACAGACGTCACAAGCGTCAGCTCGCGGTTACCTTGGGCGTAAAGCGGTGCTGCAAGTGTCGTGGACGCGGCTGCTGCCCCGCCGACAGCGGATGTCCGCAAAAAAGAACGACGATCCATTCGTGTAATCCTCCCGGTTGGATCTTTTCCCCGAGCCCCCCTCCTGGGTGCCCAGTGGCTTATAAGTGACGGCACGTTAGCGCGGCGCTTGCCGTCAGAAAACAGCTTTTCTTCACCTTTGAGGCAGTTTCTGTAAAATCTTTTGACCAATTCGAGCATTTTGGGGCTTGCCTCCCTTCCCGGCATCTTCGTTAGCGCTATCGCCCTCCAACAATATTTGGTGATTTCGGGTATCACCGCCACAACGCTCAAAAATTGAGCCGACACACCTAGGGATGGTGATCTTTTGCGCACCGAATCTGCGTCTAAAACGGCTGCGCATCGCGGCATTCCTCGTAAATTGGGCGGAACGCACGTTTTCCGTCCCCAAAAACAAGCGAAGTGATTCTAGAAATCAGGCTCGGCGTCCCGCAAAAGTCGCCGCCAAAGTAAAAGGGGCGACACCGAAATGCCGCCCCTTCCTGATCCCACTATACTATATAGTAGAAGCCTTAACCGATCGTCGCGCCGTCTTCGCGCCATACGGCAACGATGGACGACCGCGGGACGCTGTCACCGCCGTCAGGGAAATTGCCGCCGGGGTGCTGGATGCCCACGAAAGCCACAGTGCGGTCGCTGTTCCACGTCAGGCCCGTCACCTCGGACCCGCTTGGACCGGTCAGGAAACGCGCAATTTCGCCCGTTTCAGGATGACCCACCAGCATCTGGTTGTTGCCCATGCCAGAGTAAGGGCCTTCGTTGCTGTCGTCGCCGTCCGTCTGGATCCAGATCAACCCGTTGCTGTCCACAACCATCCCATCGGGAGAGTTGAACATATTGCCTTCGGTCACATTGTCCGATCCCGCATAGGCCCCAAGACCAACCACAGGGTTGCCCGCCATCACATAGAGATCCCATGTGAAATCGGTCGCGCCGTGATCTTCGCCCACAGGACGCCAGCGCACGATTTGACCGTAGCGGTTTTCCGCACGCTCGTTCGGGGTGCCCGGCGCAGGTTCAGCAGCGTCGCCACCGGCGTTGGTGAAGCCTTCGGCCCGACGCGAGTTGTTGGTGAGGCAGCAGTAGGCCTCGGGCAAGGTGGTGGAAACGGCGATCCACTCAGGGCGATCCATCGTGGTGGCCCCCACGGCAGAGCCTGCCTGACGGGTGTGGATGCAGATCATCGCCGCGTCCATTTCGGTGGTGTCAGGCGTCAGCGCCCGCCATTCGCCGGTGCCGTCGGTGTTGAAATGCGCGGCATAAAGCGTGCCGTCATCCAACAGGCCCTCAGTAGAGCCGCCTTCGGTATAGGTGCCGTTGGACACGTATTTATACATGAACTCGCCGCGTTCATCATCGCCCATATAGACGACAACACGGTTGTCAGCGGCCAACGTCATGGCAGCGTTTTCATGCTTGAAGCGACCCAGTGCGGTGCGCTTGACCGGTGTCGAGGTCGGATCGGCGGGATCAATCTCGACGATATAGCCGTGACGGTGCGCTTCATTGGGCTCCGCCGCGTAGTCAAAGCGCGGGTGGAACACCTCGTAGGCGTAGCGGCTGTCAGCGGCGATGCCATAGCGATCAAAGCCGTCGGGGCGTGGCGCGTCGGCGTCGGTGGCGCCGAAGTAGCCGTTAAAGTTCTCTTCGCAGGTCATATAGGTGCCCCAAAGAGTGCGCCCGGAACCACAGTTATTCAGCGTGCCCAGCACCGTTGTGCCTGCGGGATCGTCCGAGGTTTGCATTAGCGCGTGACCAGCGGCGGGGCCCGCAATGGTCATTGGCGTGTTGTGGTGAATGCGGCGGTTGTAGGGGCTATCGACGACGATCTCGTAGCCGTTGTCACCCATCGCGACTTCAATCACGGAAACGCCTTGCAGGTTCATCAGGGTCGTTACGTCGTCGGCCGTTGGCTCTGCGCCGTCGGCAACCGTGATGTTGATGCCGGGGTTCACGTATTCATGGTTCACGGCAATCACTTCTGCGCCGTCGATGTTGTACAGCTCCATGCCGTCGGTGTTTTCACCGAAGATCATGTCGGAACCATCAACGCCGTGGCCATTGGCAAACTCGGGCGCGCCCGAGAACATCGCATCACCCCAACGGGCAACCGTGCTCCAGTTATAGCCCGCAGGCACATGCACCGTGTTATCGGTGAAGATCGAGATTGGATCGAACGGAAACGTCGCGTGGCCGTCTGCCATGGCCGTTGTGCCGCGCAACATCGCTGTGCCCATAACAGCCGCGCCGGAGCCAATTGCCAGAACCGACCCGAGAAAGCCGCGGCGGTTCATCGAGGCGTCAACAACGCGGTCAAAGTCGGTGGTTTCAGGGGCCGGGCGGATTGTCTCGTCCCAGTCGTCCCAGCTCATGTCGCTTGTATCGATGTCTTTCATCGGATGTCCTAGCTTTGCAAACAGAAAGAAGTCCGCGCATCACGGCGCAGCTAGGGGCGGTTTAGGATCAGAGCGCGACAGGTCTGTAACGACTGTATGAAGGTTATGTTACGACCGCCCTCGCGACATTAATTGCGCAAAACGCCGCTTGAACGACATTTTATTCACGAACAGGCACTTTTGGCTGTTGACGCGAAAAACCCTCAGTCATAACGTCCGGCCCACGCGATAATAGGAGGCTCGGCAATGTCCGGCATTCTCGTACTTGTAGGAAAAAGGCGCATGGGTCGGTAACGACATCCATATTTGGAACCATGCGCCCCCGGATCACCCTCCGGGGGCTTTTTTTTGGAATACAATTTCGCATACGAAAGATGAAGCGCGATGAAGAAGGATGAAGCGCCCATGTCACAAAGCATGTCACAGCAGATGACCGGAGCAAAAATGATCGTCGAGGCCCTGAAGGAGCAGGGTGTCGATACGGTATTTGGCTATCCCGGTGGCGCTGTCCTTCCGATCTATGACGAGATCTTTCAGCAAAACGCGATCCGCCACATTTTGGCGCGTCACGAACAAGGCGCGGTTCACGCCGCCGAAGGCTATGCGCGCTCTACCGGCAAACCCGGCGTTGTTCTGGTAACCTCTGGCCCCGGTGCCACTAATGCCGTGACCGGCCTGACCGATGCGCTGATGGACAGCATTCCAATTGTCTGCCTGACGGGTCAGGTGCCCACCTTCATGATCGGCTCAGACGCGTTCCAAGAGGCCGACACCGTTGGCATCACGCGCCCCTGCACCAAGATGAACTGGCTGGTGAAGGAAACCGATCGTTTGGCGGATACAATCCACCAGGCCTTCCACATCGCCACCTCGGGTCGGCCCGGCCCCGTTCTCGTGGACATCCCCAAGGACGTGCAATTCGCCACCGGTGAATACACGCCCAAGCCCAAAGCCAAAGTCAGCCACTATCAGCCCAAGGTGAAGGGCGACATTGATATCATCACCGCCTTGGTTGAGGCGATGGAAACCGCCAAGAAACCAGTGTTCTACACCGGTGGCGGGGTGATTAACTCTGGCTCCAAGGCCAGCGCGCTTTTGACAGAATTGGTCGAGGCCACGGGCTTCCCCATCACCTCAACCCTGATGGGCTTGGGCGCTTATCCCGCCTCGGGCGACAAATGGCTTGGCATGTTGGGGATGCACGGCACCTACGAGGCCAATCTGGCCATGCACGGCTGCGACCTGATGATTAACATCGGCGCCCGCTTTGATGACCGTATCACCGGCCGGATCGCTGATTTCTCGCCCAATTCACGCAAGGCACATGTGGATATCGACCCCTCGTCGATTAACAAGGTGATCCACGCCGATTTCCCGATCATTGGGGATGTAGGCCATGTGTTGGAAGACATTCTGAAGGTTTGGAAAGCCCGGGGCCGCAAGGCCGAGCGTGCCGCCGTGAAGGATTGGTGGGAGCAGATTGAGACATGGCGCACCGTGCGGTGCCTTGATTACAAAGCGTCCGAGACAGTGATTAAGCCGCAATACGCCCTGCAACGTCTGCAAGAGCTGACCAAAGGCCACGACCGCTACATCACCACGGAAGTGGGACAGCACCAGATGTGGGCCGCACAATTCCTCGACTTTGACGAGCCGAACCGCTGGATGACATCGGGCGGACTTGGCACCATGGGCTATGGCACCCCGGCCTCTATCGGCGTGCAAGTGGCGCACCCGGACGCGCTGGTCATCAACGTTGCCGGCGAAGCCTCTTGGTTGATGAACATGCAGGAAATGGGCACGGCCATGCAGTACCGCCTGCCGGTGAAACAGTTCATCCTGAACAACGAGCGTTTGGGCATGGTCCGCCAGTGGCAAGAACTGCTCCACGGAGAGCGCTATTCTGAAAGCTGGTCCGAAGCCCTGCCCGACTTTGTGAAGCTGGCCGAAGCCTTTGGCGCCCACGGCATCATCTGCTCGGACCCTAAGGATCTGGACGACGCGATCATGGAGATGATCAACTACGAGGGCCCGGTGATCTTTGATTGCCTGGTCGAGAAGCACGAAAACTGCTTCCCGATGATCCCTTCGGGCAAAGCCCACAATGAAATGCTTCTGGGCGAAGCCGACACCCAAGGCGTGATCGGCGACGCGGGTGGGGTTTTGGTGTGAGCAAGGCGTGGTCCATGTGGCTCGGCAAGAGGCGTTCGTTTATACCTCTTCCGGGTCATTGGGCCGCCGCCAGACACGTGCCGACAAAAGCTTAACCCGATGATGGAGCCCCAGAATGGCAGGTTCATATGAAACCAAGACCCCGAACCGGCGGGTCGGCCTGACCTCAGCCACATTTTGTGCGCTGACGATTTTCGCCCTGCCCGCCAACGCCCAAGCCAACGTCGACGCTCTCTTCGACCTGCTCTGCGGGCGGACGGTGCATTTCTACGACAGCTCGGGCAATCAGATCGAATATACGGCGGGCGATGGGACGGCCTATCTTTGGTATCATGACCTGCCCGATGTGATTGTGGGGTCGTGGGGTGTGTACTCCGATGCCGAGTTGCGAGAGCTGCAAAATGATGGCTCGAACGACACGGGCCGCGATGGGGGCTTGGATAGTAGAGAGCTGTTTGATCTACCCATCGGCGGCGCGCAGGTTTGCTATGAATATCCGGCCGGTGGCTTTGGTCCACTTGACCCCGGCGGTTTCCATTGTTGGGACGAATTGGACCTGTTTGAAACCGTGGTTGAGGGTGGCGTTTTCCCCGGTGATCGCTATGGGCTGCGCGATGGTGAGCCGCCGTTCAATCTGCCTGAGCATCCGTTCCAGACGCTGGAATCCTTCGACGCTGATTTCCCACAACTGCCGCCCGAACCTGCGTGCGGCGTGCCAATCTCATGATCCGCTTGGCCGCCCTTCTGGCGCTTTGCGCCCTGCCCGCATCGGCGCAGGATTTTCGGGGGTTGCGCCCCGGCATGCCCGCCTCTGCGCTGGGGCCTATCGGCGAGCCGTTGGAATTTTCTTCGTCGCAAGATGGGACTCACGCGACCTATCCGCTGCCCCATGGGCACCGACTCTCCGTGTCTTATTCTGCCTCGGGTACAATCAACTTTCTTGCGAGCTTTGCCAGTTCTGATGCCGGCTCAGCGCCGCAAAGCGACGGCCTACGGGTTCAGAGTATGACTTTGCGCGATGTCCTGGAGCGCCTTGGAGAACCGGATACAATCCTCGCCACTCAAGGACTGCTGTCGATAGAAGCCTTCAGCGACAGCCGCTTTTCATTGGTCTTCGACATTGGCCCAGAGGCCAGCACGGCCCTGATCCTCGACTTCGTAGCGCACCCAGATAGCGACCGCGAAGCCCCGGTTACGGCGCGGCTGGACGAATTGGGAGATGCCGTCTTCACAGCCGCCAGCCTTGTGCTTGCCGAAGAACTGGCCTCCCTTCGACACCCGAGTTCATTTGTTGACGGCCCCCGCGCCGCCCCGATCCCTTTTCCTATCCCCCTGTCCGAGGCCTTCCCCTCGCTCATCCCGTAACCCTATCCCCTTACCACCCCGCGCAGGCACCCCGCCGCGCCCGCAGGAGACCCGCCCCATGGCCCTCAATATCGAACAAGGCTCCACCAGCCATTCCGCCTATGACCTTCGCAGCCACCTCAGCGATGTGATCGAAACCCACACGCTCGCCATTCTGGTGGAAAACGAGCCGGGTGTTCTGGCCCGTGTGATCGGCCTGTTTGCGGGCCGGGGCTACAACATCGAGAGCCTGACGGTGGCCGAGGTTGACCACGGCGGCCACCGCTCGCGCATTACCATCGTGACGTCGGGCACGCCGCAGGTGATTAACCAGATCAAGATGCAGCTGGGGCGCATGGTGCCGGTGCATGAAGTCGCCGACCTGACCGTGGACGGCCCATTCGTGGCTCGGGAATTGTCGCTGATTAAAGTGATCGCCACGGGCGAAAAGCGGGTCGAGGCCCTGCGCACAGCCGAGATCTTCCGCGCCAATGTCGTGGACAGCACGCTGGAAAGCTTCGTGTTCGAGATGACCGGCACGCCCGAGAAGATTGACGCCTTCTGCGACCTGATGCGCCCCTTGGGCGAGGTTATGCTGGCCCGCACGGGCGTGGCGGCCATCGCTCGGGGCACCTGATTATGCGACGCCTCCTCTTGGCGCTGAGCGTTCTGGCAGGCGTCGCGGCCCTGCCCGCAAAGGGCCAGACCCTGCACGGCATCACCTTCGGAGAGCCGATCCCCGAAGGGCTGCCGACGCCCGACGACACACAAACCCAAGCGCCGTTTACCCGTTCGATCTGGGCTGAGCTTAACGGTTCGATGGTGACGGTGATCGCCGATAGCGAAACCGGGGCCGTGTCGTTCATGGAAATACGCCCCACCACGCCCGGCCCTGTTGCCACAGAAATCGACGGGTTCGTCTTCGGAGAAACGACACTGGCCGAAATCCATGCCCACTTTGGATCGGAAGGCGTGGTCTTCGCCAATGTCGGGCGCGGCGGCGTGTTTGGTGAGATCTTGGTACACTTCGCGACCTATGAGATCGCCAACAGCGATATCGTGCTGTCATTCGCCACCGTGGAACCGCTTGACACCGCCACACAAGACAGCGCGGCACAGGCCGTTCTTGACAGCGTCATCGTGGCAGACAGCGCCTACCTTTCCCAAGTCTGGGGCCTCAACCGTGGACGCCTGCCGGGCTACGCCCCCGTCGCCGACCCGCTGCTCGGCGGCTGACCTCGGCGTAAGAGCCTTGCAAGGCTCTTACAAAGCCTTTTGCAAAAGGCTTCCCCGAAAAGCCTTGCAAGGCTTTTCCTGAGTTTTTTGCAAAAAACTCTGCCGCCCCATCGGCAAAGCCTCCACGACGCGAGGGCCGTCTGCCCCGCCCCCGCGCCGCGTCCTTGGCCCGCCGCAGTAACCTGGGGAGGGCGGGCCAAGAAGGGGGATGCGTTATTCGACGGGCAGCAAGCCAGCTTCCTGCGCCGTTTCAATTTCTGCGCCGTTCAAGAGTGTATCGCCGTCGGCATCGAGCGCCATAAACTCAGCCTCGCTCAGCGAAGGCATGACGACCAGCAGTTCCGTGAAGCTGACCATTCCGTCACCATCGGCATCAACGGCCGCGGCTTGGGCCGTGGCAAGGCTCGTGCTGGCCACAAGCGCGCCAAAGGCGGCCGCTGCGGTGAATGCCTTGAGGCGTGCCGTGTCAAAAGTCGTGTCCATGAAAGGTGTCCTTCATTTGGTTACGTGTCAGATGCGCACCGCCCTCATTAGCGGGGCATCTATAAGGGAAGAGCCCTGGCGCGCGCTTTTCATCCGCCCGTGTCCTCGCGCTGGCCGGGATCGGCGGCGCTTTGCTCAAATGTCCGCGCCGTGCCTGCAACGTCCCGCCGAGCCCCCACGGCATCGGCAATGGATTGCCCGCCATGGGCGGCTTTGGGGCAAGGCCCGCCCGGATCGCGTCTGCCGCCTTGCGGCATGACGCAAGGCGCAGCAGCGTCATGGGTGCTCACGGAACCCCAAATTTACCGAGGCCCCCATGCCCCACGCTCACCCGCTCCCCCGCCAGGATGGAACCGCCGTCGCCCTCCCTCACACGCGTATTTTCACCGCGCTTCTCACGGATTTGCGCCGCTCGGCCCGGCGGTTGGCCCGCTCGGCGGATGAGGCCGATGATCTGGTCCAGGAAACGCTGCTCCGGGTCTGGTCGCGCATGGCCCTGTCCTTTGAAGACGGCACCGATGCCACACCGATTGACGATGTGCGTGCCTATGCTTTCGCCACCCTACGCCACCGGGCCTATCGCCGGGGCGCCCTAGCCCCGTCTGCCGAAGTCGAACCAGATGAATTGGTCGCCCCACGCGGGTCTGACAGCACCACGCGGCTTGCCTGCGCCGAAGCGCTAGAGGCACTAGCAGCCCTGCCCCAAGATCAACAAGACCTTCTGCGACTGCGCGCCATCGACGGCCTAAGCTACGCCGAGATCGCCGAGAAAACCGGCCTCGCGCCGGGTACGGTCACGTCGCGCCTGGCCCGTGGCCGCGCCGCCCTGCGGGTGGCATTGGACCTTCCTCCCGGCGCCCCGGTGACGGACCTGTTGGGCAGCGTCTAGGCACCGCTAGGCTTCTCCATGTCTTTGGGAGCCATGGAATTGTCGCGGATTGGCAAGACGTAAGTGCCCCGCAAACCCACGCTGGGGGCAGCCAACAGCCGGAGCATGTGCCATGCCAGATGATCTGATCCGCCCCCTCGCCGACGTGACCGCCCCCATCGACCGGGCCCGTGGCTTGCCCAACAGCCACTACACCGATCCAGCCACGATCATCGCGGAAAACAACGCAGTGCTTCGCCAGCAATGGGCCGCTTTGGCCGTCGCGGCAGACGTGCCGGAGGTCGGAGATGCCCGCCCGATCGAATTCTTGGGCCAGCCGCTTCTCCTGTTGCGCGATGACGAAAAACGGGTGCGCGTGTTCTTCAACATCTGCCGCCATCGCGGCATGATCCTTGTGGATGCGCCCCGCAAGATCGAAGGCGCGATCCGCTGCCCCTACCACTCGTGGTGCTACGCCAAATCGGGCAAGCTGGTGGCCACTCCCCATGTGGGCGGACCGGGCCAGAACGCCCACCCCGGCATTGACCGTGCCACCCTAGGCTTGGCGGAAGTGCGCAGCCACGTCTGGCGCGATGTCGTGTTCATCAACCTCTCGGGCGATGCTGCCCCGTTTGAAGACGTCCACGCAGACCTTCTAACCCGATGGGCCGAATTCGATCAGCCCATGTACCACGGCGGCGCGGACAGCTGCTTCACCCTCGATCTTACGACGAACTGGAAACTGGCAGTCGAGAACTATTGTGAAAGCTATCACCTGCCTTGGGTTCATCCCGCGCTGAACACCTATTCCCGCCTGGAGGACCACTATCATATCGAAGAACCGGGCCACTTCTCGGGCCAAGGCACCTATGTCTACCGGCAACTCAAGGGTGACGACGGGGCCACCTTCCCCGATTTCCAAGGGCTCAGCAGCCATTGGGATGCGGGCGCAGAGTATATCTCGGTCTTTCCCAACGTGTTGATGGGCGTTCACCGGGACCACGCCTATGCCATTGTGCTGGAACCCGTCGCCCATAATCGCACCCGCGAACATGTGCATATCTATTACCCCACGCCCGACACAGACGCCGCCCTGCGGGCTAAGAACGCGCGGCAATGGAAAGACGTTTTCGAAGAAGATATCTTCGTGGTGGAGGGGATGCAGCGGGGCCGCGCGGCCGAGGGCTTTGACGGCGGAAGGTTCTCTCCGGCGATGGATGGGCCGACGCACCTGTTTCACGCCTGGATAGCCGCCAAGATCGAGGCGGCACAGTAGCGCCGTGTCCTACCCGCGATTTGAAGCTGCCCTGCACCACGGGCAGCAAACGGGCGATTGGGCGCAGGTCATCACCCTATATATGCAAGCGGCCGACGCGGAGGCGACGCAACAAGGCGCGGCGTTCTACCTGACCCACGCCTATGTCCACGCTCTGGAGGCCGGTGATCCGGTCGCGGACACCCTGAAACAGCGGTTGATAGCCCTTGGCGCAGAGATTGAAGCCGATGAGGAGCCGCCTACGGCCCCGGACTAACGCTCGGCCCAAACCCTTTGACGGCCCCGCAACAGACGCAGGCCCGCCAGCAATGACCACGATGCCCAAAGGGGCCAGAAGACGGGTTTGTAATTGATCGGAAAACACCCCTTCGAGGTGCCCATCGACAGCCCATCGCGGATCACGTCAAAGAACCCATCATTGCGCGAGCCTGGACCGATGCGTAGGGTCGCCTCGTCCACCCTCTCAACCGTGACGGTGCCGCGATTGGTGATCAGATCAAGGACGCGGGCCACGCCGTCGCCGTCTTCTCCACGCATCTCAAGGGTCTCGATCAATTGCGTGCAAATGTTGATGTTGGACAAGGCCGTGGGGCCGGACGGCGACAGCGCATCGGAGAAGACCGCCCAAGTGCTACCCCTGTAGGGACCGACGTAAGGGGTGCATTCCTCACCCACGCAGGGGGTCACGGCGATGGGCTCAAACCCCACATCGCGCATCCGGTCCGAGATCCAGAACAGGATCAACGCGGACAGACAGCAAAACAGCACCGCCTCCAACACGCGCAACACCCAATCGAGACGAAACACTTCGGTATCCGGCTGCCCGGTCTCAGCCTGCTGAGGCTCGGGCCGGCTGCCCTTGGGCCGCTTAGCTTCGTGTGCCAAGGATCACGCGCACGTAGTGTTGGGTCTCGTCATAGGGGGGGACGCCGTCGTGGCGTTCGACCGCCTCGGGGCCTGCATTATACGCGGCCAAGGCCAGTCGCCATGTACCAAAACGGCGGAACTGTTGCGACAGATAGCGTGCGCCCCCATCAAGATTGGCGACGGGATCGGAAGGGTCCACCCCAAGGATTTCCGCCGTGCCCGGCATCAGCTGCGCCAGTCCGATCGCGCCCGCGCTGCTGAGCGCTGCGGTGTTCCAGCCGGATTCTTGCTGCACGAGACGCAGGAAAAGATCCTCAGGCACGCCATGGCGGCGCGCCGCCGACCTTGCGACTTCAAGGAAGGGGCCATCGTAGGCGCCTTCAAAGGCCGGAAGCCCACGCGTCTCGACCGAGCCGGGACGCAGACGGGATGAGAATTCGTATTGCGTGGCCGCACGGCCATCGAGCACGCCCATGGCGCGGTCAAGACGGTCCAAACCGCTTTGCGCCATGGCAGGCAGGGTGAAGAGGACGCTGAAAATCGCAGCGATCCGCAACAAGGGACCGTGCGGGGCAGCGGGGAACAGACGAGAATAAAGCATCAAGCCTCGGATCGCTTGGGAATAATCCCGCAGAATATAGCCTGTGAGGGCGGTTATTCCTAGGGGGAGGATTACCGGGCAAGGTTTAAGGGTTTTCTTAACCTTAATCGGGTGGTCTAACCGGAAACCAATCACGCGCCCGGAATCGGGGCGCGTCAGCAATCCACGAGGGGGAAAGTGATGGCCGGGTCCGTCAATAAAGTCATTCTAATCGGCAATCTGGGGCGCGACCCCGAGGTGCGCAATTTCCAAAACGGCGGCAAGGTCTGCAACCTGCGCATCGCCACGTCGGAAACCTGGAAAGACCGCAACACCGGCGAACGCCGGGAGCGGACGGAGTGGCACAGCGTTGCGATTTTCCAAGAGGGTCTGGTGCGGATCGCAGAGCAATACCTGCGCAAGGGCTCCAAGGTGTATATCGAGGGCCAGTTGCAGACCCGCAAATGGCAGGACCAAAGCGGTCAGGATCGGTATTCGACCGAGGTTGTGTTGCAGGGCTTTGGCGGCACATTGACCATGCTCGACGGACGCGACGGCGGCGGATCGGGCGGCGGTGGCGGCGGCAGCTACGGTGGTGGCGGCGGCGGTTATGACGACCGCGGCGGATCGGGCGGCGGCTTTGGCGGCGACGATCGCGGCGGTAATGGTAGCGGTGGCGGCTTTGGCGGCGGCGGCGGTGGTGCCGATCTGGATGACGAAATTCCGTTTTAGGGGCCTGATAGTCGGTTTGCAGCTTGAGACGGCGCCCGAATGGTTGACGTTTGGGCCCGTGGCTTAGGCTGGGATTGAGTTGTATTTGCCAAGATGAAGGGGGGAGCGCGGCGCGTTTCCTTTGAGGGGAACGCGAGATGAATCCTTTGAACCCAAATATGAAAGCGACCTTTGCGCCTCCGGTCATGGAGGCAAGGCGCTGGATTGAGGGGAAGGTGTTCCCAGATACGCGGCCCTTGATGAATCTCAGCCAAGCAGCCCCCGTTGATCCGCCCCCCGAAGGGTTGATGGCGGCCATGGCGGAGGCGATTTTGAGCGATCCCTTGGCGCATCTTTATGGGCCGGTTTTGGGCAATGACGCGCTGCGCGCGGAACTGGCGACGCAGTGGTCCAAGGCCTATGGGGGAGAGATTGCGCCGGCGCAGGTGGCGATTACTTCCGGGTGCAATCAGGCGTTCACCTCGATCATGTCCACGATTGCACAGGCGGGCGATGAGGTGATTATCCCGCTGCCGTTCTATTTCAACCATCAAATGTGGTTGGACATGCAGGGTGTGAAGGCAAGGTATTTGCCCACGGGCGATGATCTGTTGCCGGACCCTGAAGCAGCGGCGGCGTTGATCACGGCACGGACCAAAGCGATTGTTTTGGTGAGCCCGAATAACCCAGCAGGCGTTGAATATCCCCCTGCCCTATTGGCCGCGTTCCGGGATTTGGCGCGGGCCCATGGCTTGGCGTTGATTGTGGATGAGACCTACCGAGATTTCCATTCCTCGGACGCGGCGCCGCACGGGCTGTTTGAGGACCATGAGTGGGACGACACGTTCATTCACCTCTATTCATTCTCGAAGGCCTATCGTCTGACCGGGCACCGGGTGGGGGCGATCATGGCCTCGCCCGAGCGCTTGGCTGAGGTTGAGAAATTTCTCGACACTGTCGCCATTTGCCCGCCGCAGATTGGCCAGATCGGCGCGCTCTGGGGGATGCAGAACTTGGGCGATTGGCTTGCCGGAGAGCGGCTGGAGATTTTGGCGCGCCGCGATGCCGTGCGACAGGGATTTGCGCGGCTGCCCGAGTGGCAGCTTTTGGGGTCGGGCGCGTATTTTGCCTATGTGCGCCACCCGTTCGACGCGCCCTCTGACGTTGTGGCCAAGCGGTTGGTGGATGAGGCGAGCCTGTTGGTTCTGCCCGGCACGATGTTTGGCCCCAGCCGCGAACAGGGCGGCTCGGGACAGGCCGAAGCGACCCTGCGCATCGCTTTTGCCAATGCCGATCGTGCCGGACTTGGCGATCTTGTGACCCGCCTGGCCCCATTGAGCGCCTGATTAGCCGCCCCGGCGGCCAGCACACCCTTGCCCCCATTGGGCCAAATGCGTATCCGTTTGCGTAACACATTGCCACTGAAAGGGCCTGATCCACATGGCGACCTCTGCTGCGAAAAAAGTCTCGAACCTGTTCGTCTGGATCCTTATGGGCCTGTTGTTTGTTGCCCTTGCGGGTTTCGGCATCGGCTCGTTCAGCGGCGGGGCCTCACGGGTGGGGTCTGTCGGCAACGCCGAGATCACCGCAGAAGATTACTTCCGCGCCCTCAACAATGAGATCAACGCCCAATCCGCGCAAACCGGGCAGGCCGTGTCCTTCGCGCAAATCCGCGCGCGCGGCATTGATGAGCAGGTCTTGGCAGGGCTGACCGCCCGCGCGGCATTGAACCATGAAGCAGCCGAAATGGGCATCTCGGTGGGGGATGGCGAAGTGGCCAGCCAGATCGCACAGGTGCAGGCGTTCCAGAACACGTCGGGCGAATTCGACCGCAACTCCTATGAGTTTGTTCTGCAACAACAAGGCTCTAACCCCCGTGAGTTTGAGGAAGACACCCGCGAGGATGTCGCCCGCGCCCTGTTGCAAACGGCCGTGATTGGCGGGCTGACCCCGCCTGAACTCTTCGCCGAAACGATCACTGCCTATCAGGCCGAGACCCGCGATTTCATCCGCCTCGCCGTGACCGAAGGTGACCTGCCCGAGCCGATCGCCGATCCAACCGACGCACAACTGGCCGCCTATTATGAGCAGTTCCCAGAGCGGTTCACCCGCCCCGAGGCCCGCCGCATCACCTATGCGTGGATCATCCCCTCGGACATTATGGATGACGTGGAGATCAACGAAGAGGCGCTTTTGGCGCTCTACAACGACCGCATTGATGAGTACGTCCAGCCAGAGCGTCGCCTGCTGGAACGGCTGGTCTTCAGCTCGGACGAAGCGGTCCAAGAGGCGCTGGATGCCATTGCCGCCGAGGAAACCGACTTCGACACCTTGGTCGCCGACCGCGATTTGACGCTGGAGGATGTGGATCTGGGCGAAATCGCCCCAGAGGACCTGAGCGACGCCGCCGCCGCGATCATCTTCGGCGACGATGAGGCAGAGCTTCTGGGGCCCGTGCCCACCGCCCTGGGACCTGCGATCTTCCGGGTGAACGCCGTGCTTGAAGCCTCGGAAGTGCCGTTTGAAGACGCCCGCGATGACCTGAGCGCAGAGCTGGCCCAAGAAGGTGCCCGCCGCACCATCGACGATATGCGCGAAGATATCGACGATCTGCTGGCCTCCGGTGCCACCTTGGAAGAACTGGGCGCGGACACACAGATGACCCTGGGCACGCTGGATTACACCATCGCCTCTGAGGATGGCATTGCCGCCTACGACAACTTCCGCGATGCCGCAGCGGCGGTGGAGGAAAGCGATTTTCCAGAGCTGCTGGACCTTAGCGATGGCGGCCTTTTCGCCTTGCGTCTGGACGAAATCGTGCCCCCGTCCCTGCCGCCCCTGGCTGAAATTGAACAAGACGTCGCCAATGCCTGGCAGGCCACTGCCCTGCGCGAAGCCGTGGCAGACCGTGCCTCGCAACTGGTGGCGCAACTGGCCCAAGGCGCGGCGCTAGAAGACCTTGGCGATACGGCGGAAGAACGCCTGATCCGCCGCCAGGACCTGCTGCCCGACCTGCCCGCCACTACTGTGGCACAGGTGTTTCAACTGGAAGACGCAGGCGACGTGGTCATGATCCCCGGTGCCGACGCCGCCCACATCGTGCGGCTCGAGGCGATCAACTCGGGTGTGCGCGATGCGCCCGACACCTCGATCCTGCTGACGATCATGAACCAGACCATCGCCCAATCCATGGCCACCGATATTTTCGAGGCCTACGGTCAGGCCCTTCAGGCCGATGCGGGCATCTCTACCAATCAGGGCGTGATCAACTCGGTCCACGCCTCCTTCCCCTAAGGCGGTCCCGATGGCGCAACTCTCCGAGTTTGAGGATTTCCGCGCCGCGTGGGAGCGGGGGGAAAACCAACTGGTCCACGCCCGGCTGGCCGCTGATCTGGATACGCCGGTGTCGGTCATGCTCAAGCTGACGGACGCCGGGCGCGATGCGTTCATTCTAGAGTCGGTAACCGGCGGCGAAGTGCGTGGCCGCTACTCCATCATCGGCATGAAGCCCGATCTGGTATGGGAATGCCACGGCGAAAACGCGCACATCAACCGCGCCGCCCGCTATGATCGTGACACGTTTGAGCCCTGCGCCGAGGCCCCTTTGGACGCGATCCGCGCCCTTCTGGCGGAATCCGCCATCGACATGCCCGAGGATCTGCCCGGCGCCGCCGCCGGCCTGTTTGGCTACCTCGGCTACGACATGATCCGGTTAGTGGAACACCTGCCCGACGTGAACCCCGATCCACTGGGCCTGCCCGACGCGGTCCTGATCCGCCCCTCGGTCATCGCCGTGCTCGATGGCGTCAAGGGCGAGGTCACGATCGTTTCCCCCGCGTGGCAATCCTCGGGCCTGTCGGCCCGTGCCGCCTACGCCCAAGCGGCTGAGCGTGTGTCTGACGCCCTGCGCGATCTGGAACGCGCGCCCTCCGTGGCGGCCCGTGAAATGGGCGACGCGCAACCTTTGGGGGAGCCTGTCTCGAACTTCACCCACGACGGCTACCTCAAGGCAGTGGAAACCGCCAAGGACTACATCCGCAAGGGCGACATCTTCCAGGTCGTCCCCTCCCAACGCTGGAGCGTGGATTTCCCCACCGCCCCCTTCGCGCTCTACCGCGCCCTGCGCCGCACCAACCCCTCTCCGTTCATGTTCTACTTCAACTTTGGGGGCTTTCAGGTCGTCGGCGCCTCTCCCGAAATCCTCGTGCGCGTGTTCGAGGATGAGGTCACAATCCGCCCCATCGCCGGCACTCGCCCCCGCGGCGCAACCCCGGAAGAAGACCGCGCCCTGGAGGCCGATCTGATGGCCGATCAAAAGGAATTGGCCGAGCATCTTATGCTGCTGGATCTGGGCCGCAACGACACTGGCAAAGTCTCCAAAATCGGCACCGTACGCCCGACCGAGGAATTCATCGTCGAACGCTACAGCCACGTGATGCATATCGTCTCCAACGTGGTGGGCGAACTGGCCGAGGATCAAGACGCCCTGTCAGCCTTCATGGCAGGCATGCCTGCGGGCACCGTATCCGGCGCGCCCAAAGTCCGCGCCATGGAAATCATTGATGAGCTAGAGCCCGAAAAACGCGGCGTCTATGGCGGCGGCGTCGGCTACTTCTCTGCCGGTGGCGACATGGATATGTGCATCGCCCTGCGCACCGCTGTCATCAAGGACGAAAAGCTCTATATCCAGGCGGGCGGCGGCGTCGTCTACGACAGTGACCCCGAGGCCGAGTTCATGGAAACCGTGAACAAATCCCGTGCCATCCGCAAAGCCGCCGAAGATGCCAGCCTCTTCACCCGTGGCAATTCCTGACACCCCGTCTGCACACCACGCCCTATTTCCTCGTTCCAGAAATATCCCCCCGCGGGAGCGTGGGGGAGGCTGAGGCCTTAGCCTCAGACGGGGGCAAAGCCCCTCTCTTCAAACGAAATAATCGCCGAAGGCGCCACCAGCACCCCGCGCCGCAGGCGCGTCTCTTGCCGAAGGCAAGCCTATCGCGCCAAACAAACGACGCCCACGGCTGAACCCTACTCCGCCGCCCGCATCATTGTGGCCGACAGCGGCGCCAAAGCGACCGCTTCTGTGCGCCCCCCCAAGGCCCAGGAAAACAGCGCCGTCACGGTATCGGGGCGTGTGCGTCCGACCACAATCACTGTCCCTTCTTGTGCCGCCGCAAAGGCCGCACGCGATAGGAAGCGGGTGATAACCGTGGCGCGCTGATCCTCTCCGTCAAGGAAGCGGAACACCGTCGCGCCCGGTACGCCCGCCCGTGACGCCGTCTGCTCCGCCGCGTTCAACCCGCGAGGGAAGGCCAGCAACCCATGGCCGCTTTCGGCCAAGGCGCCAACCGTGGCATCCAATACCGGGCGATCCCCTTGAATACGGCCCTCGGGGGTGTCGATCACGGCGACGGCCTCGGGCAAGGTCTGCAAGGCGGCGGCAAGGGCCACTTCGGTATCCACCGCCGTGGCACCCTCTGCGATCATCGAGCCCAGAACGACAACCTCGAACCCTGCCGCACGATACGCCGCCGCCCGAGCGGCCGCTTCAGGGTGCAGCGGATCAATCGCGAAGGCCACGGGGAAACTGAACCGCGTCAGCGTCTCCAAATCGATCCGGCTACCCGGCTCATCAATCAAGACAACTGCCATCAGGGGCCGTGTCTCAGCCTCATCAAATGGTGTGGCGAAGGCTTGGATCGCGGGCAGATCCGCAATCACTTCTTCTGTCTCTGCTTCCGCTTCCGCCTCTGCTTCGACTTCCGGCTCCACGGGCGCAATCAAGGGCGCGACCGTTGGCAATCCGCTGCCCCCCGACACCGTCGGCAGGGTCGACGCAGCGACCTCTTGCTCGGCGTCTTCTTCAGGTTGTTCCGGCTCGCCGACGGTTGGCAGCCTCGGCGTATCTGGAGCTTCCGGCTCGGCGTCTGCCACCTGTGGCAGAAGCGCTGTACTCACTTGCGGGGTCTCGCTCGTCGCGGGCTCGCTCAACGCGGCGGGGCCACTTGCGACCGATGGCGCAGGGGCGGATGCAGGGCTTGCTGGTGCCTCGGCATCTGTCGCCTCAGCGGTAATGGCCGCCGGGGCCACGGCATCAACGGCAGGTTGCGCGGCGGGCGCGGTATCAAGGCTTGGTGCTGCCCCGTCGCTGGCCATCGCGGGGGCTTGCGGCGCGGTGGAGGCCGGTGCGACGTCGGGCGCAGGCAGGGCAGCTTCGGGTTCTGGCGGGGGGCGGTTGAACTCGGACCCTGACGGAAGTGGGACCTCCGTGGCCGGGGCACTTTCTTGTGTTGGCGCGACTTGTGAAGCTGCTTCCGGTGCTGGTTCCGGTGCGGCTTCTGGCCCTGCTTCCGACATTGCCTCTGACGCTTCTTCGGCAAGCGGTTCGGGGGCCACTTCCGGCTCTGCCGCCGGCGCTTCGGCTTCGGCCTCCTCAGACTCCGGCGCTGTCGCGATCTCTTCCACAACTGCCGCGGGCGCGTCAGCCGCGCCCGCCTGCCCCGTATCGTCGCCCCGTGGCGGCAAGGGAGAGCTTAGCGACAAGGCCGCAAGGCCCACTGCCGACACCAAAGTTCCCCAAAATACACCGATACTCAGACCGCCCATGGTCCTGCTCCTGTCTGCTCAGCCCGGACAGCGCCCGCGCATGTGTCGGCAGAGATTGCGTCTCTGCGCGCTCTTATTTGTCGCAATGCAGCCGTCCGCTTGACCCCTGCCCCTTGCTTTGAAACATGTATAGCGTGGGCGCGCGCCGCCTTTAACCTTTTTTTGCGGCCCCCTTTCAAGGAATACCGGGATGCTTCTCCTGATCGATAACTACGACAGCTTTACCTATAACCTTGTGCATTATTTGGGCGAGCTGGGGGCTGATGTGCGCGTGGTGCGCAACGACAAGATCACGGTGCAGGACGCGATGGCGTCGGGTGCCAGCGGGATCGTGCTGAGCCCCGGCCCCGGCTATCCGGCGGATGCGGGCATTTGTCTGGCTTTGACGAAGGCCGCGGCGGGGGCCGGAATGCCCCTGATGGGCGTTTGTCTGGGCCACCAAACGATTGGAGAGGCCTTTGGCGGCAAAATCGTGCAACACGCCGAGATCGTCCATGGCAAGTTGGGGGCGATGAACCACACCGATAAAGGCGTGTTCCACGGGCTCCCGTCGCCCCTGAACGCGACCCGTTACCACAGCCTTGTGGTGGACCGCGCCACCCTGCCCGATGCCCTGGAAATCACCGCAGAATTGGACGACGGCACGATCATGGGCCTGCGCCACAAGGAATTGCCGATCGAGGGCGTTCAATTCCATCCCGAAAGCATTCGGTCCGAGCACGGCCACGCAATGCTAGAGAATTTCCTGAAAATCACGAAAGAACCCGCATGACCGACGTATCCGCATCCGAGTCCATGAAGCCGATCATCTTTGCGGCCTCTGAAGGGCCCCTGTCTCGCGCCCAAGCGGAAGAGGCGTTCCGCCATCTGTTCGACGGCACCGCCACGGCGGCGCAGATGGGTGGGTTGATTATGGCGATGCGCGCGCGTGGCGAATCCGTGGCGGAATATGCTGCCGCAGCCCAGGTGATGCGCGAAAAATGCGTGCCCGTGAATGCGCCCGAGGGGGCAATGGATATCGTGGGCACCGGCGGTGACGGCATGGGGACGCTGAATATCTCCACCGCGACGGCCTTTGTGGTGGCGGGCGCTGGCGTGCCCGTGGCCAAGCACGGCAACCGCAACCTTTCGTCCAAATCCGGGGCTGCCGATGTGCTGACCCAGATGGGGATCGAGGTGATGGTCGGCGCCGACGTGGTAGAGGCGTCGCTGAAGGAGGCAGGTATCGGCTTCATGATGGCCCCGATGCATCACCCGGCGGTGAAACACGTCATGCCGATCCGGCAAGAGCTTGGCTGCAAGACGATTTTCAACATCCTTGGGCCCTTGACCAACCCCGCAGGCGTGAAGCGCCAGTTGACCGGGGCTTTCGCGATCGACCTGATTTACCCGATGGCCGAGACGTTGAAGGAATTGGGGTCCGAGGCGGCCTGGTTGGTCCATGGCTCGGACGGGACAGACGAAATCTCGATCTCGGGCAAGACCGATGTGGTGGAATTGAAGGACGGCGTGTTGCGCTCGCGCGTTGTGCACCCCGAGGACGCGGGCCTGCCCGTGCATCCGTTCCGTGACATCTTGGGCGGCACCCCGGACGAGAACGCCCAAGCCTTCCGCGACCTGCTGGACGGCGCACCGGGCGCTTACCGCGACGCGGTGCTGATGAACGCCGCGGCGGCATTGATTGTGGCGGGCCGCGTGACAGAGTTGAGAGACGGGGTGGAGATTGCCCGAGAAGCCATCGATAGCGGCGCCGCCAAACGCGCGGTGGAAGCCGTGGCGCGGGTCACCTCGGCTGGACAACGCCGATCGGGGGGGCGTTAAGGCCCTTTATGAAATTGCGCCTACGGCAGGACACCCTTGGCGCCAAAGGCGCGAGGGGCTCTGCCCCTGATCGGCTTTTTCGGGGAAAAAGACGCTCTCCCCGGAGGTGTATTGGCCAAGATGAAGGAGCAATGCCGCAGACGGTGGTCCCGTGACTTGGCGGGGGGCGGGCGATGGCGTATGGGGAAGACATGAGCACCATTCTTGATAAGATCAAAGCCTACAAGCTTGAAGAAGTCGCTGCCGCCAAGGCCGCCCGTCCCCGTTCCGAGGTGGAGGAGGCCGCGAAAGCCGCCCCCCGCGTGAGGGGGTTTGCCGATGCTTTATGGGCGGCACAGGATGTTGGATATGGCTTGATCGCCGAGATCAAGAAGGCCAGCCCTTCGAAGGGGTTGATCCGGGCTGACTTTGATCCGCCGTCGTTGGCCCGTGCCTATGAGGCAGGCGGGGCGACGTGTTTGAGTGTGTTGACTGACACGCCCTCGTTCCAGGGGGCGCCTGAGTTTTTGGTGGCGGCCCGGGCGGCGGTCGCCCTGCCCTGTTTGCGCAAGGATTTTCTTTACGACACCTATCAGGTGGCCGAGGCGAGAGCCTGGGGGGCCGATTGCATTTTGATCATCATGGCGTCGGTCAGCGACATGCAGGCGGCGGAGCTGGAAGATGCGGCGCGCCATTGGGGGATGGATGCGTTGATCGAGGTTCATGACGGTGACGAATTGGACCGGGCGATGGCGTTGAAGTCGCCGCTATTGGGGATCAACAACCGCAACCTCAACACGTTCGAGACCTCGCTTGAGACCACGCGCAGCCTCTCGGCGCGGGTGCCGGAGGAGCGGATGGTGATCTCGGAATCGGGGCTGTTCTCGCCGGCTGATCTGGCCGATATGGCGGGCTATGGCGCGCGGAGTTTCCTGATCGGCGAAAGCTTGATGCGGCAAGAGGATGTGGAAGCAGCCACAAGGGCGCTTCTGGCTGATCCCGTCGCCAAGGGCAGCCTCTGATGGCGGAGCTGACCCATTTCGATGGAGAGGGGCGCGCCCATATGGTCGATGTCTCGGGCAAGGCTGTGACGGACCGGATTGCCGTGGCCGAAGCCTATGTGACGATGCAGCCTGAGACCCTAGAATTGGTCGCCCAAGGCACCGCCAAAAAGGGCGATGTGTTGGGAGTGGCGCGGCTTGCGGGGATCATGGGGGCCAAACGCTGCGCCGATTTGATCCCGCTGTGTCATCCGCTACCGATCACCAAGGTGGCCGTGGACCTGCGCGTGGACGTGGATCTTCCGGGGGTACGGATCGAAGCGACGGTGAAAACCTCGGGCCAGACGGGCGTGGAGATGGAGGCCCTGACGGCGGCCTCTACGGCGGCACTGACGGTGTATGATATGCTGAAGGCGGCAGAAAAGACGATGGAAGTCGGGGGCTTACGTGTTGTCCTGAAGGATGGCGGTAAGTCGGGGCGGTTTGAGGCGGCCAAGGCGGAGCCAACCCCATGATCTCCGTCGAGGACGCGCTGGCGGCTTGTCTTGGGCTGGCCGCCCCGGTTGGCACGGAAACCGTGCCGTTGACCGCGGCGGGGGGGCGCGTTTTGGCGGCGCCTGTGACCGCGACGCGCGACCAGCCGCCTTTCAGTGCCTCGGCGATGGATGGCTATGCGGTCCGCGATATGGAGGCTATTCCCGGCCGACGTCTGAAGGTGGTGGGCGAGGCCCCCGCGGGCCATTACTGGCACGGCACCATCGGCCCCGGAGAGGCGCTGCGGATTTTCACCGGTGCGCCCCTGCCCGAAGGCACCGACCGTGTGGTGATCCAAGAGGACGTGACCCGCGACGGTGACCGCATCACGCTGGGGCGTGATCTGGGATCGGGCCATAACGTCCGGCCCTCGGGCGCAGATTTCGTGGCGGGCGACACGATGCAGGCTCCGCGCCGTCTGTCTCCGGCGGATGTGGCTTTGGCCGCCTCGATGAACGTGCCTTTGCTGACGGTGTCGCGCAAACCCTCAGTTGCCCTGATCGCGACGGGGGACGAGTTGGTCACGCCGGGGGAAGAGCCGCGCCCGGACCAGATTATCGCCTCCAACACCTATGGGCTGAAGGCCCGGATCGAGGCCGAGGGCGCGGAGGCGCGTTTGCTGCCCATTGCCCGCGATAATCGCGACAGCCTGGAGCAGGTCTTTGATCTGGCCAAAGGGGCCGATCTGATTGTGACCGTGGGCGGTGCCTCGGTTGGGGATCATGATCTGGTGGGCGATGTCGCCGCCGCGCGGGGCTTGGACCGGGCCTTCTACAAAGTGGCGATGCGGCCCGGAAAACCCTTGATGGCCGGGCGTTTAGGCGATGCCGTACTGCTGGGGCTGCCGGGAAATCCGGTCTCTGCCATGGTCTGTGGAGAGCTGTTTCTGATCCCCATGTTGCACGCGATGATGGGCCTTCCCGCCGGGGCTCGGCCTCGGATGCGCGCGCGTCTTGGGGTGGATCTGGACGCCAATGGCCCGCGCGAACATTACATGCGTGCCGATGTCAGCGCCGGGGAAGACCTGCCTGTAATCACGCCCTACGGCAGTCAGGACAGCTCTTTGTTGACCGTCCTTTCGGGGGCCTCGGGCCTTTTGGTGCGCCCGGTGGATGCGCCGCGCGCGCGGGTGGGCGACATCGTGGAGTATGTGCCGCTTAACAAGATGTTTTGATGATTCGTTGACAGAACATTCGGAACATGTATAGAACATACCCTGAACGGGCATGGAATGTGCCCGCATTGTTCCCGGTTTGTCAGTCCGGGGCAAAAAGCGGCGCAAGGCGCCATCATTGCGAGGGAGACGGGTATGCTGACGCGGAAACAGCGCGATCTTTTGGAGTTTATTAACAAAAGGATGCAGCGCGATGGGGTGCCCCCTTCGTTTGATGAGATGAAAGACGCCCTTGATCTGCGCTCCAAGTCCGGCATCCACCGCTTGATTACGGCGCTGGAGGAGCGCGGCTTTATCCGTCGCCTGGCCCACCGTGCCCGCGCCATTGAGATCGTGAAAATGCCCGACGCCATGAAGGACGGCGGCTTTGCGCCCCGTGTGATTGAAGGCGACCGGACGGACCCGCCTGCGGGCGCGATGGCGGTGCAAGCCTCGGCCGCCCGTGAATTGCCGGTCATGGGCCAGATCGCCGCCGGTGTCCCGATTGAGGCGATTTCTCAGGTCGCCTCCCATGTGGCGGTGCCTGAACAGATGCTTGGCACCGGGAGAAACCACTATGCCCTTGAGGTAAAAGGCGATTCCATGATCGACGCGGGCATCAACGATGGCGATATCGTGGTGATCGAAGAAGGCTCCACTGCTGATAACGGCGATATCATCGTTGCATTGGTGGAAGACCATGAAGCGACCCTGAAGCGCCTGCGCCGCAAGGGCAGCATGATCGCACTGGAGGCGGCAAACCCGGCCTATGAGACACGCGTTTTCCGATCCGATCAGGTGAAGGTGCAAGGTAAGTTGGTGGGGTTGATCCGCACCTACTAAGCGCCCTATTCGCCATGAAACCAAAGGCCGATGCCGCGTCTGCGGCATGGCCGTCACAGATTGAACGATAATTGGTCCGGGGTCTCTGATATCTCGCGACGTGGCGCTGCGGGGGGCTTGGTGGGTGGCACGTCCCCCTCCCCCAGACTGAACACAGCTTGGCCCGCGTTCTCTGCGGCTTCACGCTCAAACCCCTCGCCCCGTCGCAGGGCGGTGGCGCGGGCGCGGGCGGCACTGGCGGCCTCTTCCACATCGACAATCCGCGCCGGGTAACGACGGCCAAGCAACTTGCCCGCGCCTTCCCACAACCAAGGTGTTTGCACATAGGCGTCTGGCACATCGCGCAGTTCTGGGCACCATTTGCGGGTGAACGCGCCACTCGGGTCCAGCAATTGGCCCCGCTTCATCGGGTTGTCTACGCGAATTGATCCCACACCCGTGGTGCCCGCATGGGCCTGCATCTGCGGCCAATGGATGCCGGGATCATAGTCGGTGAACAGCCGCGCCAAATGCGGCCCCGTTACCCGCCAGTCCAGCCACAGATGATACGCCGCGACAGACACCAACATGATGCGCAACGGGTGCGGCAGCCACCCCGTTGCGATCAATCCGCGCATGGCGGCATCGACGAATGGAATGCCGGTTTGACCCGCTTCCCATGCGCGAAACCGGTCCTTGGGGGGCGGCGGTTGCCACAGGTCCTCATAGGCGGAATGCAGGCAACGGCTTTCCATCATCGGCTTGTTGCGCAGGGTCGCGTGGTCCTGTTCACGCAGCGCCAGATTGGCTTGCAGCTTGCGAAACTGACTGCGGGCAAGCGCATCGTCGGCGGGCACCACGGCGCGGCGGGCTACGATGCTTTCTGCAACCTCCGGGGCCGAGACAACGCCCCAAGCCAAATGCGGCGACAAGCGCGACGAGGCCTCTCCGCCAAAGGCCCGCAACAGTACCGTGGCAGAGGATCGCCCGCCCCGCTGCCGTCCGGGGCAAGGGTCAAACGCCAGCGCCAAGTCGCGCGCCTCGGGGATCGCGCCCGTAGCGGCGTCGGTGCCAAGCAAGCCTTCAGGCGCGGCAATCGCTTGCCCCTCAGGCACAACGGTCCACGCCACATTGGCCGCCTCTGCCCATGCCGCGACGCGGGCGTTGCGGGCGGCTTCCCACTGCGTCGCGGGGGCGTCGATGCTGATGATCTCGGCCACCGAATGCTCCATGCAAAGCGCCTCCAGCACCGACAACATATCGCCGCAACGCACCACCAAGGGCGCGCCAAGCGCCCCCAACTCGGCCCGCAGTTCCCCAAGGCTTTCCGCCACGAACCGCCATTGCCGGGCCGAGGCGTCGGGCTGCGCCCATGCCTCTGGATCGGCGATGAAAACCGGCACGACAGGCCCCCCCCGCGTTGCCGCTAGGGCAAGCGCAGGGTTATCGTGGACACGCAAAGCGCGTTGAAACAAAACGAGAACTGCCTTCATTAGGCCAGAGGTAGCAGATTTCCGGGGCTAGACAAGTCAGCCCATTGCAGCCCCCGCCCCCGCGTCCTACCTTCCGCCCAACACGTCCCGGAGGACCCAGATGACCCACGCCCCGCAGCCCGTTCGCCTTGCCGACTACACCCCCTTTGGCTACCTGATCGACAGCGTCGCGCTGTCCTTCACCCTCCACCCCACCGCGACGCGCGTGAAATCCAAGATCGCCTTTCGCCCGAACCCGGATCAAGACGCCACCGACCCGCGTTTTTTCCTGCACGGCGAACAGCTCACCCTCATCAGCGCAGCGATTGACGGCATGCCCGTTACCCCCGTCGTTACCGACGCGGGCCTGTCCTGCCCTGTCCCCGACGCGCCCTTCGTGTGGGAGGCCGAGGTCGAGATTAACCCCCAAGCCAACACCGCGCTCGAGGGGCTCTATATGTCGAACGGCATGTATTGCACCCAATGTGAGGCCGAGGGTTTTCGCAAGATCACCTATTACCCCGACCGCCCCGATGTGATGGCCCCCTTCACGGTGCAGATCGACAGTGACCTACCGGTGTTGCTGTCCAACGGCAATGAAACCGCCCCCGGCCAATGGACCGATCCTTGGCCCAAACCTGCCTATCTGTTTGCGCTGGTGGCGGGCGATCTGGTGGCCCATTCAGACCATTTCACCACCGCCTCGGGTGCGCCTGTGGACCTCAACATTTGGGTGCGGCCCGGTGACGTGGACAAATGCGCCTATGCGATGGACGCCCTGAAGCGCTCCATGCGGTGGGACGAGACGGAATATGGCCGCGAATATGACCTGAGCGTTTTCAACATCGTCGCGGTGGACGATTTCAACATGGGCGCGATGGAGAACAAGGGGCTGAACATCTTCAACTCCAGCTACATTCTTGCTTCCCCCGAAACCGCGACGGACAAGGATTATCTATGGATCGAATCCGTTGTCGCCCATGAATACTTCCACAATTGGACCGGTAACCGCATCACCTGCCGCGATTGGTTCCAGCTGTGCCTGAAGGAAGGCCTCACGGTTTACCGCGATCAGCAGTTTACCAGCGATGTCCGCTCGGCCCCCGTCAAGCGGATCGAAGATGTTATCAAGCTGCGCGCGCGCCAGTTCCGCGAAGATGCCGGGCCGCTGGCCCATAACGTGCGCCCCGAACAATTCATTGAAATCAGCAACTTCTACACCGCTACCATCTACGAGAAAGGTGCCGAGGTGATCGGCATGTTGCGCACCTATCTGGGGGCGGATCTGTACCGTGCGGGGTGCGAGCTGTATTTCAACCGCCACGATGGGCAGGCCTGCACGATCGAGGATTGGCTCGCCTGTTTTGAAGAAATCGCCGCCGTGGACCTGAGCCAGTTCAAGCGCTGGTATTCGCAAGCTGGCACGCCCAAGGTCAGCGCCTCTTGGCGGCGCGACGGCGACAACCTGCACCTAAGCCTTTCGCAACAAGTGCCGCCGACACCGGGCCAGCCGATGAAAGAGCCTGCGAAAATTCCTGTCTCCCTTGGCCTGTTGGCGGGCGACGGAACCGAGGTTCTCGCCTCCACCCTGATCGACCTTGATGGGCCGTCCCTTGATCTGACCTTTGATCTGGCCGCACTGGCGGGCGGCACCGCGCCGGATCATGTCGTGCCCTCGATCCTGCGCGGCTTCTCGGCGCCCGTGGTGCTTGATATGGAGATGACCGCCGCCGACCGCGCCCTTTTGCTGGCCCATGACACCGATCCCTTCAACCGGTGGGAAGCCGCCCGGAGCCTGTTGAAAGAGGTACTTGTCGCTGAGATTTGCCACGGCGAAGCGGGCCAGAAAGAAGCGCGGGCTATGGTCTGGAACGCGCTGCAAGACTTCTGCAACGACACCACATTGGACCCCGCATTCATCGCCCTCGTGCTCAGCTTCCCGTCGGAAGACGACCTGACCCAAGCCACCGTGGACGCGGGCGTTGTCCCCGATCCCACGCGGATCGCGCAGGTCCGCGACGCAAGAATGCGTGACGTGGGCGCATGGCTAAGGCCTACGCTGGAAGGGTTCATTGACGCGGTGGACGCCAATGCCCCCTTCTCCCCCGACGCGGCCAGCGCGGGCAAACGGGCGTTGCGCAACACCGCCCTATCGCTTCTGAGCAGCCCCTCTGATCTGGCCCGCGCACAAGATGCCTTCGCCTCCGCCACCAATATGACCGATCAACTTGCCGCGCTGGCCATCCTGATCCGCTGCGGCGACCGCGACGCCGCCGCCGCGTTCGAGGCACAGTGGCAGCACGAACGGTTGGTAATGGACAAATGGTTCATGATCTCGGTTGCCAGCGCCCCAAGCGCCGAGGCTTTGGATATCGCCGAAGCGCTCAGCCAGCACCCGCTGTTTGACTGGAAAAACCCCAACCGCTTCCGTGCGTTGATCGGCGGGTTGGTCGCAAACCCTGCCGCCTTCCACGACCCCTCGGGGCGTGGCTACGATTTTGTGGCGGATTGGCTGATCAAGATGGACGGCGCGAACCCGCAAACCGCCGCCCGCATGTCCTCGGCCTTTGACACATGGCGCCGCTACGATGCGGACCGCCAAGCGCTGATGTTGAATGCTCTGTCACGCATGGCCGCCGCACCGGGGCTCAGCCGCGACTTGGCCGAGATGGTATCGCGAATGCAGGCAGCCTGAGCGCCCTACCGCAAAAGCTGCGTCGCGCCCCAGACAATGCCGATCAGGATCGGCTGGTGGATCAGGTAAATCAGTAAGGAATGCCGCCCCGGCAAGCCCGCCAAACGCGTGGCGCGTGTCGGGGTTGACGTCGTAAGGCGCGCCCATATGCCGAAGTGGCTGGCCAATTTGGACGCCGCTACTCCGGCCAGAAACGGTGCGAACCACGGGAAGATCGGCTCGTAATCTACCGTGCGCAGGGGGATCGTCTGCAACCCGCTCCACCACCAATAGGGCGCGTCGAACATCGGCCCGCTCAGGAAGTTTGGCGCGTATAAGACGGCCACGGCCAGCGCCGCGATCACCACAACCGGCAAGCGCAAGGCGGCAAGGCCCAGAAGGCTGCACAGGGCGATGGAATGCAGGATGCCGAAGAAGACGAAGGCATGGGGGAAGGCCAGATAGGTGCCAATGCTCACCAATGCCGCCGCCCCCGCGATCATGGCGAAGCGCCGCAGGAACGCGGCCCAACGGATGCCGTTTGCGTGCGCCAACCACAGGCCCACCCCCGCCAGAAACAGGAACGAGCCCGCCGTGCCCACAGCCAAAGCCCGCCAAAAGCCCGTGGTTGCGGTGCCGAAGGGGACGTGGCCGAACATCTCCAGATCAAAGGTGAAGTGAAACACCACCATCGCGATCAATGCGAGGGTCCGCGCGATATCAAGGGCGGGGATGCGCCCTTTGGCGCGTGCATCTATTGGAGCGGTGGTCATGGGGCTTGTCTAGCAGCCCGCTTTCGGCTTGCCCATCGTGCAATCTGCGCCCCGAATGAGGCAGTTTGCGCGTTGTGCCCCTACGGCACGCCCGAAAAGCACCACTTGGCGGCCCCAACCGTTCCCTAATCTGGGCACAATTGGCCTTCTATATCATCGCCATGACAGATACTTTTGAATATGCATCCCGCCCCGGAAGTGCCAGCCTAAGCATCATTAGCTTTACCGGCCTTTGTGCTCTTACCGTGTTCTTGTGGCAGATCGCCCCCGGCTTCGTGCTCCTCCTGATGGTGCCGGCGCTGCTGGTTTGCCTGTTCCAGGTCACCCGCGTGCCCACCTACGGGATAAAGATGACCCGATCATCGTGGAGCATCCTTGGCGGGAGCGAGGATCTTGTCATTCCCACCTCGCAGATTTCCTACCTGAAGGTGATCAATCGTGGAGCCGACCGCCGCATGGGCCTGATTCTGGACGACGGGACCGAGGTTGTCTTGCCCCTGCAATGTTTGCCCGATCCCTACGACATGATCCGCGAAGCCACGAACCGGGGCATTCCGGTTCGCGAAAGGTCTTAACCGATCCGAACTTGTTGAATGTAGCCCCCTTCCCCGGGGGCTTTTTCGTTTGCGTCTAGAGGTTTACGGGCCGAGGCACCGGCCGGGCACGTTGCGCCGAGGCCGGATGCGGTGACAGCACCGGCGCGTCATCCAACATCGGCAGGCTCGCGCCCTCTGGCCGCATCACCGGACGGATTTGGGGAACGCTGGCCTGACAATATTCCTGCTCTCGCACCCAATTGCGCATATCCTCACGTTTGCGCGCGGAATGGAATGGCCCCCAATCGGCGGCCACGCCGCGCATCCCTTCGGACACTACGTTATCACGCGGCACGGTCACGCCCATGATGCGCACGCCGCAGCGCAGGTTGGCTGCCCCGTTCAACAACGCCTCGCCTGACCCGACATCGCAATCGCGCCACCGCGCCGTCCCCGGAGAGATTTGCACCAGCCCAAACCATTGCCCGCCACCGCCCACAGCGCTGGGGTTATGGGTGCTTTCGTGCCACGCCAAGGCCGAAATCAGACCCGTCCAGAACGCCGCGCGTTGCTCTGGCGTCGCGTTCAAATAGCCGGGGCACCATGTGTTGATATCGTCAGGCTCTGTCTCCAGCAGCGGCGCACCGGGCCCGCGCAAGGCCGACAAGACAGCCGCCGTCCAACGGGGCCCGCGGGGGTGATCGTCCCACCGTGCGGCGGGTACAGCCCAGGAATCGCGCACAACAGGGCGCAGGCTGCTGTCTGGGGCCAGATCACTGATTTCGGGCGCGTCATCTTCGACGTCTGGCAGAATCGCCACCTCTGGCGCCCCGTCGCCATCTCTCGGCACATGCAGCAAGGGCGCCGCCCCTGAAGGCACCGCCTCGATCGAGCCATCGGGCCCCGCCACGGCAGAGGTCACTTCGACCGCCGCCCCTTGGGCTACCGCCCCCACGACCGCTTCAACTTGCCCAAAGGCAAGCCCCGGCGCACTGGCCGTCACAGCGGCAAAGCCACTGGCAATATACATCAGACGCAGAACGCCCATTGGCAGCCATCCCCCCAGGTTTGGCACAGGACATAAACATGCCCGAAGATTAAGCAGCAAGGCAAGAGGGCGCATGGATACCATGCGCCCCGGTTAAACAGCTCGCGGTTAAGACGTGGTTAAATCGCGCAATAGGGCTGCGAG
The DNA here is from genome assembly GCA_025141835.1 of Rhodobacteraceae bacterium M385. NCBI lineage: Bacteria > Pseudomonadati > Pseudomonadota > Alphaproteobacteria > Rhodobacterales > Paracoccaceae > Rhodobacteraceae bacterium M385. The sequence goes on along the minus strand of CP081102.1, from coordinate 1,666,932 downwards.
GAAATCCACTGGCGCATTTCTTCACGCTTGGGCGCTTGCACGAACGGCCCCCAATCCGCGGCCACGCCACCGCGGGAGGCGGCTACAACGCCGTCACGCGGCACGGTTGTGGCCCAAATCCGCATGGCGCAAGAGATATTGGCATCCCCGTCCAGCAGGGCTTGGCCGCTTGTCGCTTGGCACCCGTAGTGTCGCGCCGTGGCCGGGCTGATCTGTACAAGGCCAAACCAACGCCCACCGCCGCCGACCGCTTGCTGGTTCCATGTGCTTTCATGGCGGGCCAAGGCCGACATCAAGCCGGTCCAGAACGCCTCTCGGTTTTCCAGCGGTGCTTCGGGATAGGCAGGGCACCACTGCGCGATATCGGCAGGCACCAGCGTTGGCAGCACGCTGGCGTGGGTGTCCAAAGCGGTGAACGCTGTAGAGGTCCACGAGGCCCCATCGGGGCGGTGATCCCACCGCATCACAGGGGATTCCACAACTTCCGCTTCGCGCTCGAAGCCGGGGAACGAGATGTCGGACAGAGCATTGCACGCGGTCAAACTCAGTACCGCAGTCATACATACCCCGAACCGGGCCACGCGGGAAAACACACTCATCAATTCTTCACTCTATATAAGGCAGACATTTTTGATCGATCGGAGGTGCGCGGGGATATCATTCAAATCAAGCCGCCCCCCAAGAAACCCTGCGTAAAACGGCTGGTTTCCGCCCAAAAACCCGGGATTCCCCATGAAAAAGGGCCAAGGTGCGTAAAACACCCCGGCCCCTTTAACCGTCATTTCGGCCCTATTGGACCAAAGAGAATCAGGCAGCCGCGCGTTCGTGGCGGCCTTCTTCGACCTCTTCAATGATCTTCGCTACGAAGGCTTCCAGATCATCGGGGTTCCGGCTGGTGATGATCCCGTTGGAAATCGCCACCTCGCTGTCTTCCCAATTTGCGCCTGCATTAATCAGGTCGGTCTTGATCGACGGGTACGAGGTCATCTCGCGGCCCGCGACCACACCGGCTTCCACTAGCATCCATGGGCCGTGGCAGATCGCAGCGACGATTTTGCCTGTCTCCACGAACTCTTTCACCAGCGCCACCGCATCGGGCTTGGTGCGCAAGATATCGGGGTTAATCTGGCCGCCGGGCAGCACCAACGCGTTGTAATCAGCGGGGTTCACCTGATCGAGCGTCAGATCCACGGCGACCTTATCGCCCCAGTTGCCGCCATCCCAACCGGTGATCTCTCCGGCTTCGGGGGCCGCCACATGGACCTCGGCCCCTGCGTTGCGCAGCTTGCTTAGCGGTACTTCCAGCTCCGATTGTTCAAAACCGTGCGTGGACATAATCAGGATCTTTGCGTTGCTCATCTTGGGCATAACTCATGTCTCCTTTGCATTGGTTACAAGGGTGCAACGTAGCGAAGGCCAATCGTGTTCCATCCCACTCTTGCCCGGCCCCCGCCCCTGCCCTAAACCACCTCGCAACACATTGCCGGAGAGACCCATGCTCGACCTCACCTATGACACCCCGAAACCTCGTGTGATTGCAGGCGCCAAGCAAGATTGGGAGCTTGTGATCGGGATGGAGGTCCACGCCCAAGTCTCCACCAACGCCAAGTTGTTCTCCGGCGCTTCCACCAAGTTCGGGGCCGAGCCCAATTCCAACGTCGCCTTCGTGGACGCGGGCATGCCCGGCATGTTGCCCGTGATTAACGAGGCTTGCGTTGAACAGGCCGTGCGTACGGGATTGGGCCTGAAGGCCGAGATCAACCTTGAATCCGCCTTTGACCGGAAGAACTACTTCTACCCAGACCTGCCCCAAGGCTATCAGATCAGCCAGCTTTACCACCCCATCGTGGGCGAAGGCGAAGTGCTGGTGGAACTGGGCGACGGCAAAGCCCGCCTTGTGCGCATCGAACGTATCCATCTGGAACAGGACGCCGGTAAATCCATCCACGATATGGACCCTGCCCTTTCGTTCGTGGACCTCAACCGCACCGGTGTTGCCCTGATGGAGATCGTCTCCAAGCCCGACATCCGCTCGCCAGAAGAAGCCGCCGCTTACGTGGTGAAGCTGCGCCAGATCATGCTGTATCTGGGCACATGCGACGGCAACATGCAAAACGGCAACCTGCGCGCCGACGTGAACGTCTCGGTCTGTGCGCCGGGCCAGTACGAAAAATATCAGGCCACACAGGATTTCTCCCACCTCGGCACACGGTGTGAGATCAAGAACATGAACTCCATGCGCTTCATCCAGCAAGCCATCGAGGTTGAGGCAAAGCGCCAAATCGCCATCATCGAGGGCGGCGGCACGGTGGATCAGGAAACCCGTCTGTATGACCCCGACAAGGGTGAAACGCGCTCCATGCGGTCCAAGGAAGAGGCGCATGATTACCGCTACTTCCCCGACCCTGACCTGCTGCCCCTGACCTTCGATCAAGCTTACGTGGACGGCATCGCCGCCTCCCTGCCCGAACTGCCCGACGCCAAAAAGGCGCGGTTCATCGGCGATTTCGGCCTATCGGATTACGATGCCTCGGTTTTGACGGCCGACGTGGAAGCTGCTCAGTATTTTGAGGCCGTGACCGCAGGCACCAAGAACGGCAAACTCGCCGCCAATTGGGTCATCAACGAGCTGTTCGGTCGCCTGAAGAAAGACGAGCGCCAGATCGAAGACAGCCCCGTGACGCCCGCCCAATTGGCCGAGCTGATCGAATTGATCGAAGCCGACACGATCTCGGGCAAAATCGCCAAGGACGTGTTCGAGATCAGCTATACCTCTGGCCGCTCGCCGTCTGAGATTGTGGAAACCGAAGGTCTCAAGCAGGTCACGGACACCGGCGCGATCGAAACGGCGGTGGATGAGATCATCGCCGCCAACCCCGAACAGGTCGCCAAGGCCAAAGAAAACCCGAAGCTCGCGGGCTGGTTCGTGGGTCAGGTGATGAAAGCCACCGGCGGCAAGGCGAACCCTAAAGCGGTCAATCAGATCGTCGCGGCGAAACTGGCCGAGTAAGCGCGTAGACCGGGCCTTGGCCCGGGCAAAGGGTGGGAAGCCGGGCCAAGGCCCGGTCTACGCCTTTCAAATTGATATACCATTGATACACCCTAGCGCGCGGCGCAGCGCTGATATCGCGCCGCCGCGACCGGTGCCCTGCCTCGCCAAACTACCCCCTTCGGCCTTGCCCCTATTCCCCGTCTACCCTACATAACGCACCCGCCAGCCCGCGTCGGAGAGCCCATGAGAACCGAGTACAAAATCGTCCCCGCCCCCGAGAAAGCCCGCAAGCAGCGCGGCCTTAAAGGAGCGGCGTTGTTCGCCCATTCCGTTGAGGCGTTGATGAACGAACTTGCCGCCGACGGCTGGCAATACCTGCGTGCTGACACCCTCCCTCAGGAGGAGCGCTCTGGCCTGACCAACAAAACCACGACCTACCGAAATTTGCTTGTTTTTCAGCGTGTTGTGGATGATGAGGCGATACAAACACCGCCTAAAGAAACCGACGCCGCGCCTGTCATTGAAACGACCAGGCCTGAGAGCTTCGACGATTTTGAAGATGAGCCAACCGATGACGAAGTGGTAAACCTCTGGGACGCCCCCGATGAGGTGCCCGCGCCCCTAGTCGCGGATCGTAAGGGCTAAGGCGTGGATCTCTGACATCAGCTCGGCCCCAATCGCCGCATGCACCGCCCGATGTCGCGCGATCCGGCTAAGCCCTTGAAACTTTTCGCTTTCTACAAGCACGTTAAAATGGCTCTCGCCGCCATCCTGATACCCCGCGTGGCCCCGATGGGCCTCGCTATCGTCCACAACCTCAAGATGTCTCGGCGCAAAGACCTCGCGCAAAGCTGCTTCAATTTTCTGTGCTCGTGTCATCATTTTCACCCTCTAAGACCTTCCCCTCAGCCGCCAAAACACTAAACTGCTTACTCCCAATAATACAGGTGCGTTCCCATGGCCGACAAAGATCCCTTTAACTTCGATCTTAGCGTCAAGTCTGACAAAAAGAAGCGGCGCACTGGACGCCGGGGCATGTCCGGCGCGGTCGAGACATCCCAAAGACCATGTGAAGCGCCCGGTTGCCAAGAGCCTGGCCAATACCGCGCGCCCAAAGGCCCTGATAACCTTGAAGAATTCCACTGGTTCTGCCGCGATCACGTGCGTGAATACAACCTGAAATGGAACTTCTTTGAAGGCACGACCGAAGCCGAGATGAACGCGCAGATGGACCGGGATCGGGTTTGGGACCGCCCCACAAAGCCCTTGAAACGTTCGGCCGAAGAACGCGCTTGGCAGCGGTTGGGCATCGAAGACCCCCATCAGGTTCTGGGCCAGAACGCGACGCAAAATCCGGGCCGCGGCGCGGGCTCCAAGGGGCGTCGCCTACCCCCCACGGAGCGTCGCGCGGTGGAGATTCTGGAGGTCAAGGACAACGCCACGAAGCCGGAAATCCGCAAGGCCTACAAGGCCTTAATCAAGGTGCTGCACCCTGACATGAACGGCGGCGACCGTTCGGATGAAGAGAAGCTGCAAGAGGTCGTCTGGGCCTGGGATCAGCTGAAAGTCAGCCGCAACTTCGCGGATTAACACGCCCCCAAACGGTGCGGTCAAAGCGCCCTAGATCGACGGAAACGCCTTGGCCCACCATTTCCACACTCTCATCCTTGGTGCCGGGGCCGCGGGCCTTATGTGCGCCGCCCATGCCGGGCCCGATACCCTTGTGGTGGACCACGCCAAAGCCCCCGGCGAGAAGATCCGCATCTCGGGTGGGGGGCGCTGCAACTTCACAAATATCTACGCCGGGCCAGAAAACTTCCTGAGCGAGAACAAGCACTTCGCCAAATCCGCCCTCAGCCGTTATACCCAATGGGATTTTCTTGACCTGGTGCAATCCCACGGCATCCCCTACCACGAAAAGACCCTTGGTCAGCAGTTCTGCGACCGCTCTGCCAAGGACATCATCGCTATGCTGATGGCGGAAATGGCACCTGCGAAGCTTTGGCTACAGACAGAGATTTCCGAGGTGTCCCACCGCGATGGCCTGTACCACGCCAGCCTTCTGCGGGAGGGGAAGAAAACCACCGTCACGGCGCGCAATCTGGTGTTGGCCACCGGCGGTAAGTCCATTCCGAAAATGGGCGCCACCGGCCTTGCCTACCGCCTTGCTGCCCAGTTCGGTCATCGCATCACCGACACCCGCCCCGGCCTTGTTCCATTGACGTTCGAGGGCGCAACGAAAGAACATTTCGCCGCCTTGTCCGGCACCTCGGTGCCTGCCCGCGTGTCGTGCAATGGCACCAGCTTTGACGAAGGGATGCTGTTCACCCATCGCGGGCTTTCGGGGCCGTCGATCCTGCAAATCTCCTCCTATTGGGTGGAGGGGGACGCGCTGTCGCTGCATCTGCTGCCGGACACGGACCTGTTTGACACGCTACGGTCGCGGCGGACTCAGGTGGGGAACAAGGCGCTAACCACAATATTGGCCGATTTTTTGCCCAAGAAGTTGGTGCAGCATTTGGCTGAAACGTGGGGGATCACAGGCAACCTTGCCGATCAATCCGACACCGCGTTGCGGGCGCTGTGTGACCGGCTGACCGGCTGGCCCGTGACCCCCACCTCGTCCGAGGGCTATCGCACCGCAGAGGTCACCTTGGGCGGCATCGCTACCGATGGACTGTCGTCAAAAACGATGGAAAGCCAGCATGTTAGCGGTCTCTATGGGATTGGAGAAGCGGTGGACGTGACGGGCTGGCTGGGGGGGTACAACTTCCAATGGGCCTGGTCCTCTGGCGTTGCGGCGGGGCGCGCGATCACCGCAAGCCGCTAGGTGCGCCAGAACGTGGCGGTGAACAGCACCAGAACGGCCATCAGCTCCAATCGACCGATCAGCATCGCTGCCACCAGAATCCATTTGGCCGCGTCGTTAAGCGTCGCGAAATTCCCGCTTGGCCCGATCACATCCCCAAGGCCCGGTCCGATGTTGGCCAAGGCCGTGGCCGCGCCCGAGATCGCCGTGACCACATCCAAGCCCGTCAGGCCCAAGAGCACCGCGAAAATGCCAAGGAAAACAAAGAACAACACGAAGAATGCCATGACCGAAGAGATGACTTCCTCCCCCACGGGGCGGCCCTCAAACTTCGGCTCAAAGATGCCATGGGGCGCATAAAGGCGCTTTACCTGGGTCGAGATAGACGCGAACAGCAATTGGTAGCGGAATACCTTGATCGAGCACGACGTCGATCCAGCGCAGCCGCCGATCAGGCCGATAAAGAAGAACACCACCGGCACCGATGGCCCCCAAAGCTGGTAGTCCACGCTGGAAAACCCGGTGCCCGAGATGATCGAAGTGACGTTGAAAAGCCCCTCGCGCAACCCGTGTTCCACCGTGTCGCCGTTAGCCACCAGTCGGTAGAGCGTGAAGACCAGTGTCAGGATCGCAATGGTGCCCAAGTAGGCGCGTATCTGCGAGTCGAGGAAGAACGGCCGCGCCGTGCCCGCCACCAGTTGGATGTAGCGCACAAACGGCAAGCTCGCGAAGATCATGAAGACGGCGGCGACATATTCCGCCGGTCCCTGAAACGCCCCGAACGACGCATTGTAATTGGAGAACCCGCCCGTGGACATGGTGGTAAGCGCATGCATCAGCGCATCGAACGGCCCCATGCCGACGGCCAGATAGGCCAGGCCGCACGCGATGGTTAAGCCCAGGTAGATGACCGAGATCCGGCTGGCGATCTCCCCCGCTCGTGGAAGGATTTTTCCCATGGTATCAAAGGCTTCTGAGCGGAAAATCTGCATCCCCCCCACGCGCAATTCCGGCAGGAACACCATTGCCACAACAATGATCCCGATGCCGCCAAACCACTGCATCAGCCCGCGCCACAGGTTCAGACCATGGGGCAGATTGTCGAGGTCCGTCAGAACGGTAGAGCCTGTCGTGGTCATAGCCGACATCGCCTCGAACACCGCATCAACGGCGCGGGCATCGGTATGGCCGAAGACGAAGGGCAAGGCACCAAACAGCGGCAGCACCAGCCACACGCCCGTGGTCAAAAAGAACGTCTGCTGGATCGAGAGCCCCTCGGACACGCCATTGGCGCAAGCCAGCGTCAGCAGCATCCCCGCCACCACCGTAATCGCCGCCGATTCCGCAAACGCCCCCCAATGGCCGTTGCCCTGCCAGACATCGGCTCCCAACGGGATCACCATGGTGACACCAAGGGTCAGGACCAAAAGGCCAAGAACATAGCCCACTGGGCGCACATCGAACATAGGCGGAGCGTTGGCGCGACCAAGCGCGGCTGTCAAGACGGCCCTGCCGTCGTGCTAGCCGCTTTAACCACTAAAGGATTGATTTGATGCATCTCTGCGGCTACCGTTTGGTCAACTTGGTGCGTTCAAACGCCGTCTGCCACGGCAACCACACCGCGAAATACGCCAATGCCTTTGTTCAAAAGGCCGGTAGAGGGGATGGAATTAATGACGAAAGATGCCCCGAAGGGTAAGGCAAAATCGCTGAGTGACGGCGATATCTCGACCTATGCGCGCCGCGCTGGCCCCGCCTCGGGCGCGCCGGGCACTGATTCTGATGCCCACAGCGATTCTGACGCCCCCGCCACAGACCACGACACCGCCCCGGCGACGGATAAAGACAGTTAACGAATAACGATAATAAGCCAGACCCCGGTTACCTGCCGGAAACAGCATTCAACCCAGCCTATTTGCAAGGGAGATCGCCAAGATGGACGATAACACCAACGACAAGAAAAAAGACGCCTCCAAGGGCAAACCGCTTTCCGCGGATCAGATTACCTCGAAGCGGATGGACCGCCGTGCGGTTCTTCGCAGCGTGGGCCTTGCCGGCCTCGGCGCCGGTGCCATGGGAGTTACCGCTTGTGTGCCCTACGGCGTGACCGACGTGGACAACGGCAACATCACCGATCCCATCGGCGCAGGCCGCGGCGCACCGCTTAGCTATCGTTCCGGCACGACGGACCGCGACTGGGGTGGCAACATCACCGACCGCGTCGGCTATGGCCGCGGGCGTCCTTACTACTAATCCAAGGCAACACGCCTTACACAAAAGCCCCGGCATATTCGCCGGGGCTTTTTGTTATCAAGACCTTACAGGGCGACGTTAAGGCATCACATTAGCCTTTGTGGATCAACGACCCGAATAGCTTGGGATCAATGCTGGCGTCGGCAAAGGTGTCGCCCTCGGTCAGAAGGCTAACCGCGTCATGGCTGTGCAGGCTTTCTTGATGGCTGGCCAAAACACGGAAATCACCAACGCCTGCGTGATCCTGTAATTGCTCTGCAAACAGGCGGGCGGCGTCTTCTACGAAGATCGGATTGGCGGCGTTCAACTCGGCGAAGGCTTGTTCATCCTCTCGCTTCACCATCACTTGGGTCTCGGTCGGGACGGCACGACGGGCGGCCTCGATCAAATCCTCAAACGTGATCCCCTCCCCCTGCTGCACCACAGACAGCCGCGCGACAGAGCGTTGCGAATGAGGCGTCGCCAATTGCCCGCGTGTGGCGCGGGCATGCTCGCTAAGTTCCAGAGAGCACGGGCAAGTGGACGAATAGACGTAATCCAAATGCACGATCCGCTGCCGGACCCCGGCGCTTTCCACCAGTTCCAGCGAGATATCGTAATACTGCCAGCCACTTAGGCCCGAGCGCAGGCTTTCCACCTGCATCGGAAAGCTCAACCCCATCTGAATGCGAGCGTCAAAGCTGCCAAGATCAGCCTTGTAGTCATCCAGCGCCGCCTCGATCACATCAAAGCCAAAGGCCGCGTCGGCGTGTTTGTAGAAGGACCGCATAATGCGGCTCATGTTGATGCCCTTTTGGTCCGCCTCAAGGCTGACAGTGCCGGTGACCGAGGTTTCCAAAAGCATCTCGGCCCCGTCCCGGAGCGCATAGCGCAACGGCAGGCGGAAGTTCGATATCCCAACATGCTGGATGCGCCGCTTGGCCCCTTTAATCAGGGACGCGGGGCCGTTTTGAAGGTCTGGCAGCGTGGCGCGATAGGCCGCATCCGCTTTGAAATCAGCGGGATACACATTCGATAGCCCCGGCACGCGCAGCATATGCGAAAGCGCGGGCTCCAAGGCTTCAATCTGATCAGAGGACGCATCTGCCGCCCAAGCGTTCAGAACCGCGAGGGCTTCCTGAGCTTGCTGGCTGGATGGTTTTTGATCGGCGGTCTTAACATGAATGTTCACGTGCCACCCCTTCCTTCGTTGTTGCCCTGATAGATATGGCGCAAAGTTCGCAAAACCCAAGCGTTGTTTTCGCGAGGCATACCGCCGCAGAGAGATTTTTCGGCGCGGGAACAACGCCTTAGGAAGAGACGTCACGAATTTGTGCGGACGGTTTTTTGGTCCCTAGCGGCAGAGACCCCGCACAGGCCGCCCGAAAACGCCGCCTCAGGCCGCCGCGAACCGCCGCACGAGGCGCTTTTCCATGCGGACGTTGGGGATTTTCACCCCGTTCCGCTCCACCTCTTGGCGCTGCACCAAGCGCCAGCCTTGGCGCAGGAAGAAAGGCTCTGCCAGTAGGCTGGCCTCTGTCTCCAGGGTCAAATGGCCTTTCACGCGGGCCCGCCCCTCGATCACGGCATAGAGGGCCGAGGCCACGCCTTTGCCCATATACTCCGGGGAAACGTAGGCAAAGTCGAGGAATCCTGTCTCGATATCCAAGGTCATGAACCCCAGAAGCGTCCCGTCTCGCTCAGCCACGATGGTCTCGGCTTCTTCAATCCGCGCGCGCCAGCCTTCGCCCGTGGGGGGCGCGGGGGACCATGCTTCGCACTGCGCGGGGTCGTACTTTTGCGCCGCCCCCTCGCGCACCGCGCGGTGGAACAATGTCGCCAAGGGGATTGCGTCGGCCGGACGGTAGGGCCGAATGATAAGCCCGTTCATGCCGCCCCCAATGCGCCCAAAAGGTCGGCCATCAGATCGTCTGTATCTTCCAGGCCTACGGACAGGCGCAACAGGCCCGGCGTCACGCCGACCTCGGTACGTTGCGCGTCGGTCAGGCGTTGGTGGGTGGTTGTGCCGGGATGGGTGGCGATGGACTTTGCATCGCCCAGATTGTTGGAAATCGTAAATATATCCAAGGCGTTAAGGGCACGAAACGCGCCTTCCTGGCCGCCTTCAACCTCGACCGAGATCACAGTGCCGCCTGCCCCCATCTGCGCCGCACAAAGAGCGTGCTGCGGATGAGACTTCAGCCCCGGATACAGGACTCGCGACACGCCTTTGGCGCCTTCCAGCGCCTCGGCAATCGCTTGGGCGCTGGCGGCTTGGGCACGTACCCGCAGGTCCAGCGTTTCCAAGCCCTTGAGCATGACCCAAGCGTTAAACGGACTCATCGCGCCGCCGGTATGCTTAAGGTACGGCTCCACCGTTTTGCGGATGAATTCTTCGGTGCCCAAGATCACGCCGCCAAGGCACCGGCCCTGCCCGTCGATATGCTTGGTGGCGGAATAGACAACCACATCAACCCCTTGGGCGATGGCATCGCTAAATGTGGGCGTGGCGAATACGTTGTCACAAATCACCGTCGCGCCGACGTTATGGGCGATCTCGGCCACAGCGCGGATATCAATGACCTCAAGCGTCGGGTTCGAGAGCGATTCGAAGAACACGGCCTTGGTGTCGGCCCGCACCGCAGCGCGCCAAGCGTCCAGATCGGTGCCGTCCACAAACGTCACCTCTACGCCGAATCGCGTTAGGATTTCGTCAAGGATGTAGTGGCATGATCCAAACAGCGCCCGCGACGACACCACATGATCCCCCGCCCGCAACATCGCCGTCAGCGCGCCCGACACCGCCGCCATGCCCGATGCAGTGGCAAAGGCCGCCTCCGCCCCTTCCAGCGCGGCAATACGATCTTCAAACATGGCAACCGTCGGGTTGCCGTAGCGAGCGTAGATATATTCATCCTCGCCTGATTTGATGAACCGCGCCTCGGCATCCTCGGCGGTGTCGTAGACGAAACCTTGGGTCAGGAACATCGCCTCGGACAGTTCGCCATATTGCGAACGGCGGCTGCCTGCGTGGACGGCACGAGTGCGTTTGGACCAGTTTTTCTTGGTGGTATCTGTCATACCCCATTCTCCATTTCAGCGGGCGGTGGCCTGTCTTTGGCACCGAAATCCCATAGTTATGGTCGGGGACGGCGCTGCATTTCAGCGGCCTCGACCTCTTTAGCGGAATGTTTAACGTGGCCCGCAATCCGGTTCACAAATCACCACGGAGTTGGCCTACGCCCACGGGCAATTCGCGTCAAGATGCAAGCGCGTGACATGGGGGAGCGTGCAATTCGCTTTCCCCCCAATCCCCCCTTGCGATCACACCCTTGTGACCCGATCTGTTTCTCACACCAGCGCTGCACGGCAGCAAACCGCTTGCCTCTCTGGTTTTCGACGGAAAAACTGCATATCGTTGCAGGTGACAGAGCCTATCTTTCGTGACAGGCACAACAAAACGGCAGGAACGGGGTCCAAATGTCATCCAGCTTTCTTCAAGGCGTGTCTTTCTTCGTGCTGATCCTTGTGATCCTTGGCGCGATTTTCGGCGGATTCGGAGCGCTTTAAGCATGGCAAAACGGTACGGCGGCGAACATAGCCCCACGGGGCAGCGCGACGGTGAGACACCGCGCGAAATGGTATCGCATCAGAAGATGGAGGTTGCCCCCTTCAAAGGTCGCAAACCCATGCGTCACGGCGCCAAGCTGAACATTCTGTTCGTTCTGCCCTTGCTGACGATTTCCTCGGTCCTGTTCAACTCGGGCGTGACCGAGATGGCGACGGACCTCGCAGGCGGCGCCTTGCTGCTGCTGGCCGCTTGGCTGACCCGCGATGGCGTGCGGGCGGAAGATGCGTTCAACGAACGCAAAGTGGCCCGCAAACCCGCCATCCCCCGCAAGATCTTTGGTGCCGTGGGCACCGGTATGGGCGTGGCCTTCCTGATCCTTGGCGGATCGGATTTCAGCGCCGGGTCCATCGTTGCCGCCAATGTGGTCGGCTTCTTGGCCGCTGGTCTGCACCTGTTTTCATTCGGGTTGGACCCGTTGAAAAACAAAGGGATGGAGGGGATGGACACCTTCACTTCTGACCGGGTAGCGCGCAAAATTGACGAGGCCGAGGCGATTTTGGCCCGCCAGAAAGACGCGATCGCCCGTGTGCGCGACCCGCAACTGGAAGCCCGCGTTGACCGTTTCCAAGAGGTCGCCCGTGGCCTGTTCCGCCAGGTCGAAGAAGACCCCCGCGACCTGAACGCGGCACGTCGCTACCTGGGCGTTTACCTGCAAGGGGCGCTCGACGCGACGGTGCAGTTTGCCAACCTCTATTCGCGCAAAACCGATTACGCGATCCGCAGCGACTACATCGCCTTCCTCGACGATCTGGAGCAGAACTTCGCCGCCCGCAAGGAAACGCTTCTGATCGATGATCGCACAAATTTCGACGTGGAGATTGAGGTCCTGCAAGACCGCCTGAACCGCGAAACACAATATCTAGAACGACAGGGATAAGATTATGGAAACCGAAACCCACCAAAAGGCCCAAGAGGTCGAAACGATGGTTAATGAGCTGAACGCAGTGGTTCTGCCCGAGCCCTCTGCCGATCTGGTCCCCCTGCCCGAAGCAGATGAGCCGACGTCCGAGCAAATCCGCTCGCGTATGGCCGAGATCAACATGAACGACACGAACTCCATTGTGTCCTTCGGCTCCTCCGCGCAGGCCGAATTGCAGCAGATTTCCCAAGCGATGCTGGCAGGCGTGAAGAACAAGGACGCAGGCCCCGCCGGTGACAGCCTGCGCGACATCGTCGGCACCATCCGCGGCTTCTCGGTTGATGAGCTGGACCCAAACCGCAAGCAATCCTGGTGGGAGCGTTTGTTCGGCAAAGCCAAGCCGATCCACGATTTCATGGCGAAATACGAAGACGTGCAGGAACAGATCGACAAGATCACCGACAACCTGCTGGAGCACGAGCATGTGCTGATGAAGGACATCAAGTCCCTCGACAAACTCTACGAGAAAACGCTCGATTTCTACGACGAGCTGGCGCTTTACATCGCCGCTGGCGAAGAAAAGCTGAAAGAGCTGGACGAAGTCACGATCCCCGCGAAAGAGGCCGAAGTTGCCGCAGCCCCCGAGGACGATCAGGTCATCAAAGCGCAGGAATTGCGCGACATGCGTGCCGCCCGTGACGATCTGGAGCGCCGCGTTCACGACCTGAAACTGACCCGTCAGGTGACGATGCAATCCCTGCCGTCGATCCGCTTGGTGCAGGAGAACGACAAGTCGCTGGTGACGAAAATCAACTCGACCCTCGTGAACACCGTGCCCCTTTGGGAAACTCAACTGGCCCAGGCCGTGACGATCCAACGCTCCACCGAGGCCGCGAAGGCGGTGAAGGAAGCCACCGATCTCACCAATGAGCTGCTGACCCGCAACGCCGAGAACCTGCGCGAAAGCAACCGCATGGTCCGCCAAGAGATGGAGCGTGGCGTTTTCGACATCGAAGCCGTCAAACACGCCAACGCCGAACTGGTGGCCACGATCGAGGAAAGCCTCCAGATCGCCGACGAAGGCAAGCGCAAGCGCCGCGAAGCCGAAGCCGAGATGGAGAAGATGGAGCGCGAATTGCGCGACACGCTGTCCTCGGCCTCTGCTCGCCGGCCTGTGGCCGATGCAGATGTGATCGAAGGCGACGCCACGCCGGTTCAATCCTGAGCCGTATCGTGGTTCTACGCCGCTATCTGCCAATCACGGTGACGCTCGCCCTCGCGGCCTGCGTCACCGTGACTGCGCCCGAAGTCTCGCCCATTCCCGAACCTCGGTCCGAACCCGCGACCAGTGCGGGCGCATCCCCCCCCTCCGAGCTAAGCCAGGCCCTCGCCCGCTACTATCGCAGTTCCGAGGCCCGGCTCGTGGGCCGTGGCCTGCTGCGGACCGATGGCGGCGGCCCCGATACGCCCTTCACCGCCGACGAGCTGGCGGCCAATTTTGAACGCATCGCGCTCTATGATGAATATGAGCTGGTAAACGGGCGCTTTGTCGCCCGACAGTCCCCGTCCACCCTGCGCCGCTGGAGCGCGCCGGTACGCCTGCAACCCCACTTCGGCGCGTCTGTCGAGGCCGGACAACAGGCCGAAGACCGCGCCATCCTCGGTACCTACGCCGCGCGTTTGACCCGCCTCACCGGCCATTCCGTGCGGGCCGTGAACAGCGGCGGGAACTACCACGTCCTGTTCATGAACGCCGATGCCTTGTCAGATTCCGCTCCGCTCCTGCGCCAACTGGTGCCAAGCATCAACGACGCCACGATCCGTGAAATCCAGAACATGGGCCGCCTCACCTATTGCTCGATCTTCGCCTTCTCGCTTACCGGCACCTCGGAATATATCGCCGCGATCGCTGTGATCCGTGACGAGCACCCCGATCTCCTGCGCCGCTCCTGTGTGCACGAGGAAATCGCCCAAGGCATGGGCCTTCCCAACGACAGCCGCACCGCGCGTCCCACCATCTTCAACGACGACGAGGAATTCGCCCTGCTCACCCGCCATGATGAACTGCTCCTGCGCATCCTCTACGATGACCGCCTCTCCATCGGCATGACCCCAGACCAAGCGCGCCCCATCGTGCGCCAAATCGCCGGCGAACTGGTGGGCGGCCCTTCCTAGGCCGCCACCCACGCGCTCCTTGCCAACACGCGCTCCTCGCCGTGCCTCCACGCGACGGACCCACTCAGGCGCGCCCTCTCCCCTTCATCTTGGCAAATACAACTCAATCCCGCCCTCTCCTCCCCACCGCCGTTCCATAAGGTGAAAAAACGGTAAGGTTTCCCTCCCCCACTTCTCTGTAGATTGGCGGCGGTCATACCTATATCATTCGGGAAAACGCACAATATTTCAGTGGGAGTTGCTACCGCATGGCCATTATGGATTTTCTCAAAGGTCAATTTATTGACGTCATCGAATGGACCGATGATAGCCGGGACACGATGGTCTACCGGTTTGAACGCTACGGCCATGAAATCAAATACGGCGCCAAGCTGACGGTGCGTGAAGGCCAGGTCGCGGTCTTCATCCACGAAGGCCAACTGGCCGACGTGTTTACCCCGGGCATGTATATGCTCGAGACGAACAACATGCCAATCATGACCTCCCTGCAACATTGGGATCATGGCTTCTCCAGCCCCTTCAAGTCCGAAATCTATTTTGTGAACACCTCCCGGTTCACTGATCTTAAATGGGGCACCAAAAACCCCATCATGATCCGCGACAGCGATTTCGGCCCAACCCGCATCCGTGCCTTCGGCACTTATACCGTGAAGGTGCAGGACGCGGGCCTGTTCATGACGGAAATCGTGGGCACCGATGGTGAATTCACCACCGATGAAGTCACCCACCAAATCCGCAACATCATCGTTCAGCAGTTCTCCCAAGCCGTTGCAGGCTCCGGCATTCCGGTGCTCGACATGGCCGCCAATACTGGCCAAATGGGTGAGGTCGTCGCCGGCAAAATTTCCGAGACGATCTCCAGCTACGGCCTGACGCTGCCCGAGCTCTACATCGAAAACATCTCTCTGCCCCCCGCGGTGGAAGAGGCGTTGGACAAACGCACCTCCATGGGCGTGGTCGGCGATCTGAACAAATACACCCAGTTCCAAACCGCCGAAGCTATGGCCGCCGCCGCCTCAACCCCCGGCTCCGGCATGGGCGAGGGTCTTGGCATGGGCATGGGCATGGCGATGGCCAACCAAATGGCCAACAACATGCACCAGCCGCAACAACAGGCCCACCAAGCCGCCCATGCCGCGCCCCCGCCGCCGCCGGTGGAACACGTCTGGCACACGGCAGAAAACGGTGCCACGAAAGGCCCCTTCTCCAAGGCAACCTTAGGTCAAATGGCCGGCGACGGCTCGCTCACGCGCGACACGATGGTTTGGACGGCTGGCCAAGACGGCTGGAAGAAAGCCGGCGATGTGGATGAGCTGGCGCAGCTCTTCACCGTCATGCCGCCCCCGCCTCCACCGCCTATGTAAATCACACAAAAAAGCCCCGGCGCATCCCAGCACCGGGGCTTTTTTCTGCGCCAAACACCGCTCGGCCTCTCCTGTTCAGGGCGTCCTATGCACACGAGAAACACCTTTGCGTTGTCCCTCATGTTGATCTGCCCAATCTCATACAGCGCCAAAACGCGCCCCCTTGCCCTTCGCCCCCATTCACCTTTTCGAAAATATCGCGGGGGTAAGCGGTCCCCTTAGGGGCCGCTAAGGGGGCAGCGCCCCCTTGCTACGCCGCCTTCCACGCCAATCGGCTGCGGTGGAGCACCGGCTCGGTATAACCACTGGGCTGGTCGCGCCCCTTCAACACCAGATCCAAGGCTGCCCCGTAGGCGATCCCGTTGAACCCCGGTGCCATCGGTTGATAGAGCGGATCGCCCGCGTTTTGCGCGTCCACCACCTCTGCCATGCGGCGGAACACCTCCACCACATCGGCCTCGGACACCACACCGTGGTGGAGCCAATTGGCGATGTGCTGCGCCGAAATCCGGCACGTTGCCCGGTCTTCCATCAAACCGACGCCGTTCAAATCCGGCACCTTGGAGCACCCAACCCCCTGATCGACCCAGCGCACGACGTAGCCTAGGATCCCTTGGGCGTTGTTCTCCACCTCTCGGATCACCTGGTCTCGGTTCCAGCGCCGGTAGGCGGCCAGCGGAATATCCAGAAGCGCCGTCACATAGGCCCGCTTGCCGCCCGCTTGCAGCTTCTCCTGCACCGCCGCCACATTTACCTTATGGTAATGCAACGCGTGCAAGGTCGCGGCGGTGGGCGATGGCACCCATGCGCAGTTCGCGCCCGCACGGGGATGCTCGATCTTCTGCTCCAGCAGGTCCGCCATATCATCGGGCTTGGCCCACATGCCTTTGCCGATCTGGGCCTTTCCGCGCAGTCCGCATTCCAGCCCGATATCGACGTTCTGGTTTTCATAGGCCGTGATCCAGCCCTTGCGCTTGATGAAGTCCTTACGCGAAAACGGTCCCGCCTCCATGGAAGTGTGGATTTCATCCCCCGTGCGATCCAGAAAGCCGGTATTGATGAACGCGACCCGGTGCTTGGCCGCGCGGATACATTCCTTCAGGTTCACCGAGGTTCGGCGCTCCTCATCCATAATGCCGAGCTTGACCGTATAGCGTTCCATCCCCAGAGCGGCCTCCACGCGGGTGAAAATCTCGTCCGCAAAGGCGACTTCTTCCGGCCCGTGCATCTTGGGCTTCACCACATAGACGCTTCCCGCGACCGAGTTTCCGCCCTCGCGGGCCAGATCATGCTTGGCGATCAGCATCGTCACCATCGCATCCATCAACCCTTCATAGACCTCTGCCCCGTCGCGGAGCAAAACAGCGGGGTTGGTCATCAGGTGGCCCACGTTGCGCACCAGCATCAGCGCGCGACCCTTCAGCACTTTCACCGCCCCGTCCGGGCCGGTGAATACACGGTCCTCAGCCAAAGCACGGGTAACGCTCTTGCCGCCCTTCTCGAAGGTCTCGGCCAGATCGCCTTTCATCAGGCCAAGCCAATTACCGTAGGCCAGAACCTTATCCTCGGCATCGACACAGGCGACACTGTCTTCGCAATCCATGATCGCGGAAACGGCGCTTTCGATCCGCACATCCGCCAGCCCCGCCTGATCGCGGGCGCCAATGTTATGGGCGCGGTCGAAGACCAGCTCCACATGCAAGCCATTGTTCACCAAAAGCACCGCATCAGGTGCCTTGGCGCGGCCGACGTAGCCCGCGAATTGTGCAGGGGTGGCCAGCGGCTTGTCATCCACCAGCAAAGCGCCCTTTTCCACGTGGTAGCGGCGGGCATCGGCGTGGGACGTGCCTTCGATCGGAAAGGCCTCATCCAGAAACACCCGGGCGCGCGCTACAACGCGGGCACCCCGACCTCGATCGTAGCCGCCCTTGGCAGGGAGCGATCCCATCGCGTCGGTGCCATAGAGCGCATCATAGAGGCTGCCCCACCGCGCATTGGCCGCGTTCAGAGCGAAACGCGCGTTGGTAATGGGCACCACCAACTGTGGGCCTGCGACCGTCGCGATTTCCGGGTCGATCTTCGTGGTATCAATCTCAAACGCGTCGCCCTCGGGCACCAAATAGCCGATATCCTTGAGGAATTCGTGATACGCATCGGGGTCATGGGCCTGATCGCGCCGGGCGATGTGCCATTGGTCAATCTTGCTTTGCAGCTCTTCTCGCCGTGCCAGTAGGGCCGTGTTCTTCGGGGCAAGGTCATGGGCAAGGTCCGAGAAGCCCTTCCAGAAATCATCGGACGTCACGCCACTACCGGGCAGCGCCTGATCCTCGATGAAATTCGCCAGTTCAGGGGCCACCTGTAGGCCATGTTTCTCGATCCGTTGTGTCACTGGAAATCCCTCCACCAAGTTCCCTAACGGTCTAAGCCATGGGTTAGGTTCCAGCAATAGATCAGCGCGACCAGAGGCGTCGCCCTTGATGGCGGCTGGCGGTATCGAATTGAAGCGTGCCATCCACCAAGGACACCGCAATCGCCCCGGTGTCGCGCAGCGTTCGGGGCGTCAGAAGCAAGCAACCTTCCGGCACGGGGGCGTCGGGGGTTGTCAGGTATCGCCGCGTCTCCCGCTCGGCCCGCTGCACCGCCGCGCCGGGGTCTTCGGGCGGCACGTTCACCACGATCAGATCGTGGGCCGCACAGGCCTGATCCACAAGCCTGGAGGCCGCGCGACCCGTCCCGTGCCAAAGGCTGAAGTCGCCAATCATCGCCAAAGCGCCGGGGTCCGTATCGGTCCAAGCCGGGCGGCTTGCAGCATCCGCTTGATTGGCCCGGTCGCCATCATTCTCCAGCCAGATGCCAGCCACGAAACCGTCGCCGCGCGGGCGGCTCAACGCGCGGCCCTGAGCCGAGAGGATACCCACAAGCCCCCCCGGCTCAGAGATCAACACATGCGGCCGCGTGCTGCCCTGCCACAGCACCAACCCTAGCGCGATGGGGGCCAGCGCCAGCCACCGGCCCCTGCCGTTCCATAGGCACAGGCCGATCCCGCCCACGGCGATCAGCAACAGCACAGCGGCGGGTGGATTAGCCACCATACGCACAGCCCCCGGCAAGCGGGCGACGTAATCTGCCACGCCCAAGATCCAGTCCAACGCGTATTCCATGATCCAGAAGGCAAACCCCGCCGCCCCGAAAGGCGCAAGGATCAGCGCAAGCACTGCCACCGGGATAACGACCGAGCCCATGACCGGCACCGTCAGCAGGTTCGCCCCCAACCCGTATACCGCCAAGCGGTTGAAATGCGCCGCCGCAAAGGGGGCCGTCGCGCCGCCCGCAATGATCGAAGAGGTCAACAACCCCCATGCGCCCTTCACCCACCCCGGCCAATTACGCATCCACTCCGCGCCTTGCAGCCCGGTGAAGGCGGCCACAAGGGCCGTGGTGGCGGCGAAAGACATCTGGAAGCCCGGCGACATCAGGGTTTCAGGTCGGTGAAGCAATACGATCATCGCCGCGATGGCGACGGAGCGCAAAGTGATGGCGCGGCGGTCCAGAAGCACGGCGGTGAACATCACGGCGATCTGGATGAAGGCCCGCTCCGTCGCGACATTGCCGCCGGACAGGGCAAGGTAGAACGCACCCGAAGCCAGTGCCGCCACCGCAGCCCATTTGCGGATCGGATAGCGCAGCGCTACGGGCGGGATCAGTGCCAGAAACACGCGCAGGGCGGCATAGACGAAACCCGACAACAGGCCCATGTGCAGGCCCGATATCGCCAACAAATGCGCGATATTGCTGTCGCGCATATCTTGGATGGAGGTCAACGACAGGCCCGAGCGGTCTCCGGTCAGCACCGCCGCGGCAAAGGCCCCCGCCTGTCCCGGTATCTGCGCTTGGATCGCCGCCGACATGCGCATCCGTAAGCTGAACAGCGGCGCCACCCCATCGGCGGGCGGCGACAACAACAACACCGGAGAGCGCGTGTAGCCAACCCCGCCGATGGATTGGAACCAAGCGTGCCGCTGAAAATCAAACCCTCCGGGTTCTGCCGCACCATTGGGGCCGGACAGATGGCCAGTGGTGAAAATGATGGCACCGGGCAGCGGCTCCATGAACCCCTGATCGCCGTGCAACGCGATACGCACCCGCCGGGGCGTATTGCGCACATCGTCCAGCCGCACGTGATCCAACGTCAGCCGCACCGCGTCGCTGGAGGATCGGTCAATCCCTACGATCCGCCCTTCAATCGCGCCGTAGTAGCGAAAATCTATCACCGGCCCCGCAACCCAATGAGCCCGTGCACCCGCAACGCAAAAACCCAAAGCCACCAGAACGGCGGTCATGGCCAAGGGCCCCCAAACTTCTCGACGACGCAGGCCCACGATGGCGCAGAGCACGCCACCACAGACCACAAGACCATAGGCCAAAGGCCCCGGCTCCACCCTCAGGGAAAAATAAAGCGCCACGCCAAGGCCCAGGGCAACAGCGGACCACGGCATCAACGAACCCCTCTGGCCCTGCTGGACCGCGTTCACCGCGCCTAAGATCAAATCATCCGCCTTCTCTTGCCCGGCCCTTGCCGGGATCAACCGCCCAAGATACCTAGCCTCAACGGTGCCAGAACATGGTTGCCAAAAGGTTAACGCGCGCGGCCCACCCGAGGGGCCGGAAAGGTTCTCTTCATGTCAGACGTTCAGCAAATCGTCACCCGTATCGCCCCCTCTCCCACCGGCTACATGCACATCGGCACCGCCCGCACGGCGTTGTTCAACTGGCTCTATGCCCGTGCGCGAGGCGGCAAGTTTGTGCTGCGTGTCGAAGACACTGACCGCGCCCGCTCCACCCCCGAGGCGACCCAAGCGATCCTTGATGGGTTGGCGTGGCTTGGCCTCGACTATGATGGCGAGGCGATCAGCCAGTTTGAACGCGCCGACCGTCACCGCGAAGTGGCCGAACAAATGCTGGCCGCGGGCCATGCCTACAAGTGTTTCTCGACCCAAGAAGAAATCGCGGCCTTCCGGGACGCCGCCAAGGCCGAGGGCCGCTCGACCCTGTTCCTTTCCCCTTGGCGCGACGCCACAGACCACCCCGACGCCCCCTATGTGATCCGCCTGAAAGCCCCGCGCGAAGGCACCACCGTGATCCGCGACGAAGTCCAAGGCGACGTGACAATCCAAAATGCGACGCTCGATGATATGATCTTGCTACGCTCGGACGGAACGCCCACCTACATGCATGCGGTCGTGGTGGACGATCACGACATGGGCATCACCCATGTGATCCGGGGTGATGACCACCTCAACAACGCCGCGCGGCAGGTGCAGATCTTCAAGGCGATGGATTGGCCCGAACCGGTTTGGGCCCATATTCCCCTGATCCACGGCGATGACGGCAAAAAATTATCCAAGCGCCATGGTGCCACGGGCGTAATGGAATACGCTGAAATGGGTATCCCCGCCGCCGCGATGCGCAATTACCTTGCGCGCCTTGGCTGGTCCCATGGCGATGATGAGTTGTTTACGGACGAACAGGCGCTGGAATGGTTCGATCTGGACGGCATCGGCAAATCGCCGTCACGTCTGGATATGAAAAAGCTGGCCAACGTCACCGGTTGGCACATCGCACGAACCGATGACGCGGATTTGGTGGCCCAGATCAACGATTTCTTAAAACTCACAGGCCAGTCTGAGCTTTCGCAGGCGCAGCATGATGGGCTGATCCGTGCGATGTATTGCCTCAAGGATCGGGCGAAATCTCTGCCTGATCTTCTCGATAAGGGGCGGTTTGTAATGGAGAATCGCCCATTTGAGTATGATGAAAAGGCCGTGAACGCCCTCGATCCGGTATCCCGTGGTATACTGCGGGAATTGACTGCGCAGTTGCAGAATGATAGCTGGACACGAGACACGCTAGAAGGCGTCCTGAACGCCGCCGCGCAATCCCACGGATTGAAATTCGGCAAACTGGCAGGCCCGCTCCGCGCGGCGCTTTCCGGGCGCACAGTATCGCCCAGTGTGTTTGATATGATGCTTGTCATCGGCCGGGACGAAACAATCGCCCGCCTTGACGAAGCCGCCTCCCTCTCCTGATCGCGGGGGGCTGCCTCTTTTGGGGATGCCGGACTTGCTCCGGTCGTCCCAACCGCCGTTTAGGAGGACTCTCTCCTAAGCCCCCAACTTCCCGCCGGCATCCCGCCGCGCGCGCCTTACGAAGGGACGACCATGGCCGACACCAGAACCGCCACTTTGACCATTGATGGACAGACCGTCGATCTGCCAATTCACACGCCAACGGCGGGCCCCGATGTCGTTGACATCGGCAAGCTCTATGGCAAAGCGGGCGTGTTCACACACGACCCGGGCTTCACCTCTACCTCGGCCTGCGAATCGTCGATCACCTTCATCGACGGCGACAAAGGTGAACTGCTGCACCGTGGCTACCCGATCGACCAACTGGCCGCTCAGTCCCACTACCTCGAAGTCTGCTTCCTGCTGCTCTACGGCTACCTGCCCTCCGAGGCCGAGCTGGAAAAGTTCGAGACGACCATCACCCACCACACGATGCTGCACGAGCAGATGGCCAACTTCTTCCGGGGCTTCCGCCGCGATGCGCACCCCATGGCCGTCATGGTTGGCGTCGTTGGCGCCATGTCCGCGTTCTACCACGACAGCACCGACATCAACGACGAACGCCAGCGTGAAATCGCTTCTCATCGTTTGATCGCCAAAATGCCGACGATCGCGGCTTGGGCCCATAAATACACGATCGGCCAACCCTTCGTGTATCCCCGCAACGACCTCAGCTATGCGGCGAACTTCCTGCGCATGTGCTTTGCGGTTCCGGCCGAAGAATATATCGTCGATCCCATCCTCGAACGCGCCATGGACCGTATCTTCACGCTCCACGCCGACCACGAACAAAACGCCTCCACCTCCACGGTGCGCCTGGCGTCGTCCTCCGGGGCAAACCCCTTCGCGTGCATCGCAGCTGGCATTGCCTGCCTCTGGGGCCCCGCTCACGGTGGTGCAAACCAAGCCTGCCTGGAAATGCTCAAGGAAATCGGCACCGTTGACCGCATTCCTGAATTCATTGCCCGCGCCAAGGACAAGAACGACAGCTACCGCCTGATGGGCTTCGGCCACCGCGTCTACAAAAACTTCGATCCCCGCGCCACGGTGATGAAGCAATCCGCGGATGAAGTTCTGGAACTGCTCGGCGTGGAGGATAACCCCCTCCTGCAAGTCGCCATGGAGCTGGAAAAGCAAGCCCTCGCAGATCCCTACTTCTCCGAGAAAAAGCTCTTCCCCAACGTGGATTTCTACTCCGGCATCATCCTCGAGGCGATGGGCTTCCCCACCTCGATGTTCACCCCGATCTTCGCCCTGTCGCGGACCGTGGGCTGGATTTCTCAGTGGAAAGAACAACTGGGCGACCCCGCCCTGAAGATCGGCCGCCCTCGCCAGCTCTACACCGGCGAAACGGCCCGCGATTACGTCGATATCAAAGACCGCTAATCACACCCCAAATTAAACAAAGGCCGCTCCCAACCGGGGCGGCCTTTTCCGTTCCTTCATCTCTCCAAGAAAGACCTCACCACGCCGGGTGCCACGCCTCCCCTTCATCTTGGCAAATACAACTCAATCCCGGCCCGTCAGCCCGCTCAGCCGCCCGCTTTTTCCGCTGCCAGCAGCCCAATACGCTCTACCATCGCCCGCACCCCGTTGGACCTCTGCGAGGACAGATGCTCGTCCAGCCCCAGCCGCGCCAGTTCGGCAGGTGCATCAACCTCCAAAACCTCTCGCACCGAAATTCCGCTGTATAGCGCGTGAAGCACCGCAATCAGCCCGCGCACGATAATCGCATCGCTGTCGCCCTGAAAATCGAACTTCTCCCCCTCGATCCGGGGCATGATCCACACCTGCGACGCACAGCCATCTACCTTGGTCGCCGGCACTTTTACCGCGTCATCCATCGCTGGCATTGCTTTGCCAAGCTCGATCACATGGCGATAGCGTTCTTCCCAATCGTCGAGGAATTCAAAGGTTTCGGCGATCTCTTCAAAGGCTTCGCTGGCCATTTCGCGGCTCCGGTAGGCTATTGTTCACCGCTCTGAGGTAGGGCGTTCCGGGCACGCCGTAAAGGGCCGCCGTCATCGCCCGGGTTTCCAACCCGCCTCGGATCGTTTACGCACAACCACAAGCTAATCTCAGAGGGTCCTTGCCATGTTGCGCGCCATCGTCGTTGTCTCTGCCATATTGTCCCTTACGGCCTGTGATAGCCGGATCAATCCGCTCAACTGGTTTGGCGGCGATCGCGAAGAACGCGTCACACTGGACCCCGATGCGGTGGGTGCAAATGCGATCATCGACGGGCGCAGCCTTGTGGCCGAGGTCACGCAGCTCTCGGTCGAGCAAACGACCTCGGGCGCCATTGTCCGCGCTCAGGGCATCATGCCTTCGCAAGGGCACTACGATGCTGAATTGGTGCTGGTTGAGGTGACGGACACGGTCATCGCTTATGAGTTCCGTACCGCGCCGCCCTTGGGTCAATCCATAGCGGGCCTGCAACAAATTGATGTAGCAGCTGAGCTCACCGTTGGTGAATTGGCGGGCATCCGCACGATCACTGTGATCTCGCAAAACAACCGCCGCTCGGTCGGGCGCCGCTAAGCCCTGCGTCGCGTCGCGGCACGTCAGGCCGCGACGATCTTGACCTTCTGGCCCTTGGCCGACAGCGCGATCTCTCCATTCAGAAGCCGCTGCGCATCGGCGCCAAAGACCTCTTGGCGCCACCCCGACGACCACGCCCCATCGGTATAGCCCGAGGCAATGTCGTCCAAATCGCTGGACGAGGCGATCAACTTCGTCGCCACACCAGCCTCTTCCGCCTTGGCTTTCAACAAGACCCGTAGCAAATCCGCCAATGCGGGGTTGAGGCTGGACCGATCCCGCCCCGCCGCGACCTTGGGCATATCGCTGTTGGGCACAGCCATGCCGCGTGCGACTGCGGCGACCAGCCCTTCGGCAATTGCGCCCTTGCGGGCATCGCGCAGTAGCAGCCGAGACTTGCTCAGGTCGGCAACCGACTTGGGCTTTGTGCCCGCCAGTTCCAGCAGCGCATCGTCCTTCAAGACCCGGTTACGCGGCACGTTCTTTTCTTGTGCATAGGTTTCGCGGAAGGCGGCAAGCTCTCGGGCGATTGCCACGGTGCGGCCGGAATTTGTACGCAGTTTCAGACGCTTCCACGCGTTTTCTGGATCGACCACGTAGTTATCCGCATTGGTCAGCTGCGCCAATTCCTCTTCCAGCCAATGGGTGCGCCCGGTCTTGGCCAGTTCTGCCGACAGATGCTCGTAAATCTGGCGCAGGTGGGTCACATCGCCCAACGCATAGGTCTTTTGCGCGTCGGACAAGGGCCGCCGGGACCAATCAGTAAAGCGAGAGGATTTATCGAGATCGGACTTCGCAATCCGCCGCACCAAGGTCTCGTATCCCACCTGATCGCCAAAGCCGCAGACCATCGCGGCGACCTGCGTGTCGAACAAGGGCGCGGGCACGAGGCCGCCTTCCACGAAGAAAATTTCCAAGTCCTGCCGCGCCGCGTGAAAAACCTTCACCACATCGGGGTTGCGGAACAAATCATAAAGCGGCTCAAGCGAGATCCCGTCGGCCAAAGGATCAATCAACACCGCGTCGCTATCGTCGGTTCCCGGAAGGGCCACCTGCACCAAGCAAAGCTGCGCGAAATATGTGCGCTCTCGCAAAAATTCAGTGTCTACAGTGACATAAGGCTGTGTTGCGGCGCGGGCGCAATAGTCGGCCAGGGCTTGGGTCGTCGTGATTGTATGCGGCACGTGAGGGTGTTCTTCATCCAGAAAAGGGGTCTCTTTGGTGTAGAGGAGTGGCGCACGGATGAAAAGGCGATGCGCTAAATTCGCACGGCAAGGCGTGGAATGCCTGTGATTTACCCCAGATGAATTGGCGTTCGCTCGCCGTTTGCAAAGCGCCGCAGTGCCGCGGGGTAGAGCTGATGCTCGAACGGCAGAATACGCGCGGCCAAGGTATCGGGCGTGTCATCCGGCGCGATATCCACGCGCGCTTGGCCCAGAATAGGGCCGTCATCAAGGGCGGCGGTGACCTCATGTACCGTGCATCCGGCCTGCGCATCGCCCGCCTCAATCGCGCGGGCATGGGTGTTGAGCCCCTTATAGAGCGGCAGCAAAGACGGGTGGATGTTCAGCATCTGCCCTTCCCACCCCGCCACAAAATCGGGCGTCAGAATGCGCATGAAACCCGCCAGGCAGATGATATCCGGCGCGTGGGCGTGCAATACGTCGTTCAACGCCTTCTCGAAGCTTTCGCGGTCCTTGCCAAACGGTTTGTGGTCCACGCAAGCCGTTGGAATCCCAAGCCCTTCCGCCTTCGCCAACCCGCCCGCACCGGGCACGTTGGACACCACAACACAGGGCCGCGCGGGGTGGTCGCCGGTCATGGATTGGACCAGCGACACCATGTTGGAGCCGCCGCCCGAAATCAGGATTGCGACCCGTTTGCTCAAAGAAGCGAACCCGAGTAGCGCACGCCCTCACCTGCCGTGACGGTGCCGATGCGGTGCACGCTTTCGCCTGCCTCTTGCAAGGTCCACGTCAGCCCATCCACCGCCTCGGCAGAGACGGCCAAGACCATGCCGAGGCCCGCGTTGAAGGTTTTCAGAAGCTCTGCCTCTTCCATCCCGCCTTCTTGCGCCAACCAGCCGAACACCGGCGGCAAGGGCCAAGCGCTCAAGTCGATATCAACGCCGAGACCTTTGGGAAGGACGCGGGGAATGTTCTCGGTCAGGCCACCGCCGGTGATATGGGCCAAAGCATGCACCCCGCCCGCGCGGATCGCGGCGAGCGCTGGTTTCACGTAAAGGCGCGTGGGGGCCAACAGCGCCTCCCCCAAGGGGGCGTCAGTGAAGGGCGCAGGTGCGTCCCATGCAAGGCCCGAGCGTTCCACAATGCGGCGTACCAGCGAATAGCCGTTGGAATGCACCCCGTCCGAGCTGAGGCCGAGCAGAACGTCGCCCTCCTCTACGCCGGCAGGCAGGGTTTGCCCCCGCTCCATCGCGCCCACGGAAAAGCCCGCAAGATCAAAGTCGCCGGGCGCATACATGCCGGGCATTTCAGCAGTTTCACCGCCGATCAACGCACAGCCCGAGGCCGAGCAGCCCGCCGCGATACCTTCCACAATGCGCGCGGCGTCATCGACGTCCAGCTTGCCCGTCGCGAAATAATCGAGGAAAAACAGCGGTTCCGCCCCTTGGCAGACCAAATCGTTCACGCACATCGCGACCAGATCAACACCGATCGTGTCGAAGTTTCCGGTATCAATGGCAATCTTCAGCTTGGTGCCGACACCGTCGGTGGCCGCGACCAGAACCGGGTCCGTGTAGCCCGCAGCCTTCAAGTCAAACAGAGCGCCAAAGCCGCCGAGACCAGCCATGACGCCGGGCCGTGTTGTGGCGGCGGCGGCGGGTTTGATCCGGTCAACCAGTGCATTCCCGGCATCGATATCAACGCCAGCTGCCGCATAGGTCAGCGCGTCCGTTTTCTTGTCGCTCATGTGATGGCCCCTTCTCGCAGACGCCGCTCAGTTATCAGCCTGTCGGCGCCCCGTCTATGGACATCCGCACCTTGGCAACCCTTGCACGGGCGCAACAATCCCACCGTTCTCGGTGGATTGTCCCTTCATCTGCCCAATTTTAGACAAAATAGCCTCATATCGGTTAAAAAAGACCACAAAAGACGAGGCACCCGGCATGAAACGTAACCCCTCCACAGAAGTATTTTTCATTGTCGATGGTGAAAGACTGGAGGCGCAGGCCACGTTGCTGGCCGCGACCCTGAAACGTCATCTGATGCCGCATCAACGCGCCGTGGCCTATGTGCGGGAAGACTACCGGGACAAGATGCAGGATTTCACCGTCAGCGTGTTGGACGCTAGCGATGTCGAAATCCGCCTGATCCCAGATACCAACGGCGGCCACGCCCCTTGGCTGGCCCCCTACCCCCAAGGCAACAAGATCCTCGCCGCAGCCACCCCGCGCGATTGCGACGTGTCAGTGTTCCTTGATACCGACACCGTGCTGACCGAGCCTGTGGAATTTGCCGATGAATTGGGCGACGGGCTGGTGGCGGCCTGTGTGTCTGATTACGCGTCCTCCACGGGAACGAAGGAAGATTGGGAAGACTATTACGCCGCGTTCAAGCTGCCCGTCCCCGAGGAGAGGGTGCAACTGAGCGGCGGGCGCAAGTTGATGTCGGTGCCCTACTTCAACGCTGGCGTTCTGGTGTTCCGCGAGCGAACCGATGACGGCGTGTCGCTGGAGTTCGGCCGTGATTGGCTTGGCGCTGCGATGCATTTTGAGCGTGAAGTCAAGCGCGACTATGCCCGCTCCAACATCGACCAATTCACCTTGCCTATCTTGGGCTACTTGCGCGGCCAGCCCGTCCAAATCATGGGCCAGCACATGAATTTCAACATCCAAGGCCACGGCAATGGTGAGGGGCAGGCCCAGAAAGTGGCCCATTATCACGCCATCGGTGCGCTGTGGAAACACAAGACCCATGGTCGCAGCGCCCTAGAGGCGATTGCCGAAGTCAAAGGGGAAGCCGCCCCAGAGCAGTTTCTAGAGGTCTATGGTATCCACGCTCGTCGCAAGAACATGAAGCATCATTTGCGGGCGATGGCCGCCGATCAAGCGGCGTAACAACCCGTTTCGGACGGTCCCGTACAGCGATTGCTTTGCAAGATTCACTCCCACACCCATTGCGGTGCCATTGGCCCTTCAAAGTGGCCAAAGGCTCTGCTAGTCCTGCGGCCATCGGGGGCCTGTAGCTCAATTGGTTAGAGCAGAGCGCTCATAACGCTTTGGTTGCGGGTTCAAGTCCTGCCGGGCCTACCAAACGCCCCGAATTTCTGTGGAAACGGCGCGCTGCAAAGCCGCGAGCCGAGCGAGCGTTAACGGTTCCGAATCCGCAAGGTCGTGAGGCAATAGCTGTTCCGATACGATCCCACCCAAATGTTATAGGTGCCGTCGCCCATAGCCGGCAGAGGAATCGCAGCATCAAGGCCCCGGCCGATTGCGCCATTGTCATCGTCAAAGGCGACTTGCCCGGTGGGCAGCTCGATCAGCAACGTGGGATCACAATCACTTTCGGCCACAACCTCAAAACCACGGGTAGAGGCGTTGGTGAGGTGGATCGTCAGGGTCGGAGCCACGTTCATATAGCCAACCATGTGGATAGCCTCGCAATCCCAAGCGTCAAATTGCGTCCCGGCGATCACCTCGGCGCTGACACCGCGATTCAAGGATGATCCGTCGATCTCTGCGACACTTCCGGTGGTGCCCAACGCGGGGCATTGTTGCGCCATCGCACTGACGCTGGACAAGAGTGTAACGGTGGCCGCCGTTGCGAGTATCTTCATCATCATATTGCCTGTTCCTATGTTTTGATCCGTCAAAGGTAGACCGCTAACACATTGGACCCAAACCCTAAGTTTTAGCTATGTGATTTAGGCACCACGCCCGCAACGCCTAGCGCGGCAGCGTCAGATCCACCCGCAACCCGCCCAAATAGGCGCTTTCCCCAAGCGCCAAAGACCCGCCGTGGCGGCGGGTGATGTCATGGGTAATGGCCAGCCCAAGCCCGACGCCGGACCCTTGGTTCTGGTTGCGTGCGGAATCGAGCCGAATGAACGGGCGCAACGCCTCCTCTCGCAACTCGGGGGGGATACCGGGGCCCGCATCCTCCACCGTGATGCGCAAGGTCCGCTCCATCACCGCGACAGATACCGCCGTGCGCCCACCGTAACGCAAAGCGTTAGAAACAAGGTTTGTCACAGCCCGCTGCACGGCGATGGGCCGAAGCAAAACAGCCTCCACCGCGTCGGGCATATCAAGGCTCACGTCTCCCCCTGCCCTTTGCGCGTTCTCCACGATCTTGCGCACCAGCGCGAGGGGATCGACCAGCTCTGGATCATCCAAAGCATCGCCGCGCACGAAATCAAGGAACGTCGCAACCAAGGTCTGCATCTCGTCCACGTCCTGGATCAACGCATCGCGGTCCGCGCCGTCGTCCATCATCCCCAGCGCCAGTCGCATCCGTGTCAGAGGCGTGCGCAGATCGTGCGATACGCCCGACAGCATCAAGGTGCGTTGTTCAAGGTAGCCCTCAATCCGGCCTCGCATATCCAGAAATGCCCGCCCGGCCGAGCGTACTTCTGTGGCCCCGGACGGGTAATACGGCGTGTTGCGCCCCTTGCCGAAATCTTCCGCCGCCCGTGCCAAGCGGCGGATCGGGCGCAATTGGTTGCGCAAAAACAGGTAGGCCACCAAGGTCATCAACACCCCCGTCGCGACCATGATCACCAGCAATTGGTGGGGTGCCGCAGCAGACGCACGACGCCGTGAGGTGCTGAGCCCGATGTCCGTGCCCGCCACCTCCACCACCGCAGAAACGAGCCGTTCATTGCTGCGCAGGTCCACCGCCATGACACCGGGCACCCGGTCCCGCAGCACCTCGATCACCACAACGCCCGAGAGATCGTAGAAATACCAATCGTCGGACATGACAGGGGGTGAGTTGGTAAACTCAATCTCCAAATCCAACGCCAGCGCCTCGGCGGCTTCGCGCCCCTCTTCCACCAGCGTGTCCAGCACGAGGTTAAAATCAAGGCTTAGCGCGTTGGTCAACTGTCGCGTCACATCCTCGAAATGGCGTTGCAGAAAGACCGAACTGACGACAAGTTGGATCGTGACCACAGGCACGATCAGGATCAGCGCCGCACGCCCGTAAAGGCTACGGGGCAAGAAGCGTTTGATCCAAGCCGAAGGTGTCATGGGATGTATCTAAGCGGGACAGGGCCGATCATGCAAAGCGAAACACTGGAGCCGGGCCTGCGCCGGGTGACGGCCAACAATCCGTCTCCGATGACCTACACCGGCACCCATACCTATATCGTTGGAGAGGGTGAGGTTGTCGTGATTGATCCCGGCCCTTCCGAGCCCGCGCATCTGGATGCCATCCTGGCCGCTTTGCGCCCCGGAGAACGTGTGGCAAGAATCCTCGTGACCCATTCCCATTTGGACCACTCCCCCCTCGCCCGCCCCTTGGCCGAGGCGAGTGGCGCGCGCATCTTCGCCGCCGGGCCTTCAGACTGGGGCAAAAGCCCGGTGATGGCCGCCTTGGGCGACGGTGTGGGCGGCGGTGAAGGGGTGGATGCGGATTTCACCCCCGACGAGCAAATATCCGAAGGCGACGTGATCGAGGGAATCACCGTGCTGGAAACCCCCGGCCACATGGCCAATCACCTTAGCTTCGCTTGGGGCGACGCGCTGTTCTCGGGCGATTTGGTCATGGGCTGGTCCACGTCGCTGGTGTCTCCGCCCGATGGCGACATGACCGCGTTCTTCTCCTCTGTCGCCCGACTGGCGGCTCGCACGGACCGCATCTACTACCCCGGCCACGGCGACCCGGTGACCGAGCCCCAAGCGCGCTGCACCGCCCTTATTGAACACCGCCGCACCCGTGAGGCGCAAATCCTTGAGACATTGCGCAGCATCGGTCCCGCGTGCGCCGAAAGCCTCGCCCGCCACATCTACACCGACGTGGCCCCCGCCCTGCTTCCAGCCGCCGCCCGCAACGTGCTGGCTCACCTCATCGACCTCCACACCCGCGCCCACATCACCACCCCCGGCCCAATCCGCGCCGACAGCCTTTTTCACCCTGATTGAAATTTTCCGGTTTCCCCCACTGGACGCCCCATAAGACCCTTGCTATATCGCCCTCAGTTCCGGCGTAGCTCAGCGGTAGAGCAGTTGACTGTTAATCAATTTGTCGTAGGTTCGATCCCTACCGCCGGAGCCAGTTTTTCACATTAAATCAATGCGTTACTGGCATATGAGCCTGTCGCATCGCAGGTGGTTAAATGTGATGGAAGCACTGCGGAAGCAGTAGCGCCGATGTTCCAGACGTGTTTCGCAAGCAACAGTTAAGAAAATCTCTCGCCTCTCGCCGTGTGCCAGAGCAGGCCGCACCTACCCTCGCTCCACTCGGCGCGTCTTACGCGCGGGATGTCGGCCCGCCTTCGCCCGGGTCGATTTGAGGCACCCCCGAGGGGACCATTCGCCATGGCCCCCTTCTCGATCCCCCTAGGCACTGCCCGATAGGGTGAGGGCACGCAGCGGCCCTAAGCTGCCGTTGATTTTGCTGTTTCTATGCTGCAGTCGCAGTCCGCATTCCGGTCATTCGCTGTAGTTTCGAAACCGGGAGATCATCGAACACGCTTGTGGCAGGCTGCAGAGACACTCCCTGCAACCTGTATTCTAGTGGTCGTTCCTCATTCGACCTCTTTGTCAGCCCGTTGGCTGGCGTAGGCGCTAAGCATCATTTCGGTGTACTCAACGGTGCTCTTAGTGTGCTCACCCAACCCTGGCCAAGCGAAGGGCAACTCCCGCAGACAAAGCTCTAGATCAACATTTATTCCGAGTTGAGCGGCAACTGCGAATGCTGAAACAGGTTCCTTATGTTCCGGCCAAAGGTCTTCATCAAAAGTAATGCATACATCGTTGTCGTCATGAACAAAGATATCGGCAAACAAAGCCCCCAACCGTTCGCTTACGTTCGAGGCATCCTCAACGAGAGCGCTTCGTATCAATAAAGTCACCTTTTCTGCATCGAGCTCCAGCTTCAGGCGTGTATCCAGAACATCTACGATTAGCTCAGGCCTCCCAAGTAGCTCGTTGTCAGCAATTGGCTCCGGTTTTCTATCTTGTCCTTCAAGCCACCAAGGACTGTTGAAGATATCAAGGGGAGAAGCATCGCAACGTGGGCAATGCCAAAGACTCTTGGCAATCTGTTCGCCGGTTATCGAAGCGTCACAATGCAAGCAGAACCACTTACTGGAATCATCGCCGTGTAGGGGATGACGGACCAGGCCGTCTTTGTCAGGCTTGGTGGAACGTCTTGGCCAATCTGATGCGATCCCCGCACGAACCTGTTCTGCACGCTTGACGGAGATGTTGAGCGCTTCTTGCTGAAATGCCGTTGCGTGGACTGGAGCCTCATGCTCAATCTGCTTTGCGATCTCTAGACGAGGTTCTCCATTTGGAGCTTCCGGCACATGAAGGCACCAACCTATCCCATGCATTTGTACGTCGCCCATTGAAGCTGAGATAGTGTATTCGTGCCCATCAATGGTACCGTATTGAACATCTGTCTCGAAGAGTGAGTTTGCAAAGAATGACCCAAATTCGGGTCCACCAGCTTCATCGCCCGGCAGCGCTTCGACGAGCAAGTTTTCAACGGCAGAGACATGCTCCTTTGTTGGGGTCCAACCGGCTCTATGTGCCTTAGTAACGTCGTTCCAGTGTGAAAAGCCTAGAACCTCGGCAACCGTATCACGGGCTTTGTGAAGAGGTACCTGTTTAGCTCGCGCGTAGCGTTTAGACAGTTCTTTCAGTTTCTTAAGGTAGTATGTCGGTTTCATGATCCATATCCGAACCGGATCCGAAAAGGTGCCCGCTGCTTATCGGACCCCGCCAGCGGCATGGTATCCAAAAAAAATAAGTCGCGTTGCTTTGCTTCGCATGGCGGGCACACCGGCCTACGCGTTAGGCCGACAACATGATTGCCCGTTCGACCCAAAAGGTCAAGCGGCCCAAACCGGACACTCGCCATGGTGCATTGTGCTGCGGTGCAGCTTTCACAAAACAGACTTTCATTTGCAACTCGCAGCACTCTGCTGCGAGCGCCTGCTCTATCGACAAGCCTAACTTCTGCACATTGCTCCAGAAAAACTCGTATTCCATTAATAAGTCGCTCGACCTCACTCTTAGGTTGCATATAGGCTGGAGAAAACTGGAGGTTGCGGTCGTTGCATATTCATTCCTACCGGCTTAAAAATTACAGACGATTAAGCGATGTCCGTGTCGATCTGGCATCCGATATTTCGATCTTTGTAGGTGCTAACAACAGCGGCAAAACATCAGCCACGCAGGCGATCATGACTTTCCTAACGGGGGAAAAAAATCGTTTCTCACTTTTCGACTTTAGCTCTCATACTTGGAGCGAACTGAACGCCCTCGAAGAGGCTGATGCAGCAGGCGATGTCAACGCGACGATACCGGCCATCGGCATGGACATCTGGTTTCAAGTTTCCGAGGCGGATCTCCATCTTGTAATTCCGCTTCTACCCAGTACCGCTTGGGCTGGAAGCATTGTCGGCATTCGAATTGAATTTGCTGCAAAAAGCCCTGCTGAATTGCTCCAAAGATACCGCCAGAAAAAAGAGGCTGCTCTAGCTCAAGCTGAGGCTCTTCCGGATGGTGGAGGTAATTATGTGCCGTGGCCGAAATCCCTAACTGACTATCTCGATAAAGAACTACAGACCGAATTCGAACTCCGTTACTCCGTCCTCGACCACGCTCAGTTTAACGACGATCTTGAGGCAGATGCGGGATATCAACCTGCGGCAATCGCTGGAGAACTCAACGGTGGAGCCGTCTTAAAGTCACTGGTTCGGGTTGACTGTTTGAATGCCCAGAGACATTTGGCCGACCCATCTGCTCGCTCTGAAGGTGGTGCGGGCCGTTCTGAGGATCTGTCTAGGCGACTAAGCCGTTTTTACCAACGAAACCTTGAGCAACGGGATGAAGATCATACAGCTTTGAGAGCATTGTTCGAGTCAGAGGTTGGTTTGAATGAGCACCTAACCGACGTGTTCGCCCCGACTCTCGACCGTATCGCAACCCTTGGCTATCCGGGGCTGCATAATCCAAGGCTTGAAATTAAGTCGGCATTGAATCCTGCATCGGTGATGAGCCAGGATGCACGCATCAACTACGTTTTGGGTGACGGCGAAGACGCTGCGCGCCTTCCCGATACCTACAATGGATTAGGCTTTAAGAACCTCATCTACATGGTCGTCGAAATCCTAGACCTGCAAGCAAAATGGGTTGACGAGGATGAGAGCCGCCCACCTTTACACTTGATTTTCATCGAGGAACCGGAAGCTCATCTGCATGCACAACTCCAACAGGTTTTCATTCGAAATGTTTTAAGTTTACTCGACCCGCCTGACGGCGAAGAAGGCGCTTTTGCCAGTCAGGTCGTTGTCACAACTCATTCACCTCACATACTCTACGAACGCGGTTTCACGCCTATTCGATATTTCAGGCGACACACAATCGATGGTGAACAGAACACCCAAGTATTGAACCTTTCGTCGTTTCAAGCTGGAGATGCTCCAAAAGACCGCGACTTCCTACAACGATACCTTAAACTGACTCATTGTGATCTGTTCTTTGCCGACGCAGCAGTCCTCGTTGAAGGCAACGTCGAACGCCTTTTAATACCGCTTATGATTGAGAAAGAGGCTGCGGCACTAAGGTCAGCTGCCCTTTGCATATTGGAAGTAGGGGGCGCTTTTGGTTACCGTTTCAAGGAATTGATCGAGTTTCTTGGTGTTTCAACACTTATAATCACAGATATCGATAGCGTCACAGGTTCGGACGATCCGCCGCCGATTGAAGATGAGAATGAAGATGAAGGTGTTGAGTTTGAAATTCCGACCGAAGGGGACGAACCTCCCAAAAAGCGGTATGGAAAGGCCTGCTTGCCCGCTGACAATCATGCGGAAACTTCAAACCAAACACTTATACAATGGCTACCAAAGAAGCGGCTTATCTCCGATCTTCTAACAACCGAACTCGACGACAAAGTAGCTGATCTAATCGGTTCGGAACCTGCGAAGGTACATGTTTCATATCAAATGGCGACGGACGTGACATGGGGAGGAAATACCGCTTCACTTTGCGGTCGAACCCTTGAGGAGTCATTTGGGCTGGAAAATGCAAGTTGGTGTCAGGAAAACGCCCAACGCAGTGTTGGATTGAAATTACGCACCGCACCCGCAGACGCGTCTGCACTCGCCAAAGGTCTCAACAAACGAGTTAGGAGCTCGAGCTTCGATAAGACCAAATTTGCCTTGCAAGTTCTTGCGGCAGACAAGGACGCTTGGGTCACCCCGACTTACATCCGCGACGGCCTTGTTTGGCTTGCCAACCAGATCGACCTTGAAGAAGTCGAGGAGGTCGAAGCTATCGTTGAGGCAGTGGGAGCCGTCGAATGAGTAGCAGTCGCGCAAACAAACCTGATACCCCGGCGGACTTAGAACTGCGCAGTTGCTTGACCGGCGCAGAGAAGCGCAACTTCACCATGGTTGCAGGAGCTGGTTCCGGCAAGACGACGTCATTAGTGAAAGCTCTAAATGCGACAATTGAGTCCCAAGGCACAACTTTAAAGCGCAAACGCCAGCGAATTGCTTGTATCACTTACACCGAGATCGCGGCTGGAGAGATTTGGGCGGATGTTGGAAATAACCCTGTCGTCCATGTTTCGACCATCCACAGTTTTCTTTGGTCAATTACTCGCTCTTTTCAATCCGACATAAAGATATGGGTGATCCGCAGGATTGGGGAGAAAATTGCCGATTTAGCTGCCGCTGCTGCTGGTTATGGACCGAGAGTTCAACAGAGAACGCGTGATAAGAACACGCGTGACATTTCGCGATACGAGGCCTCTCTCGCCGAAGTAGAGCTTATCAAGCGCTTCACCTATGGAACCGGAAGTGACTACCCAAACGGTTTCTTAGGCCACGACGACATCATCCGTATGGCGACTGATTTCTTACTTGAACGCCCACTTTTTCGAACAGTAGTCGCACAACAGTTTCCATTCATCTTTGTTGACGAAAGCCAAGACACTCAAGACGTCGTCGTAGCGGCTTTAAAAGCAGTTTCTGCCCAAGCGGGCGGCAGATTTTGTTTGGGATTTTTTGGCGACCCTATGCAACGCATCTTTCCTACCGGAATTGGTCCAATCGAACTTGAAGACGATTGGCTACCCATCGAGAAGGAAGAAAACTTCCGCTGTCCACAGGCTGTTCTTGCGGTGGCAAATGAAATTCGCAGTGGTGGAGATGGCTTGATTCAAACCGGTGGACGTATGCGTGACGTTGACGGGCTGAGTGTTCCAGTGGAAGGCACTGCGCGCATTTTTGTGCTTCCCGCCGATGATCGGCGCAACGAGCTGTTGGCAGCAGTTCGAAATTTGGTTGCCATAAAAAATGATGCCCCCGAATGGGCAGACGGACCCGATGCAGACTTCAAACTCCTTGTCATAGTCCACCGAATGGCGGCGACTAGGCTTGGCTTTGGGGACCTATATGCCGCAATGAACGATAGAGCACCAAGTTCTTTTCGTGACGGTTTTTTAGATGCTACTGCTTGGCCGATACGACCCTTTGATTCATTCGTCCTTCAAATCGTTGAAGCCATCGAAGCTGGCGACGAGTTTGGTGCTATGGCGCTCCTCCGGAAGCATTGCCCCCTCTTGGAGAAAGACGCGATCCCCAAGAATGGCGTAGCTGAACTACTTGCTACTCTAAGAAGCGGTGTGGCACAGCTTTGCACGATGTTAGCCGAAGGATCAGACGCTAGCGTGCGTGACGTCTTCACGCATCTACGCGACCTGCGCCTTTTCTCTCTTGATCCCCGAATTCTCAGATACCTTGATGACGTCCCAGTTCAGGGTGAAGTAGAAGTGAACGACACCGAAGATGAAGAAGAAACAACACGAGAGATTGCATCCATCGACGCCCTATTGAGGTGCTCTGCCCAACAGTTTCGCGGTTATCGAAATTATACTCAGCAACTCTCTCCGTTTTCGACCCACCAGGGGATCAAAGGTGCTGAGTTTGAGCGAGTATTGGTTGTCCTTGATGATGACGAAGGTACGCATGTTCAGTTTTCTTATGACAAGTTCTTCGGTGTAAAGGCACCTTCGCCCCGCGACCAAGCGAACATAAGAGATGGTAAAGAAACAGCCATTGAAAGAACGCGACGCCTTTTCTACGTGTGCTGCACTCGAGCGCTCACTGACTTGGTTGTTGTCTATTTCACTACAGACGCAGCTCTTGCAGAACGACAAGTTCGGGCAGCAGGGATTTTCCCCAATGAGAATGTACTAAATGAAATGGCGCTTATCGAATTTTTGTAGGTTGGCGTAACGCTAATATGACTGCTTTAGCTCATGTAGGCATAAGTCTCGCAAGTGCAGCGAATGACCGCTTTCCGCCATTCCTACTCTCCAACCAACGCTCCATATTTCTCCGCAGCTTCGCTCATCCGTTTCCCCAGATCACGCTTATGTTGCTCCAAGAAGTCTTCCACCCTCGACGGCAGTTCTTCTAGGAATTCGGGTACGTCGGCCACTTGAACGCCTTCAAGGTACGCCAAGGTCACGCTATGGGCAGCGATCGATCTAAGAAATTCAACCTGCTTCTGTTGAAGGTCGGCCGCGTGAACGAGCTCAGGTGCAACCTGCACGTCGTGTGCAAACAGCCCTGCTTCGACCACGGCGTTCGCGGTTTTCCAAAGGGGATGCAGCGGCCAACGTGAGCGGTTTGTATCCCCGATTGGAACATGCAGCGAGACATCGTGTGAAAGACGCGCCATCTCAGCTTCTAACTCTTCGTAGAACGAGACCCAGCCGCGAATGCTTGTTCGGTTGCGAAGGGCCGTCTTGCCAAGCCGTAGCTCGACACGCCAGATTTGGCTGGTCTCTCTTCGCGTCATATCGAGAGGTGATAGTTCGAGGCGAGTTGCGGCTTCCTGCCAGATCAGGGGCCATTCGTGTTTGTGCTCTTTCAGGACCTCTTCACGCTTGTCGTAAACAATCGCTTGGCGACCGGGCATCTTACCAATGGTCACGGAGGTGATGCGTCCTGAGTGGGATTGTGTAGCGCTGACCGCAAGATCCGTGTGTGTCTTGAGCATGGTCCGCGAATGCACAACGAAAGCGTTGGGGTCGAGCGAGAATGTTGGATCGAGGATATCAACGGCGAAATCTACTCGTCCGATGCTGATACCGTCAGGAGGAACGCGAAAGCCCAACTTCTCACACGTAGCCTCAAGATCGTGCCGAACTTTTTCCAAGCCGTACAGGGCCAGAGCGCGAGACCTAATCGAGACATGTACACCCCACGGGTCGGAGGCATTTGGTTTCTTGACCGCCCAAACCGCGCCCTCGGTCCCGGTATTAAAGGTGTAGGTGTAACCGCCCTTTCGCCCCGAGGAACTGATGTAGATTTTGACACCGTTGAAGATTGTGAAGGCTTCATGTTGACGTTCGGTGGCAAAGGTCTTGCCCGCTTCCAACTTTTCTACCAATTCAGGTGGGGCGTGAGCTTTGATCGCCAAATCGAGACCGTCGAAGCCAGAGTAGAGCACATGCATAGTGTTTTTCTTTCGATGTATTTCTAGGAGGGGGTGCTACAAAGACCCCCTTTAGGAACCTTCAAAGGCACGCTCGCCCACACACCGCGCCCGCCGCCTGACGGCGGCCATGCACGGTAGCGCGGTCGAGTTGAGCTTGGATTGCATTCGTCATTGGGACGTGTGCGCCTTCCGACGCGCATCAACCCAATTCAAGACGTCGCAAAGGCGATATCGCACAGAACGTCCGAGCTTGAAGTATTCGGGACCCTGCCCGGTCACGCGCCATTTCTGGATTGTGCGAACTGAGTGGCAGATCAAATCAGCCACAGCATGTTCATCGAGAAGACCTTGCTGGTCCAAATCAGTAGGTGAAACGGTGTTCCCATCCATGTAACGCTCCATTGCTCTTGCGATGGGACATTCCTAGTGGGTGCAATTTCGGAAATCGCTTGAATCCATAGACAGGATTATTTGGCCAAGTGGCCACTAAATATGTAAGTCTTTGTTTTTACGATCGTATTCTAGAAAGCTTCGCAACTTCTTGATGGTC
Organism: Rhodobacteraceae bacterium M385; assembly: GCA_025141835.1. Classification (NCBI taxonomy): domain Bacteria; kingdom Pseudomonadati; phylum Pseudomonadota; class Alphaproteobacteria; order Rhodobacterales; family Paracoccaceae; species Rhodobacteraceae bacterium M385. Next base: position 1,627,001 of record CP081102.1, on the reverse strand, counting down.
TCTTCTTCCGTATGCCTGGTATCTAGAGGCCTAAAAGCTGCCCAGCAGAACCGCGCTGCGTCAGAGACCGCCTTACCCTCGATCACATCATACGTGAATTCTCGATCAAACGTTCCGCACCAAATTATCCGGATCTGGCGGACCCATTCGTTAAAAGCCGCGTCTCTCTTTGGGCCGCGCTGGCCAAACAAATGTCCGTCCATTTGTTCGACTACAAAAGCGCGTTCCGACAGTGCGTCCAGCATTGCAACGATCTCTAAAATACTGGCCCTGCTAGGACAATGCCTTGGGCCGATCTCGGCAGAGATCGTGACTTCACTGTATGCCTCGTCTTCAAGTCTCGCGCTATGCACCAGATAATCGTTTGGGGCATTATCAGGCTCTTGGGGCGCTTCACCAATATCGCGCCACACTTCATCTGGCATCGACCTCATCTTTTTGGTCGTGGCGCTTAGGCTCTTGCTCAGATCTTTAAGTGCTGCTCTCGTGTCACCAACATGGACTGGCTGACGTTCGCGACAGACAGACCATCTTCTTGCTGCACGCTCCAAATGCGTTGCGAACGGCTTCAACTGCTCCGATGGCACACCAAATTCGGCTGCAATTTCCTGAACTTGCTCATCCGTATAGAATGTTTTTTCGCTCGCCGCTTCTTCCGCACTGGCGGTCCTGTCTCGGTACTGTCCGATCATTGCACGACCCGCAGTTTAGTCATCGTAGACCGCCGTCCCAGTGCACCCGCCAGCTTACCCGCGACCGACCCTGCCGCCTGTTGCACGGCTTCATCCGCAAAGTGCGAGTATCTCAGCGTCGTCTGCAAATTCTTATGGCCCATGATTTCTTTAAGTAGGAACGGATCAATCCCACTCATAACCGCAACGCTGGCATAAGTGTGGCGCAGGTCGTGCATTCGAACGTCTTCTAGCCCTGCCAGTTTTCTGATGCGCAGCCACGGGCTGTTGAGGTTCACCAAATGCCCGTGATCCGTCACGCCGAGGATCACATAGGGGTTCCCAGCCCTACGCGGCAGCGATGTGATGATGTCATAGGCCTCGCGCGGCAGAGGGATGCGGCGACGCCCTGTCTTGCTGTCTGGCAGCTCGAGGTGCCGTGGTGTGACGTACTCCCACTTGAGGGACAGGATTTCGCCCAACCGGCAACCCGTAAGAACCAGCAGAGAAATAGCCGCCACCGCGTATTCCGTTTCTTGCCCCGTCGCCAATACATCTTCCAAGACCTGCCCCAACCGGGCTTGTTCGTCATCTGACAGATACCGCTTCTTTTCTTCCTCTCGGTACTTCTTGATCCGACGCGCCGGGTTTGAACCTTCGTTACGCAACCCCCAATCTTCCGCGAGGTTAAACATGCGCGAGAGCATCGCGACAGCCCGGTTCGCGGTATAAGGACGGTCGCGCAGGTCGTGATGGAAGGCGACCACATCGGCACGGGTCAGATCCCCAATCTTGCGGCTTCCCAAGCGGGGCCGAACGCAAGTTTCGATATAGGTGCTGTACCCGTTAAACGTCGAAGGCTTGCAGTGGAGAGACACATACTCGCTCAGAAACCGATCACATAACGAGGAAATCGTCGGCTCTCTAAGTCTGCGCTGGCGGTCCTCAGCTGGGTTTTCACCACGAGCTACATCACCCAACAGTTTACGTGCTTCAACCCGCGCTTGATCCACCGTTAAAGCACCGTGCTGGCCGATCGTCTTCCGCCGAGACCGCCCACCTGCCCTATACTGGACAAGATAAGACTTCCGCCCCGACGGCATCACGCGAACACCAAACCCTGAAAGCTCGCTGTCCCAAACAAAGTAATCTTTTTCCGAAATCGCAAGCTGATCGATAGATCGTTTCGTTAGCTTCACCATGCTCAAGACCTCCTCAAAACCGTCCATTTTCTGGAAGCACTGCGGCAGCACCAGAACCGAAAACATGGCGTAACTGGTGCAACAGCAGCGTAGAGAAGGTCAAAGAAAATCGTTTCGTTACATGCATTTACAGTAAACCTGCGCACTAGAGCGCAAACAGGAGAAATCGTTCCACCGCGGCTGTTAATCAATTTGTCGTAGGTTCGATCCCTACCGCCGGAGCCAGTTTTTCACATTAGACCAATGAGTTACTGGCGAACTGATTTTTGTCGGGTGGACCCGTTTGCGGGTCTGTGGGCCTTGTCTGCTTACTCGACACCGTCTGACAACCGTATTTGTGCCCGCGGAAATCCATGGGCCGATCGACTGTTTCTGCAAAAGCCTCGGCAGTCAGGGGGCGGACGAAAGCGGCGCTGAGGGGCGGCGGCTCAAGTGCCTATACCAGAACGCGCTGTGGCAGAGAGTGTACATCATGTAGGGTCACGATGGCGGGCTAACTCTACGGGGTATTGGGCGTGGTGCAGCGAAGATAAGATCATCTTTTGGTTAAGGCGGCATGCTTGCCGGCATCTCCGGGGCCCCGAAAGCGCGCGCGCCTAACGTGCCACCAATGCAGCCCCCGTCCGCAAGGACTGCGCCACGCCCGCCAATCGCGCCATGTGCCACGCCAGAACCAGATTGCTGGACAGCACCGGGACGTCCAATTCCGCCTCGGCCCCCGCGATGACGTCCAATGTGCGCAGGTTGGTGCACGACAGGAACACCGCGTCGCATGGGGCTTGGGCCGCCGTAGCCCTTGCCGCGTTGGCGATTGAGGGCGCGTCGATGCGCACAACGTTGGCCTCCTGCGCCTCGTTGAAGCTGGCGAAGGCCGAGATTGTGATCCCGGCCCCTTCCAACACGTCAACCAACCGGGCGGAGACCTCGGCCACATAGGGGCTGACAAGCGCGAGCCGCTTGATACCCAGGTGCTGACACGCCGCGATCAGGGCCGACACAGGCTCTGTCACCGTGGCCACATCGGCCCCAGCCCGCAGCAATTCCGCAATCCGCAAAGCTCCGATCTGGGCCGTGCCCGAGGTGCAGCCGAACCCAAGGGCGGCGAACCGGGCCCCGCGTGGCAACAATTCGGCGGCGGCAGTCAGATCCGCTTCCATCGCCGCGAGGCTTTGGCTTGAAACACGTGTGGCGGACGGGACGCGGGTGACCAACAGTTCCGTTTGCTCTGGCAAGAGGCGACGCAAATCATGCTCTAGGGTCTCGTCCGCTTGTAGCACGACGATGCCCAATTGCACCGGGCGATCGTCACAGAGATGATAGGCTAACACACTCATATGACGACCATTTCCGCCCCTTGAGGGCGCGTCAGATAGCGCGCGCCCTGGGCCTCGATCACGATGTTTTCTTCGTGCACCATGATTTTGCCGCCGGGCAAGGTGACGCCCGGTTCTAGGGTCAGGACCATGCCCTCCTCTAGCAAGGTGGTGTCGGCAGCGATGAGAGAGGGCCATTCCGTCAATTGCATCCCCAAGCCATGTCCCAGCCGCCCCGCGTCCGAGCCGCCAATTCCGGGGGCCACGATATCATTCATCGCGTGAAACACGTCGCACATCCGCGCGCCGGGTTTGGCGGCAGCGAAGCCGGCTTGCGTGGCCTCAATCAACTGCGCGTGGCCCTCTGCCACCGCGACCGAGGGCGGGCCGAGGCTGAAGTTACGGTCGAAATCGCAAAAGTAGCCATCCCAGATCAGGCCAGTGTCCAGCATCATCACATCACCTGCACGAAGCGGCGCATCATCAGCAGGAGAGATCACATCCCCGTAGCCCCCCGGTGCCGCGGCCCCCGCCAGATAAGGCACCCAATCGGCCCCTTCTTCCAGGCAGAGGCGCTGAAAATCGCGAAATACCTGCGACAGCGCCACGCCTACGCAGGCAATCTCGGGCACCCGGTCAAAGGCCCTTGTGCCAATGTTCACAGCATGGGTGATTTTGGCGATCTCTGCGGTCGATTTAACCTGCCGCAAACGGCGGGTGATGGTCGCGTCGCCCATGATCCGCCGCGCCCCAATGGATCGTTCCAAGCGGCGCAAATCGGCCATGGGCATACGCACATGGCTTTCCATCTGATCGGCAAGGCCAATGGTCCCATTTGCAGGCGTCAGCTCTTGCAATGTTGCGGCCAACTGGCCCACACCATCGTCGGCGTAATCGGGCGCTTGCCATGTGCGGATGTCTTGCACCCATGTCTGCCCCATCAAATGGGCGCCAATGCTGGGGATGACCGCCACAGGCTTGCCCTTGGCCGGAACGATCGCGAACCAAACTCGCGTCGGGCTTTCCCAAAATCGGGTAAGAAAGCCAGTGTAGTAGCGTATTTCCGGCTCGGTCGTCAGCAGTAGCGCGTCAATCCCGGCCTCGGCCATCAGGGATTGCGCGCGGGCGGTGCGGGCCTGATACTCAGCCTCTGGAAAGCCTCTGGGCGGCGGTGTCATTCCGGCCCCTCGCTGAGGATCACCAAGACGCGCGACGCGGTATCCAAACCAAAGCCCCCCTTGGCCGCCACCGCAAGGCCCGCGATTCCGGCCGCCCCCGAAGGGGTGGATGGCATTCCAGCCGCCTCGGCTATTGCGGCACCATCAGTGCCCTCCGCCTCAGAGATCACCATGAAATCAGAGGCATCCCGCGCCAACCCTTTGAGGGCGATCAACGACGGCTCCTTACAATCAAGTCGCCCCATGGCGCTGGCGGGGCCCTGCGTGACCTGTGCCGCCCCGGTTGCGACCGAGGCGAATAGGGCGGGTGCGGACTCGGGCTCTACCACCACGATGCGCGGGCCCTGCCCCCAGACCGTCCTTGCATAGGCCGCCACCGCGCCTGCCAATCCGCCGACGCCTGCTTGCAGGAAAATATGGGTGGGCGGCGCGGGCATCTGCGCGGCGGCCTCTTGAATCAGGACCAAATAGCCCTCCATCAACCGCCAGGGACGCTCCGTGTAGCCGGGCCACGAGCTGTCCGAGAGCAAAACCGCCCCTTCGGTTTCGGCGTCAGCCTTGGCCGCCGCCATGCTGTCTTCGTAAACCTTTCCGCGCCAGCGCACTTCGGCGCCCATCGCCTCGAGCCGGGCCGCGAAGGCTGTGGGCACTGTTGCAGCCAGATAGATCACTGCGCGGGCGCCGAATGCCTGCGCCCCCGCCGCGACAGACAACCCGTGGTTGCCTGCGCTGGCGGTAAAATACGCCTGCCCCCGCGCCTTGCCCTCTTGCGCATCGCAAGCAATCACATAGGCCGCGCCAAGGGCCTTGAAGCTGCCAAGCCCCATCCGCGCGCGTTCATCTTTGACATGGAGGGTGGCGATCCCAAAGCGCTCTGCCAGCGCAGGCAAGGACGTCAGGGGTGTTTGGGCGGCCTCGGGACAACGGGCCAGCAAGGCCGCCGGGGCCTGCGCATCGACCGATGGCGGCGGGATATCGGACAGGCCAGCCAACAAGGCGGCGGTTTGGGCGGGAGTGGGCATAAGATGGCGCATGACCAATGGGTAACACGGGCCATCTGTGTGCCAAGAAAAAACAGACAGAATCGAAAAGGGCGCCCCAGTGGAGCGCCCTCGGTCTAGGGAGAGACCTAAGAGTAGGGTCGATTGACCTTTGACTTATTCGGCGTCGAGACGCTCGAAGATTTCGGCGCCGTAGGCAGGTGTGCCGCCAACGACAGTTGCGCCATTCAGACCGGTCATGTCGCTAGGCGTGTCAGCGGAGCGGTTGAGGATCGCGAAGGTCTCGGCCAGAGGCGAAGTGCCTGTGGTGGAGACTTGAGTGAGGTTTGTGTCGCCGCTGTAGTTGATGACGTCGGAAGCGTGGTCAGCGGACTGGTTGAAGTGCGAGATTGCGAAGGCAGTCGAGGTGGACTGCGCAACAGCAGGAGCGGCAACAGTAGCAACAACAGCGGCGATAAGTGCGATATTTTTCATTGGGTTAGTCCTTTTCGTGTCTCGAGAGGTCGCGTTTATTCGCGGCCCCTTTGGTTAGGTTGTTTTAGGGAAGCGACCCGTTTTGTGTCGCTCCGATGACACTGATATGGACCCTCTCATTGGGTGTTTCCAGACACGAAATTACGAATTCGTTCGTATTTTGGTGCAAAAATGCACAGCATTTCTCCCCCCCCTGCACCAAGCGCACAGGGCCGTGATCTGGGCCAAAAAACCTGTAACAATCGGAAAAATTTTCGACGGAAACGCGGCCTCGTGCGTAGGCGGTTTCGGCCAGATCCGGCCACGGCACGGCGGTTTTGCAGCGCGAAATCTTCGCCACATTCTCGCCACACTTTTGTTCCGGTAATCGCCCGATTTCAAAAGCAGCATCGAGGAGGTCAACAATAAAAAAACGGAGCAGTCCTATGCCGACCCACAAACCAAAGCCCGCTAAAGGCCAATCCCCCGTGAAAGAGCACCCTACCCCGGTTCGGTTCTCGGATTGGGCCAGCATCTAAGCAGGACACGTCTTTTCGCTGGATGAAACTCTGATACAAATCGATCCTCAACCCGAGGACGATTATGACTGACGCGTTAGATGACGCCGCCCCCGTGACGGTAATCCGCAACATCGGCCCCGCCCAAGCCGAGGTTCTGGCCCGCGCCGGAATCCACACCGCCCGCGCCCTGCGCCACCTGGGTGCCCACGAGGCCTACCGCGCGATCCTGAAAACCGGCACCGCGCCCCACTTCATTATGTACTATGTTTTGCACATGGCGCTGCAACGCCGCCCTTGGAACGATTGCAAGGGCGCCGAGAAGGATGCCCTGCGGGTTCAATTCGACTCCCTCAAAGCGGGTGAGGCCGAGGCGGGCAATAACCCTGACCTAGAAAAGCTGCTAAACACGATCGGCACGGGGCTACGGCGCTAGGCACTTTATTCAATCAGAAACCGATTGTTTCCAATCATTCACCTTTATGCCCGGCCCAAGTTTCGCCACAATTGGCGAAACGGGGGATATTGATATGGTTGGTATTTTTGCACTTATGGCCCTTCTGGGCCTCGCGTTTGCCCTAAGCGGCGGCGATGACGACAGCTCGAGCGGGAGTGAACCACCCGTCGGCGGGCCGACACCGGAAATCGAAGGTACGAATGGCAATGACGTCATCTCGGGCACTGCACTGTCAGAGCTCATCTTTGGGCTTGATGGCGACGACGCCATTGATGCCGACGACGGCGACGATATCGTTGAAGGCGGCGCGGGCGAAGACAGCATTAACGCTGGCGCGGGGAACGATATGGTTAACGCGGGCGCGGACGATGATCGTGTCAACGCAGGCCCCGGCAATGACAGTGTCGAAGGCGGCACAGGCGATGACACCGTTCGGGGTGAAGGCGGTCGCGACCTGATCGGCGGTGGCGATGGTGACGATGTCCTGCGCGGCGGCCTGTGGAACGATACCCTTCTGGGTGAAGGCGGCATGGATAGCCTGTTCGGCGACGCCGGCGATGATGAGGTTTATGGCGGCGACGGCGCCGACAAAATTACTGGCGGCTATGGCAATGACGGCCTTTTCGGTGGCGCAGATAACGACACCCTGACCGGGGAGGACGGAAACGACTTCCTCTCGGGCGGTGCGGGCGATGACAACCTGCGTGGACAGTTCGATAACGACACGATCCTGGGCGGTCAGGGCAACGATCTTGCCTCGGGTGGCTCTGGCGATGATACCGTCGTGGGCGACTTGGGCGACGATACGGTTTACGGCGGCAACGGGGACGATTACCTCGATGGTGCCGCTGGCAACGATATCCTTGACGGCGGCGCAGGCAACGATCTTCTTGACGGTGGCGCAGGCAACGATCTTCTTGACGGCGGCGCAGGCAACGACACTGTGATCGACTTCATCGGCGAGAACACACTGTACGGCGGCGCGGGGCACGACCTTCTGGATGCCGTGGCCGAGCCTCTCTTCTCTGCGCCTGGTATTGCCAGCAGCCTATTCGGCGGTGACGGTGATGACCTTATCCGCGGCGATGACGGTGATGAGCTGACCGGCGGTGACGGCGCTGACCTTTTTGAGGTCTACACTAATGGTGACCTCGAAGCTGTCGAAGTCCTCGACCTCGATCTGTCGCTGGACGCCGTAAATATCTACGCCGATCTGCCTGCTGAGCTGATCGCGATGGGCGACCCCTACATTACCGTCGATGACGCCGCCGATGGCGATGGCAAGGCGCTGACCCTGCACACAGGTGACGGAGCCACCGAAGTTGTGGCGCTTCTGCGGGGCCTTTCGGGGGCGGTCAGCATCTCTGGCTCCTTGACGGTTCGTCCGACGTAATCTTCGGCGCCCGCTGTCGCTACCTCCACAGAAAAGGGCCGCACGATCACCGTGCGGCCCTTTCTATTAACAGCATTAGGACTTTGGCCTTAGCCGCTGGCCTTAGCCAACCAGTTCAAGACCGGAGAAGAAGAAAGCGATCTCTTCAGCAGCAGTCTCAGGCGCGTCAGAGCCGTGGACCGAGTTCTCACCGATGGACAGGGCGAATTCCTTACGGATCGTGCCTTCTGCCGCGTCGGCGGGGTTCGTGGCGCCCATGACTTCGCGGTTTTTCGCGATGGCATCTTCGCCTTCCAGAACCTGAACAACGATCGGCTCAGAGATCATGAATTCGCAAAGCTCGCCGAAGAAAGGACGCTCAGAATGCACACCGTAGAACTGCTGCGCTTGGGCCAGCGTCAGCTGGATGCGCTTGGTTGCGACGATGCGCAGGCCAGCTTCTTCGAACTTGGCGGCGATTTTGCCGGTCAAGTTGCGCTTGGTGGCGTCGGGTTTGATGATCGAGAATGTACGCTGGATGGCCATGGGGCTGCTCCGGTTTGACTTGGGTTAAGATTTCGCGGCGCAGCTACCATGGGCGCGCGGGTTTGGAAAGGCTTGTTGGTGCGGCACGGTTTACGCCCCTGCCCCCGCGATCTTCCCGTTACGCAAGACAGGCCCTAGCGGCGGCCCCAGACCTCTGCTAGGCCGCGCCCCATGTTACGCATGTCTGATATCGGTTATTCCGTCGCCGGCCGCACTCTGCTCGAGGGCGCCTCTGTCACCATTCCTGCGGGCCATAAGGTCGGTATCGTGGGCCGGAATGGCACGGGTAAAACCACGCTGTTTCGCATTATCCGGGGCGAGTTGGGCCTTGATACGGGCGACATCACCCTGCCCACCGGCACCAAGATCGGCGGCGTGGCGCAGGAAGTTCCCTCCTCTGACACCTCCCTGATCGACACGGTGCTCGAGGCCGATACCGAGCGCGCCGAGCTTCTGGCCGACACCAGCCAAGACCCCACCCGCATCGCCGAGGTGCAAGCCCGCCTTGCCGATATTGATGCTTGGGGCGCCGAGGCCCGTGCCGCCACCATCCTGCGCGGCCTAGGCTTCAGCCACGAAGACCAGCAACGCCCCTGCTCCGCCTATTCCGGCGGCTGGCGGATGCGTGTGGCGCTGGCGGGGGTTTTATTCTCTCAACCCGATGTGCTGTTGCTCGATGAACCGACCAACTATCTGGACCTTGAAGGCGCCCTTTGGCTAGAGGCCTATCTGGCCAAATACCCCCACACCGTGCTGATTATCTCTCACGATCGTGGCCTTCTGAACCGGGCCGTGGGCCATATCCTGCACCTCTCCGACAAAACGCTGACCTATTACACGGGCGGCTACGATACCTTCGCCAAGACCCGGGCCGAACGTCGCGCGGTGCAAGCGGCCGCCGCCAAGAAGCAAGACCTTCAGCGGGCCCACCTTCAATCCTTCGTGGACCGTTTCAAAGCCAAAGCCTCCAAAGCAAAACAGGCCCAATCCCGCGTGAAAATGCTGGAAAAGATGGAGACGATCCGCGCCCCCGAAGATGCCGCGCGCACCGTTTTCACCTTCCCCGAGCCCGAGGAACTCAGTCCCCCCATCGTCGCCATGGACAACGCCGCCGTGGGCTACGGCGACCGGGCAGTGCTCAAACGCCTGAACCTGCGTCTGGATCAAGACGACCGCATCGCCCTTCTGGGCCGCAACGGTCAGGGTAAATCCACCCTCTCCAAACTGCTCGCGGGCAAGTTGCAGACGATGGAGGGCCGGGTCACCTCCTCGTCAAAACTGCGCATCGGCTATTTTGCTCAGCATCAGGTGGACGAACTCCACCTTGACGAGACACCGCTCGACCACTTGCGCCGTGAACGCCCCGCCGACGCGCCCCCGAAACTCCGCGCCCGTCTTGCCGGCTTCGGCCTCGGCGCCGATCAGGCCGAAACGCTGGTGGCCAAACTCTCCGGCGGCCAAAAGGCCCGCCTCTCACTCCTTCTTGCCACGCTTGAGGCCCCTCACCTTCTGATCCTTGATGAGCCGACTAACCACCTCGACATCGAATCCCGTGAAGCTCTGGTCGAGGCACTGACCGCCTACACCGGTGCCGTCGTGCTCGTCTCTCACGATATGCACCTGCTCAGCCTCGTGGCCGACCGCCTCTGGCTGGTCAAAGACGGCCACGTCGCCCCCTATGCCCATGATCTGGAAACCTATCGCCAGTCCCTTCTGGGGACTGAGCCCAAGGCCCCGAAACCGGCCAAGCCCGCCAAGCCCAAGCAACTCACCCACGATCAAATCAAAGACCTCCGCGCCGAGGTCAAAAAGGCCGAAGCCCGCGTCGAGAAAATCGAAGAGATGCGCGAAAAACTGGCCAAGAAGCTGGCCGACCCTGCGCTCTACGAGGATGCCCGTGTGGGCGAACTCACCACTTGGCAAAAGAAATACGCCGAGGTCATGGAAGGTCTGGGCCGCGCCGAGGACCTCTGGGAAAAAGCCCAAGCCAAACTTGATGCGGCCAAATCGTAAGCGCCCCCTTCATCTTGGCAAATACACCTCCGGGGTAAGCGGCTTTTCCTTTGGGAAAGCCGTGCAGGGGCAGCGCCCCTCTCCCTTATAAAAACCATGCAGCTTCGCTGCACAATTTGCTTAAAGTACCCCCATGGATCTCAGCTTCTACATCCCCGCCTTCGTGACGCTCTTCGTCATCATCGACCCCATAGGCCTCGCGCCGCTGTTTGTGGCCCTGACCCAAGGCATGACCGAGCGCCAGCGCCGGTCCATCGCGATCCGCTCTTGCCTCGTGGCGGCGGGTCTCTTGACCCTCTTTGGCCTTGCGGGCGAAGCCGTGCTTGGCTTCCTCGGCATCTCCATGGCTGCTTTTCGCATGGCCGGTGGTATCCTTTTGTTCCTCACCGCCCTCGACATGTTGTTCGAGCGTCGCACCCAGCGCCGCCAAGGCACCGCCGATGCCGAGCCTGAGGGCGATGACCCCTCTGTCTTCCCCCTCGCCATCCCGCTGATCGCCGGCCCCGGATCCATCGCTACGATGATCCTGCTGACCGGCCAGAACGACACCACCGCCAATCTTATCGCGATCCATGCGGTGATGGCTCTGGTAATCGTCTTTGTCTTCATCCTCTTCCTTCTGGCGGCCCCGCTGGAACGCCTTTTGGGGCCCACGGGGATCAACGTGGTGACACGGCTCTTGGGGATGCTTCTGGCCGCGCTTTCCGTGCAATTCGTCATTGATGGCTTCCGCGATCTGCAAGTTTTCTGATCCGGCCCTATATCTCTCTAGATCGGAGCGCCCATGGACAGCCAAGACATCCCTCGCCTTATCTACCTGATCGCACTTCTGTGTGCGGTGGGCGGTTATTTTCTATGGGGGCAGCGGGATAAGATGGGGCAGATGATGAAATACCTCGCGGTTTGGGGCTTCATCTTCTTGGGGGCCCTCGTCGCGGTTGGCCTTTGGAGCGATATTTCCAGCTCTATCGCGCCGCGCCAATCGGTGATGCAGACCGGCGCGATTTCCGTGCCGCGCGCCTCGGATGGGCATTTCTACTTGGTGCTCGAGGTCAACGGCGTGCCCACGCGCTTTGTGGTCGACACCGGCGCCACCTCCATCGTGCTTAGCGAGCAAGACGCGGCCCGCGCCGGGGTTCCCATCGACAACCTGATTTTTTCCGGCCGCGCCAATACCGCCAATGGACGGGTGAATACGGCACCCACGCGCATCGCCACCCTCTCGCTTAGCGGGATCGTCGATGAAAACGTGCGGGCCGTAGTCAATGGGGGCGAAATGTCGGGCAGCCTTCTGGGCATGGCCTACCTCAATCGATTCTCGCGGCTGGAAATTGCCAATGGCACCCTTATTCTTGAGCGTTAATCCCGCTTACTTTCGGCTTTCATTTCCCATCGCCCCGATGCCTCGGACCAATATTTCGCCGCGCATCCCGCGGCGGTCAGGGCTTTCCATTGCTCTCTGGCGGTCTGCAACGCGCCCTCATCATGGCCATCAAACAGAACCATCACGCGGTCCATCTGCGTGACTTCCTCGGGCGCCACGGCTGCCCCTTCAACCGATACCAAACAGCTCGGATCATTGCCCGCGTCCCCCGTGGTCAGCAGCACCGGCTGCGCCGCATCGTGCGGGCCACCAGCGCGGCCGTGGGGCAAGAAGCTGTCGGGCGGTTGCATCCAAAGCGCTTCGTCCAACCGGTCCAACATCGCGTCCGAGCGCCCTCGGACCGCCACCCGCCATCCGGCTTGTAGCGACTTCCCCAGAAGCACCCGAAGCGCCACATCGGACGGCGACTGGGTGAGGTGATAGAAATACGCCTCACCCATGACTTACGCGCCATTCTTCATGTGATGAATTAGCTCTCATAGCCATCGCGCACCAAGCGATCGAGCGCCATCACGCCCCAGCCCGTCGCGCCCTTCGGGGCCAAGGCTGTCTCGGATTTCACGCTGGCCACGCCCGCGATGTCGAGGTGAATCCACGGCGTTTCATCCTTCACAAACCGCTGCAAGAACTGCGCCGCGGTGATCGAGCCTGCGGCCCGCCCGCCCACGTTCGCCATATCTGCAACGCGCGACTTCAACATCTTGTCGTAGGCATCGCCCAAAGGCATCCGCCATGCGCCCTCATTCTCGGCCCCTGCGGCCTTGAGGAAAGCGCCCGACAGCGCGTCAGAGTTAGAGAAGACGCCTGCATTCTCATGTCCCAGCCCGATGATGATCGCGCCTGTAAGCGTCGCCAGATCAATCATCCCCACCGGCTCAAACCGTTCTTGGGCGTACCACATGATATCGCACAGAACCAAACGCCCCTCGGCGTCGGTGTTGATAACCTCAACCGTGTCCCCCTTCATCGAGCGGATCACATCGCCGGGGCGCGTGGCGCGGCCATCGGGCATGTTCTCGACCAAGCCGACAACGCCCACGACGTTGGCTTTCGCCCCGCGCAGGGCCAGCGTTCGCATGACGCCGGAAACAACGCCCGCGCCGCCCATGTCCATGGTCATGTCTTCCATACCGCCCGCAGGCTTCAGGCTGATCCCGCCGGTATCGAACACAACGCCCTTCCCGATCAGCGCCAGCGGCTTCTCATCGCCGCCGCCGTTCCATTTCATCACCACGACCTTTGACGGGCTTTCCGAGCCTTCGCCGACCGACAGGAGCGTGCGCATTCCCAACTCGGCCAGTTCCGCCTCATCCAGCACCTCCACTTCCAGGCCGATGTCCTTCATCGCGGCCAAACGGTCGGCAAATTCCTGCGTTGTCAGGACGTTGGCGGGCTCATTGATCAGATCACGGGTGAAGAACACGCCCTCTGCAACGGCCATAGCGGTTGCGGCCTCGGGCTTCACCTCATCGGGCTTGGCGCAGTAGATCATTGCGCCCGCAACCTCAGGCTTTTCTTTGGTGAAGTGGTCGTCAAATCCGTAAGAGCGTAGCGCCAGTCCAAGGGCGATCTCCGCCGTGCGATTGAACGCGCCCGCACAAAGCACCAATGCGTCATTACCTTTAAACTTCGCCAACGATGCCCCCGCTTTGCGGGCCTCGGCTACGGTTGGGCGGCGGTCAAGCTTAACAACCAGAAGGGATTCTGCGACCAAGCCAGCCGGGAAACCCATGGTAAAGCCTTCACCTGCCTTCACTTTTTCCCAACGATCCGATTCCACCAAACGTGCTACGGCCTGTTTCGTCAGGCGGTTTACCCGGCGCCCGGCAGGGTCCAACTTGCCTTCGGGCGTAACAAGAATCGCCAGCTTGCCGGGCGCATCGGCCAAGGCATCAAGGTCAGTTTCAGCAAAATCAATGGAGATGAGGTCGGTCATCAAGGGCTCCTAATGGGCGAAAAGCGTGACATTCGCGCCAGACATTAGGGCGCTGTGCCGCCGATGGCCAGATCGCCCCTACGCAAGCCGGAAAAACTGCTCTAAAACATAGATGACGCGGTCGGGCTGCCACCCGGACACCGCATATGGGGGTACCCGGCTTGGGTCAATTCGACCGATATATCCTAAGACAGCTTGTGATGCTGTTCGGGTTCTTCAGCCTTGTGCTGGTGTCGGTCTATTGGGTCAATCAAGCCGCACGGCTGTTCGACACCCTGATTGCAGACGGCCAGAACATCAGCGTGTTTCTCGAGTTCTCGGCCCTGACCCTGCCGTGGATCGTGCAATTGATCCTGCCCGTGTCAGCCTTCGTGGCAACGCTTTACATCTTCAACCGCCTTATTAGCGATTCCGAGCTGGTCGTGTTGCAGACCGCTGGTCTGTCGGCGCTGCGCCTGTTGCGCCCGGTCTTTGTGTTTGGCTGCCTGATGGCCATTTTGGTGGCCCTGCTCAGCAATTTTCTGGCCCCCACTGCACGGGCGCAGTTCTTGCAGCGCCAAGCCGAGGTGCGCGACGATCTGACGGGCCGCTTCCTGCGCGCCGGAGAGTTCATTCACCCTGCCGCTGGTCTAACTGTCTACATTCGCGAAATCAGCGAGTTGGGCGAGTTTCGCGACCTGTTCCTGCAAGATACCTCCACCCCCGGGGTTGAGGTGACGTATACCGCCACCGACGCGCTTTTGGTGCGCTCGGACAGTGGGCCAAGGTTGGTGATGTTTGATGGGGTCGCCCAGACGCTGGACTTGGAAACCGGGCGCTTGGCGACGATTTCCTTCAACGATTTCACCTATTCCGTTGCCAGCCTGATGAACGACGGAGCCCTGCGGCGGGTGAATGTGCGGGAGCTTCCGACAGCATTTCTGCTTACGGCGGATGAGCGTTTGGCCACCCTTCTCGATATTCCCTTAGCCCATATGCTGTTTGAGGGGCATGACAGGCTGGCCCAATCCCTTTTCGTGATCTTCGTGCCGCTGATCGGGGCCGCGTCGCTGATGCTTGGCAGTTTCTCGCGCTTTGGGGTGTGGAAGCAAATCCTGATCGCGGTGGCGCTGGTTTTGCCGATGCAGATGGTGCGCAATGCCGGCGAATCCATCGTGCGCGCCGATGCGGACGCTTGGCCCATGGCCTATGCACAACCGGCGCTGGCGGCCAGTATCGCGGCGGCCATGGTGATCTTGGCAATGCGCAGGTCCACCCGGTGGTGGAGCATCCCGGCATGATCCTTCACCTTTATATCGCGCGGCGTTTCCTGGTTGCCTTTGGGATCGTGTTAGCGGTGTTCGTGGCCATTTTGCTGCCCATCGATATGGCCGACCAGTTGCGCCGCATTGGCGCCGATCAGGGTTTTTCCGCCGTGCTGCAATTGGCGTTGCTGAACCTGCCCCGCAGTCTGACCGGCCTGATGCCCTTGTTCGTGATGCTGGCCACGTTGGTGCTGTTCCTTGGTCTCGCGCGCACGTCGGAACTGGTGGTTGTCCGGGCGGCTGGACGCTCTGCCCTAAAGTCGGCGAGCGCGCCGGTCGTGGTTGCCCTGCTGATCGGGGCATTGTCCTTGCTGATCCTAAATCCGTTGGTTGCCACCACCGCCCGCCAATACGATCTGACGCTGGCGCGTCTGTCGGGGCTGGAAAGCCGCTCGGTCTCGGTGACCGGTGAGGGGTTGTGGCTGCGCCAGGGCGTCGAAAGCGAGCAGACAGTGATCCGCGCTTCGGCCACAAATTCGGACGGGACGCATCTGTTCGACGCCTCGTTCTTCACCTTCGATGTCGATGGCCTTTTGCTGGAACGACTGGACGCCCGCGAAGCCTTGCTGGAACGGGAGGCATGGACCCTAACGGACGTAAAGCGCTGGCCCCTTGCCGGATCTGCCAACGCCGAGGCCGATGCCGCTTATTTCGACACGCTGATCCTGCCCTCGACCCTTACGGCCGAGCAAATCCGCGATAGCTTCGGTGACCCGGAAACTGTACCGATATTCGAGCTTCCGGGCTTCATTCGCCAACTCAACGAGGCGGGCTTTGCAGCGTTGCAACACCGCACATGGTTCCAGATGCAGCTGTCCTCGCCGCTCTTGCTGGCCGCGATGGTGTTGATCGGCGCGGGCTTCACGATGCGCCATACCCGCTTTGGCAAAACCGGCGTGATGGTGCTGCTATCCATCCTGTTTGGCTTTGGCGTTGTGTTCATTCGCCGCTTCGCAGAAGTTCTTGGGGAAACCGGGCAAGTGGCCGCCCCTCTTGTCGCTTGGACACCGCCGATTGCTGCAATCCTCTTGGCGCTCGGCTTTTTATTGCATACGGAGGATGGGTGACCCGCCGCGTCGGACATATCGCTGCGGTCGTTTTGGCCGCTGTCGCCTGCCTCTCGTCTCCGGGGGCGGCGCAGGAATCGTCTGCGCCTGCCACGCTGATTGCTGACAACATCCGTTTTAACGGGTCCAGCACTGTCACGGCACGCGGCGCGGTAGAGGTGTTCTACGAAGGCACGCGGCTACGCGCCGAATCCATTACCTATGACGGCACCGCCGACAATTTGCGCGTGCAAGGCCCGCTGACGCTGGTAGACGCCGACGGCGGCACTGTCTTCGTCGCCGACTTCGCCGAATTGTCTGCGGATTTGCAAAACGGTGTGCTGCAATCGGCGCGGCTGGTTCTGGACCGCCAGTTGCAGGTCGCCGCCACCGAGATCACCCATTCAGAGGGCCGCTACACGCAGCTTTATCAAGCCGTCGCCTCGTCGTGTGAGGTCTGTTTCGACAACCCCACCCCGCTGTGGGAAATCCGCGCCCGCCGCATCATCCATGATGCCGAGGAACAGCAGCTTTATTTCGACAACGCGCAGTTCCGCGTTTTGGGCATACCGGTGTTCTTTCTGCCCCGCATGCGCCTACCCGACCCCACGCTGGAACGCGCGACAGGTTTCCTTGCCCCCTCCATCAGTGCCGATGATCTGACGGGTACGCAGATTCGGGTGCCCTATTTCATCGAATTGGGCGACCATGCCGACATCACGATTACACCTTGGATCGGCCTTGGCACCCAGACAGTGGAACTGCGCTACCGGCAAGCCTACCGCAACGGCGAGTTGGAAATTGACGGTGCCGTGTCTTGGGACGATCTGACAGACAACGACACCCGCGCCTATCTGTTCGGCGACGCAAGTTTCGAGCTTCCCCGCGACTACACCCTGGATGTACAAGTGCAGGCCGTCAGCGATCGGGGCTACCTGACAACTTATGGTTTCAACTCTCCCGACCTGTTGGAAAGCTACGCTCGCGTCAGCCGGGTGCAACGCGATGAGTATATCGAGGCCTCGGCCACCCTATACGAGTCTTTGCGCGAAGGCGTCGATAACGAGACCCTGCCGACCCGTGTCGCCCATGCCGAAATCACCCGCCGGATCGAGCCGCCCGTGATCGGCGGCACCTTGACCGCAGAATTGGAAGGCACCGGGTTCTATCGCTACTCCAGTGTCGATGGCGATGACGGGCGTGATGTGTTCCGCGTCACCGGCGCATTGGACTGGCAACGCTCGGAAACCTTTGGCGGGCTGTTGACCACGTTTCAGGGCGCTTTGCATGGGGGCGTTTACAACACCCTGCAAGACAGTGCCTTTGACACGACAGTGCAGCGTCTGACCCCCTATGCCGCCGTGGAATTGCGCTATCCGTTTCAAGCGATCAGCGAAACTGGCGTTAGCCATGTGATCGAGCCGATTGCGCAGGTTGTGTGGTCCGATTCCTATGGAAACGCCCCGCCCAATGAAGACAGCTTCATTGTGGAGTTTGACGAGGCGAACCTGTTCTCCCTCGACCGGCTGCCCGGCTCTGACCGGCGCGAAATCGGGGCGCGGGCCAACCTTGGCCTGACCTATAGCCGCGTCGCGCCGGGCGGGCTGACCCTTGGTCTGGGCGGCGGTGTCGTCCTGCGGTCCGAGGATGAAGGACAGTTCACCGACGGCTCGGGGCTGGATGGGATGCAATCCGACTACTTGCTGGCCGCCCATGTCAGCTTCAATGACACGTTCAGCTTCATCAACCGGTCCCTTTTCGACACGTCCTTCGACTTCACCTCCAGCGAGTTTGCCTTGTACTGGAGCGGGGACCGCCACGAGATCGTTTCGACTTATACGTTCCTGGAGGCCGACAGCGGCGAACAGCGCGATGATCCTCTGGCAGAACTGGCCTTCGACGGCGAGTATATGCTGAATAGCGGCTGGGACGCGGGGCTGGATTTCCGCTATGACTTCTTTGGCAATGAAGCCACCCGCGCAGCCGTGACTTTGGGCTATACGAATGAATGTCTGGATATGGAGTTTTCGGTCGCGCGCCGATATACGACTACCAGCGCCGTTGAACCGGCCACAACCTTTGGCCTGACGGTATCGTTGGCCGGGTTTGGGGCCGGGCGCGAAGGCCGCTCGGTGGCGCGTAGTTGCCGCGGCTAGGGCTCGAATTGGGTCCGGGATTGAATGACGCCCCGCAACAGCGTGGGCAGAGAAGAATGAACAGGGGTTCACTTATGAACGGCATGGTCTTGGCAGCACTTCGTTTGCGGCAGATGACACAGCAAGTGGCGGCATTGTTGGTGCTGTGCCTTGGGGTAGCGATTGCCGCCCCCGCTGCGGCGCAAAACCCCTTCTCTGTCGCGATTGAAGTCGATGATAGCGTCGTCACGAACTACGAGATTTCCCAACGGATGTTGTTCCTTCAGGCGCTGAATGCGCAAGGCGACCTGCGCCAACAGGCGATCGAGGCGCTGGTGAACGAGCGTTTGCAAGTGAACGCAGGGTTGGCCGTTGGGGCCGAAGCCTCTCCCGATGCGATTGAGGCGGGCTTGGGCGAATTTGCCGCCCGTGCCAACCTTGGGCCCGAGCAATTCCTGCGCCAGATGGGTCAGGCGGGCGTTGCCCCCGAAACCGTGCGTGACTTTGTGGCCAACGGCATCACATGGCGCAATGTCGTGCGCGCCCGCTTCGCGCCGCTGGTAGAAATCACCGACGAAGATGTAGAACGGGCGTTGGAACTGGGAACCGTTCTGGGCGGCGGTATCGAGATCGCGCTGGCCGAGATCATTATTCCTGTCACCCCGGAAAACCAATCGAATTTGCAGTCTGAACTGGGCCGCCTTGGCAGCCAGATCAACGGCGACGTTGAACAATTCTCGGAAGCCGCCCGCCGCTTCTCTGCCGCGCCCACCCGTGAGGCCGGAGGCGTCACCGGATGGCGCCCCCTGAACCAACTGCCCGAAGGCCTGCGAGAAATGTTCATGAACATGGGCTACGGTCAGGTCAGCCAGCCCGTGCCCTTGGGCGGAGGCCAGGCCTATGCTCTGTTCCAATTCCGTGGCCAGCGCGAGGTTACCTCTCCGCGTCTGCCGATCACCGCGATTGACTATGTCACCGTTGCGATCCCCGGCGGCCGCTCTGCCGAGGCGCTGGCCGAAGCCGCGCGCCTGAACAGCGCCGTCGATGTTTGCAACGACTTCAACGGCGTGATCCCCCATGCCTTTGAACGCCACAACGTGCCGCCAAGCCAAGTCCCCGACGATATCGCCCTTGCCCTGCGCACTTTGGACAACCACGAGATGACCACCGCTGTCACCCGCAACAACGGCACCGTGCTTCTGGCCGTGATGTTGTGTGACCGCGTTTCAGCCGAGCCGGAAGCGGGCGTCGATGGCATCCGAGAGCAGCTTTTCGGTCAGCAAATGCAACGCTTGTCGGCGAATTATCTGGAACAGCTGCGTGGCGAAGCCCGCATCAACTACGTCAACTAAATGACCCTCCAGCAGACGGCCCCTATCGCCCTGTCCGTGGGCGAGCCTGCGGGCGTTGGTCCGGAAATAGCTGCCCGTGCTTGGGCGGCCTTGGGCGCGGATCTGCCGTTTTTCGTGATCGGTGACCCGGCGCATTTGGCGGGCCATGGCGCGGCGGTAGTTGAAATCACGTCCCCGGCCGAGGCGCTTATGGCCAGCCGCAGCGGCTTGCCGGTTTTGCCTCATCCCTTCGCCGCCCCCGCCGTTCCGGGCCAACCGGACCCGGCCAATGCCCAAGGGGTCATTGATGTGATCGCACGGGGCGTGGATCTGGTAATGCGCGGCGAGGCCTCGGCGCTGACAACCGGGCCGATCCACAAGAAGGCCCTTAAAGACGGCGCGGGTTTCGCCTTCCCCGGCCATACCGAATACCTCGCCCACTTGGCGGGTGTGGACCGTGTCGTAATGATGCTCGCCTGCCGTGAGTTGCGCGTGGTGCCGGTGACGATCCACATTGCCATTGATGCGGTCCCCGCAGCCCTCAGCCCTGACCTGTTGCGCGACACGATCCGCATCACCGAAACTGCCCTGCGCCAAGATTTCGGCATAAGCGCCCCAAGGATCGCTGTGGCGGGCCTGAACCCCCATGCGGGCGAAGGGGGCGCGATGGGCCATGAGGAAATCGACATGATCGCCCCCGTACTGGACGCATTGCGCGCGGAAGGGATGACGATCACCGGGCCCGCTTCCGCCGACACGATGTTCCACGCCAGCGCCCGCGCCCGCTATGACGCGGCGGTGGCGATGTACCACGACCAGGCGCTGATCCCGATCAAGACCATCGACTTTGCCGGCGGCGTGAACGTGACCCTCGGGTTGCCGTTCATTCGCACCTCTCCCGATCATGGCACCGCCTTTGATATCGCCGGAAAAGGTGTGGCTGATGCGACCTCGTTAATTGCCGCGCTGAACATGGCCCGTGATATGGCCGAAGCGCGGGCTCTTGCACGGGCCGCGCCCCAATGACCCGGTGTTTCGCCCCTTGCCTTCGGGCGTGCTCGGGCCCCAATGGGCCCCTGCGCCCCGCAAGCGACGTGGCAAATTGCACAGCGCCTTTGGCGCCGCACAATCTGAGGGCGCGCTCCATCAGAAAGGACGCGCCATGAGCGGCATCGACGATCTACCCCCTCTGCGAGAGGTCATCGCCACCCATGAGTTGTCTGCCCGCAAGGCACTGGGGCAGAACTTCCTGCTGGACCTGAACCTGACCGCCAAGATTGCCCGTCTGGCCGGCGACCTTTCCGGCGCGGATATTCTAGAGGTCGGCCCCGGCCCCGGCGGTCTGACGCGGGGGCTTCTGGCGGAAGGGGCCCGCCGGGTCGTGGCCGTGGAAAAAGACCCCCGCTGCCTGCCCGTTCTGGCCGAGATCGAGGCCGCCTATCCCGGCAAGTTGAAGGTTCTGAACGCCGACGCGCTGGAGCTGGATTGGGAGACAGAGCTGCAAGCGCCGCGCAAGATCGTGGCCAACCTGCCCTATAACGTGGGCACCGAATTGCTGGTGCGCTGGCTGACCCCCGCCTCTTGGCCCCCCCCTTGGGAAAGCCTGACGCTGATGTTTCAGCGCGAAGTGGCGGAACGGATCGTCGCCAAACCCGGCTCCAAAACCTACGGGCGATTGGCGATCCTGTCTCAATGGCGCTCGGACCCTCGGATCGTGATGAGCCTCCCGCCTGAGGCCTTTTCCCCGCCGCCCAAGGTGCATTCCGCTGTGGTTCATTTCACCGCCCTCCCCGCCCCCCGCTTCGAAGCTGACGCCCGCGTGCTATCGCGCGTTGTCGCCACCGCCTTCGGGCAACGGCGCAAGATGCTGCGGGCGGCCCTGAAGGGCCTTGCCCCGGATATCGAAGATCGCCTGCTGGCCGCCGGGCTGAAGCCCACGGACCGGGCCGAGCAAGTGCCGCTGGAAGGGTTCTGCGCCCTGGCCCGAGCGATGGAAGACGTGATTACCCCACGCGGCTAAACGGACGCCCGCGCACCGGTGCGTTTCTCCCAATTAAAAAAGGGGCCCGCGAAGGCCCCTTTTTCGTATCGCTTATTCCGCTGCTTCTTGCGGAGGCTTACCGTCTCCGCCGTCGTTGCCCGCTGGGGCTTCCGGCGCGGGTGCTTCCGCCGCAGGCGCATCGCTTGGGGCGTCCTTAGGCGTATCCGCCTTGCGCCGCCGGGTCCGGGGCCGCTTGGGCTTCGGCGCGCTTTCAGGCGTTTCTACCAGACCGCTATCACCGTTGGCTGGATCGATGACGGCGTCAAAAGAGCCCTGTTGAGCTTCCACGACGGGCTGATCGGTCTTGCCCTGATCGTGCTGCTTTTGGTCCGCCTGTTGGCCGCCCTGCTGCTGGTGATCCTGGCCGCCACCACGGTTGCGGCGGTTGCCGCCCTTATGGTCGCCTTGATTGTTGTTACCCGGATTGCCGCCCTGCTGGTCGTTGCCGCCCTGCTGGTTGCCGCCGCCACCTTGGTTATTTTGCTGGTTGGCCTGATGTTGGGCCTGCTTGGCATCTTGCTCGCGCTGCGCTTGGGCCAACATGCGGGTGTAATGCTCCGCATGCTGCTGAAAGCTCTCAGCGGCCACGCGGTCGTTGGACAACTGCGCGTCACGGGTCAGCTGGTTATACTTATCGACAATCTGCTGCGGCGTGCCGCGCACTTTGCCTTCGGGGCCCGACGAGTCGAATACCCGATTAACAATATTCCCAACCGAGCCATTGCGGTTGCGGTTACCTTTGGACCGCGAGCGGTTCTTCGAAGATCTCATGTGTGTACTAATCCAGTGGTCCTGGTTGGCGGCCACATCGCAACTTTGGCGGGGCCCGGGAAGTCTCAGTCTGCGCGTGGTTGTGCCGGGTCCTGGCACTGCGCGATCTGGCGAGAAAAGCGCGGCGGGCTTGGAAAGCCTCGGTTCGCGCTTGAAAGTGATTACACATGTGCGCCGCGTTGAGTCTAGCACAAATTAGCGAATAACAGTGTTTTCCGCACGAAATCGCGCTGTTTACCGCCGAAAGCCCCGCACAACGCGGGATTTTCCGTTAAGGTCCGTTAACACCTTGATATCGGACAGGTCCGCGCCCGCGAAAAGAGCCGCCACAGCCGCCCCCTGATCATAGCCGATTTCAACCATCAACGCGCCGCCGGGGCGCAGGTGGGCGGGCGCTTGGGCGGCAATGATGCGGTAGGCATCCAACCCGTCACCGCCGGGGGTCAGGGCGATCTCCGGCTCCCACTGGGTGATCTCGGGCTGCAACGTGGCGTAGGTTTCCGCGTCTACATAGGGCGGGTTGGACACAATCAGGTCGAAGCTGCCCTCGATCGCGGTCAGCCAATCGCTTTGCACCAAAGTGACGCGGTCGGCGACGCCAAGGCTCTCGGCATTCTCAGCCGCCACCGCCAACGCCGCCGCCGATATGTCGCTGGCCACCGCTTCCGCCTCCGGCAGTTCCGCCAATAACGTCAGCGCCACGGTGCCAGGCCCGGTGCCCAAATCCAAGAAGCGGCGAGGAGAGGCCGCCAAAGCGGCATCGAGGAGCCGTTCGGTATCGGCACGCGGAGACAGCACATCGGGCGTGACTCGGAACAGGCGGTCGCGAAACGCCGCAAAGCCAAGGATCTGCGCCAAGGGCTGGCGGCTGCGTCGTGCGGCAATAATCGCGTCCAATTGCGCGGGATCGCCCTCAAACACATCGCCACCGCTGACGCTTTGCTGAACCCGGCTCAGTCCCGTCAGATGCGAGATAACAAGGCTCGCCTCCCGGCCCGCCTCATAGCTGCCAGCGAAATCCTTAACGGCGTTAACGTAAGCGATATGGAGATCGCGCAGGCGCGGCTTACTCACCCGTTCATCTCGGCCAGTTTCATCGCCTGATCCTCGGCCGTCAGGGCATCCACGATCTCGTCCAGATCGCCCTGCATCACCGCGTCCAGCTTATAAAGCGTCAGGTTAATCCGGTGGTCGGTCATCCGCCCTTGGGGGAAATTATAGGTCCTGATCCGTTCAGATCGGTCGCCCGAGCCAATCTGCGCCTTGCGGTCCGCGGCCATGGCATCATCGGCCTTCTGGCGTTCCAGATCATAGAGCCGCGTGCGCAGGGTTTGCATCGCGATTTCACGGTTGCGATGCTGCGACTTCTCGGAGCTGACCACTACGATCCCCGACGGCACATGGGTAATGCGCACGGCGGAATCGGTGGTGTTCACATGCTGCCCGCCTGCCCCGCTGGCACGCATCGTGTCGATGCGGATATCCGTGGCGGGGATGTCGATATCCACGTCCTCGGCCTCGGGCAGAACGGCGACAGTAGCGGCAGAGGTATGGATACGCCCGCCAGATTCTGTTTCCGGCACCCGTTGCACCCGGTGCACGCCGGATTCGAACTTCAGGCGCGCAAAGACGTTTTCGCCTTCCACCCGCGCCGTGCATTCCTTGATCCCGCCCAGATCGCTTTCCTGCAAATCAACCAGCTCAATCCGCCAGCCCCGCGCCTCGGCATAGCGCGTATACATGCGCAGCAGATCACCGGCGAAAAGCGCCGCTTCGTCGCCGCCGGTGCCGGGGCGGATCTCGATCATCGCGGGGCGCGCGTCGGCGGCATCCTTGGGCAAAAGCGCCAGTTGCAGGCTTTGCTCGGCTTCGGGGAGCGCGGCCTCCAGGCGCGGCAGTTCCTCCAGCGCCAGCGGCTTCATGTCGGGGTCTTCCAACATCGCTTGGGCTTCTTCCAGATCCGCCAAAAGCTGCTCGTAGGCGGCAATCTCGGTCACAACGGGCTTCAGCTCGGCATATTCCCGGCTGATCTTCGCAATTTCCGAGGCGTCCGGCCCACCATTCAACTGAGCCTCAAGAAACTCGAACCGATCCGTGATTTGGCGCAAACGGTCGCGCGGAAGGCTACTGGCCACCATTATGCGTCACCCAATTCGCCACGGGCCGCCGTCAGCCAGCGGTGGACGCGCACCGTGTTCACCCCAAGGTCGCTATACCCGTAGCGCGACCGAGAGAAGATGTGCATCCGCGTCGTGTCCCCTTCCGGCACCAACCGAATGGAGATGAAATCGGGGTATCCCATGACCCGCGAGCGCACGACATAGGTGACAAAGCCTTCGCCCAACGACCCGGCCAGAACCCTTGCGCCTTCGGCCTCGGCGATCTCTTGCAGGCGTCCGGCAACGGCCAATGCGGGCGCGTCAATCGACGTGGCCCCGCCACCCGCGATCAAAGAGTAGTTCGGCGTCGTGGGCGGCGTTACCGTTTCAGGGTCCACATGCCAACGGGCCACGTCGATGGGAGCGAGGCGAACGAAAACCGCAGCCGCAAGGATCAGGGCCACAAGGGCCGCGATGATATAAAGCAAAATACGCATGGGAAGGGAGATGCGCCGCATCGGCCCGCCCGTCAAGTCAGACACGACATTCGGGCGCATATTCGCCCTCGCGTAAACCGAGGCGTTATCGCCGCTGCGCCACCTTGCATCCCCCGCCCCGCTGCACTTTTATGCCCACGACCTCAGGAGGCCCCATGGCACGTAAAATCATCATCGACACTGACCCCGGCCAAGACGACGCAGTCGCCATCTTGTTGGCGCTGGCCTCTCCGGAGGTTGAGGTTCTGGGCCTTACCGCCGTGGCAGGCAACGTACCGCTGGAATTGACCGCCAAGAACACAAGGATCGTGTGCGAATTGGCGGGCCGCCCGGATGTGCCGGTGTTTGCCGGTTGTGATCGCCCGATGAAACAGCCCCTTGTGACGGCGGAACATGTCCACGGGAAAACCGGCCTCGACGGGCCTGTGATGCCCGATCCAACCATGGCGCTGCGCGATCGGCACGGGGTGGACTTCATCATCGACACCCTGCGGGCAGAACCGTCGGGCAGCGTCACGCTTTGCCCCTTGGGTCCGCTGACGAACATTGCCACGGCCTTTGAACGTGCCCCCGATATCGTTGAAAAGGTGCAGGAAATCGTACTGATGGGCGGCGCGTATTTTGAGGTGGGCAACATCACCCCCGCCGCCGAATTCAACATCTATGTGGACCCCGAAGCGGCGCAAGTTGTCTTTGCCTCCGGTCGTCCGATCACCGTGATGCCGCTGGACGTGACCCATAAGGCGCTGACCACCGCCCCGCGCGTGCGGGCGTTCCGGGACATGAAGACCAAGCCCGGCACCATGGTTGCGGAATGGACGGACTTCTTTGAGAGGTTCGACAAGGAGAAATACGGCAGCGCCGGTGCGCCGCTCCATGATCCCTGCGTGATCGCCTATCTGATCCGGCCCGAGCTGTTCTCGGGGCGGCTCGTCAACGTCGAGATCGAGGTCCAATCCCCCCTGACCCGAGGCATGACCGTCGCCGATTGGTGGGGCGTCACAGACCGAAAGAAAAACGCGATGTTCATGGGGGATATCGACGCCGATGGCTTCTTTGATTTGCTGATAGAGCGGATCGGCCGTTTGTAAGGGACGCACCGACAAAGCGGTAGGACCGTCGCGCCCATTGGACCCGAGCCCCAAAGCCCTTACATGGGGTGTCTCACCATGAAAGCCCGCCGCCATGACCGCCTTTCCCTTCGACAATTCCTATGCCGCCCTGCCGGATCGCTTCTTTACCCGTCAAGCCCCTACCCCGGTCGCTGATCCGGGGCTGATTGCCCTGAACCGCCCTCTGGCGGACCGTCTTGGCATAGACCTTGATGGCTCTGACGCCGACCTCGCACAGGTCTTTGCCGGGAACGTGGTGCCGAAGGGCGCAGAGCCCTTGGCACAAGTCTATGCGGGGCACCAATTTGGCGGTTGGTCCCCGCAATTGGGCGACGGGCGCGCGGTGCTGTTGGGAGAGGTCTTGGCCCCCAGTGGGGCGCGGTTTGATGTGCAGCTAAAGGGGGCTGGCCCCACCCCCTATTCGCGACGCGGCGATGGGCGCGCGTGGCTTGGCCCGGTGATCCGGGAATACATCGTGTCCGAGGCGATGGCCGCCCTTGGCATCCCCACCACCCGCGCCTTGGCCGCGGTGACAACCGGCGAAACGGTAGTGCGCGAAGGCCCGATGCCCGGCGGGGTGCTGACCCGCGTGGCGGCCTCTCATATCCGGGTGGGAACGTTCCAGTATTTTGCCGCCCGCCAGGACACAGAGGCGCTGCAAGCGCTGCTGGATCACACCATCGCCCGCCACTATCCCGATGCGGAAGGCCCCCTTGGGCTGCTGAACGCCGTGTTGCAGGCCCAAGCCGAATTGGTCGCGAGTTGGATGGGCGTAGGCTTTATTCACGGGGTGATGAACACCGACAACATGACGCTATCGGGCGAAACCATCGATTACGGCCCTTGCGCCTTCATGGATACCTATGAGGCGGGAAAGGTCTTTTCCTCGATCGACCAGTTCGGCCGCTACGCCTACGCACAACAGCCGCAAATCGCGGCGTGGAACCTGGCACAATTGGCCACGGCGTTGCTGCCCCTGATGCCTGACAGAGACGGCGCAATCGAGACGTTCACCGAGGCCGTCAACGGCTTCGCCGCCCGGTTCGATGCTGCATGGCACAACGTGTTGCGGGGGAAGCTGGGGTTAAGGGGCCAAGGCGATGACGATGCCGCCTTGGCCTTCGATCTGCTGCAACGGATGGAGCAAGGCGGGGCCGATTTCACCCAAACGTTCCGCGCCTTGTCCGGCCCGGAGCCTGAACGAGCCGCCGAGGCATGGGCTGCCCCCGCCCCTTTCGGGGCGTGGTTGGAAAACTGGAAGGCCCGGCTGGCGCAGGATGGCGTGTCAGAGGCCGAACGAATTACGCGGATGCAGGCAGTGAACCCCGCGTTGATCCCGCGCAATCACCGGGTGGAGGAGGCGATTGGTGCCGCTGTGGCCGGAGACTTTGGACCGTTCCAGCGGTTGCAGGGCGCATTGGCGGATCCGTTCACGGATCGCGCGGGGATTGTAGATTTGCAGGCCGCTCCTGCGCCCTCAGAGGCCGTGTTGCGCACTTTTTGCGGAACCTGAGCGCGGGGGTAAGGGAGGCGGTGTTGAGGGGCCAGCCCCTCAAACTCCCCGCGATATTTTTGAAAAGATGAAGGGGCGAAGTGAGGAGAGCCTAGCGCCGGCGCGGGGGGCGGTTGATGAGGATCAGGCCCAAGCAGACCAGAACAAGTGCTGCCATCAAGCCCAAGCCCACAGGCTCATCCAGCAGGAGCCAGCCAAGCGCCACACCGAAGACCGGGGACAGGAAAGAGAACGCCGCGACCGAGCCGGCCGGATAGATGGTCAGCAGCCAGAGCCAGAACAGGAAGCCCGCAGAGACAATAATGAGGATTTGCGCCCCGAGACCGATCCAGTGGATCAGTTCCGGTTCACGCAGGAACGGGCCGAAGAACACGGCAGCCAGCAGAAGCACGGGGGCGGAGATGGAGAGTTGCCAGAGCAATTGCATTTCTGGGCGGACCTCTTTGAGGGAGGTGGCCCGGGCGCAAAGGGCAATCGCGGCCCAGGTGATGGCCCCGAGCAGCGCAAGGAAGTCGCCAAGCAAGGAGGCCTCTCCCCCCGTTTCGCCGCGTAGGGTCAGGGCGATGACCACGCCCACAAAGGCGATGAAGAGGCCAGTGGATTTCATCGGCGTAAGGCGCTCGCCGGGGATTAGAAAGTGCGCGCCGAGCGCGAGCCACATGGGCATCGTATAGAAGATTACCGACGTGCGGGTGACGCTGGTGAGGTCAAGTGCCCAGAACAGGCAGATGAACTCTACCGCGAAGACCACGCCAATGAGCAGGCCCGCAGGTATCGTGCCGGGTTTGATCGCCACGGAGAGCCCACGATATTTCATCCAAGCGAAGATGACCAAGGCCCCCCCTAAGGAGCGAAGGCCCGCGAAGAACACCGGCTGGAGCCCCTCGTTCACCTGTTTGATCATCACCTGATTGAACGCGAGCAGCAGCGCAAAGCCGGTGAGGGAAATCGCGCCAAAGGCGTCAATCTGCGGTTTACGGTCCATGAAATACGCCCCCTTGCAACCTACACGGCAGTGCCGGGGGGCGAGGAGAGTGTCAAGAAAGGACGGGGGCTTTTTCTGGCTTCCGATGTGGGTGGCGCAGTTCAGGCTTTGCCGTTTGGGGCTGCTCTGCCATGGTGGCAGGCGTATTTTAGCAAAGGAATTCGATATGAGCCTATTGAGAACTTTAGCGACGGTTGCCGTTGGTGTAGCGGCCGCAAGGGGCGCGCGCAGCCTGGCAAACCGAGGCAGCCGCCGCGAGGAAGCGCGCGATCAGGGTGGTCTGCTCGATAGCCTAAGGGGGCACGATAACAGCGGCGGCGGACTTGGCGCATTATTGGGCGGAGGTGGTGCTGCAAGCGGCGGCGGGCTTGGCGAATTGTTGGAAGAATTCGGCGGCTCTGGCGCCTTGGGCGGATTGGGCGGCATGCTTGGTGGCGGGGCCGCGGGCGGCGCTTTGGGCGGGCTGCTCGGGGGCGGCAACCGAGGCGGAGCCGCGGGCTTTGGACGGCGGTTGAACCAGTCTCTGGCCAGCGGTGGAGAGCCGGAAGACGCCCCCACCGACGATGAAGAGGCCATGGCGGCGCTGATGATCCGGGCGATGATAATGGCGGCCAAATCCGACGGTCGCATTGACGGGGAAGAACGCGCGATGCTGACGGACCGTCTGGGCGATCTGAGCGCGCAGGAACGGCGCTTTGTAGAAGAAGAGTTGAACGCAAGGATCGACGTGCGGGATTTTGCCCGAGATGTGCCGGATCATCCGGGCTTGAAGGCGCAGATCTTCGCGGCGGCCATGTCGGCCATTGATGTCGATAGCCCCAGAGAGCGCGAGTTTGCAGAGGACCTCGCGGCGGCCTTGGGGTTGGAGGAAAAGGCCAGAGGCCATGTTCAGCGGCGCATGTCGGGCGGTTACGGTCAGCAGCCCGACGGTCCGTGGCAAAAGCAGGACATTGACCGGGCCTATTCGCAACCCATTCAGGCACCAAGCAGCGCCGGAGGACCGGTGCGCGGCACCAAGGGCATGCAAGGCAACGCTGGGATGGGCGATGGAACGGGACGGCCGTACCGAAAGTAGGCGCCAATCTGCCCGTGCGGGCTTTATCCGCACGGGCAAATCCCCTAGACCCCGCCCAGAAATGCCCCAATCCGTGACACGTGTTTCCGCGCGAGGACCTGCCATGACTGACACCATCGAGGATCGTTGCGCCGCCAAAGGCCTGCGTATGACCGAGCAGCGCCGCGTGATTGCGCGTGTGTTGCAACGCTCGGACGATCACCCGGATGTGGAGGAGCTCTATGGGCGTGCGGTGGCAGTGGACCCCAAGATCTCGATCGCGACGGTGTATCGGACGGTGAAACTGTTTGAGGAGGCAGGTATCCTCGACAAGTTGGAATTCGGCGATGGGCGCGCGCGTTATGAAGATGCGGAGCGGGATCATCATGACCACCTGATCGACATGAACTCGGGCGAAGTGATTGAGTTTCTGGACCCCGAGATTGAGGCGTTGCAGGAACGGATTGCACAAAAGCTGGGGTATCGGCTCAAGGGGCATCGGTTGGAACTTTACGGGGTTCCGATCAAGAAAGGCTGAATGGGATGAGTTGGGGTTCTTAAGCGTGAGAACCCGGGTATGCCCTTGTTTTTTTTTACCTTTGTGATTTTCGTTAACCATTAGGGGGCCGGCACCTCATCCGGGCCGGGTCCCGTCTTCGGCGTTGCGGCGGCTTGTGCTCCATGGGCGACGGCGGCGCCCGTGGCGGCGTTGGGATTGAGTTGTATTTGCCAAGGTGAAGGGGGCGCGTTTGCGCTGTCATCCGGGCGGGGGACGGCGTATGGCCGGGGGCAGGCAAAAGGGAGCGGGCATGGACAACCTCAAAGGTATGGGCTGGATGACTTTAGCGATGTTGGGATTCGCCTTGGCGGATACTTTCATCAAGCTGACCCTGGGCGCGTTACCTGTAGGCCAAGTCATTGCTGTCTTCGGCTTTGGCGGCGCGGTGATCTTTGGAGTTTGGGCCGTGTTGAAGGGGGACAAGTTCTTCGATTGGAGCCTGTTTACTAAGCCTTTCGTGTTTCGTTTGGTGTCCGAAGTCGTGGGGACGATGTGTTTCATCATCGCCCTAGCCTCCATCGAGTTGTCATTATTGTCGGCCATCATTCAGGCTAATCCATTGTTGGTGACCCTTGGCGCGGCGGTGTTCTTGGGCGCCAATGTCGGCTGGCGGCGGTGGGTGGCAATCCTGATCGGTTTGATCGGCGTATTGATTATCGTGCGCCCCGGTGTGGCCGGGTTTGACGCCAACAGCCTATGGGCCTTGGGGGCCGCGATTGGATTGACTGGGCGCGACCTGACCACGCGGGCGATCCCAAGGGATGTCTCGACCCTGTTATTGGCAGCCTGGGGATTTGTGGCGGCCGGCCTTTCGGGCGTGATTTTGTTGTCGGTGACCGGGGGCGCCGCCCTGCCCGATGGGCTGTTGACGTTGCAGCTAACGGGGGCGCTGATCTTCGCGCTGGTGGCCTATTACGCCGTGACTGCCGCCATGCGGATCGGCGATATCCCCACCGTTACGCCGTTTCGCTACACGCGGCTGGTCTTTGCCCTGATCCTTGCCTTCTTCGTCTTCCACGAGCGCCCGGATATGTGGACACTGATCGGGGCGGCTATTGTGATTGCGACCGGCCTCTACACCCTTTGGCGCGAAAGGCTTGTGGCGGCTTGAATGCGGCATGTTACCGCTAACAGAGCGCTTCGCCCTGACACAAACCTCTGCT
The DNA here is from genome assembly GCA_025141835.1 of Rhodobacteraceae bacterium M385. NCBI lineage: Bacteria > Pseudomonadati > Pseudomonadota > Alphaproteobacteria > Rhodobacterales > Paracoccaceae > Rhodobacteraceae bacterium M385. Next base: position 1,595,347 of record CP081102.1, on the reverse strand, counting down.
ATAGCGCCCGTAACGTCACTTAGGAGAGACCCATGAGCGTTATTATCGACATCCATGCCCGCGAGATCCTCGACAGCCGGGGCAACCCGACGGTGGAGGTTGATGTAACCTTGGAAGACGGCACCATGGGCCGCGCCGCGGTGCCCTCGGGCGCGTCCACTGGCGCTTATGAAGCCGTAGAGAAACGCGACGGCGACAAGAGCCGTTACAAAGGCAAGGGCGTTCTGGCCGCCGTTGAGGCCGTGAACGGAGAGATCGCCGACACGCTGGTAGGCTTTGACGCGACCGAGCAAGTCGCCATCGACCAAACAATGTGTGAGCTGGACGGCACCGACAACAAGGGTCGTTTGGGCGCCAACGCGATCCTTGGCGTATCGCTGGCCACCGCGAAGGCCGCCGCTGACTTCACCGCGCAGCCGTTGTATCGCTACGTGGGTGGCACCATGGCCCATGTTCTACCGGTGCCGATGATGAACATCATCAACGGCGGCGAGCATGCCGATAACCCCATCGACATCCAAGAATTCATGATTATGCCCGTGTCGGCCACATCCATCGCGGAAGCCGTGCGCATGGGTTCGGAAGTGTTCCACACCTTGAAGGGAGAGCTGTCCGCCGCAGGTCTATCCACGGGTATCGGTGATGAGGGCGGCTTTGCCCCCAACCTTTCCAGCACCCGTGACGCTTTGGACTTCGTCCTGAAATCCATCGAGAAGGCTGGCTACAAGCCTGGCGACGACATGGTTCTGGCGCTCGATTGTGCGGCGACGGAATACTACCGCGATGGCAAATATGAGCTGTCTGGCGAAGGCAAATCCCTCAGCAGCGAAGAAAACGTGAAGTATCTGGCGGCGCTGGTTGCTGATTATCCGATCTTCTCCATCGAAGACGGCATGGGCGAGGATGACTGGGACGGTTGGATCGCCCTGACCGAAGCCCTTGGCGACAAGGTGCAACTGGTCGGCGACGATCTTTTCGTGACCAACCCTGCCCGCCTGAGCGACGGGATCGACCGCAAGGCGGCGAACTCGTTGCTGGTGAAGGTGAACCAGATCGGCACGTTGACCGAAACACTGGCCGCCGTGAACATGGCGACGCGGGCGGGCTTCACCTCGGTCATGTCGCACCGCTCGGGCGAGACCGAGGACGCAACCATCGCAGACCTCGCCGTGGCAACGAACTGCGGGCAGATCAAAACCGGTTCTTTGGCACGGTCTGACCGGCTGGCGAAATACAATCAACTGATCCGTATTGAGGAACAGCTGGAAGAAACCGCCGTGTTTGCGGGCCGTACAATCCTGCGCGGATAATCATCTAAGTCAGGAGAAAACCTGACTAAAAACAGATGCTGACAGGTGTCACCATCCAAGGGTATGGTTTTTTTGCCCCACCCTTGGATAGGTGATCCTTCATGAAGCAGGCGACAATTTTCCAGCCTGAGATTGACCATTGTTCATCGGTCACGGACTTAGATCTACTTTGGCAGTCTCAGTTCGGCTCCCGTACTGAGGTATGGATTCGCTGTGTCTGCATTGCCCTCGCCGGGTTGTTGTTTTGGGCCTATGAAGGTGCCCTCATAGGGCCGATCTGGTCGGCGATCTATCTACTGGGGCTTTGGTCTCACTTCGTCCTTCTGCGCCCCAGAACCGATGGCAGCGCCCGGAACCGGTTCCTGTGTATCGCCAACTTTGGTTTCCTGTCGTGCCTCTATCTGGCGATGCCGGTCTACCTGATGATTGGTGGCCACCCTTTCCTGTCCTTCTGCGCCGCCTTGGCGGTCATCGCTTTTGCGGTGTTCACCCTGTTTCGATCCGAGCCGCCCGGCTACGTGGTTGCCTTTGAGGTGACCTTGATCTGGGGCTTGGTGGTGACAGCAGCCTATGCATTCATGCCCATCGGCGCGACCCCGCTCGAACACGGCCTGATCGCCGCCATGTGCATCGTGTTGGGCCTTTATTACACCATGGCCGTCGCCGCGACGCGAAAGGACCGGAAAGAACTGCGCCTTGCATTGCGGCGCAATCTTGAGGCCCAGAAGATGGAGGCGATTGGCCGCCTGTCCGGCGGGGTCGCCCATGATTTCAACAATATCCTCTCCGTCGTGCAGGGCAGTCTGGAACTGTATTATGAGGTGACGGATGAAGAGGAAAAGAACGCCCTCGTCGCCGATGCCAGCGCCGCAACCGCGCGCGCCTCGGGGCTGGTGGCGCAACTATTGGCCTTCGCCCGCCGCGCCCCTCTAGAGGCTCACCCCCACGACGCGCAAGCGCTCGTGAAAGGCCTGTGCACCTTGGCCGGACGCGTCTTACCCGCCAGTATCACGTTAGAGCATCAATTACCTGAAAAACAGGTGTTCGTGTTGGCCGATGCCACAAGGTTGCATGCGGCGCTGTTGAACCTGATCCTGAACGCCAGCGATGCGATGGAGGGGCACGGCAAAATCACCCTTGCCGTAGCACTAAAGGACGGCCCTGCCGACGCCGCGGGCACCCGGCCCGCAGAAAGCCCGCAGAACGCACATGTTTGCTTTCGGGTCGCAGACAATGGCCCTGGCATGACCCCCGAAGTTTCCCGACGCGCTGTCGAGCCATTTTTCACGACGAAATCAGTGGGTAAAGGGTCGGGTCTGGGCCTATCTATGACCATGGGATTTGCCGAACAATCGGGCGGCGCGATGCGGATCAAGACAAGCGCGGCGGGCACTACTGTGTTGCTGCATCTGCCCCTCTCCCTCTCAGCCGAAGTTTCCTCTGCGCCGCGCCGCTAGGCCAAGGCGGCCCCACCGGGACGCGAGCGCCGTCCGCCCCCCACGGGCGCAGCGACGCCAGTGGTTGAAGGGGCAGAGGTCGGCAAGCCCCGCGCCACGCGCACCGCGAGATAGGCGAAGGCCTGCGCCTCTAGCGCGTCACCGTCCAGCCCCACGTCTTCAACCGAAAGAACCTCTGTGCCGATGGCCTCGGCCAGCATCGCCATAAGCGTCTGGTTCAATCGGCCGCCGCCAGTGACCAGCACCTGTTTCGGACGCGTGGGCAGATGCGGCATCCCGCGCGCCACAGCCCCGGCTGATACGGCTGTTAGCGTCGCCACCGCATCCTTGTCGCTCAGATGCGCCACCGCGGCCCCCACCTGCGCAAAGGCATCGCGGTCCAAAGACTTGGGCGGAGCGACATCGAACCAAGGGTTTTGCAGAGCCGTTTCCAGCACGTTCATATCGATCTGCCCCTGCGCGGCCAACGCGCCACCGGCGTCAAAGCTGCCAAGGCCGCGCAGCGCCATCAGGTCATCAATCGGCGCATTTGCGGGTCCGGTATCAAATGCCACGCAGGCCCCCGGCATCTCGGGCGCGGCGACGGTGGGATCAACCCAAGTGATGTTGCCCACGCCGCCCAAATTGAGAAACGCCACCGGCCCCTTGGCCCCGATCCAGCGGGCGCAGGCCCAATGATAGAAGGGCGCAAGCGGCGCGCCCTGCCCGCCCATGCCCATGTCTGCGCTGCGAAAACCCCAGATCACCTCGACCCCAAGGGCCGTGGCAAGACGGGCCCCATCGCCCACCTGATGGGTGCGCCCGCCCTCAGGATCATGGGCAAGGGTTTGGCCGTGAAAGCCCAACATCTCAACCGGCGGAAAATCCACCATGGCGGCGATATGAGCAGCCTCGGTCACCCGCGCCGCCGCGTCAGCCCGCGCTTCGCCGGGCCATGCGCCCATGGCCGCGCGCAATACGGCGCGGTCGGCGTCAGAATAGGCCGCAGACCGGGCTTCTCCGATATCGGTTATCTCGATGCCATCGGTGCGCAGAATCGCCACATCTACTCCGTCAAAAGACGTGCCCGACATCGCCCCCGCTGCCCAAACAGGCGTGTATTGGGCACCATGATGCCCGGCCCTCTTTTCCTTACCCATCATTCCCGCTAGACCTCATCCGCGCCGCATCCCGGCCATGCGTTTACTCTGGACCTATCCCACCATGACCTACCAGCCCAAATCCGATTTCCTGCACACCATTATCGAGCGCGGCTTTCTCGCCGATTGCACCGATTTGCAGAGCCTTGACGAAGCGCTATTGGAAGGGCCGCTGACCGCCTATATCGGCTATGATGCCACGGCAAAATCGCTGCATGTGGGGCATTTGCTTAACGTGATGCTGCTGCGCTGGTGGCAGAAGACGGGCAACCGCCCGCTGACCTTGATGGGCGGCGGCACCACGAAAGTAGGCGACCCCAGCTTCCGCGCCGATGAGCGCCCTTTGCTAGGGCCAGAACAGATCGACGCCAATATCGAGGGCATGGGCCGCGTGTTCGCCCGCTACCTTGATTACGGCGATGGCAAAGCGATGATGCTCAACAACGCGGAATGGCTGGACGAGCTGAACTACCTCGACTTCCTGCGCGACATCGGGCGGCACTTCAGCGTCAACCGGATGCTCAGCTTTGAATCGGTGAAGTCGCGGCTGGATCGGGAGCAATCGCTCAGCTTCCTCGAATTCAACTACATGATCCTGCAAGCCTATGATTTTCTTGAGCTTAGCCGTCGCCATGACTGCCTGTTGCAGATGGGCGGCAGCGACCAATGGGGCAATATCGTTAACGGTATCGACCTGACGCGCCGGGTCATCGACAAAGAGATTTTCGGCCTGACGACGCCGCTTTTGACGACGTCAGACGGGCGCAAGATGGGCAAGTCCCAAGGCGGCGCGATCTGGCTGAACGGTGACATGTTGAGCCCCTACGAGTTCTGGCAATTCTGGCGCAACACGACCGATGCTGATGTGGGCCGTTTCCTGAAGCTCTACACCGAATTGCCGGTGGCTGAATGCGACCGTCTGGGCGCCCTTGAAGGGGCCGAGATTAACGCCGCGAAGGTGATCCTCGCCAATGAAGTCACGACCCTGCTGCATGGTGCCGAGGCCGCGCAGGCCGCTGAGGCGACCTCTAAGGAGGTGTTTGAGAAGGGCGGCACGGGCGACGATCTGCCAACGCTGACGCTGAGCGCAGCTGATCTGGGCGACGGTATTTCCATCGCACAGCTTATCACCCGCTCGGGCCTTGCGAAATCCGGCAAGGACGCCAAACGCCTGATCGCCGAAGGCGGCGCGCGGATGAATGACGCCGCCGTTACCGACGCGGGCCTGATGATCGCGGCCAGCGATTTGGCGGAACCGATCAAGCTGAGCGCGGGCAAAAAGCGCCACGCGTTGGTGGTCTTGGAGGGCTAAGGCCCATCTGAAATGATGCGGGGCGGGAAATTGGGCGGCGTTAACCAATAGTTTAGGGAATCATCGCAAATGTTCTCCCTATGTTCGACGCACAACCAGAGATCTCGCCTTTCGCCTCGCCCCCGATCAGGGGTGAATTTGTCCCCTTGCAGCAGAGCCCGATTTGGCTCGCGGCCACGCGGCTGTTGGGCAGCGACGCGGAGATGGCTGAACTGGGCAATTGCCGGGCGCTGATCCTGCGGCGACGGCTGCGGCTTGTGGGGGATATCGCCCTGTTATCGCGGGCAAATTTGCAAATTACTCAGGCCGAAGCGGTAAAGTTGCGCGACCGGGTGAAGGCCAAGCACCTGGTTGTGAATGCCGAAACCGCCCAGGACGCCCGCGCGCTTTCTGCCGCCGGGTTCCACCGCATTTTTGCCCCACGGGTGATTGCTAACCTGCCGCTTGATCCCTCGGCCGACGTGATGGCAGCGCGGCTGAACCAGAAGTGGCGAAACAGGTTGCGCCATGGGCAATCTCAAGGCCTCGTCATCCGCCGCCGCCCCATGCCGCCGGACAAGAACTTTTGGCTGTTCAAGGCAGAGGCGGTGCAATCCCTGCGCAAGTGGTATCAACCCCTCGCGCCGGAAATGGTCGCCGCAATGGCCGCGTGCAAACCCGGCGCGGCGCAGGTGTTTACGGCCTACCACATGGGCCGCCGCGTCGCCGCCATGCTGTTTTTGCGCCATTGCTCTGCTGCTACCTATCAAATTGGGTGGAGCAACGCCGATGGGCGAAAGATGTCCGCAGGCCCCGCGCTGATGTGGCGGGCAATGGTCGAATTGCAGGCCATGGGGACGGAACAAATTGATCTGGGCGCGGCTGACAAAAGCCTGGCCCCCGGCTTGGCGCACTTCAAACGCGGCACGGGGGCCGAGTTGCGCGAACTAGGCGGCACCTGGCTCGATACCGCTTGGACAAGGCGCAAACCCCGCGCCCTGCCCACGCCCGCCCTCATGGCACGCTAGGCGGCCAGCACCCCGCGCCCTACCCCGCCAACTTGCGCAGCAAACGCGCGCGCGCTGGCGGCACCGCGCTAATCTCCAGCCCCGTGAACACATGAAGCGTATCCATATGCCGATCAATCACCGCATGGTCGCTGACCCACCCCCCCATCAGAAGATAGGTGCGCAGAAGCGGTGGCATGGCGGCTTGCGCCGCGCGAAGGTCCGGCTTGCGCCGCAACCGAGAGGCAAACTTGAAGACCGAGGGCGCTTTCACCCGGGGCAGCCACCGCTTTGGGGCCAAGTGCCTGTCACGCAATAGGGCAAAGGCATCGTAATAATCCCGCGCCTGTGTGCCGTGGAAAGAGGAACAGCCAAACAACATCTCCACCCCCTGGGCATCGACATAGGCGGTCATAGCCCCCCAGGCGACGCGCAGGATGTCGGGATCAAGACGATCGGGGTCGATGCAAAACCGGCCCATCTCCACCATCGGGCCGGTGAAATTGGCCAAGGCGGAGAGCTCGTAGAATTGGGCCGAATAGCTGCGCTCGATCTCGGCGCCGCTGTCCAGATGCAGAAGCCGGAAGCAACACACCACTGCCCCGTCGCGAAGATCTTCGACCAGCATATGGGCGCAGGTGGCATCAAACGGATCAACAGTATCGGCCCGGAACGCCCGCTCGCGCAATGCCCGCGCGGCGGCATAATCGGCGTCACCGTCGGCCATACGCGCGACATAGCGCCCGTTGCGAAGTGTCTGCATCGGCTCGCTCCTGAACCCAACATCACGAGAGACTGCCAAAGGCGCGCCCGCGAACCGCCGTCATGCGGCGCTCGTTTCCACGATGATGTGCAGACCCGCGCCGCAGCGCAAGGGGGTTAACCGCCGATGTCGCCCAGATTGATTCTGCCGAAGTTCGACAAGATCGACCGCAGGAACGAGATATCGCGCACCGAGCTTTCGGTCACGCGGCGCGACAGCTGCACCAACTGGCCATCTTCCAGCCCGAAGCGCTCAATATTCGTGACCCGGCCTGCATCGCTAAAGGAAATCGCCACGATGTCACGCTCGATCACTTCGGGGGCGTTATAGGTGTAATTGCGCACACGGTATTGGGTGTAGAACCACGCCTCATCGCGCATCACGCCGCCGGTGCCGGGGGAACCAGCGATTTCGGCCACCTGCTCACGGGAGGTGCCAATGCCGATTTCCGACAGCACGTCGGGCGGCGGCACATAGCCGTGGTTGGTAAACGTGGCCGAACACGCGGCCAAACCGCCTGCAAGGGCCAAGCCGAAGCCAGCGCGTCTGATCGCGGGGCCGAAGGCGGAGAAGAAAGACTGACGCATCACGAATGGTCCTGCCTGAACATGCTCTGTGGCCCCATCGGGGGCTCTCGTTGGGCCCGGAATGCACACGGCAAACTGGACGGAGACACCGTACACGACTTGCGAACGCACACGAAGCTGAATATCGGCTTAACGCAGGGGCGCGCTTGGGGCAAGCAAAGCCCCCTCACCTTCTGTCCCCGCCCCAAGGAATTTGAAGCCGGAGGCCCTTATCATGTCCGAAGTTCTGGCCCTCGCGCGGTTGGGCCGCGCCAGCGACACCACATTTACGTTGGAACCCGACGCCGACGCGCGCAAGCGCATCGCGGACGATCTGTCCCTTCTTGGACTGCGGAAAGTGCGCCTGACAGGCACCGCAACGCCCGTTGGCAAAAACGACTGGCACCTGAAAGCCACCCTGGGCGCGACCGCCGTGCAGGAATGCGTCGTCACGCTGGCACCGGTCACCACCCGCATCGACACTGAAGTGGTGCGCAATTACGTCGCCGATATGCCGGTGCCCACCGAGGAAGATTTCGAGATCCCCGAAGACGACACGGTCGAACCTTTGCCGCAAAGAGTCGTCCTTGAAGACCTGTTAATCGAGGCTTTGGCCCTTGCTTTGCCTGATTATCCCCGTGCCGAGGGCGTCGAATTGGGGGAGGCACTTTTCGCCGCCCCCGGCGTGCAACCGATGACCGATCAGGACGCCAAGCCCCTTGCGGGCCTCGCCGCACTCCGCGATAAGCTGGAGAAGGGTGAAAACGACCCTGAAAAAGAAGACTAAATGCAGGTCACCCATTGCTCTGAGCGGCATTGGGGAATAGGGCTTGCATGGCTGCGGAATCAGAGTATGTTCCCGGCCTCATTCGCACCCCGGTTTTGATGTCGCCTGGGCCTTGCCGCGAACCATCGCGCAAGACTTAGATCCGGCACCGAAGATATCGGAACGCGAGCCGAATTTAGATAGAGACGCAAGGCCCACCATGGGCGGCGCGGTCCCAAACCCGAGGTTGTGACATGGCTGTCCCCAAGAGTAAGATCACGCGCTCCAAGCGCGGAATGCGTCGCGCACATGATGCGTTGGTAGCGGCAAACCCTAACGAATGCCCTTCCTGCGGCGAGCTGAAGCGCCCGCATCACGTTTGCCCATCGTGCGGCGTGTACAACGAGCGTGACGTTGTCGTTCAAGACGAAGTCGATCTCGACGAAGACGCGGCCTAACTGCCGCCTGACCTAAGGCGGGCCGGATTACATGAGCGATGGTGCAGCGTTAACGGAAGGTGCGGTGGGTCACACCGTTTTGTCCATTGACGCTATGGGGGGCGATCTAGGCCCTAGCGCTGTCGTTTCCGGCCTGTCTCAAGCTGCCGCTCAAAGCCCGCAGTTGCGCTTCATCGTGCACGGCGACGGGCCCGAGCTTGAGCGCCTGATCGCCAAAAAGCGCGGATTATCCGACATTTGCGAGATCCGGCACGCCAAAGGCGTGGTCACTATGGACGCCAAGCCGTCCCATGTGATGCGCAATGGCAAAGACACCTCCATGTGGTCAACGATCGAAGCCGTGCGCGCGGGCGAAGCCTCGGTCGCGGTGTCGTGTGGCAACACGGGCGCGTTGATGGCGATTTCAATGATCCGGCTGCGCAAGCTGGAAGGCGTGAACCGTCCCGCGATTGCCTGCCTCTGGCCCTCGCGCAACCCCTCTGGGTTCAATGTGATGCTGGATGTGGGCGCCGATATTCGCGCCGATGCCGAAGATTTGCTGCAATACGCGCTGATGGGCGCCAGCTATGCCCGCAACGGATTGGACCTTGTGCGCCCCCGGATCGGCTTGCTGAATGTGGGCACCGAAGAGCATAAGGGCCGGGCCGAATTGAAGGTCGCAGCCGAGCTGATTGACCGTGTCGCCCCGGCAGCGGATTTCGAATTTGTGGGTTTTGTGGAAGGGGGCGACCTGCCCTCGGACCGAGTTGATGTCATCGTAACCGACGGCTTTACCGGCAACGTCGCCCTGAAAACCGGCGAAGGCACCGCCCGCCTGATCCGAGAGCTTTTGACAGAAGCCTTCAAGAAAACGCCCTTTTCGCGCATCGCCGCGCTGTTGGCCTACACTTCCCTGCGCCGCTTGGTGAAGCGAATCGACCCCCGCCGGGTGAACGGCGGCGTATTTCTGGGCCTGAACGGCACCGTAGTGAAATCCCACGGCTCCGCCGACCCAACCGGCGTGGCAGCGGCGATTTTGCTGGCCGCGCAGCTTTCCGCTACCGGTTTCCACAAACGTCTGGCCGCGCGCATCGCCCAATCCGAGGCCGCCGCCACCCAAGCCATCCAACAAGAGGGGTCCTCCGAATGACAATCCGCGCGGTTCCCGTTGGCATTGGCCACTACCTGCCTGAACGCGTTGTTCCCAACGCCGAATTTGAGGCGATGGAAGGCTTGGAAACCACGGACGAGTGGATCAAATCCCGCTCGGGGATCGAGCGGCGTCATTTCGCGGCCGAAGGTGAAACGACCAGCCAGATGGCCGTCGCCGCAGCCCAAAACGCCCTGCGTCACGCGGGGTTGGAGGCCGATGACATCGACGCAATCGTCGTGGCCACCTCGACCCCTGACCTCACCTTTCCGTCCGTCGCCACCATGGTGCAGGCGGGTTTGGGCATGACGGGGGGATTCGCCTTCGATGTGCAGGCCGTCTGCGCCGGATTTGTCTATGCGCTGGCAAATGCCAATGCGCTGGTGGTCTCGGGCCAAGCCAAGCGCGTTTTGGTGATCGGCGCCGAAACCTTCAGCCGAATCATGGACTGGACGGACCGCACCACCTGCGTACTGTTCGGCGACGGCGCAGGCGCACTAATCTTGGAGGCACGCGAAGAAGCAGGCACTTCCGACGATCATGGCGTGCTCGCCACGGACTTGAACTCCGACGGTTCCTACCGCGATCTGCTCTACGTGGATGGCGGCGTGTCCAGTACCGGCACCACCGGCGTGCTGAAGATGCAGGGCAAGGAAGTTTTCCGCCATGCCGTTGAAAAGCTTACGAAAACCGCCGGATCAGCGTTGGAAAAAGCAGGCGTGAGCTTGGATGATGTGGATTGGGTTGTGCCCCATCAGGCCAACATTCGCATCATCTCGGGCACCATGAAGAAGTTCGGCCTGCCGATGGAGCAATGCATCGTCACGGTGCAAGACCACGGCAACACCTCGGCCGCGTCGATTCCCTTGGCGATGTCTGTGGGTGTCCATGACGGACGCATCAAGCCCGGCGATCTGCTGGTGACAGAGGCCATCGGCGGCGGCCTTGCTTGGGGTTCTGTCGTGCTTCGTTGGTAGGCGCCCAGGCGCCGGTGAAACGACGCCGTGCAACACACTGGATTGACTAAATAAACCGCATAATTCATCCTGCCCCTCAAACAGGGGGACAGAAGTATGTCGGCAAAGACTTTGACGCGCATGGACCTGAGCGAAGCGGTGTTTCGCGAAGTGGGTTTGTCGCGCAACGAAAGCGCACAATTGGTGGAACGTGTATTGGAGATGATGTCCGATGCGCTGGTGGATGGCGAACAGGTAAAGATCTCGTCGTTCGGGACTTTTTCGGTCCGCTCCAAAACGGCCCGCGTCGGCCGCAACCCAAAGACAGGTGAAGAAGTGCCGATCAGCCCGCGCCGCGTGCTGACATTCCGGCCTTCGCACCTGATGAAAGATCGCGTCGCCGCGGGCAACCGCAGCTAAAGCGACCCATGCCGCGCATTGCCTCGTCAGAGGGCAAGCAGGCAGCAGAGGCACAGAAATGCAGCGCCCCACCCACGGCGGGAAGGGGCGTTGGAGCAGAGGACATGAGACATGGCCAAATCCGCCCAAGCCTTCCGCACGATCCGCGAAGTCGCTGATTGGCTCGATGTGGCTGCCCACGTCCTGCGCTTTTGGGAATCGAAGTTTCCACAAATCAAACCTGTGAAACGTGCCGGGGGGCGGCGCTACTACCGCCCTGCCGATATGGAACTTGTGGGCGGCATCAAGGTGCTTCTCCACGACCGTGGCCTGACGATCCGGGGCGTTCAGAAAATGATCTCTGACGAAGGTCTGGCTGCCGTCACGGCGCTGTCGCCCTCCGTGGACACGTTCATTTCCGAGGGCGACTTGGTCGAGCAAAGCGCCAGCGACGCTTGGGCCGAAGATGCCACCGCCGAGGCCAATACCCCGGCGGAAACAGCCCCCGAAGCGCCCGCTTCCGAAGAGCTGGCCACAGCCGAGATCACAGCCCCCCCGCAAGACGAAGCGCCAGCACAAGACGAAGAACCAGCACAAGAAGGCGACGCTCAAGAAGACGGCGCGCAGGAAGCCCCCACACCAGACGAAGATGCGCCGGAAGTTATTGATTTTCCAAAACAAACACCTGCAAACAGCCCCGCACCATCGGATACCACAGGCTCACCCGCCTTCCCCGAACAGGATCGCCCGTCCCCGCCGCCCTCTGCCGCCATACCGCAATCAGACCCCACCGAAGGCCCCCTCGGCACCTTGGCAAGCCTGTCGCGCCTTTCCCCGGACCAAGTCGCCCGCTTCGCCCCGCAAATCGCCGCGTTGGCGCAACTGCGCGACCGCATGGCGCAGCCTGCCGACGCAAGTTAACAGGCAACTGCGAACAGCCCCTTGCGCCGCCCCCAGAAATCCTTAGAAGGACCGTCAGTCGGGCTATGGCGCAGCCTGGTAGCGCGTCCGTCTGGGGGACGGAAGGTCGCAGGTTCGAGTCCTGCTAGCCCGACCATTTAAACCGCTCTACCTCCCTGCCATCTCTTTGAATTGCTGTACGGCGCCCCTGCGCGTAGAAGCGTCGGCATTATGACTGATTCCCCCTCTTCCAGCGCCCAGGGCGTCCTCCCCGATCACGCGATCTCCGCGATGATCGCCAGCGGTGCCATCACCGCCTCCCCCGCAATCCCGGCCGAGCAGATCCAGCCTGCCAGCCTTGACCTGCGGCTCGGGACGAAAGCCTACCGCGTGCGCGCCTCCTTCCTGACCGGCGTAGGCAAAACCGTGGCCGCCCGCCTGCCCGAATTTACCATGCACGAAATGGACCTTCGCCCCGGCGCCGTGCTGGAAAAAGGCTGCGTCTATGTCGTGCCGTTGATGGAGGGGCTCTCCCTCCCCGCCGACATCACCGCCGTGTGTAACGCCAAATCCTCCACCGGACGCGTCGATTGCTTGACCCGTGTGATCGCCGACGGTGGTGTCGAGTTTGACCGTATTCCCGCCGGCTACACCGGCCCGCTCTATGCGGAAATCTGCCCCCGCTCCTTCTCCGTCAAGATCGAGCCCGGCCTGCGCCTCAACCAAATCCGCTTCCGCCGTGGCCAAGCCGTCCTTACCGACCCCGCCCTCCAGGCGCGCCACGCCCAAACGCCACTGGTCGATCAAACGCCCCTGATCGATGATGGTTTGGGCTTCTCCGTCGATCTCTCCCCCACCGACACAACCCTTGTCGGCTACCGGGCCAAACCCCACGCGGGCGTCATCGACCTCACCCAAATCGGCACCCATAAAACCGCCGACTTCTGGGAGGAAATCCACAGCGACAACGGCCAAATCATCCTCGACCCCGGCGCGTTCTACATCCTCGTGAGCCGTGAAGCCGTGACGATTCCCCCCGATTGCGCTGCCGAAATGGCGCCCTATCTGGCCATGGTCGGTGAATTTCGCGTCCACTACGCAGGCTTCTTCGACCCCGGCTTCGGTCACGGCATTCCCGCCCGCGGCGTCCTTGAAGTGCGCTGCCACGAAGCCCCCTTCGTCCTAGAACACGGCCAGACCGTGGGCCGCCTTGTCTACGAGACCATGGCAAGCGCCCCCGCCCAACTCTATGGCACCGACATCGCCTCCAACTACCAAGGCCAGGGCCTGAAACTCTCCAAACACTTCAAATCCTGAAGCGCGCTCCCCTGTTCATCTTGGCCAATACACCTCTGGGGAGTCTGCGCCCCCGGGGCGCAGACGGGGCAAAGCCCCCCTTTTCGCGCTTCAGCGCATAGAATAACTGCTCGCGCAGCCGCATTGTCTCCCCCTGCCAATGTCCATTTCCGACCCCTTCACGCCGCGAATTGACACGCGCGCGCCCCTCCCCCCGCGCCACGCTAGGCAGTGAAGGGAGCGTACAATGACCCAAGCCTACCGCCGCGAGGTCCGCAAAATCGACCCAACCAAGGGCGCCATGCTACCCGATGGCACCGCCAACGATCACGATCGGATCGAGATCGGCCCCACCGCCCTCGCCTACGCAGAGTGGGAAGCCGCCGGCCTCACCCTCCCCAACCTGCAAAACCTGCGCGAATATCGCCTGTCGCGCCTTGTCGCCCAGTTACACGAACGCGACCTCGCAGGCGTGCTGATGACCGATCCCCTCAACATCCGCTACGCGACTGACGCCACCAACATGCAGCTTTGGAACACCCATAACCCATTCCGCGCCTGCCTTGTCTGCGCCGACGGCCACATGGTGCTTTGGGAATACAAGAACGCGCCGTTTCTGGCCGATCACAACCCCTTGGTGCGCGAAGTTCGCTCGGGCGCGTCGATGTTCTACTTCTCTACCGGGGACCGGGGCGAACAGGTGGCAGAGACCTTCAGCGCCGAAGTGGCCGAGCTTCTGCAAACCCACGCTGGCGCAAATAACCGCCTCGCCGTTGATAAAATCATGCTCCACGGTGCAAAGGCGCTCGAGTCGCGCGGCCTCGTCCTGTCCGACGGGGAACTCGTCACCGAACACGCCCGCAAGATCAAATGCGCCGACGAAATCCTCGCCATGCGCTGCGCAGTTGATGCGTGCCAAAAGTCCCTGCAAGCGATGGAAAACGCCATCGCGCCGGGAAAATCCGAGGATGAGATTTGGGCGGTTCTTCATGCAGAGAACATCAAACGCGGCGGGGAATGGATTGAAACGCGCCTTTTCTCCAGCGGCCCGCGCACTAATCCCTGGTTTCAGGAATGCGGCCCCCGCACCTTACTTCCTAATGAAATCAGCGCTTTGGATACGGACCTGATTGGGTGCTACGGGCTTTGCGTGGACATTTCGCGCACGTGGTGGACCGGCCCCGGCAAGCCCCGCCCCGATATGATCGAGGCGATGCAGCACGCCCATGAACACATTATGGAGAACATGGAACGGCTTAAACCCGGCCGCTCGATCAATGATCTCGTCCATAACAGTCACAAGCTGGCCGACAAGTATTGGGCGCGGAAATACTCCTGCCAGATGCACGGCGTGGGCCTGTGTGATGAATGGCCCCATGTGGGCTACCCCGACCACCACCACGACGATGCGTTCGATTACGAGCTGGAACCCGGCATGATGCTTTGCGTGGAAGCGTTGGTGGGCGAAGATGACGGCGATTTCTGCATCAAGTTGGAAGATCAGGTGCTTATCACCGACGACGGGTTTGAGAACCTGACCACCTACCCCTTCGACGCGGCCCTGATGGGCCAAACCTAGGGCGGGCCGTTCCAACTGCGGGGATCACGCCATTAGCACACCATAGCACAGACCCGTGAGCGTTCTGACACATGGCTTGCGGCACAAGGGCCCAAACCCACATGTTCGTCATGACAGAAGGGACATGACGACAATGCAAACGGAACGCTTCACTTTTCCCGGCCACGCCGGTGATCTTCTTGCCGCACGGCTCGACCTGCCCGATGGCCCGCATCTGGCCACCGCGCTGCTGGCCCATTGCTTTACCTGTGGCAAAGACATCGCCGCCGCGCGTCGGATTGCAGCGCGTCTGGCAGAACAGGGCATTGCCGTTTTGCGCTTTGATTTCACCGGACTTGGCCATTCCAAGGGCGAGTTCGAGAACACGTCGTTCACATCAAACGCCGCCGATCTTGTGGCCGCAGCCAATGCCTTGGCAGACCGGGACATGGCCCCGGCACTTCTGATCGGTCATTCCCTTGGCGGAGCAGCGGTGTTGCGGGCGGCGCGCGATATCCCCTCGGCCCAAGCGGTTGTCACCATTGGTGCGCCGTTTGACCCCGGCCATGTCACCCACAACTTCGGCGATGCCTTAGACGAGATTGCCCGCGACGGCGTGGGCGAAGTGGACCTTGGCGGGCGGCCTGTACGCATCGGCAGCGGATTCGTGGAAGACGTGAAGGCCGCCAACCTAGAAGCTGATATCGCTTCTCTCGGGAAGGCGCTTTTGGTGCTCCATGCGCCGCGCGACACCATCGTAGGCGTTGAAAACGCCACACAAATCTTTGTCGCAGCCAAGCATCCCAAAAGCTTCGTGACCCTTGATGACGCCGATCATCTGGTCTCGGATCCATGTGATGCGGAATATGCAGCCGATGTCATCGCCTCTTGGGCCGGGCGATACCTGACCCTGCGCTACCCTGCCCCGCCCATCGGTGCGCCCGAAGGTGTGACGCGCACTTCCGAGGTCGATCCCGACGGCTTTTTGCAAGACGTGATGGCCGGGCCGAAACACCATGTTTTCGCGGACGAACCTGCAAGCTACGGCGGCACAGACAAAGGGTTAACGCCTTACCAGTTCCTTGCGGCGGGCCTTGGGGCCTGCACCTCGATGACGATCCGCATGTATGCGCGGCGCAAGAAATGGCCGCTGAATCATGTGGCCGTGGACGTGACCCACAACCGTGTTCACGCCCAAGATGCAGGCGTGGAAATCGGGCCACTGGACCAATTCACCCGCGCGATCACGCTGACCGGTTCGCTGGATGAGGCGCAGCGCAAGCGGTTGTTGGAAATCGCCGACAAATGCCCCGTGCACCGGTCCCTGGAGGCCGGAGCGACTATCAAGACGGAACTGTTGCCAGAGGTAGCAGCGGCGTCGATTTGATCTCTTCCATGCTCAGAAGTGCGGTGACGTTGTAGATCCGCACTTCCGAGATCAACGCCTGATAGAATTCGTCGTAGGCGCGGGCATTGGCGACGCGCACTTTCAGGATGTAGTCGATGTCGCCGGCAAGGCGATGCGCCTCCATCACCTCGGCCCTCTCACGTAGGGTCTTGAGGAACTTGTTTTGCCAATCCGCCTCATGCTCGGACGTGCGAATTAGCACGAAGAAACAAGCCTCTAGCCCCAGTGCCTCTGCATCCAGAAGCACTGTTTGCTGGCCAATGATCCCCGCCTCTTTCATCTTCCGAATCCGGGACCACACAGGCGTCTTGGAGGACCCCACATGTTTGGCAATTTCCTCGAGCGACCGGCTGGCATCTTCCTGCAAAGCGATGAGGATTTTCCGGTCGAGGGCATCAATCTGAACAGACATTCGGGTGTCCTTCGCATTTCCAAACAGGGGTTCTGATCTGGCATGGATACAGAACAAACATCCTTACCAGCAAGCGCATACTGCCATTTTTCGGGAAAATGTCCTATCTAGAGAGGGAATTCAGCCAATGAGGTTCCTGCAATGCGCCACTTTCCGATCTTCCTAGACCTGCGCGGCCGTCGTGTCGTTCTGGCGGGCGGTGGAGAGGCCGCGCTGGCCAAGCTGCGTCTGATCCTGAAATCTGAAGCCAACGTCACCGTTTTCGCCGCTGATCCCGCGCCAGAGATTGTCGCTTGGGATGCCGAACGCAAGCTGCGCCTTGTGAAACGCGCCTTCGCGCCGGGCGATGCGCTTTGCGCTTCGCTCGCCTATGCAGCGTCAGAGGATGACGCCGAGGATTCCCGTGTTGCAGATCTTGCCCGCGCCGATGGGGCCTTGGTTAATATCGTAGACAATCTGGAAGGCTCCGCCTTCATCACCCCCGCCATTGTGGATCGGGACCCGGTCACCATCGCGATCGGCACCGAAGGCGCCGCCCCGGTTCTGGCCCGCAAGATCAAAGCCGATCTCGAGGCCAGCCTGCCCGCGTCGTTGGGGCTTCTGGCGCGGATCGGCCAAGGCTTCCGCGCGGCGGCCAATGCGCTGCCCATGGGCCGGAAGCGCCGGGAGTTTTGGTCTGACTTCTACTTCAAGAAGGGGCCCGATGCCCTTGGGAAAGAAGGTAAAGCCGGGGCAGAGCTTGCTTTGGGCGACCTGCTGATCGACCACCTCCATGGCACGCAAACCAAAGGCCGCGTTGACCTTGTGGGCGCGGGCCCCGGTGACCCGGACCTGCTGACGCTGAAGGCGCGCAAGCTTCTCGATCAAGCGGATGTGGTGATTTACGACCGCCTCGTGTCGCGCGAAATTCTGGAACTCGCCCGCCGTGAAGCCCAAATGGTTAACGTTGGTAAGAAAGGCTTCGGCCCGTCCACCAAGCAAGAAGACATCGGCGCGGCTATGGTCAAGCACGCCCGTGACGGGGCCCATGTGGTGCGCCTGAAATCTGGCGATCCCGGTGTTTACGGTCGCCTGGACGAAGAAATCGACGCGCTGGACGCGGCGGGCGTGGAATGGGGCATCGTCCCCGGCATCACCGCCGCCAATGCCGCCGCCGCCCAAATCGGCCAAAGCCTGACCAAGCGCGGGCGCAACGGTGCGATGCGGTTCCTGACCGGCCACGACGTGAAAGGCTTTGCCGAGCAGGATTGGACCAGCCTTGCCAAGCCCGGCCAAGTAGCTGCCATCTATATGGGCACCAAGGGCGCACGGTTCCTGCAAGGCCGCCTGATGATGCATGGCATCGCCCCCGACACGCCCATCACCGCGATCGAGAACGTCTCGCGGGCCGATACCCGGCTGATCGCTTCAACCATTTCTCGGCTGCCCGCCGATCTTGATGCCGCGCGGCCCGACGGCCCCGTGATCTTGATGCTTGGCCTCGCGCCACGGGCCGCTGCCGCTCAACTCCCTGCTTTGCAAGAGGAATTCGCCTGATGGCCCGCACCTTTACCCCCAAAGTCGTCACCGCAAATGCGCTTCTGGAAGGCGATGTCGTCTATTTGACAGCCCAAGGTGACTGGACCCGTATCCACGCCGAGGCCGATCTCGTCGAAGATCAAGCCACCGCAGATATCCGCCTGTTGGAAGCGCAAGCCCAAGCGCATCTGGTCGTTGGCCCCTACCTTGCCGACGCCGTCGCGGGCGACAATGGCCCCGAGCCTGTCCATTTCCGAGAGGCATTCCGCACCCGCGGCCCCTCCAACTATGTCCACGGTAAGCAAGCGGACCTTGTGTCCAGCAGCCAGCAGAAAGCCTGAACCATGTACGCCTATTCCGATTTTGACCGCGATTTCCTTGCCGAGCGTAACGCCCAGTTCCGCGCCCAAGTGGAACGTCGCATCGACGGCTCCCTGACCGAAGACGAGTTCAAGCCCCTGCGCCTCATGAACGGCCTCTACCTGCAATTGCACGCCTATATGCTACGCGTCGCCATCCCCTATGGCACCCTGAACGGTGGCCAAATGCGGCAGTTGGCGATGATCGCGGACCGGTGGGACAAGGGCTACGGCCACTTCACCACGCGCCAGAACATCCAGTACAACTGGCCCGCCCTGAAGGACGTGCCCGATATGCTGGACGCCTTGGGTGAGGTCGGGATGCACGCGATCCAGACAAGCGGCAACACGATCCGCAACGTAACAGCGGACCATTTCGCAGGCGCCGCCGCCGAAGAGGTGGCCGACCCCCGCCCCGTGGCCGAATTGATCCGCCAGTGGTCCACCGACCACCCCGAATTCCAAGCTCTGCCGCGCAAATTCAAGGTAGCGGTGACGGGCTCGGACCAGGACCGCGCG
This sequence comes from Rhodobacteraceae bacterium M385, assembly GCA_025141835.1. Lineage (NCBI taxonomy): Bacteria > Pseudomonadati > Pseudomonadota > Alphaproteobacteria > Rhodobacterales > Paracoccaceae > Rhodobacteraceae bacterium M385. The sequence goes on along the minus strand of CP081102.1, from coordinate 1,576,136 downwards.
GTCACGGCAGCCCACGACATCGGCCTGCGGCTGGTGGAGCGGGACGGCGTCATCGGCGCGACGGTCCTGGTCGGTGGTGGCCTGGGACGGACACCGATGATTGGTAAGGTTCTGGCAGATTTCGTCACCTTCGACGATCTGCTGCCCTACCTGGAGGCCACCGTCGCCGTCTATAACCTGTTGGGACGCCGCGATAATAAATACAAAGCGCGGATCAAGATCACGGTCCACGAAAACGGGATCAACGAAATCCGTCGCCTTGTGGACGCGGAGTTTATCTCTCGCAAAGCCGCCTTCAACGGGGCCGACATGGCGCTGTTGCAGAAGATCAATGCCGATTTCGCCGCCCCCGAGTTCACCGAGGGCGCAGGTGATTTTGCCGACCACTACGCCGACGATCCGGTGTTCCGCAGCTTCGTGGACACCAACGCCGCCGCACATCGGCACCCGGATTACACGATCCTGACGGTCTCTCTCAAAGCCCATGGGGCCACGCCCGGTGACGCAACCAGCGACCAGATGCGGGTTCTGGCGGGCCTTGCCGAGACCTTCGCCCATGATGAGCTGCGCATCAGCCACGAGCAGAACGTGATCCTGCCCCATATGCCCAAACGCCACCTGCGGGCGGTCTTTGATGCGCTGGCCGAAGTGGGCCTTGCGACGGCGAACATCGGGCTTGCGTCCGACATCATCGCCTGCCCCGGCATGGACTACTGCGCGCTGGCCACGGCCCGCTCCATCCCCGTGGCGCAGCAAATTGCGACCCGCTTCGAAGAGCTGAAGCTGGAACACGAAGTCGGCCCCCTGAAGATCAAGATCTCGGGCTGCATCAACGCATGCGGACACCACCATGTGGGTCACATCGGCATCCTTGGCCTCGACCGGGCGGGGGTGGAGAACTACCAGATCACCCTTGGCGGTGACGGTGGCCCCGATGCCGTGATCGGCGAGCGCGCCGGACCGGGCTTTGCCTATGACCAAGTGGTGGACGCCATCGAACGGCTGGTCCGCGCCTATCTGGCAAAGCGTGAAAGCGCCGATGAAACCTTCCTGGACACTTACAAGCGCCTTGGCGCTGCCCCGTTCAAAGCCGCTCTTTACCCAGAGGTACAAGCCAATGCCGCTTAAGGAACTTGCCGAACGCCGCACCCTGCTGCACCGCGAAAGCGATGCGCAAACCGTGCTGGCCCATGCCCTTGATGATCAAGCCATCGGCCCCGTCGCCATGGTCAGCAGCTTCGGCGCCGATAGCGTCGTGCTGCTGCATATGTTGAGCGAAATCGACAAATCGGCCCCCGTGCTGTTTGTCGATACGGAATTTCTGTTCCCCGCGACCTTGACGTATCAGCGCGACGTGGCTGAACAGTTGGGCCTAAGCGATATTCGCGTCATCAAGCCTTCCCGTGAGTCGCTGCTGGAGCGCGACGTGGACGGCATCTTGCACCATTTCGACACTGACGCCTGCTGTGCCCTGCGCAAGACAGAGCCCTTGAACAAGGCCTTGGAGGGGTTTGGCGGCTGGATCACCGGCCGCAAGCGTATCCATGGCGGGGCGCGTCAATCGCTGCCGCTGTTTGAAAAGAACGGCCGTCACATCAAGGTGAACCCCTTGGCGAATTGGACGCAACCGATGGTCGCGGACTACATCACGAAGCACGACCTGCCGCGCCACCCGATGGTGGCGCAGGGTTTCCCCTCGATCGGGTGCCAGCCTTGCACAACCGCTGCGAAAGAGGGGGAAGATCCCCGCGCAGGCCGGTGGCGCGGGCAGGCCAAGACCGAATGCGGCATTCATTTCATTGACGGCGTGATGCAACGACGCGCCTCCTGATAGCTTTTGGAAAGGGCCGGATATGGGCCAGACGATTGTAACCGACGCGGGCTTCGCCCCCGACGATTGGAACGGCCACGCGGTGGCCTTGGCCGAGGGCGTTCCCGCCAATGCGACAGCGGTGGATGTCGCGCCCTCGGATGATGTGGCGGCATTGGCGGATGCGTTAACGCGGTTAACCATGATCCGCGTGGGCTTCCCGTCTTCCCACGATGGGCGCGGCTTCACGCTGGCCAAACGCCTCCGGGCGATGGGCTACACGGGCCGTCTGCGGGCCGATGGCCATGTTCTGGCGGACCAATACGCCATGGCGCGCCGGTCCGGCTTTGACGAGGTCGCCATTGACGACGCCCTTGCCGCCCGCCAACCACAGGACCAATGGTTGGCCCGTGCCAACTGGCAGGCCCACGACTATCAGGCCCGCCTGCGCGGACGCGTCGCCTAAGCGGCCTTTCCCTGATCCAGATCAACGACTATTGCTAAGGAGCGGGTTCACAAAGTGCCCGAACAATGATGACCGAGCAAACACCCGTGACCAAAATCGACGCCGCGCCTGTTAAGGCGACCCCCACTCTTCCCGACGCCCAAACCGTTACCGAGGTTAAGCATTACACCGACCGCCTGTTCAGCTTCCGCTGCACCCGGCCCGCGTCGATGCGCTTCCGCTCGGGCGAATTTGTGATGATTGGACTTATGGGCGAGCCTCACCCCGAAACCGGCAAGCAAAAACCGCTGCTGCGCGCCTATTCCATCGCCTCCCCCAGCTGGGACGAGGAGTTGGAGTTCTACTCGATCAAAGTGCAAGATGGCCCGCTGACCTCTCGGCTTCAGCACATTCAGGTGGGCGAGCAGATCATCCTGCGCCCCAAGCCCGTCGGCACGCTGGTCCATGACGCGTTGCTTCCCGGCAAACGCCTGTGGTTCTTCGCCACCGGCACCGGCTTTGCGCCCTTCGCAAGTCTCCTGCGCGAACCGCAGACCTATGAAGACTACGACGAGATCATCATCACCCACACCTGCCGCGAAGTCGGAGAGCTGACTTACGGCCACGACTTGATCGAGGCGCTGAAATCCGACGAATTGCTGAACGAGGTGATTGGCGAAGGGTTCTGGAAGAAGATCAAATACTATCCTACCACGACCCGTGAGCAGAGCCCGAAGATGGGCCGGATCACCGACTTGATGCGCTCGGGCGAGGCGTTTAGCGACTTGAGCGTACCGCCGCTGAACCCCGACACCGACCGCGCGATGATCTGCGGCAACCTCGCCTTCAACCTGGAACTGAAAGAAATGTTCGAGGAATATGGCCTGGAGGAAGGCGCCAATTCCAAGCCCGCCCACTACGTGGTCGAGAAGGCTTTCCTGGATTAAAGCATCACATTAACGTCGCCTTCCAGCGACCTGCGCCAAAAGAAAAACCCCCGCTGGATCAGCGGGGGTTTCTTTGTCGTGGCAGCTGTTAGGCTGGCTTAGTTCAGGCCAAGCGCCGAACGGGCTGTCTCAAGCGCGGTGCCCAGAAGCTCTGGGTTGTCACGAGCCTGCTCCAGCGCCGTGGTCACAGCCAGACGAACCGGAGCGGAAAGCTCTGCGTTCTCAACTGCGGCCAGCGCGGCGTCGGCGTCGAAGCCTTCTGCGGTGAACAGATCAGCAAGACCGGCGGTCTCCACAGCGGCGTCAGTGGCAGCTTCGGTGGCTTCAGCAGCCGCCTCGGTTGCTTCTTCTGCGGCTTCGGTTGCTTCTTCCGCAGCACCTTCAGCAGCTTCAACGGCCTCTGCGGCAGCTTCTTCAGTTGCTTCAGCGGCAGCAGCGGCTTCGGCCTCAACGGCGGCAGCAGCCTCAGCAGCTTCGGCTTCCGCAGCAGCGGCAGCTTCGGCGGCTTCTGCTTCAGCGGCGGCAGCAGCTTCTTCCGCGGCAGCGGCAGCAGCGGCGGCTTCTGCTTCGGCAGCGGCGGCGGCTTCGGCAGCTTCAGCCTCGGCAGCAGCGGCGGCCTCTTCTGCGGCAGCAGCAGCTTCTTCGGCAGCGGCAGCGGCCTCTGCTTCAGCGGCAGCAGCGGCTTCGGCAGCAGCTTCGGTTGCCTCATCGGCGGCGCCGGTCACTTCTTCTACGGCACCTTCTGCGGCCTCAACAGCCCCTTCTACAGCGCCTTCGACGGCGTCGGCAGCACCCTCGGCCATGTCACCAGCGGCTTCCGCTGCATCACCCGCGGCTTCGCCCACGGCCTCTACAGCCTCTTCCACCGAAGGTACTTCGCCTTGGGTCAGAAAGTAGCCACCCACACCAAGGGCGGCGAGAATCACGATAATTATAAGAGCACGGCTCATGTCAGTTCCCCACTGGGTCAGTCAAAAATTACGCTTTTCGCTTACCTTGCGGGCCCGCGCCGCGCAATGGCGCAAATGTGATATCATTCCCCTTAACCCTGATTTGGGCCGTTATCTGCCTTGAAGAAATGGGGCGGAATGGATATCTTTAGCCATCGACATGAAGGCTACAAAAGGACAATCGCCATAGCCCGCAGACCCCATAACGCGCCGCCACAACGTGATACCGGCCCGCGCGTAAACGACCGCATCCGCTCTGACTCCGTTCGCCTGATCGGCGCTGAAGGTGAAAACCTTGGCGTTGTGACCCCGGCGCGCGCAATGGATTTGGCCGCCGACGCTGATCTGGATCTTGTAGAGATCTCTCCGAACGCTGATCCGCCTGTGTGTAAGATCATGGACTTCGGTAAATTCAAATACGAGACGCAGAAGCGCGAAGCCGAAGCCCGTAAGAAGCAAAAGACCATTGAGATTAAAGAAGTGAAGATGCGTCCGGGCACGGACGATCACGACTTTATGCGCAAGGTCAAAGACGCGGTTAAGTTTCTGGAGAACGGCGATAAGGTGAAAGTCACCCTGCGTTTCCGGGGCCGTGAAATGGCGCACCAGAACCTGGGCCGTGAAATGCTGGAGAAGGTCGTCGATAATATCGAAGGCATCGGCAAGATCGAATCCATGCCCCGCATGGAAGGCCGGCAGATGGTGATGATGATTAACCCGGTTAAGACTGGTTGATTCTGTCTTAAGCCTGAAAGCCCTACCCAAGGCGCGCCCCCAACCGGGCGCGCCTTTTGTGTCAGCCCCGCTCGCGCGCCGGATTGCCCATCACCCGCGCGCCCGCCGGCACATCGCGGGTCACCACGGACCCGGCCCCCACAATCGCGCCATCGCCAATGGACACGTCGGGCAACACAATCGCACCACCCCCGATCCAAACATCTTCGCCAATGGTCACCGGCAAGGCCCGCTCGATCCCGGCAGAGCGCTGCGCCACGTCGCGGTGATGGTCTGCGCAATAAAGATGCACCCCCGGCCCCAACATGCTCCGCGCCCCGATCCGGACCGGGGCCGTGTCCAAGACCACGCAACCCGCATTCAGGTACACCGCCTCGCCCAAGCTGATGTTATGGCCGTAGGCGCAATGAAACGGCGCCTCCAACAGGGCGTCATCTCCGACATTTGCAAATAAGTCCGCCAGCAAGGGCGCCATGGCACCCCGCTCCTGCGGTGGCATCGTGCTGTGCTCAAAACACGCGGCGCGCGCAATGTCTCGCAGCGCCTCAAGCTCGGGATCGAGACAGCAATACCACGCGCCCCGATCCCGCTTCTCTCTCTCGCTCAAGGCCAAGCCTTAGGCGGCGGCGGTCACCGCACGCCCCGTCAAAACCTTAACCAAATGCGCCCGGTACTCCGCCGTGCCGTGCAAGTCCGCGATCATATCGCCGCCGGGAACCGCCAAATCGTCCAAGGCAGATGCCGAGAAATCCACGCTCAACGCGGCTTCAGCTTCCGCCCACCGGAATACCCCGTCAGACGATGCCCCGGTCACGGCAACCCGAACCCCGTCAGCGAACTTCGCCACAAAGACCCCCACCAACGCAAAGCGCGAGGCCGGTTGCACAAACTTCTGATAGTTCGACACCTCAGGCACAGGGAACCGCACCTCGGTGATGATCTCTCCCTCGTCCAAGGCTGTCTCGAACATCCCCTGAAAGTAATCATCCGCCGCGATTTCGCGCGCGTTCGTCACAATCACAGCACCCGAGGCCAAGGCCGCCGCCGGATAGCAGGCCGACGGATCGTTATTCGCCAATGATCCGCCAATCGTCCCCCGGTTGCGTACCGCCGGGTCGCCAATGCGCCCCGCCAATGACGCCAACCCCGGATACGTCCCGTCCGCCGCAACCGCGCCGTGGGGCGTCGCGCCGCCAATACAAACCTGCCCGCCCTCATTGCGAATGCCGACCATCTCACTGATCCCATTCAGACTGACCAACGTTTCGGTCTGCGCCAACCTCGCCTTCATGGTGGGGAGCAGCGTCTGCCCCCCACCCAGCGCCTGCGCCTCCTCCTGCGCTAGCGCTGATACCGCCTCGGCAATCGTGCCGGGTTTTACGAACTCGAAATTATACATTCCGTCTCCTTTCGGAACGCGCCGCCGCGCTCCTTCATCTTGGCAAATACAACTCAATCCCGGCGTCGATACCAGATCAAACGCCCGTAAACATTATCCCTGCATCGCCGCCCAAACCCGTGCGGGCGTCAGCGGCATGTCAATATGGGTCACCCCCGTATGGCCGCCGCGCTGCAATGCATCCACAACCGCATTCACCACCGATGGCGGCGATCCAATCGCCCCCGCCTCGCCGCACCCCTTCACCCCCAAGGGGTTGTGCGTACACGGCGTCTGGCTGGAATGATCCACCTGGAACATCGGCATGTCGTCGGCCCTTGGCATCGTATAATCCATGTAGGACGCGCTCAGAAGCTGGCCGTTTTCGTCATAAGTCACATTTTCCAGCAACGCCTGCCCAATCCCCTGGGCAAGACCTCCGTGAACCTGACCCTCCACGATCATCGGGTTAACCACATTGCCAAAATCATCGGCCGCGGCGAAGGAACAGACCGTCACCTTGCCCGTGTCGGGGTCCACTTCCACCTCGCAGGCATAAGCGCCAGACGGATAGGTGAAGTTGTTAGGGTCGTAGAACGCGGTCTCTTCCAGGCCCGGTTCAATCTCTTCCAACGGATAATTGTGCGGCACATAAGCTGCCAAAGTCACATCACCCCAAGCCACCGACTTGTCCGTGCCCGCCACGCTGAACGCGCCGTCCTTCAGCTCGATATCGCCCTCGCCTGCTTCCAGCAAATGCGCGGCAATTTTCTTGGCCTTGGCGATGATCTTCTCCGTCGCCCGCACCATGGCCGAGCCGCCCACCGCCAGCGACCGAGACCCGTAAGTCCCCATCCCCATCGGCGTATTCGCTGTATCCCCGTGGACAATCTCAACCTGATCCTCCGGGATACCGATCATATCGGCCACAACCTGCGCAAAGGATGTCTCGTGCCCCTGCCCGTGGCTGTGAGAACCCGTCATCACGACCAAACCGCCGGTGGCATTCACCCGCACTGTCGCACTTTCATAGAGGCCCGCACGCGCGCCCAATTGGCCCACCAAGGCCGAGGGCGCAATGCCGCAAGCCTCGATATAGCAGTTCACCCCAAGGCCGCGCAGCTTGCCATTGGCCGCGCTTTCCGCCCGACGTGCCTCAAACCCGTCGCGGTCGATCATCTCCAGCAACTTCGTCATCGTGCCTTCGTAATCGCCCGTGTCATATTCCACCGCCACAGGGGTGGCATAGGGGAACTGAGTGATGAAATTCTGCCGCCGCAACGCGATCGGATCGACGCCCAATTCGCGCGCCGCTTTGTCGATCACCCGCTCCAACTGATACGTCGCCTCAGGGCGCCCGGCCCCGCGGTACGCATCCACCGGCACCGTGTTGGTGAAAACCGCTTTCACGTTCACATAGATGTTGGGCGTCTTGTAGTTCCCCGCCATCAAGGTGCCGTGTAGCCATGTGGGCACGCTCGGCGCAAACGTCGAAAGATACGCGCCCATATTGGCGTAAGTATCCGTGCGCACGGCGGTAAAGTTGTTGTCCGCATCCAATGCCAGTTGGATCTTGGTAACGTGATCGCGCCCATGGGCGTCGGTAATGAACGCCTCGGACCGCGACGAGGTCCACTTCACCGGACGACGACACGCCTTGGCCGCAAAAGTGCAAAACGCCTCCTCCGCGTAGTGGAAGATCTTGGAGCCAAAGCCCCCGCCCACATCCGGTGCCACCACTCGCAATTTATGCTCTGGAATGCCCAACACAAACGCGCCCATCAAAAGGCGGATCACATGGGGGTTCTGAGAGGTCGTATAAAGCGTGCTATCGTCCGTACCGGGGTTATAATCCCCCACCGCAACGCGCGGCTCCATCGGGTTGGGCGACAGGCGGTTGTTGACCAATTCTAGCGTTGTCACATGGGCCGCAGCTTCAAACGCCGCATCGACCTGAGGCTTATTCTCCTCAACAAAACCCCAATCATAGCAGAGGTTCGAGGTCAGATCGTCATGGACCTTCGTGGCGCCCTCTTTCACCGCCTCTTTCATATCCACGACCGCTGGCAGCTCTTCAATGTCCAGCTCAATCGCCTCTGCCGCATTGCGCGCCTGATCGGCGGTTTCCGCCACCACCGCTGCAATCGCATCGCCCACGTAGCGCACTTTGCCTTGCGCCAGCACCGGATGCGCCGGCTCTTGCATCGGTTCCCCGTGCTTGTCGGTGACCTGCCAGCCGCAAGGCACGCCGCCGACGCCCTCAAAATCCGCTCCGGTAAAGATTCGCACGACGCCGGGCATTGCTGCTGCCGCGGCCGTGTCCACGCCCTTCAATATCCCGTGGGCCACGTCCGAGCGCAAGAAATGCACATAGGCCTGCCCATGAAGGTTAAGATCGTCCGTATAGCGCCCCTGCCCGGTCAGAAACCGAATATCCTCGCGCCGCTTTGAACTTGCACCGATGCCGTGATCTTTGGGCATGTCAGCCCTCCCTGTTTCTCAACTCCCGCCGCTCACCACCATGGGGAGCTGGCCTTGGCTGACAGGGCCTCCCGCCCTGTCCTCTGTCTTACAATGCTTTCATCGCAGCCCTCCCAGACCGCGATCAGCGCCTTACTCTGCCGCTACCGCAGCCACGTCCTGACCAGACGCGGCCATGATCGCTTTAACGATGTTGTGGTATCCGGTGCATCGGCAGATATTGCCTTCAAGGTACTCGCGCACCTCTGCCTCAGAGGGTTTGGGGTTGTCCTTCAACAACGCCGCCGCCGACATCACCATGCCCGGCGTGCAGAAGCCGCATTGGAGCCCGTGATGATCTTGGAAAGCCTGCTGGATCACGCCAAGCGATCCATCGGCATTGGCCATGCTCTCGATGGTGTTGACCTCGGCGCCTTCGATATCCAACGCCAAAGTGGTGCAGCTTTTGACCGCTTCGCCATTCACATGGACCACACAGGCACCGCATTGGCTGGTGTCGCAGCCCACATGGGTTCCCGTTAACCGCTGGCCTTCCCGTAAGAACTCGCTCAGCAGCGTCCGCCCTTCAACGTCCCCGGAGACGGACTTGCCGTTCACCGTCATCGTTACCTGGGTCATGCATTCCTCCCTTGGTGATTTATGCCATCCAAGCACGAAATCCGGGAATTACAAACCCCAAGTTTTGTAAAAATACGCCTCGATCTCACCCGGGATCATGCTGCACGTGCAGCATTTTCTTCAAGCTTTCCAGTTGCCTGTGCAAACATCCCCCTAAATCCGAGGGGCCAACGCCCGCCTCACCCCTGTCGCAACACCTGCGTGACCTGCGCCATGATGGAAACCGCGATTTCCCCCGGCCCCCGTCCGCCGATCGCCAAGCCGACCGGCCCATGAATACGCCCGATCTCCGCCGCGCTGAACCCTTTGGCCTGCAACCTATCGACCCTCATGGCGTGGGTCCGCTTTGATCCCAAACACCCAAGGTAAAACACCCCCGACCGCAAGGCCCGCTCAATCGCCGGATCATCCAGCTTCGGATCATGGGTCAACGTCACCACACAAGTCCTCGCATCCAGCCCAAGACGATCCAGCGCCTCGTCGGGCCAATCCTCGGCAATCACCTCTCCAGGAAACCGCGCCTGCGCCCCAAACGCGGGCCGAGGGTCCACAATCACCGGATCATAGCCCGCCAACCGCGCCATCGGCACGAGCGCCTGCGCGATATGCACAGCCCCCACAACGATCATTCGCAACGGTGGGTTGTGGATGTGCACGAACACATCCCCCTCCATCCCCGATTGATCGGCCCGGAACCTTGCCTCGAACCCTTCCCTCACCAACTCCCGCGCACCCGTCTCCACGTTTACGCAATAGGCCACCGCTTCCCTTGAAGCCCGCGCCGCCACCAGATCCTCTAGCAAGCCCCCCATGGCGGCGACCGGTTCCACCCAAACCTTGATCCGCCCGCCGCAGGCCAGACCCGCCGCAAAAGCCTCATCATCGGAGACGCCAAACTCCAACATCCGCCCCGCACCCGCGCCGACCATCTCCATGGCCTCCACAACCACCGCGCCCTCAACGCAGCCGCCCGAAACGGACCCCTCCATTTCTCCCGCGCCCGACACCACTAGCTGCGCCCCCACGGACCTCGGCGCCGAGCCCCATGTCTCCACCACCGTCGCCAAAACCGCGCCGCGGCCTTCCCGGTGCCACTCCAGCGCCCGCTCAGGCATCTGCTCCAGATCATCCATGATATAAGCCCCCTTCCCCGCAGCCTATCGCCGCCGGCCCCGTGCGCAAGGCTGATTACGGGGGCGCCCAATTACCAAAACACCCCGGCGGGAGGCGCCGGGGTGCTAAGGTCGTGTCAATTGCCGCGCGACGGATCAGTTGGCCTGTGCCGTCTGCAACAGAGGTGTCACCCGTCGCACAACCACGCGGCGGTTTGCGCGCTCGTCCTCCAGCGTCGGCACGCGCAAATCAGTCTCTCCATAGCCTTGCAAGACCATGTTGGCGGCCGGCACGCCGAAGAACTCCGACAGCGCCAGTGCGACACTTTCCGCGCGGCGATCCGAGAGGGTGAGGTTGGAAACCGCAGAGCCCACCGCATCGGTGTGGCCTTCAATCAGGAACACCTCTTGCGGGTTTTCCTCGATCAATTCAGCCATCAGCGTACCAAGATCCAGCAAGGACTGCACCTGACTTTGCTGAACAGCGGCAGAGCCGGTGGCGAAGGTGATGTTGTCGATCTCGATTGCGGGCGCAAGGTAGCGCACCCGCTCGATCTCGCGCACCTGTGCCAGGGAGAAACTGCGCTCTACACTATTGGCCCGCTGCAACGCGGCCCGCAAGGCGGCCATATCGGTTTGCTGCGCCCCAGTCAGCGCCGTGCGTTCGGGTTCAGGCAAAGTGCTGACATCCACAGCCGCGAAGCTTTGGGTATCGTCGAAGAGCACGATTTCACGTCCATCGGTGCCGATGATCGACCGGCGCAGAACCCGCAAATCTGACGATTGGATCGTGACGATACGGCTTCCATCGGGCTGCAGCACCACGGTGCGGGAAGAGCCATCTTCAAACCGCTGTGTCGTTACTTCGGACCCGGGCTGGCGCAGGGTGGCGCCATCGTCGCGCAGCACCTGCAGGTTGCCGCTGGGGTCACGGACCACCACACGGTCTGGCGCACTGCTGACAATTTCGCGGTCGCCGTTGAGAAGCGCACCTACAACGAACCCACCGGCAGCGCCCAGAAGGGCTGCCTCAAGGTTGGTCAACCCGCCGGAGGACGCGCTGACGTTGCCGGTGGCCTGTGCTTCGGCGGTCGTCTCGAATTCCTCGTCAGAACGGCGGCTCGTTTCTTCCGTCACAACCTCAGTTACTTCTTCCACGGGCGTGCCCGCGTCCTCGTCGCTTCCGGCCATGGTTTCAGCAGCTTCACCACTGGCGGCCTGCGTTGCAGCGACAGAGGCCGCTTCCGGGGTCTCTGGGTTCGCCTCAGGGGCTTCAACCACCTCAGCGGGCGCAGTACCGCCGTCTGCGGCGGGGGTTGCGTCTGCTTCGGTTTCTGCTTCTACCTCGGGTTCTGCTTCTGCTGCCGCTTCGACCTCGATAGGCGCAGCGGCGTCAGCATCGTCGACCACCTCGGCGGCAGCGTCGTCCGCTCCCTCTTCAACGACAATCTCTGCTTCTGTCTCGGTTTCGACCTCAGCTTCGACGTCAGCTTCAACCGGCGCCGCCTCTTCGATGCCCCCCTCTGCGGGCGCATCAGCGGCTTCATCAGCATCTGCCGCGCCGATGGCGGGCACGTCTTCGACCGGTGCGACTTCAGCGGGTGTTTCTACCTCCGGTGCGACTTCAGCCGGGGTCTCCACCTCGGCGTTGACCTCTGCTGCCGGAGCGACCTCTTCTACAGGGGTTTCAACGACTTCATCGATGACGGGTTCCTGCACGACGTCCCCGTCGATTGCCCCCTCTGCCTGAAGAGCCGCGCAAACTTCTGCGACGGTATCAGCGGGGCATTCGACCGTAGCGGCGTCATCGTCCTGAGCGATGACGGGGAACGGAAGCACCAGCGACAGGCTGGCGACAAGGGCGGTGGTAGTTGCAAGTGAACGGCGCATGGAATCCTCCAAGGAATTGAACTTGGGAGGTTAACGCCGGCCAGAACCGGAGGTTCCATCGCCAAATCTTTCCTCGGCGCTTTGTTGCTGAGATCTTCGCTACAGCGACGCCATCAGTCGCGCCTTCTCTCCCGGATCATCGGGCCGCGCCACCGCCTCCGCCAGCCCCTGCAACGCCGCAATATTATGCCCCGCGCGGAAACTGCTCACATGGGGCAACATGGCCCTGATCCCTGCCGCTTTCGGCGCGAACCCGTCCCACCTTAGCAGCGGGTTCACCCAAATCACCCGGCGGGACGACAGCGACAACCGCTCCATCGCCGCTCCCAAACGCTCCGGCTCGTCCCGGTCCAACCCGTCGGTAATCAACAACACTACCGCCCCCTGCCCCAAGACCCGGCGCGACCAATCGCGATTGAAGTCTTCCAGACACGCCCCAATGCGCGTGCCGCCTTCCCAATCCTGCGCCTCTGCGCCCGCTGCCGCCAAGGCCGCATCCACATCCCTTGCGCCCATGTGGCGGGTGATGTTCGTCAGCCTTGTGCCAAAGGTGAACGCATGGACATCCGCCCACCCCGCCCCCTTCTGATTGGCCACCGCATGGAGGAAATGCAGCACCGCCCGGCTGTAGGACGCCATCGACCCCGAGATATCACAAAGCGCCACAAGCGACGGCCAGCGTTGCCGCCGATCTTTTCGGGCAAAGTCCATCACATCGCCGCCGTGACGCATCGCGCCGCGCATCGTGCGCCGCCAATCGGGTTGTGCGCCCCTGGACGAGGCCAATGTGCGCCGCGACAAAAGCGGCGGCACCGCAAGGGTCATCTGTGCAATGATCCGTTTCGCCTGCGCCATCTCGGCCACGGACATCTGCTCAAAGTCGAGGGTCTTCAGCCTCTCTTCCCGCGACATCGTCAGGGTCGCGTCCACCTCGATTTCCGAGGCCTCATCGCCGCCCGCAAGGTCCGGCGTGTCACGCTCTACCCCTTGCAACAAGGCCTCAGCGGCGCGTTTCTCGGCGGGTTTTGCTTGCCGCTCCTCTGCCGCGCCGCGCACAGCAGGCAGAAGCATCGACATCATGTGGTCCAAATACCGCGGGTCCCGCCAATACAGGCGAAACACCTGATCGAAGATCACCCGATGTTCGGGGCGCGCGGTGAAACAGGCCCGCAAGGTATAGTAAAATTCTGCCTTCTCACTGAAACCAACCGCCGCCACGGCAGCGATTGCGTCAGCCACCCGCCCCGGCCCCGCAGGCAACCCCGCCACGCGCAAAGCGCGGGCGAAATGCGTAATATTGCGGGTCAGTTGTGGCGTTTCAGGAAGCTCTAGCGGCGCATATTCCATTCGTCCCCGCGCCCCTCCAAGGGCTTAGAAGTGGTAAGTGACCCCGATCTGAACAGATTTGTTCTGGAAATCCGCTCGCGTTTGCTCTGGGTTAGGTGGCAGCAGGTAGATGGTATAATCATCTTCATAGATCCTGTGATTAACCTCGGCCCGAATGCCCCAATTGGCGTCAAGCATCCGTTCGTACCCGACGCCCAAGGTCAGTCCTGTCAGCGTCCCCTCTTGCCGCCGCCCGAACCGTCTTGAGCCCGGCGTTCCCCGTGCCCCCCTTGGACAGCGATAAAATACGGTTAAACCAATCCTTATTGATCTTTACGATCAATGAAAACAATTCATCAGGGTCCGCAACGCCGTAGCCCGCAACCTGTGTCCGAAATAGCTTGCGCGCGGCCTCCACCCCAGTCGGTGCCTTTAGCAAAAGCCGATCGATCGTCAGCACCCGCCCTTCGGCCCGTATCTGCGTATCCTGCGAGCCTGTGACTTGCCGCATTTCCGGCACCACCTTGATCTGCCAGCGCCCCGGTTCCCGGACCTCGACGCCCAAGGAATAGAGCCTGTCTGACGGGGCCACAAACCCCCATCGAAGATAGATCCCCCAAGGGTCACTCAGGTGGTACCGCACCAAGACTTCATCGCGGAAACGTCCCGCAATTTCGACCCCTCCATTTTGGGTGTTAAACCCAGCGGCAGAGGCCTCATGGTTCGTCAGTTCTACCAGCGGCATTAACTTGCGCTGCCCTTCGATCTCGATGGCCCGGGTGTCGAAGAACCATGCCAGCAGAGCGCTGTCATCAAAGGGCGGGAAGCGTTCCAATCCCTTGCGGTTGCCCTTCAAAGTCATGTCTTGCAGCGGCCCCGGCAGTTGGTGCAGCCCGGAAATCGCGCGGCGGGCATCGCGCGACAGCGGTTGCGAGAAACCTAGGCTCGCATAATAATCATCAAACAATGCCCTCGCTTCAGGTGTTACCTCAGCGTCTGCTTTTATCCTGAGTGTCGCGTCGCACAACTCAACCGCCTCGACAGGGATCAACAGCGGCGCGGGCAGCGCGATGGCGGCCGGGGCGGCGCGATCTTCCACGAACAGACCCCGCCCCCGGCTGCCTTGACCAAGACGCAAATTCTCGACCCGACCGCCCGCATCCCGCACCCGTTGTGCGATACGCGCCCAAGCGTTTCGGTCATCTCGCTCAGCCATGGCATCCTCCTGAAGGTCGGCGAAAAACGCTTTCCCTCCCTCTTTAGGGGCAGAAGCGCGGGCGCACTATTTGGGCAAAACTCCGCAGGTTTCGTGCCTATTCAGCGACGCGCCGAGCCGTTGAATACAGGGCCATCTGCCCTGCTCATAAGGCGCGCCGCGCCTCAGACCCAAGCACCCCATTCACCCCAAAGCATCGCCGCGCAGATCGTCAAGGATGCGCTGCGCTTCCGAGCCCTGCACCTTCGCGATGTCGTCTTGATACTTCAGGATCGCTCCCAACGTATCGGCGATCACCTCGGGGCTGAGTTCAATCACATCGAGCGCCAGCAAACACTTCGCCCAATCCAAAGTCTCCGCCACGCCGGGGCGCTTGAACAGATCTTCGGTTCTCAGGCGCTGTACAAAGGCCACGATCTCTCGGCTCAGGGTCGCGTCTGCCTCCGGCACGCGAGCGCGCAGGATATCCATCTCTCGGTCCAGATCGGGGTAATCCACCCAATGATACAAACAGCGCCGTTTCAGCGCGTCATGCACTTCGCGCGTGCGGTTCGAGGTCAGAATCACAATCGGTGGCTCCGGCGCCTTGACCACGCCGAGTTCCGGGATCGTGACCTGAAAATCCGACAGAGCCTCTAGCAAGAACGCCTCAAACGGGGCGTCGGTGCGGTCAATCTCGTCGATCAACAGGACTGGGGCCCCATCGGCATCACCACGCATGGCCTGCAACAGCGGCCGCTCGATCAGGTAGTCAGGGCCGAATAATTCCTGCGTTAACGCGGATTTGTCCGCCCCCCCGCCCGCCTCGGAGGAGCGAATGGCGATCATCTGCGCCGCGAAATTCCATTCATAGACGGCGCTGGCCGCGTCCAATCCCTCATAGCATTGCAGCCGGATCAGCCGCCGCCCCATGGCCGCCGATATCGCCTTGGCGATCTCGGTCTTGCCGGTGCCGGCCTCCCCCTCAAGGAAAAGGGGCCGCTTCAGCGTCAACGCCAGAAACACCACCGTCGCCAGCGCCCGCCCGCAAACATAGCCTTCCGCCGCCAAAGCGCCTTGCACATCCTCAATTGACTGAAACACTTTTGCCGCTCTCCCTGCTTTTGCAACACAATGCCCTGTGGCGGCCTCGGGTCAAGCCATCCCTACCCCGTCTTCGCTATCGCAAGGGTTAACGCCGCTCACGGTCGGTTAACCAAAAGTTCACCAAAACGCACCGAATTGCCCGCCTCCCATCGCATCCTTGCCACAGTCTTTCCCGATACCGATCTTCGTGGCAAAAGCGCTACGCAAGACCCCTTAACCCGTTGCCAGAGTTTGTACCCCAATGCCCGACACTCAAGCCCCCCTTTCCCCTCGCCAAACCTGGTTGAATCACATGGCCCGCATCGGCGAGGCCCACGGTTTCTTCACCCGAATTTCGACCCGTCACATGGCGCTGTTCGTAGATGAAGGTGAGACGCTCGTGCTCAGCTTTGACCGGGCAGATCGGACGTGGCACCAAGGCGATGCCGGGCTTCCCTTGGGGTTCGACTGCCTTCGCGCGCTGGAATTTTCACTGCTGTCGATCCTGTCCGTTGGCCGCACCTGGTTCCGCGATACGTCGGTCGAAGAGATGCTTCAAAACTTGGCCCAGGAAAGCTTTTTCTCCAGCTATAAGGAGGTGCTAATCCTCGCCAGCGGTCCCGATTGCGGCCACGCCGCCGCCCGTGCCGCCCGCTTTGTGCCCGGCGCAAAGGTTCTTCTCAGCCGTCCAGCCGCCGCAATCTCTGCCCAAGATGCGCCGTTTGAAACCCGCTTCACCGCCGACCGCCGCATAGATCCCGACACCCCTCCGCCACTGGGCCCCGAAGCCCTGCGCCACGCGGAATCCACCACGATCCTGTTTGATCCAACCAATGTACCAGAGGCCGCCCAAGCCGCGCTTTTCACGGCCCCTAACACGGCCCGCATAGCCCTTCCCCATACCGGGGCCGCCCTCGATCGGACTTTCGCTAAAGGCGAGGTCATCGTGCCACTGTCCCAGCACCTGCATATGGGCACGCTCACGCCGCAAAAGGCGCGCGAAATCCTGCGCCCGTCCCTGCGCCGTGACCCCGGCTATCTTGCCCGCCTCAGCGCAAACGCCGCCAGCTCCGGCCGCCCCGCCCGCGCCGCAACAGTCACGCGCAACAGCCGCCCCTAAGCGCCCCTAATTCCTCGTTCTTTAAATATCCCGGGGAGTGTGAGGGGCTGGCCCCTCACTCCCTCCCTCTCTCCAGACGCCTACGCCTGAAATTCAGCGTCCACCGGCACCTGCAACCCGGTCACCAAGCCGTTGGTCTGCATCGCCATGCCAATGACTGCCAGCATCTCTGCATACATCTGGTCCGACATCCCCTTTGCCTTCGCGCTGTCCGTATGGGAATGCACACAATACGAACATCCATTGGCCGTGCTCACCGCCACATAAAGCATCTCCTTCACCAAAGGGTCCAAGGCGCCCGGCGCCATGACATCCTTCAACCGCTCCCAGGTCGCCTTCAAAAGCGCCGGATCATGGGCCAGCGCCCGCCAGAAATTGTTGATGAAATCCGTGCCGCGAACGGCTCGTATATCGTTGAAGACGGCCAGCGCCTCGGCGCTGACCTCCTCGTCGCTCAAAAGCGCGACTGTTCCCATCTCAGCGCCCCCTCAAACCATCGCGAAGATGCGTGCTGGCCCGCCGGTGCCGCCCGCATGTTTGGGCGCACCAATGATGATCGTGGCCCCCGATGCTGGCACCTGATCCAACCCCGCAAGGCACTCAATCCCGAAACGCCCCTCGGGGAGCCAAGCGTAATGGGTCGCAAAATCAGAAGAAATCCCGTGATCCAGCGACAGCGTATCAACCGCAATAGACCGTGCCCCTGTTTCCAGAAGCATCTGTACCGCCTCCACGTGAAAGCCCGGATAATGCTGCGCGCTGCCGTCGAACCCTCGGAAGGCATCGCTGCCCATCTTGCCGGCCCAGCCTGAGTTCATCGCAACGCAAGCCCCATCGGGGATCTCTCCGTTGGCGGCAACCCACGCGGCAATATCGTCAGGGGTCACGCTTGTGTCCGCATCCCCTTCGGCCCGGGCGGCAATATCAATCACACACAGCGGGGCCACCAGATCGCCCACCGGGATTTCATCCACCGACGTCCCATCGGCGCTAAAGTGCAAAGGGGCATCAATATGGGTGCCCGTATGTTCGTTGACAGTCAGATTGAACAGGTTGAACCCATTGTCAGCAAAGTTGAACAATTGCTCGCGCGAAAACTGGCTGTCACCAAAGTATGTGGGAAAATCCTCGTGCAGCGTATGGGTCATGTCGAAAAACGCGCTGTGTCCGTCCGCCATGGCAGGCGTCGTCTGCCCCATCGTGGCGGCCGCTGCCCCTGCGGCTACCGCCGCGCCCCCCTTAAAGAATGAGCGCCGCGACAGCATCCGCTCCTTGACCGAGTTCATTACGCAAATATCACACATAACCTAGTCTCCTTTGGTTGGTTTCCCTGCAATCTCAGGTCTTTATCGTCTCAAGTATGTCTCCAGATCGCGGGCACGGCGCTCGGTCAGGCGGGCCAGACAGCCCAGCCTCAACATCGCCTCGCCCGAGCCTCCGCCCAGGGCGGCCGCCTCCATTTCACAAGTGGCATCGCGGTAGATGATCCACGCCCTTTGGGCCACGCGCAGACGTTCTTCTTCCTCGCCATGGCGCTCTGCGATAACTTGTTGGTAAGCGTTGTTGAGCAAGCTGTCCCAAAAGCCGTGCTGCTCTCCCAGACAATGATTGATGCCTTGCTGCGGCAAGCTATCAATGGCGTCGCAATCCCACTCCTGCGCCATCACAGGGTCGCTTAACGGCCCCATCACAAACGCCAGTACCGCGCCCAAACATCCGTATCTTTTGACGCTCATGTCACCCCATGTCAGTGGTTCTGCCGCCACCGTGGAACATCTCGGCGATTCCGTCCATGGTTCTTGGCAACAGCCTCTCCATCATCTTCTTGTCCCTCCCCATGCGCCGCCTTGCCCCTTTGCACCCGCTTGCCCCTTCGTGTAGCGGGTATGGCGATGACACAGACACTCACAATCCGCCGCCCCGACGACTGGCACCTTCATCTGCGCGACGGCGCCATGATGCGTGCTGTCCTTCCCGAAACCGCCCGTGATTTTGCGCGCGCCATCATCATGCCGAACCTTGTGCCTCCCGTGGTCACAGCCAGCGATGCCATAGCCTACCGCGATCGCATCCTGCAGGCCCTCCCCCCGGGCGCGGATTTCACCCCCCTGATGACCCTCTACCTGACAGAGCAAACCGACCCCGATGATGTCGAGGCCGCATTTGCCGATGGCCTGATCCACGCGGTCAAACTCTACCCCGCTGGCGCCACCACCAATTCCCAATCTGGCGTCAGCACCCTCAAAAACGTCTATCCGGTGCTGGAGCGTATGGCCAAAATTGGCCTGCCCCTGTGTATCCATGGTGAGGTCACAACCCCCGAGGTCGATATCTTCGACCGCGAAGAGGCGTTTTTGAACAATGTCCTCATCCCGCTTCGCGCCGACATCCCCGGCCTCAAGATTACCCTTGAACATATCACCACCGCCCAAGGCATCGACTATGTCTCTGAAGCCGATGGTGACATCGCCGGCACGATCACGACCCACCACCTGATGATTAACCGCAACCATATGCTCGTGGGCGGCATCCGCCCCCACTACTATTGCTTGCCCATCGTCAAACGCGCCTCTCATCAACAAGCGCTTCGGGCCGCAGCCACGTCCGGCAACCCGCGCTTTTTCCTTGGCACCGATTCCGCCCCTCATCTGGATGGCGCAAAAGAAACCGCCTGTGGCTGCGCCGGCGTCTTTTCTGCCACCAACACGATGTCCTGCCTCGCCCATGTCTTCGAGGAAGAAGGCGCCCTCGACAATCTCGAAGCCTTCGCCTCTCTCAACGGCCCCGCCCGCTACGGCCTGCCCCCGAACGAGACGACACTCACCCTCGAGAAGCGCGCCACCCCCTGCACCTATCCCGCCAAGTTTGACACCGAAGATGGCCCCCTCACCCTCTTCGATCCCGCCACGCCGCTCCATTGGCACGTGACCTAAGCGCCGCTCCTTCCTTCATCTTGGCAAATACAACTCAATTCATCCCTCGCCCCACCCCCTGTTGCTAGAGATTCCCATGATCCCCTCCTCCTATCCTTCCGACGCCACCATGGCCGCCATGACCGCGCGTATGCTGCTCGATATCCGCGCCGTGCATTTCAACACCAAAGACCTCTTCACCCATGCCTCCGGCAAACAGGCACCGACCTATATCGACTGCCGCAAACTGATCTCTCACCCCCGTATCCGCTCCACGGCGATGGATTTTCTCACCTGCAAAGTCATGCGTGATGCAGGGCTCGAAGCCTTCGACAATATCGCCGGTGGCGAGACCGCGGGCATCCCCTTCGCCGCCTTTGTGGCCGAGCGTATGGCCCTGCCCATGTCCTACGTGCGCAAAAAGCCCAAAGGCTACGGTCGCGCCGCCCAGATTGAAGGTGAAATGCCCGAGGGCGCCCGCGTCCTTCTGGTAGAAGATCTTACCACCGACGGCGGCTCGAAGCTGAAGTTCGTGGATGCCATCCGTGCCGCCGGGGCCACTTGCGCCCATACCGCCGTGGTCTTCTCTTATGGCAACCTCCCCGATACCGAGGCAAATCTGGCCGCCCATGGCCTGACGCTGCATTCGCTGACCACTTGGGCCGATGTGATTGCCGAAGCGCGGCGCGGCGGAGATTTCGACGACGCCACCCTGTCCGAGGTCGAGCGATTCCTCGACGATCCCGAAAGCTGGCGCACCGCCCGTGGCCTGACCTAGGGGCTCCCAAAGTTTATTAATATTTGGCGTGGCCTTTGGGCCACGTCCGCCGCGTCGCGACCACACATCTTGACGCATTAATACCAATCCTCACATGATATAGCGTATCTTTGGCAATCGGTGCCTTGGGCGAGTTACTCACAGACTTACCAAAGTTGACGAGCCCGCAGGCCATTAAGATATACGAGCCGAACAAAGATCACGGCGTCAGAATCGCGCCCGGCCTGCCAGCCGCGGATCTTTAAGCCAACCAGCAGCCGGGGGACCACATGAACGAAATTACTACATTGAATCCGTCTCTTCCCACCGGCGTTTCCCCCGATTCCGACGCGGTGGAAACCGCCCCCGTCCTCCCCCATAATATCGAGGCAGAGCAACAACTTCTGGGCGCAATCCTGACGTCAAACGACGTGCTCGATCGTGTCGATGATCTGGTCAAACCCGACCACTTTCACGACCCAGTTCACGCTGAAATCTTCACTATGGCCGCCGCGCGCATCGCCAAAGGTCTGCAAACCGACGCGACAACCCTGAAAACCTTCGCCTCGGATATTCCCGGCCTCAAGGAATTGGGCGGCGCTGAATATCTGGTGAAGCTGCAACTTTCCGCCATCGCTACCTCGGCCGCGCGCGACTATGCGCAACTGATCCACGACCTTGCTGTGCGCCGTGAACTGATCGAGCTTGGCAACCGCGTCACCGACCGCGCCCGCGCCATGCGCGATGACGTGGCCCCGGACGACCAGATCGTCGAGGCAGAAAGCGAGCTCTTTGCGCTTGCCTCTACCGGGTCCACGAACAAGGGCTTCCAAAGCTTCCTGCACGCCCTCCATGACGCGGTGCACATGGCGAACGAGGCTTACAACCGCCAAGGCGGCCTTGCGGGCGTTTCGACAGGGCTGACGGACCTCGACCGTATGCTTGGGGGCTTGCACCGCTCTGACCTTCTGATCCTTGCCGGACGTCCATCCATGGGGAAGACCTCGCTGGCAACGAACGTGGCGTTCAACGTCGCAAAGGCGTTCCGCGAAGGGGTTAAGGAAGATGGCAGCCAAGGCACCGTGGATGGCGGCGTGGTTGGTTTCTTCTCATTGGAGATGTCCTCCGCCCAGTTGGCGCAACGGATTTTGTCGGAGGCCGCAGAGGTGCCTTCGGAACTTATCCGCAAAGGTGACCTGAACGAGCAAGAATTCCAGCGCTACCTGAAAGCCGCAGGCGATCTGGAACGCTGCCCGCTATTCATTGACGACACCCCCGCCTTGCCCATCGCCCAGGTCGCGGCACGCGCCCGCCGCCTGAAACGGTCCCCCAAGGGGCTCGACCTGTTGATCATTGACTATTTGCAGCTTCTGAAAGGCTCCGGCAAATCCGACAACCGGGTGAACGAGGTCTCGGAAATCACCCAAGGCTTGAAGGCCATCGCAAAAGAATTGGACATCCCCGTCATCGCCCTGTCCCAGCTGTCGCGTCAGGTGGAAAGCCGCGAAGATAAACGCCCGCAGCTCTCGGACCTGCGTGAATCCGGCTCGATTGAACAGGATGCGGATGTGGTTATGTTCGTATATCGCGGCGAATACTACAAAGAGCGCGAAAAACCCGGTGAGGATAACCTGGAAGCCATGACCAAGTGGCAACAGGATATGGAGCATCTGCACGGCAAAGCCGAAGTCATCATCGGCAAGCAACGCCACGGCCCCGTCGGCTCGGTCGAACTGGCCTTCGAGGGGCGCTTTACCCGCTTCGGCAACCTTGCCCAAGACCGCCACGGATCGCCTGAAGGATACTGACGCGCTTGAAAACTCTTGCAAGAGTTTTCCCCAAGGTCTTCCAAGACCTTGCGCCAATTCCTTGCAAGGAATTGCCAAGGCTCTTGCAAGAGCCTTGACGCGCCCCGCGTTTGATCGCACCACCCCTACATGGCTGTTGGAACCCTTACGATTGATCTCGGCGCCTTGGTCGCCAATTACCGCGCCCTGTCGCGCCTTACCTCGGCCGAGGCTGCTGCCGTGGTCAAAGCCGATGGCTATGGCCTGGGCGCCGCTCCAGTTAGCACAGCTCTCGCCAAATCAGGCGTAAACCGTTTCTTCGTGGCCACCGCCGAAGAGGGCGCCACTCTCCGCCAAACCATTGGAAACGCGCCTGAAATTAACGTCTTCTCCGGTCACATGGCAGACGACACCGCTCTGATCCGTGACGCAATCCTAACGCCTATGCTGAACGCGCCCGAGCAGCTACAGCGCCACCTTGCCTTGCCCGACCACCCCTATGGCATCCAGTTGAACTCCGGCATGAATCGCCTTGGGTTCCAGCCTGAGGATTGGGCCGCCAACCGCGACCAAGCCCAAGACGCCACTCTGATCATGTCGCACCTGGCCTGCGCCGATGAGCCGGACCACCCCCAAAACGCCGCGCAACTGTCGCAGTTCCGCGCATTGACCGACGGCATCAAGACGCCGAAATCCTTGGCTGCAACCGGCGGCACGCTCCTCGGGGACGACTACCATTTCGACCTGATTCGCCCCGGCGTGGGTCTCTACGGTGGCCTACCTTTCGCGCAAGCCCAGCCCGTCGTCCGTCTCTCCCTGCCCGTCATCCAAATTCGAACCGTTCAACCGTCCGAGACTGTCGGCTACGCCGCCTCCTACACGGCCCAATCCCCCCGCCAAGTCGCGACCGTTTCAGCAGGTTACGCCGACGGCCTGATCCGCGCCATGTCCTCCACTGCCACGCTTTGGCACGGCGACACTCCCTGCCCGCTCATCGGTCGTGTCTCCATGGACCTGCTCACCGTCGATGTGACCGATTGTGCCCAGCCGCCCGAGGCGCTCGACATCCTCGGCCCCCATCAAACCGTTGATGACCTCGCCGCCGCCGCCGGCACCATCGGCTACGAAATCCTCACCTCGCTCGGCCCCCGCTACAAACGCGTGGTCCTCCCATGAGCCTCGCCACCGCCCCCTTCGGCGCCATCGGCCGCACCCTACTCACCCTTCTTTCCAGTATCGGCCAAGTCGCACTTTTCGCCTTGTCCGCCCTGCGCCACCTCGCCACTCCGCGCTATTACCTTCGTGAAACCGCCCAGCAGTTTCTCACCATCGGCTGGCTCAGCCTCCCCGTTGTCGGCCTCACGGCGCTGTTCACCGGTGGCGCCCTGGC
Organism: Rhodobacteraceae bacterium M385; assembly: GCA_025141835.1. Taxonomy (NCBI): domain Bacteria; kingdom Pseudomonadati; phylum Pseudomonadota; class Alphaproteobacteria; order Rhodobacterales; family Paracoccaceae; species Rhodobacteraceae bacterium M385. The sequence continues at coordinate 1,552,197 of CP081102.1, read as the reverse complement.
CCTGCAAATCTACGCCGGCGGTGCCCGCTTCAATGCCGAGGCCGTCGTGCCCCAAATCGTCGCCATCGGCATTGCCCGAGAACTTGGTCCCGTCCTTGGCGGCCTCATGGTCGCAGGACGCGTGGCCTCTGCGATTGCAGCAGAAATCGCCACCATGAAGGTAACGGAGCAAATCGACGCCCTGCGCACCCTCTCCACCCATCCGATGAAATACCTCACCGCCCCGCGCCTGATCGCCGCCACCCTCACACTGCCGCTGCTCGTGGCTGTGGGCGATAGCATCGGCATCTTCGGTGGCTACCTCGTCTCCACCACGCGCCTAGGCTTTAACGAGGCCGCCTACCTCTCCAACACCTCCGACTTTCTGCAAACTTGGGATGTCACCTCCGGCCTTCTGAAAGGCGCGGCCTTCGGCTTCATTGTGGCGCTCATGGGCTGCTATCACGGCATGAACTCTGGCCGTGGCGCGCGCGGCGTGGGGCGCGCCACCACCTCTGCCGTCGTCTCCGCCTCCATCCTGATCCTCGCGGCCAACTACCTGCTGACCGAGGCGTTCTTCTCCGCATGACACAGGCCCTCTCCCCATCACGCCAACGTGGCTCCTTCATCTTGGCCATACACCTCCGGGGGTATGGGGGCTGGCCCCCATTTGCGCGCCACAGGCCCCCCTCATGACGCCAAAAATCTCCCTCACCGGCCTCAGCAAATCCTTCGGCCCCAAACACATCCTTCAAGACATCAGGCTGGATGTGGCCACGGGCGAAAGCCTCGTGGTGATTGGCGGCTCGGGCACGGGGAAGTCCGTGCTGCTCAAATGCATCCTCGGCCTCCTCACGCCCGATGCTGGAACGATCCGGATTGATGGCAAACCCACAGCCTCGACCCCCGCTTTCCTCGACCGCTTCGGGATGCTTTTCCAAGGGGCCGCACTATTTGATTCCATGCCGATCTGGCAGAATGTGGCCTTCCGGCTCCTGCAAGGTCGCACCTCCCGGCAAGAGGCCCGTGACATCGCGATCGAGAAACTGCGCCGCGTAGGCCTTACCCCCGAAACCGCGGATCTCTTCCCCTCCGAACTCTCAGGCGGGATGCAGAAACGCGCGGGCCTCGCGCGGGCCATAGCTGCCGACCCCGAAATCATCTTCTTCGATGAGCCGACAACCGGCCTCGACCCGATCATGTCCGGCGTCATCAATGACCTGATCCATGAAATCGTGTCCGAGATGGGTGCCACCACCATCACCATCACCCATGACATGAGCTCCGTTCGGGCCATCGCCACCAGCGTTGCCATGCTCCACGATGGCAAGATCCGCTGGCGCGGCCCGGTGGGTGACATGGACAGCGCCGATGATCCGTACCTGCGCCAATTCATCGGCGGGCACCCTAACGGCCCGATCGAGACCTTGCGCTAAAGCCTTCCCGTGCCTTTACCCTGAAACCAAGGCCAAGACCCGAACCATGCTTGACGATCCCCTTCCCACCGCCGCCGATTTTGGCATGTCCTTCTCGGACCCCGCTTTCGCGTTGATCCTTATCGGTGCGGCGCTGCTACGGCTGATCCCAGTGCTGATCGTCATCTCTGCGGTGATTAAGCTGCGCCGTTACCCTGCGCTACGCCCCCTTCACTTGCTGCTGCTAATCTCGACCCTCCTCGTGATCTTTCTGGGTGGGATCGAAGCCCTCGCTCCCGCTCTTATCCCCACGCCCTGGCGCGCATCGGGCGTTTGGTCCTTCGTCTGGATCTTCGCGGTGGCATGGATGGCGGTGGGCTGGACACGCTCCGCCTTCAAGACCGGCCTGCGGCCCCGTGGCTTGGACATCCCCACACTCGTCGCCGCCGCAGGCCTTGTCGCGGCCCTTTTCATCCCTATCGCAGTGACTTGGTGAATGCTCGTTATCCTCGCGCTCATTGCATATATCTTTGGGCAATATGCCAGCATTGGCGCATTGTTTTTGGCCGCGCTTTTTGCGGCTCTGTCCCGGCACCCCGTCGCGATTGTTCCTCTTTCGCTCGCAGGGCTTTGGGTTTTCGGAATTGTCGATTTCAGTAGTTATGCCGACGGGCCCATGCGCATCGACGCAGACCTGAACCTTGTGGGCATCGGCACAGGCGTGCCCGCTGTGCTGAGCAACGGAAGTGACGGCCCGGCTTGGTGGATTGCGGCGCTCTCTGCTCTGACCTTCGCGGCGTTTGTATTTTGGCCGAAGCTGCCTCACCTCCGCACAGCCGCCGTCATCGGCCTTATCAGCCTGATCATTACCTATTCCGGTTTTGCCGCCTTGGGCGTGATGTACTAGAAGCGCCGCCCTACGCCGCCACCAAGAAAGACGCCTACCGCCATGCCCAAAGCCCTGATCGCTGCCAATCTTCTTTTGCTAATCGCTTTTCCGGTCTCCTGGATGGCGCCGCTAATGCGGGCCGGGCTTCTGCCGCTGTTTGGCCTGTCGGAAATCTCAATCCTCTCGGGCCTTTCTGCCCTTTGGGGCGACGGGGAATACGCCCTGACCGCGCTTGTGGCCCTTCTGGCGCTGGTGGCGCCCATGGCGAAAACCATCTGCCTTACGCTGATCCACCTGTCCCGCGCCCCCGCCCGCCTGCTCCCCGCGTTGGAAATCGCAGGGAAACTGGCCATGGCCGACGTCTTCCTGATCGCGGTCTATGTAACACTGGCCAAGGGGCTTTCCGTGGGCCGCGTTGAAACCGCTTGGGGCCTGTGGCTGTTCACGGCCTGTGTCTTGGCGTCGCTGGCGATTTCGATGTTAACGGCCCGCGCGGCCAAGGCGCGTGGCTGAACGCGGGCTATTCCCCTCTTCGGCGTCCTCGTCTAAAGGCTGTGCATGGCAAAACCGGTCACACAATTCACCTGCTCCAACTGCGGCACAACCCATAAGAAATGGTCCGGCCGCTGTGATGATTGCGGCGAGTGGAACACCATCCGCGAAGAAACACCCCTTGGCACCGGGCCGGGCAAAGCGGCCCTTGGCTCGGCCAAGGGAAAGAAAATGATCCTGAAGGATCTGCGCACCAAGGAAACCCCGCCGCCGCGGCAATCGGCCGGCGTGGCCGAGTTGGACCGTGTCTTGGGCGGCGGCCTTGTGCCCGCCTCGGCCACGCTGGTGGGCGGCGATCCGGGTATCGGGAAATCCACCCTCTTGCTGCAAGCCGCTGCCGCCTTTGCGCGTCAGGGGCTGAAGGTTGTCTATGTCTCGGGCGAGGAAGCGACAGCGCAGGTCCGTATGCGCGCCGAACGCCTTGGCCTGTCGGAAAGCGCCGTGATGTTGGCCTCAGAAACCAACCTGCGCGATATTCTGACTACGCTGGAAGCCGAAGCTCCTGACCTTGCCATCATCGACTCGATCCAGACCATGTGGCTCGACACCGTGGACAGCGCCCCCGGCTCGGTTAGCCAGGTCCGCGCGTCCAGCCACGAGCTGACAACATTCGCCAAGCGGCGTGGCACATCGGTGATGCTGGTGGGCCATGTCACCAAAGAGGGTCAGATCGCAGGCCCCCGCGTGGTGGAACACATGGTCGACACGGTCCTGTATTTTGAAGGCGAGCGCGGACATCAGTTCCGCATTCTGCGCTCCGTCAAGAACCGCTTTGGCCCCGCCGACGAGATTGGCGTGTTCGAGATGACGGGCCGGGGCTTGGCCGAGGTCTCTAACCCGTCGGCCCTGTTCCTGAGCGACCGCGAACAACCCGCGCCCGGATCGGTGGTTTTTGCTGGCATTGAGGGCACGCGCCCGGTTCTGGTGGAGTTCCAGGCCCTTGTGGCGCCGTCCAACCTATCGCAACCGCGCCGCGCCGTTGTGGGGTGGGACGGCTCGCGCCTGTCGATGATCCTTGCGGTGCTGGAAGCGCGCGCGGGCATCTCGTTCCAGGGGCTCGACGTCTATCTAAACATCGCAGGCGGGATGCGCATATCTGAACCCGCCGCCGATCTTGCCGTTGCGGCCGCCCTTTTGTCGGCCCGTGAAGACAGCGCCCTGCCCCGCGAAACCGTGGTTTTTGGGGAACTTTCCCTATCAGGAGCGCTCCGTCCGGTGTCTCAGGCGGAAAATCGGTTGAAAGAAGCGGTGAAACTTGGTTTTTCGACAGCAATTGCACCGACAGGTTGTCGGATTGCTGATAATGCAGGCGTGAATGTCAAATCCTTTACGGATCTCCCCACTTTCGTGGGCGATATCTTTGGGGCAGGCTGACAGGCGCGACTTGCGCAAAAAAGACCCCCAAGGCGGGGGACGAGCGATAAGAGGGCGGACATGGACGGATTTACTATTTTTGACGGGGTCGTCGGTGGCGTGATCGTCATTTCGGCCATTCTGGCCTACGCCCGCGGGTTCATTCGCGAGGTGATGTCAATCGCAGGATGGGTTGCCGCCGCGGTTGTTGCCTTCATCTTCGCGCCCAATGCCCTGCCCCTGATCTCGGAAATTCCTGTGTTGGGCGATTTCATTGGCGAAAGCCGTGAGTTGGGGATTCTGGCCGCCTTTGCCATCGTGTTCGTCGTGGCCCTTGTAGTCGTGTCGATCTTCACGCCGCTGTTTTCGACCGTCGTGCAACGCTCGGCCCTTGGCGGGTTGGATGCGGGCCTTGGGTTCTTGTTTGGCGTGGCGCGTGGCGTGCTGTTGGTCGTTGTGGCCCTCATCGCCTATGATCGCATCGTGGGGGATGAGCCTATTCCCGCCATCTCGGAAAGCCGGTCAGCGGCGGTGTTTGCCAATATGCAATCGAAGATCGAGGCGCAGATCCCCACCGATGTACCGGGCTGGATTTTGGAGCGCTACGAGACTTTGATCGACGGTACCGACGAAGACGCCGCCCCTGCTGCCACTGAATAAGACGCGGGCTGCATAACGGCGGGGTTGCATCCCCGCCGCTTGAATACCCTAGCGCCGCCCGAAGGTGGCGATCATTCCGGCCAGCAGCAAGACAGCGGCACCGCCCGTGTACATCCAAAACCCGGCCCGGATGAAATTGCCCAAAAGGTCATAGACTTGGCCCAAATCCTGGAAATTGACCGAGAACGGCAGCCCGAAGTCTGCCCGCACGTCCTCGGCGCGCAGATAATAGTGAACGCACAACACCAGCGGAGAAGCGCCTGCAAGAAAGGCGAACAATCCCGCCCCCCGCCCCAGCAGCGATAGAAGTGCCGCAAGGCCTGCCAAGGCAAAGCCGCCCAGAAACACCCAAGCCTGCCACGGCCCCTCGGTGATAAGCCCTTGTAAACGGTCACCAATCAGAACCGAGGGAGAGATTTCCTGCCCCGCAAATGGCGGTTCTACCCACGTAACGAGGTAGCTGGCGGCCATGGCGGCCCCCGCGAGAAAGATGAAGAAACGCATGTGCCTGCTCCGCGTGCTTTTGCCTGTCATTGTGCGGCATCCTATCGCAATCGGGCAGTTCGGTCCATTGAAGGGCAGATCAATCATGATCGTTTGGTGACACCGGGGCCGCAGCGTCTTATGTGTCTCCCACGCACAGGACCAAGGATTCGCCCGATGGACGAGACAGCCTTCCCCCAGCATCCCTTCGATGCCCGCGATGATGACAAATTGCGCGAGGAATGTGGCGTGTTTGGCGTCATTGGTGTCGCCGACGCTGCCAACTTCGTGGCGCTCGGCCTACACGCCTTGCAGCATCGCGGCCAAGAAGCGGGCGGCATCGTCACCCATGACCCGGAAGCGGGCTTCAGCTCGGCCCGGCGTTTTGGCTACGTCCGCGATACCTTCACCTCGCAAAAGGTGATGGAGACACTGCCCGGTTCCATCGGGATCGGCCACGTGCGCTATTCCACCGCCGGGTCCAAGGGCGCCACGCAAATCCGCGATGTGCAGCCCTTCTTTGGCGAATTCGCCATGGGCGGCGCGGCGATTGCCCACAACGGCAACATCGTGAACGCCGATGAGCTGCGCAAGGAACTGATCGAGCGTGGCTCGATCTTCCAGTCTTCCTCGGACAGCGAATGCATTATTCATCTGATGGCACGCTCGTTGCAGAAGAACATCCCCGAGCGGATGAAAGACGCCCTGCGCCGCGTTGAAGGCGCGTTTTCCGTTGTGGCAATGACCCGCACCAAGCTGATCGGTTGTCGCGACGCCTTGGGCGTGCGCCCGCTGGTGATCGGCAAATTGGGCGACGGTTTTGTGCTGTCGTCCGAAACCTGCGCCCTCGACATCATCGGCGCGGAACTGATCCGCGAAGTTGAGCCCGGCGAAATGGTGGTCATCACCGAGGCGGGCATCGAATCGTCCAAGCCGTTCAACCAGAAACGTTCGCGGTTCTGTATCTTTGAACACGTCTATTTCTCGCGCCCCGATAGCATTATCGGCGGTCGCTCTGTCTATGAAACACGCCGTCAGATCGGTGTGGAGCTGGCGAAAGAAGCCCCCGTCGAGGCCGATCTCGTCTGCCCCGTGCCCGACAGCGGCACGCCAGCGGCGATTGGCTTCAGCCAGCAATCGGGCATCCCCTACGCGATGGGTATCATCCGCAACCAATACATGGGCCGCACGTTCATCGAGCCGTCTGAACAGATCCGCAACATGGGCGTACGCCTGAAGTTGAACGTGAACCGCGCGTTGATCCGCGGCAAACGGGTGATCCTGGTCGATGACAGCGTGGTGCGCGGCACGACCTCTCGCAAGATTAAGGAGATGATCCTTGATGCCGGTGCGGCCGAGGTACATTTCCGCATCGCCTCTCCGCCCACCGCATGGCCATGCTTCTACGGCGTCGATACGCCCCAGCGCGAAAAGCTGCTGGCCGCGACGATGTCGGAAGAAGAAATGCGCCAACATCTGGCCGTCGATAGCCTCAAGTTCATCTCGCTCGATGGGTTGTACCGCGCCGTGGGCGAGGCCGAAGGCCGCGATCCCGCCAAGCCCGCTTATTGCGACGCCTGCTTCTCGGGCGAATACCCCGTGGCCCCCACCGATCAGATCGCGAAAGGGTTTGAACTGGTGGAGGCGGCAGAATGATCCGTCTGTTCCGCCGGACAAAAGCCCCCAAAATGATCCCTGAGGCCGAATTGGCCCGGCGGCTGGTGGACCCCGATTACACCTGCGCGTGCTGCGGCAAGGTGCTTGGCGCAGCCAAGTGTTTGCGCCCCGAGGCCCCCTTTAGCTGGAAAAACCCACCCGAGCCTGCGGAAGACGATAGTTTTGAGGCTGGCGGGGTAGAGATTTTCACCCACAATTACGCCCGCCGCGACGGTGACAACTTGCTTCGTGCCTATCTTCCGGTTCCGGTGAAGGGTACCGAAGGCTCGGTTTTTCTGGGGGTCTGGTGCAGCCTAAAGGCTGGGAACCACGCCCGTTTCCGGGCCGCGCAGGCCCGTGGCGATGCCGATAAACTGGGCGATCTGCATTCTTGGCTATATACGCAATTACCTCGCCTGACCGGGCCGCTACTGACCGAAGGCGTCTTGGTCCCTTATTCCGAGGGGCGCAAACCGCTCTATTGGATCACCAATGAACGCCACCCCTTCTACGCCGCGCAGCAAGACGGGTTGAGCGCCTCGGAAATTCTCGAGGTCTATGAAAGCTTTGGCCACGACGACGTGGTAAGCTGCCTCAAGGCATGAGCGTGCCGCCGATCCGCCTGCGGCCCCATCACATCCTGTGTTCGCTTGGGTTTGAAGGCCACGGCTATTCCGACACCTTCACCGCGAATATGGAAGCCATCGTTGTGGGCCGGCTCCGCGCGGCGGCGGGCGATGCCACAATGGTCGAGATTACCGCCACCGCCGATGCCATCTGCGCCCCCTGCCCCCGCAAACGCGGCGAGGGATGCGAGGTGCAGTCCGAGATCGACGCCCTCGACAAGGCCCACGGCGCGGCTCTGGGGGTGTCTCCGGGTGATCGTCTGACGTGGGGCGAGGCGCAGGACCGTGTCCGCGCTCGCATCCTGCCCGATGATCTGGACACGATTTGTGCGGGCTGTCGCTGGCTGGACCTTGGCCTGTGCAAATCCGCCGTAGCGCGGTTGCAGGAATAGGCGACCGGCCAACCCAATCCCGTTTCGCAAATGAAAACGCCGCCCTCCCAGAAGGAGAGCGGCGCCAAATCTGTAAGCAAGTAGAAGGCTTAGCCCGCTTTACGCGCAGACAATGCCGCCCAACCGCCGGTGACGACCAAAGCCGCCAGAACCGCTTTTACCGCGTCGCCGATCAAGAAGGCCGATACGAAATGGGTCCAGTAGAAGCCCAAGCCTTGGCCCGCCCATCCGGCTTCCATGCCGAAGGTGCCTGCAACGGCCATCGGCCATGCCAGACCGGGAACGTAAAGCAGTGCAGAGATCACCAGCGCGGACGCTGCCGTGCCGAAGAAGCCTGTGGCGAGGCCGCGTTCAGCCGCCCAACCTGCGGCCCATGCCATCGCAACGAAACCGATCAAGAAACCAGCGGTCGGGCCTGCGAAGGCCAAGCCGTTCATGCCATTGGCGAATACGGGAAGACCCATCGCGCCTTCGGCCAGATAGGCCAGCAGCGTCGCCGCGCCAAGGCGCGAACCGAAAGTGAAGCCCACGGTCAAGATCGCCAGCGTTTGCAGCGTCATTGGAACCGGAATCATCGGCACCGAGATCTGCGCGGCCAGCGCGATGAAGATCGTGCCGCCGACGACCAGCAGCGCCTTGCGCAGAAGGCCCTCTTGTCCCAGCGTCGCGGAAAGAAGTGTTGCGTTGTGGCCCATCAGATCAGGCTCCCTTTTCTGTATCCCGTAAGAGTGAGGGTGCTTTGCCCCCTTGCCGTTAGGGTATACCCCTTGCGCTTGGGCGTGCAAGCGGGCAACACGCGCGCCATGACAGGAAATGACGCTCAAAAACCGCTCGCTGGCAAAATCGCTCTGGTCACGGGGGCTTCTCGGGGTCTTGGGGCCGCTTCGGCCCTATGGTTGGCCGAGCAAGGTGCCCATGTTGTTGCCGTTGCTCGCACCATTGGCGGGCTGGAAGACTTGGATGATCGGATCAAGGCCGTCGGCGGGCAAGCCACCCTTGCGCCGATGGATATCACCGATGAGGGGGCGATAGCCAACCTCTGCCGCTCCATCCACGACCGATGGGGCAAGGCCGATATCTGGGTCCACGCCGCCGTTCATGCCAGCGTGCTGACCCCGGCGCCCCACGTGCAGGTCAAAGACCTTGATAAGGTGATCGCCACCAACATTCGCGGCCTGTCGCGTCTGATCGCCAATATCGAGCCGCTGATCCTGCCTTCTGATGCCCCCAACGCCGTGTTCTTCGACGACACATGGGACGCGAAGTTTGCGGGCGCCTATGCCATGTCGAAGGCCGCGCAACGCGCCTTGGTGCAAAGCTGGCAGGCCGAGACAGCGAAAGCCCCTTTGTCGGTTCATCTGGTGACGCCCAAACCGATGCCCACGGCGATCCGGGCACGGTTCTACCCCGGCGAGGACCGCGCACCATTGGCCGATCCTGCGCAAGAGGCCGCACGCCTTCTGGCCCCGCTTTTCACTGCCTGAACGGAAAACGCCCGCCCCATTTCCGGGCCGGGCGTGAGTGTGCCAATACTGACTGCAAGGTTTACCCTTCGCCTGCGGTTTCCATCGCTTCTGCCATCGCTTCGGCCCGTGCGGCCAAATCGGCAAAGCCTGCGCTGATCTCTTCGGGGATCGCCACCGCCGCGCCGCTGCTGGCGCCCGCTTCTTGCAGTTCCGAGATCTTCCGCCCCCGGTCCGCCAAGCGTTCCTCGGCCGAGCGCAGCGCCCGGTCCTGGGTCGCGATCTTGTCCTGCATCTCTCGCAGGTCATCTTCCATGGCCGCCGTTTTATCGGCCAGCATCAAACCCGCCATCAGCAGCATCCGTTCAGGCGGCATCCGCCCGATCTGCCCCAGAACGACGGCGGCTTCCGTATCCAGCATTTTCGCGGCAGAGCGCAGGTAGTCTTCTTCGCCATCCTGACAGGCGACGCTGAACACCCGCGTCCCGATTTCAATTTCCACCTCAGGCATCTTGGCCTCCTTCGGCGCGGTCTAGCCCGGCCTGCATTTCTTGAACGATCCGGTCCAATTCCGCCGCATCGGTATCACGCAACTGGCGCAGGGTCTCGACCTCGGCCAGCAACCCCTGATCGAGGGTTGCGCTATCCACATCGGCCCCGCTTTGCAGCAAAGACACCTGAGCCGCCAAATCCTCGGCCCGTGTGCGCATCAGGCGCAATTGCCGCCGCAGTTCCAGAATGCGGTCGTCCACACTGGCCCCGGTAGCCTCTTGTAGCTCTTCCAGCGCGTCGGTGGCCGCGTCACATGCGGTGCGGGCCGCGTCGCGTTCTTCTCGGGCGCGTTCCGCCCGACGCCCCAATACGGCAAGGGCTTTCTCCATATCCTCAGGCTCGGCTCCGGCCTCACCGGTCGCCTCTGGCTGCACCGCTTGTGCTGCCTCTAAGGCCGCCTGCATTTCGGCCAGCGCCGCGACTTTTTCGGCCAACTCGGCGCTGCGTGCCTCCAATTCTGCGCTACGGGCGTCCAGTTCGGACTGCGCCGCCCCACGAGAGGCCTCTGCCGCTGCCAGTTTCTCTTCCATCGCCGCCAGCGTCGCCGCATCGGTGCCTGGCGTTTGGGCTGCGTGAGCGATGGCTGTTTCAGCCTCAGCCCGAGCCGCCTCGGCCTCGGCACGGGCCGAGGTGACATCGTTTTGGGCATCGGCCAGCGCGTCTTGGGTTTCGGCCAGACGTTCTTCCAACGCGCTTACGCGGTCGGTGGCCTCTGTGGCGCGGGCCTCTGCATCTTGGCGAGCGGCCTCAGACTCTGCGGCTTGGGACGCGGCCTCAGCCGCGGCTGCAACCGCTGCCTCTGCGGCGCCATCGTCGGTTGGCCCGTTCCTGCTTGCAGCAACCCCTGCCGCGATACGGTCCAAGGCCTGCGACAGGCGCAGTTCCAGCGTTTTTAGGTGTTCAATATCGGCGGTGTCGCTCATGACAGCCGGTGCCCCCTCGTCATCCCGCATAGGCGCGGTGTTTAGATTTCTATGCATCCGGTTCCGGCAGGCTTTGCGCCCGTTCCGTCGCAGATGTCGTGTATACTGCCTCTAACGTACCCCTATTTGGGGGTCAAACCGCATCACTTTGCAAGGTTTTCTGCACCTCAAAGGGCGTTTTAGGCCGGAAATGGCCCTTCAAAGACCCCGAAAGCCTCTTGTGCGGCTTGCACTTCATCGGGCCTTTGATATCACGCCTGCAACCAAAGCCATTGCTGCCACAAAGGATCCATCCATGGACATCAAAGCCCTTGCAAGCGCCAACCCCGAACATTGGGCCCGCGCTGCCTGCATCCGCACCCTGACGCTGGACGCCGTGGCTGCCGCCAATTCCGGCCACTCCGGCATGCCCATGGGCATGGCCGACGTGGCCACGGTGCTGTTTGACAAGCACCTCAGCTTTGATGCCGCCAACCCCGATTGGCCCAACCGCGACCGCTTCATTCTGTCGGCGGGCCACGGCTCTATGCTGATCTACTCGCTGCTGCACCTGACAGGCTACAAAGACATGACGCTGGAGCAGATCAAGAACTTCCGCCAGTTGGGCGCGATCACCGCAGGCCACCCCGAATACGGCCATGTGAAGGGCGTTGAAACCACAACTGGCCCCCTTGGCCAAGGTATCGCCAACGCTGTGGGTTTCGCCATGGCGGAAGAGCATCTGCGCGCCACCTGGGGCAAGAAGATCATCGACCATTACACCTATTGCATCGCTGGCGACGGCTGCTTGATGGAGGGCATCAGCCAGGAGGCGCTGGCGCTCGCCGGTCGCCAAGAGCTGTCCCGCCTGATCGTGTTGTGGGATGACAACGGCATCACCATCGACGGCAACGTGTCGATGTCTGACTGCACCGACCAGAAGGCACGCTTTGCGGCGTCGGGGTGGGACGTGTTCAGTTGCGATGGCCACGACCCCGCCGATATCGACCGCGCGCTGACCGAGGCCAAAGCCTCTCCCCGCCCCGCGATGATCGCGTGCAAAACCCACATCGCCATCGGCTCCAGCGCGCAAGACACCGCCAAAGGCCACGGCGCGCTGACTGATCCACAATTGGTTGCCGACACCAAGGCCGCCTACGGCTGGACCCATGCGCCCTTCGAGATCCCCGCCGACCTGAAACAATGGTGGGAGGCCGTAGGCCGCCGCGGCGAGGAGCAAAGCGCAGCGTGGGAGGAGCGGTTCAATGCCCTTTCCGCAGGAAAGCAGGCCGAGTTCACCCGTGCCTTCGCGGGCGAAATGCCCAAGAAGCTGTCGGCCACGATCAAAGCCTTCAAAAAGCAGCTCTCCGATGAGCAGCCCAAGGTCGCGACCCGCAAAGCCAGCCAAATGGCGCTTGAGGTTATCAACACCATCGTCCCCGAAACCCTTGGCGGTTCTGCCGATCTGACCGGATCGAACCTGACCAACACGGGCGGGCTTGGCATCTTCTCTCCCGAAGATCGCAAGGGCCGTCACGTCCACTACGGTATTCGTGAACACGCCATGGCAGCGGCGATGAACGGCATGGCGCTACATGGCGGCATCAAGCCCTACGGCGGCACGTTCTTTACCTTCACCGACTACGCCCGCCCCTCCATGCGCCTGTCCGCGCTGATGGGCATCGCGCCGGTCTATGTGATGACCCACGACAGCATCGGTGTCGGCGAAGATGGCCCGACGCACCAGCCCGTGGAACACCTTGCCATGTTGCGCGCCACGCCCAATATGAACGTCTTCCGCCCCGCCGACGCCGTGGAAACCGCCGAGGCTTGGGAACTGGCGCTGAGCACCAGCAAGACCCCGTCTACGCTGGCCCTGTCTCGCCAGGGTCTGCCGACGGTGCGGACCGAGCACAAGACCAAGAACCTCACCGCTCAGGGTGCCTACGTTCTGGCCGACGCCGAGGGCAAACGCCAAGCGATCCTCATGGCCACCGGCTCGGAAGTTGCCATCGCCATGGAGGCCCGTGACCTGCTGCAAGCCGAAGGCATCGGCACGCGCGTTGTGTCCATGCCCTGCTGGGAACTGTTCGAGCAGCAGGAAGAAAGCTACCGCAAGCGTGTTCTGCCTGGCGGCCCTGTCCGTGTAGCCGTTGAAGCCGCCGTTGACTTCGGTTGGGACCGCTGGCTGTTCGGAGAGCGTGGCAAACGCGACAAGGGCGGTTTCGTGGGCATGCCCGGCTTCGGCGCCTCCGCCCCTGCCGGGGACTTGTACGCCCACTTCGGCATCACTGCTGAAGGCGTCGCCGCCAAGGTGAAAGAGCTGCTGTAAGCTCTGTCTCAGGGCTTACCGGTCCAGCGACACACATCGCCCGCCTGCGCCTCCTGCGTTGGCGGGCTTTTTCTGAGATGCTTTGCAACGGCATCCAACGGTGCAACAGCGGTCCCCCCCGGCGGGGTCCAGACCACCGAGGGTTCCTCTTAAACGGGTCAGAAGCGATGCTGCGTCCTGACCACGGGGCATTGGTTAACAGGTGATGATGAAGATATGGTTAACGCCGCGCGAGAAAACCACGCGGCGTATCAGTCTTGGCGCTTTCTTGGCGCTTCGCCACACTGACAGAGACACCAACGCGGATCATCTTAGTGGCTCGCCTCGCCGGCCAAACCGACCGCCCGCATGATGGGACCAATCACGAAGGTCACAATGGGGATCAGGATCATCCCCAGGATCACGCCCAGGACGCCATCAATCGCCGCTGTCACGGTCCAGATAATCGCGCCGTTCTCGCCACCGACCGAATGAGCAATGCCCTCAATCCAATGCTCCGGCCCGTGCCAGCCCATCTCGGCCAAGGCGTGCACGATGATCGACCCGCCGACCCACAACATCGCCGCCGTGCCCACAAAGGTCAGCGCCTTCAGGAAACCGGGCATGCCGCGCACGATCAGCTCTCCGATCTTCTGGGTCGCGCCAAGACGCCCGTTGGACGCCATGTGCAGCCCCACATCATCGGCCTTCACGATCAGCGCTACAGCACCGTAGACCAGCACCGTGATCCCCACGGCCACAACCGCCAACGCCCCCGCCTGGAACCAGATGTTATCGGTCTCTAGTGCCGCCAAAGCGATGGTCATAATCTCGGCCGACAGGATGAAGTCGGTCTTGATCGCGCCCTTTACCTTCTGCTCTTCCAGATGCGCCGTATCCTCGCCCGATGCTTTCACGGCGGCAGCCTCGTCTACATCGTCGTGGCGGGAGGACAGCCAGTGGTAGATCTTCTCCGCCCCCTCAAAACACAAGTAAGCGCCGCCCAACATCAACAGCGGCGGGATCATCCACGGTGCGAAAGCCGATAGCAACAAAGCCACCGGCAGCAGGATCACCAGTTTGTTGAAGATCGAGGCACGCGCGATTTTCCACACGATCGGCAGCTCTCGCTTGGCCTCGAACCCGTGGACATACTTGGGCGTCACGGCGGCATCATCAATCACCGCGCCCGCCGCCTTTGCGCCGGCCTTGGCGGCCTGCCCGATCACATCATCCACCGAGGCCGCAGCCACCTTCGCAATCGCTGCCACGTCATCCAGAAGGGCCAGTAGTCCGCTCATGGTATATCCTTAAAATTCGCACTCGCTTTGTAACATACGTCACTGGCGCCCCACGTCCACCGCAGAACGCCCGACAATTGTTAGCGCAACCACCCGATGTTTGCGCCACCGTTTCCGCTAACATACGGAAATCGCGTCTCTTTCGGGTTCACAGACGGGGTTTTGCCCCCTAACCAGAACCCAAGCGATGATAGGAGCTGCACCATGACCATCACCCTCGGCATCAACGGTTTCGGCCGCATCGGACGCGCCACGCTGGCCTATATCGCCGAAAGCGCGCGCAACGACGTGCAGGTGGTCAAAATCAACGCAACGGGCCCGGTGGAAACCTCGGCCCACCTGCTGCGGTTCGACAGTGTCCATGGTCGCTTCCCCGGAGAGGTCCGGGTCGATGGCGACACGATGGATCTGGGGCGTGGCCCGATGCAGATGTTCTCCACCTACGATCCGGCCGAGCTGGATTGGGACGGCTGCGACGTGGTGCTGGAATGCACGGGCAAGTTCAACGATGGCCTGAAATCCAGCGTGCATCTAAAGCGTGGCGCAAAGAAAGTGCTGATCTCGGCACCCGCGAAAAACGTAGACCGCACCGTGGTTTACGGCGTTAACCACCGCGACATGCTGGCGGATGAGCGGATGATCTCCAACGGGTCGTGCACCACCAACTGCCTCGCGCCGCTGGTCAAAGTGCTCAATGAAGCCATCGGGATTGAGCGCGGGATCATGACCACGATCCACTCCTACACCGGCGATCAACCGACGCTGGACCGCCGCCACAATGACCTTTACCGCGCCCGCGCCGCCGCCATGGCGATGATCCCCACTTCCACCGGGGCCGCGAAAGCCTTGGCCGAGGTTCTGCCCGAGATGGAAGGCAAACTGGACGGCACCGCCCTGCGCGTGCCCACCCCCAATGTCTCTGCCGTAGACCTGACGTTTGAGGCCGCTCGCGATGTCACGGTTAACGACGTTAACGAAGTGATGGCCGAGGCCGCCAATGGCCACATGGGCGCGGTTCTGTCCTATGATCCCGCCCCCAAGGTCTCCATCGATTTCAACCACACGACGCCGTCTTCGATCTTTGCCCCGGACCAAACCAAGGTCGTCGGCGGACGGACCGTGCGCGTGTTGGCATGGTACGACAACGAATGGGGCTTCTCTGCCCGCATGGCCGACGTAGCCGGCGCCATGGGTCGACTGATGCATTAGATGCTGGCGCTACCGCCCTTCGGGCTACTTGAGCAGTTTCTTTCTATGCGCTACCGCCCTTCGGGCTACTTGAGCGCGGATTCCTTCTATGCGCTACCGCGCGTCGCGCTACTTGAGCGCGGGCCCGGGCCGCGTCCCAAAATGTCAGCTCAACTGACATAACCTTTTCCATTCTCTCTTTACCCAAACCAAGCCCTCCCCCACTCTGGCCCGTAACCAGACCGCAGGAGGGCACCCCATGACCGATACCTATATACTCAAAGCCGCCGACATCGCCGCGATGGAAGGGCTAGCCAAGGTCCACTTCCTGAACCCCGACGCCAAGCGCGTGAACAAATCCTTGGGCGATGCAACCGGCCTCACCGGTCTCGGCATCCATTTGATCGAGGTCGCCCCCGGCGACGAGACCACCGAATACCACGTCCATCATTTTGAGGATGAGGCGGTCTATATCCTGTCGGGCACCGGCACTGCGACGATCGGAGAGGAGGACCACCCCATCGCCCCGGGCGACTTCATCGGCTACCGCAAGATGGGCCTCGCCCACACCATCGTGAACTCTGGGACCGAGACGCTGCGCATCCTCGTGATCGGGCAACGCCTTGCCCACGACGTGGGCGATTATCCCCGCAAGGCGCAACGGATTTACCGAAACGAGGGCCTGCCTTGGGACCTTGTCCCCCATGACGCATTGGCGCACCCCCAGGCGGGGGCCAAGAAATAGCCTTCCGCCCGCGCCCGCCCCGTGGCAGGGTCCAAGCCCATGACCAATACGCTCGCCATCTGGATCATCATCGTTATCGCCGCCTTTCTGGCGGTGGATGCCGTTATGTTTGACTGGAGCCTGTCGCTCTTTCTGGGCCGCAAGTTCGCGGACCTGCTTTGGTGGATGGCCTTCTGGCGGTAGGACACTCCGCCCCTTCCCAAAGGGCAACGCACGCGCTAAGACGCGGATGTTATCGCTAACAAAGCTCTCGTATCGCGCGATGAGCCCCCCGTCGCCGCCCGCGCGGCACATACCATTAGGAGTCTTCCCATGGCCGTCAAAGTCGCCATCAACGGATTTGGTCGCATCGGACGTAACGTGCTGCGCGCCATCATTGAATCGGGTCGTACCGATATTGAAGTCGTGGCCATCAACGATCTGGGTCCGGTCGAGACCAACGCCCACCTGCTGCGCTACGACTCAGTCCACGGACGCTTCCCCGCCACAGTCACCACGACAGATACGACCATCGACGTGGGCCGCGGCCCGATGGAGGTGACCGCAATCCGCAACCCCGCCGACCTGCCTTGGGCACACGTGGATGTGGTTCTGGAATGTACCGGCATCTTCACCTCGAAAGAGGCTTGCCAAGCACATCTTGAGAACGGCTCGTCTCGGGTCCTGATATCTGCGCCCGGCAAAAACGCCGACAAGACGATCGTATTCGGCGTGAACGACGACCAGCTGACCGCGGACGATATCGTTGTGTCGAATGCCTCTTGCACGACAAACTGCCTGTCCCCGGTCGCCCATGTGCTGCATTCGGAAATCGGCATCGTCAAAGGCTTCATGACAACGATCCATTCCTACACCGGCGACCAGCCGACACTGGACACGATGCATTCCGACCTCTATCGCGCCCGCGCCGCGGCCTTGTCGATGATCCCGACCTCCACCGGTGCCGCCAAGGCTGTGGGCCTCGTTTTGCCGGAACTGGCGGGTAAACTTGACGGCGTGGCAATCCGCGTACCGACTCCAAATGTCTCCGTTGTTGATCTGACGTTTGAGGCCGCGCGCGAAACGACAGTTGAAGAAATCAACGCCGCCATCGCCAAAGCCGCCAATGGCCCGCTGAAAGGCATCTTGGGCGTCACAGACGAGAAACTGGTGTCGATGGATTTCAACCACGACCCCCATTCCTCGATCTTTGCGACGGATCAGACCAAAGTCATGGAAGGCACCATGTGCCGCATCCTGACGTGGTACGACAATGAATGGGGCTTTTCGAACCGCATGAGCGACACCGCCGTCGCGATGGGCAAGTTTCTCTGACCCCGCACAAATGTCCGACGCCACCGATTGCGGCGGCGTCGGATTCGATATTTGGAAAAAGATGAAGAGGGGCGAGAGTCTCACGCGCGCCGCCCCCCTTCATCTTTTCAAAAATATCGCCGCCGGAGGCATCTAAACTCTTTCGGTGCGCCCTCGCCTCATGCGAGACATAAATCGACTGGCACCGCAGGAGGATACCATGCGCTTTAACACCCTCGACGACATGGACCTGTCAGGCAAACTTGTGCTGACCCGCGTGGACATCAACGTGCCCGTGGAGGATGGGAAGGTGACGGACGCCACCCGCATCACGCGCATCGTGCCGACGATCAAAGATATCCTCGCCAAAGGCGGGCGCCCGGTGATGTTGGCGCACTTCGGTCGCCCCAAGGGCGAATACGTGCCCGAGATGAGCCTTCGGGTGACGGTCCCCGCGCTGGAAGAGGCCCTTGGACAGCCAGTGCACTTTGTCGAACGCCCCGATCGCGAGAGCCTCGACGCCCTGCCTGAGGGCACCGTGACCTTGATCGAAAACACACGGTTTGCGGCCATGGAAGAGGCCAACGACCCGAAGATGGCGGGCTTTCTGGCCTCTTTGGGCGATGTTTATTGCAATGACGCCTTCTCGGCGGCGCATCGGGCCCATGCCTCGACCGAGGGGGTGGCGCGATTGCTGCCCGCTTGTGCCGGGCGCTTGATGGCGGAAGAGCTGAATGCGCTGGACCGCGCGCTTGGCTCTCCTGCCCACCCGGTCACGGCGGTTGTAGGCGGAGCCAAGGTCTCGTCCAAATTGGATCTGCTCAGCAACCTGATCGAAAAGGTGGATCATCTGGTGATCGGCGGCGGCATGGCTAACACCTTCCTTGCGGCGCAGGGCCTGACCGTTGGCACATCGCTGTGTGAGCACGATCTGGCCGACACGGCGCGGGAGATCATGGACAAGGCCGCCGAGACAGGCTGCGTCATTCACCTTCCCATCGACATTGTCGTGGCCCGTGAATTCAAGGCCCACGCCCCTTCCGAGACACTCCCCGCCGATGCCTGCCCCGATGACGCGATGATCCTTGATGCGGGCCCGGCAACGGTTGATGCGTTCGACGCACTGTTGCAGGAAACCGAAACCTTGATCTGGAACGGCCCCCTTGGTGCCTTCGAGATGGAACCCTTTGACGCCGCCACCGTACGTGCCGCCAAACTTGCCGCCATCGCCACCACCGCCAAGGACCTGATCTCGGTCGCTGGGGGCGGCGACACGGTCGCGGCCCTGAACAAGGCGGGCGTGGCGGATGATTTCTCCTACATCTCCACCGCCGGCGGTGCGTTTTTGGAATGGATGGAGGGCAAGACCCTGCCCGGTGTTGCCGCATTGGAAGCCGCAAAAACCTAACCTTTGCCAATGGTAGCGCAACCATGATGGACGCCCCCGTTTCTGCCCCTTAGACCCCGGTTAACGGAACCGAAGGAGCATCCCATGGGCAACGTCGAGCAGATCGCACAAATGCAAAAGGGCGCGGGCTTTATCGCCGCGTTGGACCAATCTGGCGGCTCGACGCCCAAAGCGTTGAAGCAATACGGCGTCGATGAAACCGCCTATGGCTCGGACGCCGAGATGTTCGACTTGATCCATGCCATGCGTGCCCGCATCGCCACCGCCCCCGCCTTCACCGGCAAGAAGGTTATCGGCGCGATCTTGTTCGAGATGACGATGGACCGCGAGATCGACGGCACCCCCGCCGCCGAATACCTGTGGTCGCAACGCCAGGTGGTGCCCTTCCTGAAGATCGACAAGGGGTTGGAGGCCGCAGGCGACGGCGTGCAGATGCTCAAGCCTATGCCTGATCTGGACGCGACGCTGGAACGCGCTGCCGCAAAGGGCATCTTCGGCACCAAGGCGCGGTCGGTTATTGCCGAGCCGAACGCTCAAGGCATCGCCGCCAATGTGGCGCAGCAATTCAAGGTTGGTGCGCAGGTGTTGAACCACGGCATGGTGCCTATTCTGGAGCCTGAAGTCTCAATCACCGCGCCCGCTAAAGCCGAGGTTGAAGCCGTGTTGCGTGATGCGATCTTGGCCGAATTGGACGGGATGTCTGGCGACCAACAGATCATGTTGAAGCTGACCCTCCCTGAAGAGGCCGATTTCTACGCCCCGCTGATTGCCCACCCCAAAGTGATGCGCGTCGTGGCCCTTTCGGGCGGCTACACACGGGACGAAGCAAATGGCAGATTGTCCGCCAACCACGGCATGATCGCCAGCTTCAGCCGCGCCCTGACCGAGGGACTTTCGGCACAACAGGACCAAGCCGCCTTCAACGCCAAGCTGGACGACGCGATAGGCGCGATCCACGCGGCCTCGATCACCTAGGCCACGGCACTTTTTGCCCCACAACATGTGGGGGATTCACAAAGCCTTAAAATTATGCGAATCTGTCTAGGACGGGCCCGGTAGAGGCCCGCACTAAATGGCTTGTGCAAGCCAAGAGGCAGAACCATGTTGCGGACCCTTTCCCTGACCCGAGCCATCGTACCGGGCATCCTGTTCCTTGTGGGATTTTACTTCACCTTCACCGCGGTGCAGGGGAACAACGGCCTGTTTCAACGTATTCAGGTCGAGGCAGAGCGGGACCGTTTGACCGAAGAACTCGCCGCCTTGCAAATGCAGACCCAAAGGATGGAAATCCTGACCCGACGCCTCTCGGACGATTATCTGGACATTGACCTTCTGGATGAACGCGCCCGCAGCGTTTTGGGGTACGTGCGCCCGGACGAAGTGATCCTACCCTAGGCCGGTTTCGCCGCAGCGCGGGCCGACATTTTTCACCTGCACCGATTATTTCACCCGAAATCCGCCTCTAATTTCCTGTAATCAAAGGCATTCCCTGCGCACATGGCAGGTCTGTGCCCCTGCGTCAGCATTACCGGAAGACTCCCGGCGAAACCTCTGATAAGAATTGGTTCAACGTTAAACTATTCCCGGCTCGAAGAGGAGTGGCGCGCGATGGCTGCACGCAAGACGACCGAAAAGACAGGCTCTAAGGCCAATGTCTCCGCCGAGGATCTCAAAAAATACTACCGTGAGATGCTCTTGATCCGCCGCTTTGAAGAAAAAGCGGGCCAACTGTACGGCATGGGCCTGATTGGTGGCTTCTGTCACCTCTATATCGGTCAGGAAGCGGTTGTTGTCGGGTTGGAAGCCGCAGCCGAGGAAGGCGACAAGCGCGTCACCTCTTACCGCGATCACGGCCACATGCTGGCGTGTGGTATGGATGCCAAGGGCGTCATGGCCGAGCTGACAGGCCGCGAGGGGGGCTATTCCAAGGGCAAAGGCGGCTCCATGCATATGTTCTCCAAGGAGAAGCATTTCTACGGTGGCCACGGCATTGTGGCGGCTCAGGTGCCAATTGGCGCGGGCCTTGCCTTCGCCGATAAATATCTGGGTAATGACCGCGTAACCTTCACCTATTTTGGCGACGGTGCGGCCAACCAGGGCCAGGTCTACGAGGCCTACAACATGGCTGAGCTGTGGGAACTGCCCTGCATTTTTGTCATTGAAAACAACCAATACGCCATGGGCACCTCTACCCAACGCTCCACCAAGTCGCCTTCCTACTGGGAACGTGGCGTCGCCTACGGCATCCCCGGCGAAGAAGTGGACGGCATGGACGTTCTGGCCGTGAAGGCCGCTGGCGAAAAGGCCGTGGCCCACTGCCGTGCGGGCAAAGGCCCCTACATTTTGGAAATCAAAACCTACCGCTATCGCGGCCACTCCATGTCTGATCCGGCCAAATACCGGACCCGTGAAGAAGTGCAGGAAATGCGCGAAAAGCGCGACGCGATCGAACATGTGCGCCAGATGCTGCTGACCGGGGGCCATGCCTCAGAAGAGGATCTGAAAGCCATCGACAAAGAGATCAAGGAAATCGTCAACGAATCCGCCGAGTTCGCGAAAACCTCGCCCGAGCCCGCGCTGGAGGAGCTTTGGACCGACATTTACGCCGAAGAGGCACCGCAAGGGGAGGCTATGTAAATGGCTGTAGAAATTCTGATGCCCGCCCTCTCCCCCACGATGGAAGAAGGGACTTTGGCCAAATGGATGGTCAAGGAAGGCGACACAGTACAATCCGGCGATATCTTGGCCGAGATTGAAACCGACAAAGCCACGATGGAATTCGAGGCGGTCGATGAAGGCGTGATTGGCAAGATCCTGATCGAAGAAGGCACCGAAGGCGTGAAAGTGAACACCGCCATCGCCATCATCGGTGAGGAAGGCGAAGACATGTCTTCTGCTTCTGCCGCGCCAGCGCCAAGCGCCGAGGAAGCCGCGCCAGCGGCTGAGCAGGCGGCCCCCGTTGCAGCAGCCGCCCCCGCCGCGCCGAAGACAGACACCTCGCCCGACTGGCCTGAGGGCACGGCGATGAAAACGCAAACGGTGCGCGAAGCGCTCCGCGATGCGATGTCGGAAGAAATGCGCGCCGACGAAACCGTTTTCGTGATGGGTGAGGAAGTCGCCGAGTATAACGGTGCCTACAAGATCACCCAAGGCATGTTGGACGAATTTGGCGCCAAGCGCGTCATCGACACGCCAATCACCGAGCATGGTTTCGCCGGTATCGGTGTCGGTGCCTCTTTCGGCGGTCTCAAGCCGATTGTGGAGTTCATGACCTTCAACTTCGCCATGCAGGCGATTGACCATATCATCAACTCCGCCGCCAAGACGCTCTATATGTCCGGTGGCCAAATGGGCGCACCCATGGTGTTCCGCGGCGCCAACGGTGCCGCCGCCCGTGTGGGCGCGCAGCATTCGCACGATTACGCCGCATGGTACGCTCAGGTGCCCGGCCTCAAGGTTGTGATGCCCTACTCGGCCGCCGACGCCAAAGGCCTGCTGAAAACCGCCATTCGCGACCCCAACCCGGTGATTTTCCTCGAAAACGAGATCCTCTATGGCCGCTCGTTCGAGGTGCCGGACTTGGATGATTTCACCATCCCCTTCGGCAAAGCCAAGATTTGGCGCGAAGGTACGGACCTGACCATCGTGTCCTTCGGCATCGGCATGACCTACGCGCTGGAAGCGGCCGAGAAACTGGCCGAAGAAGGCATCTCTGCCGAAGTCATCGACCTGCGCACCCTGCGTCCGCTGGACTATGACACCTTGCTCGCCTCGGTGATGAAGACCAACCGCTGCGTCACCGTAGAGGAAGGCTTCCCCGTCGCCTCTATCGGCAACCACCTCAGCGCCTATTTGATGGAAAACGCCTTCGATTACCTCGATGCGCCTGTCATCAACTGCACCGGCAAAGACGTGCCCATGCCCTATGCGGCCAATCTGGAACGCCACGCGCTCATCACCACCGATGAAGTCGTGGCCGCGTGTAAACAGGTGACCTACCGCTGATGCAAATCCTTGGTAAAAATGCTTCTGCTGATGCCTACCGTGTCTCCGTCGATCTGGGCGGGGATGCGGTGGTTGCTCTGATCCCGGACGCCTTGCTGTCTCAGCAATATGGCACCGGCAACGCTGTCAGCCACGATCAGGCTTACGAATGGATCGCCACGCAGCAGCACGACCTGACAGACGCCGTCAAAGCCCTCAAGAAAGGCGCCGCCCCGCGTGCGCCCTTCACTCACATCACGCTCGAATAAGCGACACCCCCTCCAAGGGAGAAACCCATGCCTATTGAACTTCTCATGCCCGCCCTCTCCCCCACGATGGAGGAAGGCACCCTTGCCAAATGGCTCGTCAAAGAAGGTGACACCGTCCAATCTGGCGACCTTCTGGCCGAGATTGAGACCGACAAAGCCACGATGGAATTTGAAGCCGTCGATGAAGGCATTATCGGCAAGATCCTTGTCGCCGAAGGCACCGAGGGCGTGAAGGTCAACACCGCCATCGCCCTGATCGGCGAAGAGGGCGAAGATTTCTCTGCCGCGCCAACCGCGCCCGCCGCAGATTCCGGCGCCGTGGAAGCCTCGTCCGACGCCGAGCAGGCGGACGCCAAGCCTGCCGCGACAGCGGCCACCCCTGCCCCCGCAGCCCCTTCCTCGGCCAGCGGCGAGCGCATCTTCGCGTCCCCCCTCGCGCGGCGCATTGCTGCGGATAAGGGCATTGACCTTGCCTCGATCACCGGCTCTGGTCCCCATGGCCGCATCGTGAAGGCGGATGTGGAAGGCGCATCTGCCGCCCCCAAAGCCGCTTCTGCCCCGGCCGAAGCCCCCAAAGCCGCCGCCTCCGCTGCGGGTGGGTCCATGCCCACGGGGCCAAGCGCAGAGCAAGTCCTCAAGATGTACGAAGGCCGCGAGTTCGAAGAGGTCAAACTCAACGGCATGCGCAAGACCGTCGCCGCCCGCCTCACCGAGGCCAAGCAGACGATCCCGCACTTCTACCTGCGCCGCGATATCCAACTGGATGCGCTGCTCAAGTTCCGCTCTCAGCTCAACAAACAGCTGGAAGGCCGCGGCGTGAAACTGTCGGTCAACGACTTTGTCATCAAGGCCTGCGCCCTTGCCCTGCAACAGGTGCCCGACGCCAACGCCGTTTGGGCCGGCGACCGGATGATCAAGCTGAAGCCTTCCGACGTCGCGGTTGCGGTTGCTGTGGATGGCGGTCTGTTCACCCCGGTGTTGCAGGACAGCGATACGAAATCGCTTTCGGCGCTGTCTGCCGAGATGAAGGACCTTGCAGGCCGAGCCCGCGATGGCAAATTGCAGCCCCATGAATATGTGGGCGGATCTTTCGCGATCTCGAACCTCGGGATGATGGGGATCGAGAATTTTGACGCCGTCATCAATCCGCCCCATGGCGCGATCCTGGCGGTCGGTGCAGGCGTCAAGAAGCCCGTCGTCGGCGCGGATGGAGAGCTGACCGTTGCCACCGTCATGTCCACCACGCTTTCTGTCGATCACCGTGTGATTGATGGCGCCTTGGGGGCCGAGCTTCTGGCCGCGATCAAGGACAACCTTGAAAACCCAATGGTTATGCTGGCGTGAGATTACTCAAAGCCCTGGGCCTTATGGCCCTCGGCAGCCTTCTCACCATGGTGGTTTTGATTGCCACCCGGGCCGACCCTGTCGGCCCTTTCGTGTTCCCGGCTTATATGGGTGGTGGCGACCTAGGATTTGTCGCGCCCTATTGGCCTCCGGTCAGTGAATTGGACCGCTTCGCCATCGACTATTCCGCCGCTATGCGGTGCGAAATGATCAACATGTCCCTTCTATCGGTCGAGGTGACGCCGCCCCGCGGCCTCCTGCCCGGCTGGATCGAGATCACCTGTAGCGCCTAGACTACAGCTCTCGCCATTCTCCGGGCGCTAACTCTCTGATATCATGGGGCCCGATAGAGAACCGCACCAGCCGGATCACAGGGAAACCAACGCTCGCGCACATGCGGCGCACTTGGCGGTTTTTACCCTCCGTCAGGGTTAACCGCACCCATGTATCGGTAATGCTCTTGCGGATGCGCACCGGGGGGTCACGGTCCCAAATCCAATCGGGCGTGTCCACGGCCTCGGCCTCGCATGGCGCGGTCTTGCCGTCTTTCAGAACGACGCCCGTGCGCAGTTTGGCCAAGGCAGCGTCATCGGGCACCCCTTCCACCAGCGCAAAATAAACCTTGGGTGACTTGTACTTAGGTGAAGATATCCGCGCCTGTAGCCCGCCATCGTCCGTCAGCAGAAGCAGCCCTTCGCTATCGCGGTCCAACCGCCCGGCGGCATAAACACCCTTGGGCAATCCAAGCGCGTCCAGCGCGGGCCAGCCCCCTTCCGAGGTGAATTGCGACAGCATGTTCATCGGCTTGTTCACCGCGATAAGCATCAGCGCAGGCCCTCTGGCGTCCGTCTACGAACCTGCATTTCTTTGCCCATTTGCATTTCCTTGCGAAACCCGAACGCGCCGACCCAGAACACGCCGCCAAAAATCGCCCCCACGATCGGGCTTGCGACGGCCATCACCAAACCCACGAGGAATTCCCCATCCGCTAGCGTGCTAAGAAACGTCAAACCAAAGAAGACCCCCGCGCAAATGCCCATTGCGTGTCGATAGGTCACAAGCGTTTGTTTCTTAGCGAAAATTCCCCAAATGACGAAGACAACAGTCTGGAGCGGGATCAGCGCAAAAAGCCCAAAGAACGCCACAAGCCATATTGCCCCGGGCGCTTCACCGCCGTCAATCAGGGTCGGGATAGCGACGAGCAAAACGCCAAAGACATAGGCCACCAGCGTGCCGCGTAACACATAGAGCCACTGCATCTTAGACCTCCCCCGCGTCGTATTTCGCCAACCACCGCTTGGGCGCGTTATCTCGCCAACTGCGCTGCAACCGTGCCTCGGCCCAAGCGCGGTCAATCCGTCCTGCGGCGACCAAAATGAGCCCCGTTTTGGCATAGTGATCGTGCATCACGAATGTCTCGGGCTCAGCCGCCATCAACATCTCTCGCTCCTCGGCCGTGCCCTTGAAAATCGCTGCATCAACGTATGGTGACCACCAACACCACATCTTGCCGTGGGCTTTCAAGTTAGGGTTTCCCCAACTGACCGCGTCCTCCACCTTGGGTAGGTTGAGCGATATCGCGAAGGCGCGCAGCTCGGGCCAATTATGGATCGGGTCGGTCATTCTTGCGCCTTGCGTTTCGGTGGCCGCGCTTAATGCGCCTCGGCCCAGTTCGCGCCTTGGCCTGCGTCCACCGTGATGGGCACCGACAGATGCACGGCGGGATCAGCCGCACCTTCCATCACCTCTTTCGCCGTCGAAATCAGGGCATCCGTGGCGTCTTCGTCCACTTCAAACACCAATTCATCGTGGACTTGCAGCAGCATCGTGGCGGGAATGTCTTGGATTGCGTCCTCCATCCGCACCATGGCGCGCCGAATAATATCGGCGGCGGTGCCTTGGATCGGCGCGTTGATCGCGGCCCGGCCCGCGAAACCTGCACCGGGGCCCTTGGCGTTGATCTCGGGCGTGTGAATTTTGCGGCCGAACAGGGTCTCTACATAGAGGTGGTCCTTGGCGAATTTCTTCGTGTCGTCCATGTAGGTGCGGATGCCGGGGAAGCGTTCAAAATAGCGGTCGATGAAGCCCTGAGCCTCGGCCCGTGGGATGCGCAGATTACGCGCCAACCCGAAGCCCGAAATGCCGTAAATCACCCCAAAGTTAATCGCCTTGGCCTGCCGGCGCACGTCCGGCGTCATGTCTTCGAGGGGCACGTTGAACATCTCGGACGCCGTTGCCGCGTGAATATCCTGTCCTTCCTTGAAGGCTTGTTTCAGCGCGTCGATGCCCGCGATATGGGCCAGAATGCGCAGCTCAATCTGGGAATAATCAAGCGCCACCAAAACCTTACCGGGTTCTGCTACGAAAGCCTCGCGGATGCGGCGGCCTTCCTCGGACCGGATCGGAATATTCTGCAAATTCGGATCGGTGGAGGCCAAACGCCCCGTGTTCGCGCCCGCAATCGAATAGCTGGTGTGGACGCGGCCCGTATCGGGGTTGATGTGATCTTGCAGCGCGTCGGTATAGGTGGATTTCAGCTTCGACAGCTGCCGCCAATCCAACACCCGGCCCGGCAGGTCATGTTCCGTAGCCAGATCTTCTAGAATATCTGCGCCGGTGGAATACTTCCCGGTTTTACCCTTTTTACCGCCTTGCAACCCCATCTTATCAAACAGGATTTCACCCAATTGCGCGGGGGAGCCTACATTGAAGCTCTCGCCCGCAAGCTCATGGATTTCCGCCTCAAGACCCGCCATCTTCTGGGCGAAAGCATTGGACATGCGGCTGAGAACTTCACGGTCCACTTTGATGCCGGATCGCTCCATTCGAGCCAGAACGGGCACCAGCGGACGCTCTAACTTCTCGTACACTTTTGTGACGCCGGCCGTGTGCAGTTTCGGCTTGAACAGCTTGTGAAACCGCAACGTGATATCGGCGTCTTCTGCCGCATAGGGGGCGGCATCGGCGATGGGAACACGGTCAAAGGTGATTTGAGATTTTCCGCTTCCGATCAGGGACTTAATCGGTAAAGGCGTGTGTCCAAGGTAGCGTTCCGACAGGCTGTCCATACCGTGGTTATGCAAGCCGCCATGAAGCGCGTAAGACAGCAACATCGTGTCGTCGATGGGCGCGACGGTCACGCCGTAATTGGCCAGCACCTTCACGTCGTATTTGGCGTTCTGCGCGACTTTCAGGACGCTTTCGTCCTCTAGCATCGGCTTCAACACGGCCAGCGCGTCCTCAAAGGGGATTTGCCCTTCGGCCAGAGCGGTATCGGCAAACAGGTCGTCGCCGCCGCCCCGGTGCAACAATGGGATGTAGCAAGCTTTTCCCGGCTCGATGCAGAGCGAAACGCCGACCAATTCCGCCACCATTTCGTTAAGCGAGGTCGTTTCCGTATCAAACGCCACGGTGCCCCGGGCCGAGGCCCGGTCTACCCAGTCCTGCAAGGTCTTAACGTCATTAACCACCTCGTACCCCGCATGGTCGATGGGGGGCATTTCGGGGGCATCTTGGGCGGCGGGGGCCGCAGGCTCTGCAATGGCGGGCGCCTCCATGCCTGCCCGATCCGCAATGCGTTTGGTTAACGTGCGGAACTCCATCTCGGCAAGGAAACCCAGTAGCACTTCGGGATCTGGCTCACGCACTTCCAGCTCATCCAACGACTCGGGGATTTGCACCTGATCATCCAGCAGAACCAACTGCCGAGACAGGCGAATTTGCGCCTCGTTGTCGATCAGGGTTTGGCGGCGTTTGGGTTGCTTGATTTCCGCCGCCCGCTCCAATAGCGCATCCAAGTCCCCGTATTCATTGATCAAAAGGGCCGCCGTCTTGATCCCGATCCCCGGCGCGCCGGGCACGTTGTCCACGCTATCCCCGGCCAAGGCCTGCACATCCACCACACGCTCGGGCCCAACACCGAACTTGGCCTCCACCCCCTCTCGGTCGATGCGGGTGTTCTTCATGGCGTCGAACATCTCCACGCCGCCGCCGACCAATTGCATCATGTCCTTGTCCGAGGAAATGATCGTGCAACGCCCCCCGGCCTCGCGCGCTTGGCGGGCGTAGGTGGCGATAATGTCGTCGGCCTCAAACCCCTCCATCTCGATGCAGGCGAGGTTAAACGCCCGCGTCGCGTCCCGGGTCAGCGGCATCTGCGGGCGCAAATCCTCGGGCATCGCCTCGCGGTTGGCTTTGTACTGGTCGTAAAGGTCGTTGCGGAAGGTGTGGCTACCTTTGTCAAAGATAACAGCAGCATGGGTGGGGGCGTCGGGGCCTGTGTTGGCCTCGATCATGCGGTGCAGCATGTTGCAGAACCCGGCGACGGCCCCGATCGGCAGACCATCAGATTTTCGCGTCAGCGGTGGCAGCGCGTGGTAGGCGCGAAAGATGAAGGCCGAGCCATCCACCAGATGTAGATGATGCCCTTTTCCGAATGCCATGTGCGCCCCTCCTAATGGTTGGCTTCGTTCTACCGTGCCAATTGGGCGGGCGCGACTGGGATTTTTACCAATCTCAGGGAATCCCTTAACGGCGTTAACTTAATCCCGCCCGCCACAGGGACAGGCGCACGGCATAGGGGGTCGGCGTCCATGCACCCATGGGCACCCCGGCCCCGCGCAACACGCGCCCGACCCATGTGTTGCAAGTCCGCAGGATGTGAAACCGCCCCCGCGCCTCCACGAAACCAGATGTGGGGCGGTGGCCCGGTGCCTCCACCCCGATCGCGTCCGGCGTGGCCGTCGCGGTGATCTCGGCCAAAAGCGCCGTGTATTGATCGGCGGAAAGCGACAGGCGGGGCAATTGGTCGAAGGCGATGTTTGGCTGCACCACGTCTACCCGCAGGACCGAGGCATCGCCGGTGATCGCCCGCAGCGTCGCCCTCGCGCTCAGGTCTGCCCATTGCGGTGTCGTGGTGTAGAAGTCCCGCGCGCCCCAGCCGACGATGAAATAGCCCACGCCCGCGTCATCCACCCAAACCCCGCCAGCGCGCGCAAATTGCAGCGCCTCTCGGGTCTGCGCCGTGGCGGGTAGCAGAAAATCGACGTGGATCGGCCCGAACAACAGTGCAATTTCAACATCATCGCCTGCTGGAATATCGGCAGAGCGGCCGGGGATCAGCCCGCCCACCACCGCCCCAAAAAGATAGAGCGCGACAACGAAAAAGGCCGCCCCAAAAAGGCGGCCCAAACCCTTGCCGAAGCGGCGGATCACTCTGCGGCGTCCGCGAAATCCTTGTGGATGAACTTCTTGTCGCAATAACCGCACTCCACGAAGCCGCTGTCGGGGTCGATCATCAACCACACGCGCGGATGGCCCAAGGCGCCCTCTCCACCATCGCAGGCAACGCGGGTCGCGGTCACAATCTCGATCTCGGGGGCGTCAATGCTCATCATGGGGCTCCATTCACTGTGGCTGCTTTTGGATATGGCAGAGGTCTTGCGACCGGGCAAGGGTGGAGCACGCCGCACCGGCCCCGTGGCCGCGCGACCTGTCAACGCATCCGCGGCAGCGCGTGGGGCCGAGCGGCTCTGGCCCAACCTTTTGGGCCGGGGCTTGAGGCCGCGCGCGCCCCATATCAGGCCTTCGCCAACATCCGCCCCAAGGGACGCCCGCCCAAAACATGCATGTGGTAATGCGGCACCTCTTGCACCCCATCATCGCCCGCGTTGGAGATCGTGCGGAATCCCGCCCCACCGTTTCCGGGTGACACCTGCGCACAGACCTGTGCCGCAACCCGGTGAAAGTCTGCGATTTCCGCATCGGATGCTTCGGCGGCAAAGTGGTCAAAACACACATATGGTCCCTTGGGGATCACCAAGACATGTACGGGCGCTTGCGGGTACAGGTCGGCGAAGGCCAACGTATGCTCGCTTTCGGCCACGGTTTTGTTTGGAATCTCCCCGCGTAAGATCTTCGCGAAAATGTTCTGGTCGTCGTAAGAATAGGCCATCAAAGCCCCCTTTTAATCTGCAAACAGGTGTTGGGTCTGGGCTAACTCTCGACCAACGTCTTGGTCTATTCCGAAGAAGTCCGCCAGCACGGCGCCGTTTTCTTCGGCCGATTTACCCTCTTTCAAACGCCAGTGCTGTTTGAACTCCGCCTCTCGGATTTCCATCTGCTCGTCCAGAAACTCATGGCGCAGGGTGGGTAGCATCCGTTGCAAAACCTCGCCCGGCGTGTCGTCCGTTGCCAGCCCAACACGGTGCGCGTGGCCCACCAGATATTGGTCATCAAAGGTACATTGCAATTCGAGGATTCGCGCGTTCGCCCGATCGGACATGAAATCACGCATCAGGTCTAGGTTGGCCGGATCAAGGCAGATCACCAACTGTTCGGTGCCGTAGTAATCAAACAGCATCCGCACCAGCGCACGGCGGTGGCGGTTGCGCTTTTCCATTGTGCGTTCAATCCCGCCCAGATGCGGGACGCGGCAGCCCTCTTCATCAAAAAGATACTCGATCCCGCGCACATCCAACTTCTCGGACGAGGCTTTGAGAAGCCGCTTGGCGACGTGCCATTTCTTGCACACCAACATATAGAGGTCGCGGTCCGCCCCAAGGGTGCTTTCGCGTTCCCAAAACCTTGTGCCAAAGCGTTTGCCCACCCGGCCTCGCCCGGTCAGGAAGGCGTGTAGTTTCGGCCCCTCCTTCGAGGTGGCGAAATCCTTGCGGTCCGAATTCCACAAGGCGCCAAGGCGGTCCTTCAGCAAGGTGGCCTCGGCAGAAATCTTGCGGGCGAACAGATAATCCTGCGAAATCAACAGGTCATACTGATCGTTGTAGAAAGTAACCGGCATGCCGTAGTCGCTGAACATCTTGAACGTCAGGGTCCGGCTTTCAATCTCGCGCGACGGCACGAGGTGGCGCACGAGGGTTTGGAAGAATGTCTCATCCGGAATCCAGGTCGTCTTGAAGAAGCGGATCACATCGGGGCGTTCGCGGCAGAAATCCAAGATCGCCTCGATCGTGCTGCGCCGCAGGCACCACCATTGCGAACCGATCATCACCTGAATGTCGTCGGGGATCTTGCGCTCCAGCCGAAGTTTGCGCTGCAAATGGAACGAGGCATAGAACAGCTTCTTATGGTTCCGCTCGTTAAAGAAGTGGCGGTAGAACAGGCGCTCACCCTTGAAGCCCGTCTTGATCCAGTCCGAGTTGAAGAAATCGAAGCTTTCGACATAATCCATGTCGCGGTCATCAAGGAACTTATGGGCGTAGTCAGCCGACTTTACCGCCGCGCAATCCCCCGACAGCATGTAGAAATGCGACGCCTTGGGAAACGCCTCGACCGCCGCTTCAATCGCGTGCAGCGTCGCTTGGCACAGCGACCACTCCCCCCAACCGCATTTGATGCGCTTTTTGGCAAAGGTGACGCCCGCGTTGTCCTTCAGGGCCTCTTGAAGTGCTGAAAAATCCGCCGGTTTCGCGTTTGCGTCAAAATGAATCGACACATAATCGCCCGTCGCCGTCAAACGCTCAGCCTGACGGATGATGCTTGGCGCATCCTTGTGACACAGGAGAATAAAGGCGATTTTTGCCATTCTGGAAACGATTGCCCCGGACTTACGCGCATTGTTGCGCCTTGTTGTTAACGTATTAATACCTGAGAGAGATTGAAGCGACACCAATTCTTTGCAATTTATGTCTTAAGACCGGGTGAACACAGCACCGGGCATCACGTGAGGTACGAACATATGGGATTTCCGGGCACCTGGATGACGACAAGCGAAAGCATGGTGTATCGTGTGGTACCCAAATGCGCCTGCTCGACCATCGGTCAGATCATGTACTACGCCGACAATGGCGAATACTTTGATGGCGACATCCACGATGCCACCGGCGGCATGCATAAATGGGCGTTTGACGATAGCCAGCCCGTTATCACCAGCAACGTTCAGGCCCACAAAAGCTATGCCTTTACCTGTGTGCGCAATCCCTACACCCGCATCCTATCCAGCTTCTTCGATAAAATCTGCGGCATTCAACGCAATGGCCGCCGCTATCGCGGCAATATGGTGCCACTACTGATTCAGAAATACGGGATCGAAGTGGGCGGCGATGATGGCAAGGGGGAGTTCGACCAGATCGCCAGCTTCCGCCGGTTCTTGCTGTTTACCCGCGACACCATTCGTTGGCGCAAGCCGATGGACCCGGATATTCATTGGTCCGCGATGTCGGGCCATGTTTCCACGTTCATCGTGAACGGCGGGCGCTACGATAAGATTTTCTGGACCGAAAGCTTCAACGACGGCATGCAAAGCGTGCTGGATGCGACCGATAACGCCCATCCGATCAAGCTAAAGGATGTGCCGCGCTTCAACGAATCTGAGGGCCACGGCCCCAAGCGCCTGCACCCGGTTGAGGATTATTTCGACGATCTCTCGATGCATCTGGTCAAGGAAATCTATCACCGCGATTTCGATCTGTTCAAATATGACTTCGACAATCCCGGCAACAAGATGCCCATCGGTGAGATTGATCTGGACGAGGTTCACGCAAAACTGGGCGGATAATAAGACTGGGCTGGTAATATCGCCGCCCTCCCGCGCCCTCGCCCCGTGACCGTTGCCGCAATGCCGCATGGGCCGCGTACTCATCAGGCGGTTTTGCGCTGTTCATTGTACAAAGTGCCCATGCCCCGTATGGTTTCGCTATTCGTTCGACTCCCTTTCTCTCTCTTTTTGTGAGGCCCGATAATGTTCCGAGCCCCCCTTCTGGCAACCATCGCCACGCTCTCGCTGATCTCCACGCCGCTTGCGGCGCAAAACGCGGGCGATGACGCACAGCGCCAAGCCATTTTCCAGCAGATGCTGACCGACCCAAGCAACCGACAGCTGATGCGCGATTACGCGCGCCTGTCTGTCCAAGCCCGTGATTTTGAGGCCGCAGCCGCGACCTTGGAACGCCTTGTTGACCTAGAGCCCAACAACTCTGCGGCCCGTGTAGAGCTGGCGATTGCCTACTTTGCCTTGGGCTCCTACGCGGTGGCCGAGTATCACCTTGCCGCGGCCCAATCCTCGGGCACCTTGACGCCTGCGCAATTGACCCAAGTGGCCCGCTACCGGGAAGAAGCGCAGGACCGCGATGACCGCTCCGACTACCGGGGCCGCCTTGCTGTGGGCTACGCCTATGCCGACACCAGCGGCGAACAGGGCGCCTTCGTGACCGGCTCGGTGGATTGGCGTATCGACATGGGCGACTCCGATGTCACCCAATGGATCACCGAATTCGCCTTCTCCAGCTATGAGCCCGGCGACAGCTCGATCAACAGCCGCAGCTCCGGGCGCTTGCGCACCGGCCCGCAATGGCGCCTGAGCCGCGACGCCTACGGCCCGCGCCTGCAAGCCTATGCCGAGCTTGGCTGGTTCCAAAACGATTCCACCTTGTCGGGCGATTACACCTCTTGGGGGGTGGGCCTTTCCTACGCCAACCCGATTGACGAACGCTTCACCGTCTACGCCGACGCAACAACGGGCCGAGAGATCGCCCACGCGTCCACCGACTCCGATTACGACTTCTACGATTTCGATCTGGGCGTAACTTACCGCCCCTCTCGTGACACACGGTTCCGGCTATCGGGCACCGTGGGCGGGCGTCAGGAAGTGGATGACCCCACACCCGTAGAAATCACCGAAGCCTCTGTCCGACTGGCCGCGCAACACGCCTTTGACGTGGGTTGGGAACATCTGCCAAACCGCTGGATCGCGGGCGCATGGGCCGAAGCGGGCCAAGCAGAACGGATCGACGGCGGCACCACCACGGACATTGATGAAGAAAGCTACGGGGTCTGGCTACGGGCCTTCGTATTGGAAGACATCTATATTGAAACCACCGCAGCACAGGTCTTTGAGGATTCTGTGACCAGCGGTGTGACGACTTCACGCGAAGAATTAATTTACACATTCCAAGTCGGTTGGGAGTTTTAAGTATGCCCTTCAAGACCATCACAATGGCCGCCGTTGCGGCCCTGACATTCGCCGCGCCCTTGGCGGCGCAAAACATCGGCACTGTCGCCTCAAGCGAGCCGACGCTGCGCGGCACCCCACCCGGTGCAGGCACGCGGACGTTGGATTTGGGCGCGGGCGTTGTCCAGAACGAGACCATTGCCTCGTCCGGTTCAGGCCGGGGGCAGCTCCTGTTTATCGATCAAACAACGCTGTCGATGGCGCCAAACACGACAATCGTGTTGGATGAATTCGTTTTCAACCCCAATGGCTCCGGCCAGATGGGCTTGCAAATGACCCAAGGCGCGCTGCGCTTTATCGGCGGCGCGCTGTCGCAGGGACAGGAAGCAACGGTCACGACCCCCACGGCCACCATCGGCATTCGTGGGTCCAGCGCTTTGATCATTTACCAAAACGGCGAGACGATTACGGTGTTTCTGGCCGGTGAGCGGCTCTGCATCACGTCGACCGAAAGCGGACAACGGGCCTGCACCAGCCGTCGCGGCGGTGTGTTGACCGAAAATGGCTACCAAGGCCGTGTAAACCCCGCGTTCCTCGCGCAAGTGCTGGAACTGATCGACGGCGCGCCGGGTGGCGGTGGCGGCTCGACCCTTGGCTCGGGCGTGGATAACCCCAACCCGTCGGATCGTGGGCCCGTGTCCACCACCGGGGAAGAGTTCGATCCCGAGATTTTCGACGAGGATTTCCGCTTCGATGACCTGTTTGAAGGTCTGCCAGAGGGCCTTCCCGAAGCTCCCGAAGATGACTGCTTTTATTACCCGGGCAATGGGCGGACGCTACGAAAAGTCGAATACGACTGCTAAGAGGTCTAGGCACAAGGGACGAAACAACCCTTACCTCTTTGATTGCGCTACAAATTCCCCCTGCCAGCCCGCTGGCGGGGGGCTTTCTTTATAGGCCTCGATCCGATCCAGATAGGCCTTCGCCAGAAGCGCCGTGTTGCACGTCGGCACCTTGATCTTGGCCACCCGCATCATCGCCTCTTCTGCCCCTGCCCAATCCTGGGCGATAAAGGTGGCACGCGCCTCGGCCAAGGCCGTCGCAAAGGCCACAAGCCCCGGTGTCATGCGCGGCAATACCGTGGACACCTCTACCGCGTTGGCAAAGCCCTTCACCGCGATCAAATCCAACGTCACGGCCTGCAAATGCGGCGGGCATTCGGCGACTGTGTTCGGCCCCACGCAGTTGCGCGTGCCATAAATGCGGGTCAGCCCCTCTAGCCGCGCGGCAAGGGTCACGCTGTCGCCGATGCAGGTGTACGACAGCCTGTCGCGCGATCCCATCAACCCCACCGACGCGGGCCCGGTGTTCAGCCCGACCCCCAGATTAACCCTCGGCAATCCTTGCGAGGTCAGCAGAAAATTCGCCTGTTCCGCCGCTTCATTCACCGCATGAAGGGCACCAAGGGCGGCGCTAGCGTGGTCGGCCCGCTCAATCGGCGCGTTCCAAAACGCCATCACCGCGTCGCCCATGAATTTGTCGATCGTGGCCCCGTGATCTACCAAAGCCTCGGCCACGGCGCTGAGGAAAGTGTTAACGAGGGTAACGACGCGGTCCGGTGGCATCCCTTCGGTCACGGTAGAGAAGCCGCGCATATCCACGAACATCACCGTCAAGTCCCGCTCCGCCCCTTCAGGCGTCAGGGCCGCCGTTGGGTTCTTTTCGATCTCGGCAATCAGAGGCGGCGGCAGGAAGCGGGCAAAGCGTTCGCGGATCGACCGGCGGGCGCGTTCCTTCGCCAGATAGCCAAGGGTCGTGCCGGGAAGATAGACAAGCACCGCCGTCAGCACCGCCGTCACCGGATTGAACAATACCCCCCACATAGAGAACGCCATCACCCCACCCACCACAGAGCCGCCGCCAAAGAACAGCGCCGCACTAAGGCCAAGCAAGGGCCGCTCCAGCCGGATGAAGATGGTTAACAAGATACCCGACAGCGCGACGATCAAAATCTCTAGCCCGCGCATCCAATCGGCCCGCATCAAAAACGCGCCTGACACGATTTGCTCAATAATTTCAGCGTGTAGCGTGACGCCAGCGATCTGCCCATCCAAAGGTGTCGTGCGAATATCGAACAGGCCTTGCGCCGACGATCCCACCAAAACGATCCGCCCCGCCAACCGGTTTTGCAGCTCTGGGTTAATCCCTTCGGCCTCAAACAACGCGCCCACTGGCGTCACCCTCTCTGGCTGGTAGCCCGCGTAGTAAAGGCGAAAGCGCCCGTCTGCCTCCAACGGAAAAGACAGCGCGCCGACCTGCATCGCCGTGGCCGCAACGGTTCCGCCCGACATTTCGCCGGACGCTTCCGAGGTGCGCAAAACATGCCCCCCCGCCCCCTGCGCCACCCGCAATAGCTCGGCCGACAGCGACGGGATCAACACCCCGCCGAAGTCCGAGACCATGGGAACGCTGCGCGTAATTCCATCGGTGTTGCGCCCCAAAGAGATCGTGCCAATCCCGCTGGCCGCCGCCGTTAACTCTGGCAGATTGCTGATCGCGCCGGGATAAGTCGTTAACGTGCTCGGCGTGGCGCCGGTCACGGCAAATCCCGCCACGGCCTCGGGCATGGAGCCCTCTAACCCGCCCGCGACCGACAAAACCACCGCGCGGCCCCGCATCGCATCGGCAAAGCGCGTGTCATGGGGGGCAATGCCAAGGTCTGGCAAGATGGGCGCCGCGCCGTCGGTGAACCGGGCCCAGGAGTCGACGATCAATTCAGGAGAGGTCCGGTCCGGCTCGGGAAACAAAACATCGAACCCCACTGCCGCTGCACCATGGTCAAACAAGCGATCCGTCAGTTCCGCCAAATAGCTGCGCGGCCAAGGCCACTGACCATAAGCGTCCAAAGCGGCCTCATCAATGTCGATGATATGGACCGGCGCTGTCGGGTCGTAGGGCCGTGGCATCGTGCGTTGGTAGCCATCAAAGACCGCATCACGGGCGCGTTCAAAAATCGGCGGGGGGAAGGCCGTCAGCCCGACCATCACGGCCGTCACCACCAGCCCCAAGATGACTGTTATCCGTGACATTGCCGCCCCTCTTCGTGGTTTTCCATTGCCCCCCTTGCCCGCAAAGGGTCCCTTGCAGCACGGATCGTGGCGGATTTTCCGTGTCGTCGCAAACCCTTCCGGCATCGACGCGGGATTTGACAGGCCGGTGTGTCGCAGTCCACCCTGTTGGGCGACGCGGGCTTTCTCTTGCTGCAAGGACAAGACAGCCATGGAATTTTCGATCTGGTCGGCCTCCGGCCTGTTGGGGGTTGCCCTATACCTGTCGGCTTACGGCGGCCTGCAACTGGGCCTTCTGCGCGGCAGCTCTCTCACCTACACGGTGATGAATTTGCTTGCCGCCTCAGCCGTATTGATCAGCCTAAACGAGGCGTTCAATCTGTCTTCGGCTTTGATTCAGATCTTCTGGATCGTTCTTTCACTGGTCGGCTTGGCGCGGTTGGCGTGGCACCACAGCCAAGCCCGTTTCACGCCCGACGAACAGGCGTTTCTTGCCGCCCATTTCAGCACCCTTCCGCCCCATCTGGCCCGCAAATTCCTGCGATTGGGGCGCTGGCAAACCGTCAGCCCCGGCACCATTATGTCGCGGCAGGGCGCAGTTGTGCATGAGCTAATCTACATCGGATCAGGCCACGCCGATGTCCGTGCCCATGGCGCGACGGTCGCCACCCTTGGCCCCGGTGCATTGATCGGAGAGTTAACGATTCAACATGGTGGCGAGGCCACCGCCGATGTCGAAATAACGACCGAGGCCCACATTTTCACCCTGCCCCGCGCCGCCCTGATCCGAGAGTTAGAGGCAGACCATTCCTTCGCCCTCGCCGTTTCCGGTGCCTTGCAAATCGAGGCGCAGCGCAAGATCGATGCCGCCAACCGCGAGAGGGTCGTCGTAGAGCCCTAATCTAAGATGGGTTAACGTCGTTAACCTTCTCTGTCCCGACGTCCGGGACAATCGGCACTGACTCCGCCACCTTGCGCGCCAACTCTGCGCCGAATAGTGCGATCATTGCGTTCTTGAACCCGGGCGAGCGCGCCATTTGTCTGCGTAAATCCGTGCTATCCACGCGCAAAACCGTGCCGCCATCGGGCAAGGTCACATCAGCGCTGGAGACGTTACCTGTCAAAAATGCAATCTCACCCACGAAAGCCGGGCCTCGTGTGGGAAAGCTCTCTCCGCCCTTGGTGATGGTGATGGTGGGGGCAAAGACCAACATCAGGTCCGCGACCGGCACGCCCTCTTGGGTCAGCACGGCACCGGCATCGGCGAGTTCTGCCTTAACCATTTTTCTCAGGCGGCGGAACTGGCCCGGGGTGAGAGTCGGGAAATGGCTGAATGTCTGCCGATCATCCGCGGACATACGCCACGTTGTCCGCTCGGACACGATCGCGACGATCAGCACCACGTTAATGCTGAGCAGCGCAATGTTCGAGAAGACCGAAGGCAAGATCGGCTCGGCGCGGAAGAAGTAATACGCGGCGTCGCAGATGAAGCCGCAAACCACCAGAACCCGCAGCCACATTTCATCGCGAACGGCGAACCCGGCAAGTTTGAACACCAGCCCGACCAGCAAAATCGCAATGCTGCCCGTGCCCATGTTCAACTGTGCAATAAGGTCCGCCATGTGCCCGCCTTAACCTCAGATCAAACCTTGCTCGGCAAAAACCTCACGCAGGGGGCGTTTGGGGCGGGGGCCCACATGGGCGATAACTTCTGCTGCCGCCGCGACGCCCATTTTGCCTGCGACCTCAAGGGTTTGT
This sequence comes from Rhodobacteraceae bacterium M385, assembly GCA_025141835.1. NCBI lineage: Bacteria > Pseudomonadati > Pseudomonadota > Alphaproteobacteria > Rhodobacterales > Paracoccaceae > Rhodobacteraceae bacterium M385. Next base: position 1,512,699 of record CP081102.1, on the reverse strand, counting down.
CCGGTGGCGACCCCGTAAAGGAAACCCGCTGCAAACTGATCACCTGCGCCTGTGGCATCCACCGGCGTGACGCGCGTGACCGGCACTTCGACACGCTCGCCGTCGCGGATCAAGATCACCGGATCGCCCGAGCGGGTGCAAACCACTGTCTCACAATCGGCTGCAGCTTTGGCCAGCGCGGCGTCGATATCGTCCACCTGGTATAGCGATAGCCACTCTTCTTCATTGCCCAGGGTGAAGTCCATTTCCTCGGCGATCAAGCGCCGGAAATCGTCGCGGTGGCGATCCACGCAGAAGGGATCGGACAGTGAAATTCCCGCCTTGCCGCCGCCCTTGTGGCAGGCCTGCGCGGCGGCTGTGAAGGCGCGCTTTCCCTCGTCCTTATCGTAGAGGTAGCCCTCCAGAAACAGGTAGCGCGTGTCGCCCGCAACACCTGCATCCACATCGCCTTCGTCAAAATCAGCGCCCGCGCCCAGATAGGTATTCATCGAGCGTTCACCATCGGGCGAGACGAAAATCATCGACCGGGACGTGGGCGGCACATCGCCGTCTACGGGCAGGTTGGGAAAGTCGATTCCGTCCGACGACATGCCATCTGCGTAGAATTTGCCCAACGCGTCGGCTTTCACTTTTCCAAGGAACGCTGCTTTCAGGCCCAGTGTCCCAGCCCCCGCAACCGTGTTCGCCACCGATCCGCCGGGCGCTTGCACGCGGTCGGTCATCGCGCCGTACAGGATCTCGGCGCGTTCCCGTTCGATCAGCTGCATAATACCTTTCTGGATACCCATATTGTCCAGAAAGCTTTCATCCCCATGAGAGATCACGTCAACAATCGCGTTGCCGATGCCGACAAGGTCGTATTTCTGGGCCATGGGTTCTAGTCCTTTAGAATGGCGTCGAGTTCGATCTCGACCAACCAGTCGGGATCAACAAATGCGGAGACTGCCATCACCGTGGTGACGGGGCGAATGTCGGTGAACACCTCGGCGTGGGCGCGGGCCGCGTCCTTGAAGGTCTTGATATCCGTCAGAATTATGCGGGTACGGATGACGTCGGACGCACAGCCGCCTGCATCCGTTAACGCCGTTAACGCAATCTCCAGGCAGCGCTTGGTCTGGCCATAAACGTCGCCGATACAATCGGTGCCGCCGCCCGCTGCAATCGGGGCGGTGCCGCCGACGGCTACCATATTGCCGATGCGCACCGCCCGCGAAAACCCGATCTGAGGCTCCAGGTATGATCCAGAGGAAACATTCTGACGGCTCATCTTTTGGCCTTTCCGGGCAAGGGATCAGGTGTTTTGTCTTCAAAAACACAGAGGTCGCGGATCAGACAAGCGCCGCATTTGGGTTTGCGCGCCACGCAGATGTAGCGCCCATGGAGGATCAGCCAGTGGTGGGCGTGCAGTTGGAATTCGGCGGGGATGTTGTCCTCCACCGCGCGTTCCACCACGTCCACGTCTTTGCCCGGCGCAATCAGGGTCCGGTTGCCGACGCGGAAAATATGGGTATCCACCGCCTGTGCGGGCATCCCCCACCACATGTTCAGCACCACATTCGCGGTCTTGCGCCCCACCCCCGGCAGAGATTGCAGCGCCGTGCGCGACGAGGGCACCTCGCCCCCGTATTCATCCACCAGTATCTGGCTTAACTTGATGACATTCTTGGCTTTATTTCGGTAGAGGCCGATGGTTTTGATATGCTCTGTCACCGCCTCCAACCCAAGGTCGAGCATCTTTTGCGGCGTGTCGGCGATCTTGAACAGCTCGGCCGTGGCCCGGTTCACGCCCGCGTCCGTCGCCTGCGCCGACAGCGCCACGGCCACCACCAGCGTATAGACATTGACGTGGTGCAATTCGCCCTTGGGTTCGGCCTCGGCATCGCGGAACCGCGTGAAGATCTCGTGAATCGTATGATATGGAAGCGCTTTTGCCATAGCGTCCCTTTTGGCGCGACACGGGCGGGCGGGCAAGCCCCCCACCCTTCCCGCAAGAAGCGGGTCGCGAAACGGCGGCGCTCTGCGATAGGTTAATGCCGTTAACGGAGATTTGCGCCATGCCCCAAGACCAAGACCCATCCGGCAGCTACCACTTCAACGTCATGCGCCGAGCGTTGGACCTGATTGACGCTAACCCACACCAATCGCTTGATGATTTAGCGAAGGCCCTCGGCATGAGCCCGGCCCATTTCCAGCGCACCTTCAGCGGGTGGGTCGGCGTCAGCCCCAAGCGATACCAGCAGTATCTCACGCTGGATCACGCGCGCCGCCTGCTGGCGGACCGCTTTACTGTGCTCGACACGGTGGGGGAAACCGGGCTGACCAGCGGCGGGCGCTTGCACGACCTGTTCCTGAGGTGGGAAGCGATGAGCCCCGGCACCTATGCCAGCGGCGGCAAGGGCCTGACGATCCGTTGGGGGTGGTTTGACAGCCCCTTCGGCCCCGCCCTGGTGATGGCCACCGAAAAGGGCATCTGCGGCATCGGTTTCGCCGCAGAGACCGGGCCAGAAGCGGCGATGGAGGACCTCCGCTCGCGCTGGCCCAATGCCGATTATGTGGAAGACGCCGCCTCTCTCAGGCCCATGGCCGAGGCCGCATTCAATGGCACGGGCGACTTACATCTGTCGCTGATCGGCGCCCCGTTCCAGATCAAAGTGTGGGAAGCATTGCTGTCGATCCCCACGGGCCACGTCACAACCTATTCCGAGATTGCAGGTGCCATTGGCAAGCCCCGTGCCGTGCGCGCCGTGGGCACAGCGGTGGGGCGCAACCCGATCTCGTGGTTGATCCCATGCCACCGCGCGTTGCGCAAATCCGGCGGCTTGGGCGGCTATCATTGGGGCCTTCCGGTGAAACGCGCCATGCTGGCTTGGGAAGCCGCCACAACGGAAGACGGCGCGGCCTGAAAGATGCGGCGATGACGGGCCCCGCCCGGAGGAGCCGTCTGAAAAGTCGCCAAAATCGGCCAAGGCCCGCCCGTGGCTCCCCCAGCCCCACTTTCCCCCTGTGCCAACCGTCACAGCCTGATATAATGGCCGCAATGACTCCCGCGGGAAACGGGACAACAGGCAAAAGGCTTCACTCATGGCAAGACATATCAAACCCCTCATTCTGGCCACTGCCAGCGCATTGGCCCTAACGGCTTGCGTCGGCAACACCGTGGCACCAACCACGGCCAACGGCCAAAACCGCACCCGTGACGGTGCCGTCATCGGTGGCCTTTTGGGCGGCTTCATCGGCGCAACGGCCAGCGGCGAAAACCAGGGCCGCAACGCGGTGCTTGGCGCGGCAGCCGGTGCCGCCGCAGGCGGGCTGATCGGCAACGCGCTGGACCGTCAGGCACAAGACCTGCGCGGGGCGCTCTCCAACGACCGCATCCTGATCGAGAATACCGGGTCGGAGCTTGTCGTCACCATGCCAGAAGGCATCTTGTTCGACATCGATAGCGCCGCCATCCGCGCCGGTCTGCAATCGGACCTGCGGGCATTGGCCAACAACCTGAACCAATATCCCAACACCGATGTGCAGGTGGTGGGCCACACCGACAACACCGGGTCTGCGGGCTATAACCAAGACCTCTCTACCCGACGCGCCCAAGGCGTGGCTGGCGTCTTGCTCGAGGCGGGAGTCGCCCCATCGCGTGTGCAGTCTTCCGGTCGCGGCGAAAGTGAGCCGCTTGCCACCAACCTCACCCCTGAGGGGCGCCAGCAGAACCGTCGGGTCGAAGTCATTATTCGGCCCCGCTAAGCGCGGCCTCTCACGCACGCACAACGTCATCGGCCTGCCCTTTGGGCGGGCCGCTTTCGTATCGGGCCCCTTGATCGCGGGTAGACAGACCCCGGCTGTGGTCATATCCTTTGACCAATTCCGCCAAGGCTGAGGGAGGCAGAGGGCCCATGCCATTTCAACGTGTCGAAGCGGAAAAGCTCTCTCGCTCGGTCGTCAAGCAAATCGAACAGTTGATCCTGCGCGGCATTCTGCGCCCCGGGGAACGCTTGCCCTCGGAACGAGAGTTGAGCGAACGCCTTGGCGTGTCCCGCCCCAGCCTGCGCGAGGCCGTGTCCGAGTTGCAGGAAAAGGGTCTTCTGGCCACCCGCGCGGGCGCGGGGATCTATGTGGCCGATGTCCTTGGCTCCGCCTTTTCGCCCGCGTTGATTGCCCTTCTGTCGGCCCATGAAGAAGCGGTTTTTGACTACATTTCGTTTCGCCAGGACCTTGAAGGTATCGCCGCCGAACGCGCGGCGGTGCATGGCTCGGATACGGACCTGAAGGTGATCGGGGCAATCTTACAGAAGATGGAAGCAGCCCACCGCAAACGCAATCCCGCCGATGAGGCCGCCTTGGATGCGGAGTTCCATCTGGCGATCATCGAGGCCAGCCACAATGTCGTGCTGCTGCATATGATGCGCGCCAGTTTTGATCTGCTACGCCAAGGGGTGTTCTTCAACCGCCAGCAATTGTTCAAGAACCGCGCCACCCGCGATATCCTTCTGGATCAGCACCGCGCCATGAACAGCGCGATCCAAGAGCGCGATCCAGAGGCCGCGAAAGCTGCCGTCATCCACCATCTGGATTACGTGAAAGAGCAGATGACCGCGCTGAAAGCCTCGGAGAAGAACGAGGAAATCGCGCAGTTGCGATATGCCCAAGAGGTGGAGCGTTAGGCGGGGACGGTCCCGGGCCGAGGCCCGGTCTACGGGGGGGCGACACACCGCGCGGTGCCCCGAAGTATCCGCGTCGGGCGTAGACCGGGCCTCGGCCCGGGGGCCTCACCCGATCTAATCCACCGCACCGCCACCAAAGGCATTGCCGTTTTGCCAATCACAGGGCGCTTCCTGCATCTCTAGATGCAAACGATCGCCCGTATAGAGGTTCGCAAGGGCCACATCATCGTTCAGCGTGATCCCAAGACCGGGGCGGTCCGGGGCCGCGACAAAACCGTTCTCGACCCGGGGCCGCCCGGTAACGAGCGCATCGTGGAACGGCGTCTCGATCGCCTCCACCATCAAAAGGTTAGGACAGCTGACACCCAGATGAACATTCGCGGCCCATTCCACCGGACCAGCATAAAGATGCGGCGCAAGTTGCGCACCAACGGCGGCGGCGAGGGTGGCGATTTTCTTGCCCTCCCATATCCCACCTGCACGACCCAGGGCGGGCTGCAAGATCCGCGCCCCGTGGTGCAGTGCTTGGGCAAACTCCCCCGCCGTGGTGAGCCGTTCGCCGGTGGCCACGGGGATCGGGGTATGGGCGGCGATTTCTGCCAGTCCGATAAGGTTATCAGGCGGAATAGGTTCCTCAAACCAGAGCGGATCATGGGGCTCGATCGCCTTAGCCAGTCGGATTGCCCCCGAAGGAGAGAATTGCCCATGGGTGCCGAACAGCAGGTCGGCACGGGTGCCCACAACATCACGGATCGCAGCGCAAAAGCGGGCCGAGAGGTCAATATCGCTGAGCGCGGGCATATGGCCGCCCCGGATCGTATAGGGGCCGGCGGGGTCGAATTTGACCGCCGTGTAGCCCTCGTTTACGCGGGCCAACGCGCTTTCGGCGGCCATCTCGGGCGAAGTCCAGAAGGCCACGGGATCATGGTGAGGCTCGGGATAGAGGTAGGTATAGGCGCGGATCTGGGCGTTCATCTTGCCGCCCAGAAGCGCGTAGACGGGGCAGTCACGGGCTTTGCCTAGGATGTCCCAACAGGCGATTTCGAGGCCGGAGAACGCGCCGAACACGGTGGGATCGGGGCGTTGGGTAAAGCCAGAGGAATGGGCGCGGCGCGACATCAGCTCGATATTGGCAGGATCCTCGCCGCGCATGTGGCGAGAGAAGACATCTTCGATGACGGCCTGCATGGCTTTGGGGCCGACGCCTGCGGCGTAGACCTCTCCGAGGCCGGTGATGCCGGTATCGGTGGTGAGGCGGACGATCAGCCAATAGCGCCCCCCCCAGCCGGGGGGCGGAGGAGCTATGGCGAAAATTTCGAGTGTGTCGAGTTTCATGTCTGTTGCGTGATTGGGGGACTAGTCCCCCAAACCCCCTAGAGGTGTACGGCCAAGGTGAATGGAGGAGCGGCGCGCACGATCAGAAGGTGATGACGTTGCGGCGGGCTTGGCCTGTGTTGGTGTCGGAGATCGCCTCGTTTATCTGATCGAGGGACCAGCGGGCGGAGATGAGTTCATCGAGTTTCAGGCGGCCTTGGCTATAGAGGTCGACCATCCAGGGGATATCGCGTTTGAGGACCACTTCGCCGAGGAAGGAGCCACGGATGCCCTGGCCGGTGGCGGCGAAGATGACCGGCTCGTAGGGGGTGGTTTCGCCATTATGGGTCATGCCGACGGCATAGGCGGTGCCACGGGGGGCGAGCAGGCGCAGGGCGGACTCGTAGGCGGGAATGGCGCCCACGGAGACAAAGACGTGATCGGCCAGGGTACCGCCGAGCAGCTTGGAGAGGGCCTTCCAGGGCTTGTCGGTTTGGGCGGGAAGCGTATCGGTGGCGCCAAACTCCATGGCGTCTTCGAGCTTCTTTTCTTCGAGATCCATCGCTACGATCCGGGCAGCACCCGCAATACGCGCGCCCTGGATGGCGTTGAGGCCGACGCCCCCTGCCCCGATCACCACCACCTTATCGCCGGGTTTGACCTTGGCTGTGTTGATCGCCGCGCCGACCCCTGTGGGCACGCCACAGGCCAGAAGGCAGGCCACGTCCGAGGGGATATCATCGCCGATGGGCGCGGTCTGGCTGGCGTCCACCACGACGGCCTCGGCGAAGGCGCCGCAGTTCATGGCTTTCACCACGGGGGCGCCGTCAGGGGTTGTAATCACCTGAGCCTCGGGGGTGTTGCCGCCGCAATACATCGGTTGCGCCGAGGCGCAGGACGGGCATTGGCCGCAGGATTTGGCCAGGGTGACGATCACCCGGTCGCCCTCTTTCAGGGCGACGCCCGCGCCCACGGCGGTGACTTTGCCTGCCGCCTCATGGCCATAGATCGCGGGCAAATCGCCGCCCCATGCGCCTTCCATATAGGAGATATCGGAGTGGCAGATCGCCACCGCTTCCAGAGTGACTTCGACCTCTCCGGGGCCGGGGTCGCGCAGGGTGACGGTTTCTATGCTGAGCGGCGCGCCATGGCTGTGGCAGACGGCGGCGCGGATGGTCTTGGGCATGGGGCTCTCCGGTCCTGTGGTGCCTTACCATTGCGGGTGATACGCGCAATTGCGAGACAAAACGCGCCATTAGAGAGGTAAGTTGCGACTTGGCCGCAGCGTAATCGGCTTGCGGAAAGTGGCGGGATTGAGGGACAAGGTGCCATGGATGTTTTGAATTTCGATGATGTGTCCCTGCATGTGCAGGTGGATGGGCCCGAGGATGGGCCGACGGTGGTGTTTGGCAATTCGCTGGGGACGGACCTTCGGTTGTGGGACCCGGTGTTGCCATTGTTGCCCAAGGGCTTGCGACTGATCCGCTATGACAAGCGCGGCCACGGGCTATCAACCTGCCCGCCCGCCCCCTACGGCATGGGCACATTGGTGCGCGATGCCGAGAGGGTGATGGACGCCTTGCAGGTGCGCGATGCGGTGTTCGTCGGCCTCTCGATCGGGGGGCTGATCGCGCAGGGGCTGGCAGCGAAGCGCATGGACTTGGTGCGCGCTGTGGTTTTGTCCAATACCGCCGCCAAAATCGGCACCCGCGCCATGTGGGAGGACCGGATTGCCGCCATCAACGCGGGTGGTCTGGCCCCCATGGCCCCCGCGATCATGGAGCGCTGGTTCTCGCGCGCGTTCCGCGAAAGCCCTGCCGTGGCACCCTGGCAGCGGATGGTCGAGACCTGCCCCGTGGAAGGCTACACCGGCTGTTGCGCGGCCATCGCGGGCAGCGATTTCTACAGCACAACGGCGGCGCTGCGCCTGCCGGCGCTGGTCATTGCGGGCGACCAAGACGGGGCGACGCCGCCGGACTTGGTCCGTGAACTAGCCGAGCTGATCCCCGGGTCCAAGTTCGAACTGATGCGCGGCGCGGGACACCTTCCTTGCGTGGAAGACCCCCAGACCTACGCCAAACACCTCAGCACATTCCTTAGCGAAATCGGGCACTTGCCATGAGCACTTCTGTCTTCGACAGCATTCTTCACCGTGATCTTTTTGGCGACGCCGAGGTGGCGCGCCTGCTGTCTGACAGCGCCGAAGTGCGCGCCATGATGTTGGTGCTTGGCGCTTTGGCGAAGGTCCAAGGGGCGGCAGGGGTGATCCCCGAAGTCTCGGGCGTGTTCCTCCACCGAGCCACGATGGAGATCCAGATCGATCCGATGGGGCTTGCGGGGATGAATGGCGTGGTGGTGCCGGGTCTGATTGGCGCGATGCGCACCGCACTGGAGGCCCCGGAACACGCGCAGTTCCTCCACTGGGGGGCGACGTCGCAAGATATCCAGGACACCGCCCAAAGTCTGCGTTTGCGGCAAGTTCTGGTGCTGATGGAGACGCGCCTGCGCGATTTGTTAACGGTGTTAACCGAAATGGCCGACGCTCACGCCGAAACCCCACAGGCCGCGCGCACCTATGGGCAAGTAGCCGTCCCAAGTAGCTTTGGCGCGTTGGTGGCCACATGGGGCTATCCCGTCATTCGCCTGCTGGAGCGGTTGCCAGACCTGCGCCGCCACGCGCTTTGCGTATCCCTGTCCGGCGCGGCGGGCACGGCCAGCCAATTGGGCCCGGACCCTGCGGCCCTGCGCTCTGCCTTGGCCGAGGCCTTAGGCCTGAGCGATCCGCAGCAGTCTTGGCACGCCGACAGGGGGCGTATTATCGAAATAGCACAATGGCTTAGTGCCGTGAGCACCACGATGGGGAAGATCGGCGAAGATGTCTTGCGGCTCAGCCGATCCGACGTGGGGGAAGTGCAGCTAGGGGGCGCGGGGGCGTCCTCGACCATGCCGCAGAAACAGAACCCCGTGGCAGCCTCGGCGCTTGTGGCCCTGGCGCGGATGGCGCCTGCGCAGCTCTCGGCCCTGTCCGTCCCCCATGGAGAAGCCCGCGACGGGGCCGCTTGGTTCACCGAGTGGTTAACGCTGCCGCCGCTGATTTCCGCCGCCGCCCGCGCCAGCGCCTTGGCAGGCGATGTGGCCCGCAGCCTGTCGCCTAATGCCTCCGCCATGGCCGCGCGCCTGACCGATCCGCTGGGGCTGATCCGGGCCGAGGCGCTGTCCTTCGCGCTGACCGCAACCCTGCGCCGCCCCGACGCCCAAGCCGAGGTGAAACGGCTCACAAAAGAGGCGATTGAAACGGGCCGCCCCCTGCCCGATTTGGTGGCCGAGGCGCACCCCGACGCACCGATGCCGCCGCTGAGGTCTCCGGCAGATTTGGGCCAAGCCCCAAAGGACGCGCGCGCTTTCGCCGCCGCCGCCCGCAAGGTGCTATCGACGGATTAATCCGCGCCCGGTTCCGCCAGAATTTGCGCGAAAAGCGCCGGGTCCACATTGCCGCCCGACAGCGTCGCAATGACCGGACCGGGCGCGAGGGTATCGCCGTGAAACAGCGCCGCCGCCAAGGCGACCGCGCCGCCGGGTTCCACCACCAGCTTCAGGCGCACCGCCGCAAGGCGCATCGCCGCTTTGACCTGCGCGTCCGTCACCACGATCCCCGGCCCGCAAAGGCGCATCATCAACGGGAACGTCAGCGCCCCCGGCGCAGGCGTCAGTACGGCGTCGCACAATCCGACCTCCGGGCCCTCGTTGGACAGGATTTCACCAGCCACAAGCGACCGCGCGGCATCGTCAAAGCCCTCAGGCTCCACCGGGCGCACCGTTAATCCGGGCGCTTTCGCCTCCAGCGCCGTCGCGATGCCCGAGGTCAACCCGCCCCCGCCGCAGCAGGTCAGAACCGTGCCCTCTGTCACGCCTGCCTCTGCGGCCTGCTCCGCGATTTCCAACCCGCAAGTGCCCTGCCCCGCCATCACACTCGGGTCGTCGTAAGGCTTTACCAGGGTCAGGCCCCGTTCCTCGCTTATGGCGGCACCAATGGCGCCGCGATCCTCACCACCGGCGCGATCATAGAGCACCACCTCAGCGCCCATGGCGCGGGTGTTGGCGATCTTCAGCGCGGGCGCATTGTCCGGCATCAGGATCGTCGCAGGCACACCCAAAATCTGCGCCGCTCGCGCCACCCCTTGGGCATGGTTCCCCGATGAATAGGCGATCACGCCCCGCGCACGCTGGTCATCGGTTAACGCAGTTAACGCCGACCAACCGCCGCGAAACTTGAACGATCCCGTGTGTTGCAACACCTCGGCCTTCAGGTAGACCTCGCGCCCGGCGATCTCATCCAGGAAGGGCGACGATAGCAGGGGCGTGCGCCGCACGACCCCTTCCGCCCGCTTTGCCGAAGCCTCAATATCGCTGATCGTGATCATGCACTTTTCTCCAAAACACTGTCGATAACGGCCCGTGATCCCGGCTCGTCCAGAAACGGCACATGGCCCCGGTCACCCAATTCCACAAAGGCCATGTCTGGCCTGCGGCGGCGCATCTCGGTGGCTGTCTCCGCCGATAGAATGTCAGATTGCGCCCCCCGGATCAGGCCGAGGGGCACGCCGTCCAGCGCGTCAAACAAGGGCCAAAGATCTGGCGCTTCAAAACCGGGCGCAAAGGCAGGCGCGACCGCATCGCGCAACTTCGGATCATAGCGCAAGTGCAACGCGCCGCCCTCCTCTCGCCACACACGGCGCGCGAACGCGGCCCACGTGGCGGCAGGCACGTTGCGAAACGCACCCGCGTAGATGCCCGGCAAAGCCGCTGCCGCCTCCGCAAGCGATCTATAAGACGGCGGCTTGCCGATATAATCCATGATGTTGGCCAAACCCTCGGCCATGATCTCGGGGCCGATGTCGTTAAAAATAACGCCGCTCAGCCGTTCCCGCGCCATGACGGCCATCATCAACGCCACCAAACCGCCCCGCGACGTGCCCAGAACGCAAGCCTTCTCCAGCCTCAAATGATCGAGCAATGCGACCACATCCTGGGCCTCCTGCATCGGCGTGTAGGTGGCGAAATCCGCGTAGTCCGAGGCCCCGCGCCCGCGAAAATCCACCCGGATCACCCGCGCGCGGCCCCGGTAATGTTCCAACACCGGCTCAAAATCATCCATGTTGCGCGTCAGCCCCGGCAGACACAGCAAAGGCACCCCCTCGCCTTGGTCGTCATAGGCAATCCGCACCCTATCAGGCGCCGTCACAAAACCCATCAAGCGGCCCCCACAAGCGCCGCCACGCCGGTCAAATCCGCCGCCTCGCGCCCCGGCTTCCCGCTCAACCGATCCATCGGCTCCCCGGCGCGGTTCACCCATAGGGTATCAAACCCGTAAGCCGCCGCAAAAGACGCGTCCCACCCGTTGGAGGACACAAACAACACCTCCTCCGGCGCGCAACCAAAGCGCTTCCCCACAAGATCATAGACCCTCACATCCGGTTTGAAGACGCCCACATCCTCCACGCTCAAGACCGCGTCCAACATCTCTCCGATGACCGCGCTTTCCACCGCGCCCGACAGCATATCGGGCGATCCATTGGACAAAATGCCCGTCTGCAGTCCCGCGGCCTTCAAGCGCGCCAACATCTCAGGCACCTCAGGATAGGCGTCCAACTCCCAGTAAAGGCCCAACAAATCCTCTCGCAACTGCGCTTCATCCAAACCCGCCTTCGCCAAGGCCCAATCCAACCCGTCGCCCGTCACCTGCCAAAAATCGCAATGATCCCGCGCCACCGCGCGCAGCCACGAATACTGCAACTGCTTCAAGCGCCAATCATTGGCCACCTGCATCCACACCTCGGCGAACGCCTCTCTCCCCGGTTGCCCCGCCAAAGCGCGTGCCGCCGCTGCGACATCAAACAGCGTGCCATATGCATCGAAAATACATGTGGTGATCTTGGCCATGGAACCTCTCCCCAATAGTTCCTTCAAATCGTGACACGCAAAAAAGGGGGCCGCAACGCCCCCCTTCCTCGTTCTTCAAATATTCCCGGGGTTTGGGGCAGCGCCCCAAGGCGCAACGCCTGGGCCAATCGCGCCGTTAAAGGTTCTCGGGCTGTGCCATGCCAAGCACGTGGAAACCGCCGTCCACTGTCACGATTTCGCCCGTGGTGCAGGCACCGTAATCAGACGCCAGATACACCGCCGTGCCGCCCACGGCTTCCAACGTCGCATTCGCGCGCATCGGTGCATTCGCCTCCGTGGTCTTGAACGTCTTGCGGGCCCCGCCAATGGCCGCCCCTGCCAGCGTCTTCATCGGCCCCGGCGAAATCGCGTTCACCCGGATACCCTGCGGGCCCAAATCGTTCGCCAGATAGCGGACCGAAGACTCCAACGCCGCCTTCGCCACACCCATCACGTTATAGAACGGCGTCACGCGGTTGCTGCCCTGATAGGTTAACGTCAGTAACGTTCCGCCCTCGGGCATCAGTTCCGAGGCCCGCTTGGCCACGTCGATAAACGAATAACAGCTGATCGTGAGAGAGTTCTTGAAGTTCGCCCGCGTCGTGTTGATGAACCGGCCCGCCAGCTCATTCTTGTCGGAGTACGCAATCGCGTGGACGACGAAATCCAGCGACCCCCACTCGGACTTCAACGTGTCAAAACACGCGTCCATCGAGGCGTCGTCGTTTACGTCCACATCCACCGTTAACGTGCTGCCAAGGCTTTCTGCCAGCGGAGCCAAGCGCTTGCCGAAGGCCTCTCCCTGATAGGAGAACGCCAGTTCCGCGCCTTCCCCATGCAGCGCCTTGGCGATGCCCCACGCGATCGAGCGTTCATTGGCGACGCCCATCACAAGGCCCCGCTTGCCCTTCATCAAATCAGCCATGCTCTCTCTTCTCACTTCTCAAAACGGCTCAGCAACATCGAGCCATTCGTGCCGCCAAAACCAAACGAATTCGTCATAACTGTATCAAGACCCGCATCGGCCTTGAACGCCGTCGCAATCTCGGACGGGTCCAGCGCCGGGTCCAGCGTTTCGACGTTGATCGACGGGGTGATGAAATCTCCGTCAAGCATCAGCAAGCAGAACGTCGCCTCCAACGCCCCTGCGCCGCCTTGTGCGTGGCCTGTCATTGATTTTGTTGAGGAAATCACCGGCGTGTTACCCTGGCCAAAGACCCGGCGCACGGCTTCAACCTCACCCACATCGCCCACGGGGGTCGATGTGCCGTGGGCGTTGATATAGCCCACTTTGCGGCCTTCGGGCAGCGTTTGCATGGCCAGACGCATCGCCCGCTCGCCGCCTTCACCGCTTGGCGCGACCATATCGTGGCCGTCCGAGGTAGCGGCAAAACCGGTCACTTCCGCGTAGATTTTTGCGCCGCGGGCCACCGCGCGCTCCATCTCTTCCAGCACCAAGATCGCGCCGCCGCCGCCGATCACAAACCCGTCGCGGTCCGCGTCAAACGCCCGGCTCGCCCGTTCTGGCGTGTCGTTGTATTTCGAGGACATCGCGCCCATCGCATCGAACAGGCAGCTCAGCGTCCAGTCCAATTCTTCCGCGCCGCCCGCAAACATAACGTCCTGTTTGCCCATCATGATCTGCTCAGCCGCCGAGCCGATGCAATGCAGGCTGGTGGAGCAGGCGCTGGTGATCGAATAGTTAATGCCCTTAATCTTATAGGCCGTGGACAGGTTGGCCGAGATCGTGGATGACATGCACTTGGGCACCGCAAAGGGCCCGATCCGCTTGGGAGAGCCCTTTTCCAGAACCGTTTGATGGGCCGTAAACATCGCGCTGGTCGATGGCCCGCCCGAGCCCGCAATCAAGCCGGTCCGCTCATTAATCACGTCGGCTTCTTCCAGCCCCGCATCGGCAATCGCTTGCCCCATCGCGATATGGGCGTAAGCCGCCCCCGGCCCCATGAACCGCAGCGCGCGTTTGTCCACATGCTCGGCCACGTCGATTTTCAACGTACCAGCCACTTGGCTGCGGAACCCATGCTCCGCCATTTCAGGCGATGCTTCGATCCCGGACCGCCCCGCCTTAAGGCTTTCTGTTACCTCAGCGGCATTATTTCCGATGGGGGATACGATGCCCAATCCAGTCACGACGACGCGGCGCATGGCGTTCTCCTCTTGCTGCCTCTTACCTGTATCTAGGCGTTCGGCCCCTCATGGCGCAACCCGTTAGCGGCCAAAGGAAATGTTGCTATCGCGCCCAAGGCCCTTTCTCAGGCACCAGAAGATTACCGCGAAACTGATAATCAGCCACAATACGCCCCACATCATCGTGGTGCCGCCGATCTCTTCCGCCAGCATTCTTGCGTCCGACCGCAGCGAGGCGCGGCGCAGGGTGTCGTCGAATATGTCGTAGGGGACGTAGATCATGCTGCTCAGCCCGATGATCCGCAGGATCAAATCGCATATGGATGCAGACAAAAACCGCCCCGCCGCGATCAACGCAGCGCCCGTGGCACCACAGATGACAACCGCCGCAAGATCACGCACATAAAGCACCAAGACGACCAGCATCAGCGCGCCGAGCCCCATCAAAACTCTGCGATCCGCTCGACCTTTCAAGGCCGCCATCAGCAGTCCGACCCCGATCAGAAGCGACCCCAGATAGCCTGCCGTCAGCGTCAAAAAGCGTGAGCCGCCGCGCGTCCAGGCCTCTCCCCCCTGTTGGAAGTTCACCGAAATCGACTCGATCGAGCCGCCTGTCAGCACGGCCGCGACCCCGTGCGACAACTCGTGGAAAAACACCACAAGCAGCTTCAAAGGCATCACGACAGGCGTGGACCATAGGGCGAAAGCCGCAATGGTTAACGCGATTAACTGCCAATGGCCGCGCAAATAACTTGCCATGGGGATCCCTCCTGTTTGGGACGGGTTCTAGGCAGGCCGCCCCCCGCAGGCAAGGCCAGTGCCGATACGGTCAGGACCCTAAGGCGCGCGCTGCCGTTCTTGTGCCCCGAGGGCTGCGGGATGCCCCTTCCCCCAGACCCGCTGCACATCGCGCGCAATAAGCTTGCGCTGGATGCGGTCCAGTTCCCGCAACGCCTGATCCGGGCATCCCGTGGATCGCAGCGCCTTGGCAAAGGCCCGCTCCACTGATTTGGCGCGCCACGGCAAAACCGCCTGCGTCGTCCAGGCCCGCAACTTCGGGGGAAGTTTATCAAAGTCCCGCATCGGCGTGCCAGACCGCTTGCGGGCCCGAAGGCTCGTGGCCCCGCGATTGCTTCTCATGGGTGATCCATTGGCTAGGTTCAGTCGCAAACACAATATGTTATCACATAACATACGCAACACGAAAAAAATGCGCCCTTGAGCAATCCCCAAGGGCGCCGCGCCTTAGCTTTCGCTCAAGGCCACCTTCATGTCTTTCACCACGTAAATCACCTCACCATCGGCTTCGACCCGGCCATCGGCCACGCCCATCGTCAGGCGGCGGGTTTGGATCGCCTTGGTGAAATCCACGTAATAGGTCAGCATCTTACGGTCCGGCCGCACCATGCCCGTCAGCTTCACTTCGCCCACGCCCAACGCATAACCGCGACCCTGCCAGCCGCGCCAGCCAAGGTTGAAGCCCGTCAATTGCCACAGACCATCAAGGCCCAAGCACCCCGGCATGATCGGGTTTCCGGGGAAATGGCAGTCGAAAAACCAAGCGTCTGGCTTGATGTCAAACTCGGCCACGACATGACCTTTGCCATGCTCACCGCCATCGCCCGAGATATCGGTGATGCGGTCCATCATCAGCATTGGCGGCTCTGGCAGTTGGGCATTGCCCTCGCCAAACAGCTCTCCGCGCGCGCAGCGCAGAAGTTCATCGCGGTCAAAGCTCGTTGGATAATTGGACATAGGGGCCCCTGCTCTTCGTGTTTCTTGCCGCTTGCGGCTTACACAACACCTATCACTGCGCCTAATTCCGGCGCAAGTGCGCCCTATTTTGCATGATAATGCACAGGATGTATTGGCATTTGCAAAGCGCTCGCAATAGGCCATATATGTGGGGAACACCTAATAGAAAGCCACGGGCACCATGACCCCCGAAGCTCTTGAACGCTCTCAGACCTGGCTCGGCCAGGCCGAACTCCGCCCCACTCGCCAACGCCTTGCGCTGGCGTCCTTGCTGGTGGGCGATGGCCAAGATCGCCACGTTACGGCGGAAGGCCTGCACGAGGCAGTCCTTGGCACTGGCGACAAGGTGTCCTTGGCAACTGTCTACAACACGCTGCGCGCCTTCTGCGATGCGGGCTTGATGCAAGAAGTGACCGTGGACGGAAACCGCAGCTACTTTGATACCCGTGTGGATGACCACCCACACTTCTACCTAGAAGGCTGTGGCTCGCTCAAAGACGCGCCAGCGGCTGAATTGGAGATCAAAAGCCTTCCCGATGTTCCCGAAGGGTTCGAGGTTGCGAAAGTCGATGTCGTCATTCGCCTCCGTCGCAAAAACTGTTCCTGACATGGCGCCGTTGATCGACCCGGCAGCAGCCAAGGGTTACGTAGCATCGCCGCACCCCCAAAACGATCGCCGCGTCGCGGCCCTGCACGCCTATGACATCCTCGATACCGAGCGCGAGGCCGAATATGATTCCGTGGTCGAGCTGATCGCTCGGATTTGCGATGTGCCCTTTGCGGTCATCAACTTTATCGATCAAGACAGGCAGTGGTTTAAAGCCGAAGTGGGCCTTGGCACCCGAGAATTGGCGTTGGACGAATCCATTTGCGCCCATGCCCTGCTGTTGGACGACTTCATGGAAATCCCCGACACGCTGTCCGATGATCGGCTGTGCGGTAACCCGCTTTGTATGGACGAGCCGAACCTGCGGTTTTACGCCGGCGCTCTGCTGAAAACGGCTGATGGCCTGCCCCTTGGGACGCTCTGCGTGCTTGACCAAAAGCCCCGCACCTTGACCGATTTGCAGCGCGACACCCTGAAGGTCATGGCCGAACAGGTAATGCGTCAGTTGGAACTGCGCCTTGCCCTGCGCCGCGAAGAAATGTTGCGGCTAGAGGTGGACCACCGGGTGAAAAACTCGCTTCAATCCGTGTCTGCGATGGCCCGGATTCAGGCGCGGGTTATGACCGATGAAGGCGCGCGCCACGCCCTGACCCTGATGCAGCAGCGCATCGAGATCATCGCCGCCCTGCACACGGCGCTGTACAAAACCAACGCAGGCGAACGGATTGATATCGCGGAATATTTGACCTCGGTCGTGGAGCTGATTAGCGGCGCTCTTTCGCCGAACCTGACATTGACGCTCGACACGACGTGCAAGGATGCCACGATGACGTCTCAGGAAGCCGCGGCTTTGGGGCTGATCGTGGCAGAGCTGTCGGCCAACTCGCAAAAGCACGGCTTCGCCGATGGCCGCGCTGGTGAAATAACGCTGAAACTAACGCAGACGCCCGATGGTGAGCTGGTTCTGGCCTACGACGATAACGGCCAAGGCAGTGCCGCAGCCAGCACCGACGAGAATGCGGATAGTAGCGGCGGCATGGGCACGTCGATCATCGAAATGCTTGCAGATCAGTTGGGCGGCACCTTTTCTGCCGACATCAACGCGGACGGCTATCACAGCGTTCTGCGCTTCCGCGCCGCGGCGTGACTTCCCCTTTTTCGCTAGCCATCGACGCGAAAAACCCCTAAGCGCCCCCCAAAGCCCTACAGCAACACTTCTTTAGTTAAAGGCCATCGTAATGGACCTCCGTAATATCGCGATCATCGCGCACGTTGACCACGGCAAGACCACATTGGTGGACGAGCTACTGAAACAATCCGGCGCTTTCCGGGAAAATCAGGCCGTCGCCGAACGCGCCATGGACAGCAACGACCTTGAGCGCGAGCGCGGGATCACCATTTTCGCCAAGCCCACTTCGCTGGAATGGAAGGGCACGCGGATCAACATCGTTGATACCCCCGGCCACGCCGATTTCGGTGGCGAGGTAGAGCGTATCTTGTCGATGGTAGACGGCGTCGTGCTGCTGGTGGACGCGGCCGAAGGCCCGATGCCTCAGACCAAATTCGTGACCTCCAAGGCGCTTGCCCTTGGCCTGCGCCCGATCGTGGTTCTGAACAAAGTGGACAAACCCGACGCAGAGCCTGACCGCGCGCTGGACGAGGTGTTTGACCTCTTCTCCTCGCTGGACGCCGACGAAGACCAGCTGGACTTCCCGCATATGTACGCCTCGGGCCGCTCCGGTTGGGCCGATCACGAACTCGACGGGCCGCGCAAAGACCTGCACGCGCTGTTCAACCTGATCGTGAACCACGTCCCCACGCCCAAGCAGATCAACCATCAAGACGATGACTTCCGCATGTTGGCGACCACCCTTGGCGCGGACCCTTTCGTGGGCCGCCTGTTGACGGGTCGTGTGGAATCCGGCCGCCTCAAAGTTGGCCAAACGGTTCAGACCCTTTCGCGCCTTGGTGAGAAAATCGAACAGTTCCGCGTCACCCGCATCCAAGCCTTCCGGGGCCTTGCGCAACAAGACATCGACGAAGCGCTGGCAGGGGACATCGTGTCCCTCGCGGGGATGACGAAATCCACCGTTGCCGACACCATCTGCGCCCTGGCTGTGGATGAGCCGCTGGAAGCTCAACCCATTGATCCGCCTACCATTACCGTGACTTTCGGCATCAACGATTCGCCACTTGCGGGACGTGACGGGAAGAAGGTGCAATCGCGCGTTATCCGTGAGCGTCTGATGAAAGAGGCGGAATCAAACGTCGCCATCAAGATTTCGGACACGCCGGGCGGCGAAGCCTTTGAGGTCGCCGGACGTGGCGAACTTCAGATGGGCGTTCTGATCGAAAACATGCGCCGCGAAGGGTTCGAGCTGTCGATCTCTCGCCCGCAGGTGCTGTTCCGCGAAATCGACGGTGTGCGCCATGAGCCCATCGAAGAAGTCACCATCGACGTGGATGACGAATACTCCGGCGCGGTGATCGAAAAGCTGACGGGCGGACGCCGGGGCGAGCTGGCCGAGATGAAACAAGCGGGCGCGGGCAAAACCCGCATCATCGCCCATGTTCCGTCCCGTGGCCTGATCGGCTACCACGGCGAATTTCTGACCGACACGCGCGGCACCGGCGTTCTGAACCGTGTGTTCCACGAATGGGCACCGTACAAAGGCGCGATCCCCGGTCGCCGCCAAGGTGTTCTTATCTCTATGGAAAATGGCTCTTCGGTAGCGTTTGCCCTGTGGAACCTGGAAGATCGTGGCAAGATGTTCATCGGCGCTCAGGCTCCGGTCTATACCGGTATGATCATTGGCGAGCATTCCCGCGACAACGATCTGGAAGTGAACCCGTTGAAGGGCAAAAAGCTGACCAACGTGCGCGCCTCCGGCACCGACGAGGCGGTCAAACTGACCACGCCCGTCACCATGACGCTGGAGCAAGCCATCGCCTATATCGACGATGACGAATTGGTCGAAGTGACGCCAAACGCGGTTCGCCTGCGCAAGCGTCACCTTGACCCGCATGAGCGCAAGCGCGCCTCTCGCGCGGGCTAAGACGCTGGCATAGAACGCAAAAAGCCCCCGCATGGTGATCCATGCGGGGGCTTTCTTTTGTCATCTCAGAATCTAAAGCGCGCTAGCTGGCCCGCCAAACAGGTGATCCATCGTCATGGAGGGCTGATCGCACCCGGCCTCTCCCACGATCTTCGCAGGCACCCCTGCCACGGTCTTCATCGGCGGTACGGCGGACAACACCACCGAGCCCGCCGCGATGCGCGAGCAATGGCCGATCTCGATATTGCCAAGCACTTTCGCACCGGCCCCGATCAACACGCCATTGCCAATTTTTGGGTGGCGATCCTCTTCCTCTTTACCGGTGCCGCCCAAGGTGACGGAGTGCAGCATTGAGACATTGTCGCCCACCACCGCGGTTTCACCGATCACAATGGAATGCGCGTGGTCGATCATGATCCCTTGCCCCACGCGCGCCGCCGGATGGATATCCACGCCAAAGACTTCGCTCACCCGCATCTGGATGAAATAAGACAGGTCGCGACGCCCCTGACGCCACAGCCAATGGCCGACACGGTAGGCGGTGATCGCTTGGAAGCCCTTGAAAAACAACAAAGGTTGCAGGAACCGATGGCAGGCGGGATCGCGGTCGAAGACCGCCACAATATCCGCACGCGCCTGCGCCCCAAGGCTGGCGTCCGAGGCAAAAGCCTCATCCGCAATCTCGCGCAGCAGCTGCTCGGACATCTCAGAGGACGCGAGCTTTTGCGCCACGCGATACGCGAGGGCCTTCTCAAGAGAGGGATGGTGGAGGACGCAAGCATGGACCAACCCGCCGAGCAATGGCTCAGAGGCGATGGCGGTCGTGGCTTCCTCGGTGATCCTTGTCCAAACGGGATCAACTTCCGAGATATGGGTCCGGTCGTTGGGTTGAGTGCGCGCCATGGGCCGCCTCCTTTGCGATACGTTGAAACCAGAATAGGCGAGCGCACCGCAAAGGTCCATAAAACGATAACGTGTAGACTGTTAGGTGAAGTTACAGTTTTACACAGGATCGGGCAGCGACAATTCCGCGTAGTGGGCGATTAATCGGATCGTTCCGCCCGCGAAATTGCCCCCCTGGGCGGTAATTTCCAGCGCCGTGGGGGACCAATAGACCTGTGGCGCGCCGGGGCCGCTGACCCAAGAATTCAGGGCCGTGCCAAGGCCCGATCCATAGCGCTGCAAATCGCCCGAGACCCCGATATCCCATGTTGTCGCGGCCCCCGTGATGGCCGAAATGACCCGCCCCGTGATGCCGTAAGCAATTGACCTAGCAGGGAAAACAACGGGCGTTGTGACGCTTGCGCTGGCGGTTAGAGGCACGTCGAACTCTGCGCTCGTCAACCCGACCGAGGCGCCGCCCGGCGTCAACGTCTGCGCGCCCACGCGCCACGTGGCCCCGTCAAAAATCGCCAGCGATCCCGCGTCCAGCACCACCGCGCGCCAGCCCCGTTGCGCCGGCACGAAAATCCAGCCGCCGCCAGACGCGATGGCCACCGCCCCCTCCTGCCCGGCCCAGGCATTCACCGCGCCCGACGGCACGGCGTAGGTAAGCCCGTCAGACGCCGCCGGGGGCGTGGTTTCCGAGATCGATTGCAAGCGCAACTGCGCCAGTCCATCCAAGCGCATCAGCGCCTCGTTCACAGTGACATGCTTTTGCGCTTGAGCCGGTGCCAATAACGGCAGCGCCAGTTCTGGAGTGTCAGTCATTGATCTGAATCCTTGCAATTGGCCCCGCCCCGAACCGTTCGGAGACTTGAGCGACCTCGATGGAGTAGTCCGTGAGCGTGCCATCGCTGGCACGCATCGCGTCGGTGTAGGTGAAGGCGGGCGCGCTCAGCACCTCTTCCCGGCGGATCGTTTGAGCGTCCGATATCCGTAGAATGTACTGCTCGGACGCCTCGCCAAGGGGCACATCAGTGCCATCCCAACTATCCGCATCAATCCGTGACCGTCGGATCCAGGTGATGTCACGCGCCGTTCCGCTATGGCTGCTACGCAGGTGAGCGGGGCTATAAGGGCGCAGGCCAATACCTTGGAACGCAACGACTCTTTCCACGTAACTCGGATCATCCACGGACCTGCGCGACGGGCCGACGCGCCAATAGCGCTCTAACCCGCGGGCAGAACTGGCCAGATCGACCTGCCCCACCGCCCCGTCCAGAAGCACGAACAGACTGCCCTCTGGCCAAACGTCGGGGATCACCGCATCGGTGCCTTGCTGGCCCCGCAGGCGCATCGCGATCTCCCATGTATCGGGGCCCACAAGCGTTGCCTCGGCAAACTGCATGACCTCCCAAATGTCATCTTCGCCCGAGCCAATCGCCGCCGCGTTACCGCCCGCAAGAACGGCTGACAGTTCCGCCGAAGACAGGCCCCCGGTCTCCAGCCGTATTTGCACCGCGCCTGCCCGGTCCCAAATCCCCGGCTCTTGGCGATGCAGCGGTTGCAACAGCGTACCCACGACGGCGGGGCGTTCCACCAGCCGGTTCAGGGCAAACCCATCGGGGCCCGCCGCGGAATAGACCGCCGCCGATCCGGGCCAAGGGTCTGCGGCAACGGCCAAATGCGGTGCATGTTCAACCTCGTCCCCCGTCAACAGCGGCAGATCGAGGAACACCGGCGTGACCGGCAGCGGCGGCACGAAGGCGGCAAAACTGGCCGCTTCTTCCACCTCATCCGATGGGAAAGAGGTCGAGGGTTCGACCCGGACCGCCTCTAGCTGACGAAAGCCCCGATCTTCTACACGATCGACGCGCCACGTATGGCCGTCCTCAGTTGCGATCAAGGCCCCGGCCCCCAAGGCGCGCTCCGACGGGGGCAGCGCAAAGCGCAGCGTATCTTGGGCCACCCGCCCCTCGGCCAACCATCGCTCGGCCATGCCCTGCCCTTCAACAGAGGTCAGCGCCAGCGGAAGATCAACGTCGTTTACCTGATCGGCTCCGTCACCGGGATAGACCGCTTCTGCCACCTTTTCTTCATAGCTGCCCTCGGCCTCGGTATAGCCAATGCGCAAGCGTCCAACGGTTTCCGCTTCGGGCGCGCGGGCATGGGTGAATCCGCCCTCCCCATCGTCATCGCGCGCCGTCAGTGGGGCCTCGATCACTTTTTCTGGCTCTTGCGGGACTGGTAAAAACACCAGCTTTCCGTCGCGCTCAACCGCGTGGAAACCATAGGCGAGCATCAACGGCTGTAACCGCGCCCGCGCACTTTGCGTCTGCGCCGAGACATGGCCCCGCACCAATCCAAAAAGCTTCGAAACATCATAATCACGGATGCCCGCCTCTTCGCAGATTTCCGACACCACCAGGTCCAGCGGCTGCGCATCCAACCGTCCCGTTAACCAATGCCCCTTCGCCCAATTCTCCCCATCGCTCCACCGTTCTCTGTCGTTGGGAAAGGCAGGCCACACCCGTGCGTCCCAGGCCCAAGCGTGGGCCCGCCCCATATCAAGCATCGGCCCATCATATTGATCGGACAGAGGATTTCGCCCTTCTTCCGCCCAATAGCCCATGGTGGCGCGCAGGTACTGCGCTTGGATCAGATCATCGCGCCGACCATTGGAGTATTTGGGAATGCCGCTTTCCGCCGATTTCGGATCAAGGAAGCGGTTGGGCTGGTTCGTGCCCTTATCAATGGCCGCGCAGCCGAACTCCGTAAACCAGATCGGCTTGGATTTCGGCACCCATAGCGACTGCCCGGAAAGAGACTCTACGGAGACCTGCGACACCTGCTGAACCACGCCCGCAAGAGTGTTAATTGAGTGCCCGTTGAACCCGACCGAGATGCGCCATCCCTTGAGCCCCGACTGCATCGGGCCTGTGCCGATCAAATCCTCCGGCACCACGTCTATCTGATAGTCTACCCACCCATCCGCGACCTTCAGCCCGTCTATCGTCGCCAAGATACTGTAGCCGCCATACCCGCCGTCATCTCGGATGCCCAATGCGAACACCATAAAGCGATGCGACTGGCCACTGGCGAGGGGCGCCGTCAACCGCGTCCGCACCGTCAACCGGACCCGTTGACCCGGAATAAACGGGCGATAGCCACGTTCACTCATGATGCGATATGTGTCGCGAACCTCAAGCACCTTACCTTCGCCTGCCACGGTTTCGACCGTCGCCTCGGCATAGGCCGCCGTAAACCCGACTTGGCTATCAAGAGAGCTTTCTCCAAAGGGATAGCTTGCGGCCCAATAATCATCGTCGTTGCTGAACGCCCCATCGAACGGCAGTGTCGAGGTGAGGGGCGTCGTGGCCAGTTGATAACCGTCGCGGCGGTCCAAGTGCGGGTTGGTCCACCAATTGCGCAAATCCTTGAAACGGTAGATCCAATCCTGCCCAAAGGCGCCGTCTTCGATCACATCACGGCGCTGCGCCGCTTCGGCCTCGGGACCGGAGTAATACCAGTCGTACCCCTCCCCGCCCTCAATATTGGATTTCAGGTAATCGAGCGAATGGATCGGGCCCTTCTCGTAATCCAGATGCGCGTTTCCCTCGCGCCAATCGCTCATCGGCATGTAATTGTCGATAGCGACCATATCGATGTTTTCATCGGCCCAAAGCGCATCGAGGTGGTAGTAGACATCGCCTGATCCGTCTTGGGGATGATAACCGAAATACTCCGTCCAATCAGCCGCATAGGTGATCTTCGCCTCAGGCAGTAGCGCGCGCACTTCGGCGGCGAGCGCGATGTAGGCATCCACCGCAGGAAACCCCTCATCGTCGCGCATTTGCGTCAACCCGCGCATTTCAGAGCCGATGCAGAACGCCTCCACCCCGCCCGCCTGTGCACACAGCGCGGCGCAATGCAGAATGAAGCGGCTGTAGCTCCATTCCGCCGGACCAGAATAGCCGACGCCCGCATACCCGGTGCTAAAGTCCGTGGCTTTCGCGGTGCCAAAAAACGCCTCGATGGCCGTGCGATTTGCTGCGGTTTTATCGGTGGTGCCAGGCAAGCCAGCTGCTACATCTCCGGTTATCCGGCCCCTCCAAGGCAACGCGGGCTGTTCATCGGCGCCGTAAGGGTCGGGCAAACCGTTGCCTTCCAACACTTCCATCAGCAAGAACGGATAAAATGTGACCTCTTGGCCGCCCTCATGGATCGCCTCAATCGCCTCCAGGATCGAGGCATCGGCAGGCGTGCCGCCATAAATCGCGCGCCCATCAACCTGCGCAATCTCCTCGGCCATTTGCCGGATAATCCCGCCCGCGCGCCATGGCATTTCCAATCCGTCATAGTCGCCCTGCTCCACCTTCGGGCGCACCTCGCAATGGCCCGCTCGCAGGTCATCGCCGAACCACGAATAGATCAACGAGACCGACTCGAGATTGGGCAAAGAGCCCCGCAAATGTTCCAGGGATTGAGAAAAATCCGTCACCCCGCCTTCCGCACTCACATTGGTGGAGGACCCTCTGGCAAGGCCAAAGCGGCGGCTCACCGGGGTGGTGGCCAGCGCGTATTCTCCTGTGCCGGGCATCAGCGCGACGGCGCGGATCGCCTCTGCTGCACTGGGCACATGGGGGGCTTTGGGCTGAGCCGGTCGCACCACTTCAAAGGCGAATTGCGGCACGCGGTTACCATAGGGCGTCAGGTCGAGATCTTCGAAAACGATATAGGCGGTGCCGCGATAGGCGGGCACAGCGCCGTCCCCCTCGACCGCCTCAAGCAGCGGATCGGGCATCTGATCTTCGGTTCCCTTGTAAAGCCGCCAAGTGACAGCTTCGCGGTCAATTTCCACCCCGTCCGCCCAGATCCTGCCAATCCGCGCGATCTTCCCCTCACACAAAGCCACTGCAAGGCTGATGCTGTAGGAATAGGTCGTGGTCTGCGGCTGCGGTGGCGCGCCCTTGCCGCTGCCGCCGCTAGTGTTCGCATGCTCTTGGAACTGCGTGGCCCAGATCACGTGGCCACCCAACCGCATCCGCCCATAAAGCTGCACAATCGGCGCCCCTTCCCCCGCGCCGGTGATCCGAAGGCGATCAGTCTGTCCAACCTCGATCGGCTCCGAGCCGCTCCCCAAAAGTCGTTGGTCAATCACCCGACCAATGGTCGCGCCAACGGCACGGCCAAGCACGGCACCGGTCATGCCAAGAATGGGGGCTTGAATGAGCCCCCCAGCCGCCGCACCGGCGGCGGAAAGGAGAAGGGTAGCCATATCAGTTATTCCTTTCGGGGAAGGCGAAACGCGCCGCAACGCGCCGTGCCCAAGGGGGCGTCAAAGCGCCCTCGGTGACGCCGCGCCCGGAATAGGCATGTATGAATCGGGGCTCGGTATCGGCCTGCGTTTGCAAACCCACATGCTTCGCGACCGCACCATTGCGCATTCGGAAAATCAGAACGTCGCCAGCCGCGGCCTCTCTTAAAGGCTTTTTGATCAAATGCTTACGCGCCGATTGCAGTAACCGTTCCTCGTGTGAGGTTTCGGACCAGTCATTGGTGTAGGCTGGCACTGGCGCAGGCAAATCTCCGTAAAGCTCGCGCCACACCCCCAGCAAAAGGCCAAGGCAGTCACATCCCGCGCCTTTGCAGGCGGCCTGATGCACATATGGCGTTCCCAGCCAGGCCCTCGCCGCGCTGACCACGTCATTCATCGGAGCGATCCACCATTTCGCGACGAAAGCCGTGTCGGATGCGCGGCCTGCCAATCGTCACCCGGAATGTCAGGGAAGCCTTGGAAGTTAACGAGGTTAACGAACTTCAGCCGACAGGTTTCCATGCGCTTGTCGCACCCTGCCGTCAGCCGAACGCTATCACCCGGTGCAATCGGCAGGCGTAGACTGTCCCACAGCTCGACCTTGCGA
Source organism: Rhodobacteraceae bacterium M385 (assembly GCA_025141835.1). NCBI lineage: Bacteria > Pseudomonadati > Pseudomonadota > Alphaproteobacteria > Rhodobacterales > Paracoccaceae > Rhodobacteraceae bacterium M385. The sequence goes on along the minus strand of CP081102.1, from coordinate 1,486,412 downwards.
ACGCCCTCCTCCACGCGGTCCAACTTCACCGCGCCGGACAGGCCCGCTGCGGCCCCGGTCAGCACTTGCAAGCGCCCGCGCTCAAACCACCGCGGCTCAAACGCCACCAATCCGTCAAAGGTGAACATGCGCCCGTCGGTCATGCTCACCGTCGCCTCTGTCACGTAGCCCGCTGTTTCTAGGTCGAACCCGCATTTCCTGTCCCCCAATACGGCCTGACAATTGCGCTGAAAAACGCGGCCTGTCGGCACGTTCATCCGCTCCGCGAGGCCGCGCAGCTCGGCCGAAAAGGCGCCATTGGCCCGCGTGATCTCTCCAATGGTGCCGCGAAATTGCAGAACCCGGTTTTCGGGGGCAGCCCATTGCACCAGCCACGCCTCAACCTCGGCGCTATCAAAGCGCCCGGCGAAGATGTCATCTTCGGTGATGGCCCCGTCCGAAAGCGCTCCCACGGCCTCTGTGTTATCGACCGACAGCCCGGTGGTTTGGGTGAGCGCGGCGGCACTAAGCCCCGTGCCTGCACGAAAGGTTGTGCCGTCGAAAGACAGGTCACAATCGTGGTCTGTAAACCCGTACTGGGTGCCATCAACTCGGGTCACCCGCCAGCATCTCGACACGCCTGTTGCGCCGGTTTTCAGGTGAATATCAAGCTCTTGAACACTCATATTCTGATCTCCACAACGGGAACATTGGGCACTTCACCGGCCTGAAATGACGCAACAGACGTTTGGATTACATCCGTGTCGAATCGCACCGGGACGTCGAATTCAAAGCCCGCCGTGACCTCTACATTCTGGGGCGGCGCATCCACGAAAGTGATCTCTCCGCTGGTGTAATTGATGGTGAAATGCACGTCCGCGACCAGTTCATCCACCGACACGCCCGCCAGCACTGTCCCTTTCACCGGTTTCGTTAACGGCCGCGCATAAGAGTTAATGCCCGATTGGTAGGTCTTGCTCAGTTGGAACGTTCTAGTTTCTCCATCGCCGGTCCCAATACGCTGATCCCGGAACGTAGGATCGGCTGAAGGGAGGCAGGATTTAAAGTCAGACCAATCCTTCCACCGAAACCCATAAAGCTGGCCGCGACGGGCCTCGAAGAAGTCGATCATCAGCGCGATATCATCGAGTGAGCGCATTGAGACGCCCGCATCATAGCGCCTGCGTGAATGCGCCCACGGCGTGTTGCGTTCTTCGAACCCGTTGGTCAGCGCAACCACCTCTGTGCGACGCTCGGGCCCGCCGACGGAACCGAAGCTCAAATTTGCAGGAAAGCGAACCTCATGAAATCCCATGGCTTTTCTCCCCTATCGGTTGCGTTGACCACGTGCCAAAGCACGTTGCATCTGTGCGGCCACCTGGCTGGAAGACCGCTGGAAACCAGCCACATCGGGCGAGGTAATATTCATCGTGACATGCACTGGCCCACCGCCGCCGCCCGCCGCCGCGACCCCCAGCTTGCCGTCGGGTCCGCGTCGCAAGGGCATGATCGCCTCCGGCCCCGCTTCGCCCATCAGCCCCGTGCCGCCACGCATGGGGAAAGTCATCGGTCCGCTCACCACGCCGCCCCGTGCAAACGGCATGACCCGTCCCTGGCTGATCGCGCCGCCTTTCTCGAAAGGCAAAATCCCGCTGAGCAAATTGTTAACGCCGTCGCCCAAAACCGACCCGACGGCGTTTTGAACCGGGCGCATCGCGGTGTTGTAGGCTGCGTCGACCATGCTCGTGGCCACGTTTCGCAAGGCATCAGACAAGCGCATTCCGTCGAACACCACGCCGTCAAAAGCCCGCCGCAACCCGCCGCCAATGGCCCGGCTCATCGAGCTGACCTCGCGCCCGGTATAGAGCATGGCGCCCTGCATTTCCCGCAGTTCCCCTTGGAACGCCGCCGCCATCGACGTCGCCCCCGCAAGGCTCGTTTCCAGCTCTGCAATCTCGGTATCAAAGCGGCTGAGAGTGTCATCCATCTCTGTCATATCCGTCCTCATTTCTTGTGTCTGGGAACCTCGAAAGAAGCGCTTCAAACGCATCTCTTCGCAAAGGGGCCGCGCCGTTTTCGGGGCCAAGTAGGATCAAGAACTCTACCGGCGTCATCACCCAGAAATCCGCAGGCGACAGGCCAAGCCCCTGAAAAGCCACGCGCATTAGGGCAGGCCAATCGAAACCGACGGGGGGGCTGCTCATGAGGGCACCGGGCGAAAGGCCAGGATCAGAAGCCGCGCTGCAATCTTTGCCGCCTCTAGAATGCCGCCCTCAATCTCGGCCTCCAGCAGGTCTTCCATCTGGCCCCGCCAGCCGCCGCCGCGCAGGCCGGCGCAAACCAACGCAAGCACATCCGCAGACTTCAACCCGTCCCCCTCGAACCGGGCGACCATCTGGCTCAGAGATCCCGCCCCCAGCCATTCTTCCAGCTCCGCCAACGCCCCTAGCGTCAGCTTTGCGGTTTGCCGTTCCCCGTTTAAGGTTAACGCCACTTCGCCTGTCCAAGGGTTCGCCATGGCTCAGATCGCCGTAAAGGTTAACGCGCCCGCCGACGCCATGGAGATTTCGTAGGTCGCCTCGCCGTCGTGGGTGCCCGCGTATTCGATGGAGCTGATCTGAAACGCCCCCTCCACGATGCCGAAATCGGGGATCACGACCTGGAAATCGGGCATCCCGCCCTCAAAGAAAATGTCCCGCGCCCGTTCGTCCGTGGAGGCGTCCCGAAAGATGCCAGAGCCGCTGATCGAGGCTGATTTCACCCCCGCCCCACGCAGCAATTCCCGCCACCCGCCGGTGCTTTCCAGGCTGGTTACATCCACGCTTTCGCTGTTGAACGACAGACGCGAGGCACGCAGCCCTGCCATCGTCTCGAACACGCCGTTGCCGTCCATGTCTACCTTCACCAGAAGGTCTTTTCCGTTCTGTGCCGTCATGGGATTTCTCCATCATTGTCAATTTGTTAGCTGGAAACGCCTAGGCGTCACTGGAATCGATCATGGCGCGGAACCAGACTTCGATTTCGCGGCCATCCCCTACCCGCCGGGCGCGGGCGCGAAGAAAGTTCAGACCCGTCAAACTGCCCCGCGCAAGGGTCAGATCAGCCCCTATCAGGGCGTCGGACACGGCGGCGGCGATGGTCTTGGCGGCGTGAAAACCCGCCGCGTCGCAGACCACGGTGACGGGGAAATCATGCACGGCCCCGTCCCCCACCACGTCCGAGGCATCGCGCACCCGCTCCGGCCCAAGGCTGACGTAGACCGACGGCACAGGCCCCGGCGGCAACGCGTCGTAGATCGCGTCGTCGGTCAGCATCGAAACCGCTGAATCCATGGTTAACGCAGTAAAGACCGCCTCTTGCAGGGCGGCTGTGGCGGCATAGCTCATGCGCCCACCTCCTCTTTGGCAAAGCACACCAGATAGCGCCCGGCGGCATCGGCTTCCGTCACCGCGTCGATGCGGTACACTCGGGCACCGTCTCGAAACCGCATCGCCGCCGTAGGCCGCGACGGGGCCCCTTGCGGAGCTGCCCTTATCGTGACCTTTAAATTCAGCTCCGATGCCTCCGTCTCACGGCCAGCCCCACGGGGCAAAACCTCCCCCCAGATGCAGCCAAGAGCTTGCCAAACCTCAGAAAAGCCGCCCGCGCCATCACTGGAGCGTACCGGGGCCTCGAGGGTCAGTTTTCGGTTCAGATGCGGCTCTTTCATATCGCGCCCCCCCGCAATCGGATCTGGCGGTAGGGTTCGATCAAAGCCATCACATGGCCCGGAATTGGCGGCGAAATCGCCCCGCCCGAGCTGTAGAACTCACTTGCCAACGCCAACAATGCGCGTTGCAGATCGGCAGGAATGTCCTCCCAATCCGGCCCGTAACCCGCTGTTACCGTGACTTCCACTGTGCCGCCCCCGGGCGGTGCCGGCAGGGCCCCGGTAACAGTCTCGATACTCGGGCGATGCGCATCCGCACGCAGCACGTAGCGGTCTTCATTCACGATGGTCTCAGCGCCGTTTCGCGCGATTAGCTTCACGCTATCGACGCTGGAGACCGGCGCAATCGGCAACCCATGGCTGGCCGGATTGTGCCAAACCACCAGCGTCAAAGCGAACTGCCGCTGCATCAAAACCTTGCCAATCCGCGCCTCAATCGCGGCCATGGCGGACCGCAGACACCCCTCCAACAGCGTGTCCTGACTGCCATCGTCGGAAAATCCCGAGGACAAGCGCAGGTGGCTCGACAGCGTATCCACCGGCAATGAGGCACTGGGAACAGAGGTCAATTCGACCATCATCATGTTGAAATCTCCGGGAAATTTGTTTCGGTGAAATGTGGGGCGTGGCACCGACCTCCGCGCTGCTCATGCGGAGAGACGCGCAGCTGGACCCGCAAAGGCCCGCACACACGCCCCGCCCGCCCCATGGCTACACTCGGCCACCGGGCGGGATGGACGAATTGCATTCAGCTCGTGCCGAATTTCATCAACTTGATCGCAGCAAAGTCGGTCACGTCGCCGCCCACGCGCTTGGTGGCATAGAAAAGGACGTGCGGTTTGGCCGAGAACGGGTCACGCAGAACCCGCAGATCCGGACGCTCAGCAATGGTGTAGCCCGCGCCGAAATCACCAAAAGCAATCGCCATCGCGTCAACGGCAATGTCTGGCATATCCTCGGCGATCAGCACCGGGTAGCCCATCAGGCGGGCGGGCTCCCCGGCGGCTAGACCGTCAGACCACAGGAAGCGGCCATCGGCGTCCTTCATTTTGCGTACTGCACCCGCAGTCTTTGAATTCATGATGAAATTCGCGTTCGCGCGGTAACGTGCGCCCAAGGCATAGACCAAGTCCACGATGGCATCGGCCGGGTTGGCAGCATCAAAGTCACCCGCCGTTCCCGTGGCCACATACCCCAGGTTGCCCCAGGTCCAGCTGCCGTTGTCCTCTGTCGGGTGGGTCAACAGGCCGGTCGGTTTGCCCGAGCCGTCGCCGTTGATGAACGACGCCGCTTCAGCGCGGGCGAACTTGTCGGCGATGCGCCCCGCGAGCCAGCCTTCGATGTCGAATGCCGCATCATCCAACAGCCGCTGAGATGCCTTGGGCAGCGCCGAAAGCTCGTGCAACGCAATGGAAATCCGCTCAATCGTCGGGGTATCCGTTTCCGTCGTAGCGCTGACCTCATCGGCCCACCCCGCGCCGGTATCCGTGCTGTCGATCAACACGTCGAAAGAGGTCGCCTCGACCGTCACCACATTGGCCACCGACCGCAGCGAGGAAGAGGACCGAAGCACCGATTGGATCATTTCTGAGGTTTGCGGATCGACCAGATAGCCGCCCTCGGCATTGACGGCGGTATTCATCGCCTTGCCTTCCAGCTCTAGCCCCCGAAGCGCATCATCATCGCCGCAACGAAGGTAGGATTTCAGCGCCAGCTTATGGGGCGCTGTTGTGTCGATGTCCGCGGAAAGAGCGGGACGTTGATAGGTGTTGGTCTTTGTGTTCAGCATGGCAATACGGTCTTCCTGCTTTTGAAATTTTGCATTCATGTCGTCTTGAAATTGGTTGAATTCATTCAAGAACCCGCCGATCGCGGTCTTGACTTCAGCCATAGGAGCGCTGCCCGCGCTCCGCTCAGCGGTCTCGGTCATGGGATGTCCCTTGTGGTTGAGTGTGCCCCCAGATTGCGGGGCCGAGATCAGCGGGCCTTGCGGGCCGCCAGGGATTGGCGTGCGGTGTCGAACACCCGCGCCAGCTCTAGAAGCGTGTCCGATTTGCCCTCGTGGGCATCCAAACGCGCCTCTGGGAGCATGGGGAATGTGACAAGCGACACCTCCCACAGCTCCACTTCCGAAAGGCACCGCAGGCCCCTTTCGTTCTTGTGGGATTTCACCGTGCGGTAGCCGATGGAAAGCCCGTCAATCGCGCCGGCTTTGGTCAGCGCAGCGACCTCTCGGGCGCGGGCTACGGACTTCAAGAGCCGCCCCTTAACGAACAATCCGCGGTCGTCCTCGCGGATTTCGTCCCAGATCCCGATGGGTTCATTCGGGTCATGCTGCCACAACATTTTGACCCGGCGGCCGTTGCCCAAGGATTTGGCGTAAGCGCCTTTTTCCACGACATCTCCGCCCTGGTCCTTGGCGCCGAACAGCGAGGCATACCCCTCAATGACAAAGCCGTCATCCAAGGTCAGGTCGCTGTCGAACTTCTGGAATTTCATCTCCAGGTCACTTTCAGAAAGTGATTTCATATCAAACTCCTATCCGCCGACGTTCAAGTTAAGTAGCTGACTTATCCCCTGCGCGAGGATCACCGAGACGACGCCAAAGACGGCCAGCCAAAGGCGCTTTTCCAGCCGTTGCAGCGCCAGCTCGATCGCCTCAAGCCGGAACGCCAAAGCGGCCCACCGTTCCTGTTGCACCCGCTCGTTTGCCTCGATCTGCGCGTTGGCCGCGTCAAACGGCGCATAGAGGTAGCGAGAGCCGCCAGAACCCCGCGTATCAGTCATGTCTCGGGCTGCTCCGGCAGCCCCAGCATCCGGCGTTTTTCTGCATCTGTCAGGAAACCTGCCTCCGACACGCGTCGCCATTGCGCCTCACGTTCGGCGGCAAGTGCGGGCACCCCGTCGAGGTCCGGTCTGACCTCCACCACGTCGCCGGACAGGCCCGACAACCAATGAGAGAGAGAGGCCCAAACCCGCTCTGCCAGCGGTAAAACCGTCAAGCGATAGAACGCCCGGTTGGCCTCGGCGTAGTTGGCGTAGGTCGCGTCGCCGGGGATGCCAAGCAGCATTGGCGGCACCCCGAACGCCAGCGCAATATCTCGGGCGGCGGCGTCTTTGGTCTTCTGGAATTCCATATCCGAGGGGCTGAACCCCATCGGCTTCCAGTCCAACCCCCCCTCCAACAACATCGGACGGCCCGCGTTTCTTGCCCCTTGGTGGTGGCTTTCCAGCTCCATCTGAAGGCGATCGAACTGATCCTGGCTCATCGTGCCCGCCCCCTCCAAGCCGTTGTAAACAATAGCACCAGATGGACGAGCGGCGTTATCCAACAGCGCTTTCGACCACCGCGCGGCCGAGTTGTGCACGTCAATCGCCGTGGCCGCCGCTTGGATCGGCGCAAGGCCGTGGTGGTCATCTTGAGGGTGAAAATTGCGGATATGACAGATCAAGTCCGCCGGATAGCGGTGGCTGCGCGCGCCAACCGTGTAGTCGTAGGCCTTGGGCCATCCGTCGGCACCGGGGATCAAACTCATCCGGTCCGAGCGTAGGACGTGCAACTCCCCCGGCATGCCGACCTCGGGCATCAGCGCTTCGACGTAGGCGTTGCCCGACAACATCAGCTGCGCGAAAGCGGCCTCCAGCAGGTCCGCGCGGGTTTGGCCCGCGTTAGGCCGCGCCAAAAGCGACAGAACCGGGTGCGCATCATAGCGGCGCTCAGCATCGCGGCAGACCACCGGAAGCGCCGCTGCCGCCTCGGCGATCACCTTCACGGCCCGGAAGCCCACAGGGTTGCCCAGGAAGCCGTTCTTGGTGAGAGAGCCCACATCGCGCGGGCTCCAAACCACCCGGCCGGACGAGCCCCAGACCGCCAGTTTCGCGCTGGCAGAGGCTTTGGCCTCCGGCGCAGAGACGGTGGGTTTTTTTAGGAAATCCAATACCATATAAGCCACTCCTCAAGTCATACATGAAGAACGAGCCCGCCCGCGCGTGCCCGCTCCATAGCCACCAAGCGTGGCCCGTTTAGGGTGTTGTCAAAGGTTGCGAATGGCCGGCTTCAGCCGGGTCTTTGCGGGCACCAACATGCCTTCTGTCAGGGCCCAAACCAGCGCGTCCACCCGGTCCGGAGAGCCTTGGCCCTCAAACCCCGTCAGCGCCATTTTGCACATCTCATCTTCCAGTTCCGCGTGAGTGCCCACATGGGCCACGCGCCCCTGCTCATAAAGTGCTGCGACCGGTTCCGCCCGCGCCACCTTCCCGACCGAGGCGCGAACTTCGCGGAAATTGATCGTGGGGTCCACCGACCGGACCACGTCCGTTACCAACTGCCCGCCTTGGTTTACCTCGCCCACCATCCGGCTCGCACCGAAGCGGTGGTACGCCGCAACGGCCACGTTGGCCCATTGGTTCGGCGACACCCCCTGGACCGAGCAATCCTCCAGCACCACGGCACGCCATTGCGCCGGGTCTCCGCTCTCGATGATGCCCACCGCGACGATCCCGCAAGCGTCCGATCCCGCGTGGCCCGTTACCGGCGGGTCTACCGCCACGATCACCCGTGTCACGTCTGGTGCCCCAGCCAAACGGTTGGCGTCGATCTGGGGCCGGGTCCACAGCGCGCCCTCCACATCCTCCAGCAGCACGCCGTCCAGTTCCTGCCGACCTAACCTCGTGTCGCCGTAGCGCAATCGCACCTCAGTCAGGAACGAGTCCGCCAGATAGGCCGCGTTGGCCTCTGTGGGGGCGTGGGTGTGGGCCACGCCATCGCGCTTCAGCAATTCCTTAAGGACGTTAACATTTCGCGGCGTGGTCGTGACGATCTGCTGAGGGTGCTTCCCCAACCGCAACCCGAACTGCAACATATCCCATGTTTCCTGCGCCTTAGGCCATTTCGCCAATTCATCCGCCCAAGCCAGATCAAACTGCGGCCCCCGTAAAGCCTCGGGGTCATGGGCCGAATAAACCCGTGCCTCTGCGCCGTTAGGCCAGACCAGCTTGCGCTCTCCAGCAACCCAACGCGGCACCCGGTCCGGCGGAGAGCAGGCGATCAGCCCGCTCTCTCCCTTCACCATCACCGCCAAGGCCTGATCGTAGGTTTCCCCCACCAAGGCCACGCGCTTGGCCTGCCCCGGCGCCTCTGGCGTGGCCCCTTCCACCATCGAGCGGACCCACTCGGCCCCTGCCCGCGTCTTGCCCGCGCCCCGGCCACCCAACACCACCCAGGTGGTCCAATCGCCCTCAGGGGGCAATTGGTGCGGCAAGGCCCAGAACTCGAACAACCACGGCAAGGCGGCCAGCGCGTTCTCATTCAGGCTGCTCAGAAACGCCGCCTCCGTGTCCCGATCCGCGCAGGCAAGCCAAGCGGAGCCCGATTTCAGCCCGGGCTTCATCAAGGTCGAGCGCGCCAGCGCCCCCCGCTCCGAAACGTTTGCAACCTGCTTCACGTGCCTTCTCCCGCATTTCCATAGTGTGCAGAAACGCGCCATTCATCTGGCGCACCGCTTTCGTTACATCCCCTTCCCCGGCTTCGGGCGCTTGCTCCAGCGTGGTGCAGCTGTCTTGCAAAGCCCGCACGGCGCGGTCGAACGCCTCCTGCGCTTGCAGCGCCAGCGTTTCGTCCCGCGTGTCTTCCGAAGGGTCGATTTCCTGATTACGTGTCATGTTAGATATCCTCGTGTCCGTGAAAGCTCTCGGTCACGAGCAGGATGTCGCCTCGCAAAAGCGATCTTTCGTCCGCCGGGGCGTGCCACCCCGTCTCACCCGGACAAAAAGAAACGGCCCCCAAGGAATTACCCCTGAATGGCCGTTGAACCCACATCTTCCAGCGTGCTTAAATAGGTGCCATGGGCCGTTCGGTGGGTCAACAAGTATTGCGTTTTCAAAGGGTTAATGCCCGCACCGTGCGCTAACAATTGATTAACCAAGCGCTGCTCGGCCCCATGAAATCAAGCGTTTTCTCCCGCTGCCATCCGCTCAGGGCACCGTACGCCGCCCCTCAAAAACTTGCACAGGTTCGCCACCCTTCCCGCGTCTGAGCACGTGAAAGGTTAACAAAACCGCTGAAAGTAGGAGAATCCGGTAGGGAGAGGGTCGATTCCACCCTCTCCCTACCAATGTCGGATTAGTTTCCGTTACGCTCCGCCTCAATCGCGCGCCAGCGGGCGACGTTGGCGTTATGCTCGTCCAGCGTAACGGCAAAGGCGTGGCCACCGGTGCCATCGGCCACGAAGAAGATGAAATCCGTGCTGTCGGGGTTCACCGCCGCTTCAATCGCCGCCTGTCCGGGGTTGGCAATCGGCGTTGGGGGCAGACCGTTAATCACGTATGTGTTCCACGGTGTCTCTTCGCGCAGCTCAGACTGGCGCAAGCCCCGCCCCAGAATACCGCGCCCATTGGTGACGCCGTAGATCACCGTAGGGTCCGTTTGCAGGCGCATCCCTTGGTTCAGACGGTTGGTGAACACGCTGGCCACCCGGCCCCGCTCGTCGGGTACGCTGGTCTCTTTCTCGATGATCGAGGCCAAAATCAGTGCCTCTTCGGGTGTGCTAATCGGAATACCCTCGGCCCGGTTCGCCCAAGCCTCTGCCAAGATCCGCTCTTGGTTGGCCTGCATTTCCGCCAGCAGTTCCAGACGGTTATCGCCCCGGCTCACCTCAATCGTGGTGGGTGCCAGCATCCCCTCGGCGGGGATATCAACGATTTCCCCGTCAAGGAAATCCGCCGCCATCAAGCCTTGCACCACCTGCCAGCTTGTCAAACCTTCTGGAATAACAAGGCGGTAGAGCATTGGCGTGCCCTCATCCACCAGCGTGGCATATTCCACGGGAACGCCATCTTCATAAGCAAAACGCGCGATCTCCTCGACCTCACCCGTCGACGGGTTGCGCTCGCTCAGGCGCATTTGCCCCGTACCCGAGTTGCGCAGAACGTAAGTGGCCCGGTAGCGGAACGACGAAGGCCCGCCGGCTGTGACGATCTCCAACACCTGCGCCATGTTCGCGCCGGCGGGGATTTCGTAGTTACCAAAACGCAGGTCGCCCGCCCGGTCCGCCGCACGCACGCCGACGCGGAACACCGTTGCAGATCGGATCGCGCCCGCGGCTTCCAACCGTTCCGAGACACGCGAAAGCGTATCGCCCTGCTCCACCTCGAAGAACGCGGCTTGCGCCAACGGCCCTTCACCGGTCCATTGCCGCTGTCCCCAGCCCAAAGCCGCAGCCGCAGCGATCAGGGCCACGATCAGGAATGAAATGCCGTTGGCGGCAATGTGCTTCCACATGGTCGGTTACACCCGGCCCATGATCAGGCAAGCGTTGGTGCCGCCAAACCCGAAAGAGTTCGACTGCACGATGTTGATCTCGCCTTCCTGCTTCTCGTTGGCGCACAGGTTGATCTCTGTCTGCGCCGCTGGATTGTCGAGGTTCATCGTGGGCGGTGCCACGTTGTCGCGGATCGCGAGGATGCCGAAGATCGCCTCAATCGCGCCCGCAGCCCCCAAAAGGTGCCCCGTCATGGATTTGGTCGAAGACATCCGCAGGTTCTTCGCGTGATCGCCCATCAGCCGCTCTACCGCGCCCAATTCGATTGTATCGGCCATGGTCGAGGTGCCATGGGCGTTCACGTAATCCACCGCCGAAGGTTCCAGCTTGGCGCGTTTCAGCGCCGCGCGCATCGCCCGCTCTGCGCCCTCGTGGTCAGGGGGCGGGGCGGTGATATGGTGGGCATCGCCGCTCAGGCCATAGCCGAGAATTTCCGCGTAGATTTTCGCGCCGCGCGCTTTGGCGTGCTCGTATTCCTCCAGCACAACCATGCCCGCACCTTCGCCCATGACGAAGCCATCGCTGTCGGAATCCCAAGGGCGCGAGGCTTTCTCGGGCTCATCAGCGCGCTTGGTGGACAGCGCCTTGCAGGCGTTGAACCCGGCGATGCCGATCTTGCAGATCGGGCTTTCCGCGCCGCCCGCAACCATCACATCAGCGTCGTCAAAGGCAATCAGACGGGCCGCGTCGCCAATGGCGTGGGCGCCCGTGGAACAGGCCGTCACCACCGAGTGGTTCGGCCCCTTGAAGCCGTAGCGGATCGAAACTTGGCCCGAGATCAGGTTAATCAACGCGCCAGGCACGAAGAACGGCGATACCCGGCGGGGACCACGCTCGTTCAACACAATCGATGTATCCGCGATCGACGAAAGCCCGCCAATGCCCGCACCCATCAGGCAGCCGGTGCGCTCCAGGCTTTCCTTGTCGGTGGGTTTCCAGCCAGCGTCTTCCACGGCCTGAACGGCGGCAGCCATGCCATAAAGGATGAAATCGTCAACCTTGCGCTGCTCTTTCGGCTCCATCCACTCGTCAGGGTTGAACGTGCCGTTGGTGCCATCGCCGCGCGGAACTTCGCACGCGTAAGTCGTGCCGTAGCCTTCAGGATCAAACCGTGTGATCGGACCCGCGCCCGATTGCCCCGCCAAAAGACGGCTCCACGTTTCCTCTACGCCCGATGCCAAAGGCGTTACCAGCCCCAGACCCGTTACAACCACTCGCCGCATGCCCAAACCCCTATGTTTGTCTTTGCCTGTTCAATTACCGGAAACGCCCCCCAAGGCGCAATCCCTTCGGGCCAGCCTCGGCGGAAACACCCCCAGATAGCCCCTGTGGGACGGCGGGAGGGGCGATGTGAACGTTTTTGCATCGCAAAATCGTTGACCAGCGTCTCCCCCGTCCAACATAAAACGGCGCTCGGATCGCTCCGAACGCCGTAAAATCACATGCGCTGTCGCGCAAGAAACACTGCGCTATTAGGCAGTTGCTTCGCTGATGAACTTCGTCGCGTCGCCGAACGTCTGGATCGTTTCGGCCGCGTCGTCAGGGATCTCGATCCCGAATTCTTCTTCAAAGGCCATGACCAGCTCGACTGTGTCGAGCGAATCTGCGCCCAGATCGTCGATGAAGGACGCGCCCTCAACAACTTTATCTTCGTCCACGCTCAGGTGCTCAACAACGATCTTTTTCACGCGGCTTGCGATGTCGCTCATGTTACGTTCCTCATCTTGTGTCAGGGCAAATGCACGGTTCTGTGCGCCCCTGTTTCAGTGCTGCCGTTGCGGCCTCTCAGGATGCCCGCACCACCCAGATTAGGTGGGAAAGGCCAACCGGGGGAACAAGTCCTCCGGTGAAATCTGCGCCGCCTATAGCATATGTTGCGGCCATGGCAATGCCTTGAGCGTGCCTTTCTAACGTAAGGTCAAGCGCCTTAGCATTCCATCTAAATCATCGCCATGCCGCCATTTACGTGCATCGTGGTGCCCGTCAAATAGCCCGCTTCCGCGCTCGCAAGGAACAAGGCCGAGGCCGCGATCTCGTCGGCAGAGCCCATGCGACCTGCTGGAATCTGCACCAAAATCTTCTCTTTCTGGTCGTCGGTCAGCTTGTCGGTCATCGCCGTTTCGATGAAACCCGGCGCGATGCAGTTCACGGTGATTCCACGGCTCGCGACCTCATAGGCCAGCGATTTCGACATGCCCACCATGCCCGCCTTAGAGGCCGCGTAATTGGCTTGTCCCGGATTGCCCGTGGTCCCCACAACGCTCGAGACGTTGATGATCCGGCCCCAACGCGCCTTCATCATGCCGCGCAAAGCGCCCCGACACAGGCGCATGGTCGAGGTCAGGTTGACCTCCAGCACGCTGGCCCATTCGTCGTCTGACATGCGCATGAACAGGTTGTCCTTCGTGATGCCCGCGTTGTTAACCAGCACGTCCAGGCTGCCCATCGCGGCAATCGCCTCTTTCGGCAGAGCGTCCACCGCCTCGGCATCGCTCAGGTTGCAGGGCAACACATGGGCGCGGTCGCCCAGTTCAGCGGCCAGCGCCTCCAGCGGCTCAACCCGTGTGCCCGACAGGCCCACCGTGGCGCCCGCTGCGTGCAACTGCCGTGCAATCGCGGCACCGATGCCGCCCGATGCGCCGGTGACCAGCGCGTTTTTTCCTGTCAGGTCAAACATTTCCACCCCTTCTCACTTCTTATTCTACGGCAACTTGACCGCGTTCATTCCACCGTCGCCAACGTGCCCGCTTGCGCTTCACGCTCTCCCAGCACCCAACGCGCAACATCCACGATGTCAAACGCCAGCGAGATCACGATGATCGCCAATGTCACAGACATCAAGCGCCGAGGCCATTGCGGCATGTCTGTCCGACGTATTTGCCGCCATAGATACACCGCCAAAGGTAGCCACAAGATGACATGGGGCAGCCCGAGCAGTTTTACGTACCCCATTTGCCCATACATCCAAGACACGCCCAGCGCCGCAAGCACGGACACCACCAAGGTGACAATCCCTGCCATGCGGCTCTGTTTCCAGATCAGAAAGGACAGGGGCAGGATAAACGCACCCAAAAGCAGTATGTTAAGCCATATCTGCACCCACATCGGTTGCAGAGCCATGGCCTCGTTAAAGGTCATTGGGCCAGCGCCTCTAGCGCTTTGGTCACATCGTCCGGCGTGCCGACGGCATGGGGCGTGACAGCGCGGTCAATGCGTTTGACCATCCCCGACAGGGCCTTGCCCGCGCCGATCTCATACACTTCCGTGACGCCCTCGGCCGCCATCCACGCCACGCTTTCGCGCCAACGGACCCGGCCCGTGACCTGCACGACAAGGTTCTCTCGGATCACAGCGGGAGCGCTTTCGGCCCGCGCCAATACGTTGCTCACCAGTGGCACGGCAGGGGCTTGCATATCCACCTCGCCCAGCGCTTGCGCCATGGCGTCGGCGGCCGGTTGCATCAACGCACAATGGAACGGCGCGGACACCGGCAACAGCAATGCGCGTTTTGCGCCCTTGGCTTTGGCAATCTCGCAAGCCCGCTCCACCGCGGCTTTCGCGCCGGAAATCACGACTTGCGCCGGATCGTTGTCGTTGGCCGCTTCGCACACCTCGCCTTGGGCCGCTTCCGCTGCCACTTCTTCTACCGCTGCAAGGTCAAGGCCCAGAACCGCCGCCATGGCCCCCTTGCCCGCCGGAACGGCCGCTTGCATCGCCTCGCCGCGCAGGCGCAACAGACGCGCGGTATCCGCAAGGCTGAAGGTGCCCGCCGCACAAAGGGCCGAGTATTCGCCCAGCGAGTGCCCGGCGACAAAGGACGCCGCGGTTACATCAACGCCTTCCGCCTTCAACGCCGCCATCGCCGCCAGCGATGTGGCCATCAACGCAGGCTGCGCGTTGCGCGTCAGGGTCAGGGACTCGATCTCGCCTTCCCAGATCAGCGACGACAGGCTTTCGCCCAAGGCGTCATCCACCTCTGCGAAGACGGCCTTCGAGGCCGGATAAGCGTCCGCGAGGGCGCGGCCCATGCCGATGGTTTGCGCCCCTTGGCCGGGAAAAATGAAAGCTCGGGTCATATGCGGTCCCCTTGGGTCAGTCGCGGAACAAAATGGTGACCTTTCAGCTACCCCAAGCCCGCGCTTATCGCAATGTTACACAAAACGGCACGCGCACGAAAACAGGCGGCCCGCTGTCGCGCACCGCCTGTTTCCTGATGTCTGTTGACGTCGATGCGTCGTTAATTCCGAGCGCGAATTTCCAGCTCTGCGTTGCATGTACCGCCGGAATAGACCCCCAACCATACATCCACACGCCCGTTCAGCGCATCGGTATCATAGAGCCTCAGCTTCGAATAAAGACCGCTGCCGCCGTCATCATCGAAGTAGTAGTTGCCCTGCGCATCGCGCACCAAAAGTGTGGTATCGCACGACGCATCCCGAACCCGGAACTCAAGCGAGCCGTAGTTGTCCATATCCGTCAGCGTCAGCGTGAACGTCGGGTTCGCGTCAAAATGCGCCCAATTGTTTGGCATACCGCTACAAGACCGCAGGTTGGTATAGCCAGAATAACGCACTTGATAAGTGTTATTCCGCGTCAGGTCCGACCCATCCGACGCAATTGGAATACCGTAGTAAGCCGTCGATGGACACCCGGCCGCAGGCGCGCTTGCCGAAGGCGGGTCGGGATCTGGATCAGGCACAGGATCAGGGTCGGGAATTGGATCAGGGTCCGGGTCAGGATCTGGTGTTGGATCGGGATCAGGGTCGGGATCGGGCGTGGGATCGGGATCAGGGTCGGGGTCCGTCCCGCCGCCTGTACCGGTGCCTGTACCTGTTCCTGTGCCAGTCCCTGTTCCTGTCCCTGTGCCGGACCCTGTGCCGCTTCCAGTTCCCGGATCACACGAGTATCCGCCAGTGCATTCTTCGCCCGCTTCGCCATCGGGCTGAACCGCCAATTGGCTGTCCCAAGCAGTCTCAAACAAACCGTCCTGCAACTCGCCCTGAATCTGGCCACTTTCGCTCGTCAGCGCCTCTCCGGTTTGGTTCGACACGGCAAGACCCAGCCCCACCAACAACGCCATAACCACGACCCAATCGACCGTCGCAGCGCCGTTTTCGTCCCTTACATAACATTGGTACGCCACGGGGGCCTCCATTCACTTGGCTCTTGGGGCATCCGCCCTTGTCTATTCTGGGCAAATTGGCCCATCCGTGCGCATTAGTCCGAATTCGGACGGCACAATCCGAGGCTTGTCTGCCAAGACATCATGGTGGAAATGGGGCAGAAACGCGCAAACCCTATGATCACTGGCCCAAAAGCCCTGACGCGGGCGACGAAAGGCTAGACATCCAAGCCGCACGGGCGTACACGCGCCCATCCTTGCTAAGATATTTGTTTGGCGTGATCCCTCGTGGCTGGGGGGCAAGGATTGAAATGCCCGGCCTTTGAAACGCGCCCGAAACGATGAACTGGAGTTCCCATGGCTCTCTACGAGCACGTGATGATTGCGCGTCAGGACCTGTCCAACACGCAAGCCGAAGCGCTGAACGAGCACTTTGGCACCGTCCTCGCCGACAACGGCGGCAAGGTCATCGACACCGAATATTGGGGTGTCAAAACAATGGCCTACAAGATCAACAAGAACCGCAAGGGTCACTATTCCTTCCTGCGCACCGACGCCCCGTCGGAAGCGATCCAGGAAATGGAACGCCTGATGCGCCTGCATGACGACGTGATGCGCGTTCTGACCATCAAGGTTGACGCCCACGAGGACGGCCCTTCCGTCCAGATGCAAAAGCGCGATGAGCGTGAACCCCGCCGCGAGCGTCGTTGATTCGACCGCCTTCAGTTTGAAAGGACATCAAAATGGCCGCTAAACCATTCTTCCGCCGCCGCAAGACCGACCCGTTTGAGGGCGAGAACGCGCCGAAGATCGACTATAAAGACACACGTCTTCTGCAACGCTACATCTCTGAGCGTGGCAAGATCGTGCCTTCCCGTATCACCGCTGTAGGTGCCAAGAACCAGCGTGCGCTTGCAAAAGCAATCAAACGCGCCCGGTTCCTCGCCCTGCTGCCCTACGCCGTTAAATAAGGAGCGCACATCATGGACGTTATCCTTCTGGAACGTGTGGCGAAGCTGGGACAAATGGGCGAAGTAGTCTCTGTCAAAGAGGGCTACGCGCGCAACTTCCTTCTGCCGCAAAAAAAGGCGCTCCGCGCCAACGAAGCCAACCTGAAAGGCTTTGAAGCCCAGAAAGCGCAACTTGAAGCGCGCAACCTGGAAACCAAAGCCGAAGCTGAGAAGCTGGGTGAGAAACTTGCTGGTCAGCAGTTCATCATCATCCGCTCTGCTTCCGATTCCGGTGCGCTTTACGGCTCCGTCACCATCCGTGACGCTGCCGAAGCTGCTACAGCCGAAGGCTTCACCGTTGATCGTAAGCAGGTCGCTTTGACCGCACCGATCAAGGATCTGGGCATTCACACGGTCAACGTCAATCTGCACCCCGAAGTGCAGGTCGAAATCGAGTTGAACGTGGCCCGCTCCGCGGAAGAAGCCGAGCTTCAGGCATCGGGCAAATCCATTCAGGATCTGGCCGCTGAAGAAGAAGCACAGGCAGAGTTCGAGATTGCAGAGCTGTTCGACGACATCGGTGCCGCAGGCATGGACGATGACGACGACGCCCCTGCACCGGCGGCAGAAGAAGCCTCTGACGAGGACTAATTCCGCCGATCTTGGCACTTCACGAAAAAGTAGGCCGTCTCCGCAGGGAGGCGGCCTATTTGTTTAGGCAACAGCGTTTTCCAAAGGTCCATCATGCTTCGCATTCTGTCCGCCCCTCCTCTCCTCGCTACGCTCCTCGCAGGCGCCTCCATGGCGCAAGAGGCCCCGGTAGACGACGGCACCGGTAATTTCGACGCCTCTGTCGCGGCGTTTACCGGCCAGACCGAAGCGCCCGAGATCACCTCCGGCATCACCTTCGACGAAGAGGTAATCAGCGGCACCCTCGCCCATCCCTGGGGGCTGGCGATCCTGCCTGACAGCGCGGGCTATATCGTGACCGAGCGCGGCGGCACCCTGCGCCACATCACCCGCGACGGCACCATGGGCCCTGAAATCAGCGGCGTGCCGGACGTGCGCGCGATCCGACAGGGCGGTTTACTGGACGTGGCGCTGGCGGCGGATTTTACCGATAGCCGCGCCATATTCCTCACCTATTCCGCCCGTGAGGGCCTTGCCGCCTCGGCCACGGCGCTTGCCCTCGCAACCCTGTCGGAGGATCACACAGCATTGACCGACGTGCAGGAACTCTGGCGGCAAACGCCCGCTTCGGCGATCCCCGCGCATTTTGGGAGCCGCGTGCTTGTGGACGACGAAGGCTTTGTATTCGTCACCACCGGCGACCGTTTTACACCGGAAAACAGGGAATTAGCCCAAGATCCCGCGTCCGCCACCTATGGCGTCACCATCATGCTGCAACCCGACCACGACCCCGCCACGCTGGACTTCGTCGACGGCG
Source organism: Rhodobacteraceae bacterium M385 (assembly GCA_025141835.1). Taxonomy (NCBI): domain Bacteria; kingdom Pseudomonadati; phylum Pseudomonadota; class Alphaproteobacteria; order Rhodobacterales; family Paracoccaceae; species Rhodobacteraceae bacterium M385. Next base: position 1,467,886 of record CP081102.1, on the reverse strand, counting down.
CTCTACCCGGCGTTCTCACCTACGGTCACCGCAATATCCAAGGGCTCGCCATCCAGCCCGATAGCCAACTGGTGTGGACGCTGGAACATGGGCCCGCGGGCGGGGACGAGCTGAACGTGATCGAACCGGGCGGCAACTACGGTTGGCCCGTCGTGAGCTACGGGGTGAACTACAACGGATCCGACGTGGGTGACGGCGAACAGGCCCACGCCCCCGACTTCATCGAGCCGCGCTACTATTGGGACCCCTCCATCGCGCCCTCGGACCTGATCTTCTATGAAGGCGAGATGTTTCCTGACTGGCAGGGCGACATCCTTCTGGGGGCTCTGGCGGGGCAATCCTTGGTGCGGCTGGACATCGACGGCACCTCGATCATCGCAGAGGAGCGCTTCCGCACAGGCCAAGGCCGGGTGCGCGACGTTGATGTCGATGCCGAGGGCGCGATCCTGATCGTGATAGATGACGACCCGGGCGCCCTGATCCGCCTGACCCCCGCCCCTGAATAACGGGACGGCGGGTGGAGCGTGGTATGCGGTTTTGCCGGGGCAAAAGCGCGGACCCGCGTCACCGCCTCCCCGACCGAACGCAAACGGCCCGCCGAAACTGGCGGGCCGTTCTTTAACACTATCAGTGAGTTAGATCAGAATGTTTCCATCTGTAGCGTCGCGCCACACAGGTTGGTGCCGTAGGTGCCGACCCAGATGTCGTAAACGCCGGAACGTGGGTTCGACAGGTTCACCAGCGGGTTCAGGTTGCCCCAGCCATCGTCGTTGAAGTACCAGTTGCCGGACGCATCGTTCACCAGAAGAACTGTATCGCAGGAGCCGCTTACGCGGATCTCGAGGCGGCGATACTGCTCCAGACCGTCGATCTGGAACTCGAAGTCAGGGCGAGAGATCACGTGGCCAGAGTGGTTCCAACCGCAGTTACGCAGGGACTGGTCTCCGCCCGCCGTGACCGAGTAATGGTTTGGCGTCCAAAGGTCCTGACCGGTTGTGTAGCCTGTCTGCACACCTTGGTTCTGCCACGCGGGGCAAGCGGCGGCGACGCCAGCGGTGGCGACAAGAGCGAAGGCGGCGGCGAGAAGCTTTTTCATAGTGTTACTCCGAAATTTCTTTTTCTTAGAAGGGGTTTAGGTCGTTTGGTGTTTCAGTTTGTTGCTAGGCGTTTCGTGTCATTTGCCTATGAACGGACTATCGCTTTCACCGAGGAAATTTGAAAGGCTGGAATTCCTTACCTGTCTTTAACCTGTCGCCCGTGCGCCCCAACTCCCTGATCCATAACGGAAAAAGGGCGCGGTCACCTAAGACCACGCCCCTATTCTTGTCAAAGAAGCCTCTGGATTAGAAGTTCCAGGTCTCCAACTCGATCTCACCCTGACACGAGATGGATTCGCCGTAGGAGCCAACCCAGATATCGACCCGGCCATTCAGCGCGGCCGTGTTGGCCAGGTTCAACTCAGGCTGGAAGCTGCCGCCCGAGTCGTCGTCGAAGTGCCAGTTGCCCAAGGCATCATGAACCAAAAGCGTCGCGTCGCAATCGCTTTCAACTTCGATCTCCAGGCGACCATAGGTCTCCATCCCCGAGAGGTAGAGGGTGTAATCGGGGTTAGCATACGCCACGCCCGTGCTGCTTGGAATTTCCGCGCAGGTGGACAAAGCCGTCGCGCCGCCGACGCTGATCGGGAAACGATCTGGGCCGTAAAGCTCGGACCCGGTGGTGGTGATAACCGTGCCTTCAATCGCTGTCGTTGGGCACCCGGCTGTTGGCGTAGGTGTGGGGACAGGTGTTGGCGTGGGTGTGGGCGTTGGCACTGGCACCGGTGCAGGCGTTGGTGCAGGCACAGGAACCGGCACAGGCTGCGGTACGGGCTGTGGGACCGGCTGAGGCACCGGAACGGGCACAGGCTGCGGCGTTGGCGCTACGGCTACAGGGATCGCCTGAAGCGTGAAGGTGCTGGGGCAAACCCGGTCACCATAGGTGCCGACCCAAACGTCAATCCGGCCATTCAGGGCCGCTGGATCAGAAATGTCCAACTGTGGCTGCAATTGGCCTTGGCCGTCATCGTTGTAGAACCACTGGGTGTTGGCGCCGTTCACCAGAAGCGTGGAATCACATTCCGCGTTCGCCAGAAGGCGCAGGCTGTGGCCGTCCATGCCCGACAGGGACACCGAGAACTGAGGCACCTGGCTGGCGTAGCCGCCACCTTCTACACCGGGGCAATCGCGAACACTCGTGCCGCCGGTGGCTTGGGCCACATAGGACAGCGGCTGAAGGATCTGGCTCGCGTCAAAGGAAAGCGCGGGACCGGGAACTTCCCATGTGGGGCAGGCGCTGGCCGGAACCGGTACAGGCTGCGGGACGGGTTGTGGGACGGGCTGAGGCACAGGCACGGGAACCGCGCCGCCACCCAAGGCCTGAACCGCCAGCGTCGCGGGGCAACCGCCGCCAGCAAAGGTGCCGATCCAGATATCGACGCGGCCGTTACCGGCGCCCGCAGGAAGGGTCAGGCCGGGCTGCAAGCCGTTGCGGTCATCGTTGAAGTACCACTGGCCGTTGGCATCGTTCACCAAAAGCGCCGGGTCACAGCTAGAGGTCGCCGTCACGTCCAACTCGCGTCCCGCCATGCTGGTCAGGTTCAACGTCAGATCAGGGGCCGAACGGAACTGCCCATAGCCCAAGGACCCCAGACCACATTGGTCCAGCGTGAAGTTACCGCCTGCCGTCACCGAGAACCCTTGGGGGTTGCCGATCTGAGAGGCATCGTAGCTTAGCGATCCGGTCGAAAGTTGATAGTTGGGGCAAGCCATTGCGGCACCGCCCATTGCAAACATTGCAATCGCGCTCGCAGTCATAAGACGCATGGTGTTGATTTCCTTCCTGTTTGGGGACTGGCGAGGGGTGCCTCGTCCGCCTTAGTTCGTCGTAATGAGATCAATCATATTGTTAAAAACGTTCCCGCAGAACTGCGGAAACCCTGACCTTCCGTGTGCCAACAACACGTTAGCCGGGCGAACGAAATGACCAAAGCTTTTTTTATCCAATGGGTCAAAAGGCAAAACCGCCCCCTGATCTGCAAGGGGCGGTTGCCTATATTTTAGGGGTGTTTAGATGCCGAACAAACGCTGCCACAGGCTCAGGCGCGGGGCCTCGGCGCTGGGGCCGGACTGAATCACGGCCGTGTTTGTGCCGTTCACAACGAAGGTGTTGCTGCCCGCGGGCGCGGCCTCGGCGGCGTCGGCCATCATGGCAACAAGGCCCGTGCCCGCCTCGGGTTCTGCAACCGGGGCCACACGCAAGGCTGCAACCTCGGGCGCTGCGTCTGGCGTCACGATCCGCGCGATTGAGCGGCGCGGTACAGGCGCGATGGAGGTCCGGGGCGCAAGGCTACGTGTCTCAGGGGTCAGGGCCGCGATCTGGTTGGCCAGCGCCGGGTTCATAGCGGCGCCAACGGTACGCCCGTCAAACAAGGCAGACATATCGCGGGGCATGTTCGCCATCGCGGGGGCGTTACCCATGTTCAGACGCGCCGCGAAATTGCCGGGGTTCAGGATGCTGTTGATGTCTTGCGCCGCAACCGGGGCGGCGAGGGTAGCGGCCATAACGGCCAGAAGGGGAAATGTGCGTTTCATAATTTTTCTACTCGAATGATGTGGAAGGAAAGGAGCGCCCTGCCCCGGCAAAATCACCGGGGCAAAACGATGGAGAGGTTAGAACGACCGCCACGGAAAGCCATGACGCGGCAGCATGTGGCGGGGCATCACGGACCGGGGCACCACAGCGCCCGGCGTATTCAGGCGGTGATAGAAGCCCGAGAGGTCATGAGCACCGGGCACAACGGGCCGGGGCAGCGTCACCTGCGGAACCGTGGCGCGCGGCAGCGTCGGGAACACATGCCCAAACTGATGCGGCCGGGGCGCGATGATGTGAGGCACTCCGTGAGGGGTCGTGTTCCAACCGAAAAGGCGATGGGGAAAGGGCGCAACAGGGCGTGGCGCGGGCAGCGCCTCAAAATGCTCCTCCAGGGCAGCGACATAGTCTTCGCGGTCCTCGACCAACTGCGCCAGACGCTTTTCAGCATCTGCGATGTGGCGCGGGGTCCACTCTGGCACAATGCCACCTTCTGCGGTGGCGTGCTCTGCGCCACAATCCATCCCAAGGGTCTCACACATCTGGGACAGGCGGTGGAAGGCGGGCATGGACAGGATATCGGCCCGGTCAAGCGCATCGCCCAGAAGCGGGGGATGGGGGCCGTGGTTGATGATTGCGGGTTCGAATGAGGGCGTGCCATGGATGACGATCACGTCGGCATGGGCGGCAGCGGAAGCCACCGTCAGGCCAATCGCCACGGCGATGGGGAATTTAAACATTGGATTAAGCCTTTGAGTTAAAAATGGAGGCGGAAAGAAGGGACGAAGTAAGAAAGCGGTGTTGAAAATAGTGTCGTAAAAAATGCCGGGGATCGGCTGTGGGATGACTATGGCTATAGGTCAGCCTGATACTCAAAAGCGGGGCCGCGTTATCCGATAACAAGGCGCTCTAACCCCAGTAAAACATGGGCGAGGCGCAACAAAAAAGGCGCCCCCCTGAGGGACGCCCAAATCTTGCAACCAGCCCCTGAGGGCGGCAATTATTCTTCGTCGAGCGCGTCTACAGCGGCCTTGAGATCATCCTTGGAGACCTCTTTCTCGGTCACTTGGGCCATCTCACCGATGAAATCGACAACTTTGTCTTCGAACAGAGGCGCACGGACCTGCTGTTGCGCGGCCTGATTCTGCTGAATGAACTCGAAGAACGCACGCTCTTGACCGGGGTACTGGCGGGCTTGGTTCATGATCGCTTGGGTCATCTCGGCGTCGGAAACGGTGACGTCGTTCTTCTGACCCAGCTCGGCCAGCAACAGACCCAGCTTCACGCGACGCGCGGCAAGGGACTTGTGCTCGTCGGTGGTTTCGATCTCGGGGTGGTCGTGGCCTTCCACCTCGGGGTTTTCTTCGTGCCACAGCTGATGCGCGATCTGGCCCGCTTCGGCATCCACCAACGAGGGCGGCAGCTCGAAGGACACAACCTCGTCCAACTGGTCCAGAAGCGAACGCTTCATCACCGCGCGGGCAGCGCCGGTGTATTCGGAAGCCAGACGCTCGGTGATCTGACCCTTCAGGGCGTCCAGATCTTCGGCGCCGAATTTCTTCGCCAGCTCGTCATCCACTTCAGCGGCGACAGGCTTCTTCACCTCTTTGATGGTGCAGGCGAAAACGGCGGCTTTACCGGCCAGATGCTCGGCCTGATATTCCTCGGGGAAGGTCACTTCCACGTCTTTGCTCTCGCCGGCTTTCACGCCAACCAGCTGTTCTTCAAAGCCGGGGATGAACTGGCCGGAACCGAGCTTCAGGGGGAAATCTTCGGCGGAACCGCCTTCAAAGGCTTCGCCGTCCACGGTGCCGACAAAGTCGAACACAACCTGATCGCCGTCGGCTGCTTTGCCCTTCTTGGTGGCGAAGCTTTCAGCGTTCTCGGCCAAGTTGGCCAGCGCTTCGGTCACTTCTTCCTCGGACGGGGTCACAACCAGCTTTTCCAGCTTGATCGCTTTGTAATCCACGTCAGGGATTTCAGGCAGCTTTTCGTAGGACATGGAAACAACGATATCGTCGCCTTCCTTCCAGTCTTCGTTGGTCATTTTGACTTCGGGCTGCATCGCGGGGCGATCGCCGGACTCGTCAAGGTGGCCCTGCATGGCCTCATCGACGGATTCCTGCATCGCTTCGCCCATGATCCGGGGGCCGAACTGCTTTTTCAGCAGCGCCATCGGGACTTTACCCTTGCGGAAGCCCTTCATCTCGACCTCGGGGCGCGCTTCTTCCAGCTTGGTGTTCACGCGGGTTTCCAGATCAGACGCGGGAACGGTGATCGTGTATTCGCGCTTCAGGCCCTCGGCCAGGGTCTCAGTGATTTGCATGGGGCATCCTCTTTGCAGCTCTCGCGCGCGCTTGTGTACGCGCGGGCATAATCGTCTTGAAAATCGCGCTCCTTCTATGGGCGGAGGGGCCGATACGCAAGGGGGACGACGTATCGCGCCGGGACGCACGCGCACATTTGCGTAAGGTTAACCTGACGTTTACAAATTGAGCGGGGATTCGCCACAATCCGCACACGGGTCCGCGCGGGCCCTGCCCCACCCGTAACCCGCCCGAAGGCCTGCTTTTTCATGTCTGACGATCCTGCCAAAACCCGGATCTTGCCCGACGCCCCCGCCGGAGAGCTTCCCGTGGGCGCAGAGTTGAGCCAGGGCATGTATCGGATCACGGGCCGCATCGCAGCGGGCGGTTTCGGCATTACCTATGAGGCGCGCGACAACCTCGACCGGAAAGTCGCCATCAAGGAATGCTTCCCCGCGGGCCTTGCCCTGCGCGCGGGCGATTTCACGGTATCGGCCGCCAGCGCCTCCACCGCCGAGCCGTTCGAGACCGCCCGCACGCTTTTCCTGCGCGAGGCCAGAACCCTCGCCACCCTGCGTCACCCCAATATCGTCCACGTCCAAACGCTGTTTGAGGAAAACGGCACCGCCTATATGGCGATGGATTACGTAGAGGGGCGCGATTTGCAGCATGTCATCACGCACGAGCCCGAGCTGCTGACCCCCGCCTATATCATGGAGCTGACCCGCGCCCTTCTGGCCGCGTTGGACTACCTTCACCGCGATGCGCCCGAGCGCGGCAAAGAACGGCTGCTGCACCGCGATATCAAACCCGCCAACATCCGCATTGATCCCCTCGACACGCCCGTGATCATTGATTTCGGCGCGGCGCGGCAGGAAACCAAGGCGCAAAGCCGGGCCGCTGGAACGTTCCGGGTGGTGTCCGACGGCTATTCGCCCAATGAGTTCTACGTGCCCGGAACCGATCAGGGCCCGGCCTCGGACCTCTATTCACTGGCCGCAAGCTTGTACCATTGCATCGCAGGCGTGGCCCCGGCGGCGGCGGATATGCGGGCGCAAAAGGTCTCGAACGGGGAAGAGGACCCCTACCTGCCCCTCGCGGGGCGTTTCCCGGCCCATGATCCGCGCCTGTTGTCTTTGCTGGATCGCGCCCTGTCGCGGCCCCTGCGCGACCGTCCCGCCGATGCGCAGGCATGGTTCGCCGCCATTCCCGATGCGACCACGCGGATCATAGCACCCGTGGCGGCACCGCCCGCCCCGGATGCTCCTGCCACCCAGGGCAACACTTGGAAGGGCGCCGCAATCGCGGGCGCCTCGGCCCTCGCGCTGGTGGGGGTGGGGGTCTATGCGCTGAGCGAGCCGCCCGCCACCGACGCGGAATTGCGCGCGCAACTGGCCGCAACCCAAAGCGCCATGACCGAGTTGGAAAGCGAATTGGCCGAGATGTCGGACACCGCCGATGCCCTGCAAGCCAATGTGGACGCCGCCACGGACGCCCGCGACCTTGCCACCAACCGCGCCGATGAACTGTCGCGCACCGTCAGCGACCTGCGCGCACAGCTTCGTGCTGCGGGCGAAGGGGAAGGCGAGCAAACCCGCGTGCTTCGCAGCCAGTTGAACCAAGCGATTGCCGATCAAGGCGCGGCGATTGATGCACAGCGCACACTAGAAGCCCAGATCATGGATCTTGAGGCGCAGATCGAAACCCTCGGCACTCAAGCCACGGATGCCAGCGCACTGACCGCCGCGCTCGCTGCGCAAGAGGCCGCCGACCGTGCCGCCACCCGTGCACAGGCCGATTTGCAGCGCATGGCCGAAGACCTCGCCACCGCCGAGGCAGAGGCCGATCGCCTGACCATGGCTCTGCGCGAGGCGGAGGCCACGATTGACCTGATGGCTGCCAACGCGACCGTCCCCAACCCCGGCCCTGCCACGACCCCAGCTACCACCTGCCCCGCCCCCGGCATATCCGGCGAGGAATTGCGCTTCACCGGCACCGATATCTACAGCCCCCAAACCCTGCATACGCAGGCCGGCGGCACGATTGACCTTGGCGCCTGCGCGGACCTGCCGTTCAACGCCGTAGGTTTGGTGCATGAGACCCCAAATTATACGCTATTCCTGTCCGAGATGGCCCAATTCCGCCGGGTAGAAATGCAGGTCGTGTCGGTTTGTGACACGACGCTGCTGGTGGCCGGGAATGACCGGGTTTGGCAGTTCGACAACGACAGCAACGGGGGCATTCTACCGATGCTGAACCTGACGGGCGCTGAGGCCATCGACGGGCGTGTCGATATCTGGATCGGCACCACCGATGGGTCCACCTGCACCGCTGATCTAGAGGTGGAAACTTGGCTTAACTAAGCCGCTTCAAAGGCTTGCGGGATCGTATTCAGTCTCGACCCATTCCCGCAGACCGATCGGGGCCTTCGCAACACGCGCTTCATAAGCCTCAAGCACGCGGTCCAGAACCCCGGTTTTGGAGGCGCGGATATGCAGGTGCTTGAACCCAAGCGCACGCTTGGCCTCGTCCACGGGTTTCCCCTCCACATGGATCGCCCACATCGCCGCCGCAAGGCCGGTGCGATCCGCCCCTGATTTGCAATGGATCAAGGCGGGCAGTTGGATCGTATCGAAGGTATCCAACAGCCGCAGCAAAGCATCGGCGCTTGGTGCTTGGCGGGCCGCAAGGGGCACGTTTCGCAGGGTCAGGCCAAGGGCGTCGCAGGCTTCTGCCTCAAACAAGTGTACCGCGTTGTTTGCAGGGCGCAGGCTGATGACCTCAACAATCCCGCGCGCTTTCCACCGGGCCAACGTTCCCGCGTGGGGATGATTGGAACGATACAAGCCCTCAGCAATCTGGCCTTCGTTCGTCCAGCGTCTTCGCAAAATGCCGTGGTCCACCATGTTGGCGAAAAATTGGCCCTGCCACCGCCCAAGGGCGCTATCAATTTTCTGGTCGTAGCGGCGGGTCACAACATCCCACGCGCCAAGCGCTTTTTGCGAAATACTCAACGACATGCCCCCCACTTGTTGCAGGGCAGCCAAGATTGCAAGCCCTGTGCGCCATCGAGGCGAAACACCCGTTTACACCGCCCTGCCCGCCGCGCGACAATGGGGCAATGCCAAACGCGCCCTCCACCCCGCGCGGCCCCGATGCCGTCACCAAACTTCTGCCCGCCGGAGAGCTTCCGTCCGGGTGGAAACTGCTGGAGGGCCAGTATGAAATCGTGCGCCTAATCGCCTCGGGCGGGTTCGGGATCACCTATCTGGCGCGTGATACCTTGGGCCGCGATGTGGCGGTAAAGGAATGCTTCCCCCTAGGGCTGGCCCAACGCGCCGCCACCAGCCACGCCGTCAGCGCGACCTCGGCGGGCACGTCCGAGCATTTTGAGACCGCACGGGGCCAATTCCTGAGGGAAGCCCGCATGTTGGCGGGCCTAAACCACCCGAATGTGGTCCACGTCCAAACCCTGTTCGAAGAAAACGGCACCGCCTATATGGCGATGGATTTCATCCACGGGCGCGACCTGCACGAAGAGATTGAGGGCGACGCCCTGCCGCCATCGCGCGTGCTGGATCTGGCCCGCGATCTACTGGGCGCGTTGGAGTATGTTCACGCCCAAGGGGTGCTACACCGCGATATCAAACCGCAAAACATCCGCATTGATCGGTTCGGGATGCCGATGCTGATCGACTTTGGCGCGGCGCGCGCTGAAACTCAGGCCCGGTCTCGCATGGCGGGGACGTTTCGCGTTGTTACCGATGGCTACTCGCCCCACGAATTCTATGTCTCGGGCGCCAAGCAAGGCCCCCATTCGGACCTTTACGCATTGGCAGCCACGCTGCACCACGTCATTACCGGAGCCGCGCCGATTGCCGCCGATGAACGCGCCAGCGCCATGGCGACGGGGCAAGCTGATCCCTATGTCCCTATCGCCGACGCCCATCCCGAATTTGACCCGCGCCTGCTGCACCTGATCGACCGCGCCCTGCGCATGGTCCCCGATGAACGCCCTGCGGATGCTCGTGCATGGTTAACAGCGTTAACCGATCCCTCAACGGCCCCCTCCTCTGCCCCGCCCGCCGCCGCCCCCGCCCGACTTTTGGCAGGTGTCGCGATTGGGGCGCTTTTGGTGGGTCTGGCTGGGGCGGCGATTTGGGCGCTGCAACCGCCATGGCTGTCTCCGGAAATGCCGGAAATGCAGGCGCAGATGGGGCAGTTGGAATCCGAGCTTTCGGGGGCCAACGCCGCCCGCTCCGCCGCCGAGGCCCGATTGCAGAACCTGGAGGCCACCTTGACCGAGGCAGAGGCAGAGCTGACCCGCCTGGAAGCCGCCGGCGGCGACATGAGCGCCACCTTGGCCGAGCTAGACGCGGCCCGCACAGCCCGAGATGCCGCGACCGCGCAAATCACTGAACTGGAAGGGGAATTGGCCGCCCTCACCGCGCTTGCGGCAGATTTGGACGCGGCGCGATCCGCCGCAGAGGCCGCCGCAGAACGGGCTGATGCTGCCGAGGCTTTGACGGCAGAAACCCAAGCCCGATTGGTTAACGCTGAGGCTGCGGGCCGCGCCCTCTCCGCCGAAATCACCGAGTTGGAAGCCGACAGCATCGCCGCCCGCGCCCGCGTCGCGACCTTGGAAGCAAGCCTGGCAGATGCCACAAGCCGCCTGGTGGAGGCCCGCACAACCCAGGCGCTTTTGGCCCGCGCCGAGGAAGATTTGGCCGCCGCGCAAACGGCCCTGAACGCCGCCACGATCCGCGCCGCCACGCTCGACGCGCAGCTACAACAGGCCGAGGCCCGAGGCGCCGAACTGGACGCCGCGCAAACGGAATTGCGGGCGCTGGAAGCATCGCTTGAAAGCTCCGAAGCGGCGCGAGAACGACTGAACGCGCAAATCGCCACCTTGGAAAACGCGCCCCTGCCCAATTTGGCCGAGATCGCCGATTTGCGCGACCGTGTCAGCGTGTTGGAAAGTGAAAACAATAGCTTACGCGGCCAGATTTCCGCGTTGGAAAGCACAGAGACAGAGCTTCGAGAGGCGCTGGAGATCGCGGAAAATGCCTTGGCGGCGGCCCTGCAAGCCTCGGTTGAGGCGCGGGGCGATTGGGTGCAGCAAGCCACCTTGCGCGCCCCCAACGGCACCTTCGCTTTGCTGCCGCGCTTCTCTTGGGACAACCGCCGCATCGCCGCCGTGGACAGCACCGGCGGCATCGCGCTTTATGATCGGCAAAGCGGCGAATATGAGGCCCACCTTGCCCGCGGCATCCCCGACACTGTGGTGCGTTTGGGATTTTCGGCTGGGGGGTCGTACCTGATTGCGACCACGCCGGACGGCACGCCGAACCGCCTGTTTGATGTGCGAACCCGCCGGGAAATCCTGCGATTTGAGCCGGTCACTGTCACCACCGCCAATCGCGCGATCAGTACCGACGAGCAGTTCTTCGTTTTCACCCGCGCCGCCGGGAGCGGACAGGTTAACGTCGTTAACACTTCGCTCGGCTCCTTGAGTGACCCCAATGCCACGCCCGTGGAACGGATCATCACCTCGGTCCCCGAAGGCACGCCAGTTCGCATCGCCTTCTCAGAAACAAGTAACGAAATCAATATTCTAACCCCCTCGGGCGTCAGGGTCTTTGCGCCCGATGGGCGGCTACTGCAAACTGCGGCTAACAGCATCGGCGCGGTCGCCGCGTTGTCGCCCATTGGGGGCGACCAAGGGTATTTGGTGCTTCACGGCAGCGGCGAAGTAATGATCTACAACAGCCTGATCGAACAGGAGGTCGTCGCCACCGTCGCTGCGCGGGCCGCCTATTCCACCTATCGGTTATCGGGCGATCGGCTCAACTTCCTCCGCGCCAATGAGGAAACCTGGGAGGTGATCGACCTTCTGACAGGCGGCCTGCGCGGCAGCGGCCCGATCGAGGAAACCGCACGGGGCGCGGCGCTGTCTATCTCGGCCGATGGCACGATGATTTTTATCGGCGCGACCCAGGGGCACACGGCGCGGTTGCTGGACGTGGCCACGGGCCTTGAAATCCGGGATTTCGGCACCGCCGCGCAGGGGTATTTCAGCTTCGACAACAGCTATCTCGCCACAGGCCGCGCCGATGGGGGCGAGGCCGAAATTTGGCGCATGGGGGTAGAGGAAACTGCCCCGGACCTGCGAGATTGCGCGGTGATTGACCGGGCGATGGATGGCATTCCGATCCTGCCTAACTCTCTGGAACGGCAGCGTATTTTTGACGTAGAAGCTGGCGGTGACGTGGCGCTTTTGCCCTGTGCGGACGCGCAGGATGCCTCTCTCGCGGCGGCGTTGGAGAGGGTGCAACTGGACCTCTCGGTCAGCCAAGCGCCCGATGTGGCGATCAACATTTTGGGCACCGCGCGCGACTACACGTTGCGCGTCACAGCCGAAGGGATTTGCAACCCCGTTGTCGTCGCCCGGTTCGGCGAAAGCTGGCATTTCGGCACGCAGGGCACCCCCCTTGCCCTACCCGATTCAGGCAACGCGACCCGAGCGTTGGACGTATGGCTGGCGACGCCGGAAGGCGTGACCTGCGACGCGCGGATCACCCTTGCCGGGGGCGAAGATGGTTAACTAACCAAGCAGAAGGTAGAGGCTCGATCCGATGATCCAGAGCGATGCCAATGTCTTCAGCCACAGCGACCCCAACACCTGTGCAATGCCCTTAGCCAAGGCTCCGCCGATGATCGCGCCGGGGACGGCGATCAAGACGATTTCGGACCTCACAAGGCCCGCCAAATACCCCTCCCACACGCCGCAGATCACGCAGACGACACTGACCCAGACTGCCACGGCGATGGCAACCCTCGTTGGGAAACGGCGCAATATCAGATAGATAGCAAGGAACTCTCCGATCCCGACGGAAAACAGAGCCGTCACGAAACCACCGATTACGCCCAAGGCCAGCAGCACCCAAAGCTCTTTCGGGGATACCCAAATCTTGCGGTCCTTGGCGGCGTTTCGGCGCTGCATCCAAGCAAAAATCAGCAAGGTGATCCCGAGCAAGAGGGAGAAGACCTTGAACCACCCCAATAGCGCCGCGCCGTCCAGCTCTAGATAGAATTGGGTTAACAACAGCGCCGGAATGCCCGTCGCCAAGGGTGTGAAGGTTAACGCCATTAACGTTTGCGCCGAGACCCTTTCGTCCCAGGCCAACACGTCCTTCACGAAAATCCCGTGCGCCCATGTCAACGCCCCCACAGACATGCCAAAGCATTGAATCGCAAAGGAAACCGCAACGGCTTCCTCGGGTTTCAAAGTCGCGATCTGCAACAAGGCAGGCGGCAGGGAGATGCCGCCCTCCTGCAAAGCGGTGAAGACCGGCACGAAAACCACGCCGCCCCCCGTGCCTGTCGCGTTGGCAATGATCGCGCCCGCGACGCCCACAGGGAAGAAAAACCAAAGCCCCAGAACCGTGCTGAGCGCCAAGGCGCTGTCCCAAAACAGCCACCCATAAGCCGCCAAAAGCACCGCAAGATGGATCGGAATCCATGCCTTCACAACAGGCGCCATGGCAGAGGACCGGGTCACAGCTTCCCCCCCAACTGCCCGCCCTTGAAGCGCCAGCGAATGAAGAGGACCTGCATTGGTCCCAGTAGGGCTAAAAAGGACGGCACGAAGACCAACGTGAAGTGCCATGCCGGAGTGCTGATGGATTGAAACGCTGCCTCGGGCAGGAACGGCAAAAGCCCGGCGCGGGCGACGAAGTAGACGATGGCGAATTCCACCCACGAAAAGAAGGCTTGAAACGCGAAGGGCCAATCGCGGTCCCACCGCAGGGTTTGGGCAAATATGTAAACCGGATCGAGCAGCAGCCCGCAGCCCGTCACGGCGCACAAAAACCATAAGTAGATCTGGATCGCGGGCCAGTTCCACGTCCAGCCAACTTGCGCCATCCCGAACAATAGAGTGACGGGTAACGCGATGAAAAGGAAAAGAAAAAGTCGCGTTTGCAGACGGCCCGAGAGGGTGGGAATCATAGCGACACCTTTGGATTGGGGCAGGTCATGGGCGGCGTCCGATCATCCATTTACTCCACCCGGCAAACGACCGAAATGGGCCAAGATTGCGCACCTTATGCTGCCGCTCTGCCACCAGATGATCGACTGACCGCAGCGCAGAATATTGCAGGCCCAGAAAGCTATCGACGGCCAGATACGGCCCCCCCGTGGTGATCGTGCCCGCCGCATAAACGCGACCCGTGCCATTGCGCAGCCCCTCAATCTCGAAGTTGGGGGAGCAGGCAAGACCTGTGGCATGCCCCTGCTCGGGCGTGTCATCGCGCAAATGGTAGGCATGGTTGCGCGGAAGGTCGTAGACATCCAGCAAATCCGCCAGCAGAGGCGATCGGCGGATGTCGGCAATTAACCCTGTACAATCAATAAGGTAGTCGGCGTTGATCTGCTCTGCATTGCCGTCCACTGTGGCAATCTCAACCCGCACGCCAGAAGGTTGTGCGCCCTGCGGCGGCAAAGGATGCAGGGTGCGAATCGTGCCGAAAACGGGCCTGTACCAGCCTTCTTCGGTGCCCCGTTCCACCAGCGTTAACCAATCGGACCGCTCTGCCGTGGTGGTTCCCCCTAGCTGGTTCAGCAGCACGCCGCGGGTCGGCGCGTCGGCCTCTTGATAGAGCACCCGCAGATCACCACCCCAACACGATTTGGGCCAGTTAAACGGCTGAATTTGCACGTTATTCCTCGCCAGCCTGCGGGCATTTCGGAAGCTGGCCCCGTCGCCTGCGCCGATGGGGCTGCGCATCGAGTGGATGATGCGCAGGTTAGGATTTTTCGCTCGCGCCTCGTGCAGCCTTTGCAGAATACGCGACGCCACAATCCCCCGCCCGCGCACCACGACTTGCACCGGACCGCCGCGTTTTTCAGCCTCGGCATAGATCTGGTCGTGGGGCTCGTAAGCGTTGGCAACTTGTGCCCGAGACTCGGGATGATTTGTGATAAAGGTCTGGAAATCATCAACAAAACGGGTCGCGGGGTAGCCCGTGGCGAGGTGGATGACATCGGCCACCATATAGCGATTGCGCGCCTCACCAAGGGCCTCTCCGCCCCAGAGCTTGTAGGCCACAGCATAGCGCCCGTCGGTGGTCTTTCGCAGGCCCAAAACCTGCGCCTTAACCAACATTTCCGGCCAACCGATGCGGGTGGCCTCCCGATCGAGGCTGTCAAAAACGTCGCCGGCCCGCGGGGTATAGGATTGTGCCAGAGTGGGTTCTGCCAACACCTGCAACACGCCCAGATATCCGGTGCCTTTACCCACTTCACGCAGCGCATAGCCGGGAAAGCCCCAGATATTGTCGGGACGACTAAGCGAGTTTGAACGCAGCCGCTCGTGGTCCGGTATCTGGCTGTTTTTGCAGTACCTTTTATAAGTCTGATAACAGGTCGTCTCAGTCCCGATCACTTTGATATCCGCCGCCGCCACCCCGTAGCAGCGCAGGTGGTCGACCCAAACGAAGCTGCCCAGACCGCCGCCGACGGCACAAAAACGCACCTCCTCCACCGGGTTGCCCGAGGCGCGGAGAGCCTCAACATTCACCACCTCACTCGGGCCAAATTCCGCATCGGGAAAGCGGCGGCGCGACGGGGGCGGCGTGGCCTCGTCGGAGATGACCAAGCGGCTCACAAGGCTCGCGTCGACGGCCTCGGATCCGATGTGAGTGACCCGCGCGGCGTCCTCGGACGGGCCCAAAAGCTCTAGCAACCAGCCCGGGATCGACACCTGATCGCCGACCGACAGCGCCACGTCATCGGCCCGCGTGCCGTTCACATAGGTGCCGTTGGTGGAGCCTTCGTCGCGCACGCGAACCTCTTGCGGGCTGAGCACCAAGGACATGTGCCGCCGCGACACGGCCTCCCCCGCCAAGGGGACATCTGCATCGTCGTTTTTGCCGATCAGGAAGCTGCCTGCGTCTTCACACAATAAAATGCGCGACGGGCCCATTGCATTGCCGTCAATGCCGATCTGGCGGACCCGAAAGCGGACAGGAAACACAATCATCCCAACACCTTAGGAGTGAACCCAATAAGAGGTGCCATCCCCCAAACGTTGCCCGCAATAGCGGCAATTTTCGCCCGGAAGGTAGGGGTTCAGCTGGCGGCAAGCGGTGTTGGTGCAGCTCAGCCCCTTGCCGTCTTCCGCCGACATGATCCGCAGCATTTGTCCGCGGATTTCGACCGTATCAAGGTGGTCCATCGGCACGGATTCGTCCGCATTCAAGGCGCGGCGATTGTGGGTGACTTCGCCCGTCACGCCGCATATCGCCTCGATCCCGCCCGCCCCATCGGGGCCAACCATGACAAGGCAAGTGGTGCCTTCTGCACGGGCCGCTTCCAACGCCGCGCGGGCCGCGCCGGGGCGGCGGCGCATCAGCACTTCCGCGCCATTGGCCACCAGGGAAATCGAGACACCGTCAAGGTCCAACGCCTTCAACCGCCCGGTCGATGCGCTGTCGTAAACCAAATGCAGCGGCTGCCCGATCGTGTCCACCTGCGCGATCTTTGGCGCGCAAATCGTGACCCTCAGCACTACAGTCTCAAACACGCGCATTGCACCGGGTGCCATGCGCACCGTACCGCCCCGGCCAAGCGCCACCGGGGCCGTACCCGCCTGCCCGATCTGCGCCACCCCGTTCGAGGAAATATCCGTCACCACCAGCACCCCGTCCGGTCCCTTGGCGATGGTCATGTGTTGACGTGAAAGGGTGCCGAATCCCTCCCCAAAATGGAGGGTTTGCCCGTCCCCCGCGCTGAGGCGTCCAGTATTTTCAGCTCCGAAACGACCCATTTCGACCGGCAAGCGTAGCGTGTGTTGACTTAGGAGCACCGCATTCGTGGCGGTAGAAGAGATTGATATTTCAACGGTATCGTCCATCTCAGCGCCCCCGTTCCTGCGGCGCGACCCCGCGCAGCCCGCGTTGCGACTGCAAAACAGGCGCGGGGGTTGCTTCGGGGGACGGCGCGTTGATCCCTTCGCGCAAGGGCACCACAGAGGAGGGCCCGCTGAAAGGGATTGTGGCGGCAGTGGCCGTGCCAGTGGCGAATTTATCGGGGACGGAGGGGGGCGAGATCGCCTCGGAAATCTCGGCGGTTGGCAGGGGCAATGGGGTCGCGCCGCGGTCCAGGGCGGTGGGCGCGGCGATGGCCCCCAAGGCCCCGGATGCGTCTGCGGGGGCATCGCCCATTGGCACCGCCGCAATGCGCGCGCCGGAGGCTCCGGGCGCAGAAGGCGCAGCGACTGGTGCGGGCGTCGGGGCCGGAACCGAGGGTGCGGCAGTCGGGACCGGGGGGGCTGCAACTTCGGGCGCGACGGCAGCGATCTCTATTGCGGGCTCATACGTGGGCGCGATGGCAAGTTCCGGCCCGTTCACTATGGGCACGCCAAACATCACCATCCCCAAGCCCGCCGCAGCCGCCCCCCCAAGCACACCCGCTGGTAGCACCCATCGCCGTCCGCCGGCGGGGCGTGGCACGTCTGTCGGGGTCTGCGCTCGGGGTGACGCCCCGGCGGCGGGCGTCCCGACAGCCCGTTCAGACAGATCGCCCGACGCTGCTACCGTCGCCGCTGCCGTCGCCGTGGGCACCCCTACCCGCGCTGCATCTCCCGAGGTCAATTGCAGCACCAACAGTGCCGTGTTGTCTTGCATCGGATCAGCGCGGCCTTTCAGGGCTTCGATCAGCGCCGCCGCGATATCCGCGCTGCTGCCCCCCTGCCCCACGATCCGTGAAATCTCTGCGTTATCAAGGTACTGCAAACCGTCCGAGGCTTGGATCAGCACATCACCGGGGTCCAGGACCGTTGCCGTTTTCGGCACGTCCGTCGCCTTCAGGCTCCGCCCCATCAGCACCGAGGTCAGCGCATTGCGATCGGGGTGGTTGGCGGCCTCTTCGCGGGTGATCTCTCCGCTTTTTGCCATCTGGTCGATGACCGGCGCCATGGAGTGATCTTCGTTCAACTGCCGCAGCGCCCCCTCCCGCCAAAGGTACAACGGACTATCCCCGACCGAGGCCCAATAGAGCCGGTCCTCAAAGATCACCGTCGCCAGAAACGTCGCGCCCATGCCCTGCAACCGCCGATCATCGGCGGCGCGGTCGCGCAGGACATCATTGGCCGTGGTGATGGCGGAGGTGAGTTCCGAATGCAGGGTCTTCTCCAACCCCTCCCCATCGTGGATCAGGAATTTCAAATGGCTCGCTGCGTCGATCACCACCAAGCGCGATGCCAAATCGCCTGCCGCATGGCCGCCCATGCCATCGGCCAAAATCGCAAAGCCCCGGTCCACGCCGCCGTGGAAATCCGCCAGCAGCGTATCCTCCTGATACGGGCGCGCACCTTGCCAAAGAGCGGTGGCAACATCGTAGCCAATCGCGCTCATGTATCGGCCCAATCGAAGTCGGTGCCGCAAAGGGCGATGAACCGCAGCGTGGTGGCCCCGATACGGATGGTGTCGCCGTGGGTCAAATCATGGGTCGCCAGAACCGGCGTAGCGTTGAGCCGCACAAGGTTGGTCTTCCCGGCATGAGTGATGAAAAAGCGCCGCGCTTCATCGTCATAGGTGACATAGGCGTGAGCGTCGCGGCTGATGCTGGTGTCGCCGAAATCCAGCTGCACATGGGCGTCATCGCCGCGCCCAATGGCGTTCATGCCCATGGTCAAAACGCAGGCCGCGCCCTTACCCGGCCCGGAAACGACCACCAACCAGCCCACGGGGGGATGTTCGACCGCACCCCCCTGCGCTTGCGGTGCGTCACGCCCCGCGGCGAACCCCAAAATCCGGGTCTTGGGCCGCGCATGGCCCGAGGCATCGCGCCCGCCAGAAGCAGCCTCGGCTGCACGGGGCGCGTCCTGTGGGCCGCCCACCTGTCGCGTCGCTCCGCCCATGGCCACAGGCGGTACAGGCGGCAAGGCGTTGCCGTGGTCCGGCGCATCGCCGAAATCATCGTCTGTCAGGATGGGTTTCTTGACCATCGGCGTCCTCTGGGTGTGGTGTTCGAATTGGTAACACACTCCGCCGGAAGTTGAAGGAGTTTGCGCAAAAGGGCGAGTGGTGGAAACCCTTAGTGCCGCGCCCTTCCCCGTCACGCGGGTGTGAGCGTTAATCGTTATCCGACAGCCCCGCCCCTGCCCCTTGCGCGCGACGTTGGTCGGTTTCGGGGGCATAGGTGCGGGCTGCAAAGCCCTGCAACGCCGCAAGGGTTTCAGCGGATATCTGAGTGCGGGAGAGGACCGGAAGACAAGCCGTTTTGCGGTACACCACTTGGATGACCTGAGGGCCATAGGTGGCGTTTACAGGCATGATATCAACGCCATAGGGCGACAAGTGGGCCAGAAAAGGTCGGAGCAATTGGGGCGCGTAGACGGGCCCAACCAGCCCCTCTGGCACAAGGCCACTGTCGGACAGGTAGCCGCCCGACGCCAGCGGACACAACGCGCCCTCATCCACATGCGTCGCGTCCGGCAAAGCGCCCACAAGCGCCGCTGTGCTCATGCCATCCGTGGCGCGTAGCAGGGCCACCAACGCCTCTGCCCCCGCCAAGCCGCGCGCGCACAGCCACCTGACTGCATGGCCCGCGTCCTCTGCCGTGCCAACCGCGCGGCCTGCGCCTCGGGTTGCCTTTGCGCATAAGGATTGCAGCTCCCCCAATGATAAATCCTGGGTCATAGCGCGTTGCCTTTAAGGGGCGGATAGCTCCAATCATCCGCGTCAGTGTGGGGCAATTCATCGGGGAACGGTGCGTTTTGAAACATGGTGATGCGCAGCCAACGGTCCGAGCGGGGATCAAATCGCGTGGCCCCAAAGAAGCTGAGCTTCGCGCGAAGAAGATCAATCGGCGCCATATCCGCGTGGGTCATGTTATCGCGGATTTCTGCGTAGGGATGGGTGGCTGCCAGTTGCAGGCGGCGCACGGTGTGGCGGTGCTCGGGATGGTGCAGCAAAAACGGTGCGATGGGCCCTGTGTGCTCGGAAAGATCGGCATAAAGACGGGCTGCATCATGGGCCGGGCACAAGGCATTTGCGTAGGCTTCAAGCGCCTCTTCCGTCCGCTCCCCCAGGCGCGGTTCCAACTTCTCTTCCGAGGTGTACCAAATCCGGGCAATGGCCTCGGGCGTGGTCCAATCGGTTCGGAGGGCGGCGGGGTGAATCCGCTCAATCGACGCGGCAAGGGTGGCGATATCCATTTGCCCCTCTAGGGGCTGGGGCGTCTCGTCGGCAGCCATGGTGTTGGCCGCGTGGTCGATCAGAGGGCCATAGGGCTCGAGCAGGAGAGAGGCCAATTGCTCCTGCCCCTCAAGGCCCAAATGCGCCTCTGCCCAGTGCCAGAGCGCATCCCAAGGGCGGGGTTGCGTAAAGTCGAAGGCGGCGAGATGAGCGATCAGCGCCGCCATATCAGCGCGAAGTTGCGTCAGTTTCGCCTGCTGGATCGGATGGGCCGAGTGCCATTCGCGGGCGTTCAACGCGGCACGTTCCGTGAAGTCGCGAAAGGTCGCCACCTCGTGGTTTGAGGCACGCGACAGCCCGCGCACCTCGGCCAGCGCCCATTCGCGGGCGGCAAACCATTGGTGGATCAACTTGGGGTGGTTCACCAGAAACGGGGCCATCCCGAGGCCAGTGGAATTGCCGATCCCGAAGCGGCGCTTCAGGTCTGGGTCCAGCTTTGCCGCCGCCTCGTTCTGCGCCCGCGCCATGTGCTCCACCAAGTCCATCACAAAGGTGCGGATCAGGTAGACAGTCAACATTTCGGCCTGAAACGGGGCGTTCAATTCGGCCCGATCGGCGATCACGGCGCGGTCCGCGGCCCCGAATTTGGCCGAGCCATAGACGGCGGTGGTGCGCATTAGGTAGCCCACGTCGTCAATCAACATAGCGTCAGGTTGCTGGCCCTGCGCCAAGGCATCCACCACATGGTCCCACAGCCGGACAGAGCGGTTGGCCCGGCTCAACGTCAGCACCTTTTCCGTCACGCGGCCCGCTTCCTGCCTTGGCACATTGGCGCGTAAGTCGCTGATTTCACTTGCCGTTGGCACGCCGTCGAACAGCACAAACGTCGCATCCCAAGCGGTGGCAATCACCCGGTCACTGCGTTGATCGGCGGGCAGATTGTGGGCGAAGGCGACCAGCGAGTAAGCCCGTTCACGGGTGCGGGCAGTGTAGACAGCATGGCCCTCGCCCGTTTTATCCACGTCCCATTCGGGGCGGAAGAACTGCCAGCCCTCGGCCTTCATCCGACGCAAGAGCACCCGCATGAACGACAACCGCGATTGATGCATGGAGCCCATGCGCGCCAGCCGCATCACCACTTGCGGGTCACGCAGGGGGATGGGCTTGCGGGGTTGCGCGGTCATTGCGGGACGAAGTTCTTATCAAAGAACGCCAGCCAATTCCCCCCCATGAGCGCCGCGACCGAGGCCCCATCAAACCCCACAGCCCGCAAGCCATCTTCAATGTTCGGGAAGTCCGCGTTGGACCGGAACCATGCAGGCTGCGGTGGGAAACCCGCGTTGTCCTTGGAGCCTTCACCATAGTCGATCTGCTTGGTCCAACGTCCCACGCGCATCCACTCTACCACACTGTCGGGCTGGTCTTGGCACAGGTCGCTGCCGATGCCGAAATGCGCGATCCCGTAGCGAGAGACCATGTCCATCATCGCGCCACAAAAGCTATCCAACTTGCAATCGCTACCGCCCTTAAGATGATGAGGATAAAGGGAAAACCCCATCATCCCGCCGCCGGCCACGACGGCCTCGATCACCGGTGGTTTCTTGTTGCGGCGGGCCGGGTGCCAGTCGTAGGGGTTGGCATGGGTGATCGCGATGGGGCGCGTGGAATGCTCTGCCGCCTCGATGGTTGATCGGTCGGCGGAATGGCTCATGTCCACCACCAGCCCGACGCGGTTCATCTCGGCAATGACTTCACGGCCCATGCGGGTCAACCCGGGGTCTTCGGCCTCGTAACAGCCGGTCGCCAGAAGGGATTGGTTATTGTAGGTCAGTTGCATGAAACGCAGCCCAAGGGTGTGCAGGATCTGCACGAGCCCAATGTCATCCTCGATCGGGCTGGGGTTCTGCGCCCCGAAGATAATCGCCGTGCGCCCCGATGCCTTGGCCGCCACCACATCTGCGGCCGTATGGGCGGGCACGATCAGGTCGCTGTGATCCTCAAAATAGCGGTTCCAGCGTTCTATTTGCAGGACGGTTTCGCGAAACACCTCGTGGTAGGCGATGGTGACGTGGACCGCATCAAGCCCGCCTTTGCGCATCTCCTCAAAGATGCGGCGTGACCAGTTGCAATATTGTAGTCCGTCAATTCTCATGGGGCGAGTTGATCCATCCTGCGGGCGTGCGTCAAGCGTCATGGGACTCCGGGCAAGGCGCAAGTCCCTGCCCGGCGTCGCGCGCGATCAACTGTTGAAATACATCGCGTATTTCGCCCGCACCGCTTGGTCGACCTCGGGCGAGATTTGAGGCCGCGCCTCGGCCAAGATCTTCTCTTTCCGGGCAATGGCCGAAGCCATCAGATCGGGTTTCTGGTTCTCCTCCCACTCCTTCGGGCTCATGCGGTTGCCAAGAGTGGGATAGACGAAATCGCTTTGCATCAGGGCCAGCGTCCTATCGGTGCCAAGATAATGCCCGGTCCCGCCCAAGCAGACCTCGGCCATCTGGTCGAGCGCCAGCGTGTCTTCGGTCACCTCAATCCCGCGGACGCAGCGCATGGCTTGGCCGATCAGATCATCGGACAGGATCAGGCTTTCCAGACAGAACCCCAGAAGCGAGGCGTGCATTCCCGCCGCCTCATAAACCATGTTCAGCCCTGACAAGCCCGCCATCACGTTCGAGCACATCTGCTCCCACCCCGCTTGCATATCGGGCATTTTGCTGTCCGATGCCCCGCCCGCCGCGCCGCCTGGCAGGCCGTAGAACTGATGCATCTGGGCGCAGGCCGAGGAAAGCAACGCCTGCTCGCCCGATCCAAGGCACATGGCCCCGGTGCGCAGGTCCAAGCCGAACGGCCATGTCCCAAACACCGCCGGGAACCCCGGCGACAGGGCGTTCACATAGACCAAGCCGGCCAGACATTCCGCCGTTGCCTGGGTCACCGCACCCGCGATGGTGGACGGAGCCGTGGCCCCCGCCATGCCCGCGCTAAGAAGCAGCACCGGCATCCCCGCGCGGATGCACAGTTCCATCGTTTCGCAGCTTTCCGTGGCGAATTTCATCGGCGGCACCACGAAGCAATTGGAGTTGGAGATAAAGGGCCGCGCGCGCCAAGCGTCCTCTCCTCCCGCAAGTTGGTGGATCAGCTCCATACAAGGGCCCACATGGGACGGATCGCTAAAGGACATGCCGATATGTTTGGTCGTGCCGGACACGCTGGCAAAGATGGAGTTCAGGTCCATCTCAAGATTATCCACCACATCTCGGCACACCATGGGCCGCTGAAAGAAGTTAACGTTATCGAGGGATTGCGTGATTTGCGCGGCGTTATAGAGGTCTTGCGCCGTGCATTCGCGGTAAGTGTTGCTGGCGGGTTCAACAATATGAACCGCCGCGCCTGCGGTGCCGTAGTGGACCTTGGGGCCGGATAGATGCAGGTCATGGGCCGCGTCACGCCCCATCAAGGTGATCCCCCGCGCGGCCTTTCCAAGGGCGTCTTCCACCACTTGGCGCGGGAAGCGGAGGCGGCCATCTTCGCCCAAAACCGCGCCGACCGAGACCATCAGATCAACCCCCGATTGCGGCGCGTCGGCAAGGCCAATGGTTTCCAGCGCTTGCAAAGCGGCCTCGTGGATCTGGGCAACCTGCGCGTCGGACAACACCTTCAGGGTGCCTCCTTCCATCCCCGGTCGGATCGGGCGCAACGCATCTGGCAGGGCGGCGGCCCTTGCGGCCACACGGGCGGCGCGGCCGCCGCCTCTACGGCCCTTGCGGTCCAAAATCTCGGTCATCTGCGCAGCCCTCCTGTAGCATTGCGTCAATCTCGTCCCCTGAAGCGCTCCCCTTCAGGACCGTGAAATCCCCGGCCATCACGCCGCCCATCGCGTCGCGGATCGCAGCATGGGTCACCCTTGCGATCTGACTGCCAAGCGAGATGCGCCGCACCCCCATCGCCGTCAGCTCGGCCAAGGACAGGTCCTGCAACGGTCCCACCGACAGCGCGTTCACTGGCGCCGTAACCGCCCCCAAAACCTGCGCCAATTCCGCCCTTCCCGGCGGGACTGGCAGATAAAGGCAATCGGCGCCCGCAGCCTCGAAGGCTTGCAAACGGCGGATGCCCTCGCCCAAATCATAAAGCCCGTTCATCACCCCATCGGCCCGCGCGGTCAGCACGAAGGGCCGCCCCAAAGCGCGTACGGCTGCCACGGCGGCCCGGATGCGTTCCACGGTGAGGTCAAAATCATAGGCGTGCAGGCCATTCTCAAAGCCCATATCCTCGATCCCGCAGCCCGAAAGCCCGACCTCTGCGGCCATGCGGATCGTCTCGGCCACGGTGTCAGGATCATCGCCAAAGCCGTTCTCAAAATCGCCCGACACAGGCAGGTTTGTGGCACTGATGATGTCTTGGGCGTGGGCCAAAGCCTCATCCCGCGTGACGCCGCCCATATCCGCCCGCCCCAAGGTAAACGCATGACCCGCCGATGTTGTGGCCAAAGCCACCGCGCCCGATGCCGCCATCATCCGGGCAGAGCCGCGATCCCAAGGGTTGGGCATCACGAAACAGCCCTGCTTGTGCAGGTCGGCGAACAACTCATGGCGGTCAGACATCTTCATGCGAGCCTCCTAAGGGACAGTTTTACAATGATTTTATGGGGGATCAGGACCACGGCCAGATAGAGCCGCCCGGTCCAGTGGTTAAACCAAATCCGAGTGGTCAAATGGGCGGTGTCGCCGTCCCGGATGGTTTGCAGGGTAAAGGTCAAATGCTGGTCTATCAGGCCAAGCTCGTAGGCCTCGGACGTCTCGGACACGATGGGCAACCGCATCATGCCGTGCCCAATGGTGGGCGTCGTCAGGCCGAATTTGCCGACGATCCAGTTGCGCAGTTTCATCGCCCCGTGAACCCAAGGCGGCATCTGGCCAAGCGCGATCTCATAGGCCGCACGGGCCGTTGGTATCTCTGCCCGCAGCGGGGCAGAGTGGGTGTCGGACCAATCGGGTGGGCGCAGGGGACGCTTGAGGCCGGTCACGGTAAGGCACCGACGCGGCGGGTAATTTCCGCGATATGGGCGGGGCCAACCTCGCAACAACCGCCGACGATTGTGGCCCCTTGGGCGATCCATTCCATGACGTGATCGGCGTAGGTGTCCGGCCCCATATCCTGGCGCGAGGTCAGCGCCTCCACCGTCGGCGCGTCTTCCAGGAACCCGGCGCTGATCTCGGTGAACCCGTTGGCATAGGCCCCAAAGGGCACGCCCGCGCTCGCCAGCACTTTCAACGCGGCAGGCATCGCTTCGGGAACCGAGCAATTGGCCAGCAACGCGGCCGCGCCATCGCTGACCGCAACCGCATCGGCCAAGGGCTCGCCCGAGCGCAGGCGGCTGCCGTCCTTGTCATCCACCGTGAAGGCAAGCCACACCGGTACACCGTGCCCTCGCGCGGCTTCCAACACCGACCTTGCATGGGCGACCGAGGCCACGGATTCGCAAATCAACAGATCGCATAGGGGCGCTTGCAGGGCCGCAATCTCGGCGAAAAGCGCGACGGCCTTGCTGTGTTCTGGTTGCAAATCAGGGCGGTAGGACCCGCCCAACGGCCCAATCGCCCCGGCAACCAAGCCGCTGCCATGGGCATCGCGGGCGGCCCGCGCTTGATCCAGAGCCAAGGTATGGAGCGCCTCAAACTCATCTTCCACTCCGGCATTCACCAACCGGTCACGGTGGACTGCATAGGTGTTGGCCGTCGCAATCTGCGCCCCTGCCGCAAAGAAATCACCATGGACATCGCGCACCAGTTCTGGCTGCGCCCGCATCACATCCGTGGACCAAAGCGGTGTTGGCGGAGCCTTTGATCTTGCGATCAATTCCTGCCCCATGCCGCCGTCCAAAATCGTGATATCCATGGCTAACCCCTCCCGTCAGAAAACTGCGAGGAGCGTTAGCGAGGAGAGGCCGCCGACACCAGCCCTCATGCGCGGATACGCGCGTTGTCGGCGTCCCATATGGGGCTGTCTCCGGTCACAATCGCCTTGCAAATATCGCCGTAGATATTGACGTTCAGCTCTGTCCCCGGCGTGGCCAGATCGGCGCGCACCATCGCCAGCGCGACCGAGTGCCCGACCCTGTACCCCCATGCCCCGCTGGTGGTCTCGCCCACCACTTCGCCATCATGGGTGATGGTAGACATATAAGGCGCGTCAGCCTCGCCCGCGTCGACCTTCAAGATCACGAAACGTTTCTTCACGCCCGCTTGCTTTTCGGCCAGCAGCGCTGCTTTGCCGGGGAAACCCTGCGGCTTATCGAACCTGATGAACCGCTCCATCCCGCCTTCCAGAAGCGTATAATCGGTGGAAAGATCACCCTTCCACGCGCGATACCCCTTTTCGATCCGCAGTGCGTTAAGCGCGAACATCCCAAACGGCTTTGCCCCGCCCTCTAGAACCGCATCGTAAAGCGCGGGGATATCGGCATTGGCGGCGTGGATTTCCCAGCCCAATTCGCCCGCAAACGACACCCTTGCCAAGGCGCAGTTGATGCCCGCCACCTTGGCCGGTTGATGGGAAAGCCAGCCAAGGGACAAATCCGCCTCCGTGCCAATCTTTTCGAACAGGTCTCGCGCTTTGGGACCCGTCACGATTAGCGTGGAATACTCGGTGGTGTGGTCCGTCAGGCTGACGCCATCGGGCAGGCCGGCACGCCAGAGCACCTCAAAATCGTGCCATTGCGCGGGCGCGGCGGTGATCAGCGTGAAGAAATCCTCCCCTTGGCGCATCACCGACATCTCCGTCAGGATACGGCCGCGCGTGTCGGGGAAATAGGCCAGGTTCATGCGCCCGATCTTGGGCAATGCGCCCGCGATGCGCCCCCGCAGCCATTCTGCGGCCCCTTCTCCGCTTAGGTTGAACCGAGAGAACCCCGGTAAATCCAGCACACCCACGCCGTCACGTACCGCTTCGCATTCTTCGCGCACCCGCGGCTCCCACGGGCCATTGCGGCCCCATGTTTCCGTGGCCTCAGTCGATATGTCATCCCCCGGTTTGGCAAACCAATTCGCCCGCTCCCACCCGGCATAGGCGCCCATCTGGCCGCCCAACTCGCGCACCTTTGCGTCCACCGCAGACAGCTTCTTGTCGCGCCCCGCAGGCCAGGCCTTCCACGGGAAATGCATCCCGTATTCGTGGCCGTAGGTCTCTAACGCCTTGTCGAGGCAATAGGAATGATCGGCAAAATCAGTGTAGCGGCGCGGGTCACAGGCCCACATATCCCATTCCGTTTCGCCGTTTATGATCCATTCAGACAGGACCTTGCCCGCCCCGCCGCCTTGTACGATGCCGAAGGTGAAGGAATGGGCCTCAAACGCGTTCTCCACGCCAGGCATGGGGCCAATCATCGGCAAGCCATCGGGCGCATAGGGGATGGGCCCGTTGATGTTGCGCCCCACGCCCCCCTCGCCCAGCAGCGGCACACGCGCCATCGCGTCCTCGATATACCATTCCAGCCGATCCAGATCGTCGGGGTAGAGCTGGAAACTGAAGTCTTCGGGCATCGGGTCTTCGGGGGTCACCCATGCCGCCTGACAGTTGCGTTCATAGGGGCCAAGGTTCAGCCCGTGCTTGTCTTGCCGCAGATAATAGCTGCTATCCACATCTCGGATCAGCGGCAGCTTCTTTCCGTTGGCCTCCGTCCATTCTTTTACGGCGGGGATCTCTTCGGTCAGGAAATACTGGTGCGACATCACCACCATCGGCACGGTACGCCCGCCGTAGGGCTTGAACCATTCTCCCACGCGCTGCGCGTAATAGCCTGCGGCGTTCACCACATATTCGCAGCGGATCTCGCCCTTCTCTGTCTCTACGATCCATTCACCATTCTCGCGCCGCACGCCCGTGGCAGGGGTAAACCGATGGATCTGCGCCCCCAAATCGCGCGCGCCTTTGGCCATCGCTTGAGTCAATTGCGCCGGGTCAATGTCGCCATCATAAGGATCATAGAGAATGCCGCTCAGGTCGTGGGTTTCCAGAAACGGATACATCTCCTTCGCTTCATCATTGGACAACATCGCCATGTCGATGCCCTGATATTCCGCCATCCCCAAAACACGCTGAAACTCCTGTGCGCGCTCTTTGGTGTGCCCCAACCGCAATGAGCCGGTGACATGGTAATTCATCGGATAGTCGACCTTCTCGGCCAAGTCCCGGTACATCTCCAACGAGTAGCGCTGCATGTTCAGCACCGCCCAAGAGGTTGAGAAATTTGGGCAATTTCCTGCCGCATGCCAGGTCGAGCCCGCCGTCAGCTCATTCTTCTCCAGCAAAACGCAATCGCTCCACCCTCCCATCGCCAGATGGTAAAGGGCCGAGGTTCCAATGACCCCGCCGCCGATAATCACAACACGCGCCGTGCTGGGTAGTTCTGCCATTTCAAGCCTCCCGATGCGCCTAAGAACCAAAGCGCCAATTTCCTGTTTCACACCAGTATTGCGCCATAGCCTTTTAACTTCAATTCGCCCGTCACATCTGTTTTAATCGATAAAAGCGATTAGTTTCCACCTCCTTCATCTTGGCAAATACACCTCCGGGGGAAGCGTCATATCCCTTGGAAAAGACGCGGGGGCAGCGCCCCCACCCAAACCGCCCCGCCCCAAACCGCCCCAAGGAACGCCCCCGATGCAAATCGACCAAATCGAAACCTTCCTGGACCTGCTCGACACGCGGTCCTTCAACCGTACCGCCGACAGGCTCGGCGTCACCCAATCCACGATCTCGGGCCGGGTCAAAGCTTTGGAAAAGGCCCTGGGCGAACGCCTGTTCGAACGCTCCCGCTCCGGCACCCAACCCACCACCGCCGCCCTACGCTTTGAAATCCACGCCCGCGTCCTCCGCCGCGCCTGGGCCGACGGTCAGGCCGATGTGAAACCCACCGGTGCTGCCGTCATGCTTCGCATCGGCATCCAACACGACCTGATCGACAACCACGTCGCCGATTGGCTCGCCGCCCTGCGCCAAGCCCTGCCCGATTGCGGCTTCTACGTGGATGGCGACTATTCGACACAAATGTGCCGCGACCTTGAAAACGGCGCCCTTGATCTCGGCATCGTCTTCACCCCGCGCCCCTCCCCGGACCTCTATTTCGAAAGCATGGGCGACGTGACCTACCACATGGTCTCCACTTCCCAACGGCCACTCAAAGACATATCTGCCACCGACTACATCCTGCCCGCCTACGCCCCCGCTTTCACACAGACCCACGCCGCCCTCCTTCCCGGCCTCAGCCTCGGCAGCGTCTCCAGCGGCCAAGCCGCCGCCGTCCGAGGTCTCTTCATCGCCCTGGGCGGCACCACCTACCTGCCATCTGAGATGGCCCAAACCCTGATCACTGAGGGCACCGCCCACCGCGTCACCGATGCGCCCGCCATCACACAACCGGTCTTCACCGCCATGCACCTGCGCAACCGCCACCGCGCAGGCTATCGGCGCATGGCCAAAACACTCCGCGGCCGCATCGCCCCCCAATAACGATCAACCTTACCAATCTCGCGCGCCGCTCCCCCTTTCATCTTGGCAAATACAACTCTCCAACCTCTCCCGGGCCACGCCGCTCTCCGCACCGCCACCTATCGCCTCTTTACGACCACCTCATACCCGGGCTCTTCCGGCTCCTCATCCACCAGAACCTGTGGAAACCCCTCGGCCCGCACATCCAACCCGGTTGCCGCCTCCAACAACTCAATCATCCGGTCACTCTGCGCCGCATGTCCCAATACCCTCTGCCCCTCGCTCAACATCTCAATCACCTTAGGCGACAGCTCCAAGGGCACGTTGTTTCTCTCGGCAATGGCCTGGAACAACCCCACATCCTTCTGGATCAAATCCAGCGTGAAATTCACATCTCTCGACCCGCTCAGGATCAATTGGCTCTCAGTTTCGTGCACGAACGAATTGCCCGACGACACGGCAATCGCCTCATAAGCCACCGCCAAATCAACCCCCGCCGCTTTCATCACCGCAAGACTCTCGCACAGCGCCAATAGGTGGGTCGTCGCCAGGTAGTTCGTCATCACCTTCAGGGTCGAGGCCGCCCCAAGCGGCCCCGTATGCAGCAGCCGCCGCCCCATCTTGCTCAGCAGCGGCAAGACCCGGTCAAACACCGCCCTCTCCCCGCTCATATAGATCGAGATATTGCCCGTATCCGCCCGGTGGCACCCGCCCGAGACCGGGCATTCCGCAACCGCGCCGCCTGCCGCCTCTACCAAGGGCGCCAACCGCAAGATCTCTGCGGCGTCGGTGGTGGACATCTCCATCCAGATCTTGCCCGCTCGCACTTCCGGCAGCATCGCTTCCACCACGATGGCCGAGGCCGCGGGGGACGGCAGACAGGTAATCACCACATCGCAATCGCGCATCATCGCCGCCGGATCGCCGCCAGCGCGGGCCCCGCGCGCCACAAAACCCGCCACCGCCTCTGCATCCAGATCGTGCACCGACAGCGCCACACCGTTTCGCAGCAAGGATCCCGCCAGCTTGCCGCCAACAGATCCCAATCCAATAAACCCTACCTGCATCCCAATCTCCTGCCTGGTCGCTTAGACCTTGCGCCCAACACCCGCCCTGTCATGCCCGAAAGCGACCTCTTTACACCTCGCCCCAGCAGTCTCCTGTCGTTGTTCGAACATTTGACACCCCAACGTCGCGCCAGGATTTGCCCATTTACAAATAAATGAACATCGTTCATTAATGCTGGGGAAATGTAGTTAAAGGTGTTCACCATGAGCCGTTTGGGAAAGATTTCACGCCGGGGACTGCTGCTCGGCGCGGGCGCGGCCACAGGCTACGGGCTCGGCAATGCCTGGGCGCCCGGCCTGTCCCAAATCGACGGCGTCCCCCGCATCGGCGGCACTCCTCCTTCCCCTCTCATGCTCAACGACGCGTCCGAGCTGTCGGCCACCCCGATCCATATCCACACCCGCCCCGCCGCCCACGGCGATGCGCTGATCGAGGCCTTCCGGGCCGAGCTTTCCGCCGCCCGGTCCAACGACCGCCCCCTCTGCGTCAGCGCCGCGCGCCACTCAATGGGCGGGCAATCCATCCCCCGCGATGGCCATGCCATCACCGTCGATGACGCCTGGATCGAACCCGACACAGCCAATCAAACCTACCGCGTGAACGGCGGCGCGCGCTGGCGCGATGTCATCGCCGCCCTTGATCCACTGGGCTTCTCCCCCGCCGTGATGCAGTCCAATCACGACTTTGGCGTCGCCGCGACATTCTCGGTCAATGCCCATGGCTGGCCCGTCCCCTACGGCCCCATGGGCGCGACCGTGCGCGAAATCCGCATGGTTCTGCCCAGCGGAGACCTCGTCACCGCCTCTCGCAGCCAAAACGCGGATCTCTTCAACCTCGCCGTGGGCGGCTACGGCCTCGCAGGCCTGATCGTGGATATGGAGGTCGATATGGTCCCCAACCAACGCCTCGCGCCCGCGTATACCCCCATGCCCGCCGCAGAATTCCCGGCAGCCTTCCGCGCCGCCGTGGATGATCCGACCATGCCCATGGCCTACGGGCGCCTGAACGTGACCCGTGAAACCCTGTTTGATGAGGCGCTCTTGGTCACCTACTCACCGACGCAGAACCAAACCGATATCCCCCCCGCCACGGAATCGGGCTGGATGTCCTACGCCGCCTCCTACCTCTACCGGGGCCAAGTGGGCCGTGAAGGCATGAAGGACTGGCGCTGGTGGATGGAATCTTCCCTCGCGCCGCGCCTTGCTGGCCCCTCCACCCGAAATTCCCTGATGAATGAGCCTGTCATCACCCTCGATGACCGCGACCCAACCCGTGTCGATATCCTGCACGAATACTTCGTGCCCTTCGACGCCTTCGATGGCTTCCTAGAGGCCTGCCGCGACGTGATCCCCGATGCCTTCGTGGAGTTCCTAAACGTCACCCTGCGCTTCGTGGATAGCGATACCGACAGCCTCCTGCCCCACTCTCCCACCCCTCGCATCGCCGCTGTGATGTCCTTCACCCAAGAACTCACCCCCCGCGCCGAGGCCGACCACGCCCGCATGACCCGCGCCCTGATCGAGCGGATCATCGCCATCGGCGGCACGTACTACTTGCCCTACCGGCCCCATGCCACCCAGGACCAATTCCTGCGCGCCTACCCCCGTGCGCCGGAATTCGCCGCTGCAAAGCGTCGGCTCGACCCCAACCTTACCCTTCGCAACAATCTATGGGACAGCTACCTCTCGGCCCTCTAAACTCCCCTAATTCCTCGTTCTTCAAATATCCCGGGGAGCGCGAGGGGCTGGCCCCTCGCTCCCGCCCCAACCAAACTGCCCATCCACAAGAAAGGGACCGCACCATGAGCATCATTCGCCGCCTCTGCCTCGTCTACGCCGTCATCCTCCTGGGGGCGGCTGCCATCAACTACATCCCCGGCCTTACCGATGACGCGGGACTTGCCTTCGGCATCTTCGCCCTCGATCCCTTCGATGACGCGCTCCACCTCGTCTCCGCCATCTGGGCTTTCCTTGCCGGCCTCATCAACAACCGCTCCGCCCGCACCTTCCTGATCCTCTTCGGCGCCGCCTATCTGGGCGATGGCATCTTCGGCATCTTCACCGGCTGGGGCTATCTGGACTTCGGCATCTTCACCAATGACGCCCTCGGCATGGACTGGTCTTTCCAGCGCATTATGGCAAATGCCCCCCACATCGGCTTGGGCTTCGTCGCCCTCGTCTCCGGCATCGCGGCCCGCCGCGCATGAGGGCGCTGGGGCGGTTCATCAAACGTGCCTTGCTGGTGGTGCTGATCCTCGTGATCGGGCTGGCAAGCCCGGTGATCTACGTGGAAACCATGTGCCGAGGCGAAGCTACCCCCGCCCCCTCCGCGCCCCTCTCCGGTGAAACGCGCCCTGAAATCCGCACCCTGCTGACCTACCCCGAATGGCACATCGTGCACGCCTATGACGACTACGCCGAGGTCATTCGCGAAGGCGACCCCCATGATTTCAGCTACTTACGTGCCATATTTGGCTACTGGAGCTCGCTCTGCACCCTCACGACCGAAGCCGCTTCCCTGGGTGAGATCGACGGGGGAACCCGCCAACTCGTCCACGTCATCGGCGTGTCCTTCACATTCGAGATGTTGATGAAGGCCGCCTACGAGGAAACCATCGGCCGCGCCGTGACCCTTATCCGCGGCCCCCGACATGCGCGCCTCGACCATCTCTCAGCCCAGCAAGCTGCCGCCTACGCCGCCTTCCTGCAACAAGTCCCTTGGTATCGCTACGATTTCCGTGGCGACGCCGCCGCGCTGAACCAAGTCGCCACCGATGCCTTCCGGGACCGGGAACGCGCCTTCTCCCTCGGGCTCGAACACCTCGCCCGAGCCGCCTACGCCGATGTGATTGCCCAAGCCGTTGCGGCCACGGGCTTCGATGATCTGACCCTGCAAATGGTGGTCTCCGGCCTTTCGGAGGAAGCCCTTACCGCTACCGATGGCGTCCGCGTCATCCGCGAAACCGCCGCCGGGCTCGAGGTCGAAACACCCCGCTACCGAGAGCTCACCGGCATCCTCGCCGATTGGGCCACCCAAGGTGCCACCTTCCTCGATATGGCAGGCAACGATCAAATCATGTTCACCGCCACCTCCGACGCGGCCACCCAGGACGGCGCCCTCGCCAACCTCCCGCGCCAAGGCTACGGCGACACGCGCCACCTGTTTCTGGTACCGGTCCAAGACCTTGCCGCCACGCTGCGCACCCTGGACGCCCGGGGTATCCGGCTCGAGCATATCCATGACTATTAAGCGCCTTCTCCTCGGCATCCCCTTGCTGCTGACCGGCTGGATCGCCACCCTTGCCACCGTCATGGCCCTCGGCGGCGCAGCCCCCGCCGCCTTCGTACCCTTCCCGTCCGACACATTTATCGCGACCCTGCCCCAAGACATCGCCATCACCGGCCGATCCCCAATCTCCCTCACCCTGCGCAGCGAGGCCCCGAACCTGCCCTCCCGCCTCTACCAATCCGGCGCTTGGCTGGTCCTGCCTGCGGGGCTGGAGGCCTGCATCCCAAACTTCCTGCGCGCCTCGTGACCATGCCCCCGCCCATTCCCTCAGAAGTCGCCGCCGCCCTCTCGCTCTTGCCGCCGCGCACCGCCACCCTTCGCGCGTTAATCTTCGCCGCCGCCGAGGCGACACACACACTCCCCCTCACCGAATGCCTCAAATGGGGTCAACCCGCCTACCTGCCCGCCAAAAAAGCCGGCACGACCCTGCGCCTTGGCGCGACCGACGGCCTCCCAACCCTCTTCGTGCCCTGCTCCACCACGCTTCTCGATAGCTACCGCGCCACCTTCCCGACAGAATTCACCTACCTCGGCTCCCGTGCCGTCGTCCTCCCCGCCTCCGCCCCGTTTCCAGAGGCGGCTTTTCAACACATCGCCGCCATGGCCCTCACCTACCATCGCGACAAACGCCGCTGATCCGCGCCGCTCCCCCCTTCATCTTGGCCAATACACCTCCGGGGGGAGCGTGCGTTTTTCCTTCAGGAAAAACCGCGTGGGGGGCTGGCCCCCCGATGCGGAACCCCTCCAACACATGCCCACAAAAAAGGGGCGCGCCAGATGCCCGGCGCGCCCCCCTCATTTATTGCCGTCCCGCTTAGCGGTGCAGATCGAAGCGATCGTTTTCCATCACTTTGACCCATGCTGCCACGAAGTCGGAAACCATCTTGGCCTCCGCATCGGCGCTGGCATAGACCTCTGCAAAGGACCGCAATTGACTGTTGGAGCCGAACACGAGGTCCACCACTGTCGCAGTCCACTTGACCTCTCCGCTGGCGCGGTCGCGGCCTTCCAGCACGCCATTGTCGGCCTTGCTCCATACGGTGCCCATATCCAGCACATTCTTGAAGAAGGCGTTGTTCAACGTGCCGGGCGTCTGCGTCAGCACCCCTTCGCCTCGGTCTTCAAAGGTCGCGCCCATGGCCCGCATACCGCCGACCAAAACGGTCATTTCCGGAGCGGTCAGCCCCAGCAACGCCGCCTTGTCCACCAGCATTTCTGCTGGTTCGCGCAGGGCCTTGTCTGAGTGGTAGTTGCGGAACCCGTCGGACGTGGGTGCGAGCACGTCATAGCTTTCCACATCGGTCTGCTCTTGCGTTGCGTCCCCACGACCGGGGGTGAAAGGCACCTCGATCGTGTGGCCTGCTGCGGCGGCTGCCGCCTCGACGCCGACACAACCCGCCAACACGATCACATCCGCAACCGAGACCTGCGCCCCGCCCTTGGCATTGAACGCCTCGGCAATGCTTTCTAGCATCGGCAACACCTTCTCCAACTCTGCCGGATTGTTTGCCGCCCAACCGCGCGCAGGCTGCAAGCGGATGCGAGCCCCGTTGGCACCGCCGCGCTTGTCACTGTCGCGGTAGCTAGCGGCCGATGCCCAAGCCACGCGCACCAGTTCCTGCACCGACAAGCCTGCTTCAAGAATAGCGCCCTTCAGCACGGCCACATCTGCGGCACTGACCTGCACACCCTGCGGCATCGGCACCGGATCTTGCCACAGCAGCTCCTCCGACGGAACGTCGTCGCCAAGGTAGCGCTGGATCGGGCCCATATCGCGGTGAGTAAGCTTGTACCAGGCGCGGGCAAAGGCGTCGGCGAACTTCTCGGGGTTGGCATGGAAATCACGGCTGATTTTCTCGTAGGCCGGATCCGTGCGCAGCGCGATATCGGCCGTGGTCATCATGATCGGCACCGTGCCGTTGCCATCAACCTGAGGCGCTTGATCGTTCTCGAAGTCCACCGGACGCCACTGGTTTGCGCCAGCGGGGGATTTCGTCAATTCCCACTCGTGACCGAACAGAACATCGAAATACGTCATATCCCACTGAGTTGGCGTCGGCGTCCATGGACCTTCCACGCCCGAGGTCGTCGTGTGAACGCCCTTGCCGGATTCGAACCCGTTTTTCCAACCAAGACCCATCTCAGCCACATCAGCGCCCTCGGGCTCTGCGCCGACCAGTTCCGGATCGCCCGCGCCGTGCGCCTTGCCGAAGGTATGACCACCCGCCACCAGCGCGACGGTCTCTTCGTCGTTCATCGCCATACGCGCGAAGGTGTCACGGATGTCAAAGGCCGAGGCCAACGGATCAGGGTTTCCGTCCGGACCTTCCGGGTTCACGTAGATCAGACCCATCTGCACGGCTGCCAGGGGATTTTCCAGCGTGCGTTTTTCGCCGTAGCGGGTGTTTTCCATGTCCGACGTGGCCAGCCACTCGGTCTCTGCACCCCAATAGATGTCCTCTTCCGGCTCCCACACATCGGCGCGGCCGCCCGCGAAGCCAAAGGTCTTCAGCCCCATGTCGTCCAACGCCACGTTACCCGCCAGGATCATCAGATCGGCCCAGGACAGGCTGCGGCCATACTTCTCTTTGATCGGCCACAGGAGGCGGCGTGCTTTATCGAGGTTGCCGTTATCGGGCCAAGAGTTCAGCGGCGCGAAACGCTGCGTCCCGGTGCTGGCCCCGCCGCGACCATCATAGGTGCGGTAGGTGCCGGCCGAGTGCCACGCCATACGGATCATCAACGGGCCATAGTGGCCATAATCCGCAGGCCACCAATCTTGGCTATCCTTCAGGCAGGTCGCGATATCGGCCTTCACTGCCGCCATGTCCAGCTTCTGGAATTCTTCCGCGTAGTCAAAGCCCGCATCCATCGGGTCGAGCTTTTCGGAGTTCGCCGACAGGGGTTTCAGGTTCAACTGATTTGGCCACCACTGCTGGTTGGCTGACGTGCCCATGGGGCGGCCACTGCCGCCGTGCATGACTGGGCAACCCTCAGAATGTGCATTTCCGTCCATATTATTAACTCCCATGCTAGCAAAAGCTGACGGCGACATCACCCAATGTGAGTCGCGATTGCGCAAAACCTAACACCCCATGTCGATTAGCTACAGTTGTAAATTCTGATATGCCTGATAAGTTCATCTTATGAGAAACCTAACCCTTAAGCAGTTAAGATATGTGGACGCGCTGGCCCAACATGGCCACTTCGGCCATGCGGCTGCAGCCTGCAACGTGACCCAGCCTGCGCTGTCGATGCAAATCAAGGAACTGGAGGACAGCTTCGGCCTGCCCCTGTTTGAGCGCACCCCGCGTAACGTGCGGGTCACCGGGTTTGGCGAAACCGTGCTGGCCCGCGCGAAAGAGATTTTGCGCGCCGTTGACGCCTTGGATGATCTCGCGCGCGCAGCGCACGGTGGCCTGACGGGCCGTCTGCGCTTAGGGGTGATCCCCACCGTCGCGCCCTACCTTTTGCCTCGCGTGATCGGCGCCCTTGGCCTGCACTACCCGCAAGTTGACCTGCATATCCGCGAAACTTTAACGCCGCGCCTGCTGGAAGACCTGACCGCCGGGCGCTTGGACACCGCCATTTTGGCGCTGCCAATCTCCGAACCCACCCTGACCGAAGTGCCCCTGCATGACGAAGATTTCGTTCTCGTGCGCCCCCAAGCCGATGCCGACAAGCCGGTTCCTGACGGGGACGCTTTGGCGCAAATGCGGCTTCTGTTGCTGGAAGAGGGCCACTGCTTTCGGGACCAGGCCCTGTCTTTTTGCAACATTCGCAACAACTTACCCGCCGAGGGTCTGGACGGATCCAGCCTTTCCACCTTGGTGCAGATGGTCGGCGCGGGGATCGGCGTGACGTTGATCCCCGACATGGCGGTCGAGGTCGAAACACGCTCTGCCGCGGTGTCCGTCGCCCGTTTCGATCAGGTCACGCCCAAGCGCACAATTGGCATGGCGTGGCGTAAATCCAGCCCCTTGGCCGAGCATTTGACGGGCTTGGCCGATGTCGTTCGAGAGGCGATAACAGCGCCACCGATGGCGACCGAAAGCTAACGGGCGCGGCCCAGTTTGCTGGCGTTCAAAAGGGGCGAGGCGCGGAAGGCATCGCGCATCTTGTCCATCCCGTAATCGGGTTCGAACCGGCGCAGGGTTTCGACCATCGCTTCGGCATCCGCCACCCGCCCGACCTTCATATAGAGCATCCCCATCAACCGTTTTGGCGCCAGAAATTGCGGCGCGTCGCGGCCCAGAACCTCTCCGATTTTGATCGCTTCGGTGTAGCGCCCGGCGCAGGCGGCCGAGCGCATCGCCACATAACGGATCGAGGATTTGGCGTTGCGGCTTACCGAAAGCCCATTGGCGCGGCGGGTCAGGCGATAGCCTTCTTCAAAATTCCCGAGGTGGGTGTGGACCATCCCCAGATAAGAGATCCCGAAAGGGTTGGCAGGGTTCAAACTATGGCTGCGCTGCGCCAGTTCCAACGCCTCTTCATTGGACAAAAGCCACATGGAATGGATGAAAGCGGCCAAGGACAGGACGATTGAGTTTTCAGGGTCCTGCTCCTCCGCGAGCATGATGAACCGCTCCATCTCCTCTCGGATCGCTTGCGTATTCGCGCCGCCCCCCTCCCCCAACAGAAAGGTGCGCAAATAGGCCCGCCACGCCAGAAACACAGGCTGCGGGTCTATTTCATAGGCTTTCGCGATCAGCGTATCGGCGTTATCGATCGTGGTGGCGGCATAATTCGTGACCGAATGCATCGCCCGCATACACATCGCCGTGGCAATCTTGTCGGCAGGCAGGTCAGCCCCATAGCTGGCGATTTCCTCTAGCGAATGCACCACCGCCTGATTGACTAAATCGATCATATCCACGTTGTCGGACAGGCGTGTCAGATTGGTAAAAACTGTCCCATCAACCGAGCGGGTCAGGTTTACTGAAACGCCGCGCATCCCGCCCGTGTCCATGCTATTGACCTGCACCCGGAAGGCGCGGCTGGCATCGGCTTGAGACAGGCCCACCATGCCGTCTTCATCCAGCAGTTGAACGCGGCCTTGGTCATCAATGCTTTTACAAATCAGGTCTTGCAGCACGGTGTTATAGGTCTGCGACGCGGTGGCGGCGTCGGGTTTCCCCCGGATCACGATGGGGCGCTTCAGCGCAGGCATTTGCGCCCCCTTCCGCCCGCCAAGCCGTTTTCCAAAGTGGGTGCGGCGGTCCTTTAGCCAGAGCAGAAACGCAGGGTCGGCAATGGATAACCCGTCCAGAAACAGCGGTGCCTCAACCGGCTGTTCGGCCAATTGCGTCAGATGCCCGTCGTCGGCGGCATCTACCCAAACCTGATCAGGATCAAGGCGCAATTGCCCTTTCTCAACCAAGAGAATGCTACTGCTGCCCCCCAAATCGCGGCGCAGAGAGTGGAGGCATTGGCGCATCGACAGGCCCGATTGCGCCTTGGTCCGGTCGCTCCACAAATGCTCCTGCAACCACGCTCGGGGCCGAGCCATATCGCGCCCAGTGGCCAAAGCCGCCACGATGGCGCGGGCTCTTTTTGCTTTGATTTCAATGGTCGCACCCGTCGGCGACCGCAGTTTGAACGGGCCGATCAGAGTCAAGCTGTGGGCAGGTTCCGACATGTCGAGTCCGAAGTATACAAGATGTACGCCCCACTGGCGGGCGTCATAATCGTTAAAAAAGCGTTATAGTCACGGGGTTTCTAGCACGAAAATTAACCTCCCGTTGACAAAATCGCACCTGAAAGGCCGGTTTCCTTTACGCAAGGTAAATTGCCGGGTGGGGCATCATGACGACAAGCAGTTTTTCTTCCGTGCAGCATGGC
Organism: Rhodobacteraceae bacterium M385; assembly: GCA_025141835.1. Lineage (NCBI taxonomy): Bacteria > Pseudomonadati > Pseudomonadota > Alphaproteobacteria > Rhodobacterales > Paracoccaceae > Rhodobacteraceae bacterium M385. The sequence continues at coordinate 1,428,063 of CP081102.1, read as the reverse complement.
CAACACGGTCAGCACGGGCAACATGGCCAACACGGTCAGCATGGCCAGCACGGGCAACACGGCCAGCATGGGCAATTCTCGTCTGCCTCCGGTGCGCCTGCTTCGGCGGCGGCAGCGCTTATCATGGGTCACGCCAGTAGTGCCGGTCCTTGGACGTGGACCCAAGACGCGCCGCGTCCTGACCCTTTGCCGTTCAACGATCCCGCAAACCTGCACACATGGTCCGCCGATGTGCGTGTGATGATCATCGTGCAGGAAATCGCGGCCACCCTTGCGGTGCGCCCCATCAGCGGCACACCCGATGCGGTCAGCGTGAGCTTGCACGACGGAACGCAAATCGCGCGCCTAGACCGCCCCGGCAACGACACCTTCGCCAAGCAGTTGAATTACTTAGAATACTACGCCGACCAACGGGTCGAGCGGACGCCAGAGATCCTGCAACAACTAACTGATCTGATTACCCCGTTCGGCGCCGTCCTACCCCTGCATCCAGGGCGGCATCGTTGGACGTATGAGCTGATCCAGACCGCGCTAGAGGCCGTGTCGCTGATTGAAATGCAGTGTAAGCATCTGCTCGCGTGCCGTCGCCCGAACGAATTCTCGGCGCAGGTCCATCCGATGATCCAGACACCGGGCCACGGCAGTTTGCCCTCTGGCCATGCGACCGAAGCGTTCCTCGCCGCCACGATCCTGCGTGACCTCTCCCTTTGTGCGCAGCATCGGCCCCACCTCGCGGAGCAGCAATTGCTTCGCCAAGCCGCGCGGATTGCCCAGAACCGCACGGCGGCGGGGGTCCACTTCCCCGTGGATAGTGCGGCGGGGGCCACCCTTGGCGTGTCCCTTGGCGGCTATATCCTGGAGATGGCTGGAAGCGCGGGCCATGCAAACGGGTGGCACTGTGAAGGCGACGCCTATGGTGGCGCAGATTTCACCTATGAAAGTGTCGCAGGTATCTTCGGGCCGGACCCCTTGAGCGTCGCAGATCCCAGCACCAACACATCAGTGACTTATGCGACGCCGCTGCCCTATGCGCTGCAATCTCACCCCGCCACCCTGACTTTGACCCAGCTTTACACTCTGGCCAAGGCCGAATGGTCCACCTCAGTCGAAACACAAAGGTAGCGCGATGACTTGGGGGTGGGGATCAGCGACGCGGATGGACGGAGGCGGCAAAGCGGCCACCGTGCAAACGCCTGCCAGCGACTGGTGGCTGCGCGGCCTGGTCGGTAGCCTGCCCCGCAATATCGCCACCCCCGTCGACCAAGAGGTCTTCACCGCCCACCCTGACGAGACCGCCCCGGTGACCCAACGGGCCTTCTGCATCAACTTAAGGACGGACCGCGGCGATGTTCCGCCCCTCGATGCGCCCTCGGGCACCGTCATCATGGGCATCATTGATGACGGCTTGGCCTTCGCCCACGCTCGGTTTCTGAAGCCCGGCCCCTCGGGTCGTTACCAGACGCGCATGGCCGCGTTCTGGAACCAGGATGCCACCTGCGGCAACACGCGGCCCACGGCGGGCTACACCCTGCCCTTCGGCCACGATTGGACCGAGGACGAGATCAATACCAGCCTGTTCAGCTATCCTGAAGGCTCGCTCTACCCCGATCAGGACATCGCCTATCGCAATGCGGAAATGGCGCGGTCTGTGGCCGGAATTGCCGCCCATGGCACCCATGTGATGGACCTTGCAACGGGCTATGATTGCGATGACGCCGCCGCCAATGATCTGGGCGAAGTGCCCTCTGATCTGGCAACACGCCGTCCGATCGTTGCAGTGCAACTGGCCCGCCACGCGACCCGCAATTCATCGGGCGCCTTCATGGCGTCTTATGTGACCCACGCCATAGATTACATTCTGGACCGCGCGTTGCGATTGCAGCCTAAGGGGGGCGATCGCCTGCCCTTGGTGCTCAACTTCTCGTACGGGATCTATGCCAGTGCGCTTAGCGGTCGCGCGGCAATGGAGGAATGGATCGACGGCGCGGTAAAGGCCATGTGGCGCGATCACGGCATTCCCGTTTGGGTCGTCCTGCCAGCAGGCAACAGCCATCTGGACCGCACCCATGGCCAGAAAATCGTCGGCAATGAGCGGCCCGAGCAAGACGTCGCTGCGCCGCTGATCCTGCGCCACAAGCCCGAAAACAAAGCACCCACCGTGGTCGAATTCTGGTGGCCGGAACGCACCATCAGTCTTGCGTCCTACGGGTTGGAGAGGGTGAAGGAAATTAAGGACGGGCTGAATGCCAACCAGCGCAGGCAGGTGGTTGAGCAGTTGTCCGCCCTCCCTTCCCCTCTCCGGCTGGAAATAAAACCGCCCCAAGGCGGGGCGTGGATCACGGTGCCGGACGAGGACGTGCCGTTCTTTCACGGCCAACCCTTGAGCGATGGCACCCGCACCCTTGCGATGGTGTACCACGAAGCGATCTTGAGCTTTGGGCGCAAGGAAATGGACCGCGATGCCCTCGGCCTGTCGGCACAACACAAGCTGACGTTGATTATGGCCCCTTCGGTGTTCGAGCAGGCCTTGGGCGGAGATGAATTCGCCCAAACCGAGGCCACCTTGCCCGCCGGTGACTGGCAGGTGCGCCTGTGGAACACGGCGGCGGAGGCGCCGGAAAGCGTGACCATCCGCTGCCAGCGCAATGACACCCCCTTCGGGTTCCGCCCCTTTGGCCGCCAATCGCGGCTGGAAGATGCAAGCTACCGGGTCGTCACCCCCGACGGGCGGCCGGAAGAGGCTGATACCCAAGGCGCATGGGTGCTGCGGCGGGGGACGACGAATGCCATCGGATCGGGCGCCCATACGATACGGGTCGGATCGGCGCGGGCCGCCAATGTGGCGCGGCGCGAGGTGGAAAGTTTGCAGGCAACGGCGGCCTCGACCTTCAGCAGCGCAGGCGATGAGGACAACGACCGGGACGGCGTGGATATCGCCGCGATTTCGGAAATGAACCACGCGGTGCCGGGGGTTTTGGGGGCGGGAACACGCTCGGGCGCGGCGGTGCGCCTGTCGGGCACCTCGGCGGCAGCGCCACAGGTGGCGCGGTGGATCGCGCTGGAACTGGCAAAACCCGGAATCCCGCCCCTGCGTGGCGCTTTGATTGCTGAAGCAGAGAATTCAACCGCAGCATATTTTGAAGACAGTTACAGACCCGAGCGCACAGGCGCGCGGATCTTATTCGGACCGGGTGCCCGTTAATTCCAGTGGGGCATCTTGAAAGGCGCGCATACTCTTCCAGCGCGTCTCATCCGCCCGGCAGCCATCCCCTTGGTTGCCGGGCAATTTTTTTAGCGGTCGGCGCGTTTGGGGCAAGCGTTGAGCTTGGGGGGCTAGCCCCCCAAACCCCCCAGGATATTTTTAGAACAAGGAAGCAGGGACGACGCGTTTTTGATAAGGAACGGGAGCGCGACGTTGCGGCACTGCCTGCGACGCGCGAGTACCCTATACTTCTGCGGTGCAAGGCGTTAGGTGCGGCCCCTTGCGAACGCCTTTCGGAGGCGCGACGTGTTGATGAAAGTGGATTAGACGTGAAACAGGCCCTTCAAAAAGCCCTCGACGCCAAGGGGTATGATACCCTCACCCCGGTGCAACAGGCGGTCTCGGACCCGGAATTGACCGGCAAGGATATGCTGGTCTCGGCGCAAACCGGGTCGGGCAAGACCTTGGGCTTTGGCCTGGCGATTGCGCCGGGCCTGTTTGGCGAGGCGGAAGAATTTGGCACCGCGGGCGCGCCATTGGCCTTGGTGATCGCGCCGACACGCGAGCTGGCAATGCAGGTGAAGCGCGAGTTGAGCTGGCTGTTTGCCCATGCGGGGGCGGTATTGGCCTCGACCGTGGGAGGCATGGACATGCGCGACGAACGCCGCGCCTTGGCCCGCGGCGCCCATATCGTCGTTGCCACGCCGGGACGCCTGAAAGACCACATCATGCGCGGGTCCATTGACCTGTCGGGTTTGAAAGCCGTGGTGTTGGACGAAGCCGACGAGATGTTGGATCTGGGTTTCCGGGAGGACCTGGAGTTCATTCTGGAGGAATCGCCCTCAGACCGACAGACGCTGCTATTTTCGGCCACGGTGCCTGCCGCAATTGCGAAGCTGGCGCAGAACTACCAGAAAAACGCCGAGCGCATTGCCACGACGACGGGCGAAAAGCAGCATTCGGACATCGAATATCGGGCTATGACCGTGTCGGCGCGCGACAGCGAAAACGCGATCATCAATGTCTTGCGCTACTACGAGGCGCCCAATGCCATCGTCTTCTGCAACACCCGCGCCACGGTGAACCGGATGACGACACGGCTGTCGAACCGGGGATTTTCGGTCGTGGCTTTGTCGGGGGAATTGACCCAATCGGAGCGGACCAATGCCCTGCAAGCCATGCGCGATGGACGGGCGCAGGTCTGTGTGGCCACTGACGTGGCGGCGCGCGGCATCGATTTGCCCAATCTAGAACTGGTGATCCACGCCGAATTGCCGACGAACCAAGATACCCTTCTGCACCGCTCTGGCCGCACGGGCCGCGCCGGACGCAAGGGGGTTTCTGCCCTGATCGTGCCGCCTGCTGCCCGCAAGAAGGCGCAACGCCTGTTGGGGTGGGCCAAGCTGACCGCCGTTTGGGCCGACGCGCCTTCGGCCGAAGAGGTCACCGCCAAAGACGATGAGCGGATGATGCAAAGCAGTGATTGGGAGGCTGAAATTGAGCCCGCCAACCGCGACGCGGTGGCACGTTTGGCCGAGATGTATTCTGCCGAGCAACTGGCCGCCGCCTTTGTGCGTATGTACCGAGAGCGCCGCTCGGCGCCGGAGGAGCTGTCCGATGTGACCGCCGCGCCCGAACGCAAGCCCTTCGGACCGAGCGTCTGGTTCTCACTCGCCGGGGGCCAAGCGGTGGGCGCAGAGCCACGCCGACTGCTGCCGATGCTGTGCAAGATGGGCAAGATCAGCCGCGAAGACGTGGGCGCAATCCGCATCCACCACGAGGCCTCGTTCATTGAGCTGCGCGAAAGCGCCGTTGATGGCTTCCTGTCCGCTATTGGTGGAAAAATGCAGCTTGAAGACGGTGCGGCGCTGACCCGTTTAGACAGTGCCCCAAATGTTGATCGCGGCCCGCGTCCGCCACGGGGCGATGCGCCCCAAGATCGCAAACCGCGCACCAACAAGTCCAATGACCGACGCGGGCCCAAGCCTGCGCCACGCGACCATGACGGACCCAAACCGAGCGGTCCCAAGTCGAGCGGTCCAAAGCCGGGGCATTCCAAGCCGATTGATTGGAACGACGCGCCGGAGCCGCGCCAGAAGAAGCCAAAAAAGCCCGCCACCGGCGGCAAGCCGCGCCACAATGCAGCAGAGAGCAAGCCGGATTTGCCCCAGGCCGAGCCGTGGAAGGCCCGCAAGCCACGCCACAAGAACAGCAAGCCCGACGGCGGCGCAGGGTTCGAGCGCCCCACGCGGCCCGAGGGTAAAACGGCGGCTAACCCCGGCGCACGACTAGGCGCGCCCACCACCGGGAAACCCAACAGCAAGAAGAACAAAGCCCGCCGCGCGGCCGCCACTGAGGCGGGTGGAAAAGGCGCGCCGAAGCCGCGCAAACCCCGCGCGCCCAAGGCGTCCAAGCGGCGCGATCCGTCTTAGGTTTCGCCCGCGTCCGGTGCATAAAGTGGCAGGTAGGCCGGGGGCATTGGGCCCTTGTTTCGGCCTCCCTGCTGCATCTGTTCCCACCCATGGGCGAGGATGCCGACAGAGCGCGACAGGCAAAACAGGCCCCGTGCCAGAGGCGGCGCGAAGCCTAGCTCACAGAAGATCACCGCTGTCGCCCCGTCGATATTCATCGCAATGGGGGCGCCTCGGTTTTGGCCGATCCGCGTTTGCAGCGCTTCGGCGATGTCGGCAAAACGGCCCTGTACGACGCCGGCTTTCGCGGCCTCGCGCACCAAATCCATCATGCGCGGGGCGCGGGGGTCCGTGGGTTTGTGGAAGCGGTGACCAAAGCCGGGGATAATCTTGCCGTGAGCCGTGCGCCAATCGTCAAGGGCCGCGTCGATGGCCGCGTCTTGCGGGGTGCCGTCGTCCATGCGGGTGGCGATGTCTGAGTAAAGCTCGGCGCATTGCTCCCCCGCGCCGCCGTGGACATCTCCGAGCATATTTACCCCCGTAGCCATCACGTTATTGAGGCCAACGCCGCAGGTCGCCGCCATTCGCGCCGCCGCGATAGAGGGCGCTTGCGGGCCGTGGTCAACGCCCGCCACCAAGGCCGCCTCTAGCAGCGCCCCCTGCTCGGGCGTGGGAAGATCGCCGCGCGTCATCAGCCAGATCATCTGCGGGAAACTGACCGCGCCGATCAGCGCCTCGACCGGGTGGCCGCGAAAGGCGATCTTTCCCGGCTCCATATCTATGATCGAAGTGCGCCACCACGCGCGGACGGCATCGGCATCGTCTGTCATCGGCTATCCCATCTGATCGCGCCCATTCGGCAAAGCGCCTCAGACTACCATAGCCGAATTGCCCGGCGGGTTAAGCCGCCAAACGCCGCGCGGCGGCGAAGGACAGCAACTTGCGGCTATCTTCGTCCCACAGATGCAGGCGCGCACATTTGAAGCTTTCCCAAAGGGTAATTCGCTGAGATTGCGCCAAAACATCGTGGTCACGCATCACTTCGGGCAAGCGGTAGAACGGGATACGGCTGGCAAGGTGGTGGACGTGATGAACGCCGATATTACCCGTCAGCCAGCGCAATACAGCGGGCAGATCGTAGTGAGAGCTGCCGTGCAGCGCCGCGTCCTGGATCGTCCAATCGCCGTCACGGTCCCAAACCGTATCTTCAAACTGGTGTTGGATGTAGAACAGCCACATGCCAACAACAGCCGCCAAAAACACCGTGGGCAGGAAGATAAACAGCACGACATTCAGACCGCCAAGCCAGAACAGCCCCCCCACAATCGCAGCGACGCACAGGTTTGTGCCTTGGGCGCTGATCCAGTAACGCCAGCCCCCGCGCATCACGCCAATGGGCAAACGGTTTTGCAGGAAGAAGGTGTAGAACGGCACGACGCCGAACAAAAACAACGGGTTACGAACCAACCGATACAGCGCGCGCCCAATCCAGCTTTTGGCGCGATATTCGCGCACGGTCAGCGTTGGCAGGTCGCCCGATCCGCGATGATCCAGATTACCTGTCGTAGCGTGGTGCATCGCGTGGTTGCGGCGCCACACGTCATAGGGCGTCAGCGTCAGCACGCCAATGAAACGGCCTAACCAATCGCCCACTTTACGGTTCTTGAAGAACGCGCCGTGGCCGCAATCGTGCTGGATCATGAACAGCCGCACAAGAAAAGTGGAATTCGCGACCGCCAGGGCCAGCGCCAACCAAGGGCTGACCGACAAGGACCACCATGCCAACGCCCAAATCACGGTGAAGGGGGCAAGGGTTACAGCCACCTCGAAAATACTGCGCGAATGGTTCGGCTCGCGATATTTCGCAAGGATGCGGGTCCAGTCAGATGGTTGCAATCGAGTCTCCTTCGCGCTTGGGACGTCAATTGCCCTTCTGCGTTAGTGGCAGGTCACGCGCGGGATGGATAGCCCCCATTCTGAAGGCAAGGCATATCGTGCAATGGCCATTCCCCCATCCGATCACGGCAAAGGGGCAAGAACGAGGGTAGCTGCCGGAAGGTAAATATTTCGTCAAAGAGCCTCATACGGCCCCTAAACCACCGCGCGCGTCACCATAACTCCGGCCCAGGCGGCGAAACCGGTCAACACACCGCCCCAAAGGGTGTCCACGATGACCTGCTCTGCCGTCCAATCCGCCAAGGTGGCGAAGTTGGTAAATTCGTAAGTACCGTAAGCCATCAGGCCCAATATCACACCGCCGATCAGCGCCGCAGAAGGGTCACCGGCCCGCAGCGCGGGCAAGGACACGAACCACAAAATGCCCCCCACATAGCCAAGGTAGAACAACGCTGCCGGCACCGCGCGGAAGCTGTCGGCATAGAGGTGGTCGATGTGTCGATCAAACACCGGTTTAACCAACAACCGCAGCCCGACCGCGTCGGCTGCAAAGAAGATTAATGCGGTTGCAATATAAAGGATCAGAATATTCATGGCTGGACTCCAGTGAAAGAAGGGAAACTTGCGTTCATTGCGTCAACCGCCGCGTTAGGGGCAGCGCGGCCCAATAGGGCAGAACGCTCAGCAATTTCAGGGCGTAGGTGAAGCGGCGCGGGAAGTGGACCTCGAACCGGCGGGAGTTCAGCCCGGCGATAATCGCACGCGCGGCGACCTCGGGGGTGACCATGGCGGGCATGGTAAAATTGTTGCGTTGGGTCAGGCGCGTATCGACGAAACCGGGGCTTATCAGACGCACATCGCGGCTGCCTGAAAGCTCGGCCCGAAGCGATTGCGCCAAGTTCATCACCCCCGCCTTCGTGGCCGAATAGATTTGGCCCTGCGGTAAGCCGATATACCCCGCGACCGAGCCGCAAAGCGCCAGTTGCCCGCCTTCGCGCAACAGCGGCGGGGCGATTTGGGCGATATGGAACGTTCCAGTGAGGTTCACGGTGACGATTTGAGCGGCGGTGTCCGGGTCCAGTTCCGCGACTTTGCCGGGGTCATACATTGCCGCCAAGTGGACGACACGGTCCAACGGGCCGATGTCTGCGATCCTTTCAGCCGCCGCCACAAGGCTGCTCCGATCCGCCACATCCAAGGGCAGCGCCACGTGATCCGGGCCGAGGCTTGCGGCGAGGTCTTGCAACGCTCCCTCGGAACGGGCCGACAAGATCAACCGCGCGCCTTCGCCCGCCCAAGCCCGTGCCAAGGCCGCACCGATGCCGTCACTGGCGCCGATGATCCAAATGGTCTCGCGCTCAGGCATGGGCCAGCTCCACTTGCACGACGTTGGTGTGATCCGCAGAGAATGAGCCCGCGCAAATGCCCAGATAATAGCGCCAGTTGCGCAGGAAGCTGTCGGAGTAGCCCAAGCGCCGGATGCGGTCAGCCTGTGCGTCCAGACGGTCGCTCCAGATGGACAGGGTGCGGGCGTAATCAGCCCCAAAGGCGTGGCTATCCTTCACCATCAGCCCTGCCCGCTTTGCCTGATCCGCAATGACGGCGTCCGAGAGCAACATGCCGCCGGGAAAGGTGTAATGGCGGATGTAATCCGAGCTTTTGCGATAGGTCTTGAAGTAATCATTCGGCACCGTGATCGCCTGAATGACCGCATGCCCCCTGTCTGCCAGCCGGTCTTTCAGGGTGGCGAAATACGTGGGCCAATAGGTTTCACCCACGGCCTCGATCATCTCGATCGAGACGATGTTATCGAACTTCCCGTCGCATTTCCGGTAATCCTGAAGGCGGATTTCAGCGCGGCCATCCAGACGCGCATCGGCGTAGCCTTTTTGGCTGGGAGAGATCGTAAGCCCCGTCACATCGCGCCCATGCTCGGCGGCGCGTTCGGCAAAACCGCCCCACCCGCAGCCGATCTCCAACACCCGCTCTCCGCTGCCTAAATGCTGCAAGATCCTGTCGTACTTGCGGTTCTGCGCCCGGCTTAGATCGTCATCACCGGGGGCAAATAGCGCCGAGGAATAGGTCATCGTCTCATCCAGCCACAGCTGATAGAACTCATTGCCCACATCGTAATGGGCCCGGATGTTCCGCGCCGCACCGCGCACGGAATTGGCCCGCATCAGACGGTTGGCGGCCAGAAACTTCAGGTTGTTCCAAAAGCCGGGATAGGCGTAGCCCTCAAGCTTCTCCATGTTGCGCACGGCCACTTCGGTCAGATCGGCGATGGAGGGCGTGTCCCACAGACCCGCCACATAGGTTTCGCCCAGGCCGATATCACCGCGCGCGGCAAGAGAGGTGACAACAGACCAATCGTGGATCTCGATCTCGGCCGCGGTGCCGCCGTCGCCGAAATCATACACCTCGCCTTCGGGCGTGCGCAGGCGCAGGGTGCCTTGACGGATACGGGCGCAGCTCTCCAGAAAGTCGTGTTTCACGCGTTTGGTAAGGAATAACATTAGGTTACCTCCGAATTTGGCGGCGTTGGCCGGGGGCGATACACAGCCCCCTTCAACTTCAGTCGCAGGGCCTGCCAGTAGATCAACGCCATGGTGCGCATCGCGCCCAAGGGGCGGCGCAGGCTGGCCCCCAATATGACCCGATTGGTTAGGGGTGCACGGGGGCCGAACAGGCTGGCCGACACACCCTGATCGCCATTGCGATGCAGGATATTGATCGCGATGCGGTCACGTTTGATATCGAAGTGAAACGTATAATCTCCGGCCACCTCTTGGAAGGGCGAGACATGAAGGGATTTCTGCGTCGTGATCCGCGTCAACGCCGTGATCGGGGCAAAATCGGGGGAATGGCAAAGGTAGGAATGACGGTCGCCAAAAGGGGTGGAGACTTCGGCGATGACCGCAACCAGCGCCTCATCCCGCTGTGCGAGCCAGAAGCTGACGGGGTTGAACGCATAGCCCAGATAGCTTGGCTGCGTGAGCAGGCGAAGATCGACGCCGTCGCTGGCTAGCCCATGACGTTCCAACACTTCTCGCGCCCAGATCGGGCCGCGCCCTTTGGACATCGGGCCGCCGTGGTCACGATCCCGGACCGCCATCAGGTTGAACCGATTGCGCCCGAACAGGGCCGGACCCGGCGCGCTGGCCTCAGGATTTATCAGCACGAAATCAACGTCGTAGCTAAAATGGTGCTTAATTGCCCCCTTGCGCCGATGGGTCGTAGTGCCCGCGATATGTTCCGGCCTGTGCATCAGGCCACCTGCCGGTCCATCAGGCGGGCAATCCGCGCGGCCGAGGCGAAGCCATCCTCATGAAATCCGTGGCGCGTGTAAGCCCCTGCAAACCACGTGTTGTTCTGCCCCTGCATCGCCGTCAGCTGCTTCTGCGCGGCCAAGGCAGGCCCATCGAAGACCGGGTGGCGGAAGGTTGTCTGATCGTAAATCAAATGCTGCGGCACCTCTGTTGAGGGGTTGAGCGACACGAACAGCGGGTCCGCCTCGGCGATGCCTTGCAAGCGGTTCATCCAATAGGTGACACCAATGGCGGGCTCCGGTCGCGTGGTATCGGCCTTATACACCCAACTGGACCACACCGCGCGGCGCTGCGGCATCTGGGTGGTGTCGCGGTGCAGGATCATCTGGTTGTCCTGGAAGCGCATCGCCGACAGCGCCGTGCGTTCTTGCGCTGTTGGTTGCTGCAACAGCCGCAAGGCTTGGTCGGAATGGCAGGCGAAAATCACCTGATCGAAGGGCTCCTGTGCGCCCTGCCCCGTCACGACGGATACGCCCCCCGCCGCACGCACCACCTGTTGCACCTGCGTTGCCGTGTGGATCGTGACGCTATGGGCGCGAAGGTGTTGCTCCAGCCGGCGCACGTATTCGATGCTGCCGCCATCCACCGTCCACCATTGATGAGTGCCCGACGCGCTCAGCAGCGCGTGATTGCGGAAGAACTGCACCAAAGCGCGGGCGGGAAAGGCGCGGATTTCGGACGGCGGGGTAGACCAGATCGCCCCGCACAGAGGCATCAGGTAATACCGCTGGAACCAATCGCCCAGGCTCAAGTCGTCCATCAGCTCTCCGATGGTGGCGCTGTCGTCGGTGGCGTAACGCTCGGCCTTGTCGTTGAAGCGCAGGATATCGCGGACCATACGCAGGAAACCCGGCCGCAACAGGTTGCGCCGCTGCGCCGCTAGGGCCCCAAGGTCGCGCAGGCCGTATTCGACCCTACCGCCATCGACCGAGGCCCCAAAGCTCATGTCGCTTTTCTTCACCGGCACGTCGAGGTCTTGAAACATCCGCGTCAGATGCGGGTAATTGGCGTAGTTGAACACGATAAAGCCCGTATCCACAGGCTGATCCCCATTGCGCCCCGCCATCACCGTACGGGCGTGGCCGCCCAGCCGTGGCGCGGCCTCAAAAATCGTGACGGCGTGGTGGCGCGCAAGCAAATAGGCCGCCGCAAGGCCAGAGATGCCTCCGCCAATGATTGCAATACGTTGGGGGGCGATCGGGCGGGCGTCAAAGGGCATCGGAACTCCGGTGGGTTAGATGTATCTGATACGCCTGCCCCATGGGATTGGATCAAAAACATGCGGATTATTTTCCGGCCCCATGTGGGGGGGCTGAAACATCGCCTTACGGTGATCGTACACGATTTAAGACCTGCACGTCTTTGGATCGTCCGATTTGCCTTTAAAAAAGCGACCGAATGGGCGTCAGCGGCCCGCCAAGATCCAAGCGGCGGCTTTTTCCGCGATCATGATTGTGGGGGAATTGGTGTTGCCGCTGGTGATATTCGGCATGACCGAGGCATCCACAACCCGCAGCCCCGCAACACCCTTCAACCGCAAATGCGGGTCAAGAACGGCGCTGTCATCGTCTGCCCGGCCCATCTTCACGGTGCCCACGGGGTGGAAGATGGTGCTGGCAATATCGCCCGCCAGCGTCGCCAGTTCCTCATCGGATTGGTACTGCGCACCGGGTTTGAACTCTTCCGGCCCATAAGCCTGCATTGCCGGCTGATCCATGATCTGGCGCACCTGCCGCAGACTGTCGGCCGCAACTTTCCGGTCCTCGTCCGTATCAAGGTAATTGGGCGAGATTTCCGGTGCGTCGCGGAAGTCGGAGGAGGCGATGCGCACATGCCCCCGGCTGGTGGGGTTCAGATTGCACACGCTGACGGTGATGGCCGGGAAATCATGCAAATCCTCTCCGAAAGCCTCCAGGCTCAGGGGTTGGACGTGGTATTGTAGGTTCGCGTGGGGGCGGCTTGGATCAGAGCGGGCAAAGGCCCCCAATTGGCTGGGGGACATGCTCATCGGGCCGGTGCGTTTCAGGGCATATTCCAGACCGATCTTGGCCTTGCCGAACAGGGAACTTGCCAGCGTATTCAGGGTCTTGGTGCCTTTGACCTTATACACCGCACGGATTTGCAAATGGTCTTGCAGGTTCTCGCCGACACGGGGCGCGTCCTTCACCACGTCGATGCCATGGTCGCGCAGTAAGGCCGCCGGACCAACGCCCGAAAGCTGCAAAATCTGGGGCGAATTCACCGCGCCCGCCGACAAGATCACCTCCTGCGTGGCACGGACCGTGACGGGGGTGCCATTGCGGTGAACAACCGCGCCGGTGCAGCGGGTTTGTCCGTCGTAGGCCTTGGCGAAGGTCAGCTTCTCCACCTGCGCTTCGGTCCAGACCGTCAGGTTAGGCCGCGACGTTGCAGGCCGCAGGAAGGCCTTGGCCGTGTTCCAACGCCAGCCCGAGCGCTGGTTGACATCAAAGTAGCCGACGCCGGTATTATCGCCGGTGTTGAAATCTTCGGTCTTTGGAATGCCCGCTTCATTTGCGGCGTCGGAAAAACTGTCCAACACGTCCCACCGTAGGCGCTGTTTCTCGATCCGCCACTCTCCACCGTGGCCATGCATGTCCGAGAACCGGCTGTTGTCGCCCGTCGCCGGGTCCGCGCCTTCGTCCAGCTTGTAGTGATCCTCGTGCGCCTTGAAATCATTGAGGGAGTTTTCCCAGTTCCAAGCCGCCTCGCCGGTCAATTCGGCCCAATTGTCGTAATCACGCGCCTGTCCGCGCATGTAGATCATGCCGTTAATTGACGAACATCCCCCCAAGGTTTTGCCCCTAGGGTACAGTAAACTGCGCCCATTCAGCCCCTTGGCAGGCTGCGTTTTATACATCCAATCGGCGCGCGGATTTCCGATACAGTAGAGGTAGCCCACGGGGATGTGAATCCACGCATAGCGATCGGGTTTTCCGGCCTCCAGCAGTAGCACCCGGCGCGATGGGTCTGCGCTGAGGCGATTGGCCAACAAACAGCCCGCCGACCCTGCGCCAACCACGATGTAATCGAAGTGGCTTTCCCCATCCATCATCTGCGCATCCTGCCCGCTATCGTCCTTGATTGACCAAGACCTTTGCCGCCCTTTGCGGCACAAATCTAATGACAATTCTCACATAGCTATATTAGTTCCTTTTATATGGATAGATTTTCCAACCTTAACACCATCTTGGCCTTTGTGACCGTCGCCCGAGAAGGCAGCGTGTCCCGTGCGGCAGAGGTGTTGAATCTGACCCAACCCGCCATCAGCCATCAGATCAAAAGGCTAAGCGATGAAACCGGGATCACGCTGTTCACCCGCACCGCCAGCGGGTTGAAGATTACCCATGACGGTGCCGCGATGTTGGGCAAGGCCGAGCAAGTCTTGACCGCGATGGGTGAATTCCGCCGCAGCGCCAGCCAGCGCTTGGGCCAAGTCAGCGGCCAGTTGACCCTTGGGACCATTGTGGACCCCGAATTCATCCGACTGGGGCGCTTGTTAGCGCACCTGCGCAGAGATCATCCAAAGATTGAAACAGAGCTGATCCACGGGGTGAGCGGCGATGTGTTAAAATGGGTGAAACAGGGGCGTGTGGACGCAGGTTTTTACCTATGTGCGCCCGATGACATGGCCCAGATCGAGACTACCTCCGATGCCCCCATTCACGCGATCAAGCTGGCAGATTTCAGCTACCGCGTCATCGCCCCGGCGGGGTGGCAGAACCAAGTCGAAAACGCCGATTGGTCGAGGCTGGCAACATTGCCTTGGATTGGCACGCGGCAAACCTCGGTCCACCATCGCCTATTGGCCAAAGTGTTTGAAGCCACCGGAAAGCCGCAGAATGTCGTGGCCTTGGTGGATCAAGAAGCCTCGATGCTGGAAATGGTCCGCTCTGGCATCGGGTTAAGCCTTTGCCGAGAGTCCATCGCGCTGCACCAAAAGCAATCCTTCGGCCTTGCTGTTTGCCAGAACGTTTCCGTGCCCGCCTGCCTTTGTTTCATTGCCCTCGCCGCCCGCAAAGACGACCCCATGGTGGCTGAGGTCTTCACCCTGCTTGATCAAATCTGGTAAGCCCCGATGGGAAGATGCTGGCATAAGCGCTCCTTAAATGAACGGTATCCTATGGGTGCGCGCGGCATGATCTACCCCATCGATACGAACCGTTAACCCCGCCGCCCCTTCTTCAAGATCGGCGCGGATCATTCCCACGCCAATCGTGGATTGCATCCGTTTGGAAAAAACCAATTCGCTGACGTAGCCCACCTCAGCGCCCTCATGGCAAAGCGGCAAAGGATGGCCGGGGAATTCAGGCGTGCCTGCAATCACCAACCCCACCATGGCCCGCTGGCGCGGTGCGTCCGCCAATCGCGTCAGCGCCGCGCGGCCCACGAAATCGTGCCCGGCAGAAAGATCAACCAGCTTACCCAAGCCCATTTCAAACGGATCGG
Source organism: Rhodobacteraceae bacterium M385 (assembly GCA_025141835.1). Classification (NCBI taxonomy): domain Bacteria; kingdom Pseudomonadati; phylum Pseudomonadota; class Alphaproteobacteria; order Rhodobacterales; family Paracoccaceae; species Rhodobacteraceae bacterium M385. The sequence continues at coordinate 1,412,758 of CP081102.1, read as the reverse complement.
CCCGGTGGGTCTGCCACCGCATATCCGCCCCGTAAGAGATCAGGCCGCTTTCCAAGCGCTCTGTATCGTTTGGCGCTCCAGGGCCAATGTCAAAAGGCGCGCCAGCCTCTTTCACGAGATCCCACAGCTCAACGCCCCGTGCGCCATCCATCAGGTACAACTCAAACCCGCCCTGCTTGGACCAACCGGACCGGGCCAGCACCAAGGGAATGCCCTCAAGGCTCGTTTCCTCAAACCCGAAATAGCGGAAGTCGCGCACCCTATCGCCAAAGAGCTTTGCCGCCACCTCCACCGCTTTGGGACCTTGGATGGCGAGGGGCGAGACATCGGGCTCAGTCACTTCTACATCCCAGCCCTTTTCCTTACCAATCGCTGCCGCCCAAAGGTGGATATCGCTATCCGCCACAGACAGCCAAAACCGCGTGTCCGACAATTTTAGCAACACCGGATCGTTGATCAGCCAACCATCGTGGTCGCATATCGGCACATAGCGCCCCTGCCCCACTTTGGTTTTGCTCAAGTCTCGGGGGGTCAAATATTGCGCCAGTAGCGCCGCGTCGGGGCCCTGCAACTGCACCTGCCGCTGCGCCGCCACGTCCCACATCGCCACGCCATTCAAAAGACGGTCATACTCTGCCTCCGGGTTCCCGAAATGGCCGGGAATATACATGTGGTTGTAGACCGAAAAGCTCTGCACCCCATCGCGTACCGTTGCCTCAAAATAAGCGGATTTTCGGATATTCGGGCCAATGCCAATGGTGAACGTCATGGGTGATCCTTCGCGTAAGTGCCGAGCATGCGGTGTTTCCCTTCCCAAACCGAGTGAGCCTTGATTTGCAAGAGCGTTTCCGTAGGAGACGACTGAATGAGATCACTACTTGGCGAGCGGCCCCCCCTCAGCGTGCCATTCCTTAAGTATTTGCTGCCATTGCGGCTGGGGAGATGTAGAGACGCAACTTGAAGCTTATGCGCAATCGCTTGTTCGACCGCGCATTTGGCCTAGAAACGCATCCCTTTGTCCACGAGTCACGCGTGGAGCGATCGCTGGAAGAGGTCGTTTCGGTCTGACGGGACGGGCCCAAAAATCTCACCCATCCGCTAAGGGGGCTTGCGCCACGGCGCGGATCTCCATCAGGCCACCGGGCACGATCAACTCGGCCACGCCGATGGCGGTCCAGGCGGGAAAAGGCGGCGGCAGGTATCGGTCTTTTACGGCCATGAAGGTCGCCATGTGGCGGGACATGTCCACATGGTAGGTGGTGATCTCCACCACATCAGAAAGCTCCGCCCCAGCCGCCTGGAGGATCGCGCGCAGCGCCTCAAATGCGGTGGCGAATTGTGCCTCTGGGTCTCGGACGGCCACCAACTCGGTCAAAGTGTTTGTCGGCGCATTGGTGGTCGCCTGCGCCCCCGCAAGACCATCATCAGAGGGTGGCTCGCCGTCTGGGCTGGTGCCGATGATCCCGGAACAGAAGATAAGTCCGTTGGACACAACGGCGGGCGCGAAGTGCCAATTATCGTACACGCCTTGCAGCGCCGGAGGGATAATGCGGGGGGCCGATGTCATTGGAGCACTTTCTTCTTCGGTTTTGGCGCGGGTCTTGCGCAAAGTTTGACCTGCGGATTGGGCCAAAGCAATGGGCAGCCGCGCGCCATGGCCCCTCGGCGACTCGGGCAATTGACTAAGGTGGGGCACAAACGTGAAGACCGCGCCACGGGGACCTCAGGGCGCCAGGCGCGACCTAAGTGATTGAAAATACCTAAAAATTTAAGAAAAATGGTGCGGGTGAAGGGACTCGAACCCCCACGCCTCGCGGCGCCAGAACCTAAATCTGGTGCGTCTACCAATTCCGCCACACCCGCACTGGGGCTGCACTTAGCAGGGCATTCGCGGCAAATCGAGACCAAAATTTACCTTAGCATTAACCCACCCGTAACGCGGTTTTGCCCATATTGCGCCCCAATTCACCGCGAGAACGAGTTCATCAACGGGCTGCCACCCGAAAACCTGAGGGGAAGACACATGACTGACACCACTTTGATCGTTGAAGAAAACACTCGCCCGATGGGCGTTGATGGCGTAGACTCGCTTACACAAACACGAGGCAACAAATGCCCGAACGAGCGAGCAGTAAACCCAATGACCAATTCTTCCCCGCGGCCCACGGCCCGCGCGGGCGGCAAGACCAATGCCTGTGAGGCTGGCCTTGCGCCCGGAACCACCGTTCTTACCATGGACGGCGCTATCCCTGTCGAGTTCTTGAATCCCGGCGACCGCATCATCACCCGCCGCGGCGTGCGCAAGTTGAAGGCCGTCATGCGCCACAACCTGCCCGAAGGCACGCCCCGCGTTGTTGTTTCGGCCGACGCCCTTGGCGGTAAGCCTTCTACAAACATCACCCTGATGCCCGGCCAGCGTGTGCTGGTCCGTGACTGGCGCGCTCAGGCGCTGTGGGGCAAGGACATTGCCGCCCCTCAAGCCGCGCGTCTGGTCGATGGCGAATTCATCCGCACCGAGACTGAGGGGCGCCAGATCATGCTGTCGCTTTACTTCGGGGCGCCAGAAATCCTTTATGCCGATGGCCTTGAACTGGCCTCGGCTGACAAGCCAAAGGTGGCAGCCAAGGCTTAAGTCGCACCCGGGCGTTTTGCCGCCCGGTCCGACACTTCCTCCACAAAACGGCGTCCGTTTGGGCGCCGTTTTGCGTATGTGCCCTTTAGTAACCGTGTTCCCGCAACACCTTTGGCAGATTCTCGGGCAGGTCCTCGGCGATAAGTCCCGGTCCAACGGCCCGCGCGGCCTCTACATGTAGGAAGGCTCCGGCCTCGGCCGCCCAAAGGGGATCAAAGCCCCGTGCAAGCAGCCCCGTGATGATCCCCGCCAACACGTCCCCCGCCCCAGCCGTGGCCAACCAGGGAGCCGCGCGATCGTAGGCGGCGGAATGGACGCGGACCCGACCGTCCGGCGTGGCGATGACCGTATCCGCCCCCTTGAATAGCACCACGCAACCCGCGATGGCGGCGGCCTCTCGGGTCGCGTCGATCTTGGAGTAGGCGGGGCCTTGGGTGGCCGAAGCGTCCAACCGCGCGGCGATTGTTGGAAACAGCCGGGCGAATTCGCCGCCATGGGGCGTCAGAATGGCCTGCGGGTGGAGCATGTTGAACAGGGCCGCGGGATCATCGGCGAAGACGGTCAAGGCGTCAGCGTCCAGCACCACAGGGCGTTTTGTGGCCAACGCGCTTGCGACCATCTCTTGGGTGTTGGGCCCGATCCCCATGCCCGGCCCAAGGCACAAGGCGTTGAAACGAGCATCACCGAGAAGGGTACTGAGGGCTTCGGCCCCGTCGCATCTCCGGGCCATGATAGCAGTCAAATGCGCAGCGCATTCCATCATGGCCGAGCCCGGAACCGCCAACGTCACCAGCCCCGCCCCGATGCGCAATGCCGCCCTTGCCGCCATGCGAGCCGCGCCGCTGCGCCCCATGGGCCCCGATACCAACAGCGCGTGACCGTGGTTATATTTATGGCCGAAACCCTTCGCCAAACTGGGTTCCGCCAACATCGGGTCGGGAAGCCGCGCCAAGCGTAGATCGTCGCGTTCCTCGGCTTCCGAACCCCGCAAACCGATGTCTGTGACCAATAATTCACCGCAAACCTGCGGTCCATCAGCCAGCATATGGCCTTGCTTGGGGGCGTGGAACGTAACGGTCAGATGCGCACCGATGTCGCCGATCCAGTCCCCCTCGGCGCTCAAAACGACGCCGCTGTCAGCATCAAGGCCCGATGGGACATCGACGGCGACCACAAACGGAGAGCGCGCGTTTCCGTGACCCCAAAACCCATCGGCAAACATGCTGTGGAACGCCGCGCCGATTGATGCGGGGGGCACGAATCCCCGGCTCAGGCCGATTCCGAAAATTGCATCGACAATTAAATCCGCACCGCCAAAATTCGCCTCGGTGAGGTCCGCGACCGGGCCGATTTCAAGCCAACGCGCGTGGTTCGCCTGCGCATCTGGCGTGGCCTCCCCCGGCACGCCAAAGCCGTAGACCGTCACCCGCCAGCCCCAGTCATGCAACAGCCGCGCGATGACGTAGCCGTCGCCGCCGTTGTTACCGGGACCGCATAAAACCACCCCTTGGTGAGGCTTGGCCGCCAAGGCGGGCCAGCGCGAAAACACCGCGTCGACCACCGCCTGCCCGGCCTGCTCCATCAGGTCCAACCCTGTGGCACGACCAGAATCCAACGCGTCTTTTTCGACGCGGCGCATCTGCGCGGATGTCAGCAATTGCGTCACAGCACGCTCCGGTCGCGATTCACTTTTGCACATATTTTAATCGCTCAGCCTATTTTTTGATCGCACACGTCGGAATCTCCATCTCACCCCCAACGCTTCCCCCGTGCCGCATGGACGTTGCTCGCGCAAAGTGGTGTCACGTTGCTAAGACTGCGGGCCCAAGGCTGCGACGAGGAGGACACGGGAACCATGAAGAAAATCGAAGCAATCATCAAACCGTTCAAACTGGATGAGGTCAAAGAGGCCCTCCAAGAGATCGGCATTCAAGGTCTCAGCGTGACCGAGGTCAAAGGTTTTGGCCGTCAAAAGGGCCACACCGAACTGTATCGCGGCGCGGAATATGTGGTGGATTTCCTGCCCAAAGTTAAGATCGAGGTCGTTTTGTCCGACGATCTGGCAGATGCCGCCATCGAGGCGATCATCAACGCCGCCAAGACAGACAAGATCGGCGACGGCAAAATCTTCGTCTCCGACGTGAGCCAAGCGATCCGCATCCGCACCGGCGAAGCTGGCGAAGACGCGCTGTAGGACACTAACGGCCCCGCCCCCGCGCGGGCCAAACCGAACACCTTACGAACTCAAGGAAAACTGACGATGAGCACAGAGAGCTTTTTGAAAATGATGAAGGACGAAGACGTAGCCTACGTCGACGTTCGCTTCACCGACCCGCGCGGTAAGTTGCAGCACGTAACGCTGATCGCCGATCAGGTAGACGAAGACTTCATCGAGGAAGGATTCATGTTCGATGGCTCCTCCATCGCGGGTTGGAAAGGCATTGAAGCTTCCGACATGAAGCTGATGCTGGACACTGACAGCGCCTACGTAGACCCCTTCTACGCCGAGAAAACGCTTTGCGTGCATTGCTCGGTTGTTGAGCCTGACACCGGCGAAGCCTATGATCGCGACCCACGCGGCACCGCCGAAAAAGCCGAAGCCTACCTGAAGTCCTCGGGCATCGGCGACGTGTTCTACTGTGGTCCTGAAGCTGAATTCTTCATCTTCGACGACGTGCGCATGTCCGTTGAGATCAACAAGGTTTCCTACGAAGTTGACGCACAGGATGCTTCCTGGAACGGCGACACCGAGTACGAAATGGGCAACATGGGCCACCGTCCCGGCATCAAGGGCGGCTATTTCCCTGTGAACCCGATCGACGCATCCCACGATCTGCGCTCGGAAATGCTTTCGACGATGAAAAACATCGGCATGAAAGTGGACAAGCACCACCACGAGGTTGCGTCCTGCCAGCACGAGCTTGGCCTGATCTTCGATAGCCTGACAAAACAGGCCGACGAACTTCAGAAATACAAATACGTCATCCACAACGTGGCCCACGCCTATGGCAAGTCCGCTACGTTCATGCCCAAGCCCATCGCAGGCGACAACGGCACCGGGATGCACGTGAACATGTCGATCTGGAAAGACGGCAAACCCTTGTTCGCTGGCGACAAATACGCTGACCTTTCCGACGAGGCCCTATGGTTCATCGGTGGTGTTCTGAAGCACGCGAAGTCCTTGAACGCCTTCACCAACCCGTCCACCAACTCCTACAAGCGTCTGATCCCGGGCTTTGAGGCCCCCGTTCTGCGCGCGTATTCCGCCCGTAACCGCTCCGGCTGCGTGCGTATTCCATGGACGGAAAGCCCCAAAGCCAAGCGCGTAGAGGCGCGTTTCCCCGATCCGGCGGCAAACCCCTACCTGTGCTTCGCGGCCCTGCTGATGGCTGGCCTCGACGGTATCCAGAACAAGATCAACCCCGGCGATCCTTCCGACAAAGATCTTTACGATCTGCCACCGGAAGAGCTGGCAGGCATCCCAACCGTCTGTGCCTCGCTTCGCGAAGCGCTGGACGAGCTGGAAGCCGATCACGAGTATCTGCTGAAAGGTGACGTGTTCACCCGCAGCCAGATCGAAGGCTACGCCGCGCTGAAGTGGGAAGAGGTTTACGCCTACGAGCACACGCCGCACCCGATGGAATACAAGATGTACTACAGCTGCTAATCAGCAGTTATGATATAAGAGAAGGGGCGCTTCTAGCGCCCCTTTTTTTTGGGGCTATCAGTGGGTCACACCGCCTCAACAGCCGTCGTTGAAAATGCCGTTCAGCACAAAGCGCGGCGCGCACAACAGCCCGCCCCATTGGTGCGCTTGCTGACCGTTGAGAAGCTGAACCACCCACCAATTAAAGCCGTTAAAGCCAACGCCCGTATCCGCAATCAGTGTCAACTGCTGCCCGTTGAAGGTCGAACCGACATCGGCAAAGTTTGTGCCCGGCCCGGCCCTTAGGTTGCCGCCAAAGGAAAAGCCCGCAAAGGTGCCTCCACCTTGTGCTTGATTGCCCGGCACAGCCACGTTGCCGCCCGGCTCAGTCACAGAGGTCACGATGCAGTTGAATTGCGCGCCTGACAGTGTGGACAGGAACGCTTGTCCCTGATGTTCCACGAAGTCCAAGCCGCTGGCGGCATCGAAGAACCGCGCCCCGCTGCCGGACACGGCCGAACCTAATATGGCCCTTGAGACCTGCCCAGTGGCCTGATTGCGCGCATCGACGGCGACCACGTCTTCCTCGTCAAAATAGATGGCGGTGAAGTCAATGCCATTCGCCGCACCACAGGCGTAGTTCACATTGGCATAGGCCGCGCCGGTAAAGGTCAGGCAGGCGGCAGCCGCGCCCAAAACAGTTCTAAAAGTCATGAATCTAGAGGTCCCATTTGGTTAATGCCCCCCAATCATGCGCGCAGATTGCTGTTTCTCAAACGAAAAAGACGCCCCAGAGGGCGCCTGTCGGGTTTTCCGTAGGTTTTTAGAACTACTTCGCCGCGCGTTTGCTGGCGAAGGTTGCGCCGTCTTGGCGGCTCGCGAGCTTAGCTTGATCTGCCTTGAACGCGCTCAATGCGCGGTCGTGACTGCCGCCCATTGCGATCCGGTTTACGTGGATATCTACGGCTCTTTCGCCATCGCGTCCCGCAACAAAGCGCAGGAAGTTTGTGACCAATCGCTCCATAACACTGCCTCTTTTCTTTTTTGTTTTTGTCTTATCCACAGGGGTGCCGGGGAAATAAGGCAAAATCTAGGCAGAGGTCGCGGACAAGAAACAGGGCGCCAAAGGTGTGGCCGCTAAGCCACCACCCAAGGCCCCGTTAAGGCGTTATCTCAGTACAAAATGGCCCGTGAGGCCCGCCGATTACATCCGGCCAATCCGTCGGAACATCCGCATCGCACCGCGCGCTTGGCGCACAGCGCCCTTCGCTTGGCCACGCTGTTCGGAATTTGGTGCGGCGCCATTGCGTCCCCGCGTGGCGTGGTCAATGCCCGCGTCGATGCCTTTATTGACAACGCGGCCAATGACTTGCCGCAATATCATATTAAGAATCCGGTCCATAAGTGACCTCCTACTTTGCCTGTTGCCCTGACCTTAGCGGGCGAGTGCGGCGAAAGTCAGGCGTCATCTTCAAAGATAACCGCGTCGTCATCGGGGGCAGCTTCCGCATCATCGTCGAACATATCACCCGTGTTCTCATCGCGGGTGTCAGCGGGCTCTTCAGCCTCTGGCGGACGGCTTTCCAAAAGGCCCGCATCGCGTAGTTCCTTGAGACCCGGCAGATCGCGGGCGGATTCCAACCCAAAATGATCGAGGAAGACTTGCGTCACCACATAGGTCACCGGGCGACCGGGCGTCATGCGACGGCGCCCAAACTTGATCCAATCGAGCTCGATCAACAGATCGACCGTACCGCGACTGACGCTAACGCCGCGAATTTCCTCAATTTCTGCCCGTGTCACAGGCTGGTGATAGGCGATGATCGCCAATGTCTCGATCCCGGCACGGCTTAGCTTGCGCTGCTCCACCTGCTCTCGCGCCATCAAGAAACCAAGGTCCGCCGCCGTCCGAAACGCCCAAGCATCGCCGATTTTCGTGACCTGCACCCCCCGCCCCTCGTATCGGCGACGCAGTAGGTGCAGCGCTTCGGCCGGGTCCGCGCCATGGGGCATGCGCGCCGCCATCTCGGACAGGCTTACCGGCTCGGCTGAAGCAAACAAAAGCGCCTCAACCATACGTTCCTGCTCGGCCAACGGGGGGGCGCGAAACAGGCTTTCCTCGGCCTGCGGTTCGGGGCGATCGGGGGTGTCGGTCATGTATCTTTCCGGCGCAGTTGAATGGGCGAGAAGGTCTCAGATTGGCGAATTTCCACGCGGCCCGCCTTGGCCAGCTCCAGCGCCGCTGCAAAATTTGCCGCCGCGGCCGAGCGGCGCTTGGCCGGGTCCATGGTCCAACCGTCGGGCAAATAAGACATCAGATCGGACCAATCGCCCATGAAGCCCACCAAACCACGCAGGCGATCCAACGCTTCTTCCATGGTTAACACCGCCTCGCGGTCCATGACGAAAGGGCGGAATTCATCCTTGGTGCGGATGCGGGCATAGGCTTGCATCAAATCGAGCAGGCCCGCCGTATACGTCACGCGGCGGTGCGTGGTCATCACTTGCGGCGCACCGCGCACAAAACGATCGCGGCCAAGACGGTCACGCGCCATCAGCCGCGCGGCGCAGTCACGCATGGCGGCCAAACGCTCTAGCTGGAACGCCAGATGCGCGGCAAGATCTTCGCCCGAGGGGCCTTCTTCCCCCGGTTCCGGAGGCAGTAGAAGTTTGGATTTCAGGAAGGCGAGCCATGCCGCCATGACCAGATAATCTGCGGCCAACTCGATCCGCAACTGACGAGCCTTCTCAATGAAAACAAGGTATTGCTCGGTCAGCGCGAGGATCGAAATCTTGCGCAGGTCCACCTTCTGCGTGCGCGAGAGGGTCAGCAAAAGGTCCAATGGGCCTTCATAGCCGTCCACGTCAACGATCAGCGCCTCGGCCTCACGGCGGGCGGCGACGGAATCCCATTCATCGGTGTTGGCTGGTTGCCCCGCGCCGGTGTCAGACATAAACCTCTCCGCCCAGAAGGTCGGAAAGTTCCGCCTCTATGGCCTCGATGTCAAGCGGATCGGGTGTTCTGCGGAGGGCTAACGCGGCGTCTGTGCGGGTCTTCGCTTCCCCGTCGAGCGTCCCTGAGGCCGCAACAACATCGTGCATTTCTGGCAGTTCGCCATTGCAATGCAGGATCAGATCGCACCCCGCCGCCCGCGCCCTTGCCGCGCGTTCACCGATGGGGCCGGGCAAGGCACCCATAGACAGATCGTCGGTCATTAACGCGCCCTGAAACCCGATATCTTCGCGGATCATCGCGATGATCTCCGGGTCCATCGTGGCCGGAAGGCGGCTGCCCAAGGCTTCAAACACGATATGGGCAGTCATTCCCAAGGGCAGGGATTTGAGCGCTTGGAATGCTGCAAAATCAACAGCTTGCAAGGTAGCGCGGTCTTGCGTGACGCGAGGCAGGTCTTTGTGGCTGTCGGTCACTGCCGCACCGTGGCCGGGTATGTGTTTGACCACCGGCAAGACGCCACCCGCCAGAAGGCCCTGTGCAACGGCCCGTGCGGCTTGCGCGACCGTATTCACATCGGTCCCATAAAGCCTGTTGCGCAGAAAGGGGTGGGTTTCATCCCGCGCCACGTCGGCGGTGGGGGCGCAGTTCACGTCGATCCCCACGGCACGCAGCTCATGGGCGATCAGCCGATAGCGCAGCGTCATGGCACGCGGGCCGGCCTGTTCCATCTGTTCCAGTGGGGGCTTCCATTCGCGCCAAATCGGGCCCCGCATCCGCTGCACGCGGCCCCCTTCCTGGTCAATCAAAATGGGTGCGTCATAGCCCACAGCATCGCGCAGTTCCGCCGTTAAAGCAGAGACTTGCGCGGCGTTCTTGATGTTGCGCGCAAAAAGGATAAAGCCCCAGGGCCGCGCCTGCGAAAAGAAGGCGCGTTCATCATTGGTCAGGGCCAACCCCTCACACCCGAGGATGGTGGCAGAGTGGGTCATCCTAGCGAACGGTAACCGGAATACAGGCCGCCCCTTGGGCCACCAGCGCGGCGCAGAAACGGCGCGATGCGGACAGGTCGCCGAAGCCGTGGGCACGGAGACGATAGAAGGTTTGGCCGCCCGATGTCGCCTCTTCGATCACGCGGGCGCGGCCCAGAAAGAAGTCCGGGAAGTTGCCGGACAGGCGTTGCCATTCGGACCGCGCAAGGGCGGGCGTGTCAAAAGCGCCGAGCTGCACAAGACGGGTGCCGGCCTCTAGCTCGGAGGTGGCGATCTCGAAGCCTTCGTCATCTTCCGTCACCCCTTCGGCCACGGCATTGGTGGCGGCAGGCGCTGCGGCGGGGGCACGGGCAGAAAGGCCGGCAGGCCGCGCTGCCGGACGTGGGGAGCGGCGCACGCCGGGCACGGAAACCGGGACGATGTCGGCCACAACTTCGGCCTCTGCATCGGCGGTAGGTTCATCTAGCGCGGGCGCGTCCATGTCGCTAAGCGGCGTGGCCTCTTGCAACAGACGCGCAATCAGCGTTTCGGTGTCTTCTTCCGGGATCACTTCGGGCAGGACTTCCGCGTCAATATCGGGCAGCGCGGAGGAGGCATTGGCGAATTCTTGTTCCACCGGCGCTTCCTCTGGCGTTGTGTCCGCCTCGGCCAGATCTTGCGGTGGAGGGGCCAACAGTAGCTGGTCTGGCACCGGCGCGGCCTCGGCCCCTTCGGCCAAGCGGTTCACCGCAAGCCCTTGATTTTCAGCGATAGAACCGCCGGGGTTTTCGGGGGCGACCCGCATCGGCCCGTCCAGTGCCCGGATCACCGGCACATCGGCCACGTCACGTACCAGAAGCTGGAACGCCCAAACGCCCATGCCGATCACGAGGCCCATGGACACCAACGCCCCGGCCCAGTTCACCAGTTGAGTAACCCGCGATGCGTCCGCCGAGGCGGCAACAGGTGCCGCCTGTTCGTGGCCATATTCATAGCCGCCATCATAGGAATACGCGCCAGAGGAATGTTCCCCGGAATATTGGATATCTGCCATGCCCGCCTCATCGCCCGGTCACAGCACGCTGCCCGGGTCATTTTTTGCCTGTGACGTCCGGGTCGGGAGAGGTCTTGCGCCTCACATCTGATCGACCGGAGTGACCCCCAAGATACCAAGACCGTTGGAAATGACAATCGCCACAGCGGAAATCAGGCACAATTTCCCAGATGTTGCCGATGGATCAGCCTCTTGGAAGAAGCGCAGGCTCTCGTCCGTGTTGCCCTTGTTCCAGAGCCCGTGGAATTCCGACGCCAAATCATACAGATAGAAGGCCACCCGGTGCGGCTCGTGGCCTTTGGCGGCAATCTCGATCAGGCGCGGGTATTCCGCGATCTTGGCCGCAAGGGCCAATTCCGCGGGATCGTTAATGGCGTTAAGGTTTGCCACATCCGCCGTCATGCCCGCGTCTTCCGCCTTGCGCAGCACAGATTTGATCCGCGCGTGGGCGTATTGCACGTACCAGACGGGGTTGTCCTTGGATTGTTCGCGCACCTTGTCCACGTCAAAATCCAACGGCGCGTCGTTCTTGCGCGTCAACATGTGGAACCGCGTTACGTCAGGGCCGACCATCTCGACCACATCGGCCAGGGTCACGAACGTCCCTGCCCGCTTTGACATTTTCAGTTCTTCATCGCCACGGCGCAGTTTAACCAATTGCGTCAGCTTCACATCCAGCGGAACCGAGCCGTCAGACAGCGCCGAAACAGCCGCCTTCATCCGCTTCACATAGCCCCCATGATCGGCACCAAAAACGTCGATCAGCTCATCGAAGCCTCTGGAAACCTTATCAAAATGATAGGCGATGTCGGGGGCGAAATAGGTCCACGACCCGTCGGATTTCATCACCGGACGATCCACATCGTCGCCGTGCTCGGTGGACTTGAACAGGGTCTGTTCGCGGGGTTCCCAATCATCGGGCTTCTTGCCTTTTGGCGGCTCCAGGTAGCCTTCGTAGATCAGGCCTTTGTCGCGCAGATCACCAATCGCTGCCTCAATCCGGCCCGTCCCATAGAGCGATTTTTCCGAATAGAACACGTCCATCTCGACGCCGAGCATCGCTAGATCCTTACGGATCAGGTCCATCATCTTCTCGGTCGCGAATGCACGGATATCGGCCAGCCAGAACTGTTCACCCTTGCCGACGATCTGGTCACCAACCTTATCTTTCAGCGCTTGGCCGACCTCGATCAGGTAATCGCCGGGATAGGTGCCATCCTCAAACGCAACCTCTTGGCCGTGGGCCTCCAGATATCGCAGATACACCGACCGCGCGAGGACATCGACCTGCGCACCACCGTCGTTGATGTAATATTCCCGCGTCACGTCATAGCCCGCGACGTCCAGAAGCGAGGCCAAAGCATCGCCAAATACCGCGCCCCGCGTGTGGCCTACATGCAACGGGCCAGTGGGATTTGCGCTGACATATTCGACGTTAACGCGCCGCCCTTCGCCAACGCTGGACCGCCCGAACGCGTTAGTTTGTTGCAAGACCTGCCCGATAACAGCACGCCAAACATCGCCCGACAACCGTAGGTTCAAAAACCCCGGCCCCGCCACATCGACGGCGTCGATCCGGGGATCGTCTGCCAGTTTCGCGGCCAGCGCCTCGGCGATATCGCGTGGCTTGAGGCGCGCAGGTTTAGCCAGCACCATCGCGGCGTTGGTCGCCATATCCCCGTGGGACGCATCGCGCGGCGGCTCCACCGTGACGGCGTGCGTCTCCAAACCTTCGGGAAGGATGCCATCAGCAACAAGCCCGCCAACGGCGGCCAAAACGGTTTCGCGGATCTCGGCGAAGAGGGTCATGAGCGGTGTCCTTTTAAGATCACCGGGGGTGTATCATGGCCCTCGCCAAGGTCAATGCAGACAGGGGTGCGGCGTTACGGCGTGCAACGGTTGTAGTCGGTCACGATACCGTCATTAATCATCCGCATCACGGTGTCGCTCTGCAAGGGGATTAGCAGCATGTTCGCCGTCCATTCCAGCCCTTCGCCCGCGCAATTTCCGATGTAGGAAAAACCCTCGGTGCCTTGGATCGGTACTGGATTGGACAGGGTGCAGGTGCTTTCCCAGAAGGAAAGGACATTGTTTTCAAGGCGTACGATGGTGTCGAGCGGGTGCGTCGTACAAGCGCCGATCTGGAAGCGACCGTTGGTGACCTGCGCCGTGGCGGCCTGAGCCGCCAGCGCCGTGACCAATACGGCGGTGCTGAGTATTGAAAGTTTCATGATAAAATCCGAGCGTTATAAAAGGGACGCGCGGCGCGGGAAACTAGGGCTCACACCGCACATAGGTATGGGCGGTATTGTTCAACACCACGACCAGCCCATCAATGGAGGCATCCCCCACTAGCAATCGCGCGTCAAAATCGACGCCTTCGGCTGTGCAGGCTCCATCGTAGAGGAAGGTTTCATCCATATCGCGCACGTTGATCGGGTTCGACAGGTCGCAACACTGCTCGGTCAGGCATAGGGTCGGGAATGACAGCGAGGCGGTGCGTTCGCCACCCGGATCAAACCCTTCAGCGGGGCAGGTAAAGCCTTGATAAAAAAGGCCGTCTTGAGGAAACGCATGGGCGATGACTGTGGACGCAAAAAGGGCCGCCGCAGGCAGGATAGGGCGCAGAAATGAAGGCATGATCAGGCTCCGAAATTGAGCGAGTGGGGCCCTTTCACTGTGCCGCCTTCCAGGCCACCGATCAACCTTTGGTGGCTTTGCAGGGCAAATCTGTCGGTCATCCCCGAGATATAATCAGACACGATCCGCGCCAGCGCCGTGGCATCGCCCGCGACATCTTCCACATCCTTGCGCCATTGCTTGGGCAATTCGCCGGGGTTTTGCAGGAAGAACGGGAATAATTCCTCCACCACTTGGGTCACGTCCCGACGCATCACCACGACCGAGGGCGCACGATACATGCGGGTGAACAGGAACTTGCGGATGACTTGCAGATCATCAAACAGGCTTTGAGAAAAGCGAATGATCGGCCGCCCCGCCATGCGGATATCCATCGGGCTTTGGGGGGCAACTTCGGCCAAAACGGCGCGTGCGTGGTCCAACACATCTTCTACCAAGACGCCAAAGAACCGCCGCAGCGCCTCATGCCGTCGGCGGTAGTAGTTTAGGCCGGGGTAACGCTTGTCCACCTCTGCAAAACAGGCGTCCAGGATCGGCAACTTCGCAAGCTCATCAGTTGAAAACAGCTCGGCCCGCAGGCCGTCGTGCAAATCGTGATGGTTGTAGGCAATGTCATCGGCAAGGGCCGCAACCTGCGCCTCGGCCGAGGCATGGGTGGTCAATTCCAGATCAATGCCTTTGCAACTAGCCGCCAAGGCCCACGGCAACGGCTCGGGCACAGGGCCGTTGTGTTTGGCGATCCCTTCCAACGTTTCCCAAGTCAGGTTAAGCCCATCGAACTCTGCGTAGTGACGTTCCAGATGGGTGACAATCCGCAGCGCCTGCGCATTGTGGTCGTAGCCGCCGTAAGGTTCCATCAGCGCTTGCAGCGCATCCTCGCCCGTGTGGCCAAACGGCGGATGGCCCAAATCATGGGCCAAAGCGACAGTTTCCGTCAGGTCTTCATCCAGCCCCAGCGACCGCGCCATGGTGCGGGCGACCTGCGCCACCTCCAGCGAATGGGTCAGGCGGGTGCGGAAATAATCGCCCTCATGCTCCACAAACACCTGCGTTTTATGCTTCAGGCGGCGGAAGGCGCTGGAGTGAATAATCCGATCCCGGTCGCGTTGAAACGGCGACCGATGAGCGCTTTCTTCTTCCGCCACGATGCGTCCGCGCGTGGCTGTTGGGTCGCATGAATAGACTGCACGCATAATTTCTGCCTCCAAAGAGGCGATCTTGTCCCGCGCCCCTGCCGCCCATATATTGTACCCACACGCGATTTACGACAGGTGAACGCCCATGCTTTCCATTCCGCCCAAAGTCACAGACCGCGCCTTCGCGCGTTTGGCCGAGATCAACGCGGCGGCCGACGCCCCACAAGCCCTGCGCGTGGCCGTTGAAGGTGGCGGCTGCTCCGGGTTTCAGTATGAAATCAAGCTCGATGCGCCGGGTTCAGATGACTTGGTGCTGGAAGGCCAAGGCCAGAAAGTCGTTGTCGATATCGTGTCCCTGCCCTTCTTGGCCGATGCGATTATCGACTTCTCGGAAGAGCTGATCGGCGCGCGGTTCACGATTGAGAACCCCAATGCGTCGTCTTCCTGCGGCTGCGGCACATCGTTCTCAATGTAGCACTACTTGGCGTAACGTAGCGTTCCCGCTAGATTTTCTACCACCGCCTGTTACCCTTCCGTAGCCACGGGAGGGGTACGATGGATCTATCATTTTCGCCGCAAGAGCTTGCTTTTCAAGCCGAGGTTCGCGCTTTTATCTCCAAGGCTTTGCCCAAAGATATCGCCGCCCGCGTAGCCGATGGCAGCGGCCCCACCCGCGATGACATGCACAATTGGCACGCGATCCTGAACGACAAGGGATGGCTTGGTGGCACTTGGCCTGCGGCCCATGGCGGCTGTGACTGGGGCCCGATCAAACTGCATATCTTCGAGGAAGAAAGCGCCTTGGCAAACGCGCCACGGATCGTGCCGTTCGGCCTGAAAATGCTCGCGCCTGTGCTGATGAAATTCGGCTCTGCGGCGCAACAGTCAGAGCTTCTGCCACGCATCTTGGACGGGCGTGATTGGTGGTGTCAGGGCTATTCTGAGCCCGGCGCAGGCAGTGACCTTGCGTCCCTCAAGACCCGCGCGGAACGCGACGGGGACCATTATATTGTTAACGGCCAGAAGACTTGGACGACCTACGGCCAATACGCCAACCGCATCTTCTGCCTTGTGCGCACCCGCTCTGACGGCAAACCTCAGGCCGGGATCAGTTTCCTTCTGATCGACCTGGATACACCGGGGGTCGAGATGCGCCCCATACGCCTGATTGAAGGCGGTTTCGAGGTAAACGAAGTGTTCTTCACCGACGTCCGCGTGCCCGTCGCAAACTTGGTAGGGGCCGAGAATGACGGCTGGACGATTGCCAAGTATCTTCTGGGCCACGAGCGGACAAACATCGCTGGCACCGGGTTCTCCGTCCAAGCCTTGGCGCAGATCAAAGCCCTTGCAAGAACCGTCAAGCGAAACGGCAAGCCGTTGATCGAGAACCCATTATTTGCCGCCCGCCTGGCAGAAACAGAGGCCGAGTTGGAGGCGATGAAAATCACCAACCTGCGGATGCTGTCAAAAGCCGCCGCAGGCGGGCAATTGGGGGCAGAGCCTTCGATGCTGAAAATCAAGGGCACGGTGATCCGACAATCCCTCAATGATCTGGCGCGGCGCGCGTTGGGTCCGGCGGCCGCCCCCTTCCCGTCGGAAGACTTGGACAATCTGGCGATCACGCCCCCCAACCACAGCCACAACGCCGCGGATTACTTTAACAACCGAAAGATCTCGATCTACGGTGGCTCGAACGAAATCCAACGCAACATCTTGGCCAAAGGGATGATGACGCGATGAACTTTGAGCAATCCGATGACCGCCGCATGTTGTCAGAAACCCTCCGCCGATATTTGGCGGACAGCTATGAAATCTCTCACCGCAACGCTGTCGCCTACGACGCGCCTTTCCATGATCCGACCAAATGGGCGGAGCTGACCGAACTCGGCCTGTTCTACGCCCTCGTCTCCGAGGACCGCGGCGGTATGGGCGGGCACGGGTTTGATATCGTGACCGTGTTTGAGGAATTGGGCCGAGCGCTTTGCCCGGAGCCGGTTTTGGGTCAACTCATGGCGGCCTCCTTATTAACTGACGCGGACCCGTTGATGGCGGGCACGCGCTACACGCTGGCCATCGGCGAAAGCGACGCGCCCTATGACCTGCAAGACATCACCACAAGTTGCGTTAATGGCCGGTTAACAGGGCGGAAATCCGTGGTTTACGGCGCACCCGCTGCTGAAATTCTGTTGGTCGCGGCCCGGCAAAACGGCAAGATCGCCTTGTTTGAGATGCCCGCCGAAAACGCCGAAATCACCGGCTATGGGATGATAGATGGCGGCCCGGCGGGAGAGGTCTTCTTTGACGACACGCCTGCCACGCTACTGCTGGAAGATGCTGAAAACGCTTTGCAAAACGCCATGGACCGGGGCGCATTGGCCCTTTGCGCCGAGGCTCTTGGCGCGATGGAGGTGGTGCAGGACACGCTGGTGGACTACCTGACGACACGCAAGCAATTCGGCCAGCCTCTCGGCGCGTTTCAAGCCTTGCAGCACCGCGCCATCGACGTGGCGATCGAGATCGAGCAAGCCCGCTCCATCGTGATCCTTGCGGCCTCTGCCGATGGCACCGAGGCCTTCGCAAAACGCGCCGCTCAAGCGAAACACTTGGTCGGAAAGATCGCACGGCTCGTGGCCGAAGAAGCGATCCAGATGCACGGCGGCATCGGGATCACTTGGGAATATCCGCTGTCACACTACGCCAAACGGCTCGTCATGATCGACCACCAATTAGGCGACACGGACTGGCATTTGGAGCGCCTTATGAAAGGCTTAGCCGGGGGTTCCTAGACGCGCGGCCACGGAATCCGTGGTCACGGTTCCCACAATCTCTCCGCCCTCTTCGACGGCCAAAGGGGCGGGATTTTCGGCGAAGCGGGCCAGGATGTCTTTCACCGGCATTTCGGCCGGAACGCTTGGGGCTTCCGTGGGTACATCCTGCATCACATCGCGGGCGGTCAGGACGCCTAAGGGGTTCATGTTAGACACAAATTCCGCCACATACTCTGTCGCCGGTTCCGAGAAAATCTGCCGTGGCGTGCCGATTTGAACGATGCGCCCCCCTTCAAGAATGGCGATGCGGTTGCCGATTTTGAAGGCCTCGTCCAGATCATGGCTCACGAAGATAATCGTGCGCTTCAGATCCCGTTGCAAATCCAGCAATTCATCCTGCAATTTGCTGCGGATCAATGGGTCGAGCGCCGAGAACGGCTCATCCATCAACAGGATCGGCGCGTTGGTCACAAACGCCCGCGCAAGACCCACACGCTGCTGCATCCCGCCCGACAAGTCACCCACCTTGCGATCTGCCCATTCGGCAAGCCCCACCAAGGCCAGCTGCTGTTCAACGGCGGCATTCCGGTCAGCGGCGGATTGCCCGGCCAGCTCTAACCCAAGCCCCACATTTTCCCGCACAGAGCGCCAAGGCAGCAGGCCAAACTGCTGAAAAACCATGGAGACGCAATTCTGGCGCAGATACCGTAGATCAGTGCCACTGGCGCCCGGAAGGGTGCAGGACCAATCGCCGTCCGTCACCTCGACCTGCCCACGGGCAACAGGGTTAAGCCCGTTAACCGCCCGCAGAAGCGTGGATTTGCCGGAGCCCGACAACCCCATAAGAACAAGGATCTCCCCTTCTTCCACATCGAGAGAACAGTCGTGAACGCCCAAGACATGCTCGGTCGCGGCTTGAATGTCGGACCGGGTGCCGCCCTGATCGGCAAGGGTTAACGCCTGCGCAGGACGGGGACCAAACATGATGCAAACATCGCGAAATGAAACGGCTGTGCTCATCGGTTTACCTCGTAACGCAAGATACCGGCGACCCCGTCAGAGGGGCCTCCGTCGTTGGGGTGTTGCTGGCCGTCATGGACGATGATCTCGGCCAGTTGGAAAGGTGACTGCCCTTCAAGACAGGCCAGATTTACCCCGTATTCATTGGGGTTGGAGCGGCGCTTGTGGTGAGTGTAGATGCCACAATGGCTGCAAAAGTAGTGCTCGGCCACGCGAGTGTTGAACTGATACAGCGTCAGGTTCTCTGCACCCTTCGTGATGGTAAACCCTTCCAGATCGGTCGAGACCGCGACCGCCCCGCGCATGGTGCAAAGGGAGCAATCACAGCGGCGAGCAGAGGCCAGCCCGCCCTTGAGATCAGCCGTAAACTGCACCGCCCCACAATGGCATTTTCCGTTCAGTTTCATGCCTTCACCCTCAACGTGCGGTCTAGAACGATGGCGACCACAACGATGATGAAACCGCTTTCAAAGCCAAGCCCCGTGTTCACCTGGTTCAACGCCCGCACCACCGGAACACCCAAGCCATCGGCGCCCACAAGCGCCGCGATGACGACCATCGACAGCGACAACATGATGGTTTGGTTCAGGCCCGTCATGATCTGTGGCAGGGCGTAGGGAAGCTCTACCTTCCACAATTTTTGCGAAGGCGTGGCCCCAAATGCATCGGCGGCCTCGCGCAAGGAATTCGGCGTGGAGGAGATGCCAAGATGCGTCAGGCGGATCGGCGCGGGCAGCACGAAGATCACTGTTGCAATCAGGCCCGGCACCATGCCGATGCCGAAAAACACAATGGCTGGAATGAGATAGACGAAGGTCGGCAGGGTCTGCATCAGATCCAGAATGGGCCGCATCCAAGCATATAGCCGGGGCCTATGGGCCACTGCGATGCCAATCGGAACGCCCACGCCCATGCAAACGACACAGGCCGACAGCACCAGTGTTAAGCTTTCGGTCGTTTCTTCCCAGTAGCCTTGGTTTACGATGAACAAGAAGCCCACGGCCACCAAGGTGGGCACCTTCCAGCCGCGATGTAGCCACCATGCCAGCCCCGTAAAGATCGCAATGATTAGAAAGGGATGTAATTCCTGCGGGTAAAGAAAGCTGGCATCACGCAGGCGAATATCCTGCCACCAAGAGGTGTTGGGCGGCTCTTGCAAGATGGCGAGGAAGACCTCGATCATTGCCTCCAGCGCCACGGCCAAAGCGTCAAAAATGAACGCGCCGTTAGATTGTAGCCAATCGAATACCGCCTCAGCCCCGTCACCGATGCGCAGTTTGCATTCGGTCAAAAAGGTGATCGGCCCCGTCACATCGGGATCATTGGGAAATGAGCACTCTGAGATGCCGTCTTCTTGCCACCAAGCGCGTAAGTCGCTGAACCAAGTCATGTCAGGGGTCGTCCTGTTAGTTTGGGGAAGTCATGCATTGGCGGACTTCTTAACGTCGTTAAGGAATTGCGGAATATCCCGCGCCCCGTTGCTTTGCAGGGTCTGCCAAAAGGGCCCGCCAACCGGCAGGCCCTTCCGTTTGTCTTTTGACGTGGTTTAAAGACCCAGAGCTTCGGACACTGCGGCGGCTGCGTCGCCACCGTCGAAGGTGGTCACACCGTCCAGCCAAGCCATAACGGCGTCAGGGTTAGCGGCCATCCACGCGGTCGCGGCGTCGGCGGGATCTTCACCTTCGTCAAGGATCGCGCCCATGATCTCGTTTTCCATGGCAAGGCTGAACGACAGGTTGTTCAGCAATGCGCCCACGTTCGGGCAGGCATCCACATAACCGGCAGAGGTATTGGTGTAGACCGTCGCACCGCCCAGATCGGGGCCGAACCAATCGTCGCCACCTTCCAGATAGGTCAGGTCAAAGTTGGCATTCATCGGGTGGGGTTCCCAACCGAGGAAAACGACAGGCTCGTCCCGATCTGATGCACGGGCGACTTGCGCCAGCATCCCCTGCTCCGAGGATTCGACAACCTCAAACTCGGACAGGCCAAAGGCGTCGGCCTCGATCATATCCATAATCAGACGGTTGCCGTCATTGCCGGGCTCGATGCCGTAGATCTCTCCGTCCAGCTCATCCATCGCCGCAGCGATGGAGGCGAAGTCGGTGATGCCAAGCGCCGCGCCAGCCGCGTTGGTGGCCAGCGTGTATTTGGCGCCTTCAAGGTTTGCGCGCACGGTGTCCACAGTGCCTGCCTCACGATAAGGGGCGATATCGGCCTCCATCGTGGGCATCCAGTTGCCAAGGAAGATGTCCACATCGCCTTCGGCCAGCGACGTGTAGGTCACTGGTACGGACAGCACGAGGATGTCGGTTTCATAGCCAAGCGCCTCGAGCACCACGGTGGTCGCCGCCGTCGTCGCGGTGATGTCGGTCCAACCGACGTCCGAGAAGGTAACGGTGCCACATTCGGCATGGGCGTCAGCCATCGCTGCCCCGGCGGTCAAAGCAAGCGCCATGGCGCTGGTCGCTGTTGCGCGGAAAAGGGTCATTTTAGTCTCCTGTTGGGATCTGGTCGTTTTTGTTGATTGACCAGTCAATTAAAAACATATTTCTGGTACATGGCAACAAGGAAGGTGTCTCGATGCCCCGCATAGGTATGATGGCTATACGCAAGGACGCACTTGTCAACGCTACGATCAGCGAGATCGGGCGGTGTGGGTCTTTGGACGTGACCATGGGGCAGATCGCGAAAGCCGCGGGTGTGTCCTCTGCCTTGGCGCACCATTACTTCGGCTCCAAGGACGCGCTTTTGTTGGCTGCGATGCGTGCAATCCTTCGGGAATTTGGCACTTCTGCACGGGCCGAACTGGCCAAGGCCGATACGGCGCGAGGCCGCCTGACCGCCATTGCGCGGGCCTCTTTCGGGGGGCAAAACTTCCACCCAGAGGTCGTCTCGGCGTGGTTAACTTTCTACGTCATGGCACAGCGCGACCCCAAAGCCGCGCGGCTTTTGCGTGTGTACCAGCATCGTTTGGTGTCCAACCTGACCTATTCGTTAAGGCCGTTAACGAATAACGCCGTCAATATCGCCGTGACTACCGCTGCTTTGATCGATGGCCTCTACATTCGCCACGCTTTGGTTAGCACGACCGTGCCCGATGCCGACGCCGCCATTGCCCGCGTCACCGATTATCTGGAGGTGGCCCTGCGATGACTGCACCTAGTTCTCGGCCTAACATATTGATCCTCATGGTAGATCAACTGAACGGCACGCTTTTTCCCGACGGCCCCGCCGAGTGGTTGCACACGCCCAACCTGGACCGTTTGGCCGCGAAATCCACGCGTTTTGCCAATGCATACACCGCCTCTCCACTCTGCGCGCCTGCGCGAGCGTCGTTCATGTCGGGGCAATTGCCCTCGCGGACCGGAGTTTATGACAACGCGGCCGAGTTCGCCTCCTCCATCCCGACCTACGCCCATCATTTGCGACGGGCGGGCTACTATACAGCGCTTTCGGGCAAGATGCATTTCGTCGGTCCCGATCAGCTTCACGGATTCGAACAACGCCTGACGACCGACATCTACCCCGCCGATTTTGGCTGGACGCCCGACTATCGCAAATCCGGCGAGCGGATTGATTGGTGGTATCACAACATGGGGTCCGTCACCGGGTCGGGCGTGGCCGAGATCACCAATCAGATGGAATACGACGACGCCGTGGCCTTCGAGGCAGAGCAAAAGCTGTACGATCTGTCGCGCGGGAAAGACCCGCGTCCGTGGTGCCTGACCGTCAGCTTTACCCACCCCCACGACCCCTACGTCGCGCGGCGCGAGTTCTGGGATTTGTATAACGATTGCGAGCACTTGATGCCCGAAGTCGGCCCGATCCCCTACCCCGATCAAGACCCCCACTCTAAGCGCATTCTGGATGCGAATGACCTAGAGAATTTTGAGATCACCGATGCCGATGTCGCCCGATCACGGCAGGCGTATTTCGCTAATATTTCCTACCTCGATCAGAAGATCGGCAGCATTCTGGATGTGTTGGAACGCACCCGGCAAGAGGCGCTTATCGTCTTCGTCTCCGACCACGGCGATATGTTGGGCGAGCGGGGGCTTTGGTTCAAAATGTCCTTCTTCGAGGGCTCTGCCCGCGTGCCGTTGATGATCTCGGCCCCGGACATGACGCCGGGGTTGGTGACCGATCCTGTGTCCACAATCGATCTCTGCCCAACCCTTTGTGACCTTGCGGGCGTATCGATGGAAGAGGTGATGCCCTGGACCGACGGTGAATCGTTAATGCCGTTAGGAAATGGCGCCACGCGCAGCAGTCCCGTTGCGATGGAATACGCGGCCGAGGGCTCTTACGCGCCGCTGGTGGCTCTACGCTACGGACCGTGGAAATTCACCAGATGCGCCTTGGACCCGGACCAATTGTTCGACCTGTCCGCGGACCCACAAGAGTTAACAAACTTGGCTGAGGTTGCCGAACACCAAGGCACGCGCCTGACGCTTCGTGCAAAATCCGAGGCACGTTGGGATTTGGACGCCTTCGACGCAGACGTGCGCGAAAGCCAAGCCCGCCGATGGGTCGTCTACGAGGCCTTGCGAAACGGCTCTTACTATCCTTGGGATTTCCAACCGCTCCGCGACGCCTCTGAACGCTACATGCGCAATCACATGGACCTCAATGTTCTTGAGGAAAATCAACGCTTTCCACGGGGCGAATAGCTCCACGATCTTTAGGTGAACGATGCAACCGACTGCCTCTCATTTTGTGAACGGCGCGTATCTGGAAGATACCGCTGGCACCCCGATCCCCGTAATTTTCCCCGCTACGGGTGAAGAAATCGCGCGGGTTCATGCCGCAACCCCCGCCGTGGTAGAGGCCGCTTTGGCATCGGCCAAGGCCGCGCAGGCCGAATGGGCGGCTCTGATGGGCGTGGAACGCGGCCGCATCCTGCGCCGCGCAGCCGACATCATTCGCGAGAGAAACCAAGAGCTTAGCGAGTTGGAAACCCTCGATACCGGCAAACCGATCCAGGAAACTCTGGTGGCTGACGCCACTTCCGCCGCGGAATCGTTGGAATATTTCGGCGGCATCGCGGCCAGCTTGGGCGGTGAACATATGCAACTGGGCGGCGATTGGGCCTACACGATGCGCGTGCCTTTGGGCGTTTGCGTGGGCATTGGCGCGTGGAACTACCCCACCCAGATCGCCGCATGGAAAGGGGCGCCCGCTTTGGCCTGCGGCAACACGATGGTCTTCAAGCCTTCCGAACAAACGCCGCTATGTGCTTTGAAAGTCGCGGAAATTTTGGTGGAGGCCGGCGCCCCCGCTGGCGTTTACAACGTGATCCAAGGTGCTGGCGAGGTGGGCCGCGCTCTGGTCGAGGACCCGCGCACCGCCAAGGTTTCGCTGACAGGCTCGGCTGCTACGGGCAAGAAAGTGTACGCCGCCGCCGCCGCACAAATGAAACACGCGACGATGGAATTGGGAGGCAAGTCCCCTCTCGTGATCTTCGAGGATGCCGACCTCGAAAGCGCCGTTTCCGGTGCGATCAACGCGAACTTCTACGCCTCGGGTCAGGTCTGCTCCAACGGCACGCGCGTGTTTGTTCAGAAGGGAATTAAAGAAGCCTTCCTCGCCCGCCTGAAGGAACGCACCGCCAAAGCCATCATCGGCGACCCGCGCGACGAGGCCACAAACTTCGGCCCAATGGTAAGTGAAGAACAACTCGCAATCACTTGTTCTTATGTCGAAAAAGGCGTCGCCGAAGGCGCGCGACTGATCCACGGCGGCACACGGTTGGACCGCCCCGGTTGCTATATCGAGCCGACGATTTTTGCCGATGTGACCGACGATATGACAATCGCCCGGGAAGAGATTTTTGGCCCCGTCATGTCGGTTCTCGACTTTGAAACAGAGGAAGAAGTTATCGGTCGCGCCAATGCCACTGATCTTGGCCTATCGGGCGCTGTGTTCACCGCCGACCTGACCCGCGCGCACCGCGTGGTGCATAATATCGACGCGGGTAGCCTTTGGATTAACCAATATAACTTGACCCCTGTTGAAGTGCCCTTTGGCGGCATGAAAGGCTCGGGCGTGGGACGCGAAAACTCTCGTGCGGCGGTGGAGCATTACTCGCAACTCAAGACTGTCTACGTCGGCATGTCTCCGGTAGAGGCGGCGTTCTAAATGGAAGCGGATTACGTCGTTATTGGTGCAGGATCAGCGGGTTGCGCGGTGGCGTACCGTTTGGCCGAGGCCGGAAAATCGGTGCTGGTGATCGAGCATGGTGGCTCTGACTGGGGGCCGTTCATCAACATGCCCGCCGCGCTCAGCTACCCCATGGGCATGAAGCGCTACGATTGGGGCTACGTGACAGAACCCGAGCCAAACATGAACAACCGTGTAATGGCCTGCCCGCGCGGTAAGGTTATTGGCGGCTCCTCCTCGATCAACGGCATGATCTACGTGCGCGGCCACGCCAAAGACTTCGATACATGGGCCGAAATGGGCGCCGATGGTTGGTCCTATGCGGACGTTCTGCCTTACTTCAAACGCGCTGAAAATTGGCATGGTGACGCCGGAGATCCCGCGTATCGCGGCACGGGCGGCCCGTTGCACATCACCCGTGGGGCGCGAAAGAATCCCCTATTTCAAGCGTTTATCGACGCAGGAGCCGAAGCAGGCTACGGCAAGACCGACGACTACAACGGCCACCGCCAAGAGGGCTTCGGCGCGTTTGAGATGACGGTTTGGAAAGGCAAACGCTGGTCAGCCGCCAGCGCTTACCTGAAGCCCGCGTTGGCAATGCCGAACTGCAATCTGATTAACGGCTTGGTCGAAAAGATCGAAATCGAAGACGGGCGCGCTACTGGCGTACGCCTGACCGATGGCCGTCTTATCAAGGCCCACACAGAAGTGGTTCTTTCCGCCGGTGCGATCAATTCACCGAAAATTCTGATGCTGAGTGGCATTGGCCCCGCCAAGCACTTGGCAGAAAACGATATTCCACTGGTCGCGGACCGCCCTGGCGTGGGGCAGAACCTGCAAGATCACTTAGAGATGTATATTCAGTTCTCGGCCTCCAAACCGGTGTCGATCGCGCCCTATTGGTCGCTTTGGGGCAAGGCTTTGGTCGGGGCACAGTGGTTGTTCACCAAAACGGGTTTGGGCGCGACGAATAACTTTGAAGCTTGCGGATTCATCCGCTCAGACAAGGGCGTGCAATACCCTGATATCCAATACCATTTCCTTCCCATCGCGGTCCGCTATGACGGCAAAACACCGCCCGGTGGGCACGGCTTTCAGGCCCACACAGGCCCCATGCGGTCCCCCTCGCGCGGGGAAATCACCCTGCGCAGCAAAGATCCGGCAGAGGCCCCGAAAATTCAGTTCAACTACATGTCGCACGACAAGGATTGGGAGGATTTCCGCCGCGCCATCCGCCTGACGCGAGAGATTTTTGCCACCGGGCCGATGGCGGAGTTCGTCGATCACGAGATTCAGCCCGGAGAGGACGCGCAATCCGACGAGGCGCTGGATGCCGTGATCCGCGAGCATGCGGAATCGGCCTACCACCCCTGCGGCACCGCGCGCATGGGGCGTCGAGACGATCCAATGTCCGTTGTGGACCCGGAAAACCGCGTCATTGGGGTGGAGGGGTTACGGCTCGCCGATAGTTCCGTGTTCCCGCTGATTCCGAACGGTAACCTTAATGCGCCGTCGATCATGGTCGGCGAAAAGGCGGCTGACGCGATCTTGGGCCAAAAGCTGCCACCCGAAAATTTGGCGCCATGGATTGCCCCTGAGTGGCAGTCTGCGCAGCGTGAAAAGCACGCGGATGCGGTAGCGGCCGAGTGACGAGGGCCTAGTGGCCAGCTTGTGGGTGAATATTGCAATTGTGCTTCATTCACCCGGAACTCGCGGTCCTCATACCTCCGAATGTTCAAAAAATGAATACCTCGCCGCCCATAGGAACCAGTCTTCCGCAAGATATCCACAAGTTTATCAACAGCCAGCCGCGCCGATCTTCCCCACTAAGGGCAATCAGTAACACCCCTGTTGCAACAGTGTTTCTGCCGCGAATGCCTAGCTCAGCCTAGGCGGTCTTAAACGCCGGTGCGCCGGTTAACATCACGATCCGCCATTCGCCCCTTCCTGCCCAAGGGAAATAGGCTTAAACCAAGTCGAAATCGCCCTTGAGGAGCGCCCAAATGACCACGCCCCGGTTCGCGATTGCGATCCCCATGTTGAATGAGGCCGAAACGGTTCCGCATTTGCTCGGCGGATGCGTGGCGGCGGCCGAGCCCTTTGGCGCATTTGAGATCTGCGTCACGGACGACGGCTCGACCGATGGAACCGGCGCGGCATTGCGGGCGTTTGGCGCGGCTTACCCGCAGGCGAATTTGACGATCCTCACCCATCCGCGCCCCGCCGGGCAATCGGCTGCGGTCCACGCCGCAGTTTCAGCCGCCCGCGCGCCGATCATTGCGACGCTGGATGGGGACGGACAGAACCCGCCAGAGGAGCTTCCAAAACTGCTTAACGTTCTGTTGAACGGCCCTGAAACGCTGGGTCTGGTGGCGGGACAGCGCGTGAAGCGCGATGATCCTTTGCCCAAGCGCGTCGCCTCCAAGGCCGCTAACACGATCCGAGGTGTCTTACTGAAGGACGGCACCCGCGACACCGGGTGTGGGTTGAAAGCTTACCGCCGCGATGCCTACCTTGCCCTGCCCTATTTCGACCATATGCACCGCTATTTACCCGCGCTTTTTCAACGGGATGGATGGGAAATCGCCCATGTCGACGTGGCCCATAAGCCGCGAACATCGGGCGCGTCGAAATACACCAACCTTGGCCGCGCCATTGTGGGGTTGTCGGATCTTTTCGGGGTCGCTTGGCTGATCCGTCGGCGGCGCAAAGTGCTTCCGAAAGAGACTGAAATCTCCCGCCAGGAGGAGCGTTAACCATGCAAGAATGGCTATTCAGCTTCTTCAACATCGACAATTGGTTCGAGTTCTGGTGGGTCGGCCTTGGCTTCCTTGCCCAAGGCGTTTTCGCCTCGCGTTTCATCGTGCAGTGGATCGCCTCTGAAAAGGCCGGTCGCTCCTACGTGCCGGTCGCCTTTTGGTACTTGTCGATCAGTGGGGGCCTGTTGATGCTCGCCTATGCGATCTACCGCCAAGACCCGGTCTTTATCCTGGGCCAAGCCTCGGGCGTGATTGTCTATGCCCGGAACCTGATGCTCATCCACCGCTCCAAGGACGCGGTTCACGACCAGACATGAGTGTTCTGACCGCCCGTTTCACACCGCTCTGCGTGCTTCTGTTCGCGTTGCTGAGCTTCGCAATTGGTTTGGCGGAACTGCCGGTTCAAGACCGCGATGAGGCACGGTTTGCCCAGGCCTCGCGCCAGATGGCCGCGACTGGGGACGTGGTAGATATCCGCTTGCAGGACGCCCCACGCCACAACAAACCGGCGTTGATTTACTGGGCGCAGACCGCTGCAATCTGGGTCACCGGCATGACCGGTGAAACGCCGATTTGGGTGCACCGCCTACCGTCTTACCTTGCGGCGACCATAGCAGCTTTGGCGATGATTTGGGCCGGCACGCCTTTGGTGGGACGGCGTGCGGCGGTCGTTGCTGGGATCATTTGCATCAGCCTCTATATGCTACAGGCCGAGGCCCGGACCGCGAAGACAGATGCCGCGTTGGTCTTGTCAGTCATCGTGGCTATGGGGGCGTTAGGCCGTGTGTGGCTGGGGGAAAGCCGTGAATGGTTAACGCCGTTAACCTTTTGGACAGCGTTGGCGGCAGGGTTCCTGTTGAAAGGCCCCATGGTTGTGCTGCCCGTTGCCGGCGCGATCCTTTGGCTTTGCGTGCAATTCAGAAGCTTCGCTTGGCTTGCCCGGCTGCGTCCCGTGATCGGCGGCCTGTGGTTCGCCCTTCTTGCAGCGCCTTGGTTCATCGCAATCACAATGGTCACGGACGGCGCGTTTTGGGGCGCTTCCATTGGGACAGACTTTAGCGACAAAATCACCGCCGGGGGCGAACATGCCGCATCGCCCCCCGGTTTCTACGTGCTGACTGCGTGGCTCACCTTCTTCCCTTGGAGCCTGCTGATCCCCCTCGGCCTGACCTTTGCATGGTCGGCGCGCAAAGATCCCAAAATCGCCTTCATCCTAGGCTGGCTCATCCCCGGTTGGCTCGTGTTCGAGGCGGTCCCAGTCAAACTATTGCACTACACCTTGCCGCTCTATCCCGCATTGGCGCTTTTGATCGCTGCGGCGCTGATTCAAGTGAATGATGGTCGCCTTCCCTTGCGTCGGTGGATCATCGGGCTTGGGGCAGTCGGGTGGTTAATTGCATTAACCTTTTTCGCCATCGTCGCCGCCCTCGCCCCGATCCGCTATGGAGATGGTGTTAACCTTTTCGCCATCGCGGGGAGCGCCGTCTTTACCGTCGCGGCCCTCGTGGGGCTGTGGCACATGTGGCGCGGCGTAGTCCTGAAGGCCATCATCGCGCTGACCATCAGCGGCGTGCTGCTCGGCTGGACGTTGACCGCCGTGTCCCTGCCCGCCGCACGGGACTTCTGGATCGCGGACCGCTTGGCGGAGATCATGGCGCAGAATTCATGCTTCAGCGGCCCCGTCGCTGTGGCTGGTTACGCGGAACCCTCGACCGTGTTTCGGTTGGGCACAGACACGATCTTGACCGATGCGGAGGGGGCGCTGGCCTACCTGGCCGAAGCCCGCGGGCGGGCCGCATGGATTGACCCTGCGCTGGTGCCTGACCTGTCCGACACAGCGGGAGTTGTGATCGAGGGGATTTCCATCGGTAATTTCCGCCCCGTGACCTTGCAGCTTTTTGTCTCGCCCGGCGTAGCAGCGCCGGTTAATCCTTGCGGCCAATAGCACGTTGGCACGGCAAAAATTTCGCGCCGCCCGCAAACAAAACATATCTGAAGCTACGAGTTAACGCCCTATCAAAGCGCAACTCGCTGCCCCGTTCGAATGCTCTCATCAGCCGCCAGACAAATGGCCAAAGACGCGACGGCGTCGGCCATGTGACGGCTCAGGTCCATATCCTCTGCAATCGCGCGACGCATGAAAGCCTGCTCCGCATCACAAAGCTCTTGATGGCCCGGCTCCGCGTCAAACGAGATCAACTCATCACCGCTTGGACGATGCACCAGCACGCCGCCAACCTTGGTGTGGCCGTCAATATCGGCGCTGTCTGCCTTGTCGGCCTCGGTGATTGATACTGCGCCGTTGGGGCTTATCACATCCTTCACGAAGAACGCCGTCTCGGACATCATCGGCCCCCAACCCGCCTCGTACCAACCGACAGAACCGTCGTCGAAGAACACCTGAAACTGCCCATAGTTATACATCTCCGGCGCGATTTCGTCGCTGAGGCGCAGGCCCATGCCGTGAACGGCGACGGGTTTGGCATCGGTGATCTGGCACCAGACATCAACGTAGTGAACGCCGCAATCCACGATGGGAGAGGTCGTTTCCATTAACGCTTTGTGGGTCTGCCACGCCGCGCCGTCGGACTGTTGGTTAAGGTTCATTCGAAACACATAGGGGCCGCCCAACGCGCGAGCCTCCTCGATCAAGCGCATCCAACTGGGGTGGTGGCGCAAGACATAGCCGACAACCAATTTCCGCCCCGTCTCCTGGGCGACGTTAACCACTCTTTCGGCATCCGCGACGTTGGTGGCGAGCGGTTTTTCCACTAACACATCCGCGCCCGCCTTCATGGCGCGTTCGGCAAGCTCTGCGTGGGTGTCAGAATAGGTGGCAATCACGACCAGATCCGGGCGCTGCGCCATGCCTTCGTCGAAGGTGGAGAACAAGGGATAGCCCTTCAACGCCTCCGGCAGGTCACGGGCCGAGCGGTTAACCAAGCCGACCACCTCCACCCCTTCTGCCGCGTGATGGGCCAAGGCGTGGCTTTTTCCCATGTTTCCAAGACCGACGATCAGTACCCGCATGTCGTTGCTTTCCTTTAACTTTCCAAGCGCCGCGCGGCGCCAATCTCGACCTCGCGACCCGTCATCCGGGACCGCACAGCGGCAAAGGCCATCGCAAGGCTACGCAGGTTTTCAGCCGCGCCGTTGGAAGGCTCTCGGTCTTCCTCAATGGCGCAAAGCAGCTCGCCCATCGTGCCTTTGAAACCGTCGTTGAACCACTGCCCTTCCAACTGCGGCCGCGCGATACCATCGGGCGTCGTCAGGGTCACGCTTTGCTGGCTCAGGTCCGGCCCATCGGACACGAGCGAGCCCCCCGTGCCGCCCACAAACGTCGTGTCACGGGGGCCGTGGGGCACGCCGCCGTCAAACACGACCGAGGCCTGACCACCATCAACCCGCACCATCGCCTGCGCCAGCAGCGGCACTTTGTTGGCCTGCCCTGCCCCGCGAGTGGCATTGGCGAAAACAGCTTCGGCCCTTTCGCCGACGATAGAGTTAATAAAATCGAACCAATGCACGCCAAAATCGTAAAGGATCAGATCCTCGATTTCGTCAAAGGGGGTGCCTGCGGTCCAACCGTGGGTCCAGTGAACGGCCAGATGTACAGAAAGGACATCTCCGATATGACCGGCCTTCACGGCTTCGCGCATGAAGGCGAAATAGGGCGCCCACCGCGCATTTTGGTTAACGGCAAGCTTCACGCCCTTGTCTTGGGCCAGTTTCACAAGGTCCATTCCGACATCTAGATCGGTCACGAAGGGCTTCTGGCTAAGCACATGCTTGCCCGCCTTCAGCGCCGCGCGGGTGATCTCGGTCCGATGCTCGGGATGTAGGGTGATATCCACCACGTCGATGTCAGGATTGGCCAGGATCGCGCGCCAATCGTCCTCGATCCTGGCCTTGGGGCAAAACTCGGCCGCTTTGGCGCGGGCCTTGTCCGGCGTCCGGTTCCAAAGCGCCGCCACGTCCCACCCCGCATCGCGGTAAGCATCAAGATGCGCGCCGGAAATGCCGCCGGTTCCGATCACGCCGATCTGGGGGCGATAGGCCTTGGGCATCGGCGGGAGGTAGGACACATCGGGGGCGGCGATGTCCGGCAAATCGGCGGCTTTCAAGGCATAGGTATCGCTATCGCCCGCGTCCTGAGAGGCTTCGGTCATGGCAGCAACTCCAACGTGCGTTTCTGGGCGGCCGAGGCGGCGGCGGTGTCTACAATCCGTTGCGCCGTCAAGCATAGAGCGGGATCAAACGGCCCTTCCGGCTTGGCCCCTTTCTCAATCAGATCAAGGATATAGGCGATAGCATCGCTCCGCCCCTCAGGCAACGGGTCGACCGGAACCTCGTGCTTCTCGGGCCGGGCGCGGGTTTGGACCGTGACGGCCTGCGCATAATCAGGGCTGCTGATCGTTCCGTCACTGCCCACAAAAACGAAGCCGCAGGTGGGCTGAGGGTTCTCGGTCCAAGGGTCTGTGAAGGTGCCCCAACGGGTCTCCATCTTGCTGAGGCCACGGGCGTAGCGGACCAAAGCGATGGCGTGTTGATCGACCTCGATCCCCGGCGTGTCATCGACGCTGCATGTGACCTCTAGCGGCGCTTCCCCATCCATGTACCAAGTGCCAAGCGTGGCACCGTAGCCCATGTAATCCAGCAAGCTCCCGCCGCCCGAGGCCGCCTTGTACCACCAGCTGTTGGGCTTCTGCGCCTCCACCTCTTCCGGGGAAACCTCCACCTTATCGGCAAGGTGAAACAACGGCCCGCGATTACCGTCGTAGAAGTGAACTTCGCGCAGGTCTCCGATCATGCCTTCGTCAATCAGACGCTTTGCGGTCAGGTGCGATTGCACCCATGCCAGTGGCCAGTTGATCGACATGATCTTGCCCGTCCCCGACATCGCCGCAATCATCCGGCGCGCGTTGTCAGCGCTATCGGCGAAAGGTTTCTCGACGTGGATATGAACGCCGTGGGGGGCCAAACGCTCGGTCATTTTCGCGTGGTCGGCTGTGGCGCAACAAAGGATCGCCAGATCAAAGGGGCCCGCCGCCATGCAGGTGTCAAAGTCGGTGAAAAGCGCGTCGTCGGGCACATTGAACGTCTCCGCCGCACCCTGCATCTTGGCGCGGTCCGGATCGTAGAGCGCCGTGATTTCTGCGTTTGGATGGTTGTCCACCATGCGCAGCAGATCACCCATGTGCATGTGGTCGAAACTGATGCCAACAACCTTGAAAACCATGGTTAACGCGCTCCCGTGATGCGGACATAGAGTGCTGTGACGAGTAGGATGATAAGGCCAAAGAATGCGATCCGCGCGCCTTCGGGCATTTGCAGAAGCGTCAGCATGGTGTCGATAACGCGCAGGATCAGCGCGCCCACGATGGCCCCCGCGAAGCTGCCCCGCCCCCCGAAGATCGAGGTACCGCCGATGACCGCCGCTGCAACGCTTGGCAGGAGCAATGGGTTCGCCAATGACAGCGATGGCGTGCGGATCATGCCGAGGTAAAGCAAGCCCGCGAGCGCCGCGATCAACCCCGATAATGCGTATAGCGCAAGATAGACCTGCCACGAGCGGACTCCGCTTAGCTTGGCGGCATCCTCGTTAGAGCCGAGCGCGAACAGAAGCCGCCCGAAACCGGTGAACCGCATCAGGAAAAGCACCGCCACCGCGAAGGGGACGAAGATGAACAGCCCGTTCGGCATCCCCGCCGTGCGGCCCGTGCCAAGCCAGACCAGCGTTTCCGGGATCAACGTGCCGGTGGAGATCACGAAGCGTTGGTAGACCTGCAAACACCCCGTTGCGATCAACCCGGTGCCGAGCGTCATGATCAGCGGATGGACGCGGACCACACCGACGCCAAAGCCGTTCACCAACCCTGCCGTGACCCCGGCCGCAAGCGCGACCAGAACCGCAGGCGTCACGCCGATCAGCGGCCCGAGAGTGGCGCAAACAAAGGCCGAAACAGTCGCGATAATGCCCGCGCTCATGTCGATGCCAGCGGTTAACATCGTTAACACTTGGCACGCGGCGAGCATCGCCAGCGGAATTGCGAACTTGATAAGGTTGTTGACCCAGAAGGCGGATATGACCCCGGTGCGCCCCGTTCTTAAGGGCATGACCACATAGAAATGCGCCAGAATAAGCAGGACCAGGAAGACAATCAGCGGCACGACCGGATTGTCCGCCAGGAAACGCCCGAACCGCTTGAGCCCCGTGGCGACCTCGGCGTCGGCGTGAATGCGTGGTTGCTCGCTCATCCGCGTGCCCCCCTGTAAGTTAGGACCGCGCCAAGCATCACCACGGCCACCATGATGACCCCTTCGACGATGGTGGTCACGTTGGGATCAACGGCGGCAAGGGTCAGGATTGTGCGGATGATGCGCAAGATGAACACGGCAATGATTGGGCCCAGCAGGCCGCCGCGCCCGCCGCCAAGTACGACGCCGCCCAAAACGACCGCCGCCACAGAGGCCAGCAGATAGGGGCCGGGAACGGGCTCTCCAATCCCGGTTAACATGATTAAGGAAAGCCCCCCCATGGCCGAGAGAACACCCGCCAAGCCGTAGGCTGTGATCTTCGTCCACGTCACATTGATGCCAGACCGAAACGCCGCCAGCTCGTCCGAGCCTACCGCGTAAATCGACAAGCCCAATTTGGCGCGACGGATCGGCACCCAGACCAAAGCCACCGCAATCACCATGAAGATCAATGCGTTAGGGATGCCAGGGATCATCGTACCGGCAATAAGCTCTCGTAACCCCGGCGACACCGTCCCCCCCGGAGAAGTTAGGATAAGCAGCGCCACCCCCTCCCAAACGAACAACATCGCCAAGGTCACAACGATGTCGGGCACCTTCGTTACCACGATTAACCCGCCGTTGAGCGCCCCCATCGCAAGGCCCACAGCCAGAGTGATAGCCACCGCCGGAACCGCGCCCATGCTTTCCATCAGCACTGCCGCAGTCACCCCGCAAACGGCCATCATCGAGGCAATCGACAGGTCGATCCCGC
Organism: Rhodobacteraceae bacterium M385; assembly: GCA_025141835.1. NCBI lineage: Bacteria > Pseudomonadati > Pseudomonadota > Alphaproteobacteria > Rhodobacterales > Paracoccaceae > Rhodobacteraceae bacterium M385. The sequence continues at coordinate 1,378,005 of CP081102.1, read as the reverse complement.
CAACGATCACCACAATCGCCATCGCCGCCGTGGCAAAGGCGAACGGCATCGCGGCGCGGGCAAGGCTCTCTAGCCCTGTCGCCCCGAACGATGGCTGGATCACCTTGGTCACAATCATCAACACGACCAACAAAACGACCAGCCCGAGTGTCCAGGCGTTCTTTTGCAATAGACGGCTCATGACGCGACACTCCCTTCGGTCAGCCCGTAGGCCGCTCTCATCAAGGTTTCTTCCGTTGCGTCGGCCGCGTCGATCATGTCCACGACCCGACCGTTGAAGATCACGATGGCGCGGTCGCAGGCCAACGGGATTTCTTCAAGTTCCGACGTGTAGAACAACACTGCCGCACCTTGGTCGGCCAGCTCTCGCACAAGGGGATAAATCTGCCGCTTCGTGCGCACATCAATGCCGCGCGTGGGGTCGAACAGCAGCAGCGTTTGCACCCCGTGCGCCAGCCACCGCGCAATGGTCACCTTTTGCTGGTTGCCGCCGGAAAGGCGCTGCACCTCGCCTTGGGCGCGGGTGTCGATCTGAAGCTTTTCAATGGCATAATCAACACGTTGCTTCTCTTTCCGGGCCTTCAGCGGGCCCCAATCACGCAACCTTGCGGAGAATGGCAAAGCGATGTTCTCGCGCACTGATCGTTCGCGCAATAGCGCATGAGCCCGGTCGCCGGGCACAAAGCTAAGGCCCGCCGCGATGGCGTCTGCGGGGTGGCCGAAGCTCATCACTTCCCCGTCCACTTCCAGCGCGCCGCCAGTGGCTTTCACGTGGCCCGAGAGGACATCAAACACCTCGTCCTGGCCCTGCCCTTCCAAGGCGACAACGCCCAGAACCTCGCCGGGAAACAGGTCGAACGACACATCCGAGACCTTGGGGGCGATGGCGATATTCGTGGCCCGCAGACGCGGCACACCGCTGTTCAAACGCGCCGCACCCGTGTCGCGTTTATCGAGGCTCAGCTTCGCGCCCAACATCAGCTCTACGCACCGATCCTCAACCCCCGGTTCGATCTTCAAATCGCCCACCGTCATGCCGTCACGTAGCACCGTGGCACTGTCGCACAGCTCGGCAATCTCGGTGAAACGGTGCGAGATATAGATAACGCCGCGCCCTTCATCAGCCTGCCCGCGCACCACGCGCAACACGTTTTCCACAAGGTCCGTGGGCAGCGCAGCGGTCAGCTCGTCCAACAGCAGGACATCGGGTTGGCTTGCCAAAGCGCGGGCCAAATCAAGGATACGCAGGGTAGCCAGCGGCAGGTCGACGATCATGTCGTCAAGGCGCACACCACTGATGCCAAGCTCATTCACCCAATGCAGGAAGGCGTCCTTGGGCGTATCGCCAAGGCGCAGATTGTCCGCCACGTCGAGGTCCGGGATTAATGAGGGTTCCTGATACACCGGCACAAGGCCCGAACGGCGGGCCTGCGCGGGCGAGCCCACGCGCGCGTCTTCGCCCCGGATCAGCACCTGCCCCGTGTCCGGGCGCAACGCGCCGGTCAGAATCTTCACAAATGTCGATTTACCCGCGCCGTTTGCGCCCATCAGGGCCACAACTTCGCCGGGTGCCACATGAAGGCTCGCGTCCGTCAGCGCACGCACTGCGCCGAAACTCTTCGCAACGCCGGTCGCATCCAGCAGCGCCGTTTGTTCTGTACCGCCCATGAAGCCTCTGATCTTGTTCGTTTCTTTGCCACCCACCAAGCACATGGCCCAGTGGGTGGCGTGATTCATGCGGCTGAGATACCGCTTAACCGTTGCTTAACCTTCGCAGGCGATGATCTCGGCCATGGTGTAGTCGGTCCAGCCGGGGATCGACACGGACACCGGCCATTCCGGGTCCAGATCGGGGTTCAATGCGCCCGCAATCGTCTCGCGCCCTTCGTCAGAGGAGTTTTCCCAAAGGACCGGGTCAACCAGAACCGTTGTTTCTTCTGGCGCGTTGCCGTTCAGGATGTCCACGGCCAGCGCAATACCCGCCCCACCGACAGAGCCGGGGTTGGTAACGGCAGCGCCCGTGAAGCCTTCAATATCGTTGAGGTACTGAACGAAGCCCGCGTTATCCGCGCCCACAATCGGCACCATCGGCGCGCCGGATTCCACGAACGCGTCAACGATCACGTTGTCGATACCCGAGGTCCAGACCCCGTCAAACGGGATGCCTGTGGCAAGGAAGTCAAACATCTGCTGTTTGCCCTGATCCTGTTGCCAGCCGGTGAACACTTCGTGCACGACGCTGACATTCGGGAACTCGGCCAGGGCACGCTGGAAGCCGTTGTCACGGTCGGTATCGGCGGAAACACCCGCGATGCCGCGCATATAGACGACCTCGCCTTCGCCACCGATCTGTTCAAACAACCAACGCGCGCCGAGGTAGGCGTATTCTTCCTGGTTGTTGGACAGGATGTAGGCCCCTTCCGCAGAAACGCCCGCATCAACGGCAACCACAACGATGCCCGCCGCGATGGCCGCATCCAACGCCGAGTTCAGCGCGTCGGGGTTGGCAGGGTTCAGAACGATGGCGTCGACGCCCGCTTCGATCAGGTTGTTGAGGTCTTCCAGCTGGCCCGCCGCGTCGGTGTTGCGGTGCGCCACGATCAGCCCTTCAACGTCGCCCTCAGCGGCCGCCTGGGCACGCATTGCGCAGATCATCTGCTCGCGCCAACCGTTACCTTGCACAGTGTTCGAGACACCGATGGTGTAGCCGCCATGGCCGTCTGCATAGGCCGCAGGGGCCATCATGGCGAGCGCTGCGGCAGTTGTCAGAAGTTTTTTCATTGGTCTCTTCTCCCTATTAATAACGATATTTATCAGTTAGTTATGGCGCCTACTTAATGTAGGGCGTCAGCACATCTCGGGCTAAAAGGAAGCCACGTTTCACGCGGTCTTCTGTGCCCTCGAAATCTCGATCTTCGTGTTCAATTATGACCGCCCCGTCGTATCCGGCGCGGTACAGACCCGAGAAAAAGCCGCTCCAATCCACGTCTCCCAGACCGCAGAGGCGCGGGATTTGCCACCCCATGCCAGTGGACATCGTCCCGTTCTCATAAAGCCCGTCTTGGTCAATCATCACATCTTTCGCGTGAACATGAGCCATCTGAGGCCCGAATTCCTTAATGAACCGGGTCTGGTCAATGAACTGCCAGATCAGGTGAGAGGGGTCGAAATTCATCCCGACGGCGTCCCCCCATTGGTCAAAAACCCTCCGCCAGATCTTCGGGCTGTAGGCGATGTTGTGGCCGCCGGGCCATTCATCGTAGCTGAAGATCATCGGGCAGTTTTCAAAGCACAGCCGCACGCCGGATGCTTGGGCGTGGGCCACAATCGGATTGAAAATCTCGATCGCGCGGGCCCAGTTTTCATCGACGTTCAGGCTGCGATCTCCGCCGAGGAAAGTGTTAACAACGGGCACCTCCATGGTGCTTGCTGCGGTAATCACCTTCATCAGATGGCCGATCACCTCATCCCTATGTTCCGCCTCTTTGTGGAGGGGATTAGGATAATACCCAAGGCCCGAGATGCTTACACCACTCTCTGCCAAACCCGCTTTGATATCAGCACCTTGGCTTTTACCAAGACCGTCAACGTTGATGTGCGACGTACCAGCGTAGCGGCGCTTTTCGCCGCCGGACGCGGGCCAGCAGGCCACCTCCATCGCCGAGAAACCATTGGCCCCAGCCCAAGCGCCGACGTCCATCAGGTCCATATCTTCAAGCGGCGCGGTTAATATTCCCAGTTCCATGATTATCCCTCAACCTCATCCAGGCGCACCCAGCGTTCTTCGCGGGCCGACAGCACGACCGCATCGCAGAACCGCATCTCATAGTGGCCATCCTCAAAGGTGGCCCAGGTGCTGTTTTCTTGCCGCCCCCCCGCTTCCACGTCCGCATAGACGGCCCGAAAGAAGTTGAAGAAACTATCGGCAAACCCCTCCACATGGCCGGGGGGTAAGGCCGCCGCCGCCACGCCCGTGTCGTTCATTAACGTAAAGTCTCGCATTAACGTCTCATTGGCGCGATCTCGGTGGCCGATGAACAGGTGGTCCGGCGTTTCGCTGTCCCAAGCGGCCGAGGCGTTGGCCCCCGCCACATCCCATTGCAGCGAGTTCTTGCGGCCCATGTTAACCTGCGACGTGGACATTACGCCCCGCGCACCGCCGGGGTAGCGGATGACGATCATCGCCGCGTCGTCAGTGGCAATCGGCACGGATTCCGTCGCGCCGGCGGCGTTGGAGAATGTCTCGACCGGGCCGGTTGGCTTTTGGCGTTCGGGGATGAATGTGGCGAGTTCGGCCATCACGGCCTCGGCCTTCAGGCCCGTCACAAAGCTGGTCAGGTCGATCCAATGGGTGCCGATATCCCCGACCGAGCGTAGCTCGCCGCCCTCATCTGCAACAAGCCGCCAGTTCCAGTCCGTATCCTTCGCCAACCAATCCTGATGGTAATGACCTGAAATAAAACGAATATCGCCAAGCTCTCCGGCAGCGACCATCCCGTGGGCCTGTTGGTTCAGCGGATAGAAGCGAATATTGTAGCAGACCGCCGCAACCTTGCCAGAGGCGCGGGCGACCTTAACCATTTCGGCGCTTTCTGCCGACGTCATCGCCAAGGGCTTCTCACAGATCACATGCTTTCCGGCCCGCAAAATCGCCAAGACTTGGGAATAATGCGCGTGGTTCGGAGAGGTCACATGGACGACATCAACGCGATCATCGGCAAGCAATTCATCCAAGTCGCCGTAGGCCTTTGCCACGCCCATCTCAGCCGCGCGATCCGCCCCGCGAGACGCCGAAGATCCCAAGACGCCGCGCACCTGCACCCCCAACCGACGCAGGGCTTGCGTATGGACGGTGCCGATAAAACCCGTACCGACAACAGCCGCGCCGATGCCTGAAAAATTTGTCATAAGCCCCTCTTATGCAACAGAATATCCTCCATCTACCGGGATCGTTGTCCCGGTCATGAACTGCGCTGCGTCGGACGCCAGAAACAGCGCCACGCCCGCAATATCTTCGGGCTGACCCCAGCGCTTCATCGGTGTGCGCGCCTCGATCCGGGCGGTGAATTCCGGGTCCGTGCGCGCCCGCGCTGACTGTTCGGTCACGATGAAACCGGGGGCGATGGCGTTGACGCGAATGTCGTCCTCGGCCCATGCGATTGCGAGCGATTTTGTCATCTGCTCCACCCCCGCCTTGGACGCGCCATAGGCCGGATTCATGGGGGAACCGAAGCGGGCATACATGGACGCAATGTTAATGACGCTGCCGCCCCTCAACGCTCCGCGCAATGCTTCGGCACAGCGCAGTGACCCGATCAGGTTCACATCCAAGACATGGGCGAAGAACGCCGGGTCCATTTCCTCTCCGCGCTTGGTGATCGCGGCGCAGTTAACCAAAACGTCCAGCTTCTGGATGCCCGCCGCAAAGGTACGAACAGCCTCGGTATCGGTCACGTCCAACTGGTTGTAGGCGAAGCCTTCGTCGGGCACGGGCGCAGCCTCAACCCCGGTGACTTGCACCGATGCGCCTGCGTCCTGAAACGCCCGCGCAATCGCCGTGCCGATGCCGCCCCGGCTTGCGCCGACGACAAGAACTTGGGCATGTTCAAACGCTGGTACGTTCATGTCTGTCTATGGCAGAACCCTGCCAACCTCCCTATTTCCCCCGATCTCAGCCGTCCCAAAGATTTTTCTTTGTGGTGAATGAAATCGATTACATACTCGAACTACTCACAGATTCGAGTCAAGACACAAATCCAGTTCTGGTAGAGTTCAATGGCCCCGAGAAACGCAACGATCCAAGATGTGGCCACGGCGGCCAAGGTTTCGACTGCCACAGTCAGCCGCGCATTATCAAACCCCGGCGTTGTGTCTGACGCCACGAGAGAGGCCGTGTTGGAGGCCGTCAGGACGACAGGCTACCACGTGAATCATGCCGCTCGAAACTTGCGGATGCGCCGGGCCGGCGCCGTTCTGATCCTGGTCCCGAACCTTGGAAAACCATTTTATTCCGAGATCTTACAAGGCATTTCAAAGGGGTTCTCTGGCAGTGACTACGCTGTACTGATTGCCGACACCGAAAGCAGGCCGCTTCACGATACCGAACTCGCGGGCAACTTCACCAGTGGGCGGATTGATGGTGTTGTGAGCCTTGATGGCGGGTTAAGTCACGCTACCTTGGATGCGTGCAATGCGGCGGGAGTTGACCAGAAGATCGTCTTCGCATGTGAGTGGGTGGACGGCTACGTTTTCCCCTCCATCCAGTCCGACAACGCCGAAGGGGCCCGCCTTGCGATAAGGCATCTGCACGATCTGGGGCACCGTAAGATTGCCCATGTCACCGGGCCAAGCGGCAACGTTCTGACCCGCGTGCGCCGCCAAGGCATGTTAGAAGAACGCGCCCGTCTTGGCCTGCCCGCGAGAGAGGATTGGATCATCCGCGGCGACTTTTCCCTAGAGTCCGGCCACGACGCGGCACGTCAGATTTTGGCGATGGAGGACCGCCCGACAGCGGTCTTTTGTGCCGCCGATATGGTGGCTTTTGGCCTGATCGCCTGCCTGCGCGCAGGCGGGCTTCGCGTGCCAGAGGATATTTCGGTCGTGGGGTTCGACGACATTGATATGTCCGCCTATTATGTGCCTGCGTTAACCACGATCCGCCAAGATCGGGTCCGCTTGGGGCGCACTGCCGCCGCACGTCTGTTAGAGAGATTAGATACCTCTCCCCCTGCCCCGCCGGTCGAAGACCTGTTGCCGGTAGAGTTGGTCATCCGCGCCTCCACAGCCAGCCCGTCTTAGGGTGCGGCTCCGGCGACCCATTGCTCCAAATCCATGTTCACCCCGGACATCGGGATCGACGCATCCGATAACATCCACAGCGCTTGCGCCGCGCATTCCTTTGCCGTGACAAGGCGTCCCAAGGGTTGCTGCGCGGCCTGCTGGTCCAGCCATCCCGCCCCTTTATCGGCGTGCACCGCCTGTTCAGATTCCGTGGCGACCCAACCAAGGTTAATGCCGTTAACCCTGATGCGATCAGCCATATGGGCCTGCGCTGCGTTCTTCGTGAGCGTCTGCAAGCCCCCCTTACTGGCCGAATAAATCGCCAGCTCGGGCGTACCACAATGGGCGTTCATCGACTGGATATTCACGACCGATCCACCGACATTCCGGCCCCGAAGATGGGACACCAATTCGGCCATCAGGAAGAACGGGGCCCGTAGGTTCACGGCAATCAAGGCATCAAAACGCGCCACATCGGCATCGGTGAACGAGGCACGGGTCGTCAGACCGGCAGCATTTACCAGACCGTCAACCCGTCCCGCCATTTCAACAGCCTGCGCAAAGATCCGGCCGGGCGCATCGGGCGTGGCAAGGTCAGCCACGATCCCGCCGGGCGTCGCGTCGCGGTCTACCCCGATCACCTCGGCCCCGGCCTTAGTGCAAGCCTCGGCGATGGCCGCGCCGATGCCGCGTGCGGCCCCGGTGATGAGCACCACTCTTCCTGTCAGATCCGCCATCAACCCGCCCTCAATCCGTTAACATTCATCTAGCTCACCTCGGGCAGCGCATCTTGGCCGTGCAGTTCTTCCCGGTAAGGTCGCGCCCCCGCTGGAAGCGCGCGACGGGCATAATGCCCCGGCTCCGTCCTTTGGCGCCACAACGCGCCGAGCATCTCAGCATAAGCATGCGGAATGGACGGGTTCGCGGGGGGTAGATCGTCTTTGATCAGCGCGTGGAGATCGGGCAATGCGTGGTAGGGAACCATCGGGAACATGTGATGTTCAACGTGGTAATTCATGTTCCAATACAGCCAGCGGCTGACGGGGTTCATGTAAACGGTGCGTGAATTCAGGCGGTGATCCAGCACATCTTCGGCCAGGCCCCCGTGCTGCAACAACCCCACCATCACCATGTGCCACGTCCCATAAATGCGCGGCCCGCCGATTAAAACCAAGGGCAACCAAGACCAGCTAAGCAAGGCCCAAAGCAATGCAACCGCGTGGATTGCCACGAAAATACGCGCCCAGAACGCGACCTTGGGCAGTTCACTCTCGGGGATGTAAAGCGCTTCTGCCTCGGTCAATCGACCGGTCGCTTGCCGCACAAGAACACCGAAGTGCTGGAACACATCGGGCAATCCGATGAACGCCAAAGCCTTCCGGGCGATGTCGGGCGGGCGCATCAGGGCGATCTCGGGGTCACGCCCGACGATGATCGTATCGGTGTGATGGCGCGCGTGGCTCCACCGCCAGGCGACCGGATTCCGCATCACCATGAAGCTCGCGATGACGTAGACCCAATCGTTCTTCCACTGGGTCTTGAACGCCGTACCATGCCCGCATTCATGCCACCGACTGTCGCACGCCGACCCGTAAAGCACGCCGTAGACCGCAAAAAACGGGACACACCACCAAGTACCCCAGGTCAAAATACCGCCCAAAGCTGTCATGACCATCAGGCCGAGCCACATGGCCGTGTCGCGCGTCGCCGCTGTGTCGCTGCGCTTCATCAGGCCCTTCATGACCTTACGGGGCACGTCAGAATGATACCACTGCGCTGACACCAAACCTAGCTCCTCCGCACGGGTGCTTTCGGCGCCGTTTAGTGAATAATCCCGTGCTTGCACGCGTGTCATCAATGATCCTCCCAGATAGGCGCAAGTTGTTTGGCGGGCGGGGGCAAGTCAATCAGCAACGGCGAAAATTCGTCGCGCTTCATACTTTCAATCGATTGGCACACCTGTATACTGATCCCGAGAACCGGTCCTTCTACGGGCACGCTGCGAAACTGTGCATCGCACAGGGGGCATCGTGAGAAGGCCCAGAAATCTCGACATAAACCATTGAATGCACGCTGCTTTACTAATCTCGACCCGAAGGCATCACCGAATAATGACAGAGCGTTTTTCAGCACCCGCAAGCAGCGGCAAAAGTCAGACGAACCACGCAGCCCCGCAACAAAACCGCGTCCATCCAGTTGCGACAGAGCAATCCTCTCCATTCGTGGAACGGACCGCGCGCAGCGTCGCGATCGCCAAAACCATGGCGCGCATGCTGGGTGTAGACCTATTTGACGAACACCGCCGTGGGCGCTTCAAAGAGCTCGTCCAGAATTGCGATGTCTGCTTTCTCCACAAAGACTGCTACCAGCAGGTGGAAGAGCGAACCCCGATCCGAGCCGTCCCTACCCACTGCCGAAACAGGCATGACTTTGCCCCCGCCAAGGCGCTTAGGTCTGCAACCCGCTAGAGGCGAACGCCGCCCGCGTCGCGGCCTTTTCCGCTTCGGTCAGGTCCAACATCGGGGCACGAACGCCGCCGCCCACTTGGCCCAACAGCTCTTGCCAATACTTACCATGCGCCTGAGGTTTATCGGCGGGTTTCGTGCGCTTGAACGCCGCGCGTACAGGATCAAGACTGTCCCGCACCCGGCGGGCCTCTGCAAAGTTGCCTTCAAACGCCAAACGCGTATATTCGTTCATCCGCTGATCGACTTTCGACTGAATTTGGTACGGCGGAGAGGAACAGAGATAGAGCTTCCAATTCAGCTCTTCGATGTTCTCCAACCACGCGCTTTCATCTGCGGTGGACACATGGATTTTGTCGCCCGCCAGCTGTGAAAGCTCCACATAAAGGGGGCGCGGGACCGAATATTTGATCGCCACGATGTTGGGCAATTCCGCGATCCGGGCGCAAAGCTGCGGGGACATCAGATAGCCGCTGTCGGGATGGCTCCACATGGCGATGCCAATATCGACGCGCTCACAAATGGCCTTGTAGTAATTGTATAAGATCTCGTCTTGATTGCTCACGAAATGGAGCACAGGCGCGTGGACCACCACGTAATCCGCGCCACAGTTCTGCGCATGAAGGGCCAGTTCAACGACTGTCTCGAAGTTCTGGTCCGAGGCCGAGAAGATCGTGCCCGCCAACGCGCCGCATTCGTCCACTGCGATCTCGATGTTGCGCTTGCGCTCTTCCAACGTCATCGAGAAGAACTCACCCTGTTTTCCGGCAATGAAAAGACCCGCGATTGCCAGATCATCCACCCAATGGCGAATGTTGGAACGAAAGCCCTCTTCATTAAAAGACCCGTCTTCCCGCCAAGGATTCAGGCACGCGGCCCAGATACCGCGGAAGTTTTCCTGCGCGTGGTCTTTCGCATCTAAACGACTGTATTTCATCAGGTTTCCTTCTCTGCCGCGCCGATGGCGGACCAAATTTTGCAAGGTGTAAGAGGCATATCAAGGTGCCGGACGCCCAAGGGGTGCACTGCATCCAAGACCGCATTCAAGATGGCCGCCGGAGCGCCAATCGTGCCCGCTTCACCCACACCCTTTGCGCCCAAGGCGTTGAACGGCGACGGATGCTCGGACGAGGCGATTTTCAGCGCCGGCATATCGGTGGCGCGCGGCAAGGCGTAGTCCATCAGACTGCCCGTCAGCAGTTGGCCCGAGGCGTCGTAGACGACTTCTTCCATCATCGCCTCGCCCAGACCTTGGGCAAATCCGCCCCTGATCTGCCCCTCCACAAAGGCCGGGTTCACGACCCGCCCGGTATCGTCAAAACTGGTGGCATTTGTGATCTCAAACTGGCCCGTGTCCCGGTCCACGTCCACCGCCACGATGGTGACGCCGTAGCCCCAGGCTTGGCCCTCGTTTTCATAGCGCACGTCTTCTTCCAGCGGCAGCTTTTCGCCATTCAAGTGCCTTGCCCGAAGGCGTTCGCACGCCACGAAAACCGCGCTGCCCCCGATCGCCGTGCTCCGCGACGCCACCGCCCCGATCCCTTCAGGGCAAGTCTTGGTGTCGCCCTGAACCACCCGCACATCGCTAAGCGAGACCTCAAGAACATCAGCCGCAATCTGGGCGTAGCCGGTTTCGCGCCCCTGCCCTTGGCTGGACGAGCCGCTGGCGATCTCCACCCCCGCCTCAGACCAACGCACGCGGGCCGTTTCAAACCCCTCACCTGAAGGCTCCAAATAGAAGGCCACGCCCAGGCCGCTCACCCCTCCCGCTGCCCTTTTGCGGTCGCGTTCTATAAGCAACGCGGGGTAGTCTGACGCCGCCGCACTATCGGTCAGTGCCACGGGATAATCCCCGGAATCCAATCTGTTACCCGTTGCAGTGAGGGTCGGCAGGGCGCTGGCCTCCAAGACATTGCGAGCTCGGATCTCCATCGGGTCCAGCCCCGTCGCGCGCGCGGCCTCTTCGACCAAACGCTCCATCAAACAGGCCGCTTCTGGCCGCCCGGCGCCGCGATATATCCCCATCGGCGCGCGGGCATCCATGAGGGCGTTCGTCTCAATATCAACGGTATGGATGTTATACCCGCAGGGCAGAATACGCGCGGCATTCCACGCTGGAACAAGGGCCGAATTCGCCAGCCAAGGCCCCACAGGCGCCGTCACCCGCGCCTCTAACGCCGAGAAAGTACCGTCAGCGGCTACGGCCAAACGGCCCCATGTCGTCAACCCTCGCCCCTGCGTGGCAGACAGAAAATCCTCGCTGCGCGTGGCGCACCACCGAACAGAACGGCGGTGATGCAACGCGGCCCAAACGGCAAAAACCTCTTCTGGATAAAGCGAGGCCTTCATTCCAAACGCGCCCCCGACATCCGGGGCGATCACCCGCATAAAACCCGGATCAACGCCAAGCATCTTGGCGAGTTCAGACCGCGTGCGGTGCGGTGTTTGCGTGGAATGCCAGATGGTTAAACCGTCCTCGGTCCACTCCACGGCAATCGCTCTCGGCTCCAACGATGTGGGCGCAAGGCGGGGGTGTTGGACATTAACCTCGACCACATGATCGGCCTGCTCAAACGCCAACGCCGGGTCGCCCGTGCGCCAACGCCGTGTCGCGATGGGGGCGTGCTCCGTCGCATCATTGGGGGTAATATCCGCCCAAATAGCCTCTGCCCCGTCCTGTGCGGCGTGGGCGCTTTCTGCCAAAACCGCAGCAATCGGTTGCCCCAATCCGGTGACGTTATCTGTGGCGAGGATCGGAAAGGCCGGGGTCGCGCGCATCGGAATGACCGGGTTAACGGACAACGCGCACAAATGCGCCACGTCTGAGCCCAAGTGCACCGAAACGACGCCGGGCACAGCCAACGCATCTTCCGTCTCGATCGGCGCAAGCGCCCCCTCGGGTTCCGTGGCACGGGCGAACGCAAGATGAAGCGGGTTTGTCAGCGCCACATCGCCCACAAACAGCCCTTCCCCGCGCAGCCGAATGGCAGCGCGGCGGTCTACGGGCGAGGCCCCAATAACATGTGCGGTTCTGTCTAACATGTGGGGAAAATTAACCACGAAGCGCTTGAATTCCGAAATCGTATTAAGGCACAGTGGGTATAACTTATCCGGGTAGCAGAACTTTTTGATGCTACAGTTTTTATATATCCAAGAAGGACGCATCAGATGCAAGTGGCGGTTATCGGAAAGGGCGCAATCGCCGGATATATCACGACGCATATCGCGGCCACACCGGGGATGGCGCTGGTCGCTCGTGTTCTGCGGAGCCCGCAGACAGGCGCGGTAACGGACGTAGCTGACCTGCCCCCGGTAGACCTGCTGATCGACTGCGCGGGCCACGAAGGGTTGGCCGCCCATGGCGCGAAGGCCCTTTCGCGGGGCATCAACGTGTTGACGCTGTCCCTTGGCGCATTGGCCGATGACGCGCTGGCGAGGTCGCTGACCCAAGCCGCCGAGGCGGGCCAAGCCACCCTGCATCTGGCCAGCGGAGCCATCGGCGCATTGGACGCCTTGCGCGCCGCCCGTGTCGGCGGATTAACCAAGGTCACCTACACCGGGCGCAAGCCGCCCGCCGGGTGGCGTGGATCAATGGCAGAGGAGGTCTTGGACCTCGACACTGTCGCCGATGCCGCCGTCCACTTCGAAGGCTCTGCCCGTGACGCGGCGCTCCGGTATCCCAAAAATGCCAATGTTGCTGCCGCTGTGGCCCTTGCCGGCATCGGGTTTGACGCCACAGAGGTAGCACTGATCGCGGATCCAAAAGCCACAGGAAATACACACGAAATCAATGCTGTCGGCGCATTTGGTCAGGCGCATTTCACAATTACCGGTAACAGCCTGCCAGATAATCCACGGTCCTCCGCCTTGGCAGCGATGTCGGCGGTGTCCGCGCTGCAACAGGCTTCCGCGCCCGTTAGGTTCCTGTGACATGGCCAGCAATTCCGCCCTCTTCGACCGAGCCGTCAGCCGCCTGAAATTGCGCCAATTGCGTCTGCTGGTGGCGGCGGGGAAGCACCAGAACATTCTCTATGCGGCACAATCCCTTAACATTTCGCAGCCTGCCGCCACCAAGCTGATCAAGGATCTAGAAGCAGATTTCGACGTCCGTTTGTTTGACCGAACGAACCGAGGTGTCATCCCGACACCCCACGGAGCAGCCTTAATTCGGCACGCGCAGTTGATCTTCGCGCAACTCGGCACAGCCGCGCAGGAGTTGGAGGATTTGACCGAGGGCGCAACCGGCCGCGTCACCGTGGGAACCCTTGTCGCCGGGGCCGCCCGGTTGGTGCCCGGTGCCATTGGAAGGGTGCTGGAAACGCGCCCCAACGTTGCCTTTAAGGTGATCGAGGGCACCAACGAGGTGTTGATGCCCAAGGTTAAAACCGGCGAGATCGACATGGTCGTAGGTCGGCTGCCCACCCATCGCCATCGACGTGACCTGCACCAGCTACCGCTGATCGACGAGGACATCGCCCTTTTGGTCGGAAAAGCGCATCCCCTTGCGGGGCAAATGTCACTTCAGTTCGATGATCTACGCCCTTTCGGCTGGATACTACCGCCGCCCGAAACCACCCTTCGCCGCCAGATTGATGAGGTTTTCATGGACGCCGCGCAGTACCAGCCGCCCCTTGTGGTCGAAAGTGTTAACTATCTGACGAACCGCGCCTTGCTTGGGTTGGGAAAACTGATTGGCGTCGTCCCGCGCCAGGTTGCGGTCCCTGATCTCACCTCGGGCCTTCTGGTGGAGCCCGATCACAAGTTGCCGTTCAGCTTTGGCCCCGTCGGCGTCACCCACCGCGGCGAAGGGCAATTGTCCCCCGCCGCGATGGTGTTTCTGGATGCCCTTCAGGCCGAAGCGGCGGCCACTTAGGCGCGCATTCAGTCGATCAACGCAGTGGACAGCGCCGGGAAATAGCTGAGCAAAATCAGCACAACGGTCACAGCCAAAAGGAACGGCCAAAGTGCCTTCAAGATGCGGCCCGTCGGAGTCTCGGACATGGCGCTGGCGATGTAGAGGCCAACGCCCACGGGCGGCGTCAGCAGGCCCAAAACAAGGTTAAGCGAGATCACCACGCCAAACTGGTACGGGCTGATCCCATAGCTTTCGATCGCAATCGGCAGCAGGATCGGCGTCACCAGAATGATGGCGGCGATACCGTCGATCAGCATCCCTACGAACAGCAAAACAAGGTTAACGATCAGCAAGAACAAGAACGGATTCTCGGTAATCGTGGTGATAAATTCGGCCAATCGCTGCGGCAGCGCTTCGTAGATGATGACCCATCCAAAGACGTTCGCCGCCGCAATCATGAAGATGATAAGAGAAGCATTCAGCGCCGTCCGCTTGAACATTTCGAACAGCTTTTCGGGCTTCAACTCTCGGTACAGCAGCCAGCCTAATAAAAATGCCACCACCGAGGCGACAGCCGCAGATTCCGTCGGCGTCGCAATGCCGCCAATGATACCGCCGATAATCGCCGCCGGGATAAGCATCGCGGGCAATGCATAGGTCAGCGCGCGCCCTGCCTCTCGGGCCGTTAACCATTCCCCTTTGGGGAACTGCTGCCAAAGGCCGATCAAAGCGATGACCAACGCAAAGCAAACCGACAGGATCAGGCCCGGAATGATGCCCGCAAGGAACATATCACCAATGGGGATTTGTGCCAAAACGCCGTAAATTACAAACAGCATCGACGGCGGGATCACTGGCGCAAGAAGCCCGCCTGCCGCCGTCGTGGCAGCGGCGAAACCTCGGTCATAACCCTCTTTCTCCATCGCGGGGACCATGGCGCGGGACATGACCGCGATTTGAGCCGCCGCAGACCCGACGATGGCCGCCATGAACATATTGGCAAGCAGGTTGATATAGGCCAAACCGCCACGAAAGCCGCCGACAAAGACACGGGCCGCGTTAATCAAACGGCGCGTCATGCCGCCTTCATTCATCAGCTCTCCGGTCAGCATAAACAGCGGGATCGCCAGCAAACCATAGCTTTCGATCCCCGAGAACATGCGCTGCGCGAAGCTTTCATACAGGATCGTGTTGTCGCTTTCCCAGATGTACCAGATCGCGGTTAACGAAAGGACAATGGCGACGGGAACGGCCAAGAGAAGTTTGGCGAAGAAGACAAAAGGGGTCATGTGGAAACCGCCGCTTTCTCGGATTCAAGTTCAGAGAAATTCAAAAGATGCGCTAAGGCGTGGATGAAAACCCCTAAGGAAAACAGCGGCATAACCAGCCAGATGATCCATTTCGGGATGCCGATTGTCGATGTTGGCTCGGCGTAGATAAAGTTGAAAGTAGCGCCCTGGAAGGCCATCGTATCAAAGCCCATGCCCGCGATCTCCAACGGCAGATACCAGCGCCAGCAAAAGTAGAGCATCGCACAGGCGAAGACGAATATCGCCAAATCCACCAGCTTCGCGGCCACCCGTTGCAAGCCCGTGGGCAGCACATCGGTCAGGATCGTAATGGCGACTTGTTGGCGGTAGTGGATGGCGGCAGAGGCGCCAAGGAAGGTCATCCAAACCATCGTGTAAATCGCCGCCTCATCCACCCAGAACAAGGCGTTGTTCATGCTACGGGTCACAACGTTCAGCAAAATTAGCAACGTCACGCCGACGGCCAGAACGGCCGAAGCAATCATCTCCGCCTGCGCCCATTTGGCAGATATCTTGTGCAGCATCACAGCGCCTTTAGTCTAAAGGAAGGCGCGCGGAATATTCGCCCGCGCGCCGTTCAATATTATGGTATTTCCGGATTATTCCAGCTCAGCCGCCGCTGCACGCAGGTTGGAGAGTGCCTCTCCGGCGCGTTCTTCCCAGATGCCGTTCCATTCGGCGATCGCGTCACCGAAGAACTCTGGACCGGCTTCAATGTAGGTGATGCCTGTGCCACGGATCTGCTCCAACCATGGGCCGTCACGCTCGACGTAGGTGTCGATCGTGCTGTCGACGGCGGCGCCCATCAACTCGGCGATCATCGCGTGATCTTCCTCGGAAAGACCGGCCCAAACACGGCCCGAGACCAAAGCGACCATCGGGAACATCATGTGGTTGGTTTCGATCATCGTGTCGGCGTGCTCGTAGTAGTTGAGCGCCCAGATCAGCTCGGCGTCCATGTCGATCCCGTCAACCTGACCGTTGGCCAGCGCGTCAAACACGGCAGGCAAAGGCATGGGTGTGGGGGCCGCGCCAATAGCGTTGTAGAAGTCCAAGTTGGCTTGGAACGGGGTGATGCGGATCTTCTGGCCGTCCAGACCAGCTGCATCGGTGACACCGCCGTTAGTTACAATTTGGCGCATTCCGGCGCTGCCGAAACCAAGGCCAACGACACCCACGGTACCGGGCAATGTATCGAGCATCGCCGTCGCTGTGTCAGAGCGAAGGATCGCCGCCGCATGTTCAATATCGGTAGCCAGATAGGGCGCGTAAAACGCCCCGAATTCAACCGCGCGGTTGGAAACTTCTGCAACCGTCATGAACGCCATGTCCAAGGCACCGGTCTGCAATTGTTGCAGCATCTCGGCCTCGTTGCCCAACTGGCGGGCGGGGAAAACCGTGACGCTGTGGGCATCGCCCGAGGCTTCGGCAAGCGCCGCACCAAAGTCTTCAGCGGCCAGCGTCCAAACGTGGGTAGGCGGTGTGATCAGGCCAAGGCGGAATTCATCGGCCAAGGCTTCGCCCGCCCCGAAACCGGTCATTGCAACGGCAGCAGAGGCCATCAGCGCATTGAATTTCTTCATGTTTCTCTCCTTGTTAAAGCCCGTGACTTCATTGGCCCGAGCGCATTTTTCGGTCTCGTCTGAGGGTCAAACGGCCGTCGTCTTTTCGTCACCCTGCCGCATATCCCGGCATCGCGCAACATATTTTAAGCCTAAAGCATTTTCAGTCCTATAGCGTCACCCACCCTTCGGGCGGCTCTTTTCCGGGGTGGAGCGCACCGCAAGACCCGCAGGTTCGCGCCTCTTCCGAGGCATAGAACGCCGCGTAGACGGGCGGCAGATCATCCACGATCGAGGTTAGATGCATTTCCGAGCGATGCACCAGGTTGCCGCAGTCAAAGCAGTACCATTCAATCGCATCTACCGCGCCTTCCGGGCGCTTGGGTTCAATCACCAGCCCTACGCTGCCTTCTTGCGGGCGTTGGGGGGAGTGGCGCACATGGGGCGGAAGCAGGAAGATCTCGCCCTCGCGGATCGGCACGTCGTAGAACTCTTCGCCATCGAAAAGCTTCAACACCATGTCGCCTTCGAGCTGATAGAAGAACTCCTCGACCGGGTCGTCGTGGTAATCGGTCCGCTTGTTGGGTCCCCCCACGACCGTCACCATCAGGTCGGATTCCTCAAAAATCATCTTGTTGCCGACGGGCGGTTTAAGAAGGTGGCGATGTTCGTCGATCCATGCCTTGAAGTTGAACGCGCTGAGACGGCCCATGTGATATCTCCTGAGTATGTCCGCAGATCAGAATGCCCGAGTTCGCTATAACCGCAAGCGCGGAATGCTGATCCAGATATCCGAAAATCTGATATCCCGATGCCTAAAGCGTGCCGAAATATTCGGCATGTTCCCAATCCGAGATGTGGGAAAGGTAGCGGTCCCATTCGGCACGCTTCAAGATCAGCAACCAATCGGCCACCTCTGGCGACAGCGTTTCGCGCAATGTGTCCGAGGCGGCAAAAGCCTCAATCGCGGCCCCTAGGTTCGTCGGCAGTTCCGGTGCGCCGTGTCCATAGGGATCGTCCAGCGCGGGGGGCGGTTGTAGCTGCCCCTTCAGGCCGGACAGGCCCGACAAAAGCTGCGCGGCAAAGGCAAAATAAGGGTTGGCAGAGCTATCAGGCAATCGGTTCTCGACCCGGCTGGCGGTGTCGTTGGGCGCCGTAATGGCGCGGACCATTGCGCCGCGATTGTCATGGGCCCATCCGATCCGGTTCGGGGCCAGTTGGTGCGGCACAAAGCGCTTGTAGCTGTTCACCGTGGGGTTCGTCAGAAGGCAACAGGCGCGGGCGTGGTGCAGCAGGCCAGCGGTCCACTGGGCGGCGGCATCGCTGAGGCCGGGACTGTCGGCGGTGAAGATGTTGGCCCCCGCCGCGTCAGCGACGCTTTGATGAATATGCCAGCCGTTTGCCGCCGCATTAGGCAGCGCAGATTTCGCCATGAAGCTGGCCAGCAATCCGTCGCGGGCGCAGATCTCTTTCGCGAGGGTGCGGAAGTTTACCGCCATTTCTGCGGTTTGATTGGGGCTGTCAGGGGCGAAGGTCAGCTCATACTGCGAAGGGCCCATTTCGATCTCGACCGAGCGGACATCCATCCCCATCGCTTCCGCCGCGCGGCGCAATTGGTCGAGCATCGGCTCCACCTCTGCGTAGCGGGTCTCGGTCAGGTATTGATAGCCCTGGGTGGTGTTTTCCACCTGCGGCGGGGTGCCGGGCATGGTGGCATGCTGCGGTGCCAGGCGCGGATCGGTGACGCGGAAGACCTGAAACTCGATCTCCAGCCCGAAGGTGGCGGCCAGCCCCTCCTCGGCCAAGGCCTCCTCGCAGCGGCGCAAAAGGGTGCGGGAGGCATAGGGGATCGGCGCGCCATCAAGGGTGGTGACATCGCAGTGGATCAACGCCGAATGAGGCGCGTGGGGCAATTGCCGGAAGCTGGCGGGGTCAAGACGCAACAAAACGTCTGACGCACCCTGCATCGGGGCGCCATCCGCGGCCCAGACCGGAAAAACGGTGCGGTGCGACAGGTCTTTCAACAGCAGGGTCGAGGGCACCCGAATGCCGTTCATTAACGCCCCCGGCAGGGCAGAGGCCGTCAAAACCTTGCCGCGCAGAATACCGTGGGGGTCGGTGAAGACGGCGCGGATCGTCTCGATCCCCTCCGCCTCTACCAGGTCCAGAATATCACGGGGCGTCAAACGCTTGCATCCCATTCGCATTGGCCGCGCCGCTCCAGATCCGCCGCCTCGCTTGCCGCCACCCAATTGTCATCGGGCGCAATGGCATCGTTGGAAAGCGGGCCTCGGATAGCCTGAGTGTCATCATTTTGCATCTTCAAGCTCTCCCCCTCTCCGGCCTCCAAAGCAGCAATCGCGGCACGCAGCATACGGCGGTATTTAATGATACCCACATCGGTTTTGCCAAGGTGTTCTTCGCGGCGATCCTGAATACGGCCCATCGATTCGACGGCCCATTGGTCGTGGACGTTAATATCCAGCCCCATGCCCGTATAGGTCAGCTTGCCCTGCTCCTCGACATCATAGCCGTAGTTGTTACGGGCGTTCTTCAAGGGGGCGTAATCGGGCAGACGATGTTCCTCCAGTCGCTGATCGCGCATCTTCACTTTGTCCACGGGCGCGCCGAAACTGGTGAACATGGAGAACCAGTAGCACGTCTCATCATCCACGGGGACGTGCCATTGCGTGATCGTCATCTCGCGGCTCATGGGAATGCAGATGGCTTGAGGGAAAATCTGATTGGTGACGCGCACATGGGTCCGGCCATCGTCCAAATGGCGCAGCGCGGTCAGCTTCAGGCCATAGTCGGTTTCATCCACGGTGATCTCTGGGCGCGGGTAATCACGCAGCAGTTTGGTCATCGGGATTTCGGTATTGCCCGCTTTATCCCGGAATTGTTTGCCATAGCTGTCGGCGGGGTCTTCGTCTTGCAAGAAGCGGTGAAGGAAGCTGGCGTGAGCGGGGTCGATGCCGACCTCCATAGCTTGCAGCCAGTTGCATTCCCACAGGCCCTTGAAAGCGAAAACGTGAGTGTCAGGGGCGCGAAAACAGTCGAATTCCGCAAAAGGGGGCGGGGTGCCTTCGCCCATGAAGGCCCAGATGATCCCGTTTACCTCGCGCACCGGATAGGACACCGCCTTGATCTTCTCGTGCATGCGCGAGCCCTCGGGCTCTCCGGGTTGCTCAACGCACTGCCCCGAGCAGTCGAAGTGCCAGCCGTGGAACGGGCAACGCAATCCGTTGTCTTCAAGGCGGCCATAAGCCAGATCCGCCCCGCGGTGCGGACAATGCCGCCCGATCAGGCCCAGATTGCCGGTCTCATCGCGAAACAGCACCAACTCCTCGCCCAATAGCTTTACCGGAACCACGGGCCGCACGCCCATCAATTCATCGACCAAAGCAGCCGGTTGCCAGTATTGCCGCAGCACTTTGCCCGCAGGTGCACCCGGCCCAACGCGGGTGATCTGGTCGTTCATTTCCTGGCTCATCATGGGGGCGTGCTCCTCAGCAAAGTGCGATTATCGCACAAAAGTTGACATTTCAATCTTATGCTTGCTAAAGTCGAGCTGTCAACGTCAGGTGCCCCATGTCCAAAACGCTCTCTACCACGCTCCTCAAAGGCCTCGGCATTCTGGACGCATTTGACGGCGCCCCTTCCCTAACCCTTGTGGAGATCGCGGCGCGCGCCGGCCTTGACCGGTCCACCGCGCGCCGCTTGACCCTCACGTTTGTGGAGGCCGGTTGGATCGTCCAGAAAGGTCGCGCCTTCGCGCTGTCAGCTCGCGTTCTGCGCCCTGCGGGGCAGTTCCTTCAGGCCGGGGGATTTGGCCGCGCCGTGCAGCCGATCCTGAATGCCCACGCCGAAAACCTTGGGGGCGAAATCAGCCTAGCAGTACGCGATGGCGACCAAGCGCTTTACGTCGCCCACTCCGCCCGCCCCGGCGCGCGGGTGTCCCTCGGGCTTACCGTGGGCTCTGCCGTGCCACTGGAAACAACAGCCATCGGACGCGTTTTGTTGACAAGTGCCGAGCCGTTTCAAATCCTTCGCGGCGCCTATGAGACAGGGGTCTGCGGCTTTGCCGTACCCATCGGCCCGCCCGATGCGCCGATCGCGGCGGTGGGATCAACCTTCCCGCTGGCATTGCCAAACCTCGAAAGCCGGTTAGAAAGTGCCCTAGCGGGACTTCAAATGGCAGCAGCTGAGCTTCGAGATGTCGCGGGATTGCAGTTGATTGCCTCTGCCGAATAATAAGTATAGCAACCAAGTTGAGACCTTAAGTCTCAATACCTGAAGCATTCTGGCCCTACGACCCACAATCTTTGGCCATATGGTGCGCAATGCAGATGCTCGACTAAGTCGACGAACCAATGACTTGCAAAGGGACACACACATGGCACAACCCGACCTGAACCTGTCCCCCAAAGTCTCGGACGAGATCCGCAAAACCACCTGCTACATGTGCGCCTGCCGGTGCGGCATCAACGTCCACATGAAGGAAGGCCCCGACGGAGAAAAGAAAGTCGCCTATATCGAGGGCAACCGCGATCACCCTGTTAACAAAGGCGTTCTCTGTGCCAAAGGCAGCGCGGGCATCATGCAGGTGAACGCCCCTTCGCGTCTGAAAGCGCCCCTCAAACGGGTCGGCCCCCGTGGCTCGGGTGAGTTTGAGGAGATTAGCTGGGAAGAGGCCTACGGCATCGCCGAAGGCTGGCTACGCCCGATCCGCGAAGAAGCCCCCGAAAAGCTGGCCTTCTTCACCGGTCGCGACCAATCGCAATCTTTTACAAGTTTCTGGGCGCAAAATTTTGGCACGCCCAATTACGCGGCCCACGGTGGCTTTTGTTCCGTCAATATGGCGGCCGCTGGCATCTATACGATGGGCGGCGCGTTTTGGGAGTTCGGCCAACCCGATTGGGACCACACCAAATTGTTCATGCTGTTTGGCGTGGCCGAAGATCACGACAGCAATCCAATCAAGATGGGCCTAGGGAAGATCAAGGCCCGCGGCGCAAAGGTTATCGGCGTTAACCCCATCCGCTCGGGCTATAATGCCGTTGCAGATGAATGGGTTGGCATCACACCGGGCACGGATGGCCTGTTCATTCTGGCGCTGGTGCATTGCCTGATGAAGGCCGGGAAGATCGACCTCGATTACCTCGCCCGCTTCACCAATGCGCCGGTTCTGGTGGATGCGGAAACCGGGATGCTTCTGCGCGACGGCGATGGCAAAGAGCTAGTAATCGACCGCAAGACCGGCAAGCCCGCCGCCTTTGATAAAAAGGGCGTCCAGCCCGACCTCGCTGCCACCTACAATGGCCACAAGCCCGTCCTCCACCTTATGGCAGAGCGCTACATGTCGGACGAATACGCGCCCGAGGCTGTGGCCGAGCGCACCGGGATCGAGGCTTCTCGCATCCGTGCCATCGCCGCCGAACTGGCGCGCGTAGCGTTTGAGGAAAGCTTTGAGCTGCCCGTCGAATGGACAGATTTCCGCGGCGAAACCCACAAAAGCATGACCGCGCGCCCTGTCGCCATGCACTCCATGCGCGGGATTTCCGCCCACGCCAACGGCTTCCAAACCTGCCGCGCTCTGCATGTGCTGCAAATCCTGCTTGGCACCGTGGAGGCTCCCGGCGGCTTCCGCTTCAAGCCCCCCTACCCCAAGCCCTCAAAGATCCACCCCAAGCCCCATTGCAAAGTGACCCCCGGGGCGCCACTGGATGGGCCGCATCTGGGCTTCGTCCACGGCCCCGAGGATCTGGCCCTGCGCGAAGACGGCTCTGCCGCCCGTATCGACAAGGCCTACACGTGGGAAAACCCGATGTCGGCCCACGGCCTCATGCATATGGTGATCTCCAACGCCCACGCGGGCGATCCCTACAAGATCGACACGCTATTTATGTATATGGCGAACATGTCGTGGAACTCGTCGATGAACACCGGCGGCGTGATGGAGATGCTGACCGACAAGGACGCGGACACCGGCGAATACGTCATCCCTCACATCATTTATTCCGATGCCTACAGCTCCGAGATGGTGGCCTATGCCGACCTGATCCTGCCCGATACCACATATCTGGAACGCCACGATTGTATCTCGCTGCTGGACCGCCCGATTTGCGAGGCCGACGGGCTGGCCGACGCGATCCGTTGGCCGGTGATCGAGCCTGACCGCAACGTCAAAGGCTTCCAATCGGCGCTGTGTGATCTCGGTGCGCGCTTGGGCCTGCCCGGCTTCATCAATGAAGACGGCTCCCAGAAATACGCCGACTACGGCGACTACATCACCAACCACATCCGCCGCCCCGGTATCGGCCCCTTGGCTGGTTGGCGCGGCGAAGATGGCAATCAACATGGCCGTGGCAAGGCCAACCCGGATCAACTGAACCAATATATCGAGAACGGCGGCTTCTTCGTCAGCCACATCCCCGACGGCGCCCAATACATGAAGCCCTGGAACGCCAAGTACCAGGATTGGGCCGTCGAAATGGGCCTCTACGACACGCCCCAGCCCTATATCTTCTCGCTCTATGTGGAGCCGATGCAAAAGTTCCGCCGCGCGGCCGAAGGCCACGGCGACATTCAACCGCCCGAGCACCTGCGTACCCGCGTGGCCGAAAACATGGACCCCCTGCCCTTCTGGTCCGACCCGGCGCCCGCAAACCTCGGTGACGCATATCCCATCACCGCGCTCACCCAGCGCCCGATGGCGATGTATCATTCCTGGGGCACGCAAAACGCTTGGCTGCGCCAACTCCACGGCCACAACCCGCTCTATATGCCCAGCAACCTGATGCGCGAAAACGACCTGAAGGATGGCGACTGGGCGCGCGTCACCTCCCCCCACGGCGAGATCATTGTCCCCGTGTTGGAAATGGCGGCGCTGAACGAAAACACCGTCTGGACATGGAACGCGATCGGCAAACGCAAAGGCGCTTGGGCGCTGGATGAAAACGCGCCCGAGGCCACCAAAGGCTTCCTTCTGAACCACCTGATCCACGAGCTTCTGCCCCCAAAAGGCGATGGCCTGCGCTGGACCAACTCAGACCCGATCACTGGCCAAGCCGCTTGGTTCGACCTCAAGGTCCGCATCGAAAAAGCCCCCGCCCAAACCTACTCCCAACCCTCCCTGCCGCCAATCAAATCCCCCGTCGGCAAAGGCGCCAAAAACCTTGCTTGGAAGGTGGGCGAATGACCGGCCCCGCGCGCCCGCTCCTTCATCTTGGCCATACACCTCCGGGGAGCGCGAGGGGCTGGCCCCTCGCTCCAACGCCAGCAAAGAGAGCCAGCGCATGACACAATTGCCCCCTCCCCCCGCCAAGAAACTCGGCCTCGTCATCGACCTTGATACCTGCGTCGGCTGCCATGCCTGTGTGATTTCCTGCAAAGGTTGGAACACGGAAAACTACGGCGCGCCCCTTAGCGATCAAGACGCGTATGGCGCAAACCCTACCGGCACCTTTCTCAACCGTGTCCACTCCTATCAAGTCCAACCTCTGGCCACCTCATCCAAACCGCACCCCGCAGCGCAAACCATCCACTTCCCCAAGTCCTGCCTGCACTGCGAAGATGCCCCCTGCGTCACCGTCTGCCCCACCGGCGCCTCTTACAAACGCGAGGAAGACGGCATCGTTTTGGTTAACGAAAGTGATTGCATCGGCTGTGGCCTCTGCGCCTGGGCCTGCCCCTACGGCGCGCGGGAGCTGGATCAAGACGAAGGCGTGATGAAGAAATGCACCCTTTGCGTCGACCGTATCTATAACGAGAACCTCCCCGAAATCGACCGCACCCCCTCGTGTGTGCGCACCTGTCCCGCGGGCGCGCGCCACTTCGGCGATTTTGCAGACCCCGACAGCCACGTCAGCAAACTTGCAGCAGAACGCGGCGGGATGGACCTGATGCCCGAACAGGGCACCAAGCCGGTGAACCGATACCTGCCGCCGCGCCCCAAGGATGATCTGCCCGAATTCGACGTGCTCGCCCCCTATCTGGAGCCCGTAGCCGAAAACCCCGGCGGGTTCATCGGCTGGCTCGACAAAGCGCTCGAGAGGATCTGAGCCATGCACCCAGCCCCCTCAGTCATCATCTTCACCACGCTTTCAGGCCTTGGCTTTGGCCTCCTGTTTTTCCTGGGCCTTGGCATGCCCTCGGTCACGGGCCTCTTTGCCTTCATCTTCTTCGCCATCGCCTATGTGCTGGCGGTTGGCGGGCTTTTGGCTTCCACCTTCCACCTTGGCCACCCGGAACGTGCTTGGAAGGCGCTTAGCCAATGGCGCAGCAGCTGGCTGTCTCGGGAAGGCATCTGCGCGATTGCGGCGCTGGTCGTCATGGCGATCTACGGCGCGGGGCTGGTCTTTGCGAATACCGCACTGGCCCCCATCGGCTGGATCGGCGCGTTCCTGAGCCTCGCGACTGTCTACACCACGTCGATGATCTACACGCAGATGAAATCGGTGCCGCGCTGGCACATCCCCTGGACGCCTGCGAAATTCCTGACGCTTTCCCTTGCCGGTGGCGCACTTCTTGCGGGACAAGTCTCTTTTGCGATCGTTTTGCTGACCCTGTCGGGCGGCATCACTCTGGCCACATGGTTCATCGGCGATAGCGCCTTCGCGCGCTCCGGCACCACGATGGAGACTGCCACGGGCCTCGGCTCCATCGGCGCGGTGCGCGCGTTCGAGCCTCCGCACACCGGCACCAATTACCTGATGCGCGAGTTCATCCACGTCGTGGGCCGCAAGCACGCGCAAAAGCTGCGCATCATCGCCTTCGCGCTGGCCTTCGTGCTGCCGATCATACTGCTCCTCCTGCCCTTCGGGCATGTCCTCGCCCTTGTCGCTGTGCTCAGCCATGTGGCGGGCGTGGCCACCGCGCGCTGGTTGTTCTTCGCGCAGGCCGAGCATGTGGTGGGCCTGTACTACGGAAAGCGCTAACCTGTGAAACTAATGGTGTCCTCACTTCATGCGCGCTTGCTTTTCTATTAGATGCCGCTGGCACGATGACAGGCCTCATGAACATCCAAAGTGATCGCCTCAAAGCCATTCGCAAAGGCCGCAATATTGGGCGGGTAAAGCTGGCCAATTTGTCTGGTCTGACGGAACGGAAGCTGACGCGGATCGAGGCCCAAACAACGGTCGTTCTGCCACGGTCGATGTTCGCAAAGCTCTCTGAAGTCCTCCAAGTGCCGGAGCCAACGCTTGCGGGCGACTTTCCAATGACATACGCAGACCTACGCCCACTGGCGAAATAGCAATGCACCAGCGGTTGTTGCGGTTAAAGGCGTTTTGCAGCCGCCATTTTAGCACGCACGATGGCCCGTAAATAGGCATTTACATCTGGCCTCTCCGGGGATCGCATCCATTTAGTGCATTGAAACAATTACAAATTGCCTCTGCTCGTTCCGAGTAGTATGCGATTGTACACGACAGCTATGTTCTGGCGGATCACCCGAGTTGGAGCACACCCTCACCGTTGTTCGCGTGTCGATCTGCTGTGGCGCAGCGCCATTAAGTGCGATCGTTCGCCAAGGCGTTTCGCAATGGTCACTGATCGGTCAAACTTCGAACACAAGCCTGTGGTGTCTCTTCCCAAAAGAAGAATGCTTGCAGTGAGGCAGCGATGACATGCTTTGACGGACTAGTGGCCGAGCCCGCCCTATGGTTGGCAACCGGCGTCAGCGTAATGGCGGCGCTTGTCTTGGCATGGATGGTGAAGTTTCAGAAGTTTCAGGGCAAATTCTACTACGCCGCGACCTTCATTGCCATGATCTGGACACTGATGATGATCGGGCTGGAGGCGTCGTCGCCAGCGTTCGCATGTCAGATGCAATGGGCCACATGGGCATGGCTGGGTAATGGGTTAGTGCCCGTCGCATGGTGCTTCTTCGTGCTGGCCTACATCGACAACAAAACGCCATTCAACAAGCGCCTCATCGGCGCCGTGTTGGTCGTTGTGCCAACGGCCATCTTTCTCCTCGCGGCCACCAACCAATGGCATTACCTTGTCTATACCGATGCCACGCAGATCCCTGCGGGCGAGCATTATATTGATTACGTTCATGGGCCCGGTTTCTATGGCATTATCGCGACCCTTTATACGTTTGTGGCTGTCGCTCTGTTCCGGCTTGCCAGAGCGTTCCGACGCGCAAAACGCAGCGCTTGGCCCTTGCTGCTGACGCTGGTCCTCATCACCACCACGCCACTTACCGCGAATGCGGCGTATGTTGTGTTCGGCTTCACCGTCTTCGGCCTTGATCCAACGGCCTTCATGTTCACCTTCGGCGTCCTCGCCTTCACGTGGCTGCTTGTGACAAACAAAACGATGGACATGGCCTTTGTAGGTAAGTCCGTGCTTTTTGACACGATGAGCGAACCTGTCGTTCTCGTGGATCGCCAGCGCAAAGTTACCTTGATGAACACCGCGGCAAAAGACACCGGTCTGTATCGCGGCTCAGTTTCTATTTTGAACGATATCATCGCGCGCATTGAGGAATGGCATCGAAACGAAGACGCCGTTCACCTGACCCTAAACCAACGGGTGTTTGAGCCGCGCGTCCGCGCCATCGAAAGCCCCCTTGATCCGGCCGGCGCCGCACTGGGCTGGAGCATTACCTTCGTCGATATCACGGACCGGATTGCCACGAACGCTGCACTGGAAAAAGCGCTGAAACAGGCGGACGAGGCTAATAGAGCAAAGGACGATTTCATTTCCGTCGTTAGCCATGAACTCCGTACGCCCCTGACCTCTCTGAAGGGGGGGCTAACCCTTGCGCTTAGCGGCCGCCTTGGTGATGTTTCCGACCCCATTCGCTCGCTTCTCAGCATCGCGCATCGAAACGGCGACCGTCTATCACGGCTTGTGGACAACATTTTGTTGGCCCAAAAGATTGATATCAATGCGCTTGAGTTGGACATCAAGCAGGTCGATCTTGGCGATCTCCTGGAAGAGAGCTTCGCAGAAAACCGGATGTTCGCCTCCGAACGCGGCGTGCAGCTTTCTTTCGCGCCCGACACGACAGCCATCACCATAGGCGACGCTTTCGCGATCCGTCAGATCATCGACAACCTCGTTTCCAACGCCATCAAGTTCTCCAACAAAGATAGTGTGGTCGAAGGGCTGATCAGCACGTCTGGCGGCAAAGTGCGGCTTTCGATTGAGAATACGGGTCAGGGAATCCCAGCGGGTATGGAAAGCAAGGTTTTTGGCCGTTTCGAACAAGTAGGAAACAGTGGGCAAGCGTCTACACAAGGTTCCGGCCTTGGGCTTCACATCTCCAAGAAGCTGGCAAAACAGATGATGGGCGATATCTATTATGAGAGCGAAATCGGCGTCGGTACGGTATTTTATGTAGAGTTTCCCTTGGCCGGCTATCAAACCACTGAGCCCACGCAACTCGCCTGTTAAGGGCTGCCGCCTTTCTTCGCTTTGGGCCACCAGTAGCCACCGCTGATCCGGCCCACCCCAACGCGCGCTGTGTGCATAATGTCAACTCATCCGCCACGCGCCCCAACCCTACCTTTCCGCTCAGCGCCAAAGGCATTTCTCTCTCGCACCCCTTGTTAGTTACAAAAGCAACCATTATCGTCTGCCCAACGCTGCCCAGAGGTGCCCCATGAACGAACAAGCTGCCATTCGTACGATGATCCAAGCCCCCAGCCACCCCGGTGCGCACGAAGGCTATATGCCCGGCTTCGGCAATGATTTTGAGACAGAGGCCCTGCCCGGCGCCCTGCCCCAGGGCATGAACTCGCCGCAAAAGGTGAACTACGGTCTTTATGGAGAGCAGCTCTCTGGCACCGCCTTCACCGATGTGCGCCCCGAGCGGACGTGGTGCTACCGCATCCGCCCTTCGGTGAAACATTCCCACCGCTATGAGAAAATCGACCTGCCCCAGTGGAAATCCGCCCCTAACGTGGACCCAGATGTGGTCTCTCTGGGGCAATATCGCTGGGACCCCGTGCCCCATTCCGACCAGCCGCTGACATGGCTGACAGGCATGCGCACGATGACGACTGCAGGCGACGTGAACACCCAAGTGGGCATGGCGAGCCATATCTATTTGGTCACCGAAAGCATGGTGGACGCGTATTTCTACTCCGCCGACAGTGAAATGCTGGTTGTACCCCAAGAAGGCCGCCTGCGGTTCTGCACGGAACTGGGCATTATCGACGTAGAGCCCCAGGAAATCGCGATTCTGCCACGGGGCCTCGTCTACCGGGTAGAGCTACTCGACGGCCCGGCCCGGGGCTTTGTCTGCGAGAACTACGGCGCGAAGTTTGAGCTTCCGGGCCGAGGCCCCATTGGCGCCAATTGCCTTGCAAATCCCCGAGATTTCAAAGCCCCCGTCGCCGCTTATGAGGACCGCGAGGTGCCCTCCACCATCACCATCAAATGGTGCGGCCAATTCCATACCTCGCAGATCGGCCAAAGCCCTCTGGACGTAGTCGCATGGCACGGCAATTACGCGCCGCTCAAGTATGACCTGAAAACCTACTGCCCCGTCGGCGCGATCCTGTTCGACCACCCCGATCCTTCAATCTTCACCGTCCTCACCGCACCCTCGGGCCAGCCCGGCGTGGCCAACATCGACTTCGTGCTGTTCCGCGAACGCTGGATGGTGGCCGAAGACACGTTCCGCCCGCCATGGTATCACAAGAACATCATGTCGGAACTAATGGGCAATATTTACGGCCAGTATGACGCAAAACCCAAGGGCTTCGTCCCCGGCGGCGTGTCATTGCACAACATGATGCTGCCCCACGGACCCGACAAGAACGCTTTTGAGGGCGCGTCCAACGCCGAACTGACGGCCCAGAAACTCGATAACACCATGTCGTTCATGTTCGAGACACGCTTCCCGCAGCATCTCACGGCTTTCGCGGCTAATGAGGCGCCCCTGCAAGACGACTATATCGACTGCTGGACAACGCTGGAGAAAAAGTTCGACGGCACGCCGGGCAAGAAATGACACCGCTCGTCTGGCTGCTGATCGGCGCGGCAATCTTCGTGACAACCCTCGCGCCGGTCGTCATCATCGCGATAGCCAAACGCGCGGAACGCCACAGCGCCCCGCCTCAAGCCACGCGAAACAAGACATCTGGGAGGATGAAATGAGCCATATCGACGGATTTATTATCCCTGTGAAGACCGCCCGCAAAGCGGAATACGTGGAAGCTGCTAAACAGATCGTGGAGCTCTACCGCAAGCACGGCGCCACCCGCTGCGTAGAGACCTGGGGCGCCGGAATCGACCAAGGCGAACGCACCTCCTTCCCCCGTGCCGTTCAGGCCGAGGCGGATGAGGCCATCGTGTTTTCCTGGATGGAATTCCCTGACAAGGAAACCAGCGACGCCGCCCATCAGGCAGTCTGGTCGGAACCGGCCATGCAAGCGATGATGGAAACCGACATCGTCGATGGAAAACGGATGATTTTTGGCGGGTTTGAGCTGCTTCTGGACGCCAAATGATCCTGTATTCCTACTGGCGCTCGACCACATCCTACCGGGTCCGCGCCGCCCTCAATCTCAAAAGCCTGTCCTATACCCAACGCCCCGTTGACCTTGTCGCGGGCGATCATCGGGCCGATGCCTATACCGCCCTTAACCCCGGCCAAGGCGTTCCGGCCTTGGAACTGGATGACGGCACGGTGCTAACCCAAAGCCTCTCCATCCTCGACTACCTCGATGCCACCTACCCCGAACCGCCTCTGCTGCCATCGGACCCGCTACTACGCGCCCGCGTCCTGGCCGCCGCTCATACCGTCGCGCTCGATATCCACCCGGTCAATAACCTGCGCGTGGTGGCCCACCTCAAATCGGCTCACAACGCCACATCGGAAGAAGCCCAAGACTGGATGCGCCACTGGATGGCCGAAGGCTTCCGCGCCCTTGAAACGCTCCTTCCAGACAATGCCTCCTTCGCCTTCACCGACACCCCGGGCCTGGCGGACCTCTGCATCGTCGCCCAATGCTACAACGCCCACCGCTGGGGCCTTCCCCTTTCCCCCTACCCCAAAATAGCCCGCATCGAGGCTGCCTGCCTCGCCATCCCCGCCATCAAAGCCGCGGCGCCCGAAGCGCAACCGGACGCTGCCTGATCCCACTCCTTCATCTTGGCAAATACACCTCCCCCCGGAGGGTCGGCCAACTCCAATCCGCACCGAAAGTGACCCATGTCTGACCTAAAACGCTCCTGGCTCTCCTCCGCCAATTCCGCCACCACGGATTTCCCCCTCAACAACCTCCCTTACGGCGTCTTCTCCGTCGAAGACGGCGACCTGCGCTGCGGCGTCGCCATCGGCGACCGCATTGTTGACGCCACCGGACTGGAACAGGCAGGCTACCTTCGCGCCGACCCCGATGCCGACGTCCTCGATGCCCCCTACTGGAACGACTTCATGGAACTGGGCGCCCCCGCTTGGGCCGCCTACCGCGCCGCCCTCACCGCCATGCTGTCCGAAGACGCGGATGAGGCCACGCAGGACATCATCACCACCTTCTCCGTGCCCATGGCCGAGGCCACCTTGCACATGCCGTTCCAAGTGGCGGAATACACGGACTTCTACGCCGGTCGTCACCACGCCACCAACGTCGGCACCATGTTCCGCGGCGCCGAAAACGCTTTGCCGCCAAACTGGCTGCATATGCCCATCGGCTATAACGGCCGCGCATCCTCCGTGGTGGTCTCCGGCACCGATATTCGCCGCCCTTGGGGCCAACTCAAATCCCCCGACCACGACATGCCGATCTTCGCCCCCTCGCGGCGCTTCGACATCGAACTGGAACTGGGCGCCATCGTCGGCACTTCCTCCTCCGGCCCCCTCACCGTTGACCAAGCCGACGCCAATATCTTCGGCTACGTCCTGCTCAACGACTGGTCCGCCCGCGACATCCAAGCTTGGGAATACCAACCCCTCGGCCCGTTCCAGGCCAAAGCCACCGCCACCACAATCAGCCCCTGGATCGTCACCGCCGCCGCCCTCAAACCCTTCCGCACCGCTACCCCGCCGCGTGAAGTAGCCCTCCTGCCGCACCTCTCCGACACCACGCCGATGAACCACAACATTTCCCTCACCGTCACCCTTAACGACGAACAGATCGCCCAAACCAACGCCGATGAGCTCTATTACTCCTCGGCCCAGCAACTGGCCCACCACGCCACTGCCGGCTCTCCCATGCGCTCAGGCGACCTTCTGGGCTCCGGCACCATCTCCGGCCCCGAGAAACAGAACCGCGGCTCCCTTCTGGAACTCTCCTGGGGCGGCAAAGAGCTGCTGGAAACAGCTTCCGGCACCCGCACCTTCATCGAAGACGGCGATACCCTCGCGCTGCACGGCACCTCTTACGGCGACGGCTACCAAATCGGCTTCGGCCCCTGTGTTGGCAAAGTTATCCCCGCCGCCAAAGACCCCTTCACACCCTAACACTTCCAAGAAAAGCGCCCCGCCCTCCACGCCACGGGCGGGCCGCTCCCTCTTTCATCTTGGCAAATACAACTCAATCCCCCGCGCCCCACGGGCGCTGCTCCCTCTCCTTCACGCGCGCCCGGCGCTGACCACCTAAGGAAACACACCATGGCCAAAGCTTTCGCATCCCAAGGCGACATGACCGAGAAAGCCATCACCTTCGACGAAATCGGCGACGGCCTCTACGCCTTCACCGCTGAAGGCGACCCCAACTCCGGCGTCATCATCGGTGATGACAGCGTCATGATCGTCGAGGCCCAAGCCACCCCGCGCCTGGCCAACAAGGTGATCGACTGCGTGCGCTCCGTCACCGACAAGCCAATCTCTCACGTGGTCCTCACCCACTACCATGCTGTCCGCGTCCTTGGCGCGTCGGCCTACAACGCCGACCAGATCATCATGTCCGACGCCGCGCGCGGCATGGTGATGGAGCGCGGGCAGGAGGATTGGGATAGCGAATTTCAACGCTTCCCCCGCCTCTTTGAAGGACACGAGTCGATCCCCGGCCTCACCTACCCCACCACCACTTTTTCCGATGCAATGACCGTCTACCTCGGCTCTCGTCGCGTGGATATCTCCCACATCGGCCGTGCCCATACGGCAGGCGACGCCGTCATTCACGTCCCCGACGCCAACGTTCTGTTCACCGGGGACATCGTCGAAGACCACTCCGCCTGCTACTGCGGCGACGGGCACTTCGCCGATTGGGGCAATACGCTGGACAACATCGCCGCCTTCCAGCCAGACGCCATTGCACCCGGTCGTGGCGGTGCGCTGATCGGAGATGAGGCCGTCAATCGCGCCATCGCCTCCACCCGCGATTTCGTCAATTCCACCTACGCCCCCGCCGCCCGCGTCGCCGCCAAAAACGGCACGCTCAAGGACGCCTGGGACGCGGTCCGCGCCGAATGCGACCCCAAATTCAAAGACTACGCCATCTACGAGCACTGCCTCCCCTTCAACGTCGCCCGCGCCTTTGATGAGGCCCGTGGCATCGCTCACCCGCGCATCTGGACCGACAAACGCGACCTGGAGATGTGGGAGCAACTCCAAGGCTGACCCCGTAAACCGGGCCTTGGCCCGGGGACGGCGCAATCCGGGCCAAGGCCCGGTCTACACGGAAGGACACGCATATGGTCGGAGCCACCTACGCCCTCGCTCACACCCTCTACCCCTACGCGCCGGTTCCTGACCAACAGCGCGTGGCGCATCATCCCGTCATCATCATCGGTGGCGGGCCCATCGGCGTGGCCACGGGTCTGGACCTTGCGCAAAAGGGGACGCCTGCCCTGATCCTCGATGATCATGACGGCGTCGGCCAAGGCTCTCGTGCGATCTGTTTCGCCAAGCGCACCCTTGAAATCGCCGACCGGCTTGGCGCGGGCGGGCCCATGCGTGAGAAGGGTGTCGTTTGGAACACGGGGCGCGTGTTTCATGGCGACGGCGAAGTCTTCAACTTCAACCTCCTTCCAGAAGATGGCCATCGCAATCCGGCTTTCATAAACCTGCAACAGCCCTACTTTGAAAAGTTCCTCGTCGATCAACTCCGTGTGGCCGAGGCTGCCGGAAAACCAATCGAGATCCGGGGCCGCAATGTCGTTACCGCGCTCACGCAGGACGCCGACAAGGTCACGTTAACCATCGACACGCCAGACGGTCCTTACCAAGCCACAGCCGATTACGTCATCGCCTGCGACGGGGCGCGTTCGCCCACCCGTGATATGATGGGCCTCACCTTCGATGGCCGCGTGTTCGAGGATAACTTCCTGATCGCGGACGTAAAAATGACCGCCCCCTTCCCGACAGAGCGCTGGTTCTGGTTTGAACCGCCACTCAGCGCCAAGCCGCAATCGGCCTTGCTGCACAAGCAACCCGATGATGTCTGGCGCATCGACTTTCAACTCGGCTGGGACATCGACCGCAAGGCCGAACTGGCCGAGGATCGCATCCGCCAACGCATCGACGAATTCCTGCCCGCAGGCACGCAATACGATCTTGTTTGGACCTCTATCTACACGTTCCAGTGCCGCCGGATGGAGCGCTTCCGCCATGGGCGTGTGCTCTTCGCAGGCGACAGCGCGCATCAAGTCTCTCCCTTCGGGGCGCGCGGGGCGAACTCGGGCATCCAGGACGCCGATAACCTCGCTTGGAAGTTGGACCTTGTTCTGAAGGGCCGCGCCCCCGACAGCTTACTTGATAGCTATCATGAGGAACGGGCGTTCGCGGCGGATGAGAATATCCTTAATTCCACCCGTGCCACCGATTTCCTGACCCCGAAATCCGAGACCTCCAAGATCTTCCGCAACGCGGTGCTGACGCTGGCCAAGGATCACGCCTTCGCCCGGCCGATGGTAAATTCAGGCCGCCTTTCCGTGCCAAGCACCTACGACAACATGCCCCTCAACACCCCCGACGCCCTGCCCGGGGGGCCGCAACGAACACGGCCCGGTTCGCCTTGCCCCGATGCCCCGCTGACCGATGGCAAGGAAGAGGTGTTTACCGAAAGTCATCTTCTAGAGTTACTTTTGGGCCGATTCACCTTGCTAAGTCTTGAAACGGATGTTCCGGCAGTAAACGAGCTTCCCGGTGCGCTTCCGCTCAACACTGTCAGGCTATCGGGCAATCGCATCACCCCCGATTTGCGCGCGCGATATCTGGGCGACGCGCCCCACGCGCTTTACCTGATCCGCCCCGACCAACATGTCGCGGCCCGATGGGACAAAGCTACACCCGCCCAGATCCGCGACGCCATCCTTACCGCCATAGGCCACCCATGACCCTGAATACGCAACCCAACATTTCCGATCCCGATGGCTTCTACGATGACCTTCTGGCCGCCCATGATGGGCTATCCAAGGACCAATCCGACGCTTTGAACGCGCGGCTGATCCTGATTCTTGCCAACCATATTGGGGATCGAGACATTATTCGCGCGGCACTTCAGGCCGCGGCTTAATCCCCCAGAAGCGATCAGAGCGCCACTCTTTCGAGGGCGCTCTGACATCGGCTTTTAGCGCTGGAGAAGTGGTCTGTTAGACCGTGCCACCAAGCGAGCCTTCAAGCTGCGCCATCTCTTGGCCACCAGCCATAAGGTCTTGCAGTTCTTCCGGTGTGATCTCACCCTTCTGAGCCGTGCCGAGGGTTTTGCCCCGGTTCAGCACCGTGAACCGGTCACCCACAGCCAAAGCGTGACGCACGTTGTGGGTGATGAAAACCACGCCGATGCCCGCCTTGCGGACCCGGTCCACCGTGGCCAGAACGTTCGCCGTCTGCCGCACCCCAAGGGCCGAGGTCGGCTCGTCCAAAATCAGCACTTTCGCACCGAAGTAGACAGCCC
Source organism: Rhodobacteraceae bacterium M385 (assembly GCA_025141835.1). Taxonomy (NCBI): domain Bacteria; kingdom Pseudomonadati; phylum Pseudomonadota; class Alphaproteobacteria; order Rhodobacterales; family Paracoccaceae; species Rhodobacteraceae bacterium M385. The sequence continues at coordinate 1,342,227 of CP081102.1, read as the reverse complement.
GTGCAATGGCAACGGTCTGACGTTCGCCGCCCGACAGGGTGCCTACCGCCTGATCGGGCGAGCGCAGGTTAATGCCCATCTTCCTCATCTCGGACATCGTGGTGGAATTGGCCTTCTCGAAGTCGATCATGCCGAACCGCTTCGTAGGCTCGCGGCCCATCCAGAAGTTACGGGTGACGGACATCAGCGGGATCATAGCAAGGTCTTGGTAAACCGTCGCAATTCCGGCCTCCATCGAGTCACGCGGGGACGAGAAGTTCATCTCCTGGCCCTCGAACAAAATGGTGCCGGACGTGGGTTTATGCACCCCCGACATCGTCTTGATGAAGGTCGATTTCCCCGCGCCGTTATCACCCAGAAGGCAATGACATTCCCCCGCCCGCACGTCGAAAGAGACGCCGTTCAGAGCAATAACCGGGCCGAAGTGCTTTTCGATATCGACCATTTTCACGATTGGATCAGACATTAACGCTCTCCCGTGATGATGCGGCGGATGTAGGTGTTCAAAACCACGGCGAACAACAAGATGATGCCAAGGAAGACCCGGAACAGGCTGCTTTCCACGTCCGCAAAGAACAGGCCCTGCTGAACGACGCCAAAGATCAACGCGCCCAAGGCGGCCCCCATAACCGAGCCGTATCCGCCGGTTAGCAACGCGCCCCCGATGACCACGGCAATGATCGCCTCGAACTCTTTCAAGATACCGCGGTCGGCGGCGGCTGAGCCGAATTCAAACACCTGCACACAGGCAAAAACCGTGGCGCAAAACGCTGTCGTCATGAACATCGAGATCTTCACCCGGTCCACCGGAACACCCACGTAACGTGCCGCCTGTGCGTCGCCGCCAGCCGCGAAAATCCAGTTGCCGTACTTGGTGCGGGTCAGAATGATGTGGCCTGCGATAACCAGAACGATCGCCCAAACAATCAGCATTGGCAGACCGCTAATCACCGGCTCCCCCTCTCGGGTGCCTCGGGTGAAGGTATCGACTAAACCGATATCGGCGAGCCAGACAAAGAACCACCCGGCCAGATCGGTGTTGAAAAGTGCGGCCAGCCAATCGCCCTCTGCCGCTTCTTCGATACCGCCAATGATGGTGCGGCTTTCAACCGTTTGCGGCACGAAGATGGTAAAGCCCCGCAAGATAAACAGGAACGCCAGCGTCACGATGAACGACGGCAAGCCCGTGCGCACCACAATGATGCCGTTGATAGCGCCAATGGTCAGGCAGATCGCGAAGGTGATGACGATCGCCAGCCACATGGGCAGGCCCCAGACGACGCCGAACATCGCAATCGAAATTCCCGCGAAACCGATCATCGAGCCTACGGAAAGATCGAACTCTCCGGCGACCATCAACATGCAGGCCCCAACGGCGATAATCATGAATTGCGCGGAAATCTGGCTCCAGTTCATGATGCCTTGGGCGTTAAACATGCCGCTGTCGCCCGCCAAAATGCCGAAGAATACGAATACGGCGATTACGCCGACGATGCCGCCCAACTCGGGGCGGATAAGCCATTTTCGGAACCCGCCCTGTTCCTTTATGCGCTCATCATCTGGACCGCCTGCGGCCAATGGCTGCGTTTCACTCATCTCTCTGTCTCCCCGGTCGTTCGCGCCCAATGGGCACCTCTGAACTGCGTGTCTTGGAATAAAAAAAGGACAGGCAACGTCGCCGCCGCCCGCCCTGAAAACCTAGCCCCGCGCGTACATTGTTATGCACGGGGCGGTTGGCAAATTAGCGGTACTCGCCGGCCAGAGCTTCGACCAACTCAAGACCATCGGCAGTGATGAAACCGGGGCCAGAGTTGATGTTGTTGCCCGGCAGCACGCCATAGCGGTGGTAGTTGGTCATCACGACAACCGGCAGATAGGCCTGCAAGAAGGGTTGCTGGTCGATGCCCCAGTTGATCACGCCGTCACGGATCGCGCTGACGATGTTTTCGCCAAGGTCAAACGTGCCAAAGTAGATGTCACCGGCCAGGCCAAGCTCTTCTAGCGCCAGGATGGTGGGGTCAGCCGATGTTGGCCCAAGGGCAAGGATGCCATCAGTTTCAGGGTTGGCGTTCAAGTAAGCCATGACCCGGTTTTGAATTTCCTGAGGGTCTTGACCGGCGTCGATCATGCTCTCGCCCAGTTCCACACCCAGACCATCGGCGAAGCCTTGGCAACGCTCGGCCACAACGGGGTTAGAGATGACGTGGTTCACGCAGAGGAAGTTGGTGACACCGTCGCCAGATGCGCGCTGACCTGCTGCGAAGCCCGCGTCATATTCGGGCTGACCAACATACATCAAAGCGCCCACTTCGCGCGCTTGCTCTGGCGTGCCAGAGTTCATGATGATGACGTCAACTCCCGCATCTACGGCAGCTTGGATGCTGTCGGACAGAACGGTGGGGTCGGCAAGTGTCGTGATGATGCCGTCTGGGCCAGAAGCCGCCGCCTGCTCGATCAGACGCGCCATGTCGGCGATGTCGCCAGTTGGCGGGTTGCGGTATTCAACCTCTACGTCCATCTGCTCGCCGGCCAAAGCCAGGGCGTTGCGGATCGTGTTCCACCAGCTGTCGCTGTCCGGTGCATGGCTGACCAGCACATAACGCTCGCCTTCAGCGTGAACCGCCGTGGCACCCATCAGGGCAACTGCGGAAACCGCGGTGACTGCCATCGTCTTGAAAAATGCGTTCATATTTTCCTCCCAAAAGATATGGGGCGGGTCGAATGGCACTTGCCTTGCCCGCCTTGACGAAAAGCGTAGCCGTGATTCGGAATTTTTGCAACCGGTTGCAATAAATTTCCGACCGCAGCAGGATGATGCTCATCGATGTTGGCTCTGGCATACCAGAGCGCCTCAGATTAAGTGGAACCATGGCCGTAACCTTAAAAGATGTAGCAATGCGTGCGGGCGTTTCGACCTCTGCTGTTTCGCGCACATTTACCAAGGGCGCGTCAGTTTCCTCCAAGACCCGAGCCAAGGTGGAACGCGCGGCCGATGACTTGGGCTACTCGCCCAACGCGCTTGCCTCGTCGCTGACCACAGGCCGCACGAAGTTGATCGGCCTTGTCTCCAACAACTTCCACAACCCCTTGTTTCTAGAAGTGTTTGACCGCTTCACACGCGGTCTTCAGGATCGAGGATTGCGCCCCCTTCTGGTGAACCTTTCCGATGAAACGGACCCGGTGAACTCTGTGCGCATGATGCGGCAGTATTCGGTGGACGGGGCCATCGTCGCCTCCTCCACCCTACCCCCCAGCTTTGCCGAGGCTTACCGCGCCGCGGGCATTCCCGTCGTTCATTCTTTCGGCCGCTATGCGGCCGCGCCTCAGGTCCATGTGGTGGGAATCGACAACGTCGCCTGCGGCCGAATGGCCGCGGAAACATTGGCGGCACGGGGTTATAAAAAAGTGGCCTTCTTGGGCGGCCCAAAGGACGCAACCTCTACCCAAGACCGGGCTCTGGGCTTCTTAGGCACGCTGCGTAACCAACCTGAGATAGAAGTTTCGGTGTCTTATGCGCAGGCCTATTCCTTCGACGCCGGTCGGGTCGAGATGACCAAGTTGCTGATGACCGACCCCGCAGAGGCATATTTCTGCGGTGACGATGTTCTGTCCGTCGGGGCGCTATCGGCGGTCCAGGAGGCCGGGCTATCGGTGCCCGGCGACATCGGGATCATCGGGTTGAACGATATGGAAATGGCCGCGTGGCAAAGTATTAACCTCACCACGATCCGCCAACCCGTGGCGGAGATTATCAGCGCCTCCATTGATCTGGTGGTTGATACGGTGGAGGCACCCAACCGACACCCCGAAACCCGGCTGTTCCCATGCCGGGTGGTAGAGCGTGGCACCCTACGCCCGCTAGGTTAACATTGCGTAAAATGTTGCACGAAACCGGCCGTGTTGGGCGATTCCGTGCGTAGAATGTGTGGCTGCGGCACAACGGGCTTTAGCGACGCCCTATTTGCCCTTAACGGAACATCGGAGGCCGCGCATCAACCCATTTTCCGCGCTCTTTGGCCGAATCCACCGCCGCATATACCGCCGCCATGGACCGCACCCCGTCCACCGCTTTGGGCAGGTTGGCGGATGACCCGCCTCGGATCGCGCTGGCCAAATCCACGTAGATATTGGCGACGGCCAGGGGAAAGCCCTCGGGATGCGCAATTGCCACGCGGCTCAGGCGGGTTGCCTCATCGGAAAGACCACCTTCGCCCTTCTCCATGATCTGTGTCCGCCCACCCACAGGCGTGTAGTAAACTTGGTTCGGCTGCTCGGACGCCCACCGGAATCCGCCAGTCTCTCCAAACACTTGGATGTCGAAACCGTGCTGCCGCCCAATCGCCACAGACGAGGTCCAGAGCCGCCCCACGGTGCCGCCTTCCATGCGGAAGTTAACCATAGCATCATCTTCCAGAACCCGGCTGTCGATCGCGCTGGCGAAGTCGGCGGAAAGCTCTCGCACCTCGTCGCCGGTGATGAAGCTGGCCATATGCATCGCGTGGATGCCGCAATCGGCGAACTGGCCAGAAACACCAGCCATTTCAGGATCATAGCGCCACCGAACCCGAGGGTTGTCGGCATCCGTCGCATCCCCATGGTGTCCATGAGAGAAATTCGTGACGACCAAACGGACCTTCCCGATCTCGCCCTGCGCCACCATATGGCGCATTTCCCGCACCATTGGATAGGCCGAGTAGCAATAGTTAACGGCGCATATTTTCCCTGCCTTTTCCGCAACTTGGACGATCTCCTCGCCCTGCTCCACGGTCATCGTCATGGGCTTTTCGCACAGGACATTAAAGCCGGCTTCAAGAAACGCCTTGGTAATCTCGAAGTGGGTGGAGTTCGGCGTCGCCACCGTCACCAGATCAACACGATCCTCCCGCGCGGATTCCGCGGCCAGCATCTCGCGCCAATCGCCGTAGGCACGATCCGGCGAAACCCCCAAGGATTCAGCGTACTTACGCCCCTTCTCCGCGTCATGATCCAATGCGCCAGCCGTCAGAACAAAGTTCCCATCGGCCTGCGCCCCAAGGCGGTGCGCGGGCCCGATCTGAGACCCCTCACCGCCACCAATCATACCCCATTTCAGCTTTGTCATCGCCGCCTCCTGTAGACCGGGCCTCGGCCCGGGTCGTGCTTAAAAGCCAATGCTTTGCAGATACTCACGGTTGGCACGCGCATCATCTAGAGGGCGCACATCCAACAGCGGATCGCAATCCTGCTCCACGGTGCACCAGCCCTCAAACCCGGCGTCCAACAAGATCTGGCGCACAGCAGGGAAATCCACATCGCCCTGACCCAGGTTGCAGAAGATCCCCTGACCGCATGCATCGTAAAATCCGGTGCCTTTCGCGATCACGTCCGCTTTAACAACGGGGTCGATGTCTTTGAAATGCATATAAGAAATGCGGTTTATGTGGCGCTTCATAAAAGCCACGGGATCGAAACCCGCGTAAGAGTGGTGACCAGTATCGAAGCAAATTTTCAAGATCTCTTCGGGTACTTCATCCAACAAACGTTCCAACTCAGGCTCGAAATCCATGAACCCCGCCGCATGGGCGTGAATACCCACGGTCAACCCGTATTCCTCGGCTCCGATTTTTGCGATCTTCGCGATCCGGTCCCGGTAAGCGGCCCACTCACCCGCATCCATCTGCTCGGCGGCATCAGCACGGCCCGCGGTGGGCGCACGTCGAGGAGAGATAGAGTCAATCAAAACAAGATGTTCCGCACCATGGGCCGTCAGCGCCTTACAGGTGCGGACGGCACCGTCCAGCACATCGTCCCAGGCATTCGGGTCGTGGAACGGGCGGAAAACGACGCCACCGATCAGCTCCAAGTCATGCTCAATCAATGCGTCGCCCAACAGCGCCGGATCTTCTGGCATGAAGCCCACTGGCCCCAGTTCGATCCCCTTATAGCCCGCTGCCGCGCAGTCAGACAAAACCGACTGCCACGTGGGATTACGGGCGTCATCTGCGAATTCCACGCCCCATGAACAAGGTGCGTTACCGATACGAATAGTCATGAATTTCCCTTTCAATCCTGAGGGATAGAAGCCCAACCGCCGGTTTCGGCGGCCACAAAGGCGGTGTCGATGATGCGGCTGACATCAAGCCCGTCGCGGAAGGTGGGCCAGATAGATGTGCCCGTTTCGATGGCACGCAGGAAGTCACGCGCCTCGATAATGATTTGATCCTGATAGCCCGTGCCATGCCCCGGCCCCTGACAGAAAGGAAGGTAATCCGGGTGCTCCGGCCCCATGAGGATTTTCACAAATCCGCGCGTCGCCTCTGGCCCCTCAGCCCGGTAGAGGTGAACGGCATTCTGGTCCTCTTGATCGAAGCAGATAGAGCCTTTTGTGCCATGTATTTCATAGGCATAGCCCATTTTCCGCCCGGTTGCCGTACGGCTAAAGTAAAGGTGCCCCATCGCGCCATTCGCGAATCGAACCATCATCTGAGCGTGGTCGTCGTTATCAACTTTTACCCCGCCGCGCGTTGCATGAACGGTCTCGATCGAGGCGGAAACCTCCGCCATCGGCCCCATCAAAGCTAACGCGCAATTAATCATATGGGGCGCAAGATCGCCCATGCAGCCATTGGCACGCCCGGTGGTGCGCCAGTTTGCCGGTTCGTTGGGATCGGCCAGAAAATCCTCTGTGTGCTCGCCCCGGAACCAGGTCACATCACCAATCGCGCCTTCCTCCAATAGCTTGCGCACGAATTGTGTGGCGGGGGTGCGCACGTAGTTGAAGCCGATCATATTGGGCAGATTGGTGGCCTCCGCCGCGGCGACCATCGCGGAAGCATCCTCGAACGAGGCACCAAGAGGCTTTTCGCAAAACACTGGCTTTCCAGCAGAAAAAGCGGCTTCGGCGATCTCTCGATGCGTGTCTTGAGGCGACGCAATCACGATGGCCTCTACCTTCGGATCCGCCACCATCGCCCGCCAATCCCCCGTGGCGCGAGCGAATCCAAAGACCGCACGGTAGCGCTCCGCCGAGGCCTCGCTAGAGGCGGCAATCATCTCCAGCCGCGGGCGCAGGCCCGTGTTGAACACCGCGCCAACAGATGCCATTGCGACCGCATGGGCCTTTCCCATATAGCCGCCGCCGACCAAGCCAATGCCGATTTCGCCCATAAAGCACCCTCCCTTGCGCAACCGTATTGCAACCGGTTGCAAAACACGTATCCTGCAAGTGACACCTTCGCAATATCCAATCTGGAATCCGACCGGGGAAATACAATGACCGCACCGACATCTACAATTCGGCTGACCGTGGCGCAGGCCATCGTGCGCTATCTGATGAATCAGTTCATCGAGATTGACGGCGTTGAGACCCGCATTTGTGGCGGGGGTTTCGGAATTTTCGGCCACGGCAACGTGCCCTGCCTAGGCGAGGCGCTGTATCCGGTGCAAGATGAGCTGCCCCTTTATCGTGGCCAGAACGAACAAAGCATGGGCTTTGCAGCCGCCGCCTACGCCAAGTACCACCTGCGCCGCCGCTTCATGTTTTGCACCGCTTCCGCCGGGCCCGGCACGGCCAACTTGCTGACAGCCTCAGCCCTTGCCCACGCCAACCGGTTGCCGATGCTGATGTTGTGCGGCGATACCTTTATCACCCGCCTGCCCGATCCGGTGCTGCAACAGCTTGAGCACTTCGGGAACCCAACCCTCGGCGTTAACGATGCCTTCAAGGCCGTGACCCGCTTCTGGGATCGAATCACGCATCCCGCGCAGATCATCCAATCCCTGCCCGCCGCCTTGGCCACCATGCTGGATCCCGCCGATTGCGGTCCGGCGTTCCTTGGCTTGCCCCAAGACGTTCAGGGCTGGACCTACGACTACCCCGAAGCCTTTTTCGCACGTCGCGTTCATCGCATTCGCAGCCAAGCGCCCGACGCCGCAGAGATCGCCGATGCCGCGGCGGCGCTGAAGCAGGCCAAACGTCCCATGATCATTGCGGGTGGCGGCGTACAATACGCAGGCGCCGTGGCCGAATTGACCGCCTTCGCCGAGGCGCACAACATCCCTGTCGTCGAAACCATCGCCGGGCGCGCGAACCTGTTGGACGATCACGGGCTGAACATCGGGCCGTTGGGCGTTACGGGATCGGACTCGGCTAATACCATCGCGGAAGAGGCCGATGTGATCCTTGCCGTTGGGACAAGGTTGCAGGATTTCACCACCGGATCGTGGACTGCCTTCGCCAAAGATGCGCGGTTGATCGGTTTGAATGTCGGCCGCCACGATGCTGCCAAGCATCTTTCGCTGCCAGTGGTGGGTGACGCCAAGCAGAGTCTTCCGGCCCTTGGGTCAGCTTTGGGAAGCTACGCGGCTCCGGCAGAATGGACGGATAAAGCCAAGGCCGAACGCGCGAAATGGACTGACTATGTCGCGGACAACGTGGCCCCCGGAAACCGACCCAATTCTTACGCTCAAGCCATCGGTGTTGTGAACGCACTTTGCGACAAACGCGACCGTGTTGTTGCCGCCGCAGGGGGGCTTCCCGCGGAAGTGACAGCCAACTGGCGCACCCTTGATGTGGGTACTGTAGATGTCGAGTTCGGCTTCTCTTGCATGGGATATGAGATCGCAGGTGGTTGGGGCGCGCGGATTGCACAATCCGAAAGCGAGTCCACAGCCGATACGATCGTTTTCTGCGGGGATGGTAGCTACCTCTTGATGAATTCGGACATTTACTCAAGTGTCCTGACCCAGAAGAAAATGATCGTTCTTGTGCTCGATAACGGCGGTTTTGCCGTCATCAACAAGCTGCAAAACAACACCGGGAACGAGAGCTTCAACAACCTGATCGAGGATTGTCCCACGGTCCCCGAGCCCTTCACCGTAGACTTCGACGCCCACGCCCGGTCCATGGGGGCGGCAACCGAAACTGTGTCCAACCCTGCCGAGTTGGCCGAGGCTTTCAAGCGCGCCAAGGCCGCCGACAAGACCTCCGTCATCGTGATGAAGGTGGACCCCTATGAGGGCTGGACCACCGGCGGGCACGCCTGGTGGGAGGTCGGGACCGCACAGGTTTCGGACAATCCTAACGTGCGCGAGAAGCACGCGGAATGGGAAGCGGAGCGCATCAAGCAAAGGCAGGGCGTGTGATGCAGATTCAGGGCAAAAACTTCCTTATCATCGGCCGTGCGGGGATGGATATGTACCCCGACCCTCCCGGCACCCGGACCGAGGACGCAACGCATTTCTTCACCTGCCTTGGCGGCTCCTCCGCCAACATCGGCGTCGCGATCACGCGCCTTGGGGGACGGGCTTCTTTGGTCACCCGCGTCGCCGATGACGCGATCGGTCGGTACTGTTGCAATCAGCTGGACCACTACGGCATCGACCGCACCCATGTGCATGCCGAAGGCGGCGAGGCGCGCAATTCGCTCGCCGTGGTTGAGACCCGGATCGAGGATCACCAGTCGGTGATCTATCGCAATGGCGCCGCTGATTTTGAGATGACAATCGCCGATGTAGAAGCCGTGGATTACACCGCTTTCGACGCGCTGATTACCACCGGCACGGTCTTCGCGGCAGAGCCTTCGCGCAGCGCCGCATTCCGCGCGTTCGAGCTGGCGAAAGAGGCCGGGTTGCCGCTGATCTTTGACGTGGACTACCGCCCCTACTCCTGGCCCTCAGCCGAGGTCGCTGCCGAAGTTTATTCCCGCGCCGGGGCCATGTGTGATGTGATCGTAGGCAATGATGTGGAGTTCGGATTTATGGCCGGAGACTACGACCAAGGCCTTGAAAAAGCACGTGAATTGGTAGGAAATGGCGCCGCCATCGCGGTCTACAAAATGGGCGAAGAAGGCGCGGTCACGATCACCCCGGAGGGTGAGGTTCGCACCGGAATCTACCGCACGCAGGCCCTGAAACCCACAGGTGCCGGAGACAGCTTCATGGGCGGTTTCGTGTCGGGCTTGGCCGACGGTCTGCCCATCGGCGAAGCTGTGCTACAAGGCTCTGCCAATGCCGCTATGGTCGTGGCCCGGGTCGGATGCGCCCCCGCCATGCCCACCCACGCCGAACTGGACGCATTTTTGAACGAACACCCCGGGCCGACCCGCGCCGGTGAACCGGCCTGAAAGGATAAAATCACTATGCATATCCCTCCGTTTGATAACCAGAACAAGGCGATCGTGGACGTGGACGACGCCCATGTGCCGCTGACCTACTTCAATATCGTAAAACTGAAATCCGGCGATGCCTTCGATTACCGCCTTAAAGGCTATGAAACCTGCGTCGTTCCGGCAACGGGCACGGTCACCGTCGAAGTGGGCGGAGACACCTATGCCGACATCGGCAATCGCGGCGCAGATGTCTGGGATGGCGACCCGGAGGGCGTCTATGTGCCTACGGACACCGGCGCCCGGATCACGGCGCAGACCGACACCGAAGTCTTCATCGCTGGGGCGCAATTTGCCGAGACGCTGAAGCCTTTTGCCGTGCGCTCCGCCGATCTGGACCTTGTGCAATACGGGTCAGACGACACAAAAACCCATCGCAAGATCAAGCACATCCTTGGCGCTAGCCACCATGACCGCGTGGGCCGATTGTTGGTGAGTGAGCTGTTTACCGTGGGCGCTGGCGGCTGGTCTGGGTTCCCGTCTCACAAGCATGACACGGATCGCCTTCCCGACGAGACGCGCCACGATGAGACCTACAACTTCCGCTTCAAGCCCGACTACGGATCGGGGCTGCAAATGTTGCAGCGCGTCGATAATGAGCCGGGCGACGCCTATCACATCGTCAATGGGTCTACAGTTCTGATCGACAAGGGCTACCACCCCTGCTGCGTCCTGCCGGGGTACGAAATGTACTACTTCACCATTCTGGGCGGTCTGACCCAGCGCAGCCTGAAGCAGTACTTCCAACCAACTCACGCCGAGCAATTACACACGATCCCCGGCATCATGGACATGGTGGAAAAGTTCAAATGACCCTCGCAACGCTTTCCGATGTCGTCCTGCCCGCCTCTACCGGAGGCTATGCCGTTCCCGGCCTTGTCTGCCTTGGATGGGAGGACATGCGCGCCTTCGCCATGGCCGCCGAGGCCGAGCGTGCGCCCGTAATCCTGCAAGCAGGCCCCTCCTGCCGCGAACACACGCCTTTGCCGATTTTGGGCAAGATGTTTAGGCACTTGGCCGAAAGCGTCTCGGTCCCCGTGGTGGCGCATTTGGACCACGGCTATACCATGGACGATTGCAAAGCCGCACTTGATGCGGGCTTCACTTCGCTGATGTTTGACGGCTCCAGACTGCCGCTGGATGAGAACATCGCCCAGACCCGCGCGGTGGTGGAGCTGGCCCATAGCGCAGGCATTTCGGCAGAGGGCGAGATCGGTTTTGTCGGCTACTCCGGCGGAGAGGCCAGCGCCGGAACAGACCCAGAAGATGCCGCACGCTTTGCCCGTGAAACCGGGGTCGATGCCATGGCGATCAGCGTGGGCAACGTCCATTTGCAGCAAGATCACGAGGGCGGCTTGGATGAGCCGCGCATCCGCGCGATTGAGGCGCTGACTGATGTGCCTTTGGTGATTCACGGCGGATCGGGTGTACCGAATGCGCAGCGATTATCGCTCGCCACCAGCTCGCAGATCGGCAAGTTCAATATCGGCACCGAACTGCGCATGGCCTTCGGCGCGGCGCTGCGCGACGCGGTAAATGCCGACCCTGATCGCTTTGACCGTGTGCAGATTTTGCGCGACACCCACGATCCGGTTCTTGAGGCCACCCGCAACGTTTTCCGTAGCATGAATGCGTCTGGAAAGGCTTGAACGCGACCGTAAAATAAAGACACGCCGAGCCGTGGCTCTCCTGCGGCTCGGACACCTGAACCAATTGATCTAGCTGTTAGATTTTGGCCATGTAAAGATCAGGTTATAGGCCAGAAACCCGCCAATCCCGGCCGACAGATAGGCCCAGATGTCATTGCCGAAAGACATCTCTACAAACGCCCATACAAACGGCACAAGTACCAATAGCCAACGCCGCCATGCGGCTTGAAAGAAGGGGTGTGATGGATCGATCAGTTTCATCCCACCACCTAGCCCGAGCGGACGCTAAATCGCAAGCCGCCCCGAAACCCAGAATGCGCGCTTGCCGGAGCAACCGCCGCGATGTTGCGGCTGCCCCCGCTTGATTGAACTAGCTTGCCACCGCATCCATGAATCGCTGACGGATCACGACCGGATCTTTCGTGATGACGGGCAGCTTGATGTTGCCACTGTCGCACTTGGACACGATGATCGTCATCTGCTTACTGTCGATGGCTGCTTGCAGCGCGGCACCGGTATCAACATCTTGGCAGACCACGACATTTTCGCAGCCACAGGCCTTTGCCACGTTTTCTAGCTTGGTCAGCTTGCCCGCATAGGTGGGCTGGTCGCCAGTGGACCCGTAAGAGCCGTTGTCGATAATCAGAAGGATGTAATTGTCGGCCACGTTGTTGGCGATTGTGGGCAGCGTGCCGAGGTTCGTCAGAACCGAGCCGTCGCCATCAATGGAGATCACGGTTTTGTCCTGTGCCAAGGCAAGGCCAAGACCAATCGACGAAGAAAGCCCCATGGTGCCGAGCATGTAGAAGTTGCGCTCATTGTCGTCGATCATGTGCAGCTCTTGGCTTGGCAGACCGATATTACAAACGACGAGGTGAGGGTTCAGGATGGGCGCGATCTCGCGCAGGATTTCGGAACGGATCATTGGTCGCCGTAGCCTCCCCAGAAGGACGCATCGGTCAGGATGGCCACAGGTTTGTTGCACATGAAGGTGTATTTCAGGATCGCGTCCAGCTCATCCGCGTCACGTTCCTTGTGGAAGTGGTAGGTGGGGATGTTCATCTGGTTCAACAGCGCCTTGGTGTGAACGGCCATTTCGACTTGGCAGGCCACGGGTTCACGCAATTCACCCCGGTAGGAAATCAGCATCGGCAGAGGCATCCGGTAGTACTGGATCAGCGTGGCCAAGGTGTTGATCGTCACGCCAATCGCGGTGTTCTGCATGATGATCGCAGGGCGCTTGCCGCCCATGAAGGCACCGGCACACAGGCCCATCCCCTCATCTTCCTTGTTGGACGGGATGTGGAAAATCTCGGGCCGGGCTTCGACCTCATCAATCACCCCGGCCAATTGCTTACAGGGCACGGTCGTAACAAAGGACACGTCGTTGGCGACGAGATCGTCAACGATCTTCTTGGAAATACTCACGGGCGTCACAAGCTCCTGTTGCTGAGGGCGTAGTTAATCAAAGGGCCGCAGCACAATTTTGGGCGCGGCGGTGGTGCCGGAACGGATGTCAAGGAAAGCCTGCGCCCCGTCGGAGAGCGGGCGGGCCTCGGTCCAATTCAGCGGGCCGAGGCGGCCATCGAAGATGGCTTGCGCCGTGTCCCGAAAATCCTGCGCGGTGTAGGTATAGGTGCCGATGAAGGTGATCTCTTGCAAGGTCATGCGACGAACGTCCAAACCGCCCGTGGCCTCCCCCAAACCGATGTGAGCAATCACGCCGCCGGGCCGTGCATGGGCCGAAGCGGTGGCACGGGTGGCAGCAAAGCCCACGGCGTCAATTACCACGTCGAAAAGGGCATCAGCGGGCAGATCATCAGGGGAAATGGCCCTTTGTTGGCAAAGCCCGTTCAGAGCCGTCCGGCGCAGGTCATTAGGCTCCAGAATGGTGACATCGGTGATGCCCTGAGCGCTAAGCGAAAGCGCCGCGCCAAGACCGATTGCGCCGCCGCCAATCACCAAGGCATGGGCGGCATCCGGTACAACACGCTTGGCAAGGCGAACGGCGTGCCAGCCGCAGGCAATCGGCTCCGCCAAGCATGCCGCATCAAAAGACACGTGATCGGGCACTGTCACCAGGTTCTCATCGCGCATCGCCACCAGTTGCGCAAAGGCCCCTTCGCGCGGCGGCAAAGAGATTATTATACGCTCGCCACACAGGTTCCCGTTGCCCGCCGTACAGGCCGCGCAGGCGCCGCACGACACCAGCGGGTTCACGGTGACCCGTTCCCCGGCGCGGGGGCCGCCGATGATCTCTCCGGCGGCTTCATGGCCAAGGATCAGGGGCGCAGGGCGGCGCGCATCGTGGCCCAGATAGGCATGCATGTCAGACCCGCAAATGCCTACGGACATGACCTTGACCAAATGCTGTCCGGGGGCAGCCACCGCATCGGGCACTTCGCGAAACCCAAGGGCCTCAGGCCCGTCATAAACAAGCGCCTTCATTTCGCTGTATATCCCCCGTCAACCATCAGGACTTGTCCCGTCACGTACGATGCGGCCCCTGAACACAGGAAAAGCAGCGGGCCGTCAATGTCTTCCATCGCTCCATTGCGCCCCACGCAAGTCTGCGCGGCATTCCGCGCGACGTGATTGGGGGCCGAGAATAACGGCCCCGTCAACTCTGTCGGGAAAAAGCCCGGGCCGATGGCATTGGCCAAGGGTGCCAGCATTAAGCATTTGAGGACAGATCGAAGGCTTCGTCGGGGAAGTATTTGGCCAATCGCACATCGGCTGAACGGGCATGTCCCTCCATCCCCTCAAGTCGCGAAATCCGCGCGGTAGCAATCGCCACATCGCGCGAGCCTTCGCGGGTCGCCTGCTGCCATGTCACGATTTTCATGTACTTATGAACCGACAACCCGCCGGTGTAGCTGGCCGCGCCCGAAGTGGGCAAAACATGGTTGGTTCCCGATGCCTTGTCGCCGTAAGCCACTGTCGTTTCCTCGCCCAAGAACAAGGAGCCATAGCAGCTGAGGCGGCCTTTCCACCAAGCCAAGTCCTCGGCCTGCACCGTCAAATGCTCGGGGGCATATTCGTCGGAACAGGCGGCCATATCTTCGCGATCCGCGCAGATGATGACCTCTGCGTAATCGCGCCATGCGGCGGCGGCGTTTTCCCGGTTCACCTCTGGCAGATCATCGATCAAAGCGGGGATACGGGCCATGACATCTTCGGCCAGCGCCTTGTCATCAGTGACCAGCCAGACCGGAGAGTTATAGCCATGCTCGGCTTGACTGACGAGGTCGGTGGCTACCACATGGGGATCAGCGGAGCGGTCAGCAAGGATCAAGCTATCGGTCGGCCCGGCGATCATGTCTATACCCACACGCCCAAACAAGTGGCGCTTGGCCTCGGCCACAAACTGGTTCCCGGGCCCCACAAGAATGTTGGCCTTTGGCAGTCCGAAAAGACCAAAGGTCATCGCCGCTATCCCCTGCACCCCCCCCAGCGCCATAATCGTATCCGCGCCACAGATATGGGCCGCATAGACAATGGCCGGGGCCACTCCGATGCTGGGGCGTGGCGGAGAGGTTGCGATAGTATGCTTGCACCCCGCGACCTTAGCAGTTGTCACGGTCATGATGGCGCTGGCGATATGGCTGTAGCGCCCGCCCGGCACATAGCAGCCTGCCGCATCCACCGGAATCGCCTTTTGCCCGGCGATGAGGCCCGGAACGACCTCGACCTCCACATCGCTGACGGTGGCTTTTTGGGCCAACGCAAAGCGACGCACGTTGTCGTGGGCGAACTGGATATCGGCTTTCAGTTTGGCTGGAACCAAGGCGCTGGCGGCAGCGATCTCTTCCTTGGTGAGGATGATATTGCCGTCGTATTTATCGAATTTCGCAGCATATTCGCGCGCTTTGTCGTCTCCGCCTGCCTCGATCTCTGCCAAGATTGTGCGCACGGTCTCCTGCACGTCGGACGCATCTGACGCAGAGGTGAGCGGCGCTTTCTTCAGGTATTCTCTTGTCACGTCACGACATCCTATTGCTGGCGGAGGCCCTATGGCGCGGAAGCGGCAACGGGCGAGCTGCGCGCGAGGTGTTCGGTTTCATCTACAGCTTTGTAAGCCTTTACATTGCAGGTCTGCAAGCCTTTACATTGCAGGTCTGCAAGCCTTTACATTTGCGCGCGACGGGCAATGACCTTAAGGTGACACGCCTGATGACCCCGCCCCGCCCCACCCCGACGCTTCATGATGTGGCAAAGCTATCCGGCTATTCGACCGCGACGGTGTCTCGGTGCTTGAACTTTCCCAGCCAAGTGTCGGAGAAAACCCGCGATAAGGTGATGAGCGCCATCGCAGAGCTTGGCTATTCCCCCAATTTTGGCGCCCGCGCGATGGCTGCGCAACGCACCAACACTATCGGCGCGATCATCCCCACAATGGAAAACGCCATCTTCGCCCGCGGCATTCAGGCGTTTCAGGAGGAGCTAAACGAGAATGGCTATACACTTCTGGTGGCCAGCTCTTCGTACAGGGCGGATTTGGAGGAAAGTCAAATCCGCTCGCTCGTGGCGCGCGGCGCCGATGCGTTGTTGTTGGTGGGACACCGGCGCGCCCCGGAGGTCTACCAGTTCCTAGAAGCGCAGCAAGTGCCGACGTTGATCACATGGGCTTTCGACCCGGACGGCGCACGACCGTCCATCGGGTTCAACAACCGTGTCTCCATGGGCGCGATGGCACGAGAGGTCTTGCGCCTGGGCCATCGACGCTTGGCGATGATTTCGGCGCATACTGCCACCAATGACCGCGCGGGCGCGCGCTTGGACGGTGTGCGCGATGCCCTGCGCGACGCAGGGCTGTGCGACATGACCTTGCCCGTGGTCGAGACAAATTACGGCATTGAGAACGGGGCAGAGGCATTCACCCAGTTGATGCAGGCCAGCACCCGGCCCACAGCCGTTCTATGCGGCAATGACGTATTGGCCGTCGGTGCGTTGAACCGCGCCAGAGAGATGGGGTTAGTGGTGCCACGCGACGTGTCGATCACCGGGTTCGACGATATCGAATTGGCGCAGGTGGCCTTCCCAAAGCTATCCACCGTCCATGTCCCGCACCGAGAGATGGGGCGCAAAGCAGCCGCTGCGCTGATCGGTTATTTGAATGGGGAGGGGGAAGTTGTCGCAGAAGAGCTGACGGCTGACCTTCGACTTCGTGACAGTTTGGGGCCGCCGCCGGTTTAGGGTGGGAAAGGCCATCAAGGGGGGGGACGACCGCCCACCGTCACGATGGGGGTGGGCGGTGTTCTTGAGTTGTATTGGCCAAGATGAAGGGGGGAGCGGCGCGCGAAAGTAGCAAGCGCGCGCGGGGACGACGTGTGGAAAGTGCGCGCGCGCCCCGCGCGGGGTGTTACGCGGGGGCGGGCGGGATTTTGAGCGGCTTAGATTGCGAGATATTCTTCGCGAAGCGCCTGATTTTCCAGAACTTCCTTCGCATCGCCATCAAAGACGACACTGCCGGTATCCAGAATAACGGCACGGTCCGCCAGTTTCAGGGCGGCCACGGCGTTTTGCTCGACGATGATCGTCGTGATCCCCTGGTCGCGGATCAGGTTCAGCGTGCGGGCGATTTCCTGAACGATGACGGGGGCGAGGCCCTCGTAGGGTTCATCAAGAAGCAGGATTTTGATGTCCCGAGCCAAGGCGCGAGCGATGGCCAGCATCTGTTGTTCACCGCCGGAGAGGGTCACGCCTTCTTGTTTGCGGCGTTCCTCCAGGCGGGGGAATAACTCGTAGATGCGCTCTAGGGACCAGCCCACAGGCGGCGCGATCTGCGCCAGTTTCAGGTTCTCTTCCACCGTCAGGCCGGGGATGATGCGGCGGTCTTCGGGCACCAAGGCTACGCCTGCGGCGGCGGCCTGGTGGCTTTTCATCTGGTGCAATGGCTTGTGATCCAACCAGATTTCTCCGTGGCGAACCTCGGGGTCATCGACGCGGGCGATCGCGCGCAGGGTCGACGTTTTGCCCGCCCCGTTGCGCCCAAGAAGAGCCAGAATCTCGCCCTCGTGGACGTTGAAGCTTACGCCTTGGACGATGTAGCTTTCGCCATAATACGCATCAATATTCCAGACCGACAAAAACGCGGGCGCGGTGGCGGCGTGGTTGGCGTTGGGGTCAAATGTGGACGTGGTGGTCATGTGTGATCTCCGATCAGCGCAAGGACGGGCAACGGGTGCAACGGCAGGTTAAACCTGCGCATCGCCCAGATATGCTTCGCGTACTTTCGGGTGGCCCTTGATGTTCTCTGGGGTGTCTTCAACCAGCGGCGTGCCCTGGGCCAAGACGGTGATCCTGTCGGCAAGGCTGAAGACCACGTGCATGTCATGCTCGATGATCGCCATGGTGATGTTGCGGGTTTTGCGGATCTCTTTCAGCAGCTCGATCGTGTTGTTGGTATCGGCCCGAGCCATGCCCGCCGTCGGCTCATCAAGCAGCAGAAGCCGCGGGTTTTGCACCAATGACATGGCCATTTCCAGCCGCCGTTTGTCGCCCCGTGACAGAGAGCCTGCGAGCATCTCTGTCTTTTTGTGCATGTCGACTTCGCGCAACATCTCCATCGCTTGCGCCAGAATGTCGGTCTCTTGGCCGATGGATTCGTAGGCACGCATCCGGAACGACCCGTCGCGGCCGGCAAAGCAGGGGATCAGCACGTTTTCCAGCACCGTTTGATCGGCAAAGATCTCGGGCGTTTGGAAGACGCGGCTGATGCCCATCTGGTTGATCTCATGGGGTTTGCGCCCCAGCACCGGCTTGCCGTCGAACATCACTGTCCCGCTGTCGGGGATCAATTTCCCCACCAGCACGTTGAGAAGCGTCGATTTACCGGCCCCGTTGGGGCCGATGATCGCGTGGCAACTGCCTTCTTCCACGTTGAGGTTTACGTTCCCCAAGGCTTGGAGACCTCCGAAGCGTTTGTTCACGCCTTCTACTTCAAGCATTCCCATCGTCTTCGCTCCTATTCGCCCGACTTCGCGGAAGTGGTATCTGCGCCATCACGGGATTTGCGGCTGAACAGCGCGCCAATCCGTTTGCCGCCCTCAACGATGCCGCCCGGCAAGAAGATCACCACCAGCATGAACACGAGGCCCAAGGTCAGGTGCCAGCCAGAGCCCACGAAGGGATAGATGATGTTCACCAGCGTGTTCTCCAGCCATTCTGGGAGACCGCCGAACCAGTTGTGCAGAACAGTCGAGCCGATCGTCGAGATGATGGATTCGAGGTAAGCAATCACCCCAGCCCCAAGAATTGGGCCGATCAACGTGCCGGCACCGCCCAGGATTGTCATCAAGACCACCTCACCCGATGCGGTCCAAAGCATCCGTTCGGCGCCCGCGATGGGGTCCATGGCGACCATCAGTCCACCGGCCAGACCGGCATACATGCCCGAGATCACAAAGGCGGCCAGCGCGTAGGGCTTGGGGTTCAGGCCCGTATAGCTCATTCGGGTCTGGTTCGATTTGATCGCCCGCAGCATCAGGCCAAAGGGCGAGCGGAACAGGCGTACCGCAAGATAGAAGGCGACCAGCATGATAAAGCCACTCAGGTAGTAGCCCATGTTCAGCGTGAAGGCCCAATCGCCCATGGTCAGCTCCAGGCTATCGCGCATCTCGATCCCGAACAGGTTGGTGGAGGGGATGTTGCCGGTGCCACTTGCCGCACCGTCCAGCACCCGAGGATCGTCGAGGGCCAGAGACAGGTTGGATTCACCGCCCGTGATCGGCGTCAGAACCGAATAGGCAAGGCTGTAGAACATCTGCGCAAAGGCCAGCGTCAGGATCGAGAAGTAGATCCCCGTGCGGCGCAAAGAGATGAAGCCGATCAGCAGGGCAAACAGGCCCGCTACGACAACCGAGATGATAAGCGCCGGAAGGACATTCACCGTCAGCAGTTTCATCGTCCAGACCCCGGCGTAAGAGCCGATGCCCAAAAATGCCGCGTGGCCGAAGGAAAGATAGCCCGTCAGACCAAACAGGATGTTGTAGCCCACGGCGAAGATGCCGAAGATCACCAGCTTTTGCATCAGATCAGGATAGCCCGCGTTGAACTGCGCCATGCCAACCGATTCAGGGAACGGGTTCAACAGGAACGGGGCGAAGACAATCATCGCAGCGACGATAAGAAACAGTCGAAGATCACTCTTGTTCAAACCAAGCATTGATCAATCCTCCATGACGCCCTTGCGGCCAAACAGGCCACGGGGACGGGTCAAAAGTACGATGACGGCGACGAGGTAGATGACCACCTGATTGATGCCGGGGATAAGTTCGATGATCCACGACATGGATGCAAAGGACTGAAGGATGCCAAGCAGGAACCCTGCGGCGACAGCGCCGGGTAGTGACCCCATGCCGCCCACAACAACAACCACGAAGGACAGCACAAGAAAGTCCATCCCGATGTGATAGTTGGGCGACAAGATCGGCGTATACATCGCGCCCGCAAGGCCCGCCACGATAGCGGCGATGGCGAACATGATGACGAAGCGGCGGTCAATGTCGATGCCCAGAAGGCCCACCGTCTCTCGGTCCGCCATGCCGGCGCGGACGACCATGCCGAAGGTGGTGAACTGGAGGAAGGCGAAGACCGCGCCGATGATAACTGCCGAGAAGGCAAAGTAGATCAGGCGCCAGTACGGATACATGATCGTGAACGGATCGAGGCCGAACATCGCGCCGATATCAAACGATCCGGTGAACGCCTCGGGCGCGGGGGTCGGGATTGGGTTCGCGCCGTAGAACGCTTTAATGATTTCCTGAAGCACGATGGCGAGGCCGAAGGTCACAAGGATCTGGTCCGCGTGGGCACGTTTGTAAAAGTGCTTGATCAGGCCACGCTCCATCACCACGCCGATGATCGCCATGATCGGGATCGCAATCAGCACCGATAGGGGCACCGCCCAATCTATCATGCCGTTCCCCACGGTTTCACCGAACCAAGACACCACATAGGGCGTGTCGATGGTCATCGGGTTGCCTAGGAAGTCGGTCCGGGTTTCATCCACAACCTCATAGGAAATGCCAAGCACACGCTTGACCGTCACGGCGACGAAGGCGCCCATCATGAACAAGGCACCGTGAGCAAAGTTCACCACACCAAGTGTCCCGAAAATCAGGGTCAAACCAAGCGCGATTAGCGCGTAGGCAGACCCTTTATCCAGGCCGTTAAGAACTTGTAGGATGATCGCTTCCATGGCTTTCCCCGTTCAGTAGGCAGTAAATATGAGTGCCGCGCCTATTAACGCGCGGTTACACAGAGGGCCCGCATCGCTGCGGGCTATGGTATAGGAGGGTTAGGGCATCAGGCCCCTGCACATGGCAGGGACCCGACGTTTGTTTCACCTTAAGCGCCTGGGTTACAGGTGCCCAAGTCGCCGCCCGCGAAGTCCGGGTGGTCGGTGGCGTAGGTCGCATCTTCGCGCGACGTGATGTCCACGATTTCCACCAGATCGAATTCGTTCTCGGGGTTTTCTTTACCCCGCACAACGACCACGTCCTTGAAGCACTGGTGATCGTCGGCACGGTACAATGTTGGGCCGTTGCCCAGACCGTCGAACTCGAACCCTTCCATGGCTTCGACCACAGAGCAGGGGTTGAAGCTGCCGCCACGGGTAACCGCATCTGCGTAAAGCAGTGTCTGCGCGTAGCATGTCTGCGCCGCCTGAGAGGGTGGGAAGCCGTATTCTTGGCCGAAGGACTGAACGAAGGCGTTGGTGCCTGCATACCGGTCGCCACGCTCGTTCTCGATCTTCCAGTCCCAGTTCTGGGAACCAAGGATACCGACGATGTTGTTGCCCGCACCGCGTGCCATCAGCTCGGAATACAGTGGCACAACGATCTCGAAGTTGATCCCGTCCACCTGCAAATCGCGCAGACCGAACTGAACCGCTTGAGTCAAAGAGTTGACCATGTCCCCACCGTAGTGGTTCAAAATCAGAACGTCGGCACCCGAGTTGGCAACTGGCGTGATGTAGGACGAGAAGTCGCCCGCGCCCACTGGCGTGAGAACGGCGTTGGTCGTTTCCCAACCCATGGCCTCGGTATAGGTCTGCATGGAGCCCTGCTGCGACCAACCCCAAGTGTAGTCCGCCGTCAGATGATAGGCGCGACGGTCGGTGCCGTAGGCTGCTTCAAGGATCGGCGCCAGCGCACGGCCAGACTGCTCGGTGTTGAAGAAGTGACGGAAACCGTTGGCACGACGGTCTTTACCGGTCGTGTCATTGGAGTGGGTCAGACCTGCCATGAAGATCACGCCAGCGTCTTGGCACAGGCCCTGAACCGCAATGGCAACGCCCGAGGACGAACCGCCAGAAATCATGATCGCGCCATCGCGTTCAATCATCGAGCGCGCCGAAGACCGTGCCGCGTCGGAAGATGTCTGCGTGTCGCCAGTGACGTACTCAACCCGGCGGCCAAGGATACCCGTGCCGTCCAATGCGCTGGACGAGAAGGTGTTCAGCATACCGCCGTCGCCTTCACCGTTCAGGTGCTTAACGGCCAGTTGGAACGCGCGCAGCTCGTCTGCACCTTCGTCCGCATAAGCGCCGGTCTGTGGCACGTTGAAGCCAAGCGTGACCGAGCCTTCGCCCGGCGCGTTGGTGAAGCCCGTATGGCCATCGGCCCAAACGCGACCGGTGAAGATTGTTGGAACTGCCAGGGCCGCACCAGAGGCGGCGCCTGTTTTCAGCATGCTTCGACGGGTAAAGTTACCTTTCGACATGTCTTCCTCCTAAACTGTGGAAAGACCCGGACCTCCCAATCCAGGCGAGGGTAATTACTACCCACGCAGAAGGTTGCAGCCCTCTAGAAAATTATCAACGCGGGGGTTTGGGTGAAATTTTATTCTGTTACTTTTTTTACAGATACGAGAAAAACTAGGAAATTTATCCGGCTAACTGACGGATTTTACATGTAAAGCGCGCGTTCATTTCGCGAAAACTATCAACCCGCCTTGGCAATCCAGATCGTGTGGCGGCTTCCGCGCTTCGCCCGGCTGGCCCGAACACTGTGGACAGTGGCCTTAAATCCGCATTGTTCCAAACGCCGTGTGAAGGCCGGATCGGGATGGGCCGACCAGATCGCCAAAACCCCGTTAGATGACAGCGCGCGCCGCGCGGCGTTCAGGCCTGCGACCGAATATAGCCCGTCGTTATCGGCCCGTGTCAGCCCGTCGGGGCCGTTGTCCACGTCTAACATGATCGCTTCAAAGCGGCCTTGGGCTGATCGGATCATCTCTGCCACGTCGCCAATCTCGACCCGCACGCGCGGGTCGTTCAGGCAGTCTCCGAACACCGGGGCCATTTGCTCCGTTGCCCATGACACCAGCTCTGGCACGATTTCCGCGACCACCAATTCCGCCTGCGACGACGCCACATCCTGCGCCGCGCGAAGGGTAAAACCCATGCCCAACCCGCCGATCAAGACCCGCGGCGCGGCGACCTTAGGCAAAGCCTCGAACGATAATGTCGCCAGCGCCTCTTCCGAGCCGCCGAGGCGAGAGTTCATCAACTCGTTCCCGCCTTCCAACCGGATCGAGAATTCCTCCCCCCGGCGCGACAGACGCAAACGGTCCCCTTCCGGCGCGATGGCAGAGGCCAGATGTATCCAAGGCTGCATAATTGTGACCCTTTCGCCGCGTCCAACGCCTTTGCTCATGGCGCGACTGGCAAGCAAATGCAACGCGTCGCACCCGTCCCCTTTTACAGGGCACCACGGGGGTTGCCTTCGCGCCGGACCAAAGCCACCTTCGCGCCTAACTAGTACCGACCCATTTGCCACGCGCCCCGTGGCTGGCAGGCAAAACTAAGGATGGCTCCATGACGCTGCGCTTCTTCTCTGACAAAAAGCGCCCTGTGCATATGGGACACTACCCAACGGAGCGCCTTCTTCGCGCACAGAAATCCCCGGACCTGTCCGCCGTCCCATCCACGCCGCAACTGTCCTTCACCGACAGCGCCGCCCCCCATTCCATCATCAACGCAATGCGCGAACATCAGGCGATGTTGGACGCGATCCGGGATGGCTTGGTGAACAAAGCCGTGGCCGAGGCCCCTACTGATCCGCGCGAACGGGCCGACCACCTGAAAGCGTTCGGCTACTTCTCGGACGCGGCCCTTGTGGGCATCTGCAAGCTGCCCGACACGGCCCATCTCGCCGTGCCCCATGTGAACCCCGATGTCAGCCGCCTTGCCAGCGATCTGCGCACCCGTCAAACCAAGACGCTGGCCGCCGGGATCGATATGATCATGGCCGATCTGCGCGACAGTATGGAGGCGCCGCCCTCGGGGATCGAAGGACACACCCATGCGCTTGTCTTCCTGTTTGAGAACCCCCGCGACCCTGAACCGGACGAAGTTGGGACTGGTTGGATCAAAGACGCTGCAGCGCATCGCGCGGGGCTTTTGGCCTCGGAAGCGGCGGTTATTCTGGCCAATTACCTGCGTGTTCTGGGCTATCCCTCTCGGGGGCATACGGCCTCCAGCTCGGACGTGGATTTGAACAAACTTGCCGTCGCGGCGGGCCTTGCAACGGTCGAAGACGGCGCGTTGCATCATCCCTATATCGGCACCCGCTTTGGTCTGGCCGCTGTGACAACGACCTTCGACATGGCCACCGACATGCCCCTTGCGCCAATGCGCGACCAGCCGAAATCAGCCTTTGGTCTTGGCTGGAAGTTGGGCACCACCTCGGCCAAGAACGCTCTCAACTCGGTGCCCTATGCCAAGCGCCGGTTCGTCGATGGTGCCCACCCGTTTGAAACCCTCAAGCGCGTGGACACCCCCACCACCTATATTGACGAGCCTAACGTCCCCCGTGTCCCCAAACGAGCCGATATGTTTGCGCGTGGGCAATTTGGCGACATGGGAAAGAAGATGCAGGATGCCGCGAAGGGCGGACACTACGTGCGCAAGGCCGCCCCCTCGATGGCGCAACGCCGCGCGTTGGGGGCGTTTGTGTTGTTACAAGACGGAGCCTCGGCCCCGGACAAAACTCCATTGGACCCGCAAGAGGCGGCCGAGCTTATCAAGGCCACCAGCTATTGGCTTGGGGCCGACGCCGTGGGCATTTCCCGCTGCCCCGAATGGGCGTGGTACAGCCACGATGCGCGCGGAGAGGTGATTGACCCGCCCCACGACCAATCAATCAATATGATTATTGACCAAGGCTATGAGACGATGGAAGGCTCCAGCGGCGACGACTGGATCGCCGTCGCTCAATCCATGCGGGCCTATCTGCGGTTCTCTTTGATTGGCGGGGTGATCGCCAAGCAAATCCGCAACCTCGGCTACAAGGCCAAAGCCCATACGGTGATGGACGGTGAAGTGCTGCAACCACCGCTTTTGTTGTTATCGGGTCTTGGTGAGGTCAGCCGTATCGGAGAGGTCATTCTGAACCCCTTCCTCGGCCCGCGCCTGAAGTCCGGCACTGTGACCACCGACCTGCCCCTCGCCTCTGACAAACCGATTGATTTCGGCCTGCAAAGCTTCTGCGAAAGCTGCAACAAATGCGCCCGTGAATGCCCCTCGGGCGCGATTACGGCGGGACCGAAGCTGATGTTCAACGGCTACGAGATCTGGAAATCCGACAGCCAGAAGTGCGCCACCTACCGCGTCACGACGCCGGGCGGGGCCATGTGCGGGCGCTGCATGAAAACCTGTCCCTGGAACCTTGAAGGTCTTTTCAAGGAAAAGCCGTTCCGATGGGCGGCGATGAATGTGCCCGCGCTGGCACCGGCTTTAGCCAAGCTGGATGATGTGGTGGAAAACGGAACTCTTAACCCCGTTAAGAAATGGTGGTGGGACCTGGAGATTCAGGAGGACGGCGGCTACCGCCCGACCCAGAACCCGGTGAACACGCGGGCCCTGCAAAAAGACTTGGACCTGCGGGCCGAGGATCAGACGCTGGCCGTCTACCCTGCCCCGCTCGCCCCGCATCCCTACCCCTATCCGTTCCCGATGGACCGCGAGGCCGGCATTGCTGCCTACCAAGCGATGATAACCGCGGATGAATACAAATCGCTTCTAGAACGCGACGAAACGGGCCACCTGCACATCTACACCGCCGAAGGCGAAAGCCCTGTCATCCAAGTGGAAATCACCCGCGCCGAGCAAAGCGCAGACGGGGTGATGATCTACGAATTTACCCCCGTGGATGGTGGCCTACTGCCCGAATGGCAGGCGGGCGCGCATCTGGATATCGTCGTCGCGCCAGAGTTTCTGCGCCAATACTCCATGTCGGGCGACCCGGCGGATCGAACCAAGTATCAGATTGCCGTGTTACGCGAAGATGCGGGCCGGGGTGGGTCGCTTTTGCTGCACCGGATTTTCAACAAGGGTCGCCGGGTGTTCATCTCTCGCCCCATTAACCACTTTCCCCTGGATGCAACGGCCAGCAAATCCTACCTGATGGGCGGCGGCATTGGCATCACCCCGATGATCGCCATGGCCCATGAGCTTCACGCCGCGGGCCGTGTGTTTGAGATGCATTATTCTGGCCGCTCTCGCGCCACCATGGGCCTGTTGCCTGAAATCGCAGCGGCCCCTTGGGCGTACCAAGTGCGCTATCATATCACCGATGAAGGCACGCGCGCAGATTTTGCCGCCCTTTTGGCGGGGGCCGAGAAAGGCGCGCACCTCTATACCTGCGGTGCGGATCGCTACATGAGCAGCGTCATGGAAGCCGCTGAAAACGCAGGATTCCCCGAGGAAGCGCGGCACCTGGAATATTTCTCTACCCCCGAAGTGCCGGACTACGTGAACCACGAGTTCACCCTGAAACTGGCCCGCTCAGGCCGGACCCTAACGGTGCCCGCCGACAAATCCGCCACCGACGTGCTGGCGGAAAACGGCGTCCACGTGGATGTGAAATGCTCGGACGGGATCTGTGGCGTGTGCAAATGCGGGTTGATCGCCGGAGAGGTCGAGCACCGCGACTTCGTCTTGTCCAAGGCGCAGCGCAAAACCGGGGTGATCCTGTGCCAAAGCCGCGCAGCTACAGCAGGCGGCGAGATCGAGGTTGATCTGTAACCAAGTCGCCCAAAGCCCGCGCCGTTAACACACTAACCCGTTACAGCGGCTAGATTTGTCCCTAAGATCAGCGACAACAGCGGCGAAGGGAATGAAATGACACCGATGATCCACCCGGTTCTGTTGTGTGGCGGCTCTGGCACGCGGCTCTGGCCGCTTTCGCGCAAGTCCTTTCCGAAGCAATTCGTGAAGCTGGTGGACGAGGAAAGCCTGTTCCAAACCTCTGCCCGGCGCTTTTGCGCCCCTGAATTCACGCCGCCGACGCTGGTCACGGCCTCGGATTTCCGCTTTGTAGTGCTGGAGCAACTGGCCGCTATCGAGATCGGTGCGGCGCAGGTCTTGATCGAACCCACAGCCAAGAACACCGCCGCCGCCATCTGTGCCGCCGCCCTCGCACTGGAGGCCAAGACCCCCGGCGCAATGATGTTGGTTGTGCCCTCGGACCACGTGATCCCCGACGATGCCCGGTTCCGCGACGCTGTGATTTCCGGGACCGCCGCCGCACAAGCGGGCCAGATCGTTACCTTTGGCATCCGCCCAAGCCACCCGGAAACTGGCTATGGCTGGTTAGAGCTATCCCAAGCCCCCGACGCCGCCTGCTCCCCTACCCCGCAACCCCTGCGCTCCTTTGTAGAAAAGCCTGATCTGGCGACGGCAGAGCGGCTAATGGCCGGAGGGATGCATCTGTGGAACGCAGGCATCTTCCTGTTTTCCACCACCACGATTCTGAAGGCATTTGCGACCCACGCACCCGATACGCTTTCCCACACCCGCACCGCGTATCAAGACGCGGAACTAGACCTTGGCTTCACCCGTCTGGCCCCCGCCCCGTGGGAGGAATTGCCAAACACGTCAATTGATTATGCCGTGATGGAAAGGGCCGACAACATGACAGTGGTGCCCTATGGCGGCGCGTGGTCGGACCTTGGGGATTGGGACGCCGTGTGGCGCAATGGCTCGGCACACGCGGACGGCGTTGTCAGCATGGGGCCCACATCGGCGCTGGACTGCGAAGACACCTTGCTGCACGCCACCGCCCCGGCACAGCAATTGGTGGGGATCGGCCTGAAAGACATCATCGCTGTCGCCATGCCCGACGCTGTTCTGGTGGCCCACAAGGACCGGGCGCAAGACGTGAAAGACGCGGTGGCGCAGATGAAAGCCACTGGGGTCGCGCAGGCTGAAACGCTGCCCCGCGATTACCGTCCCTGGGGCTGGTACGAAAGCCTCGTCGTTGGCCCGCGCTTCCAAGTGAAACGGATCGTTGTGCATCCCGGCGCGTCGCTTAGCCTGCAAAGCCATCAGCGGCGGGCAGAGCATTGGGTCGTGGTCGAGGGGACTGCAAAGGTCACGATCCACGACAAGGTCTCGCGTGTGACCGAGAACCAATCGGTCTACATCCCCGTTGGCGCGAAACATCGGATGGAAAACCCCGGCGACACCCCCCTGACGCTGATCGAGGTGCAGACCGGCACCTATTTCGGCGAGGATGATATCATTCGGTATGAGGATAAATACGCTCGGGACTTGGGCGGGACGCAATGAAGCCCCTTACCTGCTTCAAGGCAAATGACGTCCGCGGCCGCCTAGACGTGGATCTGGATGCAGAGATTGCCTACCGGATCGGCCGCGCCTTTGCCGAGGTGTTAGAGGCCAAAGCAGTGGTCTTGGGCCGCGATATACGGGCCTCGTCCAAGATGCTAGCCGACGCCGTGGTTGCGGCCCTTACGGACGCAGGATGTGAGGTGTTCGATCTTGGCCTTTCGGGCACGGAAGAGATGTATCACGCCACATCGCAGTTCAAAGCCGACGGCGGAATTTGCGTGACCGCCTCCCATAACCCGATGGATTTCAATGGGATGAAGCTGGTGCAAGCCGGCTCTGCTCCGCTGGACGCAGACCGGAGCCTTTCGCACATCAAGGAACGGGCCGAGGCGGCCGATTTCGCGGCCCCAAAGGCCATTGGCCGGATCATAGACATCTCCGAAAAGGCGCGGGCCGCCTATGTCGACTGTGTCGTGGCATTTGCGGACGTCAGCACCCTCAAACCTCTGAAGATCCTTGTGAATGCGGGTCACGGCACCGCTGGCCCCACGTTCGATGCCATCGCAGAGCGGCTCACACAAATGGGCAGTCCGTTGCGCTTTGAGAGGCTTTTCCACTCCCCCGATGGTACCTTTCCTCAAGGCATCCCAAACCCGCTTCTGCCCGAAAACCATGCCGCAACCGCCGATGCGGTCAAGGCCACAGGGGCGGATTTCGGCGTAGCGTGGGATGGCGATTTTGACCGGTGTTTTTTCTTCGACCACACAGGTGCGTTTGTGGATGGCGAATATGTCGTGGGGCTTCTGGCACAGGCGTTTTTGGCGCAACATCCCGGCGAGACGATCATTCATGACCCTCGGGTGATCTGGAACACGCGCGACTTGGTGGCCAAGGCAGGTGGGCGGGCCGAGCAAAGCCTGACGGGACACGCTTTTATCAAGCGCAAGATGCGCGACTCCAATGCCATCTACGGCGGAGAGATGTCAGCGCACCATTACTTCCGTGATTTCGCCTATTGCGATAGCGGCATGATCCCCTGGATCTTGGTCGCCAACCTCGTCAGCGCCCACGGCCCCTTGGCCGACCTTGTCGCGGCCCGCAAAGCGGCGTTTCCCTCCTCGGGCGAGCTGAACTTCACGATAGATGACCCAAGCGCCGCGCTAGCCCGCGTCAAAGCCGCTTTCGCATCTGAGGCGGTAGGCGTTGATCAAATGGACGGGCTCGGGATCGACATGGGAACTTGGCGCTTCAACCTGCGGCGCTCCAACACCGAAGCGCTGGTGCGACTTAACGTGGAAGCCCGAAAAGACGCGCGGCTGGTGGCGCAAGGGGTCGAACGGGTGAAGGCGGCATTGGCCGAGCAATAGCCCAGTAGCCGCCTTGCCCTTAGTCGTTCGCGTAGTAGCCTGAGGAATAACCATCGTAGCCATATTGGCCGCCGTAGCCGTAGCCCTTCATCTTCTTTTGATCCACTTGGGTCAAAACAGCCCCATCCACGGGATGGCCGATAGAATTCATCATTTCCAGACCTTGGCGCACTTGGGTGCGAGTGGTGAAGCCCCAGCGCACGGCAAACACGCTCACGTCGGCATAGCGGGAAAGGACCCGAGCGTCAGGCACGGCCAAAACCGGCGGGCTGTCGATGATAATGTGGTCATAGCGCTCGCGCAGTTTCTTGATCAGATCGCCAAAGCGACGCGATTCAAACAAGTCAGCGGCGTTAAAATCCCCGCCCGACCCCATCAACACTTCCACCCCAAGATCAGGGTCACGCAGGTCCATGCCATCCAAGTTGGCTTTGCCCAACAGAACATCGAGCAGTTTCACACCGGTCGGGCGATCCTCCTCCACATAGGCGCGCAGCGTTTGGCGACGGATATCGGCTTCCAGAAGAAGGACGCGACGCCCTTCTAACGAGCCCAAGTAGCGCGCCAAGGCCAATGACATCGTGGTTTTGCCCTCCCCCGGGATCGAGGAGGTGACAAGGATAACCTGTGGCTCTTCGTCAGGGCTGACCATCAAAATGGAGGTCCTCAGGTTGCGAACAGCCTCTGCAAAGATCGAGTTCGGCTTGTCCTTCAGGCGCTGAAGAACATCCTTGCGCCCTCGTACGGACATGGCGGGCAACGCGCCAAGCGCTTTCACGCCCACGAGGCTTTTCAATTCGTCCGTCGTGCGGAACCCGGCAAACCGCCATTCGCGGATTAGCACAATTGCAGACCCGACCATCGCGCCCAAAATAGCCATCAACGCCATCATCAACATGACCCGCGGGCTAGACTGTCCGCGCGGTACCGCCTCGGACAACACGATGCTATCGGCCGTCTCTAGGCCCTGCTGAATGCTGGCTTCTTGCAGACGCGTCAGGAAGGTTTCGTACAGCAGGCGCGACGCTGCGACTTCGCGATCCAACTGCTGCATGGCAATCAACTCGTCCGATTGCAGCGACACTTGCGCTGTCAATTCTTCGGCGGACCGACGCAGAGAGGCCAGCTGGGTTTCATTGCGACGGATGTCGTCCCCGATGCTGGAAGCGATGTCCAACAACGCGACCTGCGTGGCCTCGGCTTCCAATCGCCCGGCGCGGAAACGCTGGATGATCCCCGTGAACCGTGTATCGCCAGAGGCTTCCAGCACGGCCAGCAACGCGTCAAAGTCATCCGCGCCCTCGATCGCCGCTTGCAGTGCCTGATCCTCGGCCAAGCGAACTTGCGCGTCCTCGACCCGCTCACGCAGGTCACGCAATTGCAGGTTTTGCGCCTGCAACAGTTCGGCATCAATCACGTTAGAGGCTTCCATGCGCTGCGCCAGTTCCTGCTCCAACGCCTCAACGTTTGCCTCAAGTTCGGTGGTACGCTCCGACAGGAATTCAATCGCACGTGTCGCGTCGTCCAGCTTCTGACGGATCTGATTGTCTATATAGATCTCAGCCAGCGCATTAACGATTGCGGCCGACTTATTTGGGTCGGTGGTCGTGATCTGAATATTGAACGCCAGCGATTGGCGGATATTGGAGACCGAAAGGCTTGCGACCACAACGTCAATGACGCGGTTGCGTATTTGGTCATCGCTGAACGTCGGACGTTCCCCGCCCGAAAGGGTCTGCATAACCCGCGACAAAAGGCTGGGAGGCGCGAGAACTGAATTGAATTCCGGGTCATCTACAAGATTTTGCTCATCAACCAAGCGCCCCACCAGAGAGCGCGACAGAAGCACTTCCACTTCTGTATTCAAGCCGACGGTATCAATGCCGCCGCCTGAGAAGATGCTTTCAATGTCGCCGATGACCTGCTGCTGTTCGCCGTTAAAGGCAATCGTCGCCCGTGCGGGGTACATCGGCACAGCCACCCGCGTCGCATAAAGAAACGCGCCTACAATTCCGATAAGCGCGACAAGAATGATCCAAAGCTTGCCGCGCCAAAGTACGGCAAAAAGGGCTACCAGATCAATTTCGTCGGAGTCTACATTTGCGTTCGCTTCAGCTGCTCGGGTCATATCTCGGATCACTATTGAAATTTTGCCTACGTTTAGGCGGCATTCCAAAGCAATGCTAGGCATTAGTCCGCGCCTGTACCGGGGAAACACCGCGTTAACGCATCACTTTTCAAGCATCTACGGTGGATCACAAAAACGGGCCAAGGAACTTGCTTAAAAACGTGCCCGCAACCGCAGTTGTCTAGGGACGGCAAGCGGATGCTAAAGCCTTGTCATACGGGTAAAGACCCCTCTTGGGCGGACACGTGTGCCTGTCTCTATCGGGCTCATGCTGTGACCGTCAGAGGAGCGGCGGACCCGATCTTTAAGGGTCCGAGGCGTTAACCTATTGTCGGCAAATTCCCGCCGAATAGGTTAACGGTTTCGGTGCAAACGTCGGAAGCCTCCGCCCCACCCCTATGCCGCTTCCCGCAGGGCCAGAGTCGCCCGTACCGCCTGCAAGGCGGGGGCCGTCAAAATGGCGCTGTATTCCGCCACACGGGCGGCGTTGAAATGTCCTTCTGCATCCAGAAGGTTCACCGTGGCCAGCAACGTGCCATTGTCGATGATCGGCAGGTTCATCACCGATCCGCACCCAAGAGAGCCGATAAGTTCATAGTCAGGAAAGACTTTAGCAATGTCGGCCAAGGTATTGGCCACAAAGCATTCGTGACGGCCGTGGACGATGTCGAACCAATCGTTGCGGGTGATCGGCTTGGTGCCAGAGGCGGGATAGGCCTCGGGCATATTGGAATAGGCACGCCGCGCAAGGCCCGCTTCCATATCAACCGTCATCACAGTCCACAGGCGCACGGGCGCCAATGCGTTGCTCAGGCGGTATAGCGCCTCTAGTACCGCATCTTCGGTGGTGGCTGCTGCAAGGTCTGTGTCGAACTGTGCCTGTGCTGTTTCTGCCTGCGTCATGGGAAGCTCCTGTTATTATGCGTTATTTCCGCCACTCGCGGCGTAAAGGCTTTGGGTGTAGGGATCGGTGAAACTGCCATCGTGCAATGCCGTGGCGGGCGCAATTTCGACAATTCGGCCTTTGTTCATCACCGCCATGCGGTCACACATGAAGCTGACCACCGGTAGATTATGGGTGACCATCAGATAGGTCAGCCCCCGTTCCGCCCGCAGGCGTTTAAGAAGGTTGAGGATCTCCGCCTGCACCGACACGTCGAGGGCGCTGGTCGGTTCGTCCAGCAGCATCACCTCAGGCTCCAGCATCAGGGCGCGGGCGATGGCGACGCGCTGGCGTTGGCCGCCGGACATCTGGTGCGGATACCGAAACCGGAATCGCGCATCGAGCCCCACATCGGACAGCACTTTTTGCACCCGCGCGTCCTTGTCACCGATCCCGTGGATCGCCAAAGGCTCTGACAGAACCGCATCCACGGTTTTGCGCGGGTGAAGCGAGCCGTAGGGGTCTTGAAACACCATCTGCACTTGTGCGGCCAAGGCTCGGTTAGGCTTGTGGGGGCCGGGTTGGCCCAACACTTCCATCGTGCCGGTCCATTCCGACGCAAGACCACACAACGCCTTGAGAACGGTGGACTTGCCCGAGCCGCTTTCCCCCACCAAGGCGAAGCTTTCGCCCTTGGCCACATCGAAGGAGACATCATGGACAACGCGCAAGCCGTCGTAGGAAATGTTGAGGTTGCTCAGAGAGATAGCCGGGGCGGTCATGTGGTACGCTCCATCACGGGCAGGGTTTCGCGCGTTTCGTGCATTTGCGGCACAGCAGCCAGAAGGCCCCGCGTGTAGGGATGGGTCGCCTTATGCAGATCTTTCGCGGCACAGCTTTCCACCACGCGGCCCGAGTTCATCACTAGGATGCGGTCGCAGTAGCGGGCGACCAGCGGCAGGTCGTGGCTAATCAAGATCAGCCCCATGCCTTGGGGGTTGACCGTGTTGCCGCCCACCAGATCGTTGATCAGCGCCAAGACGTCGCCCTGCACGCTGACATCCAACGCGCTAGTCGGCTCGTCCGCAATTAGCAGGCGGGGGCGCGGGATCAGCATCATCGCGATCATCACACGCTGGCCCATGCCGCCCGACAGCTCATGGGCATACATGCGGGCCACACGCTCGGGGTCGTTGATCCGAACGGCCTCCAACATCTGGTGAACGCGGGCTTTGATCTCGGAGCGGGGTAGGCGCTCATGGGTGCGCAGGGCCTCGGCGATCTGTGCGCCGATGGTCATCACCGGGTTCAGGGAATAGCGCGGATCTTGCATGATCATCGAGATCTTCGCGCCGCGCATCTGCCGCATCTGCCGTTCGGACAGGGCGCCTAGGTCTTGCCCCTCAGAAGCGATTTTGCCCGAGACTTGCCCGGGCCGCCGGATCAGGCGCAGGATCGCACGGCCGGTCATCGACTTGCCCGACCCGCTTTCACCCACGATCCCAAGGCGCTCCTGCCCCAGATCAAAGGACACGCCGTCCACCACATTCACCCGGCCCTTGGGCGTGGGGAAACTAACGGTGAGGTCTTTAACAGAAAGTAGGCTCATCCCTTACGCTCCGATTTTGGGTCCAACACGTCGCGCAGACCGTCCCCAAGGAAACAGAAACCAAGCGACACAAGGATGATTGCGAAGCCGGGGAAGGTCGAAACCCACCACTGGTCGTAGATGAACGAGCGTCCGCCCGAGATCATCGCGCCCCATTCCGGTTCGGGCGGTTGCGCACCAAGACCCAGAAAGCCGAGGCCCGCCGCCGTCAGGATGATCCCCGCCATATCAAGGGTGACGCGCACGATCATCGACGAGGTGCAAAGCGGCAGCACATGGCGCGTGATGATGCGGGTGTGCGACGCGCCCAACAGGCGGGCCGCGGCCACAAACTCCGAATTGCGAAGGGTCAGCGTTTCTGCCCGCGCAATCCGCGCATAGGCGGGCCATGTGGTGATGGCGATGGCGATAATCGCGTTCTCGATCCCCGGCCCGAGGGCGGCGGCGAAGGCAAGGGCCAGCACCAGCTTCGGCATCGAGAGGAACACATCGGTAACGCCCATCAGGGCGCGGTCGATCCAGCCCCCGAAATAGCCCGAGATCGCCCCGATCAACAGTCCAAGGGGGGCTGAAATGATCGCTACCAAGGCCACAATCTGCAAGGTGATCTGCGCACCATGGACGACACGGGCAAAGATATCGCGGCCCAATTGATCCGTGCCGAACCAATGAGCAGCCGAGGGCGGCTCTAGCCGACGATCAAGAAACTGCCCACCGGGGCCGCCCGGCGCGATGGTGTCGGCAAAGATCGCCGTCAGGACCAACGCCGCAATGATAAGCGCCCCCGCCACAGCGAGCGGATTGCGCAACATGTCTTGCGTAATCCGGTAAGCGCGCCCCGATGCGGCTTGAAGGCGGGAAGAGGGGCTATCGTCAATGAGCCAAGCGTGCATCTTAACGGCTCCCTTCGCGGCTACGGGGGTCTAGGACGCGGTAGAGCACGTCGGACACCTTGTTAATCATGATAAACACCGCGCCAATCACCAACGTCGCGCCCAGCACGGCATTCATGTCGGCGTTGAAAAGCGCAGTGGTCAGGTAGTTGCCGATGCCGGGCCAGGAAAACACGGTCTCAATCATTACTGACCCTTCCAGCAGGCCCGCGTAGCTTAGGCCGATGACGGTAATCAGGGGCACCCGGATCGAGCCGAAGGCATGGACCCAGATCACCCGCCATTCCGGCACACCCTTCACGCGGGCGGTGGTGACGTATTCTTGGCTCAACTGATCCAGCATGAACGACCGCGTCATCCGTGCGATATAGGCCAGCGAAAAGACCGCAAGGATCGAGGCGGGAAGGATGATATGCGACCACGCGCTTTTCACGACTTCCCAATCGCCATCAAGCACGGCATCGACAGTAAGGAGGCCGGTCACGACGGGGGTTATTCCGTCGTAATAGATACTCACCCGGCCCGGCCCTTCGACCCAGCCAAGCCACGCGTAAAACACCGCAAGGCCCACGAGACCCAACCAGAAGGCAGGCACCGAATAGCCCAACAGTGCGAAGACGCGGATCACCTGATCCACCCAGCTACCTTGCCATGCGGCCGCCAATACCCCTGCGGGTACGCCAAGGCCGACGCCGATTAAGATGCCAAGGGTCGCCATCTCCAAGGTGGCTGGAAACACCCGGGCAAGGTCTTCCGCCACGGGGCGGTTGGTCGAGGTGGACATGCCCATATCGAATCGCAGCACATCGCCGACGTAGCTGACAAACTGCACAATTAATGGGCGATCGAGGCCCATAGCGATGCGTGCGACCTCATATTGCTCTGGTGTCGCGCGGTCACCGACCACCGACAAAACAGGATCAATTGGCACCACGCGACCAATGAAGAAAGTCAGCGCCAGAAGGCCCAGAAACGTCAGCGCCACAACGATGACAAACCGCAGAATGCCTACTGTTGTGCTGCCAATTGGGCCTGATTTGATGTCTTGAAATGCCATCTTTGTGGGGGCTCCTTTGGCGAGAATGAAGGTGGCGCCATTTCACGACGATGTAACATTTTGCTTGGATTTGGCAAATAGTTTTGGTTAGATCAAAAAAATTGTGGTGAAAGTCGATCAATCGTCAAACCACAGGGGGAGCGAAGAATGGCAAGACCAAAGAGCGACAAAGACCCCGCCCTAGGCGCGTTGATCCGCA
Organism: Rhodobacteraceae bacterium M385; assembly: GCA_025141835.1. Taxonomy (NCBI): domain Bacteria; kingdom Pseudomonadati; phylum Pseudomonadota; class Alphaproteobacteria; order Rhodobacterales; family Paracoccaceae; species Rhodobacteraceae bacterium M385. The sequence continues at coordinate 1,305,718 of CP081102.1, read as the reverse complement.
AGCGGCGCAAGCAACTGGATCTGACGTTGCAGGCGCTTTGCGACGCGGCAGGATTGTCGGTTGGCTATCTCAGCCAGGTGGAGCGCGGACAATCGACCCCCTCGCTTGGCACGTTGGCGCAAATCGCCCAGGCGCTGTCGGTCGGGCTGGAGTACTTCATCACTACGCCCAAGCCATCTGACAGCCTGACACGGGCGGGCGCGCGGCCTCAGTTCTCGATCGACGGTTCGTCCATCATGTACGAATCCGTAAGCGCGGATTTCCCCGGCGCCGAATTGTCGAGCTACATTTTGCACGTCCCCGCCGGATATGCCTCGGAAGTGGTCAGCCACGAAGGCGAAGAGATCATCTTTCTGCTGGACGGCGAAATCACCCAGACCCTTGGCGGTCAGACCTTCATTTTACAACAGGGGGACAGCCTGCACTACACCGGCTCAACCCCCCATTCGTGGTCCAATGAGACCCAAAGCACGACGCGCATTTTGTGGACCGGCACCCTTTCGGTGCTGCAACGCAAGGGCGCGGTCAAACTACCCGAAATGAACCCGGCCAATTCCAATGGCTAACCTGAAACCAGCACGGAGTTAAAACCCATGAAAATGCTGAAACCCGCCCTACTGTCGGCGATGCTGGCCTTGCCGCTGGCCACGCCCGCAGCGCACGCGGATACCCCTGCGGATATCCTCGTTGTGGCCCAGAACATCGACGACATTGTCGCGATTGACCCGGCGCAGGCCTATGAATTCACCTCCGGTGAATTGGTCACGAACACCTACGACCGTTTGGTGCAATACGATGCCGAAGACACCACCGTTCTGGCCGCTGGCCTTGCGGAATCTTGGGAAATCGACGCCGAAGCAAAGACCATCGTTTTCACCCTGCGTGACGGCGTGACGTTCCACTCCGGCAACCCACTGCGTGGCGAAGACGTTGTAGGCTCGTTCTCTCGGGTTGTGCAGTTGAACCTGACACCGGCCTTCATTCTGACCCAACTGGGTTGGACGCCTGAAAACGTGGGCGAGATGGTCACAGCCGACGGCAACACCGTTACCGTACGCTACGATGGCGACTTCTCCCCTGCCTTCGTGATGAACGTGCTGGCTTCGCGCCCCGCGTCCATCGTGGATATCGAAACGGCGATGGCCAACGAAGTTGACGGCGACATGGGCAACGCTTGGCTGAACGCCAACACTGCTGGTACTGGCCCGTTCTCTCTCAACACCTTCCGCGCGGCTGAATTGATCCGCATGGATGCCAACCCCGACTACTTCAACGGCGCCCCTGCCATTGATGGCGTCATCATCCGTCACGTTGCCGAAAGCGCCACACAGCAACTACTGCTGGAAGCTGGTGACGTGGATATCGCGCGCAACCTGACGCCCGACCAGATCGCCGCGCTGGACGCGGACGCGCTGCAAGTGGACACGTTCCCGCAAGCCGCCGTTCACTTCCTGTCGTTCAACCAGAACGTCGAAAGCCTGACACCCCCCGCCGTTTGGGAAGCTGCCCGTTATCTGGTGGACTATGAGGGCATGACCAACTCGATCATCGCCGGTCAAATGGAAGTTCATCAGGCATTCTGGCCCGAAGGTTTCCCCGGTGCCCTGACCGACACGCCCTATTCCTACGACCCAGAGCGTGCCGCGCAAATCCTTGAGGATGCAGGCATCGAACTGCCGATCACCGTCACACTCGACGTGATTAACGCAGCCCCCTTCACCGACATGGCGCAATCGCTGCAGGCCTCTTTCGCCGAAGCAGGGATCGAGTTCGAAATTCTGCCCGGCACCGGTTCGCAGGTCATCACCCGCTACCGTGATCGTAGCCACGAAGCGATGTTGCTGTATTGGGGCCCGGACTTCATGGACCCCCACTCCAACGCCAAAGCCTTCGCCTACAACTCTGACAACCGGCAGGAGACCTACACCGCCACAACCACTTGGCGGAACTCCTGGGCCGTTCCAGAAGAGATGAACGAGATGACTCGCGCCGCTCTGACAGAATCCGATCCCGCGGTTCGTGAGGAAATGTATCTGGAGCTTCAGCGTCGCGTTCAGGCGGAATCGCCCATCGTGATCATGTTCCAAGCCTCCTACCAAGTGGGCATGGCCGAGAACGTCAGCGGCTACGTCAACGGCGCGACTTCGGACTTCGTGTTCTACCGCCTTGTAGACAAAAGCTGATCGCAACCACCCTTTTCGCCGGCCTCCAACGGGGCCGGCGATATTCGTTTTGACCTTTTCCAAAGACTAATGGGGCCAGAGATGGACATTTATAAAGACCGCCTTGCGCGTTTGCGGGCGCGGATGACCGAGACAGGCACCGACCTTGTTGCCCTTGGCCCCACCAGCCATATGACGTGGCTGTCGGGCGCTGATCCCCATGGCGATGAACGCCCGGTGATGCTGTTGGTCAGCCAAAGCCACGCGGGTTTTCTGATGCCTGTGCTCAACGCTAACTCCGTGCGGCAGGCGACGGATCTTCCGTTTGAAACCTGGAGCGATGAGCAAGGCCCAAGCGCCGCGCTGGACCGCTTGTTGCAGACCTGTGGCGTCACCGACGCGGGCCAATCCGTCGCCCTGGACGAGGCGATGCGCGCCGATTTTGCGCTGCTGTTGATTGACGCCATGGACGCGCCGAAACGGCGCTTCTCGGTCGATACTCTGGGCCATCTGCGGGCCATGAAGGACACGGCGGAAATTGACGCCCTGCGAGCCTGCGCCCACCTTAACGATGCCGCAGCCACCGCCGCCTTTGCCGCTCTGCGGGTCGGCATGACGGAACGTGACGTGCAGACGGTGATCCACGATTACTACAAAGCCCATGGTGCGAAGCCTGAATTCACCATCATCGGCTTCGGCGAAAACGGCGCCTTCCCGCACCACCACACAGGCGACACGGTGCTGCAAGACAACATGGCCGTACTGATCGACACCGGTTGCCGGATCGGCGGCTACCCCAGCGATATGACCCGCTGTGGCTGGTTCGGCGATACACCGTCCGACGAATTCCGGAAGGTCACTGAGGTCGTGGAAAACGCCGTGCAGGCCGCCATGGCCGTTGTGCGCCCCGGCGTTGTGGCGAAGGACATCGACGCCGCCGCCCGCGGCGTGATCGAGGCAGCGGGATACGGCGAGTATTTCGTGCATCGCACCGGCCACGGCCTTGGCATCGACATCCACGAGCCACCCTACATTACCGCCACCTCTGAAACGGTAATGCACGCGGGCAACGTCTTTTCCATCGAGCCGGGGATCTACCTGACCGGCCAATTTGGCGTGCGCCTTGAAGATATCGTCGTGGCGACCGACAGTGGGGCCGACATCCTTTCGGCCTTGCCGCGCACCATCTGGACACCCGCAAGCACGTCCAACTGACACGACCCCAGCGCCAAGGGGGGAACCCAAGCCCCTTCCCTTGGTGCGCCTTAAACATAACCCAAGTACCGGGGCCTTTGCGGCCCAGAACCTTTGAACAGCACACGAGGCGGCCCATGCGGCGGAAACTGATCCTTGATACCGACGGCGGCGTAGACGACGCGCAGGCTTTGCTGATGTTGCTTGCCGCAAACCATGGGCCGGACATGATCCTGACGGTGTTTGGCAACGTGGATTTGCCGACCGCCACGGGGAACATCCTGTCGGTTTTAGCAGTCGCAGGGAGCGACGATATTCCGGTACATATGGGCGCAGATCGCCCGTTGGTGCAGCCCTTCACCCACGCCAAGGAAATCCACGGCGATGATGGCTTGGGCGGCGCACCGCGTCCTACCACAATCCCCGAGCCCGCAAGCGCCGATGCTGTGGGCGTTCTGATCGACACGCTCCGCGCGGCAGCAAGTGCTAACGACAAGGTCGATCTGCTGCTGATCGGCCCGCTCACGAACCTTGGCCTCGCCCTGCGGATCGCGCCCGATTGCGTGGCGGGGATCGGGCAAGTGACGATCATGGGCGGCTCCATCCACGGGCGCGGTAACGTGACCCCGGCGGCAGAATTCAACATCTTCTCGGACCCCGAAGCGGCGGCTATCGTCTTTGCCGCAGAGATTGAGACCGTTCTGGTTCCGTGGGAAGTCTGCACCGACCATCGGATCAGCGGTGAGACGGTAGACCAGATGCTGGCCAACGCGCCCGAAACGGCGACCAAGCCGTTCTCTGCCGCCCTCGTGAAACATGCGCGCGGGATTATCCATGGCTACACCGGCAAGGATTACTTCCGCTTCGTCGACCCGCTCGCCGCCGCCTACGTCATCGACCCCTCCATCATGACCCGGTCGCTTCAGGCCTCCGTTGACGTGGCGCTCGCCCCCGGCATCACGCGGGGGATGACCGTCGTGGACCCCTCGGGCCGTCTCGGCACCCCGAAGATCACCCTGCTGGAAGAGGCAGACATGGCCCGCGTCAGCGCGTTCTACGAGGCCTCTATCCCCTGCAAGGTCCCGGAAGGCACGGCGCGATGACGGCACAGAACCATCCCACCGACGCGCTGATCAACGCCGCCGACGAGGTGAAAATCCGCCAACGCCTCGTGCGCGTATCTCTTGGTCATGAGCCCGCCGATACGCGGCTTCGGGTGGGCAAATTGCTCGACGTGCATTCGCGTATGTGGCTGACGGATCAAGAAATTATCATGTCGGGCCGCCGCATCGCCTATGTCGGCCCCGCTGGCAGCTACCCCGGCGAGGTCGCGCAAGACGTGCACGAGCCGGACCTGATGGCGGTTCCCGGCTTTGGCGAAGGGCACAAACATATCGAATCCTCTCACGTCACGCCGGAGTGGGAGGCGGCACTTGTCCTGCCCCATGGCAACACCTGGACCTGCGAGGCGAGCCACGAGTTTTCCAACGTGAACGGCCCGCGCAACCTTGAATTCTGGTTCAAGGCGCGGCTTGAAGGCAGCCCGCAAAAGATCTTCCCCCTGCCCGGCTCTGCCGTGCCGCCGACTGCTTATGAATGGGGCGGCGGGCATTTCGGATATGACGAACAACTGGGGTTCATGACCGACAACATGATGGTTGCAGGACTAGACGAGGTGATGGACTGGCCCGCCGTCTGGAACCCGGAAAACCCCTCCTACGACCGTCTTTGGGGTATGATCGAGGCCACGTTCGAGAAGCGCGGCGTGGTTGAAGGCCACGCGGCGGGTATCCGCGATATGGCGACGATCAACGCCTTTGCGGCGGCAGGGCTGGCCTCGGATCACGAGGCTTGGACGACCGAGGAAGTCTTGGACAAACTGCGGCGCGGTCTGTTCATGGAACTGCGCCCCCACTCGCTCACGGAAATGGTGCGCGGGCTGATCGAGGCCGGACTGTCGGATTGGAGCCAGTTTGCCCTGACCACCGATGACCGCTCCTGTTCGGACACGCTGAAGATGGGGGCCACGGATTACAACGTGCGCCTTGCGATCGACGCGGGGCTGGCGCCGGAAATTGCGATCCAGATGGTCACGATCAACCCCGCCCGCCACATGCGCCTGACGCCTTGGGTTGGCTCCATCGCACCGGGGCGTTTTGGCGATATTGTGTTGTTGGACGACCTGCAAAACCTGTCCATCGCCAAGGTTTGGGCGGATGGAGAACTGGTTGCGGACAACGGCGTTTATCTTAAGCCCGTGCCCAAGATCGATTGGCCCGATTGGGCAACGCAGACAGTAAACATCACCCGCGACATGACCGCGGATGACTTCGCGATCAAGGCCGATCCGGGACGCGAAACCATGACAGCGGCGCTTCTGCGCCCATTCCATTGGGACGACAACTTCATCGAGATGGAGCTGCCCGTTGAGGGCGGACTTGTGCAGCGCGATACCGCACGCAACGTGACCAAATTCGCCATCGTTGACCGGTTCTCGGGCGAAGGCAAAACCGCCGCCATGTTCTGGCTCGGCACTGGGCCAAGCTCGCCAGACACCGCGTTGGCCTGTTCCATGGGCCACGACAAACACAACATTTGGGCGGTCGGATCATCGGACGCTGCAATGGCGCAGGCGGTAAATGCCTTGCGTGAAACACAAGGCGGTTGGGCGTTGGTCCGAGAGGGCGAACTGGTCGCTACGGTCCGCTATGAAGTGGGCGGGTTGATGACCTGTCGCGCGCCGCAGGAACTCGATGCCGAGATGCAAAACCTCTACGCCGAGGGTGCGAAGATCGACTGGATGTTCGAGCCGACTTTCAGCCCCAGATGGTTCCCGGGCTTCCCGGAACGTCTGGCTTTCGCCACCCTGACCTGCGCCCCTTGGCGGTGGGTTTTGGTGGCCCCGTCAGAGCTTGCACCGCAGGGATTCGTCAACGTCGCAACGGGAGAGACTCATCGGGTCGTTTGGTAGGCCAAAGCTCAGTAAACTGACTTAAATTCAGTCAGTTAGATAATTACTAGGCAAGTGACCTTAAGGGCAACTTGTCACATTCGGGGGTGGGACATAGCCTACCTGTATTCTCGGCCTGACATTGCTGTCAGGCATTCACAAACCTGGGGAAGATCATGAAAAAACTATCCACTTCGCGCATCGCGGCAGCCTCTGTCGCCGCCATGCTGGCGGCAACGCCTGCACTGGCCCAAGACCGCACGTTCACCATTTCCTGGTGGGGCTTCAACGGCGATGCGCTGCAAGAGATCATCGTCGATCCGTTCCAAGAGATGTGCGACTGCGAAGTCATCTTCGAGACCGGCAACAACTCGGACCGGTTGAGCCGCCTTCAGTTGCGCGGCGGTGAAGGGGTGGACGTGATCTATCTGACCGACCGCTTCTCGCAATTGGGTATCGAACTGGGCCTTTTCCAGCCGATCGACCGGGCGCAAGTGCCTAATATTGATGAACTTTACGACCTCGCGCAGACGCCGCAGGGTGAATATGGCCCGGCCTATTCAATCGGTCGCGTCGGCATCGTTTACAACGCTGACGAAGTTGAAGCGCCGATCACATCCTGGAATGACCTGTGGCGCGAAGATCTGGCGGGCTCCGTTTCCCTGCCCGGTATCACCACCACCGCGGGCCCCATGGTCGTGCTGCGCGCGGGCGAACGGGCGGGTGTGAACGCTTACGACGACCCTGACGCGGCATTCGCCGAAGTGTCCGAGCTTCAGCCAAACATCCTGACCAACTACAACACCGGCTCCGAGATGATTAACCTCTTCTCCACCGGCGAAATCACCGTCTCCATGGCGCAGGATTTCGCACTGGGTCGCCTTCAGGCGGCTGTGCCGTCGGTCGTTTGGGCCGATCTGGACGATGGCGCGATTGCCACGCTCAACACCATCAACATCCCCACCGGGTCCGAAAACGTCGAACTGGCGCACCAGTTCCTGAACTTCGTTCTCTCCACTGAAATCCAGCAAACACTGGCCGAACGCGGCGTGGATGCGCCCGTGAACAACGGTGTGGACCTGACCGAGGAGCAAGCCGCCCCTTGGACCTACGGCGATGAGATGATTTCGAGCCTGAACCAGATCGACTACGTGCCGCTGAACGCGAACCTGACGTCGTGGATCGACCGCTGGAACGAAATCTTCGGCATGTAAGCCGATCTTCTACATGAATCCTCGGGGCGGCCCCAAGCTGCCCCGAGACCCTGACCTCCGGCACCGGAAACTGCCCTATGAATAAAATAACTGGCTGGATTTTATCGTCTCCGGCGACCCTTGCGGTGTCGCTGTTTCTGATCATTCCGGTGGCCGCTACGATCTCTTTCACCTTTACCGCGCCGGGGGGCACCTTTGCCCCCTACGTGGATTTCTTCGCCTCTGGCTTTCAGCGCACGGTGCTTTGGCGCACGTTCGAGATCGCGGCCTTAACCACGGTGATTTCCCTGATCTTCGGCCTGCTCACCGCCTTTGTGGTATCGCGTAGCCCACCGTGGATGAAATCCGTGCTCATCGTTCTGGCGGTATTCCCATTGCTCACCGGCGTTGTGGTACGTTCCTTCGCTTGGCTGATCATTTTGGGGCGCAACGGCGTTTTGAATAACAGCTTGGAATGGTTAGGAATAATCGAACGCCCCTTGGCCCTTCTCTATAGCCAAACGGCGGTGGTGCTGGCGTTGATCTATATCTTTATCCCCCTGATGATCCTGGTGCTGATCGGCGTGTTGGAAAACATCCCCGATGACCTGTTGCAGGCCAGCGCGTCCCTTGGGGCCCCGCCCACAAAGACCTTCATTCAGGTGATCTTGCCGCTGGCCACGCCGGGCCTGATCGTGGGGGCCGTGCTGGTTTTCACTGCCAGTTTCACCTCTTACGCGACCCCGCATCTTCTGGGGGGGACACGTCAGATGATGATGGGCACCTTCCTGCATCAACGCGCGATGACGTCCTTTGACTGGGTCAGTGCCTCGACCGTGGCGGCGATCATGGTGGTGGTGATTGTCACCACGGTTCTGGTCATGACGCGCATCGCCAAGCGCCTTAACCCGATGGCTTCCTGATATGACAAACCGCATCCACCCATTGCTGATCCTGATGACCATTCTGGTCTACATCTTCTTGCTTGGCCCGCTGATTATCATCTTCGGGGCCTCGGTCTCGGACACCACGTTCCTGGCCTTCCCACCCCAAGGGCTGACGCTGCATTGGTTCGAGAACATCTGGGAAATCTCGGCCTTCCGCCGAACCATCGTGACCTCATTGCAGGTCGCATTCCTCGGCACGTTCTTCGCGCTGTTAATCGGTATTCCCGCCGCCTACGCCCTAAACCGCCACCGCATCTACTTGCCAGGTTGGCTCTCGACCCTATTCGTGCTGCCCATTCTGGTGCCCGAAATCGTCATTGGTTTCTCACTGCTCCGCTCGGTCAACGTCGGCCTTGGCGCGCCTGTATTCGTGTCGCTTCTGATCGGCCACACCCTTCTGGTGCTGCCCTATGTGGTGCGGGTAATTTCCGCCTCGCTCGCGTCGTTCGACTTCTCGATCGAGGAAGCGGCGATTTCCCTTGGCAGCCATCCGGTGAAATCCTTCTTCACCATCGTTTTGCCCAACATCCGGGCGGGCGTGATTGCGGCATTCATACTGGCGTTCATCACCTCCATCAATGACGTGTCGGTGTCCCTGTTCCTGACCGGGCCGGGCATCTCCACGCTTCCGATCCAAATTCTCGCCCATGTCGAGCAATTCTTCGACCCGACCGTCGCGTCGGTGTCCGTGTTGCTTATGGGGCTGACCATCATCGTCATGGTTATCGTCGAGCGGACGCTCGGCCTGACCATCGTGGCGAAATAAAAGGCACTTCCCCATGACCCTGCCCCTTTCCATCGACAATATCACCGCCCACTACGGCAAGACCAAGGTGCTGGAGGATTTGTCGCTTAACGTCGGTGACGGCGAACTCGTCTCGCTTCTGGGCGCGTCGGGCTGTGGCAAGACCACGACCCTGCGCCTTGTGGCCGGCTTCATGCAGCCCACCAGCGGCGCGATCCGCTTGGGCGACAAAGACCTGACGAAGCTGCCCGCCCATGGACGCGACATTGGCCTTGTGTTCCAAAGCTACGCTTTGTTCCCGCACCTCAGCGTGATGCAAAACGTGGCCTTCGGCCTGAAACAGCGCAAACTGCCTTCGGCCGAGCAACGCACCCGCGCCATGCAAATGCTGGACCGTGTGGGGCTGTCGCATCTGGCGGACCGTCTGCCGGGTGAGCTTTCCGGCGGCCAAAAGCAGCGCGTGGCGCTGGCCCGCGCCTTGGTGATCGAGCCGCCGCTTCTGATGTTTGATGAACCTCTGTCAAACCTCGACGCCAAGCTGCGCGTTGATATGCGCGTGGAAATCCGAGAGCTTCAGCGCGCCAACGGCACCACGGCCCTGTATGTGACCCACGATCAGGAAGAGGCGTTCTCGATCTCGGACCGGGTGGCGATCATGAACCAGGGCCGGATCATGCAATTGGACACGCCCGAAACCCTCTACCAACGGCCCGCCAACAGCTTTGTAGCGCGGTTTGTAGGGTTCGAGAACCTGATTGAGCTGAAGGTGCAATCCCGCGACGGCGAGATGGTCACAGCCGTTGCCAATGACGGTACAACGCTTTCGCTGTCGCAAGACCGTTTGGGGGCTATTCCTGATGCGTTCATCCTTGCCACGCGCCCGGACGGATTGACCGTTACCAAGGCGGAAGGGGCCGAAGGGTTGCCCGCCACCTTGGGGCTGCGCACCTATCTGGGCCGAGCGTATCAATATCAATGCGCCTTTGCGGGTACGCAGTTGTTGGCTAACGGATCGCTCGCGACCCCGTTTGAGCCCGGCACGGGCGCCGTTTTGGTCCCCAACCCGGACCAATGCGCGATCTTGCAGCCGGAATGAAAACCCTTCTGACAAACGCATGGATCATCGCGGTGGACGCCGCGATGACCGAGCACCCACGCGGCTGGCTCCTGATCGAGGACGGCAAGATCGCCGCCCTCGGCGACGGCACCCCGCCCGACGCGCCGGGCGCTGAGGTCCGCGATATGGGTGGCGATATCGTCATGCCGGGCATGGTGAACCCCCATTGCCACATGGCCATGTCCCTATTCCGTGGCCTCGGCGAAGATGTGGACGACCGCCTGTTCCGCTACATGCTGCCGCTGGAACGCAAGTTCGTGTCGCCCCAGATGGTCCGCGCTGGCTCTGCCCTATCGGCGTTGGAAATGATTATGGGCGGCGTCACTTGCGTCGCCGATATGTACTACCACGAAACCGAGGTGGCCGATGTCATTGGCGCATCGGGTATGCGCGGCGTTGTCGGGCAAACGCTGGCCGATTTCGATCCCCCCGATCACCGCGATTTTGACGAAGGCTTTGCCCTGTGTGACGCGCTGGCCGATCATTGCGCCGACATGCCCCTTGTAACCGCCTCCATCGCGCCGCACGCGCCCTATTCAACGGGAATGGCGGTGCTGGAACGGGTCGTGGATTGGCACGAAGCCCACCCCGAGACGCGCATCCAAATCCATCTGGCCGAGACCGAGCCAGAGGCCGCTTGGGCCATGAAAACTCACGGCAAAAGCACCACCGCTGTTTGCGAGCAAGCGGGCCTGCTGAAACCTGGCACCATCGCCGCCCATTGCCTTCTGGTGGATGATGCCGACATTGCGACGCTGGCGCGCACCGGCACGCGCGTGGCCCATAACGCGCGCTCCAACGGCAAGGCGGGGCGCGGCATGGCGAGGGTCGATGACATGCGCCGCGCGGGCATTCCCGTGGGCATCGCCACCGATGGCCCGATGAGCGGTAACACCCTCGATCTGTTCTCTCAATTCGGAGTGGTGTCGATCTTTGCCAAGGTTCTTGGCGGCTCTCGCAAGCCATTGCCCACCCGCGATGTGATCCGCATGGCGACCCTGGAGGGCGCGCAGGTTCTGGGCCTTGATGATGTCACCGGGTCGCTGGAAGTCGGCAAGCAAGCCGACCTGATCCGCGTGGACCTGTCTGCGCCGCGAATGCAGCCGATCTACGATCCCTATTCCGTCCTCGTGTTTGCCACCAAGCCCGATGATGTGCGCGACGTGATGGTCGCGGGCAACTGGCTGATGCGCGACCGCCTTGTCGAAACACTGGAGCCTGCCGCCGTGTTGGCCGATGCCAACCAAGTCGCCGGTCAGTTCCGTTCCGAAATCGCCGCCATTGATGCGGCCCGAGCCGCGAAAGAGTAACCCAATGAACGATCTGCAAGCCGTCCTTGACCACGCCGATGCCCATATGGACGACAGCCTGGAGCGTCTGTTTGAGCTTATCCGCATCCCCTCGGTCTCGACCGTGGACGCCCACGCCGATGACTGCAAAGCAGCGGCGGTCTGGCTGACCGATCAGCTGAGCGAATTGGGCTTTGACGCCTCGGTGCGTGCCACCGATGGTCACCCGATGGTGGTGGGCCACAACAAAGGTGCCGATGGCCCCCATGTTCTGTTTTACGGCCACTACGATGTGCAACCGGTGGACCCGCTGGATCTGTGGAACACGGACCCCTTTGAACCTACCCTTGTGCCCGCCCCCGATGGTGACACCCATATCACCGGGCGCGGCGCGTCGGACGACAAGGGCCAGCTACTTACCTTCGTGGAGGCGTGTCGCGCTTGGAAAGCCGTCACGGGCCGCCTGCCGATCAAGGTCTCTATGTTGTTTGAGGGCGAAGAGGAATCCGGTTCCAAAAGCCTCGGCCCTTTCCTTGAGGCAACGAAAGAAGAGCTGCGCGCCGACGTGATGATGGTCTGTGACACCGATATGTGGGACCGCGAAACCCCCGCGATCACCACCATGTTGCGCGGCATGGTAGGTGAAGAGTTTACCATCACAACCGCCGACCGTGACCTGCATTCCGGCATGTTTGGCAACGCCGCACGCAACGCACTGCAAGTGGCCTCGGACGCGCTTTCGAGCCTGCGCACAGCGGATGGCGGCGTGGCGATTGAGGGGTTTTATGACGGGGTGCAAGACCTCGCCCCAGAAATCCGCGCCCAATGGCAAAGCCTGCCGTTTGATCAAGAGGGCTTCCTTGGGGATGTGGGCCTCAGCATCCCGGCGGGCGAAAGCGCCTATTCGATTATGGAGCAGGTCTGGGCCCGTCCCAGCTGTGAAATTCACGGAGTGATCGGCGGCTATACCGACCCCGGCTTTAAAACCGTGATCCCGGCGCAGGCTACGGCAAAAGTGTCATTCCGTCTGGTGGCCGGCCAAGATCCTTTCCGCATCCGCGATACCTTCCGCGACCATATCCGTGCCCATGTACCCGCCGATTGCTCGGTCGAATTCACCTCCCATGGGGCCAGCCCGGCACTGTCCCTGCCGCTCGATAGCCCCTATCTGGCCGCCACGCGCGACGCTTTGGGGCAAGAGTGGAACACCGAAGCCGCCTTGGCGGGCACCGGCGGCTCCATCCCGATTGTGGGGGAGTTCAAACGCCAATTGGGCATGGACACGCTGCTGGTGGGCTTCGCGCGTTTTGACAACCGCATTCACAGCCCGAACGAGAAGTACGACCTTTCCAGCTTCAAGGGCGGTATCCGGTCCTTCATCCGCGTCCTCGCCGCCCTGTCCGAGGTTGAAACCGCGTGACGCCTGCCCTGCCCGTTTTGATTGATACAGACCCCGGCCTCGATGACGCGGTGGGTATCCTTTATGCGCTGGCCTGCGGGCGGTTTTCCATCGCGGCCATAACCGCTGTGGCGGGCAACATCGGGATCGAGACAACGACCCGCAACATCGGGCGGCTTTTGGCGGCAATGGCCCGCGAAGATGTCCCCTACGCGGCGGGGGCCGTTGGCCCCTTGCAGGGCGACGGCCTTGATGAGGTCGCGATCCACGGGAACGATGGCATGGGTGGCGTGGACCTACCCCCGCCGCTGACCTCGCCCGACGCCCGCGGTGCCACGGCGCGTCTCGACGAGGTGTTGGAGGCCGCACCTGCGGGGGCACACACCCTTTTGGCGCTTGGCCCGTTAACCAATCTGGTGCTGTTGGCCCACGACGCGCCCCAAGCCTACGCCCGCATCGGGCGCATCGTCGCCATGGGCGGCACGATCCATGAGCCGGGCAACGCCGGACCCTATGCCGAGTTCAACATCGCCAGTGATCCCTTGGCCGCGCAGTTGGTGTTCGACGGCCCCGTTCCGGTGACCCTGATCCCGTTGGATGTGACGCGAAAGCTGCGGGCGACGCCCGAAGACCTCGACCGTTTGGCCGCCCTCGGCACCGATGCGGCGCAGCTGTCTGCTGACCTGATCCGCGCCTATTTTCATGGTAATGCCGATCGCGCCTCGCGCCCGTTGCACGACCCTTGCGTGATGCTGATGGCCCTGCATCCCGAGCTTTTCGGCGTGGAGAAGATGCGCCTTTCGGTCGATACGACCGAGCATCCCGGCCGTTTGTCGCAATCGCAAAACGGTGCGCTTGTGGACGTAGCCATGACCATCGACGCGCCCGCCGCGTTGGAGGCCCTTTGGCGCGGGCTTGGTACCGCTTAGGCGGGCAATTCCGCCTCTACCAGCCGCGTCCAGAACGCCATGCCCGGCGCGATGGCAGCATCGTTGAAGTCGTAGCCGGTGTTATGGTGCAACGCGCCGTCCACCGCCGGACCGTTGCCCAACCAAACGTAGCATCCCGGCACGTCTTGCGAGAAAAACGCAAAGTCATCCCCTGCCGTGGATGGCGGAAATTCCGTGCGGATGCGGTCATGTCCTAGGGCCGTTTGCGCCGCAGACAACGCCCGCGCCGCGGTGTCGGCATCGTTCACCACTGGCGGAATGCGACGTGTGAAACTGTAGCTTGCCGTGACCCCAAAGGCCGCCGCGATACCGTGGGCGACGGCGCCAATCTCGGCCTCTAGCTGATCGCGAACCTCGGGCGTATAGGCCCGCGCAGTCCCCGCAACCCGTGCCGTGTTGGGGATTACGTTCAGCGCCTTGAAATCCCCCGCCTCCAGCGCACAGGCGCTAACTACGGCGGGCTGCAACGGGTCCACAACACGCGCCACAATCGCGTGGATCGCGGCCAGAAACTGCCCCGCGGCCGTAATCGGATCGCGACCCAGATGCGGTTTCGCGCCGTGGGTACCAACGCCTGTAAACGTGACCTCCCAACTATCGGAAGAGGCCAATTGCGGTCCGCTCACCACCGCCATTTCATCGGGATCGAGACCGGGCATATTGTGAAGGCCATAGACGCGGTCCACGGGAAATTTGTCGTAAAACCCATCGTCAATCATCGCCTTCGCGCCCCCGCGCCCCTCTTCCGCAGGCTGGAAGATGAAATGTACCGTGCCCGAGAAATTTCGCGTCGCAGCCAGATGCCGCGCGGCCCCCAGGAGCATGGTTGTGTGCCCGTCGTGGCCGCAGGCGTGCATTTTCCCGGCTTGGGTGGATTTATGGGGCGGATTGCCTGTCTCTGGCATCGCGAGGGCGTCCATATCGGCGCGAAGCGCGATACGCCCGGTCCCATTGCCTACGGTCAACGTCCCCACAACGCCGGTTTTGCCAAGGCCACGATCCACGGTAATGCCTGCCTCTGTCAGCTTCTGGGCGACGATCTCCGCTGTGCGCTCTTCCTCAAACCCCAGTTCCGGGTGCGCGTGCAGATCATGGCGCAGGGCCACCAACATGGCGTGTTCATCAGCTTCAATGGTGAGGGGCGCAGACATGGCTTGCCATTCCTTTGTGTCCTATACGACAACATGTCTGACCCATCCCCGCGACCGACACAAGGAGCCAACCGATGCGCTTGGAACCCCACGCCTTTTGGCAGCACCTCGACGCCCCCGGCACCCATGCGACAGCCCCCGGCACAGTGTTTCGCGGCGCCTATCCGGCAACCCTGCCCGATGGGCGGCAAATGCTGCTGCCAATCCGGGATTTGCCCGGTGGCGCGGGGGCTGTCGCCTCGCTCATCGTGAACCAGGCCTCCTTTCGTGTGGAGGACGCGTTGGCGGACGCCATGGCGGCACAGTGGCAGGACACGGCACCCGATGTGGTTGTGGGGGTGCCGACCCTGGGCCTACCGATGGCAAACGCGCTTGCGCGGCGGTTGGGCCATGACCGCATGGTGCCCTTGGGCACGTCACGGAAGTTTTGGTACGACGATGCGTTGTCCGAACCGATCAGCTCCATCACCTCCCCCGGTAAGGGAAAGACTATTTACCTTGATCCCCGCATGGTGCCGCTACTGAGCGGGCGCAAAGTGCTGCTGGTGGATGATGTGGTTAGCACTGGGACCTCTCTCGCGGCTGTATTGCGCCTGTTGGCGAAGGCCGGGATAGAGCCCGCTGGCATTGGCGTCGCCATGGAACAGGGCACACGGTGGCACCAGACCCTGCCCCAAGCCGAGCGCCTCAGGGGCGCGATAAAATCCCCTCTCCTTAAGGCGTCTGGCGATGGCTATGTCGTGGCGACCTAGTGCGGGCGGTGAGGCTACAACGGATTTCGCCCCCCCCAAAAAACGCAGGCTGCCCCGTTGTCCGCCCCCTGTTGCCCACAGCTTCGGCAGAAATCAGGAAAATAAACTGCGTTAACCTTTTCGTCATAGTTACGCCCAATTTTTTGTGAATTACTGATAAAAGCAACGCCGCTACCCCGTCTGCAATCTGAGGGTCGGCCAGAATAAAAAGAGGTGTGTCAGTGAGAATTCTAGCGGTCGACGATGATCCTATCGCTTTGGAGCTTATGAAAGTGCTCCTGAAGCAAGCTGGTCATAAAAACGCAGTCTTTGCGGAGTCGAGCGCGGAGGCGCTGGATATCCTGCGCAGGTCTCGCAAGGGTTACGACTGCCTGATTTTCGATATCAACATGCCGGACATGGATGGGATCGAACTGTGCGCCGAAGTCCGCACCATGCCGAAATTTGCACGCACGCCGGTTCTTATGCTGACGGCACGGTCTGACTTTGCCGCAATTGCCGAAGCGTTCCGGGCGGGTGCGAATGATTACGTGACCAAGCCGTTTGACGTGGCTGACATCAACTCTCGCCTCGATGTTGCGATCCGCATGAGCAAGTCTCAGGAAATGCTGCCGATCCTTCAGACCATCGAGGCGAAGCCTGACGAAGCCTTGGGCGCACATCCCTTCAAGGTTTCCGAGCCTGTGAAGCTGCCTGTCGAAAGTGGTCTGATTGATAGCTTTTCGCTTGGGAACTACCTTGCGAAGCTGACGAAGATACGGGTCAAAAGCAGCATCGTGTTCGCCATCAAAGTGGCGAATATCCAGTCGCTGTATCTAAGCTGCACGACCAGCGAATTCACCTCGATCCTGAGTGATGTGTCACAGGCGATTTACGACGCAACAGAGAACCCGCATACGCTAAGCTCTTATATTGGCGACGGGAATTTCATCTGCATCACCCGTGAAGATATCTTGGAAACTCAACCCGATATCGGGCGGAAGGTAGAGGCCATCTATGGCCGTCTTGCCCGGGCGCATGAAGATCGCGACATTCGCGAGGTTACCTTTAAGGCTGGCCGCGCAATCCGCCCCAATGGCAGCCGATCGCACCGTGTGAAACCCACGATCAACCGCGCCCTTTCGGCCCTGGATCGCACGGCCGAGGTCCGCTCTGCCTAACGGCGTGATCACACCGGAACGGGCCGCATGCAGGCGGCCCTAGCCCGACGTCTTTTTCACGAATTGGGATTTCAGCCCCATCGGGCCGATGCCGGGAACTTTACAATCAATATCGTGATCGCCGTCCACCAACCGGATGTTGCGCACCTTGGTGCCCACTTTCACGACCGATGATGTGCCCTTAACCTTCAGGTCCTTGATAACGGTGACAGTGTCGCCGTCTTCCAGCACATTGCCGACGCTATCGCGCACCTGCGGGGCCGCATCGTCGGGCGACCCTGCCGCCCATTCGTGGCCGCATTCGGGGCAATTCATCAAGGCATCCACTTGGTAGGTGAAGGCCGACGCGCATTCTGGGCAAGGCGGTAAAGTATCCATCATTTCCCACCTATAGGCCTGCCATTACCGCCCCGCCAGCACTTAACTTGGGCGATGCAGACGCCCATTTCGCACGTCACAGCATCGCGGGCTTTGGGGGGAACGCGTCTTGCGCCGGTTAGGGGTGAAACGGCGTTCGCAAGGCCGCCTCACTGCTGCCCGTAGACTGCGCCATCAGCCAACACGACCGTGTCCATCGCGATATCCCACGGCATCGGAAAGATCGTGTCCATAACGCAATCGGGAAAACCGACGCCGACGATCCTCGGGCGCGGGCGAAGTTGCGCCAAGGTCCGGTCGTAATATCCGCCGCCATTGCCAAGGCGAAAACAAGATCTGTCGACTCCAAGCAACGGCGAAATCACGATGTCGGGCGTTTCTTCGGACCCTTGGGCGGGGACGGGAATGTTCCAAATCCCCCGTGTCATCGCGCAATCCGGTGACCACGTCCGAAAAATCAGAGGGGCGTTCTTTTCGATGACCACAGGAAGCAACACCTCAGCCCCCGCGTCATGGGCCTGGTTCATCCACCCGCGCAAATCTGGCTCCCCCCGGATCGGCCAATAGACCGCGATCTTCTTACCGCTTTCCGGCCCGACGATCGGGGCGAGTGTTTCGGCCAGAGTTGCCGTCAACCGAGCGCGATCATCGGTGGACAGGCGCCGACGTGCAGCCATCAGCCGGGCGCGCTCGGCGGTGCGGAAACGCGCCACGTCCTGGGCCGTGGTGGGATCAATCGGCTCACCGTTTATCAGCAGATGGGCGGTACACGGGGCCGTTCCTCCGTGATCATCGTCCTCCATGATCGTGCCTTTCTGAGATGACAGCGGATAGGATGAATGTAGCCTGCTTCGCCCGCGTTCAGGGATCAAGCCCGACCGGATACATGCCCATCACTGCCCGCCCATAGAAAAGCGGGCACCTGTTTCCAGATGCCCGCCCAATTCGTTTTTCCGGTGCTCAATTACTTGAGTTCAGCGCGCTCGCTCTGCAAGCCGCGGAAGATGCAATAGCACATCACCAACAGCACAAGCGTGAACAATAGCCCTGTGGAAATGACCATGGACTGAAGCGCCGCAAGGCCACCGCCAATCAGCAAGGCAATCGCGACGGCACCTTCAAAGATGCACCAGAACACGCGCTGAGGAACAGGCGCGTCGACCTTGCCACCCGCAGTGATCGTGTCGATCACCAACGAGCCAGAGTCCGAGGATGTCACGAAGAACACGATGACCAACACGATGCCGATAAACGACGTGATGGAGGCCAAGGGAAGCTGTCCCAACATCTGGAACAACTGCCGGGGCAACTCTGCATCCTGTGCGCCGGTGAAGTTGTCCGTGATGACCTGATGGATCGCGGTGCCGCCAAAGATCGACATCCACGCGACGCACACGACGGATGGGATCAGAAGCACGCAGATGATGAACTCGCGCACCGAACGACCCCGGCTGACGCGGGCGATAAACATGCCCACGAAAGGTGACCAGCTGATCCACCACGCCCAATAGAACGCCGTCCAGCCTTGGCTGAAGTTGACGTCTTCGCGCCCGAATGGATTGGCAAGGGCGGGCAGGAACTCGACATACGCTTTCAGGCTATCCCAGAAGAAGGCGAACAAGAACGCCGTTGGCCCAACGATAAGCGTGAACACCGCCAACAAGCCCGCAAGGCCCATGTTGACCTCGGACAGGATCTTCACGCCGCCATCGAGACCACGGAGAACCGAAATCAGCGCAACGGCGGTGATCGCCGAGATCAAGATAACCTCGGTGGTGTTACCGATTGGAACGCCGAACAGCTCGTTCAGGCCCGCGTTGGCTTGAGTGGCACCGAAGCCCAGCGATGTCGCCAAACCAAAGAGCGTCGCGAATACGGCCAGAATGTCGATGATATGGCCCGGCCAACCGAAGACACGGTCCCCGAACAACGGGTAAAAAGCTGACCGGATCGTCAGGGGCAAGCCCTTGTTATAGCTGAACAACGCCAGCGCCAGACCGACGATCGCGTAGATACCCCAAGGGTGCAGCCCCCAGTGATAGATGGTGGCCGCCATGCCAAGGCGGATAGATGCCTCTGCATCGCCTGCCGCGCCGGTCAAAGGCGCCCAGTCCGAGCGAACCCCATCGGCCGATACGGCCCCGCCCATGGAAGACGAGAAATGCGACAGCGGTTCTGACACGCCGTAGAACATCAGGCCAATGCCCATCCCCGCTGCAAACAACATCGAGAACCAGCCGAGGTATGTGTAATCCGGCTTCGCCGTTGACCCGCCAAGGCGCACGCTGCCGAAGGGCGTAACAATCAACAATAGCGCGAAAATAACGACGATGTCAGCCGCGCCGATAAGGAACCAGTCGAAGTTCTTTGTGGTGAAGTCGAACATGGCCTGGAAGATCGCGCTCGCCTGTTCGGGCAACGCCAAAGTGAAGAACACAAAGGCCACGATAGCCGCGCCAGAAATGGCGAAAACCGGGTTGTGAATGTCAAAGCCAAACGGCCCAACAGACCCGTCGACGTTGTCTTGTCCTATCTCATATTCGGTGTCGATGACATCCGCGGCGCCTTGCGGCGCGGGTATGCCTTGGTTGGTACTTTCATCTGTCACGATAAAACCCTTTCCCGTGGTTTTTTATTTACAGGGGGATCAACAGCCGAGGCGCAACGATTGCACGAGGGAGCGGCACCTCATTTGCAAGTTGCGGCAATCGGGGAACCTAAGCCCCAAAGTTCCGAGCTGTATGACCGCCTTACCCGTTGGGTATCAGCTTTCCGCCAAAGTCGAAAGCAGATGCTTTTTTAGGCATTCATGCCCCGCACCCGGCCCTTAGTCGGCCATCGGAGGCCATGGTCACCCTCGGGTCACGCCACCAATGGCGGCTCAGGTGGTCGTCAAAAGGATGCTCGTTTCACTATTCAGGACACCTTCGACAAGGCGGACCTCTCTCAGCACGCTGTCGAATTTTGACAGGCTTTCCACCAATATTTCCGCGATCAGGTCCCACTTTCCGCTGGTTGTGTGCAGGGCGGTCAGCTCGGGCAACCCTCGTAATCGGTTAATCACCTGCGTGGTGTTTCGGCCCGACACTTCGATCATCATGATCGCGCGAATTTGGTGTTCGTCGTAATCCTCGCGCACCCGCGCCGTGAACCCCAGCAAAGCGCCCGAGGCCAATAACCGGTCCAAGCGCGTCTGCACCGTGGCCCGCGACACGCCCATGATGTCCGCCAGTTTTGACACCGGTGCCCGCCCATCCGCCCGTAGCAGGGCAATCAACTTCTGGTCCTGCGTGTCGAAGACGTATTTCGTTTCAGATGGCTCCATCACCACAGGCCTTACATTCTGCTAACTCAAGGTAAGCAATATGCACATTTTACCGCCAAAGTTATAGCCACTTCCCCATTTACCGCGAAAACTTTAAGGCGCACGCTGCACGCAGCCCCCCTAAATCGAGGTCCATCATGCCCGTGTCTCAACCCTCCAAGCTGGCCTTTGTGCCCTTCGTCAGCGTCGCGAACATGATGCAGCTGATTAACCGCATCGGCCTTTCTGATATGCTTTCGGGCGTGGCGACGTACATCGAGGAGGACTTTCGCCGGTGGGAGCTATTCGACAAGACCCCGCGCGTGGCCTCTCATTCCGACGTGGGCGTGATCGAGCTGATGCCAACCTCTGACGGAGAGGTTTACGGCTTCAAATACGTTAACGGCCACCCCAAGAACGCGGCCGAGGGGCTTCAGACCGTCACCGCCTTTGGCCTCCTGGCCGACGTGCAAACGGGCTATCCGGTGCTTTTGTCCGAAATGACCCTGCTCACCGCGCTGCGTACGGCCGCGACCTCGGCTTTGGTGGCGAAATACCTCGCGCCCGGAGGGGCCGACACGATGGCGCTAATCGGCAATGGTGCACAATCAGAATTTCAGGCGATGGCGTTCCGCGCAATCTGCGGCGTCACCAAACTGCGTCTTTACGACATCGACCCTGCGGCGACTGAAAAGGCCGTTCGCAATCTGCAAAATCAGGGGTTCGACATCACAATCTGCGAGACCGGCCAAGAGGCCGTGGAAGGCGCTCAGATCATCACAACCTGCACCGCAGACAAACAATATGCTACGATCCTGACCGACAACATGGTCGGCGCGGGCGTGCACATCAACGCAATCGGCGGCGACTGCCCCGGCAAAACCGAGCTGCACAAAGACATCCTCAGCCGTGCTGATGTGTTCGTGGAATACCCCCCTCAAACCCGGGTGGAGGGCGAAATTCAGCAGATGCCCGAAGATTTCCCCGTGGTTGAAAT
The DNA here is from genome assembly GCA_025141835.1 of Rhodobacteraceae bacterium M385. Classification (NCBI taxonomy): domain Bacteria; kingdom Pseudomonadati; phylum Pseudomonadota; class Alphaproteobacteria; order Rhodobacterales; family Paracoccaceae; species Rhodobacteraceae bacterium M385. The sequence continues at coordinate 1,284,030 of CP081102.1, read as the reverse complement.
GTGGCAAGTGATTGCAGGCATCGCCCCCGGCCGCCGCAATCCGCGCCAAATCACCCTGTTTGATGGCGTCGGTTTCGCAACCGAGGACTTTTCGGCCCTGCGCTATCTACGGGACCAGCTCGACGCGACGGGGCTGTTTGAGGCGCTTGATATGATTGCAGACCCAGACGACCCGCGTGACCTTTTCGGCATGGTTCAACGCAACGCCGCCAACGCCTAGCCCCGCCTTTTGCCGTGGGTGTTATGGCCGTCTCGAGAGGACTGTGACATTTTACTCACAGTCTTGGGGTGGCCGTTTTTGGGGAAAGTAGGAATTGGAAAACGCAGCGTTTTGTTAACCATTTTACCTTTCCAACCAAAAGTTTCGGACAACTTGTCTAAAAAATGCTAATAATTCCAGTATACAAGCACACAGACGGCCAAAGCGCATAGATTTTAAGCTCAATCACTTGCGTTTAACGGGCCCCGAGTGTCGACCGAACGCGCGCTCTAGGGTGACTCCGATCAAGACGCCAGCCCGTTAAAATAAGCTCTTGTCTAACAATCAGTTGCCCGCTTCTCGGCGCGTAGCTATTATCAAAGAGTTGTTAACGATCATTCTTGACCCTTCGGCGAAGTTTCAAAGCCGAAGTAGGTGTCATGTTGCTGCTGAACCTGATGATCGGACTCAATCCATGAGATATTTTTGGGCCTTATTTCCTTACACTACGAACATCGTGTTTGTGGCAATGGCGATCATTGTTGGGCTGGTTCTGGACCGGTCCAACGTGAACCAACACTTGTCGGAGCAGCGCCTTCAAGTTCTTGAAGATGCCTATGAATTACAGGCCGCCCTAGAGCGCGAGATCAGCGAAAAGCTGTGGCTGACTGAAGGCTTGGCCTCGGTCATCACGGTTAGCCCGGATCTGGGCCAAGACGAATACGCCCGGTCGGCGGCGATCTTGGTGGAGAACACCGACAACGTCATCAACGTTGCCGCTTCGCCCGATATGGTAATCGAATTCATTTACCCAATCGAGGGTAATGAAGCCACGCTTGGCGTCGACCTGACACAGCAAGATCAACTTGTATCAGGCTTGCAGCAAGCCATTGATACCGGGGAAACCATTTTTACCGGACCGGTCGGGCTTTTGCAGGGCATGCAAGGATTCATCACACGGGCTGCGGTCTACATCGAAGGTGCCGAAGGGGGGGAGCCCGAACTTTGGGGCATCGTTTCCTTGGTGTTGGACGCAGGCGTGTTGTTTGAAACCGTCGGGCTTGGCGCGCCGGGCTTGGAAAATGCCTACGTCATTTATGATGGCGATGGCCTGCTTCTGGCAGGTGACGAGTCCATCATGGGGGTGGACCCGGTGGCGACCCGCGTGATTGCGCCGGGTGTGAATTGGGAACTGCTGGCCGCCCCCCGCGATGGCTGGTCCCTTTCCCCGCCCAACCGGATGGAAACATGGATTGTTCTGATCCTGATCACTTTGGGCTTGCTGGCCGTTTTCCGTATTTTGCGATGGGCGCTGAATCGCAAAGAAGTGGCTGAGACGCAGTTAGAAGAGGCGGTGGAAGCCTTGAGCGACGGCTTCGCGCTCTACGATCCCGATGGCAAGTTGACCATGTGCAACCAGACCTACCGGAATCTCTTTCCGCGGGCCGCAGACATTATGCAACCCGGTGTTTCCTTTGAGCAGATCCTGCGTCGCGGTATTGAAACGGGCCACTTCCCCAACGCCGAAGGCCGAGAGGAAGAATGGATCGCAGAACGCGTTGCCGCCCACCGCAACCCGACAGAACCCGTTGAATTCAAGATGCCCGATGGCCGCTGGCTGCGGGTGGAAGAACGCAAGACCGCCTCTGACCACGTGGCGGGTATCTTGGTTGACGTTACGCAACTTAAGGACGCCGTTGTTCGATCCGAGGCCGCCAGCGCCGCGAAGACCGACTTCCTGAACACCGTCAGCCACGAATTGCGCACCCCCCTATCGGTGATCCTCGGCTACAACTCTTTCATGAAGAACCTGAATACTTTGCCAAGCTATCGCTGGCTTCAGGGCGACATCGAAACCGATGAGCTGAATGCCCGGCTGACGACCTTTGCCAGGGACATCAAGAAGTTTTCGGATCAGATCGATACCTCGGGCAAACACCTGATGGCGTTGATTGCCAGTGTTCTTGATATTGCCGCGATCGAAGAAGGCACGCTGCAACTGCACCCCGAAAGCCTGAGCCTTGAGCAGACCCTAGATGAAGTCGGCACCCAACTTCAGGTCGTGGCGCAGAAGAAAGGTCTCGATCTAACGATCGATAATAATGTCAGCGACGTCTGGGCCGACCCTGTTCGCCTGCGTCAAATCCTGCTGAACATCATCGGGAACGCCTTGAAGTTCACCGAAGCGGGCTCGGTCACCGTCCGCAGCGAAAATGATCACGGCAAAACGCACATCATCATCACCGACACCGGACCCGGTATCGAACCCGAGGTTCTGGCCTCCATCTTTGACCGCTTTAAGCAGGCTGACGCAACGAGCAGCCGCAAGCACGGGGGCATCGGCCTTGGTCTTTCCATTGCCAAAGAGCTGACAGAACTTCACAAAGGCTCCATTGAAGTCGAAAGCCGTGTAGGTGAAGGGACGACCTTTAAAATCATCCTTCCGCTCCACGATCCGGAGCAAAATGGCGATAGAAAGCATGATGTTGCCAAGCAGCGAACAACACAATGCGCGTAGTTCGACTTAATTTGGCCCACTTCTCTAGCCAAATTTATGTTAAGAAGAGTGGTAAGGGGCAACGACCCCAATCGTGTGAAGAACGAGTAACTATCAAGTAGTTTTGAGGCAGGTTATGAATAAGTTCAGCAAAACAACGGTCTTGGCCTTGGCGTTTGGCAATTTGTTATTCGCTGGTGCGATCCCCGCCGTCTTGCACACATTTGTTCCGGCCGTTGCCATCAACTCGCCCGTCGGCTTCTTCGGCTACTTCCTCCTCTTTTTCTCTATCGTATCCATGATCTGTGTTGTCAGCTTGTGGATCGCCCACGCCAGCAGCCGCGCTGCGACGGACGCGCTTTTGGGCGGTTATGACGCCGCCATCGGAATGCGCGACAAAGCCATTAACCAACACACCATCGTTTGCGTCACGAACGCCAACGGCCAGCTGAAGTCCGTGAACGAAAACTTCGTTAAGGCGTTCGGCTACTCCCCTGCCGAGGTTTTGGGCAAGACGACAGAAATGCTCTACTTCAATGACGGCGCTGGTACTCCTTTCCCAGATGTGCTGGCCGTCGCAGGGCGTGGCGACATCTGGAAGGGCGAACAGCGCCTGAAGGCTAAGGACGGCTCTATCGTCTCTGTCGAAACCACGATCATTCCGCGTTTTGATGACCTCGGAAATCACATCGAAAGCATTTCGATCCGCACCGACCAAACCGCGGCCCGCTCCAAAGCCGCCAACGAAAGCCGTAACGCGGTAATCGAAGGCCTGCCAGATGGGGTCTTTGTGTATGATCCCGACACCTATAAAATCATCTACGTCAACGCCAACGGCCGCACGCGCCTGAAATGGTCTATGGATGAACTTGGCGACAAAACTATCTTCGACACCTTCAAGAAGTTCGATAAGGGCCTGTTCCGCCGCTATCTTGAGCCTCTGGAAACCGGTGCGGCAAAGCAGGTGACCCTTCAGGTCGATCACGACCTTGCCCCGATCGAGGTTCTGACCCACTTGGACATCGGCCCCAACGGCCGCCGGAGCCTGATCTCGGTTGTGCGCGACATCTCGGAACGCAAAGCAGCCGAGAAGCTGAAGCTGACCTCTGTTTCGACCGTGAGCCATGAATTGCGCACCCCCCTCACCTCGATCAAAGGGGCGCTTCGCCTTCTGGAATCCGGCGGGTTGGGCGACATGAGCGATAAAGCCAAGCACATGATCGCCATCGCCAACCGCAACAGCGACCGCCTACTGGCACTGGTGAACGACATTTTGGTTCTGGAAAAGATCGAAGCGGGCGAAATGACTGTTACCTGGCAAGAGGTTGATCTGCAAAAACTGCTGGTCGAGGCCGCCGAAAACCACGCCTCTTACGCCGAGCAAGCCAACATTCGTTTCGAAGTCGTGCCGTCGCAGTTTGACGCTGTGGTACAAGCCGATCCCGATCGCCTTATGCAGGTTTTGGCCAACCTGATGTCCAACGCGGCCAAGTTCTCTCCGCCAGAAGGATCGGTAAAGCTGCATCTGAAAGATGTGGGAGACGCCTGGCGCCTGTGCGTTGAAGATCACGGACCAGGCATTCCTGAGGCCGCCCGCAAGACGCTGTTCGACAGCTTCTTCCAAGTGACCGCGGACGCGCGCTATTCCCGCCCCGGCACCGGACTTGGCCTGACCATCTCCAAACGGATCATGGAGTTGCATGGGGGCTCGATTTCTTTCACGACCGAGCTAGATAAGGGCACGATCTTCCACTGCGACCTGAGAAAGCAAGCTGACACTCAAGTTCGCGCCGCATGACTAATCTAATTCCGTTTCCGGGCAAGACCCGAGGGCTGGGATCTAAGGGAACTTCTATGCCTGAACTGACGACTATTCTGCACGTAGACGATGATTTCGATATCCGGGACATCGTCCAAATGTCGTTGAGCCTGGACGATTCCCTGACCCTTCATCAATGCAGTTCCGGCAACGAGGCTTTGGACTACCTGCAAGCCGATCTGCCCGACCTTTTGCTACTGGACGTGATGATGCCCGGCATGACGGGACCTGAGCTGTGGGCGAAAGTCAAAGAGCTTCCGGGCGCTTATGCCAACATCCCCACGATTTTCATGACGGCCAAAGCCGAAGATTCCTTGTCGAAAGAACTGTTGGAACAAGGCGCCATTGGCGTCATCACCAAACCCTTCGATCCGATGTCCTTGGGCGATGACATTCGCGCGGTTTGGGCCAAGCAGTAACAACGCATTCGCGCATTCCGTACCTGTAGGCGGCGTCCTCGCGACGTAACGCAGGCCGGACCCGTGCCGCCTGCCCTACCCCTTGAACGCTGCCTCAAGTCACCCAGCCAGAGTGTTGAGATCTCTATCAGGCCCGTTGGTGAACAAAGTTTCGCCCAATTCATCAATTAATAATTAATTTAGATTCGAGCGGAATCAGAATGTGAACCCCAACTCACAAGAACTGCTCGACCAAAAAACGCCAATAACACCGGTGCAAAATCGGTGAAATAATAGGAATTGAGCCGTGAAACTTCTTGCTGTTGATGACGACCCCATCTTCCTGGACCTTCTCGTCACTACCCTTAAAGAATTGGGGTACGACAACATTACACCCGTCAAATCCGCGATGGAGGCCCTGCACGAACTGGCCGTTGCGACCGACCCGTTTGACTGCCTGTTGTTCGACATCCAGATGCCGGTAAAAAACGGCATCGACCTGACCAAAGAAGTCCGGCAGCAAGCGCGCTATGCCCATACGCCGATCATCATGATCACGTCGATGCAGCAGCGTGACTTCATTGACCAAGCCTATGCCGCCGGCGCGAATGACTATGTGGTGAAGCCGATCCAATCCTTGGAACTGGCCGCGCGCATTGGCATGGTACAGAAGGTTGCGGAACTGAATGATCAGGTCAAACACGCCGCTTCCAAAACCGGTCAAACCTACCGCTTCAGCGACGCGATCCCCCTGGAGCCGCGCGACAACATCCTTAATTACTTGGCGCTGGAAAACTATCTGTTGACCCTTGGCCGCCTGAGAATGTCGAACATCTGCGCCTTTGGCGTGTCTTTGGTTGGGGCCAGCGACCGTTTCGCCTCTGCGCCGATCGATGAATATACCGACATCCTGAACGACATTGCGGCAATCGTCGTGGATCACACGATCAAGTATCGTCCACTGATTTCCTACGCGGGCTCTGGCCGGTTTATCGTGGTGCTGCCACGGGCAATGGGTCTCGATACGGAAGACTTGGCGGCCTTCGTGAATGCCGAGCTGGAGTCGCTCTACACGTCCGTTTATCTGCCAGAAGAAATGGGCGCAGAAGTGCGGATGGGGCCGGTTCACCGCCCCCGTATGCTCAACGGCTTCTCTCCCAAATCGATGATAACCAAAGTGCTTGGCGGCATGAGCGATGAAGTGCAAGGTGCCCGTTACAAGCAACTCTGGAAAAGCGCAGCGTAACCATGGCCCCTCCCCTACCTCCCTCCAAGGCAGGCGATCAGTTTGCCAATGCTCTTGCACGGGTTCGGGCGCGGTTTGTGGAATCCATCCCCGACCGGCTGGAGGAAATCGGCTGTCAGTTTGAGCGTATCTCGGACGGCGAAGACCTTGCCGATTGTCTGCACGGTATCGAGCGTGAGTTGCACAAGGTTGCCGGGATTGCGGGCTCTATCGGGCTTGGTGAACTCGGGGCCAAAAGCGCCCGAGCTGAGGCAATGCTGATTGATGAACGCACGGGCGAGCCAAGCGCCGTCGGCGTGGAAAAGGTGTTTGAGGCGGTCGTTGACCTGACCGAAGACCTTAAAGCTGTGCAAGCCAACAGCCCCGCCTGACGACCTTTCCCTGCAAGAGACCTCCCAACAGAAAAAGGGCCGCCCATGGGACGGCCCCTTTGCATTTTTAGGCGTTCGCGCGTGGCCCTTAGTATTCCACGACCGCGCGGATCGACTTGCCTTCATGCATAAGATCGAAGCCGTGGTTGATCTCTTCCAACTTCAGTTTGTGGGTGATCATCGGGTCAATCTCGATCTTGCCGTCCATGTACCAATCCACGATCTTGGGCACATCCGTGCGCCCCGACGCGCCGCCAAAGGCAGTGCCACGCCAGCTACGCCCGGTGACCAATTGGAACGGACGGGTGCTGATTTCGGCACCTGCGGGGGCCACGCCAATGATGATGCTTTCGCCCCAGCCCTTGTGCGCAGCTTCCAGCGCCGTGCGCATGACCTGCACGTTGCCCGTGGCATCAAAGGTGTAATCCGCGCCGCCGCCGGTCAGTTCCACCAGATGCGCCACCAGATCGCCCTCTACCTTCGAGGGGTTGACGAAATCGGTCATGCCAAAGCGTTCGCCCATCTCGACCTTGCTGTCGTTCAGGTCCACGCCCACGATCTGATCCGCCCCCGCAAGGCGCAGGCCCTGGATCACGTTCAGGCCAATACCCCCCAATCCAAACACAATCGCGCGGCTACCGATTTCCACTTTGGCGGTGTTGATAACCGCACCAATGCCCGTTGTGACGCCACAACCGATGTAACAAATCTTATCAAACGGCGCGTCTTTGCGGACCTTTGCCAAGGCAATTTCCGGCACAACGGTGTGGTTCGCGAAAGTTGAGCAGCCCATGTAGTGATGGATCGGTGTCCCATCCAGCATCGAGAACCGCGTCGTGCCGTCCGGCAACAGCCCCGCGCCCTGGGTCGAGCGGATCGACTGGCACAGGTTGGTCTTCGGGTTGAGGCAGTACTCGCATTCCCGACATTCAGGCGTGTAAAGCGGGATCACGTGATCGCCCACTTCCAAGCTGGTCACGCCTTCGCCCACTTCGATCACCACACCTGCGCCCTCGTGGCCCAAAATGGCCGGGAAGATCCCTTCAGGGTCATCGCCCGAGCGGGTGAATTCATCGGTGTGGCACAAGCCCGTGGCTTTGATCTCGACCAAGACCTCTCCGGCGCGGGGGCCTTCAAGATTGACCTCCATAACCTCAAGCGGTTTTCCGGCGGCAACGGCGACGGCTGCGGTAGTTCTCATATCACATTCTCCCTTATTTGACTTGCCAGAAGTCAATGCATTCTCATCATCCGAGATCTTGTCTCAGGGCCAGTTGCATCGCATCCCCCTGCATTTCGGCGCCCACAAGCGCGTTCCGAAACCACAGTGAACCCAATCCGGCTGCTTGCGTTAATTGATAGCCAAATGCCCCGCCCCCTGCCACCGCAGAATTCACCGGTCGTCTTGCGTGGATCACTAGCGACCCACCCCGCCCTGTGCCAAAATGCGGCCACCCTCGTCCCATGAAGTAAAGCCAACCTATGCCCCCTTCCCCGATCCTCTGGAGCTTTCGCCGCTGCCCCTATGCCATGCGGGCCCGAGGGGCGATCTTGGCGGCGGACATCAAGGTGGAGCTGCGAGAAATCGTGCTACGCAACAAGCCAGAGGCGTTTTTGCAGACCTCGCCGTCGGCGACAGTACCCGCCCTGCGATTACCGGACCGGGTGCTGGACGAAAGCCTTGATATCATGATCTGGGCGTTGCAGCAAAACGACCCTGACCGTCTGCTCGATATGCCCGCCGACGGCATGACCTTGATCGAGACCAATGACGGCCCGTTCAAAGCCGCCCTCGATCACACAAAATACGCCTCTCGCCACCCGGACCTTGATCCAGACGCGGAACGTCAGACGGCGTCACGCTACCTTATGGCGCTAGAGACCCGGCTGGCAGAGAATGATTGGCTGTGCGGCGACCGGGCTATGTTGGCGGATCACGCAATCTGGCCCTTCGTGCGACAGTTCGCCAATACCGATCGCACTTGGTTTGACGCACAACCCTGGCCACGGCTGATTGCCTGGCTCGCCCGGTTCACGGACACCCCCCGGTTCACCGAGATCATGCCCAAATTCATCCCTTGGGCCGAGGGTGATGCACCCGTCTGGTTTGGCCGCGCCTAAACGGCGACGGAATGGCGCGCCGTGCTGTCTTGCAAGTAGGTGTCAAAGGCCGCCGCCGCGAGGCGCACCAAAGGCTGTCCCTTCTCTGTCATCGCCACCCTTCCGTCGCGTAGGGATAACAAGCCGTCCACGGCCATCTCTTGCAACTGCGGCAGGGCAGCCTCCCACCACCCCGCCGCCGCGCCGTGGCGCGCGCCAATGGCGTCTGCGTCCACGCATCCGTCGCACATCAACCGCTCAATCACATCGCCGCGCAAACGATCCTCTCCCACAAAGGGAAGCCCCTTGGCCACCGGTAGCCGCCCTTCCTCCACCGCGCGGGACCAAGCCCCTGTTTCCGCTATGTTTTGCACGTATCCCAAGGGCGTCCGCCCGATCGATGTGGCCCCCATTCCCACCATCGTTTCGGCCTGATCCGTGGTGTAGCCTTGGAAGTTCCGCCGCAGCGTGCCGTTGCCCGCCGCGATCGTCAGCGCGTCGCCGGGCAGCGCGAAGTGATCCAAGCCGATAGCGACATAGCCTTCCGCCACCAGCGCCCGCGCGGCTGCGGCGGCTTGGGCGGCGCGTTCCGGCGCTTTGGGCAGGCTTGCCTCGTCAATCATGCGCTGGTTCTTCGCCATCCACGGCACATGGGCGTAGCCAAACAGCGCGACCCGGTCCGGGCGCATGGCGGCGCTCAGCTTCACGGTTTCGACGATGCTGTCCACGGTCTGAAACGGCAGCCCATAAATCAGATCAAAGTTGATCCCCGACACGCCCCCTGCCCTGAGCTGATCCACACTTTTTCGCACCATTTCAGGAGGTTGCACCCGGTTAATCGCCTTCTGAACCCGTAGGTCGAACTCTTGCACGCCGAAGCTGGCGCGGGTGAAGCCCATCGCGCCGATCCGCGCGGCCATCTCTGCCGTCAAGGTGCGCGGGTCGCTTTCAATCGCTACCTCGGCATCGGGGGTGAAATCCCACCATTCGTGAACCTCCGCCATCAAGGCTTCCAGATCATCGGGGCTCAGGGCCGTCGGCGTGCCGCCACCCCAATGCAGATGCGAAACCGTCATCCTGTCTGGCAAAGCCTCAGCCGTTAGCGCGACCTCTTTCCGCAGCGTTTTCGCGTAGTTAGCGACGGGGTCGTACTTTGAGGCGAGCTTCATGTTGCACCCGCAGTACCAACACATCTGACGGCAAAACGGCACATGCAGATAGAGCGATATCGGGTCATGTCGATCCAGTTTACCTAGCCAATCTCGGTAGCGGGTTTGGGTAAATCCCTTCTGGAAATGCGGGGCCGTGGGATAGCTGGTGTAGCGCGGCGTGGCGCGGGTGGCGTAGCGTTGCAAAATAGGGTCCATCGGGCGCTCCTGCTGCTGGGGTGGTGGCGCTTGGCCGTTGGCGCCACCTTGCAATCGGCGCGGGCGCCGCGCTTTGACTCAGATCAACCGCGCGAATTGCGGCGGTTTCAAATGGCGTTTCCCGGCGGGTTTGATATCTGTGAGCCATGGTTAATCAGACAACAGACGCCTGTATCGGCATCGACGGCGGCGGCACCAATTGCCGGTTCGCCCTGCGCCTTGGCTCGCAGCGGTGGGATGTGAAATTGGCGGGGGCCAATGCCTCTACCGACTTTGATCGCGCCGTTGAAACCCTGCGTAGCGGCTTGGCTCAACTGGCTACTGCCGCCGGGATCAGCGACAGGCAAGCCGCTGAAATGCCAACGTTTATTGGCCTCGCGGGGGTCATGGATGCCGCTATGGGCGCAGCAATCGCCACGGCATTGCCGCAGAAAAACGTCGCCGTGGAGGACGACAAACGCACCGCCATGGTGGGCGCATTAGGGGCCTCGGACGGGTGCATTTTGGGGATTGGCACCGGCACCTTCATCGGCCGCCGCGCGGGCGGTGTGGATCGGCTGATCGGCGGATGGGGCTTGGTTTTGGGCGATGTCGCCTCAGGCGGATATTTGGGGCGTGGATTGTTAAGCCGAGTTTTGGAAGTGGAAGACGGCTTGCATCCCGCCAGTGAGTTGACGCGAGAGACATTGGCAGAGTTTACCTCGCCCGCGGCGATCGTGGGGTTCGCCGCCCGCGCCACGCCGGGAGATTTCGCTCGCTTTGCGCCCCGGATTGTGGAGGCCGCAAATGCGGGGGATATCAACGGCTTAGAGCTGGTTCAACAGGGCGCGGGACACATCGCGCGGCGGTTAGAGCATTTGGGCTGGCAAAGCGGTGAGAAGATCGTGCCGATTGGCGGCCTCGCGCCCCATTATGCACCGTTTTTGCCAGCCGAGATGGCGGTAAACATCGTGCCGCCAGAGGGCAGTTCCCTAGATGGGGCCCTTACCCTTGCGTCGCAGATGGGTCGGAATTAGCGGGACATAAGCCCACCAATTCCCATTTTATTTCAACGACCTACAAGGCGAAGCTCATACACCAGCCCAGGGACCATGCTGATCCTTGGCACCACTATCCAGACGCTCGAACCCGTGCAGACCAAAATGGTCGCGCTGGCCTTGGATCATATTCGCCGTACCGCGCGCCTGCCGCATGGTGTCGAAGTAGGCCAAGGCCGCGGACATGGCAGGCACGGGGAGCCCGGCACCGTTGGCCGCGATCACAGTTTCGCGCAGTGCACCGATGGTTTCTGCAAGGATATCAGCGAAATAGGGCGCAGCCATGAGGGTGCCATCGGGGGCCGTCTCGAAGGCTTCGGCCATGTCATCCAACATGGCAGAGCGGATGATACAGCCTGCCCGCCAATTGCGGGCGATCACCTCGGGCTTCAGGGACCAGTGAAACGCGCTAGCGGCGGCGCGAAGCATGTCGAAGCCCTGCGTGTAACAGAGGACTTTTCCGCAGGTCAGCGCCGCTTCGAGTATATCAATTGGTATATCAATTTCGTTAACGCCGCCGAAGGTCTCGGCCAAATCTGACCGCAACCCGCGCTGCGCGGACATGTTGCGGGCGGCGACGGCGGCCTCGATCACCGGGATCGGCGTGCCCAGATGTTGCGCCTCGATCGCGGTCCAGCGCCCGGTGCCTTTCTGGCCCGCCGCATCGACGATCACGTCCAAAAGCGGCGCGTCTGTCGCCGCGTCATGGGCACGGGCGACGGCGGCAGAGGTCTCGATCAAGTAAGAGCTCAGTCGCCCCTTGTTCCAATCGGCAAAAATCTCGCCCGTGGCAGCCGCATCCATCGACAGACCGTCGCGCATCAACCCGTAGACCTCGGCGATCAGCTGCATGTCCGCATATTCGATCCCGTTGTGGACCGCCTTCACGAAATGCCCGGCCCCGTTTTCGCCCATCAGATTAGCGCAGGGCGTGTCTTCAAACTTCGCAGCGATGGCAGTCAGGATCGGTTCCACCCGCGCCCAATGGGCCGGATCGCCGCCGCCCATGATCGCAGGGCCGTGGCGCGCGCCCTCTTCCCCGCCAGAGACACCGATGCCCAGAAACGGCCGCGTAAGATCCTCCATCCGGCGGATCGTGTCCCGGAAATTCGCGTTGCCCGCGTCGATCACCATGTCGTCGGGGTCAAGGAACGGGTCCAGCGCCGCAATCTGTTGATCCACGGGCGCCCCGGCGGGCACCATCAGGATGATGGCGCGCGGGCCTATCAGCGCGGTGGTCAGCTCCTCTAGCGTATCAGTGGCGACGACATTGGCAGCTAAGTCTCCGGCCTCTTTCACGAAAGCCTGCGTGGTGGCGGCGGTGCGGTTCCAAACCGCGACCTTAAAGCCCTTCTCGGCAATGTTAAGCGCCAGCGCCGAGCCCATCGTCCCTAGCCCGATCAATCCGATGTCTGCTTTATCCATGTCGCGTCCCCTCAAGTTTCCTCACATCAAGGCGACTTGGTGCGGAATTGCAAGATGAGGCCCAGAGGAAATGCAGCGCCAAGACCCAGAAACGAAAAACGCGCCCTGCAGAGGGGCGCGCTTTCGAAGTGGCAGCTTAGTAACGTCTGGATCAGGCAGCTTCGGCCTGATTGCGGCGTTCGCTTTCTTCACGGCTCAGTGCCACAGAAGTCCGAACCCCGTTTGCTACGAAGGCCATGAGGCCGTTCACAACTCTTTCATTCGGGTCAATACCCGCGCAGGACAGGACTTCCCGTCCATCGCGCGAACGCGCCCAACGAGCGATTTGCTCTGGACCATTCCCGTATTTCTTGTCATCGGCTATCGCATCATCCAACGCTGCCAAAACAACCGCGGCGAAAAGTTTTCGCGCCCGTGTGCCTTGTTCAAAGTTGAAAGCGGTTCCGTCAACGAAATCGCGCATTTCGCTTCCTTTTTATTGCTCTTGCATTTTTGGCGTGCCGCTTGTTATGCCCAGATTCTGTGCTGTTTAGGGATGCAAATATCACATATGTGGTATGCACCCCCTGCATGGCTCGCCGTTCTCGCGCACAGTTTCCGGTGTATGGACACCCTCTCAGAGCCCAGATATAGGTTGCGTCAACAATTTCTCAAGGTTTTGCCAAGGTTTTGACACATGCCGAAAATTAACGGAAACGAGATTCGCCCAAGCAATGTACTTGAACATAATGGCGGTTTGTGGGCCGCCGTGAAGGTGGATCATGTAAAACCCGGCAAAGGCGGCGCTTTTGCTCAGGTCGAGTTGCGCAATCTTCGTAACGGCTCAAAGCTGAACGAACGGTTTAGGTCCGCGGACAAAGTAGAGCGGGTTCGACTCGAACAGAAAGATCAGCAATTCCTTTACGAATCCGACGGAATGCTGGTGTTTATGGACGCCGAAACCTACGAACAGATCGAATTGCCGGCCGAGTTGTTGGGCGAACGCCGCCCCTTCTTGCAAGACGGCATGACCATCGTGGTCGAATTCCACGAGGAAGAGGCGCTGAACGCCTCGCTCCCGCAAAAAGTGGTCTGCAAGATCGCAGAGACTGAGCCGGTAGTAAAAGGTCAGACGGCGGCGAACTCGTTCAAGCCCGCGATCCTGGAAAACGGCGTCAAAGTGATGGTGCCGCCTTTCGTGGGTCAGGACGAAGAGATCGTGGTGAACACCGAAACGATGGAATATTCCGAGCGCGCCTAAGGCCGCTACCGTTTCCCGGACCAAGGCCCCCGCGGCGCACGACGCGTGCCCGCGCGAGGCACCCGGGCAAGGTCCGCAAGGGGCCGATCCATGCCCTGCGGGCTGCGAGAGCGGCGCACGATCGGGATCGGAGAGCGGGCACGTTTGACGACACGATATTCCATTTCGTCATGGGGCGGCTTGCCCGACGACGTGGCCCAGTATCCCGCCGCGCCCCGGCGCAGGAACAACGGAAGCGCCAAGACCACACCCGCCACAAAGCCCCCCGCATGGGCCCAATAGGCCACGCCGCCGCCCACCAGATCCATCGACAACCCGCTGACCAATTGCAGGGCAAACCACAGGCCCAACATCAACCAAGCCGGGATCGTGAAGACTTTCACAAACACCACGAGGATCACTAGAACGTCGATCCGCGCCCGGGGGAACATCAGCAAATAGCCCCCCATTACGCCCGCAATCGCCCCCGACGCCCCCACCATCGGCACGGAAGATCCAGTGTCCGCAAGGATTTGCCCCGCCGCGGCTGCCGCCCCACTGGCGAGGTAGAACAGCAAAAAGCCGACGCGGCCCATCATGTCTTCCAGGTTGTCGCCAAATATCCACAAAAACAGCATGTTACCCAGCAAGTGCATCCAGCCCCCATGGAGGAACATCGATGTGAGGATTGTCTGTGACGTGCCCCCTTGCAGCACGTCGCGGGGCACCAGCCCCCACGTGGTGTAGAAGCGCAGCAATTGCGCCTCGTCCCCGCCGATGGCCGGATAATAGAGCAGGAACACAACGACATTCACCGCCATCAACGCCCATGTGACATAGGGCGTCCGCTCGGAAGGGTTATGGTCACGGATCGGAAACATGGATGACAGGTTGGGCGTCAGGACGCGAAGGTCAAGCGCCGTGGTCAACGGCCCGCCCTAGGACTGGGCTAGGCCGCAGAAATCACAGCGTTATTCGAGTCCTTCCGCCGCCAAAGCCAGACGGATTTCACGCCGCACCATTTTGCGCACATTGCGCGTGATGCGTTGGCCCAAGACCCCCTGAAGCTCCTCGCGCACGACCTCGACGATGATCTCGCGCAGGGTGTCTTCGTCAAGGATGCCTTCATCGGCTTCCGGGAAGGCAAAGGGGGATTCCGCATCACCGAAATCGTCGATGTCGTCCTCGGTGACGGCCTCGGCGGAGGTATCTTCGCTGGCGGCATCTTCGTCGGTGCGGTCGGCTTCCAGGGTGTCGGCAATTTCGGCGGCGACAGGAGTTGGAATGAACGGCGTGAAGGGTCTGGAATCAGCAGCCTTGGAGCCGGCAACGTTGTCGTCCTCGGCGTGCTCTTCCTCAACATGGTCTTCGGAGGGCGCATCGTCAGTCGCTTCGACGTGTTCCGAGGTTCGCTGCGCTTCTTCTACGTCATCTTCGGCGGGGTCATCAGAGGCTGTGTTGTCCTCTTCATCGCTGTCCGCTTCCCACGCAGGGCTGTCATCGGTCGCCTCTTCCGCCTGATCGCTTTCGGACGTGCCGTCGCCTGCCGCATCGGGTTCCGGCGTGCCTTCAACCAGCTCAACCGGAGTTGCGGCTGCTTCTTCTGCCGCCCCTTCTTCTTGAGCGTCAGCCTCCTCCGATGCAGGCTCACGGCGGGCAACAAGCGTCAGAAGTGCTGCTTCCGCCCCGCCCTCGGGCCAATTGTCATCGCCCGTCTCGGATTCGAAATCTGCGTTGGTCGCCTCAGAGCCATCAAGTCGGATCAGGTCCGCGATGTCTTCCTCGGCAGAGGTTTGTTCATTTGGCTCACTCACCCAGGGTTCCGGGAGCGGGCGGTCATCTTCCACCGCCCCGACAGAGGCGAAGCTGGCAAGGCGATCATCGGGCTGCCATTCAGCGCCGTCAGGCTCTGAGGTATTTTCTGACGCATCTTCTGGCGCAGGGGATACTTCTTCCGATTCCTCGGCAGAGGTCACGATCTCGGCGATAAGGTCTTCTGCCGCCATCGTTTTCTCCGGCGCTTCGACGGGCACCCAAGGGTCTTCGGGGTCAGTCACACGGAACGACGGGGTCAGAACCAACGCGTCAGGCTGCGCCGGTTCTGCGGCCACCTCAGGGGCTGGATCGGCAGATTTTGCACGCTCTTCCCGCGCGGGCGAATGGTCGGACACAAGCCTACGGACAGATGCCAAAACATCTTCGATCTCTTCCGGCGTTTTCGCGGGATCGGACATTCATGCTCTCCTCAAAGGCGGGCGCAACCGCGCCATGGCCCCTCAATAGCGGCCATTGGCAGGCCGTTCTGATAATCAGTTCAAGGGTAGGATACCTAAAAGCGGCATTTCACACAACAATTCCTGTGAACGATCCCTGAAGGATTCAACTCAAAGCCCAGATATTGCGATCTGCCCCCGGCGCGATACGCCATAGGGCAAGGGTTTAGTCGCGGCCGACACGCTCTAGCATAGAATCAAGCTGCTCGCCCTGAGGGCTGTTCACCCGCGACGGCGCGCCCGAGAACATGTTGGCATAAGCGGCGGGGTCATATTCCGGCACGTTGAGGTTCAGCGCCTCCACCGTCAGAAGGCCCGCGGCCGACAGCAATTGATAGCTGTATTGGTACAGGTCTGCCTGCGCCTCGATCCGGCTGATGCGGGCGTCGAGCACGTCTTGTTCAGCGTCGAGCACATCCAGAGTGGTCCGAGCGCCAAGGGACGCCTCTTCCTGCACCCCAGCAAAAGCCAGCTCGGCCGCTTCAATCCCTTGATCTGCCGCCTGAATTTGCGCCGATGCAATGTTCATCAACGCCCAGGCGTTGCCCACCCCTTGCAGGTTTACGCGCACCTGCTGATTCAGGGAAAAGCGCACCGCAGCGGCCTGTGCGCGCGATTGACGCTCCAACGACATCAACTGCCCGCCGCGATAGATCGGCTGGGTCAGCGTCAGACCGATGGAGGCGGCGCCCCCTTCAGCGGTTGGATTGGCGGTATTTTCAAACACTTCCGTCGCCCGGCCATCAAGGCTGAGTTGCGGACGCAGGCCGGCACGGGCCTGTTCAATGCCCAATTCGGCGGCGGTAACTTCGTGCTGCAACGCCTGAATCGACGGATGTTCCTGCCGCGCCAAAGCCTGCGCGGCGGCTTCTGTGCGGGGCACATTGGGGATCGAACCGGGATTGTTGAGCCCATTGGGATAGCGGCCCACGGCAAGGTTAAACAGTTCGCGGCTGATCTCTAGCGCGCCTTGGGCTGCGGCCAGTTGCGACCGGGCCGTGGCCAATTGCGCCTCGGCCTGGGCGACATCGGTGCGGGTGTCTTCGCCCACTTCAAAGCGATCACGGGCGGCGCGAAGCTGTTGCGTGATGACGCGCACGTTGCGTTCGCGCACACCAACGATCTGCATATCGCGCCAGACATTCATATAGGCGGTGACGGCATCAAAGAGCACTTGCTGCTCCAGCGCGACAAGCTGCTGACGGGCGGCCAGAACGGTCTCTTCCGCCGCCTCCAACGCGAACCGACGCGCCCCGCCATCGTAGATCAAGTATTCCGCCACCAACGACGCCGAGGCCGTAGAGGTGTTGTTGACCAAGTCGCGCTCCATGGAGGCCACGAAGCTGAGAACCGGGCGCAACTGCGCAACCGCTTGGGCCACGCCTTCGTCCTGGATGCGCAGGAGATAGCGGTTCTGCTCGAGCAGGTTGGAATTGCGATAAGCATCCACCATGACCTGCCGTAAGCTATCGGCCTGAACGGGAAGCGCGGCGATCGCCGCGAGGGTTGTGGCCAACATCACGCCCCGTGCGCGACCAAAAAACCGAAGTGCCATCCAGGAAGTCCTTATCTACGTCTGTCTTACGCCGGACCCGGGCCCGATCCGTTAAAATGCGAAGCTATGCGCCCGTGCAAACCCCGGCAAAACCGGCGCCGTTGCGTTGAACACCATCCGCCAGGACATCCGCCCGCCAGATTTGACCCCGATACGAGCCTCTCCCAACGCGCCATCCATGAAGATGGCAGCGATATGTCCACCCTCTTTCAACTGTTCAAGAAGGGCCGCGGGAATTTCTTCCACGCCGCCCATGATCGCGATGGCATCATAGGGCGCATGTTTGGCGTTGCCGTCCACCAAGGCACCTTGGCTGAGCGCGGCATTATCAACGCCCTGCTCGCTGAGGGCGGCCTGCGCGTCGCGCACCAGATCTTCGTCTTCCTCAACCGCAACGACAGCCTCGGCCATATGGGCCAGAAGCGCGGTTGTGTAGCCAGTGGAGGCCCCAACTTCGAGCACAAGATCGGTTGGCTTTGGCTCCAACGCTTGCAAAAGTTTCGCCGTCGCGCGCGGGTCCAAGAGCTGACGGCCACCGCCCAAGGGGATCGGCCCATCGGCATAGGCGACATCGCGGGAAGCGTCGGGTGTATATGCCTCTCTCGGGACGCTGAGCATCGCATCGAGGACAGGGAAATTGGTTACATCGGAGGGGCGCACTTGCGTATCAACCATCGTGACACGGCGCTGTGTAAAGTCGGCCATAAACTGAACCATTCCGTCTAGTTTCTCGATTTTGGTGTCGCATATCGCCGTCCCCCGCGCAACGACCCATTGCCCCTTGGTGCCAAACTGACGCGGACCATATCGCAAACCGTTCCGGAACCGCTTGACGCCCCGCAGCGGAGCCAATAGTCAGACACCGCTTCGGGCGAGTTGGCGGAGTGGTTACGCAGCGGATTGCAAATCCGTGTACACCGGTTCGATTCCGGTACTCGCCTCCAAGCAAATCAATGACTTGCGTCATTTCATCCCCTCCAAACTTCAGGTTTTTGAAACAGGTGTTGAAACATTCATGTTTCCTTCCTGTTCTGTTCGAAACGATTGCGTGCGTCTTGGGCGCGTGCCGCCAGCTCTCGCTGACGGATCGTTCCTCCATACTTTTGTAGCATCTCCAACCCAGAGTGCCCCGTCACAGCCTTCACCATCTCGTCGTCGCATCCTGCCTGGTAAAGTTCGATTGTCGCGTTCTTGCGCAGACCGTGTGTGACGTAATTTGCTGCGTCCGGGTGTTTCATCTTCGACTTCCTCTGAAAACATCCACCAGCCCATTTGTGCAACAAAGCCGATCTGATTCACCATTGCGCATCCGTTGCGCATTTCTCAGTATGCCTGTCGCTCTACCAGTTTCCGGCGACAGTTTGGCGCGTGTCTGGACGCGCAGTTCAGAAAGGCCACGATCTCTTGCCCAGCTGTGTGACCGCGTGGCAGTGATGTAAGCAGGCCGGATTGTGGAACAGGGCCCGACACGCGCTATCCTCGACACGCCGCACCACCCCTACACTGCGCGGCTGATGGCCTGCGTGCCAGAATTGGGCGGCGGACGGCGACGACTGGAGGCCATTCCTGGTCTGCCGCCTCCCGTCGATGCCCTCCCCCCCGGCTGCTCATTCGCGGACCGCTGTGATCGCGTGCAGTCCGATTGTCGCAAAGGCGAACTGACACTGCGAACAAATCGCAAGCGCGCTGTCAGATGCCTGCATCCCGTCGCCCAAGAGGAGGCCGCCGGATGACCCCTGCCCTGCGCCTGTCCGATCTGTCAAAAACCTTTCCCCTCGCACGCACTTTGTTCGGGCCAGAGAAACCCGGTGTGCGTGCCGTCCATCCGATCACTCTGGATGTGGAGCCCGGTGAAACACTGGGTATCGTAGGCGAGTCCGGTTGCGGCAAGTCCACTCTCGCTCGGATGCTAGTGGGGCCGTTGCAACCTACGACCGGTACCATCGAGATAGAGGGAAACGCCCTCGACAACGCCTACCCGGCGCTGTTCGGCAAGCGTATCCAGTATGTTTTCCAGGACCCGATCAGCTCCTTGAACCCCCGCAAGACCATCCGTCAAATCATCGAAGTGCCATTGAAGCTCTTGCATGGGATGACCAAGATGGAACGTGATGCGCGCATCTCCGAGATTTTCGCGACCGTTAGCTTGCGTGAGGAATTCCTCGACCGTTATCCGCACGAATTCTCAGGTGGACAGGCACAGCGCATCGGGATCGCCCGTGCCTTGGCTGCCGAGGCGCGCATTCTTATACTAGATGAGCCGGTTTCCGCGCTGGACGTAACTGTGCAAGCGCAGGTGCTTAACCTGCTGGCCGACCTCAAGACATGGTTTGGCCTGACCTATCTGTTCATCAGCCACGACTTGGCGGTCGTGGAGGCGGTCTCTGACCGGGTCGCAGTGCTGTATTTTGGATCCTTGGTAGAACTTGGAGATGCTAAAGACGTATTCCGCGCCCCGCGTCATCCCTACACCAAGTTGCTGGCCGATAGCGCACCCATCGTGGGCCGGGACCTTGTTGCCCCCGAGGGGCACGAGACGGAACTCCCCGATCCACTGAAACCGCCCAAAGGTTGCGCCTTCCGTGCGCGGTGCCCGTTTGCCAGTGATATCTGCGCCATCGAGGTGCCGAAACTGACATCTCATGACGGCAAGTACCCCGTCGCCTGCCACCACCCGATCGACTAGCCTGCGCCACCCGCCAATCGCTGTGCCGCAACAGCCAGCACCTTGAGGCCGTCCACGAGGTCAGCCTCGGCGGTATCTTCCTCAAACGCATGAGAAATACCGTTGATGGAGGGGACGAACAGCATCCCCACCGGCATCAACGCCGCGATGTTGGAAGCATCGTGAAGCGCGCCGGACGGCATCGACCTCCAACGCCCAGGCGCGATGTCCCTTGCGGCGTCCGATAGCGCGGATTTCATCGTACCGTCCATCGGGACAGGCACCAGCGTCTGGCGCAAGTGTTCTATTGTGATCTCACATCCAGTGTGACGGGCTGTTGCGGCGACAACATCGGCAATTATGCGGTCCATCCGCTCGAGCCGATCCTCATCCACATCGCGCCATTGCAGAGTGAAAACGGCGCGGCCAGGAACGATGGATGGAACATTGGGGTGTAGATGCAACTGCCCGATGGTCCAAACCGTCTGAGGTGTAATCACGTTGGCAAAGGCATCTTCCAGTTTCGCAGCGAACCTCGACACTGTTGTCAGCGCATCACGCCGCATCGCCATCGGGGTAGTGCCCGCATGGTTTTGCTGGCCCTGCACTGTGATCCGAAGCTGTCGGGAACCGACGATGCCAGTGACGACGCCGATTGATTCACCAGATTGGTCCAGGTTCGGGCCCTGTTCGATATGCAATTCGAGAAACCCGGTGAAGCGTTCGGGATCGATAAAGCCGCCCTCGCGATTGCCGAGGGTCTTTCGCGCATCCGCAAACCGAGTACCGTCGTCTGCTACAAGGCTGTCGGCACTGGCCAGATCCAGCTTTCCAGACCAGACCGAACTGCCAGTGAGTGCGCCGAAGCGCCCCTCTTCATCCTGAAAACTAACGACAGATATGGGCGGTCCGCCAACCTCAATTGAAGCGCGCGCTATTTCCAGACCTGCGATGACACCCAAAGCGCCGTCAAGCCAACCGCCCTCTGGCTGGGTGTCGGAGTGAGATCCAATCAATAACGATTTGCCAGGTGCGAGACCGAAGAGGTTTCCGACAGGGTCGAAGTGGGGAACTAAGCCGGCCTCGGACATGCGTTTCGCCATCCAATCCCGCGCTTGTAAATCCACCTTTGAGAACGCGCGCCTTCGCACCCCGCTTCCATCCGCGCCAAACCGGCGGAGGGAATGAAGGTCCGAAAGAAAGCGTGCTTGGTTAACGGTATAGGACGGCATGAATTTACAATAACCTTTTGCTACCCAACCGCCAACTGCTGGAAGCATTAATTCCTCCAGCCAGAAACGACTTTATCGTTAACTCTATGCCCAAAAGGGACGGAATTTTCAGAGACTTCAAGTAATCTAGGGTAATCGATCTTCGGCAGTTTTTCTCACTGAGCCAACTTTGAGTTTACTTGCAGTGGATGGCTGCTTCCATCTGCGGTCTTGTAATACTCCCATCTGTATTTCTCGTTCGCTTTCCGCCCTTGGTCCAAAGTCACTCCCGGCCCTTACCGGACATTCGCTACGTGGCTGAGCGCTGCGGTGCAGCTTCACCAGAGCGGCCATTCGTTCATCGTCAGCATTCTCGAAGGGTGGAGGTCGGCAGAGCGGGCCTTTCAGACCTTCGCTTCAAGTTCGCCAATGTCCGGTTCAGCAAACCGTTCAATAGGCGGTCATTTTCGGGAGTCAGAAGCTGAAGTCAGGTACGATGCGCTCGGAGGGCTTCAGGGACAGCTATGAGCAACAACACAGAAGCGGCGATCATAAACAACCAACTCCCTACAAGTTGAAACAGTAGCGCCCCGCAGACGCCCCCAATCGTAAAGCTGACGAGGGTCAAGCTGTGTAGTTTGAGCTTTGGCGAGGCATCTGTGCGAGACTTTGCGTCACCTACTATAGCCACCAGCTCGATTCCTATATCGGTTGCCATTCCTGACACATGGGTTGTGCGTACCCGCGCCCGTGAGATCATCGTCGTGACTGCGTTTTGAAGTCCCATTACGAAACTGAGAACAATGACTGGAAATGTCTCATGAGGGTGAGCGAACGACAGAATAAGCGCCGCGCCAATCAGCAGAAGTATGACGGCCTCGGCAGTTATTGCGAGGGCGTAGATTGACCGAAGGTTCCTTTTTTCTCCCGCTTGTATGACCAAGGCCGCTATGCTTGCACCAAAGATAAACGCTGCGACCAGACCCAAGAACGACATCGACATAACGACGGCACCATTTGCAAAGCCGTCAGCAAAGGCCGAAATGTTGCCCGTCATATTCGCTGTAAACGTCCCTGCAATAAGGAATCCGACGGCGTTTAGCGCCCCTGCTATTGAGGACAAAAGGCCTGCCAGAACCAAATCAATGTCTGAGGTGCGATCATCGCCAACTTGAATTAACATTGTTGCTCCTGCTCGGTGTTCTCTCTCAAGATGCCATTGGCCATTGCTCTGTACAAACGCAAAGAAGCCCGTTGCGACACCCAACCCTTATGAAACAAGTAAAGCCGGACCTTTCCGGCTATCCTTCGTACAGCAGTCATTCCAACATGACACAGCATCAGTCATTCTGGGCTCGAAGTTGCCGGTCGCTGCGACGCAGCGTCTTCCTGCCAGTCCTTCGTCGCTTCCGGCCCTTAGCCGCCGTTAGCGGATCGGCCCGTCGCAACACCGCAGCCACTTCGAAGCAGTCATTAATAGATTGCGCAGCAATCGGGGTCGACAAGGTCTGCACTGCGGGACCTTGTCGACCAGTGCTGTCGATCAATCCCGATAGCCGACCCAGCCCTTGAAGGTGAACGCGGCATAGAACAGCTGAATGTCGGTGAATCCTGCCTCTGCCAAAATGGCTTGGTCTTGTTGCGGCGATAGGATCGGCAGGCGTGTCTTCAGCGTCTCAATACTCTTTGCCGCCTGCTCGGGGGGCATGCCATGGGATACCATCATTGCCGCGTTCCGTCGTAGCCAAATATGCCGTTCCACACCCTCTTGCACACTGTGATGCAGCACGACTAGCGGAGCCCCTGAACCCAAACGACGCGCGATCTGCTGCAACGTCCTCAAGCGCTCTTCGCGTGGCAGGAAGTGAAGCGTCAGCAAACAGGTTGCGCCGTCAAAAGGGCCATCTGGCGCATCGTCGATATAGCCTCGGGTGAAGGATACGCGGTCAAGCTGATCGCCGAGCGTGACACGTGCCTGATCGATCATTTCCGCCGAAGGGTCGATGCCGTCAAAATGCCATCCGGGCTGCATGTCGGAGAAGACTTTCAACTCCAATCCTCCTCCCGCACCTACGACCATCACGCGGCCAGAAGGCGGCACATGTTCGGCAAGCAAAACCCCGGCCATGCGGTAAACGTCCGGCAGGCCGGGGACGAGACGTGCCGTCTTTTCCGCGTATCCGGCGGCATCCTGTGTGAATGGATGATTGCTCATGCTTCACATCTTCATGGCTGCATGTCTGGCCAAACCAGAGTTCGGTGAATGTGCAGACCAGCCATGGCACCGTCACCGACAGCAAGAGACAAGGAATGCGGCATCATGGCTGCGTCACCGCAGCCATATACGCCCCGTACTGTGGTTTCTTTTGACCCGTTAACCGCGATCATCTGGCCCATCGGTCCTTCTGCGATGTCACAGCCCAGAGTGGCTGGCAACGGAGTAGTAGGCTTTACAGTCGGTGCAACAAAAAGACCGGAAAATGTGAAGGTCCGGCCATCACTCAACTGCACATCGGCATCTCCAGCGAGCGTGCGGATGGGGGTGTCTTCGACGGTAATACCCTTAAATCCCAGCGCTTGCCGGACGTCAGGTTCCAACATCAGGGCACCGTTGGTGAAAAAAGTGACCGTGCCCCATTCGGCCAGTAGCTCGGCCTGATGCGACGACATCGGACCGGAGGCAATGACGCCGATACGGCCTTTATCAAGTTCGTAGCCATGGCAATACGGGCAATGAAAGACGGATTGCCCCCAACGCTCAGTCAGCCCGTCGATTGCTGGCAAGTGGTCCTTCACGCCGGTCGCAAAAAGAACGCGGCGACCGAGGTAGGTTTGGCCTTCGGCGGATGCCACTTCGAACCGGTCATGTTCTCCGGCGACGGCGGCAGCCTCGCCCTCGACCCAAGTGAGGGTCGGATAGGCCTCCAACTGATGGCGGGCATCACGAGCGATGACGGCGGGATCGACACCATCCTGCCCTAGGAACCCGTGGGAATAACTGGCGGTGCGGTTGCGCCGCTTTCCAGCGTCGATAACAAGCACGGATCTGCGCGCACGCAGAAGCTGGAGGGAGGCTGCCATTCCGGCGTAGCTTCCCCCGATGACGATAACATCGTGTATCATTCAGCGTTCTTTTTGTTGAGCCGGGCGGCGTATCGCGTAGCGAAATCCGCGGCGAGGTCGGAAAGGGTGATTTCTCCAAAGCGTGCGAGAAGCAGGGCCTCGGCCTCGGCAAAACTTTGGTCCAGCGCCGCGTTGACGGTCTGTTCGACCAGACATTCCGGCGCCTCTTTGCGGTTTCCGACGGCAAACAGTGCGGGCTCGCCCAAGGCATCATGCAACTGGCGCAGCGAGACTGTGTTAAGGTCGGCCGTGATGCGCCACCCTCCAGCATGACCACGATCCGAGGTAACGATACCGGCATCCCGCAAAAAACCCATCGTTCGTCGAACAACAACGGGGTTTGTTACGAGGCATTTTGCCAGCTCTTCAGATGTCAAGGCACATTCACGCTCCGCCATATGGAGGAGCGCATGCAGAACCGAGGAGAGACGACTATCACGCTTCATGTAATTTCAATAGTTACGAGTAGAGCTAAATGTCAAGCAGCACTCTGACTTTCGAAACGAAGCTAGTAGCAATCGTGGAGCGCTGCAGTCTGGCGATAGGAAAAATTCAACTCACGGCCCATAGCTGCCACTCACCCTAGTTGCAGCGAAGGGCCGGTTTTACCCAAAAGGCCGAATGCTGAAATCTGCATCAACGGCAACGTAACAATACCAGCCAGTCGTCTCGCTTCACGGTTTAACGTATCTTCCTACGGCAGGTTGCGCACGACTATGTCGACCTTCTCAAAAGCACTGTGCACACCGATAGACCCTCAATCGAGGTACTGCCGGCGTCCGAAGTGACTGCTTTTCAATTCTAAGGCAAGCCTCGCCTGTGGACTCCGTGCTGATCAAAAGCGTCATAAAACTGGCCTTTAGCTGTGATGCGACGCAAAAAGCCGCCCCATCACAGGGCGGCTCTTCGTGTCACCATTCGCAGATCTCAGAAAGTGAATGCCACGCGCAACCCGCCTGCGATGGTGCGCATGTCGCCGCCCAACCCGCTTAGGTTAACCGAGGTCGCAAGACCCAGACCGTTGCCCAGATCGGTGGACCCACCCAGCTCAACCCGGCCCGTCCAGCCATCGTCCGCCAACAGATCCTCAACCAGCACAACGCCCGCGTCCTGCGTCAGGTAATCTGCGTGGAGACCCGCAAACAGCGACCCATCGGGGCCGTCGAAGGTGATCCGTGCGCCCAGTGACCCTTGGGAGAACTGATAGGTCTCGGATGTCGTCAGCGTGCCGCCCGTCCCCTCGATCTCCTGCTGGCCGTGCAGCAATCCAAGGGTTGGCGTAAGGGTAAACTCCTCGGCCAGCGCATAGTCATAACCGCCCTCGAACGTCACCGCCGTCAGGGATATATCCGCGGTGCCTGTGCCCCCGGTGGAGGTCTGGTCGAACGATCCCACGCCGTACATCAGGCTCGCGTTGCCGTGCCAGTTGCCCGCGCGGTAGCTGAGGTAGGGTTGCAGATAGGTCATCTGCCCTTCCTGGCTGAAGGCGCCGTCGCTGGCATTGATCTCAGAGAATCCAAGCGATAGGCCCGCGACCATGTCCGGGCCGATGCCGATATCCGCGCCGATGGCGAAGCCAGACCCTCCAACCGCGTTCGTGCCGCCGCCGGTCTCTGTGGAGCGGAAGCTGGTAACATCCGCCCATGTGTAAAGGCCGCCCACCAAGCCGGGTGCGCTTTGGGTGGAGGCCGTCACCGTCCCGTCCACACCGCGCACGAAGCCGCCGGTGGCGTCGCGGGTGGCAAGGCTTACCTGCCCCAGATCACGTGCCACACCGCCCGCGTCCACGACGATCAGCCGCGCCGCGCCGCCGGAGGCGGACAGCATAGCTGCAAGTTCGGCCTGCTGCGACGGGCCCCAGCCAAGGATCATACCGTTCAGAATCGCCGTGATCTCGTGGGAAGAATATCCGTCATAGTGATTCATCGAAACGACCAGCTGATATTGCCCGTTGGTAATTCCCTGACCTGTCAAAAGCGCAACAGAGGCGTCAGTGGTATCCGTCCCGCTGGCTAGAGCGCCTGAAATAGCCGCAGAAGAGAATGGCAAAGCACTTACATCCGCATTCGCCGCAAACAGATTGTAGCTAATCCCAAAATGATTGTCGTTGTAGCCGGTGATCAGATTTTGCGTAGTATCCGCTGATATGATGGACGCGTCTACAACCGTAACTTGCGTCACACTATAGGCATAATAAGATGGCGAGGCCGCGAAGGGCGTACCATCCACGATGATGTCGGTGACCAATGTCGTTTGTGACCAAACCGCGCCTCCGGTCAACGACGTTGACGCGGCCAAGACTGCCGCGATTCCCAAATTCCTCATCTGCTCACCCTTTTATTTGCAACCACGCACAACGCGCGGCTCATGTAGTTACCCACACCCTATAAGCGAAAAATCGCCTAGCTACAGAAAAACAATAGTGCCTGTTTCCAATGCCTTCGCCTGTGTGCGCTTCAAGCCACATGTTGTGTTAGATTCATGTCTGTCCCGCGACCACAAGTAGGCGAACGCACCTCTGGCCCTTCTTCTCACCCACCGTTAAATTACCCTGATCGCCAAACCCGTCACCACCTTCACCTGCGCATCCGGCGCCGCGTCCCCTGAAAGTGGTCCGTGCGTTATGGTGATTGCAGCGCGTAAAACGCAGTCCGCCGAGCATCGTTCTTGGTGCTTTCACCGCGGCCTTGATCTGATGAATTCAGACAATAAGAGTTGTGTTGGAATTTCACGTGCTTTGTCCACGTAGCAGACGTCCAAGCTCCGCGCAGCAAACGTCCGCTTTCCGCCCTTTGTGTTGATCGGAGGGATGCCGGTCGCTTCCTGCCCATTGCTGCCGTTCACCATAGGCTAGACGCTGCGGCGCAGTTTCCCCGAAGCGGACATTAGACAATTGCGCAGCATTAATGTCCGCTTAAGGTCCGCTGTCCGGACAAAGATGCCGTTAGATGCCGCCTGGCAGACGACCGCTTCGCCCAACTCGCAACCCTACAGCGGGAGCATCGAGTTTCAGGCTGCTTCGATCTCCGGCACCTGCACATCGGCGTTCTTGAGTTGCTGCGCCATAATCTCCTTAAAGGGCAAGGTCGGGTTTGCTTCGGCAAGCATACCGACCTTCATCCAGAATTCGGCCTGCGCATTGATCGAACGGCACATGACCGAACTGGACTTGCGCAGTTCCTCATGCAGATCGTCCCCGATTTTCACGATCCCCATCGACACACCTCCTGCATACTTATACACGAATCGTATATGAATCGCATATACCAGTGACTGACTGCCGGTCAATCTGACCTTTGTTGCTACACGGTGGAATACGCAGGGAGGCGAGTGATGAACAGCTATATCAACGAGCCGGTCGCACCAAAGGCGTACAACGCCCGCAGAACCGAAGCCATCAAACTCTACGGACTGGATGCCTATAAGGGGATGCGCCGAGCAGGTGAGTTGACGGCCAAATGTCTCGACGGCGTGTCGGATCTTGTCCCCGTTAGCACAGATCGACGCTTTCGTCCTCGAGTTTGCGGCCGCCCATGACGCAATGCCCGCAACATTGGGCTACAAGGGGTATCAATACGCCTGCTGTACATCGGTCAACCACGTGGTCTGCCACGGATTCCCGAACGAGAAGAAGCTGCGCGACGGCGATATCGTGAACGTCGATGTCACACTGATCCATGACGGATGGTATGGCGATTCAAGTCGGATGTATATGGTTGGAAAGCCGAAACGCGCAGCTGAACGCCTGATCCAGATCGCCCATGAGGCGATGATGAAGGGAATCAGGGCGGTGCGTCCAGGTGCGCGACTGGGTGATATCGGTCATGCAATCCAGACCTACGCACATTCCAAACGCTGCTCGGTGGTCCGCGATCTTTGCGGCCACGGCATCGGTCAGGTCTTTCATGACTCCCCAAACATCCTGAACTTCGGCAGAGCTGGAACCGGCCCGGAACTGAGAGAGGGCATGATCTTTACGGTTGAACCGATGATCAATCTGGGCCGCGCCGACGTAAAAATGCTTGCAGACGATTGGACGGCCGTGACGCGAGACAAGTCACTTTCGGCCCAATTCGAGCATTCGATTGGTGTGACATCGGATGGTTTTGAAATTTTCACACTCTCGCGCGCGGGCCTTCACGCGCCAGAGGTCGAGCTTCGAACCAATCCTGCGTAGTGGGGCTTCGCCGCTAACGCGGCATCGGTCAAATTGGACTCCGCGCACGCCATGTTTGCCCAAACTGAAACCGAAGAATATGAAAACCAGACCCGAAAACTCTCGTTATGAATGAGGGAGCCTCGGAGGGCAGGTCAAATATCCTAATGATCTGCTCTTCACTGAAACGACTTCTCGTCATCGTCTGCCTCATAGTTGGAGATCAGGCTAACTTATTACGCAGAACTTTTCAGGGGAGTGGTCACGCGGCAGAAGGCCGGAACAAGCAGTGTCACAATTCACGCAAGGGGCGGCACGTCTCATTTGAAACGCGCATAGTAGATCTTATAGTCCTCGTGCTGCAGGCAGCACTTTTCCTCGTATCGAGCTCGCACATAGTAAATTAAATTTACGGCTAGTAGAGCAAGGGTGCCGGATACGGCACTTCCGAGAGTCGTGCCAAGAATTGGTATTTCAATCATCCAATAGGATATGTTCTTAGATAAGTACGCAGGGTGGCGCGTGAATTTGTAAGGCCCACTGCATACAACACCTCGATACGTCAAGTTCGAGAATCTATATCCGAATGAAACTGTGCTCAGCGCATAGACTGTCATAAGAAATAAAATTGCACTTCCCCAAACTGCATAGGGTATACTAGCCTCAACAAATACATTACCCCAAACTACTCCATCGCTATAGTTGAGGTAGTTTCTGTTAATAATCTGCCAGAACGGGACGTAGCACATAATGCAGACCATCCATCCCCCGAGAGTACGCTCCGGAAAACGAACATGAGCACTTAAGAGCCGAAAGCTGCAAAGATATCCAATTGCGCCGAAGCAAACATCTATAAGTAGTACAAGCTGATAGCTAAGCTCATAGAAGTCGCGGAAACCATCAATCTGAACGGTAATTGTGCTAAGCCTAAGCCAGTCCCCCAGCCCGAAACCGACCATTATTGGGACGAAGAACATCTTGATTAGTATCCCGAGAGCATAGTCTGCCGCCTTCTTTCGATCGCCGAGATGTCCGCAAGATAGGCATAATCTTCCAAATTCCGCTAGGCCGTCATCTGGTTCCAGAGAAATGAAATGGAAGGTAAGTAGATAAAGAGAAAAAAATGGCAACGCATAGGGAAGTGCCGACTGCAATACAATGAATGTCTCTTGATACCAAACGTCTTGGTAGATCGGCAAGAAAGAGTATAGAATCCAAGCGGTTGCAAAGCTCGCAGCTACTCCAACAACTTTGTAAAAAAGAATCAGAAACATCTGACTTGAAAACTGAGGCCTTAATGCAAGGCCTCCCACGTCGGGTTGCTTGTAGACCCTGTAGAAAATCAGATCACATAGCGCCATCGCAATAAACATCACTGAACACGCCTGCAAGAACCCTGACGCATCAGTAAACGCAGCCCCCGTTCGGGCGATAATAAAACACCCAACAAGGGCTGCCAGGCCAATATAGCCCGTCAACGCAGGTTGTGCGTTACGAATAGTAGATCGCGCCGTCGTAGCGTCCGTTCGCTCAGAAGCGGTGAGCACGTGCGTCATCAAGATTTGCCTTGTAAAGATCTTCCAAAATCAAGAAATCCCGATTGCCCTACGAGGCACCGGGATTTCTAATGGTAAACTATTTAGACACCTTCAACGGGCGGCCGCGCTAATGATGGAGGCCTGAGTTGTTGCAATGCGAACCGCACCTTGGCCAACTTCAATCGGCGCGGAAACGGAGACGCAAGTAGTCCTGGGCATCAGCGAAGGCGCAGATTGGAAACGGATGATATCGATCTCCAAGTCGCTACCGACTACCGCATCGTGGACAACACCTACGACATTGCCGTTAGCGTCGAAGACTGTGTATCCATCGAACAAGTCCGAATTTCCTCCGTTGGAGCAATGCGGATTTGAGCGCAGAGACGCGATCGGGCCCGACAATGTGCCGCTCGTACCGGATGTGCCGCTCGTGCCAGACGTGCCGCTCGTACCAGACGTGCCGCTCGTGCCAGACGTGCCGCTCGTGCCAGACGTGCCGCTCGTGCCAGACGTGCCAGACGTGCCGCTCGTGCCAGACGTGCCGCTCGTGCCAGACGTGCCGCTCGTGCCAGACGTGCCGCTCGTGCCAGACGTGCCGCTCGTGCCAGACGTGCCAGACGTGCCAGACGTGCCGCTCGTGCCAGACGTGCCGCTCGTGCCAGACGTGCCGCTCGTGCCGCCGGAAGTGCTCCCTAGGATGCTCCCCACGCCCGATACGGTTCCACCCACGAGACCGCCAACGCCGCTGCCGCTTTGAGAACCTTCACTAAGTGCGTCTCCGACCCCGGATACGGCGCCACCGACACTTCCGACAACGTCTCCGACGCTGCCACCTACGGCTCCGCCAATATCGCTGACAGCGCCACCGACACCACCACCGCTACCGCCCCCGATAGCTCCGCCCACAGCATCACCGACTCCGCTCACGACATCCCCTAGTTCCCCGAGAAGGTCAGCCTTCGCGTGGGTTGGAACCATCGCGACGCCAATCGCGGCAACGGCAACACCAACGGCAGTGGCCATGGCAAGCGCCGTGCCAAATGACTTATGTGTCTGCTCATGTTTCAAAGTTAATTTCCGCACTATCTTACTCCGTGTCATATTCAAGTGATTGGCCATGGCACGCACTCATCGGCATGCTGTTGTATGACCCAGCCGGCGGCCGCTTTTTCGTGTCACGTTGCCAACAGCTTCTCGTAGAGCAGACCGCCACACCTATTCTCCCAATGCTCCGTTGAATGAAGTTTCTCTTTTTTAGGCCCGCAATGTGTTCGGACTTCAGGAAGACTCGAAGAGCATTGGTAAAAGTGGGCGAGCCTTTTTCTGCTGCCACGACGAAACCGTAGGCCACTCCCACCCAGCTTCGTCCATCGCACTCGAGTACGATGGTCCTAAAGTAGGATGTGTGGTCCTCTAATGGATTTGAAGTTCGTTCTTTCACCATCCATCGCATTCGGTTTAATCATTGGTTACCGGCGGCTTTGTTGATGGCGTGGATACCCGCAGTACGCACCACACGGACTTGATGGCAGTCTGCAACTATACCGGTGATACTCCCCCACTGAATTGGTCCGGCCCTATAGTTAGGAAACGGAGGATCAAAGATGGGAAACTAACGACACAAGCCAGGAGAGATTGTCACAAAGTTGCGGCAGGCTGAGATGGCGATCTTCGAAAACATCCATGGCATCTATAATCCGCGGCGCCGACACTCAGCACTGGGCTGGAAAAGTCCCGTCGCATTCGAAGGTAAAGTGGCTTAAACGAGCACTTGGGGCGGCACATAAGCGTGAAAGGTTAAGACTGCTGAACAGAGAGACCTTTTACTCACTACTTCAGGCCCAAATCATCATTGAAAGCTGGAGGAAACACTACAACACCAAGCGACCGCACAGTGCTTTGGGCTACCGCCCACCGGCTACTGATTCCGTCGTCCCGATGGAAACGAGGCCAATTGTGCACTAACATTCAAATTGGACCACTTAGGTGGGGCTGATCACCGGCAGGCTCAAAAAACTCGACTGCCTTTCGCCCCGTGATTACTTTCGCACAGTAAGAGCCTCAGAGCCGGAAAATTTCATCATAGTTCCGAGCCAGAAAATGCCAGAACTGAAAACCTACGTTCACGTCCAGGCGCGCTCCACCAAACATCTCTGGCCGCAATGGCGCGGCCAGAGAGCGTCTCGAATGTGGTTTTATCGTGCGGCGGCCTGCAGGATGCTGGTCTGCGAGATTGGAAGTGACACGACGCCGGCTCCGGCGGCGATGTCGCTACCACCAACTTCGACACAAGCAGGCGCCCCAGCGCCGCTCGATAAGAAGCGCACACGGACGATCTGTTGTGACGCATCCACGAGCACATCGTGGACCGTGCCAAGTGTGACACCACCGGTGCCGATTGCCGTGTATCCGTTGTAGGCTTGGCTATTGCCGCCTGCGGAACACCGAAGAGATCCCAAGCGCGCGCGACGCCCGGGGAACGCACTGGTGTCTGTCGGGCCTCCATCAACAAGGTTAGGGCCGCCAGTTTGTGGAACGTCGGGGTTGTTGGTGCAATTCGAGACGCAGTTGGGATCTGTGGAGGCGGTGCCACCGTTCAGAATATCCCCAACGCCATCGACGACGCCGTTCAAGCCGCCACCGACGGCATTTCCCAGATCGCTGTTGATGCCGTCTACGACGCCACCGACAACGTCGCCCACAACGTCGCCCAATCCCCCGTCACCACCGTTGCTAGCGCCGTTCAGTGCATCACCAACACCGCCCACGGCATCGCCAACACCACCCACGGCGCCGCCAACGGCACCACCGACATCGCTGACAGCTCCGCCGAGATCGCCACCGACAGCATCGCCGACGCCGCCCACTGCGCCACCGACCGCATCACCGATGCCGCCAACCAGGTCAGATAGATCTGCATGGGCAGGGGCGCTGAGAGCAAGAAGCGCGAGTCCGGCTACGGGCAGAAGGGATACTTTTTTAGGGCGTGCCGCCGAAACAAAAGATTGGATCTTACGGGGCCGGAATGAGAGTTGGTTCAATGGCATGTTATCTTCCTCAGGTGTTGTGTTCGCTAATTTCTTTGTGGATCCCCGGATGTCCCCCCGGAGATCCCACTTTCAGATGCATCAACCTCTGGGACGATCTTCATCCCTCAAATGGGGGAGGAACTTGCCCGTTGGCTGTTGGTTGGATTTGCCCGTGTCGTCGAACAAATATTTCTTCTGACCAAAGCGCTTGACCTACGTGTCTTGGGGGCTAGGTCCACCGCGCTGGCGTATGGAATGGTCATCACCGTACGGGACTAAAAATCCATCGTACTTCCGGGGGGAACCTACGAGAGTACTATTACTGGTGAGCGGAATTTGTGTTTGGTATCGCACGATATAACCGTGCTAGAATGGATGACCTCGATCAAACCTGTGCGATCCGGAAGACAGCGCATGTGAACGAAGGTAGTAGGTTAAGAGTGATTATGAGTATCCCGAAGAAGCAGCGGTCACCCCGAAATAGCCAGCAGACACCCAGAGCGGGTCTGCTGGACGCGCTTGGACCAAAGAGGGGTCCGGTTGTGAACTTGAGCAGCTATGGAATTCTATCTGCCTTAGCCTTGGCGCTGTGCAGCAGTCAGGCAGGCAGCGTTTCTGCTCAGAGCCCAATGCCATCCTTCGATCCCAGCTCGTCATACATCCGCATAGAGCCACTTCCAGAATTTATGTACCTCACGGTCTTGGAACGCCTGGAAGAAGCGGGCTATACGATTGAAAATGTTACAACTACGTGGCTTCAGCGATTGCGCATAAGAGCCGTAAACTCAATGCATCGGCGCGAAATCGTAGTAAGTCCCACCAACGGCCTGATTCTTCGCGATGCCATCATAGAGGTTTTTTGACACGATCTCTGCAGAGCAAAATTTACCCCGGAACCGCTGCGCGTCCAACGTCAACCGGTGTGACTGGGCCTGCATTCTATAGACTACTGCTTCGAGCTGGTGCAGCCGCGAGCACTTCGAATAGGAACGAGGCGATTGGACAGACCACATCTCACCAAGGCAACCATAGCTGCACTAGTAGTGTTGCTTCTCGTTCAGTTGGTGAGCGGTCTTTTTTTTGCGTCAAAGTTATTCTCGGACGTGTTTTCGGTCCGCGTACCCATCATCCCTTGGCACATTGCGGAAGTTCTGGAGATCCTTGCCTCTGTGGGGGTTCTGTCAGGGGCTGCCACCAGCTTCGTGCTGATCCGTTTCAGCCTGCGTCGCGTCAAGCGCGTAGAAGCTCAACTGTCGGCGGCAGCGACCGGTGTCCAAAAGCACGTCGAAGCGCAGTTCGAACGGTGGGGACTTACCGATACTGAGCGCGATGTGGCGCTTCTGGTTGTAAAGGGCTTCAGCAACGCAGAGATCTCCTCATATCGAGGTACGACGGAATCCACGACAAAGTCGCAGGTAAGCTCGGTGTTTCGTAAATCCGGCCTAAAGAGCCGACAGCAGTTGGTGTCTTTGGTGATCGAAGACTTCTTCACGGAATTCGAAGTATAAGTTTAAAAAACAGCGGCTTCCGTCGAGTTTTCATGAAAGCTGCCTATCGCACTTTGGTGCAATGAGCCTAAAATCCGCCCAGAGTGCAATATATCGCAGAGCACAAAGGTACGATGATCAAGGCATCCGGGAGTTGTGTCACAATCCCCAGTTGGTTGATCAGCACTCGCACCCTCAGGACATCTGATCTTCGCATGACCCCCGGATATTCGAGCGCACACCCGTTTATTGCGCTCGCCCATCTGCAAAGGAACGTCTGCCATGTCTATGAACGCCGACCATAAAGCCACCTCTTCCAATGCTCGGATGACGAGCAAACCGCGACGTGCAGGTTCGTTGCTCGCCGGTGTTGTGAATTTCCTCACCAACGAAGACGCTCAGATTGAGCTGCCCGCATTTTCGAAGGCCCCGCCTGCCGCGCAAGTTCGTCCACGCCTCCCGCTGACACCACCCCGTCCAGCATCTGAGTGTGAGCGCGTTAACGCTGCCGCAGGCCGAAAGATCGACAACTTCATCTTGCTTGATGAAGAACTCTTGGCCGAACGAGACATTATCGTCGTCGCGCCGCGCGAGACGAGCGCGCTGATTAACAATGTCGATTGGCTGGCGGACCGCGCCGCCTCTTATCGTGTGGTCACGACACTCGAAGAGGCAACCAAGGGCCTTTGCGAGAACATGGCCGAGCATCAGATGATTTTCTGTGACATCGATGCGTTCACCGACAAGATACAGGCAATCGATGCACTGAGAGACTTCCGCAATCACTATCCATCGGTCTCTTTGATCATTGGATCGCGCACTTTTTCGCGGAATGATTTTTCGACCGATCGCGGGATCATCGGTGATGTCTCGCTTCGGCTGCCAGCTGGTCGCCCGGCGGTCGCGCTTGCTGTGAACGCTAGCCCCTCAAATAACCGGGAGCTGCGCCGCCGCGGCACTATCGGCTATCTCCTTCATGAAGCTCCGGTGATGGTCTCCTAAGATCGTATAAGTTTGCGGGCACCCACCTTCGGGGAGCCTCCCAACCCAAGTAAAAGTCCGTTGCACGCCATGGCGCGCAACGGACTTTTACTTTCAAACGCAGCTTGGAAACGTGGCAGAGTTGTCGATTGCACCGTCTTGGAAAGGCGGCGGACATGTGAATGTCCCTCAAGTTCAAATCCTGTCTCTTCCGCCAATAAGAGGCCCCCGCCGTTCGGCGGAGAGCACAATCGAGGCTTCGGCGGTTGCGCCGGCGTAGCAAAGCAACCGCCCCTCTTGCGGCTCCTTAGCTCAGCGGACAGAGCAGCCAGCGTCTAAGTGACAGGCCCGAGGTTCGAATCCTCGACGGGCCGCCAAGACACCATAAGTGTCAGAATAACCAAAAGTTTGCGCGAAAGAACGCAATAGTGTGCGCACGATGACTGAATGGCCGGCGTGTTCGCCGCATCACGACGAGATATATTATTTTAAATCAATTACTTGACTGAACACGCCTCGCATCGGCGTTAGCTATGCAGCGCGGATTTCCGTATCTGGTCGCCATCATGGACTGGCATACGCGCAAGGTTATGGCATGGTGGATATCAAACACATAGGAAGCCGGTTTTTGCGTCGACTCGTCGACGCGTCAAACGAGGCGATCCACAAGTTTGGGCCACCGGACATAATGAACACGGATCAGGGTTCCCAGTCCTCGTCCTTCGTCTGGACCGACAGATTGCGGCGTTCGAGCATCCGTGTCTCGATGGACGGCAAGGGCCGTTTCTTGGACAACATCTTTGTCGAACGGCTCTGGCGGTCCCTTAAATGCGAATGCGTCTATATGCGTGCCTGGGAGACCGGATCAGAGGTCAAGGTGGGGATCAGAACTTGGATCGAGTTCTACAATCACAAGCGCGCGCACTCCTCACTTGGCGGCAGGCCACCTGCCATGGTCTACTGGCAGCGAAACGAAGCAACACAACCCGATCAGCAGGTCATCTGCTATCTGCGCATTGCTGACCTTCATGCATGGTGCAGCATCGGCACATTGATCAAAGGGGCGGTAAATGGCCGCTTGTTTCTTTCTGACATGAGCCTCTCGCTATTTCAGCGAAAGTCCGGAATCCGCCCTTGGTGTTGATCGACGCCAATAGGCCTTAACGGACCATCATGATGCTCGCGGGAGAAGTCAGCCTTGAGATTGACTGGTCCAGTGAGTGACTCGTTTCAATATGCGATGCAAACATCATGCGGACCATCTGTCATTAACACCGGCTTGTCTTAAGCGCACTTGTTTCCCTGAGCTAGCCGAGCAAGACACGTTCAGGAGAGCCAGGCCATGACGCCAGTGCAACATGCTAATCGGCCAACGAAGTTCCGACACCTGACAAGGGCTAACCAGAATTTGCAAACCTTCAGGGGGAGCAAAACTCGCCTTTACGATAGCTTCATTGGCGATGCTTGGGACAAAGGACAGTGCGGCTCAACGAACTAGTGCCGCACCAGGAAGTTCATTAACGGCAGGAACTCCCGCAGTTAAATATCCCCACAAAGCGCAACCTCAATCCCCAACTTGGCAGCCAAAGCTGAACGGACCGCAATGATCTGACGCGCACTCTCATCGCTATCGGCATAGGCCACCTGAATGTGATTGGCCTTGTGACGCCCCATCATCGCGTCGCGACCTACCCCCGAAAGAACGCCATGCATGATTGGCCACTCATAGGTGGTAGCGCGGCTTCTTCGGTTGGCTTCGCCTTCAGGAAGCTCAACCGCGTGGCCCCTCCCGATATCAAGTTTTAGGCGGCCTTCCTCGACATAGACACGACTCCAAACAATGGCACCGGGCTTGGCATAGCCTTTGAGACCTCCCCCGCCGCTGGGGAAATACATTGCCGGTTGACGCAGACTTTCAGACCCGGACCATCCGCCCTTGTGATGTGCAGGGGGAGCGGCACCGGAGATTTCGAAAACCCAGACGAACCCCTCTACTGTTCCGCTCGCATCCTCAGCCCCCCACCGCAAATCGTGCAACGTGGTTTCAACCGGCTGGTTCAATTCGCGGTGCACCCGCTCGATCATCATCGCATCAAGGCCCGCGCATTCGTCCACTTCGTTGAAGTGAATGACCGGGCGTCCGTCGCGGATGATCGACAGCAGGAGGACCTTTCACTGTATGTGCCGTGGCGGCAGATATCTGACCTCATTGATAAAATTTAGGCCTTCTGCTCACCGACCCAATGAACTCGACTCAAGGACGGTGAGAGTTGCAAAAGCGTACTCTGTGATTGTTTTGGGAGAGACTGTTCGTTGAACAAAACGCCAAACAGAACATAGGCGTGTTTCGCAGCAACAACTTATAGCTCTGTGATAAGAGTTGCTTGCCTGAGGGGCCTCTGTGATAAACTCAAGCCTACCCGCAACGCACTTTGAATTTGAGAATGGTCGAACCTTTACAAACTCATCCCACGCTCCGCCAGTACGAGATCTTTGTCGCCATCGCCGAGGAGCTGCATTTCGGGCGCGCCGCAGAACGCTTCGGCGTAGCGCAGCCCGCGCTGACACAGCAACTAAAGCTGCTTGAGGAGGCCTTCGGCGGCGAGCTCCTCTTTGATCGGAACAGACGCCGGGTTCGGCTCACTGAGTTCGGCGCCACAGTCCTGCCGGAAGCACGGGCGCTCCTTCGGCAGGCGCGGCGCGTCGAGAGCGTTGCCCGCCTGATGGCGGAGGGGCGCGGGGGGCGGTTGGAAATCGGCTACGTAGGTTCCGCCTCCTACGCGGGCGTCCTCAGTCGTACTCTCAGGACCTTTCTGGATGGAGCCTCAGATGTCGAACTCGTGCTGCAGGAACTCGATATGGACCTCCAGATCCACGAGATCCAGTCGGGTCGCATGGACGCGGGCTTTGTACGGCTGCCGGTGCCGGGCACGCCCGACAATGTCCGGACGCTGTCCATCTTGGAAGAAGAAATCGTTCTTGCCGTGTCCTCGTCCCACCGGCTCGCCGGCAGTGACTCTGTGCAGATGACCGACCTCATGGACGAGCGATTCATCTTCACGCATCTGGGTCCCGACACGGGCTTCGCAGCGTGCGCCTACGCGCTTTGCTCAGACGCAAGATTCACCCCGAACATTGTGCATCGGGCGCGACAGTTCACGGCAATCGTCAGCTTCGTATCGGCCGGTCTCGGTGTGGCCCTCGTTCCGGCGTCTGCGGCGCGCATGGACGGCGAGGGAGTGAAGTTCGTTCGGATCTCGGATGCTGCCAGGAAAAGCCGGATCGGTCTTGCCTATCTAGACAACCCGACCAATCCGGCCCTGAGGCGTTTCCTTGAAACGCTGCCCTCGTGATCATCCGACAGCTGTTCCACCACAAACGAATACTGTCTGCCCGGTGATGAAACCGCTCCGATCATCGGCAAAGAAGGACACTGCGTGGGCGACGTCGTCCGGCATGCCCATCCGGCCGACCGGAATTGCGTCGATGATGCGCCGGGTCTTCGGCGCGCCTTCGGGATTGTTCTGCCAAAAGGCCGAGGTGGCGATCGGGCCCGGCGCCACGCAGTTGACGGTAATGCCGTCTCCTGCAAGCTCGAGTGCCCATGTCCGTGCCATGGATTGCAAGGCGCCCTTGCTGGCCGAGTAAAGCGACCGGTCGATCTTTCCCTTGGTCACGCGGCTCGTGTTCATGATGATCCGACCGCGGCCGACCTTCCTCATGCCCTCGACGACACCGCGAGCCGCGGTGATAGCGCTGCGCACGTTGACGTGCATGAGCCCGTCGAAATCCTCGATGTCGAGGGCGTCGAAAGACGCGGGGCGCACGGTGCCAACGTTGTTGACCAGGCAGGTCACGGGAAACCTTGCGGCAATCCCGCCTACAGCTTCGCTCGTCGCGGAGACATCACCAAGATCGACGCGCACGGCATCCGCCGCCAGATCGGTGTCTTCGGGGGCTTCGATATCTAGGACGTGCACCCGCCAGCCATCGGCTTTCAGCCGCCGTGAGATTCCCAAACCGATATTCCGCGCGCCCCCGGTGACGATCGCGTTGCGCTCAACTTTCATCGGCACGCACCGACGACGGGTGGCGAACGAGCGGTTTCACCTCGATAGCCATGTAGGGAAACAGGGGCAGGCCCGAGATGACCTCGTGGAGCCTGTCGCTGTCGCGAACATCGAAGATCGAGAGGTTCGAATACGTGCCGGCAACGCGCCAAATGTGACGCCATTCACCGGTATTCTGGAGTTCCTGCGAGTAGGCTTTCTCTTTCGCCTTGATGCTCGCCGCCGTGCTTTCTTGCATGTCCATCGGCAAGGTTACGGTCATGTTAACTTGAAACAGCATTGACCTCAGATCTCCCGTTTTCCTGCCAAGTAGGCTTTGCGCCAGCGGGTCACCTCGACCCGCTGGAAGAGACCCGCTTCATGGAAGGGGTCGTTCTTGATGAAGGATTCGGCCTCGATCCTGCTTTCGACATCGAGCAGGTACAGTCCCCCGCTCGCAAAGGAGCCATCGTCGGAAAGCTTGGCGCCACAGGCCAGCAACCTCTCCTCATGGATGTCGAGATAGGCGAGGTGCCGGTCCCGCACCTCCAGGCGAAGGTCGTAGAGACCTTCCTTGTCCCAGGTTTCTATCATGAATGGCATGGATCGATCTCTCCTTCCTAGGCGCCGAACAGGCCCCAGAGCATCACCGCGGCACCGAAGATCAGGCCGAGGTAGATCAGGATCAGTACCAGGTATCCCATCACGTCCCGCAGACGCAGACCCGAGATCGCCAGCACCGGCAGGATCCAGAACGGCTGCACCATGTTCGTCCACTGGTCGCCGATCTGCACAGCAAGTGCTGTGGCCGGAATGGAAGCCCCGATTTCCTGGGCTGCGCCCATCATGACCGGACCCTGAACCGCCCACTGACCGCCGCCCGAGGGGGCGAGGAGGTTGATCAGGCCACCCGACAGGAAGGACCAGATCGGAAGCGTGTCCGGCGTGGAGATGTTCACGAACATCTGCGCGAAGGTGACAAGCAGGCCCGACCCTGTGAGAACCCCGAGAATACCGGCGTAGAAGGGATACTGGATGATGATCCCCGCCACGATGGTCACACCTTCACTCAGCGCTTTGAGGTACTTAGCAGGCGATGCGAAAAGAAGAATCCCCAAGAACACAAAGATCGTATTGATGATGTTGAGATTCAACGAACCTCCTGCAAGGAAGTGATTTACTGCATAGAGAAGGCCCAATGCGCCGATGGCAATGCCGACAACGGGGCTGGCGTTCATGCGATCGGCTATCGTGCGCTCGGCATCCCCTTCTACCTCAGCAACAGCCAGGGGCGCATCGGGTTTGGCCTCGATCACCTCGGACGGATCCTTGGGGTGCAGCCATGCGTTGAAAAACGGCAGGGTCACCACGATGATGAGGCTAGTAATCAAAAGCACCGGCGAAAAGATGGTTTCGGTGATCGGCACGATGCCGATCTCATCTTGCAGGAAGTGCCCTTCGGTCGCAATCAGCAGCGGAACCGAACCAGACAGGCCGATGCCATAGAGCGCAAAACCTGAATAGGCCGCCGCGATTACCAGCGGGTAGTGGAGGCCCTTTACTCGCTGACCGAGTTCCCGGGCAACCAACGTGCCGATGACGAGGCCAAAGCCCCAGTTCAGCCAGCTCCCGATTGCGCCGACGAGCGTCGCGACGACCACTGCCGTGGCCGGCTTCTCAACCTTTGATACCAGCTTCACGAGGACCGCATTTACCGGCGGGGACTTTGCAAGCAGATAGCCGGCTAGAAGAATGACCGTCATCTGCATCGAGAAGGCGAGCAGGTTCCAGAAGCTCTGCCCCCAGTAGACCGTGCTCTCCATGAAGCCGGTCCCTTCGACCACCATCGCAAGTCCGATGGTAAAGAACGTCAGGCCGACGGCAATGACAAGCGGGTCAGGCAAATAGCGCCCGACAAGCCGCGTGAAAAAGTTGGTAAGTCCGTTCATCGTGATCCTCCCTTGAACTCAAAACTTGGCATTTGCTTATCACCCAGACTCTGTGATAATCAAATGCGAAATTGAGGGAGTGGCTAAAAATGCCGAAAGTCATCATCGTTGGCGGTGGAACAATGGGATCGTCCATCGCGCGCCTGTTCGCATCGAACGCAT
This sequence comes from Rhodobacteraceae bacterium M385, assembly GCA_025141835.1. NCBI lineage: Bacteria > Pseudomonadati > Pseudomonadota > Alphaproteobacteria > Rhodobacterales > Paracoccaceae > Rhodobacteraceae bacterium M385. The sequence continues at coordinate 1,242,174 of CP081102.1, read as the reverse complement.
GGGCCGTGCAGCTGATCGAGCCGAATCCGGAACTCGGAGAGCAGCTGCAACAAAATCTTGAAGGGGTGGGAGTCTTGTCGGCGATCACTGCGTCCGTTACCGCGGATGTCGCAGTGGAATGCGTTCCTGAAGAAGCTTCGTTAAAGCGAAGTGTTCTCCGGCAGATCGAGAGTAAAGTGGCCGACGACGCGCCGATCTTGTCGAACACTTCGGGTCTGTCTCTTGCCGATATCTCCTCCGAGATGGTGACACCGGGCCGCGCCGCGATCGCGCATTTCTTCAATCCCGCCGACGTGGTTCCCGCCGTCGAAGTCGTCACCGCGCCCGGGGCGAAAAAGGAATTCTCCGACTCCGTCATGGCCCTGCTGCGATCCCTCGGGAAGCGGCCTGCGCGACTGGCGCGGGAAGTTCCGGGCTTCATTGCCAATCGCATTCAGCACGCCGTCATGCGCGAGTGTCTGCACCTCGTCGAGGCCGGCGTGGCAGAACCCAAGGACATCGACGAGATCGTCAGGTGGTCGATCGGCGTCAGGATGGCGGTATCGGGCCCGTTCCGTCAGCGCGACCTCAATGGTCTCCAGACACACCTGAATATTTCGCGGTACCTCTATCCGGACCTCGCGGCCACTACCTCGCCATCCCGGATGCTGGAGCGCATGGTGGAAGACGGCCGAACGGGCAGAAGGTCCGGCCGCGGTTTTTACGAATGGCCCGCCGGCGAGGATGAAGAGACAGACGAAAGAACGCTGCGGGCAGTCCTTGCGGCTGTCGAAGCAGATACCGAGGGGAGTTAGCTATGAGACGGTGGACGCAAAGGCCCGAGGGCTCCAACTGGGGCGATTTTGGCGATGACGACGAGTTGGGCCTTTTGAACCTGATCGGGCCGGAGGAGGTCCGCGCCGGCATCGCAACCGTGACGGAGGGGCGGACGCTGTGCTTGTCCCTGCCCCTCGACCTTCCCGGCGGCAACCTTCTCAACCCGCGTAGGCATCCCCCGCAGCTGGCGCCGACGGAACTCGACGGAGATCAATACGTCAATTTCCCCCTGGCCAATCTCGATCCCGAGCTCCGCGATGTCATCAGCGACGACCGCGTGATCCTCTACACCCAGTATTCGACCCAATGGGACTCGCTGGCCCATGTCGGTGCGCTGTTCGATGCCGACGGCGACGGCGTGCCCGAAAGAGTCTACTACAATGGCCACCGGGCCGAGACCGATATCGAGGCGCCCGGACCGGATGGCGGGCCTTCCCGCGCAAACCGCCTTGGCATCGAGAACCTCGCAACCCACGGCGTTCAGGGGCGCGCCGTTCTTGTCGACCTCGCATCCGTTTTCGGGACGGGGCGCACCATCGTGGGATACGTCAAGCTTCAGGCCGCGCTTGAGGCGACGGGCGTGCACATCCGGCGGGGCGATATCATGGTGATGCGGACGGGATTTGCCGAACGTATCGTGGAGATGGGCGGAAGTCCGCATGTCGAAGAACTCGACCGAACCGGCGCGGTGCTAGACGGGCATGACCCGGAGCTGCTCCAATGGATCACCGGCAGCGGGATCTCCGCCATCTGCTCTGACAACTACGCCGTTGAGAACCCCCACCCGCCCAAAGGGGCGACGTTGAAACTCCCCCTGCATCACCACTGTCTGTTTAAGCTCGGCCTTCCCCTTGCCGAATTGTGGTACCTAAAGGACCTTGCCCAGGCTCTCGATACGCTCGGGCGACGCGAGTTCCTGCTAACCGCCCCGCCGCTTCGATTGCCCGGTGCTCTTGGATCGCCTGTCACACCTATTGCAACGCTCTGAGTAGAAAAACATGTCTACCAATAAACCCGCGATCATCTGCGTCGCCATCACCGGATCCCTGCCGCGCAAGAGCGATAACCCAGCTGTTCCGGTTTCGGTCGAAGAGCAGATCGAAAGCGCGCATGCCGCTTACGGGGCCGGGGCTACGATCTGCCACGCCCATGTTCGAATCGACGATGAAAGCCCGTCTTCCGATCCGGATCTCTTTGCCAGTCTCAAGGAGGGGTTGGAGAAGTACTGCCCGGGTATGATCATTCAATTTTCGACAGGTGGCCGGTCGGGCGCCGGTCGAGCTCGTGGCGGTATGCTGCCTCTCGCGCCAGACATGGCCTCGCTTTCCGTGGGCTCAAACAACTTCCCGACTCGCGTCTACGAGAGCCCGCCGGACCTCGTATCCTGGCTTGCCGGAGAAATGGAAAACTACGGTATCAAGCCCGAAATCGAAGCTTTCGATTTCAGCCACATCCTTTATGCCAAAGCAATGATCGACACGGGCGAACTCGCGTCGCCCCCTACATACAGTTCGTCATGGGTGTGAAGAACGCCATGTCGGCAGATCGGGAGGTCTTTTTCTACTACGTGAAGACCGTTGAGCGTCTCTTAGGAGACGTGCCATGGTGCGCCGCGGGCATCGGCCGCCACCAGATCGAACTCAACGAATGGGCGGCCAAAGCTGGCGGCCATCTGCGAACGGTTCTGGAGGACAACATCCGACTCGACCGGAACACCCTCGCGCCGTCGAACGCTTCCCTCGTCGCTCGCGCCGTTGATATATGTCACAAACACGACCGAACGGTCGCCACCGCGGCGCAAGCGCGCCAGACACTCGGACTCAAGGAGATCGCATGACTTTTCTTAAGGTAAACGGCGCCGTCATTCATCACCGCCTTCGACGCAAAGTCGATAGTCGCCGCCCGGACGAAACGGCGGTGGTCTTTCTCAATTCTCTCGGGACCGACCTGCGGATCTGGGACGAAGTGATTTCCATGCTACCTGATGAATGGACGATCCTGCAGGTCGACAAGCGAGGCCACGGCCTGTCGGAGTATGTGGACACGAACATGGAGGTCTACGCCTCTGACGTTGCCGCGCTGATGGACCGCTACAGTATCGGTCCCGCGATCATCAGCGGTGTTTCGATCGGCGGCATGATCGCGCAACAGCTTTTCCACACTCGGCCGGACCTTGTGCGGTCGATGCTTCTATCGAATACCGCAGCAAAAATCGGCGATGCAGATGGCTGGCAGGCGCGGCTGGATCAATTGGAAAAGGTCGGCTTGGACGCAATGGCGGACGGTGTTCTTGAAAGGTGGTTCTCGGCAGGTTTCCTGTCGAGCCGCCCGGACGACACCCGAGGCTATCGCGCGATGCTGTCGCGAACGCCAGCCGAGGGCTACGCCGCTGCCTGTCGGGCCATCCGAGACACCGACCTGCGGAGCAGGTCAGGCGAAATCAACGTGCCCGTAAGCTGCGTCTCCGGCTCCTACGATCTGGCCACGCCGCCGGAACTGGTTTCCGACTTCGCGAAGAGCCTCCCCAAGGCGACGCTCCTAAACGTAGAAAATGTGGGACACCTGCCTTGCATCGAAGCGCCTTCTCCCATTGCGACGGCACTGACCGATCTTGCGGCGCAGGCCTGAACTGCCCAAGGCATTTTGACTGGGTAGAGCAAAGTCTCATGTCGCGCGCAATGAAGGGTTGGTCTTGGCAGTACGGTCTGCTGCCATATGATCGTTTCGGTTTCCTGGGATCCGTTAAAACGTCCTCGTTTTCGGATAGAGCTTTCCGCTCGATCGCAAATTCGGCGGCCTACGCCTGCTAAATGGGCTGCACGATCCACTCGTGCAGCCCAAGTCGATGTCGCTCAGTTCATACCCAACTGATCCCGCACCGTGTCGGCGAGCTCGTTTACCGTTGCTTCGACGTCGGCACCTTCAGAGAGCTCCGTCAGGGCCGCGGCGATCAGATCCGTTACGGCAACACCCTCATCACCTGGGTAGGCGTACCACGGCCCGGCATGGTCGGCGACTTGTGTGTGACCGACGATGGCGTTTGGGTTCGCCTCATAATACGCGCCAAGATAGCTCTCATCGTTCAGGACGATCCTGTTCGCCGGAGCATAGCCAGTGTTTTCCACGATGATCCGCTGACCTTCTGGACCGGTTACAAAAGACAGGTACTCCCACGCCGCGGCCTGCCGCTCGGCATCGTCAGTCATGATGACGATCGCGGATCCGCCGGTTGGAAAGTAGACGTTCTCGTCGGCGACAACAGGCGTTGGTCTGACAGCCAACTCGAAGTTGCCGGCCGAACCTTCTTCGAAGCGCGTCAGAAGCGACGAAGATTCAAAGAACATGCCCAAAGTGCCCGCTGGGAACGCTTGACGTGCATCGTCTTGCCCCCAAGACGGCATACCGCCTTCGCTCATGAAACGATGGTAGAGGCCCGCAGCCGTCATGCCGGCTTCGCTGTCAAAAGTGATATCTGTTTCGTCGGCGTTCAGTGGGCGACCACCGTGGGATCCTAGAAGTGACTGGAAGCGCCAATCATGGCGGCCGATCCAAACACCTTCGATATTGTCGCCTAGGGCGTCGATCCGAGCCGCCAGCTCAATGATGCCGTCGAAGTCAGTTGGGAAATCTTGCATGGAGCCACCAGCCTGCTCCACCAGATCGGGGTTCACGTAGAGTATCATGGTCGAAGCGGATGTCGCGAGCGCGTGCTGTGCGCCTTCATACTGCCCAAGTGACAGGAGCGCATCGGTGTAGCCAGCGGCCTCTGCATCTTCTGGCAAGAAGTCATCGAGTGGATAAATGACACCGCGATCCTCTAGGATGCGCCAGCGATTCAGGCCGACATAGGCCACGTCGGGTGCCGTTCCAGCAATATTCTCACGCAGCAAACGCTGGACGCCTTCGGCATAGCCCTCTGCCGGACCATCGATGACAATATTGATGTCGGGATGGGCGGCCATAAAGGCCTCGGCCAGTTGTTCCTGCGTATCTGCCCAGATCGTAGGAATTGCGTAGTGCACGCGGATTTCTGTTTCAGCTGCGGCCATCGACGCTATGAGCGCCAAACCAGCAGATAGGACGAGAGGTTTCATTGGGATCTCCGTTGGATTGAAAAGTATATCTCATGGGGAAGGTATTGGGGTGCTCCAGACTTCCTCATCCTTTGAGCCCGGTATTGGCGAGGCCTTGCGTGAAGCGCTTCTGAGCAAGCAAGAAGCCAATCACCAATGGGGCTGTTATCAGTGTCGCCCCGGCCATCAGCGGGCCGATGTCGTCGCCACTTTCTTCATCTCGAAAGAACAAGATGCCGCGCGGCGGGGTGGCGAGTTGGGGGTCAGTCGTCGCGATCAAAGGCCAGAACAGATCGTTCCAATGGGCCGTGACCGAGAAAATCGAAAACGCAATCACCGTGGGCATTGCGAGCGGAAGCGCTACGCGCCAAGCAATCCCGATCTCCGACATCCCATCGACGCGAGCCGCATCGATCAGCTCAGTGGGAATGCGGGCAAAGGCTTGGCGCAAAAGGAACAGGCCGAAGGCCGTTGCGACAAAGGGAAGGATCAATCCTGTGTAGGAATTCAGGAGCCGAAGCTCAGCGAACCCGATGAAGATCGGAATTGCGGTCACATGAAATGGCACCAGAAGCGCTGCGACGATCCCTGCAAACATTAGCTTGCGACCAGGAAAATCGCGATGCGCAAGAGCGTAGGCCGCTGGGACCGTCACAAGAATTTGCAGGACAAGGATCCCACCGGTAACGACGACGCCGTTGAACAGATAGAGCGGGATATCGGTCTCTGAGATCGCGTGCCAATAGTTTTGTAAAGTTGGCGCTTGCGGAAACAGCCGGACATCCGTTGTGAAAACCTCGGCATGAGGCTTAAGGGACACCGATACCATCCATACAAAGGGCAGCAGTATCATGGCTGCCCCAATCGCGACGAGACCAAGTGATATGATACCTGAGGGCTTCATCGGTAATGTACCCGACGCTCGATCACGACGAGCTGGATCGCGGTGATCAGCAGCAGCGCAAAGAAAAAGACGACTGTGATTGCACTCGCGTATCCAGCTTTGAAATAAACGAAGCCTTCCCGATAGAGTGCATAGACAATCGTGTCAGAGGCAAAGGCAGGACCGCCTCCGGTCATCGTCGCAACGGTCTCGAACACGCGAAACGCGCTTGTTGCGGTGACGATAAGGACAAAAAGCGTCGTTGGCCCGAGCATCGGCCAAGTCACGAGCCAAAACTTTGACCAGCCACTCTCTGCTCCGTCCACTTCGGATGCGTCATAGAGAGTGTCCGGAATGGACGCCAAACCGGCAAGAAACAGCACCATGTTGTATCCGATGCTCTGCCAGACACCGATCACTGCAAGAGAGTACAGCACAATGTCCCTGTCGCTCAGCCACTGCTGAGGTGAAAAACCGAGGGCACTGGCCCAAGTGTTGAGCAGGCCCAAGGATGGGTGCATCAGCATCTGCCAACTCACCGCCATCGCAACCAACGTAGCCGCAACGGGAAGGAAGTAGATGGCCTTCATAAGGTTGGAGACCCGCGGCAAGCTCTTGGAAAGACTGTGAAGCTTAATCGCAACAAGAAGTCCCAAACCAACCGAGGCCGGAATGACAATGCCCGCGTAGATCAAAGTGTTGAAGATTGCGTTGCGGCCAAGTCGCGATCCAAAAAGATCGCCGAAATTCTCTAAGCCGACCCAATTCGCACTCCTTGCTCCGAATTGATAGTCCGTAAAGGCCAGAACAAAAACGATGCCCACTGGCAGGAAAATGAACAGAACAAGTGCAACGGCTGCCGGCCCAACAAGGGCGAGATCTGTGATCCAGCGCCGCGTCATTGCGCGATCTCTTGTCTTAGGCCCTGCTGGTCAAATCCATGCAAGGCCGTTTCAAGGGCGTTGAGGTGAACGCTGGAGCCGAGCGCCGGAGGGGCAATGCCGCCCCGAATAACGGAACTCAGCGGCAGACCTGCCGGGCCGCGCAACTTCAGAATCGTCTCTTCGCCATGAAATGTCAGACGCTCGACTACTGCTGGCAGGCCCTCTTCACTGATAAACAGATCCTCTGGCCGCACACCAAGAGATAGGCCTGCGCCCGATGCATGGAGGCTACCCCCTGCCCCGACGGGCAGGATGTTCATACGATGCTGCCCAATGAACGTCGCAATTTCTTGGGTAACTGGACGATTAAAGATCTCAACCGGCGTCCCGAGTTGCACGATTTTTCCGCCAATCATAACGGCGATACGATCAGCCATAGACAGGGCGTCAGATTGGTCATGGGTCACAAGAAGAAAGGGGTAGCCCGTCCGATCATGGAGCGCTTTGATCTCTTCGCGGGTTTCCGCGCGAAGTTGAGTATCGAGGTTGGACAGCGGCTCATCTAGCAGAAACGCTGACGGGTCCCGCACGAGCGCTCGGGCCAAGGCGACCCGTTGCTGCTGCCCGCCTGAAAGCTGACCGGGTTTGCGATCAAGAAGCGCACCCAAGCGTAGCAAATCGGCCATTCGACTGACCGCTCCTGCTATCTCAGTGGCCTCTTTCTTTATGCCAGAAGCAATGAAAGTAGCGCCAGGCAAGCGTTGCCAAGCCGAAAGCCTACGCAGTCGTAGCGGCATGGCGATGTTCTGCGCTACTGTCAGATGCGGATAAAGCGCGTAGGATTGAAACATCAATGCGATATTGCGGGCGGACGCGGATGAGGTGGTAACATCTTGGCCGGACAGCAGGACTTTACCGTCGGTCGGCGCTTCGAGGCCCGCGAACAAACGCAATGTGGTGGACTTTCCGCAGCCGGACGCGCCAAGCAACGCAACGAATTCACCCTCACGCAATTCTAGGCTGAGGTTATCGACCGCTGTTGCATCACCAAATCTTTTGGTCACGCCATCAAGCGCCAAAACAGTCATAGGCAGGCACCCCCGAGCGTTTCTCCATTCTTGGTGGGTTCGGGTCGGGTGCTTGCCAGGATCAACGCCTCCAACACTGCGGTGACAGCCGCGTCGGCACTTTCAACATGGGTGACGCCATCGACCTGTGCAGCGCCGGCAATCCCGATCACGGGTTTTGAGAAATGCAGCCCATAGGCGACTTCACTCAACGTTCCGTAAGATCCACCGACAGCGACAAGAACACGCGCCGATTTCGCAATGATCATGTTCCGCGCCTCGCCGAGACCGGTTGGAAGCGGTATGCCGACGTAGTCATTTGCTTCACTCGGAACGCTTCCAGGCAAGATACCGACCATCAGGCCACCCGCGTCGCGACACCCGCGCGAGGCCGCTTCCATAACCCCTGACTTGCCTCCGCAGATCAAAGTCAAACCGTAGCTTCCAAGGGAAAAGGCGATCTGTTCTGCCGCGCCAATCTGTTCCAACGTTGCGTCTCTGGGGCCGATAATTCCAACAACAACACCTCTCAGCTGACCACTGCTTGCGAGATGCTCGAAGGCTTCCTCGAGTGAGACGGGCGACCCAGAGTTACTTTCTGACCCAAGGCACCACCGCGAGGCGTCTAACTCGAATCCGTTAATCTCAATCCGGCCATCGTTGCGTTTTGCCAGAGATATTTGTGTTGTCATCGTTACCGTCTGCTTTGTAAGATAGCTTACAAATGGTAGATAATTGACACAGATTTATGACAAACCACGATTCAAACCTTACACTTTCCGAGCGACGCACGAATATCTTGGAAACTGTTGAACAGAGCGGTTTCGCAACGATTGAAACCTTAGCCGAACGTTTCAGGGTTTCCGCGCAAACGGTTCGTCGCGACATCATTGCGCTAGCCAATGCTGGCCGTTTACAGCGATTTCACGGTGGTGCAGGGCCGGTAGATCAGGCGGAAGCCGCTAGACTTGATTACAGTGCAAAGCGAAACATCGCCCGACCCGAGAAGCAGATTGTTGGGCGGCGAGCTGCAAAACTCATTCCTGATGGTGCCACGCTCTACCTCGATGTTGGAACAACGATAGAGGCCTGCGCAGTTGAATTGGCGAAGCGCCCTGGCTTCACTGTTTTCACCAACTCCATGCCCGCAGCAATGAAGTTCGATCCGGCCCACCATCAAGTCCACCTGCTCGGGGGCCGCATGGCCGGTCGAGATGGCTCTCTTGTTGGCGCAGAAATCGTTGATCGCCTCCGGAATGTGCGTTTGGACTACGCGTTGATTGCTTGCTCAGCCGTCGACCAGGACGATCGAGTGATGGATTTCGATGTAGATAAGATCGCAATCAAACAAGCAGCGCTGCAGTCAGCCCGTCATCCCTTTTTGCTTGCGACCAGGAGTAAATTCAACAGAACAGCTCTCGCGGTCGTCGCCTCAGTCGAGGACTTTGATCAAGTCATCTCCGAAGGCTGACATCCGAGCGCATTGCAGCATTGTAGTGGACGCGACATTGCGCGATCAGGATTTGCACGTTCCTCGGCTGTAGACAATTTCGATGTTAGGCGGCTCGCCCAAGAAGCGCGCGTTGAAGTTCGTAGTATCCGCTTTCCTCTGGTGACCCCGGCTCGATGCAAGCCATCTTTGCGCCAACCGCCGCGATCCAACCCTGCACCTTCTGAGCGATAAATTACGGGCCCTCGTGGGAACCTGCATATTCGGGCGGGCCGCGCAGGATGACCAAATCCGTCAACGCACCCAGCGCGTCGGTTGAGGTGAGCTATCGATTGACGCGGATCATCAACGCCCCTCTACTTACTGTATTCATCCATGATGTTCCGTGTCCGATAGGCCCGGCAAATGGCTGTACGGCCCTAGACGAAATAAGACGATCAAACGCGGTTAGGCCGCTCAGGCCGCAGACGCACGCAGATACCATAGTTCAGCCAGAGCCGTGCTTTCCACTTATACTTATGAAGAACCTTCGGCCCTATGGGAGCCAGACTCCTTCGACCCGCTTGTGATACACATGCCAACCTGGGCTGTTCAGCAGGCCGGTGACCATGCGTGAGCCATAGAGCCCGGATTGATCGGCCAGCCCGGTGATGCCATCGGTAAGGCGTTTTTATTCGGCGCGGCCTCGAGGCACCTTTGCGCTGCGTAAATCGATACTAGCCCAAAGCTCGGCAGGCGCGGTGTTCAGGCGCGCCAAACTCTTGCGGAACTTGGCCACTGCACTTGCAGCGACAAGTAGGGCTAAGAAGTTACCCCTAGCTGAGTCGGATAGGATGAACCTGTCCATGGTCACATCGGATACTACAAGACGAGGTCGCCGGATCTCTTTCCCTAGATCCTTTAGAGCGCTGGGCCTGCTTAGAATTCATACAGCTACGTACGCGCGGTCGATCTGCTCATTCGTTAGGCCGTGTTCTGTGATCAGCTCTGCGCGAAGCTCTTCACTGACAGGCGATCCGAAGATGCGCATCCCCGCCTTGATCCGTTCAGCATAAAGCGTCGCCAAGTCGCTAGTTTTTGCGACTGGCTCCACCTCGACGGCATAGTCCCGCCACCGCTTATTCTTGAGCCAATTTGCTGAGTATGCGATGAATTGCTTCCCATTGCTCGCGTTCTCATCCGCATATGCTCTGGCTCCGGAGATAATCTTAGCAGGATCAGTGCCATCGGCCACTGCTTCAGCGTATCTTCGTTCAGACTCCACCCGGTCCCTCCGTCGAGGATAGATTTGCCAAAACTCCGCGAAAGTCGGATGTGTGTCGCAAGCGGATCCCACCGTACACATATCCTCTTCTTTCCTGTTCCTTTCAGGTTCCTCTCCGGTCGACCGGAGTTTGCCCGCCTCTAAACCGGAGTTTGCTCGCTCTGAAACTGGAGTTTGCTCTTGTGCTAGCTCGGGCGCGTCGGAATTTGCACTAACTCCAGGTTTCGGAGTTTGCCCTTCTAACCCGTCAAAATCGCATTCCAGAATGTAATAGGTGCGCCGTGTCGTATGACCGGGAACTGTGGACCTGATGCGCTGGATCAACCCGTCGGCTTCAAGCTTGGCAAGAGCAGCGTTGAGAGTCCCGTTCGCCATGCCTGTGCGCTCTCGCAAAGTCTTTTGCGAAGGAAAACAAGCGCGACGTGGATCGCGTTCACCATTGTGATGGTCGCAAAGGTGAAAGAGGACGCGAAATGCACCGGGCTTCACCCGCGCCGGCGCTAATTGTGCAAGCCAACAGTTTGCTCGATGGCTCATGCAACCACCTTTCCCGCCACAAAATCGAGATTTGAAACTTTCCTGGTTTGTTCACGGTTTGTCGGCGTGGTCTTTGAAACATTTAGGCTTTGAAATAGTTGAATTTTACATCGGATTGCAAATCCGTGTACACCGGTTCGATTCCGGTACTCGCCTCCAAGCAAATCAACGGGTTACGAGGCGTAGGTGCCCGATCCGTCTTCTTCCAACCAATCGCTCTCCCCTATCACGCACGCAAAACGCGGAGAGAGGGCATGTGCGCTGCTCGCGTTTTGCCTCGGTTCACATTTGATCGGGTGGCCCGACGATCGCGCGCACGCGTGGGCGTTGCGCACAAAAAAGGGGCGCCGGGTGGATATCCGCGGCGCCCCTTTAAGGGTCAGTTGGGTAAGGCCGTGTCAGGGACGGACGGCGACCACCTCGATTTCGACCAGCCACGAGGGGCTAGCCAGCCCGGCGACCTCGAACACGGAGCGTGTGGGCAGGTTTGGTTGCGCCTCGGTGCCGAAATACTGCACGTAGCCCTCCATGAACCCGCCGAAGTCCATGCCATCAGCGCCTTCCGGGGCCACCAGAAACACCTGCATGGAGATCACGTCGCCCATGGTCAGGTCGAGGGATTCCAGACGCGCTTCGATCGACGCGAGGGTGCTGACCGTTTGCGCTGTGGTGTCGCCATAGCGCTCGGGCGAGCCTTGTTCGGCGGTGTCATCCACGACCTGTGGCACCGCGCCGCTGAGGTAGACCATCGTCGCATCTGCGGGCACTTCCACCGCCAAGGAGATCGGGAAATCCGAGCCGGGAATGGCGTGGCGCGTGACGCCAGAGGTATCGCCGTCGGTGGGGTCACGCACCTCATGCTCGGCCATCTCTGGCTCGGGCGCGACGGGGCGTGTATCGGCGACCATCTCGACCGTCGCATCGGGCGTGTAGTCATTGCCCAGATTGGTTTGCAGATAGGTCATCAGGTTCACGATCTGCTCATCGTCCAACAAAGACCCAAGGGCAGGCATCCCGCCTTGGCCATTGATGACCAGATAGGTCGCATAGGACGAAAATTCGAGGTTGGGGTTGTCGGCCAAGGCAGGATAGGTGCCCGCGCCGACGGCCCCTTCCCCGCCGGGCATGTGACAGCCGGCGCAGAAGGTTTGGTAGATTTGCTCCCCATCGGTGCTGACATAGCTGCCCGCGTTGAACGCCTCGGTGGCCGGAGTGCTGGTCTGCGCGGTTGCGGAAAAGGCCGTCAAAGCGCCGAGCGAAAGTGTTGCTAAGAATGTGTTTTTCATATCATTCACCACCGTTGATGACGACTTCATGGAGACGCGAAACCGCGTCGAGCGATGACAGGATTGCCCCCTCCATCCACGCAGAGAGGTAGGAGAGGTGCTCACCCGCGCAGACCACGCGATTGTCGATCTGGATCGCGGTGTCGTAGTCGCGGGCGCGGTCTTCCCAAATGCCCGAGCACCCAAGCACCCAAGGCACCTTGTGCCACGTCACGGCAACGCCGGTCTTGAACTCCTCCCGATATTGGGAGTGGATCTTCTCGCCCATCTCAAGGGCCATTTCGATCCGCTCTTCCGGCTGCATCGCGTTGAACTGAAAGGTGTTCGCCCCGCGCCACGTATAGGCCCCCAGCAGAACGGCAGGACCGTCCGAAAGGAATCCCGTGGAAGGATAGCTGATTTGGCTAATCGCTTGGTCCGTATAGGAAATACCGCCGTAGATATCTTCATCCTGTTCCCAGAAGCGGCGGTTGAATTCCAGACCCACCTTGGTCGCGCCATTATAAGGCATCGCGCTGATGATGGCCGACAGATCGCCGGACAAGTTGTGGTCGATCTGACCCAAGATAGAGAACGGAATGGTGCAGACACAATAATCGGCGGTGCTGGTGTTGGTGCCGCCGTTGGCGAGGTCTTCCCACTCTACCGTCACGCCGCTGTCGTCTTGTTGCAGCGAGACCACCTTGGCGTTGTAAGTAATCAGATCACCCACCTGACGTTCAAAGCCACGGGCGATGCCGTCCATCCC